>NZ_JBDFQT010000006.1:0-239284 GCF_039675725.1 Erwinia sp. Eh17-17 | reverse complement strand
TCAG
Organism: Erwinia sp. Eh17-17; assembly: GCF_039675725.1. NCBI lineage: Bacteria > Pseudomonadati > Pseudomonadota > Gammaproteobacteria > Enterobacterales > Erwiniaceae > Erwinia > Erwinia sp. Eh17-17. Next base: position 239,280 of record NZ_JBDFQT010000006.1, on the reverse strand, counting down.
CTTAACGTTCTCTTCGCTGCCGTCGCCGGCCAGGGTGTTCTCCACGGAGATATTGACCGCCGGGGAAAACTCCGCCAGCACGCTGTCGAAGTTGTTCTTGTTCACGTTCACTTTTTCGCGCTCGCACAGCGCGCGCTGCTCCTGTCCGTGGCTGAAGTCGCCGGCCACCAGCAGCTTCAGAGGCAGCTCCATTTTCTTTTGGGCGTTACCGGTATGCAGATCCAGTCGGATATTGACGCGCGCTTTGGGGATCTCGTTCTGATAAGAGTTGCTCATATTTATTCCTGTAAAAATGGGCGCGGAAAGCAGGCATTACGCACACTTTCCTTGTGTGTACAGGCGCGACTATATAGCAACCAGTTCAATATGAGCAATATACCAGCTGTCAATTTTACATCTGATTTATATAGGAATTTTCTTGAAATTTGCGTTAAGTTGCTGAAAAAATAGCTAAACCTCCACCGGCTTAATCTGAAAAATAAATTCAGCTCTCCATATTAAATATCAAATTAAAAATTTTATTGTTATGACCATTTCATCAAAATACATTAACTGTTGCGTATAATGACCGTCATGAAAGCTGATTATCGTAACCATCGCTCTACCTGGACGATCCGGGAGCTAAAAATCGTTGAAACCTGCTATGGCAGGGAATCCACCGCTGCGATCGCCCGTCGTTTAGGACGAACGGCTGCGGCCGTGAGGCAAAAAGCTGTTGCACTGGGGCTGAGTGGAACCAGCATCCACTGGAGTAGCCAGGAAGAGGAAGTATTGCGCAATGAATACGCACGAGGAGAAGGTATCAGCCATGTCATGACGCTGCTACCGGGCAGAACGCGTAAGACTATTTTCCAGAAAGCCAGGATGTTGGGAATTACCAGCGGGAGAAGCTGGACAGAAGAGGAGTGCCGCATCCTGGCGGAGAACTACCCCATTAAAGGGGGGGCGATGGAAGGGTTACCAAACAGGACGCCGGAGGCGATAAAGATAAAAGCATCTTATCTGGGTATACGTTTTACCGGGGGCGCCCCTCCCGGTGAGCAAGCCGGGGACTGAGGCAGAAATGGTGTTTTATAAGCCCCTTCAGCCAGCTCAGTTTGATGCTCTGGCCCGCCCGCCATCCTCCGACCAGCGTGCAGCCAGAAAATCGACAAACGCCCGCGCTGCTGGGCCAATGCGGCGCTGGGGACGTACGCAGTACAGGCCGGTTTCACGCCCGGTCCACTGCGGCAGGACCTGTACCAGATCCCCGGCATCTATGGCTGCCGTCATCGTCAGCGCCGAATGAAAAGCAATGCCAAGACCGTCAATACACAGGCGTCGGGCGGCGTCGGCATTATCCACATCGATGCGTCCCCCAGGCTGCAGCGTGCGCTGCTCGTTCTGAGAAAATAAGCGCCATAACCGCCCGTCGTGGCTGGCCGCAGAGACAATACACTCGTGCTGCGCAAGATCGTCGACCGTTGCAGGCGTTCCTTTTAAGGCCAGATAACCGGGCGAGGCGACCAGAATACGGCGGTTCTCCAGCAGCTTGTGGGCCACCAGCGACGAGTCCTTCATCCGCCCGATGCGCAGCGCCAGCATCACCCCTTCCGCCACCAGATCCACATAGCCATCGCTGAGGCGCAAATCCAGCTGGATAGCCGGAAAGGCGCGCAGAAAATCGGCCAGATGCGGCACCACGTGGGTGTGGCCAAACGCCACCGGGGCGCTGACCACCAGCCTGCCCTGCGGCTGGATCTGCTCATCACGCACCCGGTCGGCGGCGTCGCGCAGCTGGGCTAACGCCTGCTGACACTCTGAGAAATAGCGCAACCCGGTTTCCGTCAGCGACATGGCGCGCGTGGTGCGGTTCAGCAGCGTGCTGCCGAGGTGCTGTTCCAGCATCTTAATAAAACGGCTGACCGAAGACGGGGTGATATCCAGCGCCTCTGCCGCACGGGCAAAGCTGTGATGCTCCACCACGGCGATAAAAGTCTGGACTAAATGCAGAGGAGGCGCAGGCATTATGGTTCTCAGTAAATGAATGAATCTTATTTCCGGCTATTATCAAGAAAATTAAGCATGATTAAAATCGATGTTTTTGGAGAACCTCTGATGACATCGTCTTCCCCTTCCCGCTTTCACCAGCTTCACTTACAGTCCGAACCACTGCGCCTGCCCAACGCCTGGGATGCTGGCAGCGCCCGCCAGATAGAGAGTCTCGGCGCTCAGGCCATTGCCACCACCAGCGCGGGCGTGGCCTGGTCGCTGGGCTATCGCGACGGCAACCAGCTTCCCGTGGAAGAGTATGTCGCCCGCGCCCGCTCGATAGCGCGCGTGATTAACGTTCCGCTCAGCGCCGATATCGAAGGAGGCTATCACGATAATCCGCGGGCCGTCGCCGACAGCGTGGTGCGTTTGATCGACGCCGGGGTCGTGGGAATCAATATTGAAGACGGCAGCGCAGACCCGCAGCAGCTCTGCCGCAAGGTCGAAGCGATCCGGGCCGCCAGCATACGGGCGGACGTGCCGCTGTATATCAATGTGCGCACCGACGTCTACGCCCGTAATCTGGTGCCGCAGCAGGAGAAAGTGAGCGAAGTGATGACACGGGCGCAGGCTTATGCTCAGGCCGGGGCCGACGGTCTGTTTGTGCTGGGACTGGTGGATGCCGGGGAAATGCTGAGCATTGCGCAAAGCAGCAATCTGCTGCTTAACGTGAGCGTCTGGCCGGGCCTTCCGCCATTAGCCACGCTGGCAACGTATGGCGTACGCCGCATCAGCGTGGGTTCCTGGCTGCCACAAACGCTGTGGGCAAGTAACGAGCAGCTGGTGCGCGGCTTTTTATCGCAGGACGAGACTGCACCGCTGATGGCAGCGGCAGCGCCTTATGCAGAAATCAACGCGCGGTTCTAGTTCAACCACGGCAGGCACGGGCGGACCGAAAAAAAAGGTCCGCCCCTACATTGTGGTACATCTGTGGCCTGCGCGAACACGGGCCGACAGATTACACGCGGAAGGTGTCGGTCATTGCCTGGAGGCTGTGAACCTGCTCGGCCAGCGACTGTGACGCGGTCGAAGACTCTTCCACCAGCGCCGCATTGCTTTGCGTCACGTTATCCATCTGGCTGACGGCGGTGCTGATCTGAGAAATACCCAGCATCTGCTCGCCGGAGGCCAGCGCGATTTCGTCCATTGATGCGGCAAGCTCGCTCACCATGCTGACCACCGCCACAATGCTGCGCCCGGTGTTATCCGCCACGGTTACGCCATTCTCCACTTCAGCCACGGCTTCAGCAATCAGCGTCTTGATCTCACGGGCCGCTGTGGCACTGCGCTGGGCCAGAATACGGACTTCACCCGCAACGACGGCAAAACCCCGTCCCTGCTCACCGGCACGCGCCGCTTCCACGGCCGCATTCAGCGCCAGGATATTGGTCTGGAAAGCAATCCCTTCGATCACGCCGGTAATATCACGAATTTTACCCGAGCTCTGCGCGATGTCCTTCATCGTGCTGCCCATGGTCTGGACGTGCTCCTCACCCTCACGCGCCAGCACCGCGGCCCCCCGCGCAGAGGTTGCGGTCTGCGTGGCGCTCTGAGAGTTATTGCGGATAGTGGCCGTCAGCTGCTCCATGCTCGCCGCCGTCTGCTGCAGCGCCGCCGCCTGCTGTTCGGTACGGGAAGAGAGCTCGGTGTTACCCTGCGCAATCTCATCAGAAGCCAGCGATACCGAGGCCGCCGTCTCTTTAATCTGCGTGACCAGCCCGCGCAGGCGCGTCTGCATCACATCCAGTGACGCCAGCAGGCTGGTGGTGTCGCGCTCGCGCAATACCACTTTGGTATTAAGGTCACCGTCGGCAATGGCCGACGCCAGGCGCTGAGCCTGAACCGGTTCGCCGCCCAGCTGACGCTTAATATGACGGGTAATCAGTCCGCTCATCAGCAGCCCCAGCGCCACCGACGCCAGCGTCAGCACGATCAGCGTCACGAACACGCCGGACAGGCTTTCCTGTGACTGCACGGCGGTGCCTTTGGTCACGCGGCTCTGATAATTAACCATATTATCAATCGCCGTCAGGTAGGCATCCTGAGCCGTCATTAACGACCCGGTAATCAGCGCGCGTGCGCCCACCATGTCGTTAGCGCTTTTAAGCTGAAGCAGACGAGCCATCGCCGCCACGAACGTCGGCTGCGTTTGCTCGATTCCGGCCAGCAGCCCGGAGGCCTCTTCCACTTCTTTCAGGTTAATTCCCGGCAGCGATTTCGCCCCCTCCACCAGCTGGCGGAAGCGCGTGGTGATCGCCTGATTACCGGCCTGAGCCTGTTCAATCTGTGCCAGCATTTCAGGCGCAACCGGCCCGTTTTCTGTGGCAAGCGCCCGCAGCATCAGCGTTGACTGCAGGCTGGCATTATCCTTCACCGTGCGCAGTATCTGCAGATCGTCCAGTCGGGCGCTGGTTAATTTCTGCTGGTCGTTAGCGTCGGAAAGTTTAATGCCCGCGAAGACGGAGACCAGCACGCCCCCGGCAATCACTACCAGAAAAGCCAGACTCAGCATGACGCTGAGTTTCATATTTTTTGCTCTGAGCATGTTTTTTACCCTGGGTATCGATCGGAATTTTCAGGCTCTCTGGCAACTGAATGGGTAACCCCATAACAGCACAATTGCAGCAAGCATCAGTGTCTGTAAGTCAAAGAAATCATCAGGATCCTGTCACAGACGGGGCCATTTTTTGGACTCATCACATCAGGATCCGGATGCACAGCGGTAAAGCAGGCATTCAGATATTGTTTAACAAACTGATCCTGTTATCGGCCAGTAGAGCGGAACATTCAGTCAGGAACAGAGGATAATCACATCGCGGCAAGACGGGTGGGACCACACTGCAAGCATGGAGATCCCTCTCAGAACGCGTTAACATCGTGACTCAATTACCAGGTAGTCACTGGTTTTTAATCAGGCTCTACAAGCTAAGTGGTGAATATGACTGAACATACCCCTCTGCCCGCGTCACGTGGGCCATCGGAGCACAGCGTGCGCGATCAGATCGTCGAGGCCGCGACCGCGCACTTTGGTCACTACGGTTATGAAAAAACCACCGTGTCCGACCTGGCAAAAGCCATCGGCTTTTCAAAAGCCTACATCTATAAATTTTTCGACTCCAAGCAGGCTATCGGCGAAGTGATCTGCGCCAACCGGCTGATGATGATCATGGAACGTGTCGACAGCGCCATTGCGGAAGCCCCCACCGCCTCTGACAAGCTCCGCCGCCTGTTTCGCACCCTTTCGGATACCGGCAGAGAGCTGTTTTTCCACGACCGCAAGCTGTATGACATTGCGGCGGTTGCCGCACGCGACCGCTGGCCGTCGATCAAGGGACATGAAGAGCACCTGCGCCAGCTGATACAGAACATTCTTCACGAGGGCCGGGAGTCCGGTGAATTTGAGCGTAAGACCCCGCTTGACGAGGCTTCCAGCGCTATCTATCTGGTCATCCGCCCGTATATGAACCCGGTGCAGCTGCAATTTAATCTGGAAATTGCCGAGGAAGGGGCGGTACAGCTGGCCGCGCTGATCCTGCGCAGCCTGGCGCCATAAGTGTGACTATTGACATAATTGGTCACTAGTAACAGAATGCGGTTTCTGCTCTTTCCAATAAGTAAGGGAACCCATGATCCGGCTACGACCTGCCACCATTGCTGTTTGTCTGCTGCCACTGGCCCTGGTGGCCTGTGACAATCCGCCCTCAACAGCCGGAGATCCGCGTACCCAGCCTCCGCTGGTGCGGGTAGCCAGCGTGCAGGATGCCACCGCCTCTTCACGCACCTTTACCGGCGTTGTCGCCGCGCGTGTACAAAGCGATCTGGGCTTCCGGGTATCAGGTAAAGTGCTGGAGCGCCTGGTCGATGCCGGGCAGAGCGTCAGCCAGGGTCAGCCGCTGATGCGCCTCGATCCTGTCGATCTCGGGCTTCAGGTTCGGGCCCAACAGGAAGCGGTAGCAGCCGCCCGCGCCCGCGCCGTGCAGGCCACCGGCGACGAACGCCGTTACCGGGGGCTGGTCGCCACCGGCGCGGTTTCCGCCTCGGCTTACAGCCAGATTAAAGCGACGGCCGAAGCTGCAAAAGCTCAGCTGAATGCCGCCCAGGCTCAGGCCGATGTGTCGCGTAACGCCTCGACCTATGCCGTGCTGCGCGCCGACGCTGACGGCGTGGTGATGGAAACGCTGGCCGAACCGGGCCAGGTGGTCAGCGCCGGGCAGGCGGTGGTTCGTCTTGCCCGTGCAGGCCAGCGCGAAGCGGTGGTCCAGCTGCCAGAGACCCTGCGCCCGGCCATCAACTCCGTTGCCTGGGCATCGCTGTACGGCACGAAAGCGGCCCCCGTCGCGGCAACACTGCGGGTGTTATCTGACTCCGCCGACAGCGTGACCCGCACCTTCGAAGCCCGCTACGTGCTGAAAGATGCCCTCGCCCGTGCCCCGCTCGGCGCAACCGTCAGTCTGCGCCTGCCGGAAACCGCCTCTGCTCAGCCCGGCGTGGAGGTACCGATCGCCGCCGTATACGACGCCGGCCAGGGGCCGGGCGTCTGGGTGGTGAAGGGAAAACCCGCGACGGTGACGTGGCGTGCCGTGCAGATCGTCAGCCTGAGTGACGATGCCGCCCGCCTGACGGGCGGGCTGGAGCGCGGTGAACAGGTGGTGGCACTTGGCGCACATCTGCTGCATAACGGGCAGAAGGTCAGACTGGCCGCGCAAACCACCGGCGGAGGCCAGCCATGAGCGCACATCGCTTTAACCTTTCCGCTCTGGCGGTGCGTGAACGTTCCGTCACCCTGTTTCTGATATTTCTTATCGCCGTCGCGGGTATCGTCGCGTTCTTTCAGCTGGGACGCGCGGAAGATCCGCCCTTTACCGTCAAGCAGATGACGGTCATTACCGCCTGGCCAGGTGCCACGGCGCAGGAGATGCAGGATCAGGTGGCTGACCCCTTAGAGAAACGCCTGCAGGAGCTGAAATGGTACGACCGTACCGAGACCTACACGCGTCCGGGCCTGGCGTTAACCATGGTGTCCCTGCTCGACAGCACGCCGCCTGGCGAAGTCCAGGAGTCCTTTTACCAGGCGCGTAAAAAAATCAGTGACGAGAGCCAGAACCTGCCCGCCGGCGTCATCGGGCCGATGGTTAACGACGAGTTTTCAGATGTGACCTTTGCCCTGTTCGCCCTGAAAGCCAGAGGCGAGCCGCAGCGTCAGCTGGTGCGTGATGCGGAAGGGTTACGCCAGCGGATGCTGCACGTGCCGGGGGTAAAAAAGGTCAATATCATTGGTGAGCAGGCCGAACGTATTTTTGTCTCCTTCTCGCACGATCGGCTGGCCACGCTGGGCGTGATGCCCCAGGACATCTTCAACGCCCTGAACGGGCAGAACCTGCTGACGCCCGCGGGATCGATTGATACCTACGGCCCGCAGGTTTTTCTGCGGCTTGAAGGCGCGCTCGACAAGCTGGATAAGATCCGTAATACCCCGGTGACGGTGAAAGGCCGCACGCTGAAGCTGTCCGATGTGGCCACGGTGGAGCGGGGCTATCAAGATCCTGCCACCTTCCTGGTACGCAATAACGGTGAACCGGCGCTGCTGCTGGGCGTGATCATGCGCGATGGCTGGAACGGCCTCGATCTGGGTCAGGCGCTGGATAAAGAAACGGCGCAGATCAACGCGGCGATGCCGCTGGGGATGTCACTGAGCAAAGTCACCGACCAGTCGGTGAACATCAGTTCGGCCGTTGACGAGTTTATGGTCAAGTTCTTTGTCGCGCTGCTGGTGGTGATGGTGGTGTGCTTCGTCAGCATGGGCTGGCGCGTGGGCGTGGTGGTGGCAGCGGCGGTTCCCCTGACGCTGGCCGTGGTGTTTGTGGTGATGGCCGCCAGCGGAAAAAACTTTGACCGTATCACGCTCGGTTCGCTGATTCTGGCGCTCGGTCTGCTGGTGGATGACGCCATTATTGCCATTGAAATGATGGTGGTAAAAATGGAGGAGGGTTTTGACCGCTTTACCGCCTCCGCCTATGCCTGGAGCCACACGGCAGCCCCAATGCTGTCGGGCACGCTGGTCACCGCCATTGGCTTTATGCCCAACGGCTTTGCCCAGTCCACGGCAGGTGAGTACACCAGTAATATGTTCTGGATTGTTGGTATTGCGCTGATCGCCTCCTGGGTCGTTGCGGTGGTCTTTACCCCCTATCTGGGCGTGAAGATGCTGCCGGCGATCAAGGCGGTGGAAGGAGGACATGCCGCCATCTATAACACCCGCCATTACAACCGCTTCCGTACCCTGCTGGGCCACGTGATTGCCCGCAAATGGCTGGTGGCTGTGACGGTCATCGCTCTGTTTGTCGCCGCCGTTCTCGGCATGGCGCTGGTCAAGAAGCAGTTTTTCCCGGCCTCCGACCGCCCGGAAGTGCTGGTAGAAGTGCAGATGCCCTACGGAACGTCGATTGCGCAGACCAGCGCGGCCAGCGCCAGGGTTGAAGCCTGGCTGCAAAAACAGCAGCAGACGCGTCTTGTGACCGCCTATATCGGCCAGGGTGCTCCACGCTTCTATCTGGCCATGGCGCCGGAACTGCCCGATCCCTCCTTCGCGAGGATCGTGGTGCTGACCGACAGCCAGCAGGAGCGCGATGCGCTTAAACACAACCTGCGCCAGGCCGTGGAAGAGGGTCTGGCACCGGAAGCCCGTATCAGGGTCACTCAGCTGGTATTTGGCCCTTACTCCCCGTACCCGGTGGCATACCGCGTAATGGGGCCTGACCCTGAGGTTCTGCGCTCTGTCGCCGCTAAGGTGCAGCATATTATGCAGGCCAGCCCGCTGATGAGAACGGTCAACAGCGACTGGGGGCCACGCACTCCTGCGCTGCACTTCGCGCTCGATCAGGATCGGCTTCAGGCCGTTGGCCTGACCTCCAGTTCGGTGGCGCAGCAGCTGCAGTTCCTGCTGGCCGGGGTGCCGATTACCGCCGTGCGTGAAGATATCCGTTCCGTACAGGTGGTGGGCCGTGCCGCCGGAAATATCCGGCTCGACCCCGCGAAGATAGCCGGGCTGACGCTGGTCGGCGCAGACGGCCAGCGCATTCCGCTTTCTCAGGTCGGCGAGGTCAGCGTTCAGATGGAAGAACCGCTGTTGCGCCGCCGCGACCGCACGCCGACCATCACCGTGCGCGGCGATATCGCGGATGACCAGCAGCCACCGGATGTTTCTGTGGCGATCGCCAGAGAGCTGCAGCCGGTGACAGACGCGCTTCCGGCCGGATACCGCATTGAACAGGCCGGATCGATTGAGGAGTCAGGCAAAGCCAGCAAAGCGATGCTGCCGCTGTTCCCGATCATGATTGCCATGACGCTGCTGATTATCATTCTGCAGGTGCGCTCGATGTCAGCGATGGCGATGGTATTCCTCACCGCGCCGCTGGGGCTGATTGGCGTGGTACCCACGCTGCTGCTGTTCCAGCAGCCGTTCGGTATCAATGCGCTGGTCGGACTGATTGCCCTGTCGGGGATCCTGATGCGCAACACGCTGATGCTGATCGGGCAGATCCATCACAACGAGCAGGAAGGGATGGATCCGTTCCGGGCCGTGGTCGAGGCCACGGTGCAGCGCGCCCGTCCGGTCCTGCTGACGGCGCTGGCCGCCGTGCTGGCGTTTATTCCCTTAACCCACTCGGTGTTCTGGGGAACGCTGGCCTACACCCTGATTGGCGGGACCATCGGAGGAACCGCCATGACCCTGATCTTTTTACCTGCGATGTACGCCATCTGGTTCCGGATCCGTCCCGTTTCTCAGCCTTAAGCGTTAACCCGCCGGGCTCAGCGCACCACTGGCTGAGTCCGGCTTTTCAGCACTGTTTTTAAGCGTAAACGCGCGGAAATCGCCAGCGTTTAGCGGCCGGGAAAAGTAAAACCCCTGAAACGCCGTACAGCCAAACTCCTGCATCAGCCGCCACTGCTCGACGGTTTCGATGCCCTCCGCCAGCACCTCAAGCTTCAGCTCCAGGCCCATAAGGGCAATATGCATGGCGATCACCGCCCCTTTGCGGTTTTCCGTCGCGCCGGAGACAAAGCTGCGATCGATTTTTATCTGCTCCAGCGGCAGGCGACGCAGATAGTTCAGCGAGGAAAAACCGGTGCCAAAATCATCCAGCGAGAAGCGGAACCCTGCGGCCGCCAGCGTATTCATTTTGGCGACCACGGCGTCAATATCCGAGGCAAACACGCTCTCCGTCAGCTCAAGCTTGACCCGCGAAGGGGCGACCCGACTGACGCCCGCATGATGTATCAGGCGTTCAACAAAATCGGGCTTCATCAGGTGGTCAACGGTGATATTGATCGACAGCGTCAGAGGCGCCGTCGCCGGGTGGCTCTGCCACTGCGCCAGCTCTCTCAAGGCGGTGGCGATCACCCAGTCACCGACGGCAGGCATCAGCCCGGCCCGCTGGGCATCGGGTATAAATTCAGACGGCGGCACCATACCCTTACCCGGCTGCTGCCAGCGCAGCAGAGCCTCGGCACCGTTAATCTGCCCGGCGGCGTTGAGTAGCGGCTGGAAAAACAGAACGAACTCATTGTTGTATAACGCGTACTGGATGGCCCTGATCTTCTCGCTGCGGCGGGAAAAGTCAGTATGCATGGCCACGATGCCGCCGCACAGAATAACCGTCCCGGCCACCGCGTTCACCAGCGGAAGATAGAGGTGCAGACGCTGCGGTATCGGATGCGCGAAGGGATAAACCAGCTCAGCACTGCTGAAAATGATAAACGCCAGCAGAGTGGTGGCGATCAATACCATCTGCATCAGCGTATGCCTGCGCTGATAGTTGATAAACCCCACCAGGGCGATGGTCAGCAGATACAGGTGCGTGGTTCTGGGGATGCCCGCTTCAGGCACGTCGTACAGCAGACAAAAAATGATGGCATAAACCAGATGTACCGCCTGTGCCAGCATCAGCCCGGCGGAAAAATTGCCGCGCACCGCAATGCGCCAGCTGACAAACGCCCCGGCCCCCATCATCAGCAGTGTGATGACGATCGTCCACTGCTGCATCAGCGTAAACACCGTCAGCCACCCTGTGGTGACCAGCAGACCACTAAGGAAGGCCATCTTGCAGATATACTCAAGATGCTCTTCATTAGGGGTGTTCAGCACTCTTCTTCCCGGCATGGCGCAGATCACTCCGTTCGCGATGGCAGGGCACCGATTATCATATTTCGTTTCGCCCCGTCCTGGTCACGCCATTATTCCCTGGGAAGACAGGCTGATACCACTCTTTTTTAGACCAATTTCCAGTTGAAACGCAAAAACAAAAAACAAAACAAACAGTTGTTTTATATGAAAATAAATCACAAAAAGACAGGTAAAAACCGTGAGGTGATAATATTTCTGGAAAGAAATATCAGGAAAAGGAGGGCCGAAAGCAGACGATAATGCACTTAACCAAAATAAAAAAAGCAGAGTCAGGGTGATAAAAAAATAATAAGCCCGGCTGCCGGGCTTATTATTGACAGAGAAAGTGGGTTCCGTTATTTCTTCGCGAGATAGATCTCTTCGAGGTGGAAATCGCCGCCTTCATTATAGTAGCTGTAAGCCGCAATAATCATATCTTCACCCCGGTAGTTCACATACTGCGGGCGTAACAAAGCTTCAACCGGCAGAATACGCCTGGTGGTTTTATCCGCCAGATCGGTTTTCCAGATACAGGCGTAGCCGCCCTCGTTATCAAAATAGAACGACGAGTCACGTCCCCAGACATAGTTGCGGTTGTAGCTGTAATCCTGCCCTTTCGCCGTATCGGCCTGCGGCAGAAACACGTTCATCCCCGCGTCCGGTCGGTCATGTGGGAAGACGTACATCCCTTCATCAACCTCGCTGTTGCTGCGGTCGGCAGAGGCCAGACGCCACTGACCATCGGGTGACGTCAGCCGGCTGTTGCACTCGTTGCTACCGCAGTAGCCCACCCACTTGTTGATAGCGGGTTCACCGGCAGGGGGAGTTATCTCTTTGATCTCGCTGAGCTCTTTGTTGGAAACCTTCAGCGCATAGGCATGTGGCGTGGCAAAGTCGCTTTCAGCGTTGACCGCCACGCCAGGCGCGCGGTACTCGGCAACGGAGTAGAGGACATCGCCTTCCGCCGGGCCGTTGTTGTCCAGCAGCGTCAGCTGAAGGTTATACCCCTCGTACACCGCCTGCACCACGGGCTTCTCTCCGTCTTTCAGGCTGAGAAGAAACGCGCCTTTCTTGTCATCTTTTTCGACATACAGTACGACAAACACAATCAGGTCATTGTTAATGATGCGGTACGTCAGGGCGCTGAGATAATGCCCGCTGGTGCCCACGGTGAGGTTGGTCACATCACTGGAGGTGATCAGCGGCCGCACGCGCCACGGCTCTTCCGACAGGGTAAAACCGGCTTCACTTTTTAGCCCCGGCGCCATCGGTTTATCCAGCTTGTCGCCGGGACGGACAAAGACATCGCTGACCTTTTGATACACCCCGGCGCGTGCCAGGGTTTTATTGCGTTCGATATAGCGTTGCTTGATGCATTCCGCGTCCGTCCCGCAGCGGTTCCTGTCCGCCAGCCACTTTCTCTGCTCGCGCGCCAGGCTGCCAACCGCGAAGCTGTTATCCATCGCTTTAACAAAATAGCCGTTAGTGACATTATCCAGGCCGGAAAGATAGGTATCTTTGCAGATGGTTTTTTCGGTGGTGTTCAGACCGCTCAGCGAACAGTCAAATCCGGCGGCCAGCGCATTCTGCGCCAGAAAAGCCAGCCCGATTCCCAGACAGTATTTTAGCTTTATCATTTTTATTTCCTTACGCCCTTTCCATAATGACATGTTGATGAGCAGGTGCTTGTATGTGTATTGCCGCGGGACTGAAGGCCCGCGTGTCAGGCAGAGCAATAATCTACCGGAAAAAACAGCAAAAGGTGCGATTAAGAAAACAAAGCGCACCGGCAGGCTTACTCTGCCCCGTCAAAGGTGATGGCCCTGCCCCGCTGGTCGATACGCTTCTGGTCGCGCCGGAAGGCCATTGACGAGCGCAGCCCGCCGAACAGCGCGCCACGCTGATAAATATCCGCCGCATGCGCCAGCAGGTATTCATCCTGCGGGTTAAGGGCCAGCCCGCGATCCACCCAGACTTTCGCCAGATAACGGTTTGCCTGGCAGCCCGCTCCGGTGAAAAAGGCGTAGGCATAATAGCCAGCGGCATACTCCTGATTCACCGGGCGTTCATCGCGCCACAGGGCAGCCAGCACCTCTTCAACGGCCAGCCTGCGGTCGGCATCGCTGGCATACTCGTTAAACAGAATCAGCCCTGCCAGCTCTCGCGTGGCGCGCTGCCAGACTTCCAGCCCGACATTGGATGCGTTCATCACCCGGATAAACAGATCGCGCGCGCGCCGGTACTGCTGCGCATTCACGATGGCGTTTTCCCGCGAGATCACATAGCCGAGGTTATACTGGCATGTCACATTGCCCGCGTCTGCCGCCCGCTCCATCCACCGCAGAGCCTGCACCCGATCTTCATATGGCGTGGCGTCGCGGCCATAGCGGCGTGACAGGCTGCCGGAATAGAGGTCATACAGCCCGGCCATGGCAGAAGCATCCCCGGCATCGGCTGCGATCTGCGTCAGATAAATGCCCGCCTCTTCCGAAACGGACCCGAACAGATTCGCTGCGGCCTGACCGAGATCGCTGTCAGACTCCAGCGCCAGACCGGTCGCGATCAGTTTCTCATGGTCAAACTGCCCCTGACGGATACCATAAAAACCGTATTTGCTGGCCAGGCCTGCGATCAGCACTTCGTACTGGCTGTCGCCCCACTGCTGGCTGCGTTCCAGCCACAGCGGGAGCAGCCCAAAACGGTCTTCAATGCCGGCAAAATCCAGACAGGCGATTAAGGTGCTGAAGGCATCGTCAGAGCCCGGATCGGCCACCGGATGATCCACCTGCCACGCCAGAACCAGCGCATCGTAAGCGCGCTGCATCTCAGGCAGGTTCCAGCTCACCTCCCCTTCCTGTTCCGTGCGCGCATAGTGGCAGAGGAAGCTGGCATAGCTGCGCAGCACGGCGGCGTGCTGACGCGGCGTCAGGTTGAGCGCCAGCAGCGCATCGTACTGGCGCAGGCAGAAGGCAATATGCTCATCATCGTCGGCGCGCGGCATCAGCGCCACATAGCCAATATAGTCCCAGGCCTGGATCATCCGCAGACCGTTGCGCTCTTGCTCACTCAACCCGCGACACAGATCGCTGTCGATAAACGCCGACATTTGCTGGTGACTGCCGCCCCAGCGCGGATAGAGGAAATGCACCCAGGCACTGAGGATCGCATAGAGGTTCGGGCGCGCCGCCAGCGTCAGCTGCAGCCAGTAGTGCTTACTGTCCTGCTGACCGTCATCGCGCGGCGGTAAGCAGTGCGGTAACGCCGCAGGGATCGCGGCCAGCTCACTGCCGCCCTGCTCGCGCAGCCGCTGCACTCCGGCGGCCCAGACCGCAGGCGCTACCCCGGCCTGCTGCTGCGCATAGTCCTGCACTTCTGTGCCCTCAGCCAGCGCGGTCAGCCACTGCGGTTCGCCCAGATAGCAGGTCAGGCGGAAAATACGGAACAGCGCAAAGGCGGGCTTCAGGTGCAGAGGCAGCGCCCGCAGATAAGCGGCTATTCCCAGGTCTCGCGCCAGCCCGGCCCCTGTCCAGCGGTCGTCCGAGACAAACTCGCCGCCATCCTGGGTACGAATCCTGGATGCCGCACGCTCCCAGTAGCAGCCCAGCAGCAGATGAGCGTGATACGAAGCCGGGCTCTCGGCAACCCACGACTGCAGAAGCGCCAGCGTTTCCGCATCAGACTGGAGCGGATCGAACATCATTTCGATGCTCCACTCGTAGTCGTATCTGGCGCTGACGCCATTCAGCCAGGGCTGGGATTGCTGTTCCAGTAGCGCATCCAGTGCGTCAAACTGCTGGCTGACAAACAGTGCACGCAGGTGCGCACGGCGGCTGAGGATCGACGCCAGAGGTTCGAAATCAGTGGTCATGTAATCGGTTCTTCCTGAGTTTTCGCTCTTCGCTCTTTCCGTAAGTCAAATTCAGCGAAAAGTCCCTGAGCTATTGAAAAAGTTGATGAAAGACATTTTTTTAAGGCTTGTTTATAGCAGTATTTACCCCCGGAATCAGGCAATAAATGATCCTGAATGACAAACTTTACATTAACGCTGCTGATTTATTCCCTGCCAGCCCCCCGGCGTCAGAGCGCCGGAATGCACGGCAGGACAGGTGAGACCTCAGTCACAAATTTTAAGCTACTGGTTTCACTGCAAAACCGTTCATTCCGGCAGGCTACCGCTTACCCCCGCATTATAACCACTCAGCGAATTATCCCCCCGGTAGCTATTGAAATTCGCCACCATAGACCCGGTATACCAACATTTCGATTGCACACCCTATAACATCGTTAAAACCAGGTCCCCTATGAATAAAAATAAGTTTATCAGGCATATACCCTGGATGATTCTTGGCATCATCGGAGCATGCTGTCTGGCCGTCGTCGCACTGCGGCGCGGTGAACATATCAGTGCGCTGTGGATCGTGGTCGCCAGCGTCTCGGTCTATCTGGTGGCCTATCGCTACTACAGCCTGTATATCGCCCAGAAGGTGATGAGACTCGACCCGACCCGCGCCACTCCGGCGGTGCTGAACAATGACGGCCTGAATTACGTGCCGACCAACCGTAACGTGCTGTTTGGTCATCACTTCGCCGCGATCGCCGGGGCGGGACCGCTGGTCGGCCCGGTGCTGGCGGCACAGATGGGCTACCTGCCCGGCGTGCTGTGGCTGCTGGCAGGCGTAGTGCTGGCCGGAGCGGTGCAGGACTTTATGGTGCTGTTTATCTCCCAGCGCCGTAACGGTGCCTCGCTCGGTGAGATGATCAAAAACGAGATGGGTCCGGTGCCCGGCACCATCGCACTGTTCGGCTGCTTCCTGATCATGATTATCATCCTCGCGGTGCTGGCGCTGATCGTGGTGAAAGCGCTGGCGGAAAGCCCGTGGGGGGTGTTTACCGTCTGCTCAACGGTGCCGATTGCGCTGTTTATGGGCATCTATATGCGCTTTATCCGCCCCGGACGGGTGGGTGAGATTTCGGTGATTGGCGTGATACTGCTGATTGCCTCCATTTACTTCGGTGGCGTCATCGCCCACGACCCTTACTGGGGCCCGGCGCTGACCTTTAAAGACACCACCATCACCTTTACCCTGATTGGCTACGCGTTTATTTCCGCGCTGCTGCCGGTGTGGCTGATCCTCGCCCCGCGTGATTATCTGGCCACCTTCCTCAAAATCGGCGTCATTGTCGGCCTGGCCATCGGGATTGTGATCCTCAACCCGGAACTGAAAATGCCGGCGCTGACCCAGTACATTGACGGCACCGGTCCACTGTGGAAAGGCGCCCTGTTCCCGTTCCTGTTTATTACCATCGCCTGCGGTGCGGTCTCCGGTTTCCATGCGCTGATCGCATCCGGCACCACGCCAAAACTGCTGGCCAGTGAAACGGACGCGCGCTTTATCGGCTACGGCGCAATGCTGATGGAGTCGTTTGTGGCAGTGATGGCGCTGGTGGCGGCATCGATTATCGAACCCGGCCTTTACTTCGCCATGAATACCCCTCCGGCTGGTCTCGGCATCGTGATGCCCAACCTGCACGAGCTGGGCGGCGCGAACGCACCGATGATCATGGCGCAGCTGCACGACGTGACCGCTCAGGCGGCCGCCACCGTCAGCTCGTGGGGCTTTGTTATCTCGCCGGAAGAGATCCTGCAAACCGCGAAAGATATCGGTGAGCCGTCGGTGCTGAACCGTGCGGGCGGCGCGCCCACGCTGGCCGTCGGAATTGCCCACGTGTTCGACAAAATTATGCCGATTGCCGATATGGGCTTCTGGTATCACTTCGGCATTCTGTTTGAGGCGCTGTTTATCCTCACCGCACTGGATGCCGGTACGCGTTCCGGCCGCTTTATGTTGCAGGATCTGCTGGGGAACTTCGTGCCGTTCCTGAAAAAAACCGACTCGCTGCTGGCCGGCGTGGTCGGGACCGCAGGCTGCGTCGGGCTGTGGGGCTACCTGCTTTATCAGGGCGTGGTTGACCCGCTGGGCGGCGTGAAAAGCCTGTGGCCGCTGTTCGGCATCTCGAACCAGATGCTGGCCGCCGTGGCGCTGGTGCTGGCGAGTGTGGTGCTGATTAAGATGAAGCGCACGCAGTACATCTGGGTGACCATGCTGCCCGCTATCTGGCTGCTGATCTGTACTACCTGGGCACTGGGTCTGAAGCTGTTCAGCAACAACCCGCAGATGGAAGGCTTCTTCTATATGGCCGGGGAGTACAAAGCGAAAGTGGCGGCAGGCGGTGAACTGACCGCCAGGCAGATCGCCGATATGAATCATATCGTGATCAACAACTACACCAACGCAGGCCTGAGTATTCTGTTCCTCGTGGTGGTGTACAGTATTATCTTCTACGGTATTAAAGCCTGGCTGAAAGCACGCCAGTCCGATCAGCCAACGGATACGGAAACACCGTATTTCGCGGTGCCGAAGGAAGGGATCAAGATTTCATCCGGTCATTAATCACTGCGGGCCGGGCATGACCGGCCCGCAGAACAGGACAGATATTATGTTTGATAATCTCGGCGCAGCGAAAAAATACCTCGGCCAGGCCGCGCGGATGCTGGTCGGTATTCCTGACTACGACACCTACGTCGAACATATGCAGACCAATCATCCGGACAAGCCGGTGATGACCTATAAAGAGTTCTTCCGCGAGCGCCAGCAGGCGCGCTACGGCGGGGACGGTAAAGGCGGCATGCGCTGCTGCTGATAAGGAAAAGACCATGACACCGATTGCCGTTACCGTACTGACTGGTTTTCTCGGCGCGGGTAAAACCACGCTGCTGCGTCATATACTGCACGAACAGCAGGATTATAAAATTGCTGTGATTGAGAATGAGTTTGGCGCCGTCGCGATTGATAACCAGCTGCTGGGCGACCGCGCCACACAGATCACCACGCTGACCAACGGCTGCATCTGCTGCACCCGCTCCGGCGAACTGGAAGAGGCGCTGCTGGACCTGCTGGCACGTCGCGACAGCGGTGAAATCACTTTTGACCGCTTAATCATTGAATGCACCGGCATGGCCGATCCCGGCCCGATTATTCAGACCTTTTTTTCCCATGACGTTCTCTGCCAGCGCTATCTGCTGGACGGGGTGATCGCGCTGGTGGATGCGGTTCACGCCGGGCAGCAGATGGATGAGTATATTCTGGCGCAGTCGCAGGTGGGCTATGCCGACCGTATTTTGCTGACCAAAACCGATATCAGCGGCACGCCGCCGGCGCTGCTGGAGCGTTTGCAGCGCATCAACGCCCGCGCGCCGATCTATCCGGCGATCCACGGCGATATTGACCTGGCGCTGCTGTTTGATACGCGCGGATTTATGCTGGAAGAGACGATCGTCACCCCGAAGCCGCGCTTCCAGTTTATCCCGCAGCAGCGCAATGATATCGTCTCGGTGGTGCTGGAGCTGGACTACCCGCTGGCGCTGGAGGCGGTCTCCAGAGTGATGGAGGAGCTGCTGGCCGGTTTCGCCGATAAGCTACTGCGCTACAAGGGCATGCTGTGGATTGCCGACCAGCCGTGCCGCCTGCTGTTCCAGGGCGTACAGCGCCTGTACAGCGCCGACTGGGACCGCGAGTGGCAGCCTGATGAGCTGCCTGCCAGTACGCTGGTGTTTATCGGCGTACAGCTACCGGAAGCGCAAATCCGCGCCGCGTTTGCCGGGCTGAAACCCTGAATCTACAGCCCCAGCGCCTCCTTCAGGCTTTTCAGATAGCGGCGGCTGACCGGTACGGTATGGCCGCCCCGGAGCAGCAGTTCAGCCTGGCCGTTATCCTCCAGGCGGATCTCCTTCAGATGGTCCATATTCACCAGAAACTGGCGATGGCAGCGCAGCAGCGGCGTGCGGTTCTCCAGCGTGCGTAATGTCAGCTCGGTGATGCCCTCTTTTCCCTCCTGGCTGGTGACGTACACCCCGCTCAGACGGCTGCTGACAAACACCACGTCTTCCATCTGCAACAGCCAGATGCGGCTCAGGCCACTGCAGGGAATAAACTTCAGATCCTGCTGACTGTCCGGTAGGACCGAAACATCCTGACCGTGACGATCGTGGCGCAGGCGCATCAGCGTTTTATTCAGGCGCGACGCTTCCACCGGTTTCAGCAGATAGTCAAAGGCATGTTCCTCAAACGCCTGTACGGCAAACTCATCAAAGGCGGTGAGGAACACGATCCACGGGCGCTCTTCCGGGTCGAGCATGCTGACCATTTCCAGCCCGCTGATGCGCGGCATCTGGATGTCGAGAAACAGCACGTCAGGGCGCAGTTTATGCACCATGCCGATACCTTCAACCGCATTACCACACTCTCCGACAATTTCGATATCGGCTTCATTCTGCAGCTGGACGCGCAGGTTTTCACGCGCCAGGGGCTCATCGTCCACAATCAATACGCTTATCATACAGTTTCCTCCAGCGGCAACCGCAGGGTGATACGGGTGAGACAATCCGGCTCACAGGTGACGGTGATCCCGTACGCGTCGCCATAGCGGGCGCGTAAACGTTTATCCACCAGGCTCATCCCCAGCCCACCGCTGCTCTCTCCGGGCTGATACAGCCCGGCATTATCTTCAATATCCAGCACCAGATGCTGCCCGTCGCGGCTGGCCTGCAGGGTGATCTCCCCCGTGCCCAGCAGCTGCGAGGTGCCGTGCTTAATGGCATTTTCAACAATCGGTTGCAGGGTGAACGCCGGAAGCTGGTAATACGCCAGCTCGTCGGGCACCCGTAAGCGGATGCTCAGCCGCGACTGAAAACGCGCCTGCTCAATTTGCAGGTAGGCATTCACATGTTCGATCTCATTCGCCAGTGTCACTATCTCCGACGGGCGCTTGAGATTTTTGCGAAAGAAGGTGGAAAGATACTGCACCAGCTGCCCGGCTTTATCGCTGTCGTGGCGGATCACCGCCATCAGGGTATTCAGCGCATTAAACAGAAAATGCGGGTTGACCTGGGCATGCAGCAGCTTGATTTCCGACTGGGCGAGCAGCGCCTTCTGGCGCTCGTACTGACCGGCCAGGATCTGCGCCGACAGCAGCTGTGCAATCCCTTCACCCAGCGTGCGGTTGATGGAGCTGAACAGGCGGTTGCGCGGCTCGTACAGTTTTATGGTGCCGATCACCCGCTGATTTTCCCCCCGCAGCGGGATCACCAGCGTGGAGCCGAGCTTGCAGTTAGGGTGCAGCGAACAGCGGTACGGCACCTCGTTGCCGTCGGCGTACACCACTTCCCCGCTGTCAATCGCCCGCCAGGTATAAGACGACGAGATGGGCCTGCCGGGCAGATGGTGGTCGTCGCCGGTGCCGGTAAAGGCCAGTAACCGTTCCCGGTCGGTAATCGCCACCGCGCCAATATCCAGCGCCTGGTAGAGCACCTGCGCCACCTTCATGCTGTTCTCTTCGTTAAAGCCCTGGCGCAGGATCCCCTCGGTAGAGGCTGCCACCTTCAGCGCCGTAGCGGAAAACGCCGTGGTGTATTTCTCAAACATCGCCCGCTTATCCAGCAGGATACGCATAAACATCGCCGCACCCAGGGTGTTGGTGACCATCATCGGGGCGGCAATGCTCTGCACCAGGTGCAGCGCATCCTGAAACGGGCGGGCAATCAGCAGGATAATCGCCATCTGCACCAGTTCGGCGATAAAGGTGATCCCCCCTGCCGTCAGCGGGCTGAAGACCTTATCGCTGCGCCCGCGTTTGATCAGAATACTGTGCATCAGGCCGCCCAGCAGCCCCTCAGCAATGGTCGAAATCATGCAGCTCAGCGCGGTCATGCCGCCCAGCGAATAGCGGTGCAGCCCCCCGTCAGCCCCACCAGCCCGCCGACCACCGGCCCGCCCAGCAGGCCGCCCATTACGGCGCCGATGGCGCGCGTATTGGCAATCGAGTCTTCGATATGCAGGCCAAAATAGGTGCCCATAATGCAGAAAATCGAGAAGGTGATGTAGCACAGCAGCTTGTGCGGCAGGCGCACCGTCACCTGCATTAAGGGGATGAACAGACGGGTTTTACTCATCAGCCAGGCGATGACCAGAAAGACACACATCTGCTGTAACAGCAGTAAAATTAACGTAAATTCGTACATGCCCTGTAACTCAAAATTCCCAATGCCAGCAACATACACCCGGCAAGGCAATCTTTCCTGCATCAAGCTGCAAAATGCGAGCTGGTACGCCATTTTGACAGAAAAATGCCACAGTAAGGGCGGTTCATGCCCTGACTGACTCTGAGCTTACCCTGCCGCGCGGCTGAACGGCTGGATCACCGGATGACCGGCACGATCGCGCAGGATCTCCACCTCAACGCCGTAGGTGGCGGCGATCAGGTCGGCGGTGACCACATCACGCGGTTTCCCGGCGGCCTGGATTTTCCCCTGTGCCACCACCAGCAGGTTGTCGGCATACTGGCAGGCGAGGTTGAGATCGTGCAGCACAATCACCGTGACCCAGCCGCGGGCGCGGGTTTCACGCCGCACCAGGTCCAGCAGCGCCAGCTGATGTTTCAGATCCAGGGCGCTGACCGGTTCATCCAGCAGCATCACCTGCGGCTCACGCATCATCACCTGGGCAAACAGCACCATCTGGCGCTGCCCGCCGCTCAGCGAGGCGATATCGCGCCCGGCAAGATGGGCGATACCCGCCTGTGCCAGGCGCTGCATCGCCGCTTCCAGCGTTTCATCATCAATATGCAGCGCCAGCCTGCCCAGCCGTCCCAGCACCACCACTTCCAGCACCGTCAGGCCAATATCGGCACTGCTGTCCTGCGGCAGGTAGGCAAACACGTCGCGCCAGGCGTGCAGGACGCGGCCCGATGGCTTGCCCGCCGCCAGCGCAGCCCCGCCAAAGCGGATCTGTCCGCAGGCCAGCGCCAGCTCGCCAAAGATTGCGCTCAGCAGGGTGGTTTTACCGGTGCCGTTCGGGCCGATAATTACATGGATTTTACCGGCCTCCAGCCCGGCGCTGACCCCATCGATCACCGGCCGCCCCTGACGGTGAACAGAGATATTATCAAGCTGGATCACAGCGCACTCCTTCGCGGGGAAAAAATCAGCCACAGCAGGAAAGGCACGCCGACGATGGCGGTGACTATGCCTACCGGAAACAGCGCACCGGGCACAATAGATTTCGACAATACCGAGGCGGCCGACAGCATCAGCGCACCGCTCAGTAGCGACATCGGCAGGGAAAAACGCTGATCCTCCCCCACCAGCATGCGGGCAATATGCGGGGCCACCAGGCCGATAAAGCCGATCACCCCGACGAAGCTGGTGGCCGTCGCCGTCATCACCGCAACAATCACCAGCACCTTCATACGCAGACGCCGCACGTTGACGCCCAGACTGAGCGCGCGCATTTCCCCCATGCGCAGGGCGGCCAGCTTCCACGAGTCCGCCATCAGCAGCAGACAGCACACCAGCGTCACGCCTGCCGTCAGGGCCAGCGTGGGCCAGGTGGCTTTGGTCAGGCTGCCGAACAGCCAGAATAATATCTGCTGCGACAGCTCAGGTGCGGAAAGAAACTGGATCAGCGACAGCATCGACTGGAACAGGAACAGCAGCGCAATGCCGCCGAGGATAATGGTTTCAGTTCGCACCCGGCGCATCGACGCCAGCATAAACAGGAACAGCGCCGCCAGCATGGAGAAGAGAAAAGCCCCCACCGGCACGGCAATCATCGGGTTCAGCCCGAAGCCGCCCGCCGCCAGGCTCAGCGCCGCGCCAAACCCGGCAGCGGCGGCCATCCCCAGCGTGTAGGGGCTGGCCATCGGGTTATTGAGCAGGGTCTGCATCTGCGCACCTCCGGCGCCGAGTGCCGCGCCCACCACCAGCGCCATCAGCGCCATCGGCAGGCGAAACTCCCGCACGATGGCGTCGGTCATCGCCGCCCGTTCACCGATGCCGGTCAGCGAGCGGATCACCTCTGACGGTGCCAGCAGCGACGGCCCGGTGGCAATATCCAGCACCAGGCAGGCGGCCGTCAGCAGAATAAAAAGCAACACATAGCGCCAGCGCTTACCTTCGCGCACGCGATGTGCCGCAATAGCAGCACGATGGTCGGTAGGAGTGTTCATTAAACGGTCCTGGCTAACAGCGCGCGGCGACCCAAACTGCGGTCGCCGCTTCGGAAAACAGGGCGATTCGGACTGTCGTCGCCCCGGATGAGACAGGCAAGGCTGGCTTACGCTTTTACGCTAACAACAAAGGTGCCTTTCGGGGTCACCGGCAGGTATTTTTTGTAGAAGTTCAGGTAATTTGCCAGCGGGTCGATATCCTTAAACAGCTCAGGATAGAGCTGCTTCGCCATATACTGCACCATCGCGAAATCTGACAGGGTGCGCGATGCGCCCTGATAAACGCCGAACACCTTGCCGTTTTTCACCGCCGGTAACTGGTTCCAGCCCGCACGCTGTTCAAAGCCTTTCAGCTTCGCCCGCGCTTCCGCTTCGTTTACCCCCTGCCCCATCGGCAGCGCGTCAGGATTTTTATTGTTCTCACGCCCGGAGATGAAAATCGCGTCCGGTTTTGACGCCAGCACCTGCTCCGGGTTCAGCGGCCCCCACCACTCCACGAACGGCGTAGCGATGTTATTGCCACCCGCTGCCGTAGCCATTGAGCCCCACATATTTTTGCCGTAGGTAAAGGAGTACTCTTCCGGCCCTTTGTTGCCGAACTCCACGTACACCTTTGGCTGCGGTTTGCCCGCCGCCGCAATGCGGTCAGCCACCTGCTTCAGCGCACCGGCGTACAGCGCCGCCATTTCACTGGCGCGCGCCTCCTGCCCGGTCAGCGTTCCCAGCACGCGCGTTGAGGCCACGTGGCGCTCCACGGTCTGTGCGTTGTAGTCGATGACCACAATCGGGATACCCTGTTTTTCAATGCGCTGCACATCCTGCCCCAGCGCCTGGAACTGCCAGTCGGCGAGGATCACCAGGTCCGGGTTCAGGCTGAGCACTTTTTCTACCGAGAAGCTCTGTGCTTCCACTTCCCCCACGTCCGGAATGTTCTTCAGCGAAGGGCGGTGCGCCACGTGCATATTCCAGTTCGCCGGCACCCAGCCTTCCCAGGCTTCGCGAGAAATGCCGACCACGGAGTCGTACGCTTTTTCACCGCCCACCGACATGTAATCTTCAAAGTAAAAACCCAGCACCACGCGTTTGGCAGGCAGGTCAACTTTCACTTCACGGCCGATGACATCGGTCAGCGTCTGAACTTTGGCGGAGGCCGATGTGGCCACTGCCAGTACCGCCAGGGAGAGCGCGCAGACAATGGCACGCGGATTTAATACAGAGAGGGTCATGGATACAGGTTCCTGGTAAGAAACTAAAGACAAATAAAAATGATTATCAGTTAGATTTGATACGGTTTTTTACACAGTTTAACGATTTCCTGCAACTGATTTAGTGGCTGCATTATCTCGCAGCGTGAGCAACGACCTCAGTGATGAACTCTGCCCCTGAACCGTTCTCTGGCGCGTTATAACGCCATCAGACAGTGATATTCGCTGCTTTTTGTTTTAAATGCAGCGTAAAGAATTGAAAATAAGCCAGCTTAACGGTTGATGATCGGGTAAAAGAGAGGCGTGTATCACTACTGAGGACAATTCTCTTTCCGCACTGACGAGAAGCAACAACGCGGATAAGTTGTAAATATTATGGATAATATCGGCAAGACCTGGCAAAACCGCTCTCCCCTTTTCTCTTCTGCTTATTCCCTTTCCGGTGAACAACACTGGCGTAACGCGCTTTAGTCCCCTTCCTCATTCTGTTTGTCTGTAATTTATTGCCGCCTGTACGCTTTTCAGGCTGGCGCGTAGACAGTTTTTGTGGAAGAAAAAATCATGTTTTACTGGATGTTACTGGCTCTGGCGATCGCGCTTGAGATCGCCGGCACGCTATTAATGAAGTGGTCAGACGTCAGCGATAATCAGCTGGGCTATTTCCTGATGCTGGTGATGATCGCTCTCTCTTACATCGCCCTTTCCGTTTCGATTAAAAAAATCGCCCTCGGCGTCGCCTACGCGATGTGGGAAGGGATCGGTATTTTGTTTATTACGCTGTTCAGCGTGCTGTTATTCGATGAGTCCGTCTCGCTGGCCAGACTCTTCGGCCTGGCCACGCTGGTGGCGGGGATTATCCTGATTAAATCCGGTACCAGCAGCAGGAGGCCGCATGCAGGCGTTTGAGTGGCTACATGCCGCCTGGCTGTGCGCGGCCATCGTGCTGGAAATTGCCGCCAATATTTTCCTTAAGCTGTCAGACGGCTTTAAGCGTAAAGCCTTTGGCCTGCTGTCATTGCTGGCCGTGCTGGCGGCTTTCAGCGCGCTGGCGCAGGCGGTGAAAGGGATTGAACTGTCCGTCGCTTACGCGCTGTGGGGCGGGTTCGGGCTGGTGGCGACCATCGCCGCAGGCTGGATCCTGTTCGGTCAGCGCCTGAATCGTCAAGGCTGGCTGGGGGTGGTTCTGCTGCTGATCGGCATGGTGATGATTAAGCTTTCCTGATCCCACTCTGCAATAGCGCTCACAAAATCTGTACAGCAGAATGCAATCTGGTTGCCTTTAGCCGCCGCTGGCGATAGAAGTGAACGCAGGCGTGTCACTGGTATCGACCAGGCAAGACCTGAAGCTCTCCCTCACCGGAGGGCTTCAGGTCTTTTTTTTTGCGTGAAAGAAGGGGCGTCAGATGAATCACATGGAAACGGCACAACAGATCGTCGCTCTGGTGGGCGGTATCAATAATATTGACCATATTGAACACTGTTCAACCCGACTGCGGCTGACGCTCAATGATAACGCACTGGTGCAGCAGGCGGCGCTGGAGAAGGTACCGGGCGTCCTCGGCGTGCGCGTCAACGTGCAGTGCCAGGTGATCATCGGCAAAGAGGTGATCGGCATCTTTGAAGCGGTGCGTGACCTTGCCGCAGGGCGTGAAACCGGCGCGAAGCAACCCGCCGCCCGCATCAGCATTGGGGCGAGGATCGTTGACTTCGTGATCAGTATTTTCCAGCCGCTGATCCCGGCGATTGCTGGTGGCGGCGTACTGAAGTCGCTGCTGCTGCTGCTGGACCTGCTCGGCTGGCTTAGCCGCAGCAGCTCAACCTGGAAAGTGCTGGATAATATCGGCTCTGCCCCGCTCTACTTTCTGCCCGTTCTGGTGGCGATCACCACCGCCACCAAGCTGAAGGTCAATATACTGGTGGCGGTGTCCGCCGTGTCGGTCCTGCTGCTGCCCGCGATGGCGAAACAGCTGGCGGAAGGCGCGCAGTTCCTGGCGCTGGACCTGCAAAATGTCGCCTATGCCTCACAGGTGTTCCCGGCCATTCTCTGCGTGCTGTTCTACGCTCAGACCGAGAAACTGTTTAACCGCTATTCGCCCGCCGCACTGCGGGTATTTCTCTCCCCGATGCTGTCGCTGCTGGTTACCGTACCCGTAACGCTGCTGTTCCTCGGCCCGCTCGGCTATGAGCTGGGGTCCGGACTGGCCACGGTGATACTCTGGCTGTATGACCGACTGGGCTTTGTCGCTACCGCACTGCTGGCCGGCGTGCTGCCGTTTATGGTGGCTTCCGGGATGCACAAACCGATGATCCCTTATGTCGTGGCCTCAATGGCACAGTTTGGCCGCGAGATGCTCTACCTGCCCGCGTCGCTGGCCCACAATATTGCCGAAGCCGCGACCTGCTTTGCCATCTACTTCAAAAGCCGTGATAAAAACAAAAAATCCACCGCGCTGTCGGCGGCGCTCTCCGCCCTGTGCGGCATTACCGAACCGGCGCTGTACGGCATCACCCTGCTGAACAAGAAAGCCCTGTACGCCGTGATTGTCGGCAGCGTGATCGGCGGCGGCTTTATTGGCTGGATGGCGGTCGAAGCCTTTGCGCTGGTGGGGCCGGGGCTGGCCAGTATCTCAATGTTTGTCGCGGCGGATAACCCGTCGAATATCCTCTATGCCCTGCTGGGCGCGGCGCTGGCATTTGTCATCACCTTTGTCGCCACCCTGCTGATCTGGCAGGAAGAGCCGCAGCCCGCCGCCAGCGGACTGCCGTCTGCGCTGAGCGGCATTGACCTGCTCAGCCCGGCCGAAGGCAGGGTGATCCCATTAGCCCAGGTCAGTGACGATGTGTTCTCGGCCGGGATCATGGGCGACGGCATTGCGGTTATTCCCAGACGTGGCGCGCTGTTTGCCCCGGCCAGCGGCACGATCGGCAGCGTATTCGACAGCGGTCACGCGCTCAGCATGCTGACCGACGGCGGTGCCGAGCTGATTTTCCATATTGGCATCGACACCATCAAAATGGATGGGCGCGGCTTCTCCCCACAGGTGACAGAAAACCAGTCGGTGCAGGCGGGCGAGCTGCTAGTAACATTCGATCTTGAGGCGATTATCGCGGCCGGATTTGATCCGGTGGTGATCATGGTGGTGACCAACAGTGAGCGTTTTCAGGTGTCAGCGAACACGCTGACCAGCGCGGTCGGCCATCCCTGTAATGTAATGACTTTAAAGGAGTCGGTATGAAGCAGAACAACCCTGTTTTTCCCCCAAACTTTTTGTGGGGCGCAGCGATTGCCGCTAACCAGGCTGAAGGGGCGTGGAATGTGGCGGGCAAAGGTCCGTCGGTGGCCGATGCCATCGCCCATAAAAGCAATCTGGATCTGACCGATTACAGCGGACATATGGCGCTGACCGACGAGAATATCCGCGATGCGCTGAACGGCACCCGCGATGCGCTCTATCCTAAGCGTCGCGGCATCGATTTTTATCACCGTTATAAAGAAGACCTGGCGCTGTTCGCCGAGATGGGCATTAAAGTGCTGCGCGTTTCGATTGCCTGGTCGCGCATCTTCCCGGCGGGCGAAGAGCAGGAGCCGAACGAGGCAGGACTGCAATTCTATGACGATCTGTTCCGTGAAATGCGCAGGCACCATATCGAACCGCTGGTCACGCTGTCGCACTACGAGATGCCGCTGAAGCTGAGCGAAAAGTACAACGGCTGGGTTGACCGTCACGTGGTGGAGGCCTTTGTGCGCTACAGCAACGCCTGCTTTGACCGTTACAAAGACCTGGTGCGCTACTGGCTGACGTTTAACGAGATCGACAGTATTCACCGCCACCCGTTCACCACCGCCGGTATCCGCGAAGAGAAATGCGCCCCAGGCCAGGCGACGCAGGACATCTATCAGGCTCTGCACCATCAGTTTGTAGCCTCGGCGCTGGTGACGCGCGACTGCCACGCCAAAATCCCCGGCAGCCAGGTCGGCTGTATGCTCACCAAGCTGACCACCTATTCGCGTACCTGCCACCCGCAGGATGTGGAAGCCACGCTGAAGAAGAACCTGGAAAACTACTTCTACACCGACGTGCAGGTCAAAGGCGAGTATCCACCGCTGATTCTGCGTGACCTGGAACGGCGCGGCATCCATCTGGAGATGCAGCCGGACGATCTGGCAATCCTGCGCCAGCACACCGTCGATTTCCTGTCGTTCAGTTACTATATGTCGATAACCGAATCCACCCAGCCGGACGCCGAACGCATTCCGGGCAATACCGTACTCGGCGTGAAAAACCCCTACCTGCCTGCGTCTGAATGGGGCTGGCAGATTGACCCTGTGGGGCTGAAGATCTCCCTGCTGGAGCTGTACGACCGCTATCAGAAACCGCTGTTTATTGTGGAAAACGGTCTGGGGGCAAAAGACGTGCTGGTGGATGGCAAAATTCATGACGACTACCGCATTGACTACTTCAGATCACACTTCGAACAAATGCAGGCCGCGATAGACGAAGGTGTTGATCTGCTGGGCTTTACCAGCTGGGGAACCATTGACATTATTAGTGCCGGAACCTCGCAGATGTCCAAACGCTATGGCTTTATCTATGTCGATCAGGACGATGACGGCAACGGTACGCTGGCGCGTCTGCGTAAAGACTCGTTTTACTGGTATCAGCAGGTGATTGCCAGCAACGGCAGCGATCTCAGTTAAAGCCGCAGGAAATATCGTGATGAAAGTGAAGAAGTCGCTGAACAACAGTCTGCTGCTGGTCGAACAGGACCAGCGCGAACTGATCCTGTTCGGCAAAGGGATTGGATTTGGTGCCAGACCCGGCACCCTGGTGGACAGGGAGAGTATCGAGCAGGTGTTTATCCCGCTTGAAGAGTTTAAAACTCAGCACTTTCTCTCACTCACCGACACGGTTCCGGCGGCCTTTTTTGACCTGACCCACGATATTATCGCCCTGGCGCAAAAACAGTACGTTGAGAAACTGAGCAGCGTGCTGTTTTTCACCCTGGCGGAGCATCTGTTCTATGCCGTTGAGCGCTGCAGGGCGGGCAACCCGCTGGCGAATAAGCTGTCGTGGGAGGTGAAACGCTACTATCCGCGTGAATATCAGATCGGTGTGCAGGGTCGCGATCTCGCCAGCCAGCGTTTTCAGGTGGCGCTGGACGATGACGAGGCGGTGCATATTGCCTTCCATCTGATTAACGCCTCCGGCGACCCGGACAGCGGTGATGCCCACCAGCAGGTACAGCTGGTGAACCGTATTGCCGAAATTGTTCGCTATAAGCTGAATAAAAACATCGATATCAGCAGCGTGAACTACCACCGCTTTATTACGCATCTGCGTTATTTTGCCGAACGGGTGATTGCGCAGAAAATACCGGCGCAGCAAGGCGATGACTTTTATCACGAGATGCTGAAGTTCCATCCGCTGGCGATGTCAGTCGCCTGTACCGTGCGCGACTATATTCAGGATAAATATCAGTATCGTTTACCCAATGATGAATTAACCTGGATAGGGATCCATATCAGCCGCCTGGCGGATACCCCCTCCTGAACGCGATAGTCGGTGCGCATTCGCACGCCGCCCTGTAAAGTCTTAACCGGTCATTTTTCAACGGCAGGGACGACACCATGACACAAAACAAAGCCACGCTTATCGGGCTGATCGCCATCGTGCTGTGGAGCGCGATTGTCGGGCTGATACGCGGTGTCAGTGAGGGTCTTGGTGCCGTCGGCGGAGCGGCGATGATCTACACGCTCAGCGCGCTGCTGCTTCTGCTGACGGTGGGCTTTCCTGCTGTCAGGAAGTTTCCCCGCGCCTATCTGATTAGCGGCAGCCTGCTGTTTGTCTGTTACGAACTCTGCCTGTCGCTGTCGCTCGGCTACGCCAGTACCGGCGCCCAGGCGATTGAGGTCGGCATGGTGAACTACCTGTGGCCAGGTATGACCGTGCTGTTATCGGTACTGATTACCCGCCAGAAGTGCAGCCTGTTGATGATTCCGGGCCTGATGATATCCCTCGCCGGGATCGGCATGGTGCTGGCGGGCGACAGCACCCTTTCGCTGACAGAGATCGCCCGCAATGTGGCGACTAACCCTCTCAGCTACGGGCTGGCGTTTGCCGGGGCCGTCATCTGGGCCGTGTACTGTGTGGTCACCCGCAAAATCGCGCAGGGCAGCAACGGTATTACGCTGTTCTTTATTCTGACGGCGCTGGCGCTGTGGGTGAAGTTTTTCACGGCTCCGCAGCCGGAGATGACCTTCAGCGTACCGGTGCTGGTCAGGCTGGCGCTGGCCGCGATGGCGATGGGCTTTGGCTATGCCGCCTGGAACACCGGCATCTTGCACGGCAACGTGACGCTGCTGGCGGCCGCCTCCTACTTTATTCCGGTGATTTCCGCCCTGCTGGCGGCCCTGCTGCTTAACGCCAGCCTGTCGGTTAACTTCTGGCAGGGGGCGGCGATGGTCAGCCTGGGGTCGCTGCTGTGCTGGTGGTCAACGCGCAGCCAAGCGAAAGGGGTCAAAACCGCGCCCTGAGCCCGCCCTCTTTCCTGCTGATTCTGGTCCTACCAATTTTAGAAAAATAACCAACCCGGCCACAAAAAAACAAAATTCCCCGCAAGATCGTTGTATTCAGATAACAAAATATTAACTATCAGCAGCAGTGAACGCTGTACTGCGTCATTTGGTAGGACCACCCCCTGTCAGGAGAAGCTGGAATGCCGCCGTGGGAAAATCTGTCTGCTCCGCTCGTGGAACGTATCCGGGCGCTGATCGCCGGGCGTCAGCTGGCGCCAGGGGCGCGCCTGCCTGCCGAGCGTAAGCTGGCTGACGAGCTGAGCGTCTCGCGCTCTTCGCTACGTGAAGCGCTGCAAAAACTGGTGGGCGAAGGCGTGCTGTTCAGCCGTCACGGTGGCGGCTATTACCTGAGTGACGCGCCGCCGCCGTGGTCGGAGCAGCGTATCGTCCAGCCGCTGAAGGCGCTGGTCGCGGACGATCCGGACTACCGTAACGACATCCTCGAAGCCCGTCACGCCATCGAAGCCAGTACCGCCTGGTATGCCGCGCTGCGCGCCACCGATGCTGATAAAGAGAAGCTGCAAAGCTGTTTTGACGCCATCCAGCAGCAGGAGAGCCTGTCGCCGGAGATGGCGGCCCAGGCCGATGTGCGCTTTCATCTGGCGATTGCTGAAGCGTCGCACAACGTGGTGCTGCTTCAGACCATGCGCGGCTTCTTCGACCTGCTGCAATCCTCGGTGGCGCACAGCCGCGAACGTATGTACAGCGCGCCGACAATTTTTGCCCGGCTGACGGACCAGCATGAAGCGATACTGCTGGCGATCCTCGCGGGCGATGCCGAACGTGCAGGTCAGGCGGCCAGGCAGCATCTTGGCTTTGTTCAGACCACCCTGAAAGACCTGCATGAAAA
This sequence comes from Erwinia sp. Eh17-17, assembly GCF_039675725.1. Taxonomy (NCBI): domain Bacteria; kingdom Pseudomonadati; phylum Pseudomonadota; class Gammaproteobacteria; order Enterobacterales; family Erwiniaceae; genus Erwinia; species Erwinia sp. Eh17-17. The sequence goes on along the minus strand of NZ_JBDFQT010000006.1, from coordinate 207,391 downwards.
TGAAGCCCGGCGGCGGCGCAGCACCCGCCTGCCGGATGACAACAGTCCTGCCACCAGGGAAGAAAATCGATGATTATTTCAGCCGGAACTGACTACCGCGCCGCCGCTAAGCGCATCCTGCCCCCGTTTCTGTTTCATTACATTGACGGCGGTGCCTATGCCGAACACACCCTGCGCCGCAACGTAGAGGACCTGGCCAGCATCGCGCTGAAACAGCGCGTGCTGAACAATATGTCCGACCTCAGCCTGCAAACCACGCTGTTTAATGAAACGCTGTCAATGCCGGTGGCGCTGGCTCCGGTCGGGCTGTGCGGCATGTACGCCCGCCGGGGAGAGGTACAGGCGGCCAAAGCAGCGGCGGCCAGAGGCATTCCTTTTACCCTGTCCACCGTGTCGGTGTGCCCGATTGAAGAGGTGGCGCCAGCCATCTCGCGCCCGATGTGGTTCCAGCTCTACGTGCTGAAAGATCGTGGTTTTATGCGCAATGCGCTGGAGCGCGCCAAAGCAGCAGGCTGCTCGACGCTGGTGTTTACTGTCGATATGCCCACTCCCGGCGCGCGCTACCGCGATGCGCACTCGGGCATGAGCGGCCCGAATGCGGCCCTGCGCCGCTACTGGCAGTCCGTCACCCATCCGCAATGGGCCTGGGACGTGGGCCTGCACGGCAAACCGCACGACCTCGGCAATATCTCCACCTATCTCGGCAAGCCGACCGGGCTGGAAGATTATATTGGCTGGCTGGCGAATAATTTCGACCCGTCTATCAGCTGGAGCGACCTGGAGTGGATCCGCGAGTTCTGGGACGGCCCGATGATCATCAAAGGTATTCTCGACCCGGACGATGCGCGTGACGCCGTGCGCTTCGGCGCCGACGGTATTGTGGTGTCCAACCACGGTGGCCGCCAGCTGGACGGCGTGCTGTCCACCGCACGGGCGCTGCCCGCGATTGCCGACGCGGTGAAAGGTGATATTGCCATTCTGGCCGACAGCGGTATCCGCAACGGGCTGGACGTGGTGCGGATGATTGCGCTGGGTGCAGATACCGTGCTGCTGGGCCGCGCCTATCTTTATGCGCTGGCCACCGCCGGTCAGGCCGGAGTGGAGAATCTGCTGACGCTGATCGAGAAAGAGATGCGGGTGGCTATGACCCTGACGGGGATGAGGTCCGTGGCGGAGATTTCACGCTCGGCGCTGGTGGAGAATGGGCTGGGGTGATGAATACCCCACTATCACCGTCACCGGGGCTTTTAAGATCTGCGCTGGAGGGTCTTTACAACGCCTGTAGGGGCTGACCTTCTTTTCCGGTCAGCCCGCACACCGCACCGTCCGCTACGAAACCAGCTGTTCCAGCAGCGGGCGCGCATCACGCAGAGCGGACAGGCCGCCCCTGAGCCAGATGCCCTTTCCTGCCGCTTCGATCCTGGCCGCATGATCAAACTGATCGTAGTCCACCGGATAGATCAGTGCGGGAATATCATGCCGCAGGCAGTAATACATGATCCCGGCCCCGCCGTGATGGATCACCACATCGTAGTGTTCCAGATCCCGCTCGTAATCGATCCACGCCAGGCAGACCAGATTGGCCTGAACAGGCGCCGTTCCCTGAGTCTCCGGGTCACCCCAGGTGAAATGAAACTGCCATTCCGGCAGCGTCGCGGCCAGCTGAGCCAGCGCGTTAATCGTCGGCTGCTTGTGCCAGGCCAGATGAGTCCCCAGGGTGACCAGCACATGACGCTGCCCGCATTTAAACGGCGGGGCAGGCAGATCGTAGTGTGGCGTATACAGCGCCGGCCCGATAAATTTCACCGCTGACGGCCAGCGGCGGGGGAACTCCAGTGCCGGGTCACCGAGCGCTAAAATGCACTCGGCAGAATAGGCGCTTTCACTGCCGTCGTCGCGGTACAGCTGTTTCATCCCCAGCGCCTGTATCGGGCGGCGGAACAGCGCAAAAATCGTCTTTTTAAACAGCCTTAACTTGTAGCGCGCCAGTGCATGACGGCTCTGCTGCCAGCGGGTACGCGCGGGGAACAGACCGCCAAAGTAGGCGGGCGGGCCGTCCGGCGTTTCCAGCACGCAGGGCGAAGGCAGGCTGGTCCACCAGCGGACGCCGCGATCCTGCGCCACGCAACCGACAATGGGCAGGGTAAAATCCGCAATCGCCAGGTCGGGCGCTGACTGACGGTACAGGGCGTCCAGCTCGCTGCGGAAATCTGCCAGCAGCGCCAGCGCTGCGCGGAACTGCCTGTAAAGCCGCAGAGGATGGTTACCGACCGCATACTGCGGATTGGCAATCGCCAGCAGCGCCTGCTCCTGGCCTGCCAGCAGCTCATGTGCTTCCAGCCCCGCCGCCCGGATACGCGGCAGCATACTTTCCGTGCTGATGACCCGCACCTGATAGTGTGCCCGGAGGACGCATGCCAGCGCCAGGATCGGGTGCAGATGCCCGGCGAAAGGCGGGGCGAGAAGATCGATGCGCCGCGTGCCCGCCGGGATCAGATCCCGTACGTTATTCATGGTGACGCCGTGCCCTGAGCTCATCGTGAAATAAACCGATCGTTGCTGAAAACCCGATAGCGACGACTGCGCCAGCGGATACTGCGGCGGCACAGCGCGTGCAGCAGATGCAGCGGCTGTAACAGTTCGGACAGCAGTGAGAGAAACGGATGTGAACCCCCGCGACCGCGCAGCAGCCAGCACAGCGTTCCCTGCCTGACCAGCAGGCAGGCTGTGCCGGAAATGAGCGCCGCCGGTGAACCGCTCAGCATCCCGATCAGGATGCCCCACAGCAACAGGGGATGCAGCCCCTGCAGCAGGAAAATAATCAGCTTAATTCCGGCAGACTTCTCACGCAGCAGCAGAGTGGCAAACAGATTCCAGCGGTGCATCTGCTGGGCGTAATGCCGCAGATCGCGCAGGCTGGTCTGTACCCGGACGGTCGCCGTATGCTGAACGATAGCGACCTGATGGCGGCGCGCCAGGTCGGCCAGCGCCAGATCGTCGGTCAGATGATGCAGGATTGGCGCAAAGCCTCCCAGCCGTGCCAGCGTCTCTTTGTGCAGGGCATAGCACATGCCATTCAGCGTCAGCGGCGGGCTGAAGGGCAACAGCGGAAGATAGGTCATCAGCGCATTGTCGTTGACGAACTGCGCCAGCAGCCGCGACGGCAAGTCCTGCGCTGCATGGTAATGCGGCAGCCCGGTCACGATCTTTCCGGGCTGGCAGGATGCCACCAGGTCATGGAAGTCCTGGCCCGCCAGCTGGCTGTCATCATCCAGCACCAGACACACCTCCGTACTGACGCTGCGCCACGCCTGCTCGAGTTTGAACAGCTTTGGATTGATCCCTTCCGCCGCCTGCGGGTACAGCTGAATATCAATCGCCACCGCCGGGTAACGCTGGCGCAGATCGCGGCAGATTTGCTGCGCCTCCCCATCATCCTCATCCACCAGCCAGCAGAACGCCGCCCCGCTCAGGTTGCTGACGTTCGACTCCAGCACCGCCGACAGCGCCGGATCGCCGCTGAGTATCGGCTGCACAATGGTGACGCTTTGCTTCCGCGGATTATCCCGCTGCGGCTGACGCAATACCCGGAGCGCCAGCCCCGCCTTCAGCAGTAAAATCATCAGGTACAGCGCGCATAGTGCGCCCGGTATTAACATGGCACACCCCGGCTAATCAGCTGCGTTATGCCCTGCTCCAGGGTCATCGAAGGCGGGCCAAAGTCCCGCAGCATCCGGCTGACGTTCAGAGTCTTCGAATAAGCAAACACCCCGACGCCAAATTCAGTCACCGGCGGCGGCTGACGCGTGGGCACCAGCGGCCAAAGGCGCTCCAGCCAGCGCGCTGCGCGCATTGCGGTGCGGGTTTTGATGCGACGCGCTGGCGCTGGCAGCTGTAGCTGCTGCAACAGCTGCTGTAAAAAAGCGGCAATCTCTACCGGGCGATCGTTACTGATGTTGTACACCGGCTGCAGCTGGGGGCTGCGGGCCGCCTGCAGCAGATAATCGCACAGCACTTCTACCGCCATCAGTTCCCCCTGCGCCGCCATACCGTCGGGCAGGAGCAGCGGCAGCTGCTTTTTACGGGCCGCACGGACCAGCGGCGGCAACAGCAGCGTGTCGCCCTCTCCGAATACGGCGCAGGGGCGCAGAATGGTTTTATCACCGCGATAGTGGCTCACTAACTGTTCGGCGGCATATTTACTGGCGGCGTAGCGATTGACGAACGACGGGCCGCACGGGCTGTGCTCTGAGAGGTCCAACTGGTGGTGATAGCGATAACAGACGGCAGGGCTGGAAAGAAATATCAGCCGGGGGCGGCCGCGACGTTCGCAGAAATCGATCACCTGGCGGGTCGTAACGACGTTCTCCTGCTGATACTGATGTGCGCTCCCCCAGGGGACGGCTCGCCCGGCAGCGTGGATCACCACATCAGGCTGGCAGGCGATATCCAGCCTGCTGGTCAAATCGGCAACATGCCAGGTGACCGTCGCAGGCAGATGTTGCGCCGCCCGCCGCCCGCTGGCATGGAGTTGCAGACCGTCATACCCGGAAAAACGCCGGATAAAGTGCCCAGCTATAAATCCTGATGCGCCGGTTATCAGTATCTTGATCACATCCGTTCCTATGATGCTGCCCCTGTTGGCCGGCAAAGAATAGCATCTGGCGAACGGAAGAGATAATGCCCTGTTTCGCCCAGGGCCCGGCAGATCTTAAGCGTGATGCGCATCGCACCCGCTGCGAATTAATTTATCAAATCATCAAAAAACGTTCTGTCAGAGGTAATATGCGTTGTCGGACACAGGAAAATAAATTCCAAATCAGTGAGTGCAATCAACTGGTGTGCCGTTCCGGGATAAATACAAAAAGTTGAGCCTTTTTTTATCGTATTAACCTGTTTATTGACCGCCTGATTATTGTCAGTATCCGCTGTCCATATCTGGCCCTCTCCGGAGAGAATAATATACCATTCCTCACCTTCTGAGTGGCTATGGCAGGTCACACGCCGGCCTTTCGTCAGAGAGGTTCCATAAGCGCACAGTCCGTCTTTAATGACCATTTCTGCAATTGAAATACCTGCAAGGGCATCTTTTTCTGCAACATCGATATTAAAGTCTGAAATAGTGATCACACCGAACTCCTTTTGTTACAATTTAGAGTAACTTCTACCCTGCAAAATTGACGCTGCTCGTCGTGTAATTACCTACACCAATTATCTATTCAAGTAAACGAGAACATGTCAGATGAGAAAAATTGGATGAATGACTAAAAAGGAAAAGCACATGGAAAACTATTCCATCACGCAACAAAGCCTCATGATGTTGATCAAATTCTGGGAAAAAAGCCATGAGCCGTGGGGAGCTAAAGATCGTTCTTCGACATTTATTTACGCCAACAGAAAATATTGTGAACTTTTAGGACTCCCGCCCGACTTCAGCGTTGAGGGCCGTTTAGATGGCGAACTCCCAGCTTCAACCTCCTGTTTTCAGGAACAGTTTCAGGCTCACGACCGGAAAGTTGAGCTGCTTCAGGACCGGGTAACCTCTATTGAAATTCATCCTTTCGAGAGACACCAGTGGCTCCAACCCTGGTATTTCGACAAATATCCTCTCTTCAATGAACAGGGGGTATGTTGTGGAACGATATTCCACGGCAGGCCGGTAGAATCCGTGGCGCTGGCCAGCCTGGAAAAATTTCAAATGCCTACGTCTCTGGTCTTCACTCCCCCCTCAGAGCTGTTCTCTGTTCGCGAATGGGATATTATTTTTTATACCATACACGGTTTTACCAGTAAGGAAATTTCGAAAAAACTCTGTCTGTCACAGCGAACCGTCAGTAATTACCTGCAAAAAATATATAACAAGGCACAGGTCAATAACAAAAGGGGGCTGGTCGATTACTGTTTCGCCCATAATTTTAACAGTTATATTCCACAAGGGTTTTTTGATCGCTCCTTATCACTCACTTCTTTATAACACCAGCGGAGATAACACTATGAAAGATGACAAAGACTGGCACCAGGCCGTCATTCAGGCAGAAATAAGGAAAAAAGGGTATTCTATGGCGAGTCTTTCACGAGAAAATGGCCTGGCCTCAGGAACACTGGCTAACGCGCTGATCAGACCCTGGCCGAAAGGAGAGCTTATTATTTCGAAAGCGCTGGGCGTCTCACCTGAAAAAATATGGCCCTCGCGATATTATAAAAATAATAAATTAGTTAAACGCCTCTGTCGCGTGAAAAAAAGTCGCCATCAGGACGATACCTGATGCGCGTTTTCTGCCAGGTATCAGCTGCAATTCGGGGTCAGGAGGACTGATCCCTCCCCGCTGCGGGCATCAACCGCACAAATAGCCATCATTGTAATGATAACCATTATCAATTATCCTCTTACCGTCATTTTATTGTCGGGCTCTGTAACTTTTTATGTCAACGCTGACGGCGCCACTGGCTGCCGACGCTTTTGCCAACCTTTATCAGACGCATCACCGCTGGCTGCGCCACTGGCTGCAACACAAGCTGGGCTCTCCCTGCGATGCCGACGATCTGGCACAGGATACCTTTGTTCGGGTGCTGCTTGCCGGCAGCGCTCAGGATATCCGTGAGCCAAAATCCTTCCTCTGTACCGTTGCACGCCGGGTGATGGTCGACTTCTTCCGCCGCAATGCGCTGGAGCGCGCGTGGCTTGAGATGGTGGAACAGCTGCCGGAAGAGCAGATGCCCTCGCCCGAACTTCAGCACGAGCTGCTGGAAACGCTGCAACAGATCGATACGATGCTCGACGGTCTGGGTACAAAAGTACGCCAGGCGTTTCTGCTGTCGCAGCTGGAAGGACTGACCTACCCGCAGATAGCCGACCAGATGCAGCTCTCCGTCAGCTCAGTGAAAAAGTATATGGCGAAAGCCACCGAGCACTGCCTGCTGTTCCGGCTGGGGCTGAAATGATGCACGAAACGGTGAGCGAGCAGCAGCGGCTGGCGCTGAAAATGGCGGCACACTGGTTCGCCACCCTGTGCGCCGGGGAGATTACCGCGCAGCAGACCCTGAAATGGCAGCAGTGGTATCAGCAGCATGAGGATCACCGCTGGGCCTGGCAGCGCGTTGAGTCACTGCAGGGCCAGCTGCACAGCCTGCCCGGCCATCTCGGTTATCAGACGCTGCATCAGGCCCATCAAAATGCACAGCTGACGCGCCGCCGGGTGCTGAAATCGCTGCTGCTGCTGCTGGGCGTCGGGGGCAGCAGCTGGCAGCTGTGGCAGTCGCCGCTGGGCGTTGGCCTGCGCGCTGACTACCACACCGCTACCGGTGAACAACAGCGGGTGAGACTGGACGACGGCTCGCAGCTTCAGCTCAACACCGCCAGCGCGGTGCAGGTTGCGCTCACGACGCAGCAGCGTTTAATCCATCTCCGTCAGGGTGAAATTGCCATTATCACCGCGCCAGACGCGCAGCAGCGCCCGTTTTTTGTCGCCACCCGCGAGGGAATGCTGCGCGCACTCGGCACCGGGTTCAGCGTGCGCCAGTGGGAAAACCAGACGGAGCTGGCGGTGCAGCAACACGCCGTGGAAGTAACGCTGAACGCCGATCCACGTCAGAAAATGGTGCTGCAACAGGGCCACAAACTGCGCTTCAGCGCCAGCGCTTTCGATGTGGTACAGCCGTTGACGCCAGCCGATAACAGCTGGATGCAGGGCCTGCTCAGCGTCAGCAATCGTCGTCTGGCGGAGGTGATCGCCGAGGTGGCGCGCTACCGTCACGGCGTACTGCGCTGCGAGCCAGACGCTGCCGATCTGCGCGTCAGCGGCACCTTCCGGTTAAACGATACCGACCAGCTGCTGCACGTGCTGGCGCAGACATTGCCGATTAAAATTCACACTGTCAGCCGTTACTGGGTCAGGGTCAGTGCAGCCTGAAGCACAAACACTGAATAAAAATAAGAAATATTTTCATTTCGATTGTCCCTTTTCAACGGCTCATCCGACTCCTTAGTACACAAGATAAAAAAACACTTTCCCGGAGACGGTCATGTCTGATTCCTGCGCCCGTATCAAGCGCGCTTTTGCCCCAACAACACCTCTGGTTTTTGCCATTCACTGCGCGCTCACGCCGCTGGCGCTGCTGACCCCGGCGCTGGCAGCGGCGGCCAGTGCTCAGGCTGCGACGTTAAATTATCAGATTGCAGCAGGTGAGCTCGACAGCGCGCTGAACCAGTTTGCGGCGCGCGCCGGCATCACCCTGTCAGTCGATGCCACCCTGACGCAGGGCAAACAGAGCCCCGGTCTGAACGGTAGCTATTCACCGCAGGGCGGTCTGCAAACGCTGCTCGACGGCAGCGGCCTGCAGGCAAAATCGCTGGGTAACAACGCCTTTACCCTGACCCCTGTGCCGGCGGTAGCCCCAGCGCAAACGCTGACCGTGGTCGGTGACTGGCTGGCGGAGGCGCGTGAGAATGACGTGTTTGAACACGCGGGTGCCCGTGACGTGATCCGCCGCGACGACGTGATCAAAACCGGTGCCACCACCATGCGTGAAGCGCTGAACCGCATTCCCGGCGTCAACGCTCCGGAGAATAACGGCACGGGCAGTCACGATATGGCGATGAACTTTGGCATTCGCGGCCTCAATCCACGCCTTGCCAGCCGCTCGACCATTCTGATGGACGGCATCCCGGTGCCGTTTGCGCCTTACGGCCAGCCCCAGCTGTCGCTGGCACCGGTGTCGCTCGGCAATATGGATGCGGTGGACGTGGTGCGCGGCGGCGGTGCCGTGCGCTACGGGCCGCAGAGCGTGGGTGGCGTGGTGAATTTCGTCACCCGCGCTATCCCGAAGGATTTCGGCATTGAAGCTGGAATGGAAGGGTTGCAGAGCCCGACCTCCAACCAGCACGATCCGAAAGGCAGCGGCAACCTGATGATTGGCGGCACTGCGGATAACGGCCTTGGCGCCGCGCTGCTCTACTCCGGCACGCGCGGCAGCGACTGGCGCGAACACAGCTCGACCAAAATCGACGACGTGATGCTGAAGACCCGCTACGCACCGAATGAGGTCCATACCTTTACCAGCCTGTTGCAGTATTACGAGGGCCGGGCGCAGATGCCGGGGGGCCTGTCACGCGCCGCCTATAATGCCGACCGCTTTCAGTCCACCCGCCCCTATGACGAGTTCTGGGGCCGCCGTCAGCTGGCCAGCCTTGGCTATCAGTATCAGCCGGACACGCAGCATAAATTTAATCTTCTCACCTTCTACACCAACACCCTGCGCAGCGGCTATCTCGATCAGGGAAAGAACCTGACCCTGTCGCCGCGTGAATACTGGGTACGCGGTGTGGAACCGCGCTACAGCCAGAGCTTTACGCTGGGGGAAACTGCCCATGAGGTCGGCATCGGCTACCGCTATGTCAGTGAGTCCACCCATGAGGTGCGCTACACCAGCCCGGCCAGCAGCGGCAGACTGCCAACCGGTAACAGCCCGTACGATCGCGATACGCAGTCCGGCACCGAGGCACACGCCTGGTATATCGATGACCGCATCGATGTGGGTAACTGGACCCTGACGCCGGGCATGCGCTACGAGCATATTCAGTCCTACCAGAATGATTACGTCAAAGACGGCAGACAGGAGATTGGCTATAACGCACCGCTTCCGGCGCTGAACGTGCTGTATCACCTCAACGAGTCGTGGAACCTGTATGCCAACACCGAGGGCTCCTTCGGCACCGTGCAGTACAGCCAGATTGGCAAAGCGGTCAGCAGCGGCAGCATTGAGCCGGAAAAAGCGCGCACCTGGGAGCTGGGCACCCGCTTTGATAATCAGGCCCTGCAGGCAGAAGTCGGCCTGTTCCTGATTAACTTCAGCAATCAGTATGAATCCAACCAGACTGACGACAGCGTGACCTCGCGCGGAAAAACACGCCACAGCGGTCTGGAAAGTCGTCTGCGCTACGATCTTGGCGATGTCTCACCGGCGCTGGAAAACCTCTCCGTTTCCGCCAGCTATGCGTACGTTAATGCGGTGATCCGCCAGGCGGGTGATAACTATGGCAATCAGGTGCCGTTCTCACCGAAGCATAAAGGCACGCTGGGGATGGATTACCTCCACGGTAGCTGGACCTTTAACGTTAACAGTGAATATCAGTCCGGCCAGTATGCAGACAATGCCAACACTCAGGATGAGAGTGCGGACGGCAGCCTCGGCCGCATTCCCGGCTTTATGCTGTGGGGCGCACGGGCTAACTATGACTTCGGCCCGCAGTTCGCCAACCTCAATCTCGCCGTCGGCGTGAAGAATATTTTTGACCACAACTACTTCACCCGCGCCGCCGAAGACAATAACAAAGGTCTTTACGCCGGTCAGCCGCGCACGATTTATATGCAGGGTTCAGTGAAGTTTTGATCCATCATCCCGGCGGGCAGCTTAGCGGCGGCCCGCCGGGTCATTTCTGTTATCCGGAGGAAACATGCTTAAGCGACTCTCCCTCATTCTGTTCTGCACGCTGCTGTCGATCGTGCCCGCCGCTCACGCGGTAACGGTGCAGGACAGCAACGGGCCGTTTACCCTTGATAAAACGCCGCAGCGCGTGGTGGTGCTGGAACTGTCGTTTGTTGATGCGCTGGCCGCCGTCGGCGTCAGTCCGGTCGGGGTGGCCGATGACAACGACCCGGCGCGCATCCTGCCGGAAGTGCGGGCGCGCATCCAGCCGTGGAAATCGGTGGGTACCCGCGCCCAGCCCAGCCTGGAGGTGATTGCCGCCCTGAAACCGGACCTGATCATTGCCGATGCCGCCCGTCACGGCGGCATTCTCGGCCAGTTAAAAACGATCGCCCCGACGCTGATGCTGAAATCACGTAATGAAACCTATGCTGAAAACCTGCAATCGGCAGCGATTATTGGCAAAGTGCTGGGAAAAGACGGTGAAATGCAGCAACGGCTGGCAGAGCATCATCAGCGTATGCAGGCCATCGCCGCCGGTCTGCCCAGGAACCTGAAGGTGGTGTTCGGCACGTCGCGCGAGCAGCAGTTCAACCTGCACAGTAGCGACTCCTATACCGGCAGCGTGCTGGCCGCGCTGGGGATGAACGTTCCGGGGCCGGTCAATCAGGTGGCGCTGGCGAGTATCAGCCTTGAACAGCTGCTGGCGATTGACCCGGACTGGCTTATCGTCGCCCACTACCGCCAGCAGAGCATCGTGCGTAACTGGCAGCAGGATGCGCTGTGGTCTGTGCTGAAAGCCGCACAGCATCACCAGGTCGCCGCCGTGGACAGCAATGTCTGGGCGCGGATGCGCGGGCTGTTTGCGGCAGAACATATTGCCAGCGATCTGGTCGCTATTCTCCATCATCGCCCGGTGGCTGCCGCGCAATGATGCGCGCCACTCCGCTGCTGGCCTGGGGTCTGCCGCTGGTCCTGCTGCTGCTGGCGTTCTGGCTGTCGCTGTTCTGCTGGTCGCCCGTGCCCGTCAGCCCGTGGCAGGCGATAAGCGCGCTGCTTCCCGGCCACGGTACTTCACTGCCGCAGGCGCTGGTGCTGAATCTGCGCCTGCCGCGCAGCCTGGTGGCGGCGCTGCTCGGGGCCAGCCTGGCGCTGGCCGGCAGCCTGCTGCAGACGCTGACGCGTAACCCGCTGGCCTCCCCTTCCTTGCTCGGCATTAATGCCGGAGCATCGCTGGCGATGGTGCTGGCCAGCGCCTTTAATCCCGCCTGGGTGGCCGGTTACAGCATTGCCCTGCTGGCCGCCTGCGGAGGCGGGCTGAGCTGGGGCGCGGTGATGCTGCTGGGCAGAGGGTGGCAGCAGGCAGGCGACCGCAGCCGGTTGATCCTTGCCGGGGTAACGGTGTCGGCACTGTGCGCTGCGCTGACGAAGGCCACGCTGCTGCTGGCTGAAGACCATGCTTACGGCATCCTGCACTGGCTGGCGGGGGGAGTGTCCCACGTCCGCTGGCGCGAGTTCTGGCAGCTGTTTCCCTTCGTGGTGCTGCTCTCTCCGCTGGCGTTACTGCTGGCCGCCCGCCTCAACCTGCTGCGCGTCGGCGACGACAGTGCGCGTACGCTGGGCGTGGATCCCGGCAGGCTGCGCCTGCTGGTCAATATTGTGGTGGTACTGCTGGTCGGAAGCTGCGTCAGCGTTGCCGGACCGGTGGCGTTTCTCGGCCTGCTGGTGCCGCACATGGCGCGGGCGTGGATCGGCCACGACCTGCGCGTGATGCTGCCGGTGGCAATGCTGCTGGGCGCACTGCTGATGCTGTTAGCCGACCTGCTGGCACGCGGCCTGGCCTTCCCCGGCGAGCTGCCCGCCGGGGCGGTACTGGCGCTGGTCGGCGCGCCGTTCTTTGTCTGGCTGGTGCGGAGGCGCACATGAGGTCGCCGCGTCTGACCCTGCTGCTGCTGCTGGCGCTGGTGCTGCTGACCCTGCTGCTGTCACTGCGCTACGGCAGTGAAACGCTGAGCTTCAGCGCGCTGCGCCAGGCGCTGGACCCGGCGGATGCACGCCACTTCGCCCTGATGGAGTACCGCCTGCCCCGCGCCCTGCTGGCGCTGCTGGTCGGTGCCGCGCTGGCGGTGTCCGGCGTGCTGGTGCAGGGGGTGATCCGCAACCCGCTGGCCTCGCCGGAAATTCTGGGGGTGAACCACGCTGCCGGGCTGTGCTCCGTGGCCGCGCTGATGCTGTTCCCGTCGCTGCCGGTGGTCTGGCTGCCGCTGCTGGCGTTTGTCGGCGGGCTGCTGGCGTTTATGCTGTTGAGCGTGCTGGCGGGTAACAGCGCGCCGCTGAGGCTGGCGCTGCTGGGCGTGGCGCTGACCGCGCTGTACGCCAGCGTCACCGATTATCTGATGCTGTCGCGCCCGCTGGAGATCAACCAGGCGCTGCTGTGGCTGACCGGCAGCCTGTGGGGACGTGGCTGGCCGTTTGTCTGGGTGGCCCTGCCGTGGCTGTTGCTACTGCTCCCTCTCAGTCTGCTGCTGTGCCGCGATCTCGATCTGCTGGCGCTGGGTGAGGAGCAGGCCCACACTCTCGGGGTTGCCCTGCCGGCCACTCCACACCGTGCCCTGCTGCTGGCCGTCGCATTAGCGGCGGTCAGCGTTGCGCTGTGTGGCCCCTTAAGCTTTATCGGTCTGGTGGCCCCGCATCTTACCCGGCGGTTGATCGGCGGACGACACCACTGGCTGCTACCGGCCTCAATGCTGGTCGGCGCACTGCTGCTTCTGCTGGCCGACCTGCTGGCACGCACGCTGCACCCGCCACTTGAACTGCCCGCCGGCGTGCTGACCGCCATTATTGGTGCCCCCTACTTTTTCTGGCTGTTAATGAGGACCCGCTGATGACGCAGATTGCCGCTGAACGGCTTCACGCTGGCTATGGCAGCACGCCTGTCCTGCAGGATATTTCGCTGACGCTGCCGGCGGCTAAGATTACCGCTCTGCTCGGCCCGAACGGATGCGGAAAATCCACCCTGTTACGCTGCTTTTCGCGGCTGTTGCGACCAGGCTCAGGAGAAGTCCGTCTGAATGGTCAGCCACTGAACAGCTTCAGCGCCCGCCAGCTCGGGCAGACGCTGGCCCTGTTACCCCAGCAGCACATTGCGCCGGAAGGAGTGACCGTGCAGGAACTGGTCGGCTACGGCCGCAGCCCGTGGCAGAATCTGTTTGGCCGCCCCTCGTCGGCAGACCGCAGGCTGATCGCCACGGCGATGGACGACGCGCAGATAGCCGATCTGGCCGGGAAAAATGTCACCGAGCTGTCAGGGGGCCAGCGTCAGCGGGTCTTTATCGCCATGATGCTGGCACAGGACACGCCCCTGCTGTTGCTGGATGAGCCTAACACCTGGCTCGACATACACCACCAGGTGGAGCTGATGGCCCTGTTGCGCCGCCAGCAGCAGCAGGGGAAAACCGTGGTTGCCGTATTGCACGATCTGAATCAGGCCAGCCGCTACTGCGACCATCTGGTGCTGATGTCTGGCGGACAGATTGTGGCCAGCGGGACGCCGGAACAGGTGATGACACCGGCGCTGCTAAGGAAGGTGTTCAGTATTGATGCACAGATTTACCCCGAACCGGCCTCAGGGCGCCCGATGTGCGTGGTGCGCTGACGGCGTTCCGGTCAGGCGCGGGGACCGGTTTTTTCTCTCGCCCGGCCCGAAACGATCATAACGTCCTGATCAACCTGGCCGGGTTGCCGGCATAGATCCCCTTTACGGTCGCCGGCCTGATCACCACGCTCCCGGCGCCGATCACCGCCCCGCTGCACACCGTTTCCGTCAGGATGGTGGCGCCACTGCCCACGGTCACACCGTCGCCCAGCGTGATAGTGATCCAGTTCTGCGCATCGGCATCGGGCTTCCCGCTGTGGAACAGATCGTTGGCAAAGGTGACGTTATGTCCGATAAAACAGTGCTCGCCCAGCTTCACGTTTTCACAGAGAAACGTATGCGACTGGATACGGCTGCCACGACCGATGACGCATCCTTTCTGGATTTCGACAAACGGGCCGATAAAAACATCGTCGTGCAGCTCACACTGATACAGGTTAGCTGGCGTCATCACCCGAACATTTTGACCCGATGTCACATCACGAATTTCACTGTTAATAATTTTCATCCTCACCCTCTATTTATACAGCGCCAGATTTCCCGTCAGTTGAGTAATTTTCTTTTTCGGACCGAGCAGGCCAATCGCCACCAGCGCAATCTGTGGGCTGGGGACGGCAGAAATTCGTTCGCTATATTCCTCATAGGTCCGGCAGGACTGTGCCAGGGCGCTGAACGGCATTGCGATGATTTCATCGTCCTGCCCGGCGATGGCCAGCAGCTGCTGAACATAGCAGCCCTCCGCCCGCAGAACCGGCAACGGTGCGTAAATCACTCCCGGATAATTTACCGCATCAAGACTTTGCCGGTCCGGTCCGACCAGATTTTCAACCGTGCGGCCAAAGCTGATGCCGATCACACTGGCGGCATTCATCGCCAGCCCCGGACTGAGCTGGCTATCGATAATAATCGTACAACGGTGCTGGCTGGCGTCAAACTTCATCAGAACATTCTCCCGGTCGTCTTAAAAAGGACGTTTATTATCGCGCACTGCCGGAGGTAAAGGCTGTCTGAATCCCTTGTAAAGTGCGTTAAAAAGGGCAAGATCATTCCATTAATTAATGACAAAAAGAAGAATCGGACCTGATGACCTTAAACGCTATTGATATGAAAATCCTGACGCTGCTGCAAAACGATGCGCGAATGACCAACCAGACGCTGGCCGACGACATCGGTATGTCGGCCTCGCCCTGCTGGCGCAGGGTGCGCAAACTGGAAGAAGACGAGGTCATCCAGGGCTACCGCGCGGTGCTGAACCGCAGGAAAATCGGCCTGGGGGTGATGGTCTTTGTGCGCGTGTCGATCGACAGCCACAGCGAGAACGAAGCCCGCAAGTTTGAGGAGGAAGTCACGGCGCTGGAGAATGTCGTGGCCTGCTACAGCGTCGGCGGTGATGCCGATTTTCTGCTTCAGGTCGTTGCCCGGGATCTCGATTCGTACGCTGACTTTGCAATGGCAGTGATCCGCCGCCTGCCGGGCATCAAAGAGATGCAGAGCATGTTTGTCCTGAAAGAGATTAAACCTCTGGCCAGCTATCCGGTCAGGACGCAGGGTCCGGCCTAAGCCGCTCCTCTGCACGGGTAAATGCATTGCCCCGCGTGATTTCAGATAAACGGATATTTTATAAAGCCTTTATCTTTGCCAATAATAGGTCATGAGGTAATGTTTGCCCCTTGCAGGACCCGTGGTTTCCTGGGGCAACGACCCGTCTATCCTGGAAGGTCAATGAAAATCGAATACAGCACAATTGCTGAACTACGCCGCGAATTTATGCGTAACGTCGTCGCGCCGGTAGTGGCGGTGGTGCTGTTCGCCCTGCTGGGATGTGGGTTTACCGCCTGGTGGGTCACCGCGCAAAGCAATGCCAAAGCAGAAGAAAAACAGCAGCAGATTATTCAAAATATCCTTACTCAGCATCTGGCTGACTTTTCCCTGCAACACAGAAACCTGTTGAATGACCCGGACCTGACGCGTCAGTTAGCCAGACCAGCCGAGTTTGGCAGCTGGCTGTTTAACCTTGCCGGTGACAACGAAATTTATCTGCTGAATGCCCGGCAGCAACCGCTGGTCAGCTGGCGGGAAGGCAAACCCGTCCCCACCTCCAGCTATGATGATATTGCCCTGTCACTCGATCATCTGCTGCAACCGTTAGAGCAAACCAGCGTCACCGATGATTTCATTCGCCTGCGCGGTCGGGTCGCCGAGATCGTCACCGGCAACCTGCCGGACAGCACCGGAAAGAAACTGGTCTTCATCCGCTATCTGCATTACAGCTTTATCGACTTTCTGGAACATCGCGGCGTTGTCAGCCATTTTCGTTTTACGCCTAATAACCCCGACCAGGCCAACAGCGCCGGCTTTCTTCTGACCTCGTCAGGGGGAATCCCGGTGAGCAGCGTCTCCTGGATACCCATGCGTCCCGGCAGTCAGATGCTGATGGTCACCGGGCCGCTGATTGCGGTGGCTATTCTCAGTATTTCCCTGATGTGCATCATTATGACGCGCCGCCTGTGGTATTCATCGCTGAAACTCTCCAGTTCAATGCGCCGCCTGGCGGCCAGTGAAGCCCATGCACAGCATCTGGCACGCCACGATGTGTTAACCGGGTTGCCCAATCGTGCCTGGATAGAAGAACAGCTTAACCAACGCCTGCACCACCTGCCCGGCAAAGACCGCAAGCTGGCACTGCTGCTGCTCGACCTCGACCGCTTTAAAATGATTAACGATACCTATGGTCACCATACCGGGGACGACCTGATCGTTGAGATTGGTCAACGGCTGTCATCGCTGCTGCCGGTACAGGATGCCGTCGGCCGCCTGGGGGGTGATGAGTTTGTCGTGATGATAAGCGGTGTGGAGAGCGAACAGCAGGTCGCCGCGCTGTGCCGGCAGATCATTACCCGCCTCGGTGAACCCATGACGCTGCGCGGCCATACGCTGTGGGTCGGCGTCAGCATCGGGGTAGCGCTGGCACCGCAGCACAGTCTGGATCGGCTGGAGCTGATGCGCAAAGCCGATATTGCCCTGTACGCCGCCAAAGCAGAAGGCCGTGGTCGCTACTGCCTGTTTGCTCCGGCCATGGATGAAGCCGTGCAAAAACGCCAGCGCCTGGCGCAGCAGCTTCATCTGGCGCTGGAAAATCAGTGTGGACTGATGCAGTGGTATCAGCCGATTATGGATATCAGCGGTACAACGCTGATATCCGTTGAAGCCTTACTGCGCTGGCAGCATCCGGAGCTGGGGGCCATCCCACCGGCGGAGTTTGTGCCAATAGCGGAAGAGACCGGGCTGATTATCCCGCTGGGAGAATGGGTGCTGGAGCAGGCCTGCGGGCTGGCAAAAACCTACCCCAGGCTGAAAGTGGCGGTGAATGTCTCGCCGCTGCAGTTCCTCGCTCCCGGATTTGTCGACAATCTGCTGGCGATGGTCGCGCGGCACGCCATCAATCCCCGGCAGATTGAACTGGAAATAACCGAAGGGGTGCTGCTGGAAAATGAACAGGATGCGCTGAAAACTATTAACATCCTGCGCGCCGCCGGATTCTGCATTGCACTTGACGATTTTGGCACCGGCTACTCCAGTCTGAGCTATCTGGTACAATTCCCGGTGGACACCATTAAGATCGACCGCGCTTTCATCCAGTCGCTGGGGGTGCGAGAAAACTCAGCGACCATCGTGGAATCGGTGATTACTCTCGGCCATAGCCTGGGTATTACGGTCACCGCAGAAGGGGTGGAAACCGAAGAACAGCGACTGATGCTGGAGGCAGCGGGATGCGACCGCTTGCAGGGGTACCTGCTGAGTAAACCGCAGCCCGCAGAGCAGTTACACTCGCTGTTGTATCCCCGCCCTGACAAGTAAAAAGTGAAAATAATGAAAAAGCGCTATTCCCTGTTGATTATAGTTGCCGCTGCCCTGCTGGTGTGGTGGTTTCTGTTCCGCAGCCCGGCGCATGACCCTCACTATGATGCTGCGGCCTGTGCGGCAGTCAATGTGCTGGGCGCTCCCACCAGCGATCGCGATTTTAGCAATAAGATCCGTACCGTCATCATCAATGAAAACAGCTCTTACTCGTTTAAACAGGTGAACTACGATGACCGCCTGGGCCGATCGTCGATGGAAAAATACCAGGCCCTGACGCCGGAGCAGAAAACGGCGGCCGCCAGAGACGTTGAGAGCTGTATCAACGTAATGGCCGGCGTCGGGCGTTAACCGCCCTCAGCACGCCGCCGGCTGGTACAGCGTTCCGCAGCCTGCGAACCACCAAGTGAAAAAGGCCGCTCAGCGAGCGGCCTTTCACAAAACAACGTCTTTTAAGAAAGATTTTCTGATGTAATATTCGATATCACCATCAGACTTCTTTATTTATAATCTCTTCCATCCGCCAGGATACTGGTCGCTGAAAAAGCTGCTGCATGTATAACTTTCCCCGGCGAGGCTCAATATTGCCTTGCCAAATTGGCAGGACGACAGGATATTAGACTGACTGGCTGGACACTGTCGTCCGTGGCGCACACCTTATGCTTTTTCAACGCTCAGGGTAAGGGGGGAAAACACTCTTGTAATACCTGGGCAGAAATGATAATTACGCGGTGGTAATGTACAAGTTATCTTATTAATTGTTATTCGAATAATGAGAGCATGAAGCCAATGAAAATCACCGTGACCGATCGTCCTTCTGCCGCCGATGAGGCATTCGTCATCGACAGCCTGTGGCAGCATAATGCCAAAACCACCCCGGTAGACATCCACCCGCTGTTTCTCACCCTGCGTGATGAGAACCATCAGATTATGGCGGGACTGGTGGCCAGAACCTGGTGGGGTGGACTGGAAGTGCAATATTTATGGGTCAGCGACGCCTGTCGGGGCCAGGGGGTCGGCCGCGACCTGATGCTGGCGGCAGAAGAAGAGGCGAAACAGCGTGGCTGCCATATGGCCTACGTCGATACCTTCGATTTCCAGGCAAAAGGGTTTTACGAAAAATTAGGCTATGCAGCCTACGGCGATCTTGGCGGCTATGCCCATCGGCATACCCGTCATTATCTCGCTAAACAGATTTGATCGCAGTCTTCCCCAGGGGGAAAAAATGGAATTACCAGACAACAAGCAAAGGTCAGACTTCAGTGCTCTGATTGCCATGATGGAACATTTATCCGAACCCTGGGGGATCAAAGACCCTGAATCCCGCCATCTCTATATGAATAAAGCGGCGTATCTGTATACCAATACGCCAGCGAAATTTAATATCGAAGGTCAGCTGGACAGTGATTTCCCGGCCTCCTGGGCCGAGTGCGAAGAAGCCTTAATCGAACACGATAGACGCACGCTGGCCTCCAACGGCCGGGTGGCAGTGATCGAAACTCATTACTGGTTCGGCCAGAAAACCCTGACCCCTTATATCAGTGAAAAAATCCCCCTGCACGATGCGAAGGGGGATTTTATTGGCATTGCCTGGAACGCCAAGCTGCTCGATACCATGTCTCCCCTGAAGTACATCACACAGCAAAAACCTGGGGTCCTGACCACCGAAGTCAGCAACGACCTGTTTACCCGTTCGGAGCTGGATACGCTTTTTCTTATGCTGCAACGCCTGTCGACTAAGGAGATTGCCCGTATTTATAACCTCAGCCACCGTACGGTAGAGAACCGCATTTATAACATCTATCAGAAAGCCGGCGTGCATACGCACAGTCAGTTCGAAGAGTATTGCCGTCATGCCGGGTTAGATAACTTTATTCCGGATCGCCTGATCGAAAAGGGTATCCAGTTTATTTAATTTGTTGCTAAGGAACCTCACCTTGATTCGTATCGAAGATTACCCGTTAAGCCGCGTGCCTGAAAATAAACGCGTCTCATTTTTAAGTGTTGCCGTCGTACATATGGGTATGCTGACCGCGCTGGACCAGTTTATGCTGGGTGCGGTTCTGGGGGATTCGATGAGTCTCGCTTCCGCTTTTCTCGCCATCCTTGCCGGGAGTGTGATTTTTGGCGTAGTGACCTTCGGCCTGGGCTATGCCGGGATGAGAGAGGGGATATCCGGTAGCCTGCTGGCGCGCTGGTGTGGGTTTGGCCGTATTGGCTCGGTGCTGATTGGCCTGGTCGTCGCCGTCAGTCTGCTGGGCTGGTTTGGAATTCAGAACGCCATCTTCGCCAAGTCGCTGAATTTTGCCCTCGGGGGTGCGCTGGGCTTCCCTCTGGCGGCCAGCCTCTCCGGCCTGCTGCTGACCGTGCTGGTGACCTTTGGTTTTAAAGCGCTGCGCGTGACGGCGCGCATCGCAGTGCCGCTGTTTATCTGCCTGGTCGGTTTTATCTCGTTCCAGACGCTTTCCGGCCATACGCTACAGCAGATCATTGACCTGCCGCCGACGGGCAGCCCGCTGACCATTAGTGCAGCCATCACGATGGTGGTCGGCGGCGCGATTGTCGCCAGCCTGATGACACCAGACCTGACACGCTATTCACGCTCGTCAAAACACGTTGCTGGCATCACGTTAATGACGATTATCGCCGGGGAGTTTATTGTGAACGGGCTGGCCATTATGATTGCCCGCACGCTGCAAACCGCCGATGTCGTGACCATTATGTCGCAGGTCGCCGGCGGCGTCGGGCTGCTGGTGGTGATCCTTTCCACGCTGCGCGTCAACGACTTAAACCTCTACTCCTCTTCCCTCGGGGTGATTAACGCCGTCGAAGGGATTTGTGGCAAGAGGCTTCAGTATCGTTACACCACGCTGGCGATCGGCCTGCTGGGTACCCTGCTGTCAGTGCTCGGTATTCTTGACCGCTTCGTTGATTTCCTCACCGTGCTGGGCGTGGTGTTTCCACCGATTCTCGGCATCATGCTGGTCGATTATCTGCTGCTGCGCACGCATCGCGCCGCGCTGGATAAAAGCCGTGCGCTGGGACAGCTGCCGGGGGATAGCGAAACCCCAGCCATTGGCTGGACGGCGATTATCGCTACGCTGGTCGGAAGTGTGGTTGGCCTGATGACCGAATGGGGGGTGCCGACGATAAATTCACTGCTGGTGTCGTGCGTCATTTATTACGTGCTGGCGCTGGCGCTGCGCAACCGGACGGTGGCACCGTCGGTTTAAGGCATTTGAATAACCGGGCAGCGATGCTGCGCTGCCCGGTGTACTGTTAGTTCAGTCGTTTCGCAAACACTTCAATCGTCTGACGACGCTGAGACATCGCATGGTTCAGCAGCACATAGCTGCAGCCCGCAATCCCGCCTGCCAGAGCAAACAGCAGCACAATCAACGAACGTTTTGGCGCGTCCCGGCTAATCGGCTCATACGGCGCACGCATGTATTTGAACGGCTCCACATGCAGCTCGTTAATTTTCAGGTTATTGAGCTTTTCAATATACAGATGGCGATTCTGTAAATCGGCGCTGAGCATGGCGGGGTCGTCAATCGACTGCTCAATTTTAAGTTTGCGCGCAAGACCGTCTGCACCGAGCGTCACCGAAAAATCCGGGTCATCCTGAATGGTGCTGCCATTGCTCCACGACGGTTTTTTCAGCCCCGCTGCGTCGGCAATCTGCAGCGCATACTGCAAACGTTCAAGCTTGATACGGTGCGCATTTTCCGCACGGCTGACATCAAGATTGTACTGTCCGATGGCTTTCCCTCGCAGCATATCCACCTGATAGCTGATGCGCTGATGTAATTCACTCTCGACCACGCCCGTCACATAATTAATGTAGCCTTCCAGCAGGTCGCGCGCGGCTGTCGGGTTTTCGGCAGTATATTTGATTTCGTAATAGCGATACTCTTTCTTATCCGCGTCTTTATCCTGTGCCGAACTGTGCGAAACAATATTTCCCTGCAAAATACTGTTAATCAGGTGATTACGCATCTCCGGAGTATCTGCTTTATTTTTCACCAGATCTTTAAAGTAGGTGGTATTAACCAGATACTTTTCGCGCAGAGTGCGTGAATCAAAATTGCGCATAAAATCAGAAAGCAGTGAATCCGGTGTAATATCCGTTTTAATATCCAGCACGGTCAGTTCAGTCAGAATCTTATCCATACTGCGCAGCTGGGAAGCCTCTGCCGGCACCAGCACGGCGGAGCTGGTCCAGCGCTGCGGCATCATATAGCTGATGCCTGCCCCAACTATCAGAGCCAGACCGGTAAAGGCGGCAATGGTGAATTTGCGGCTAATCAGAACACTCAATAGCCCCAGCAGATCGAGTTCATCGTCATGATGTTTATAGGGGGTGATCCCATGATTAGCAGGGTGGGCAGATGAAATATCATCAAGTTTAATATCACTCATGGTTCAGTTCCTTTGAGGCGACCGGGTACAGGATTACCGGCAGCAGAGCTGTACGCATTCCTTAACGACGTTCACTTGTGAATAGGATAATTCTTCAATCTGCACATTATCGTAATATTCCTACCTCAAATCAATAAAAATGAGACGAGAGAATTAAAATTCAGCTGAAACTATTTCATGGACAATAATAACTTATTTATACAAAGATTATTGTAATGAGAAATTAAGGCATTATTATTTCGGCGCAGAAAGATTGAAATGTTAATGACTGGCAGAAATAAAAATAAATCCACCATCTTAAACTTATAAAACAAAAATTTACGATATAAAATTCTACCTGGTAGCCTTCTGTTCATCACGCCGCATCACTCCAGGGTCAGAGCCAGCATTGTCGGCTGGCGGAAGGATCGTCAGGTACGCCCCAGATAAGGCCCGGCCACCACAGAATCACGAACGATAAGCTGGCCGTTAAAAGCGGGCAGTGGATCGCCTGGCTGCCCGTCGAGCATCATCACCACTTTTTCCAGCGTATGTTTGATCATCTCTCCGACCGGGACATGGACGGTGGTCAGCGGCGGAACAAAGAACGACGCCATCGGAATATCATCGAAACTCAGCAGTGAGACATCCTCTGGGATGCGCTTTCCCGCGGCATACAGCGCCCTGGCGGCGCCCATGGCCATATCGTCGTTACTCGCTACCAGCGCGGTAAATTCTGCCCCTTTTGCCAGAAGTTCCTGACCGGCCTGGTATCCACTTTGCAGCGTCCAGCTTCCCTGCACCACCCGCCGATCGTTAAAAGCGAGATGGTGAGCCTGGAGTGCTTTGCGGTAGCCATTAAGGCGACTGATACCGGTGGGAGAACCGGGGTAACCGGAAATAAAGGCAATATCACGATGTCCCTGGGAGACCAGGTAATCAACGGCATCAAAAGTATTCTGCTCATGCGCGGCAATCACGCAGTGCTGCGGATGCTTTTCCAACTGGCGGTTCACCACAATAATGGGCTTGCTGGTCTGCTCAATAATCTCATCCAGTTCGCGGGTATTGAGGAAGCGCGGATAGATGATGATCGCATCACAGCGCAGGTCGAGCAAAAACTCAATGGCCTGGCGCTCCTGACGCGCGTCATGCTTGCCATCTGCCAGCAGCAGCTGGCGACCATGCTGTTCCGTTACCGTGGCCGCCTGGAATAACAGCTCGCTGAAATAGGGGCCGTTATATAATGTATTGGTCACTACCAGACCAATATTTTGGGATTTATTAGTAGCCAGATTACGCGCCAGTAAATTAGGCCGATAGCCGGTTTCTTCAATCGCTTTAAATACCCGTTCCTGGGTCGTTTTACTGACGTAGCTGTTGCCCGCTAATACACGGGAAACGGTCGCTTTCGAGACGCCAGCTTTTTTTGCGACATCCAGCATGGTAATCATTGTGGCTCCCTGACATCAAGATTCTGAGCATTATAGTACCCTGTTTTACACCCCGACCCAAAGCCAGATGATAACAGGATGAAATTATTGTATTTAATGTAAAAAAAGCCTGCTTTCATCGCCTCTTCTCCTGGGTTTTTTTACCGGGCTATGGGGGCCGCGATGCGCTGTTAAACGGCATCACACCCTCTTTATTACCCGCACAAATTCACCGTTTTGCCTGGACCATAACAGGCTTTGCGATCGCGCTCACAGAACAAATCATCGAATATGAAACCGGTTGCAGAAACGGTCCGGTTTCGGCTATTTATTAAAGAAACCCAGACCGGAGAACAACCATGAATAAAATCTTACTCTGTTGTGCCGCAGGTATGTCCACCAGCATGGTGGTACAGCGTATGGAAAAAGCGGCAAAAGAAAAAAATATTGCCGTCGAAATTAATGCGGTCGGTCTGGATGAATTTTCTGAGCAGATAGCGGCTTACGACTGCTGCCTTCTCGGCCCGCAAATCAAATACAAACTGGCGGATTTCAAGCCGCTGGCCGATGAACTGAATAAGCCGATCGCGGTGATCAACACCATGGATTACGGCATGATGAACGGTGAGAAAATCCTCGCGGAAGCGCTGGCGATGATCGCGAACGGCGGATCCCGCCAATGAGTCGCTTTAGCGAGTCCCTGTTCGGCGTGATCGAGAATCAGATCAGCCCCATCGCAGCCAGGCTCTCCAGCCAGCGTCACGTGGTGGCGATCAAAGACGGATTTATCTCGTCCATGCCGTTCCTGATCGTGGGTTCGTTTATGCTGCTTTTCGCCCATCCTCCGTTTGGTGCCGACAGCCAGTGGGCCTTCGCCCGTTGGTGGCTGGGAATGGTCGAGCGCCACTCCGCGCAGATTATGATGCCCTACAATATGACGATGGGCATTATGGCGGTGTATATCGCCGCCGCCATCTCTTACAACCTCGCCATCAGCTACAAAATGAACGGCTTTATGGCCGCCTGCCTGTCCCTGATGTCGTTTCTGCTGGTCGCGGCACCGCAGAGCAACGGCGCACTGCCGGTCGGCTCGCTGGGCGGAGAAGGTATCTTCACCGCGATCCTCGTCAGTCTCTACTCCACCGAGCTGATGCATTTCCTGCAAAAGCACCATATTGGCTTCAAGCTGCCAGAGCAGGTGCCGCCGAAAATCCGTCAGTCGTTTGACCTGCTGATCCCCATTCTGGCTATTTTCCTGACGCTGTTCCCGCTCAGCCTGCTGGTGCAGGATCAGTTCGGTATGCTGTTGCCGCAGGCAATTATGGCTGTCTTTAAACCGATTATCTCCGCTTCCGACTCGCTGCCTGCGGTGCTGATTGCCGTGCTGCTGTGCCATCTGCTGTGGTTTGCCGGCATCCACGGCGCGGTAATCGTCGGCGGTATTTTGCAGGCGTTCTGGCTGACCAATCTCGGCATTAACCAGCAGGAGCTGAATGCCGGGCAGCCGATTACGCAGATCTTTATCGAGCCGTTCTGGCAGTTCTTTATCGTGGTCGGGGGGTCCGGTTCCACCATGGGGCTGGTGTTCCTGTACCTGCGCAGCCGCTCAGCGCACCTGCGCTCCATCGGCAAGCTGGGCCTGGTGCCAAGCATGTTTAACATCAATGAGCCGATTATCTTCGGTTCACCGGTGGTCATGAATCCGCTGCTGTTTATTCCGTTTATCACCGCCCCGCTGGTCAACGCCATCATTGCGTGGGTGGCTACGCGCACTGATCTGGTGAACCATGTGGTGTCGCTGGCTCCCTGGACCACACCCGGCCCGATCGGGGCCGCCTGGTCCACCGGCTGGGATTTCCGCGCGGTGATTCTGGTCGGCGTGCTGATTATGGTCTCAACACTGATTTACTACCCCTTCTTCAAAATGTACGAGCGCGAGCTGTTAAAGCAGGAAACCCCCACAGCGGGCGATGAACTGAAAGCAGTGGAGAACTGATGATGGATATGGAAACCACGGTAATGGAGTTGATTATTCACGCTGGTGAAGCGCGTTCCTGCTCGATGCAGGCGCTGCGTGCCGCACGCAGTTATGACTGGCAGGAAGCGGATGCCCAACTGAGCGCCGCGAGCGCTGCCGCCAGGGCCGCCCATAAAATTCAGACCGCGCTGATCGGCGCTGATGAGGGCGTCGGCAAGGTGCCGGTAAATCTGATTCTGGTCCATGCGCAGGACCATCTGATGAACGCCATGCTGTGCCGCGAACTGGCCGAAGAGATCATCATTCTGCACCGCGAGATTGCCACATTGAAAAACAACGGCTGACTGAAAAAGAGGGTCAGCCCCTACATTTTCCAGTCGGCCCACGCCTGATAATTTTGTACGGCACGGGTCAGGTACACCTGACCCGATAAACACCTAAGGAGAACAGGATGCAATACCGCGAGCTTACGCCCTTCCCTGACGGATTTTTATGGGGAGCGTCCACCTCGGCCTATCAGGTTGAAGGAGCTTCAGACCAGGACGGTAAAGGGCCATCGGTCATTGATAAAGCCCGTTTCGATCCACGCCTGACCGACTTTACCGTCACCAGCGATCACTACCACCGCTTCGCTGAGGATGTGGCACTGTTCGCTGAACTGGGCCTGAAAACCTACCGTCTGTCGATCTCATGGAGCCGTCTGTTCCCGCAGGGAACCGGTGAAATCAATGCCAAAGGGGTCGAGTTTTATCAGAAACTGATTACCGCCCTGACCGATAAAGGCATTGAGCCGCTGGTCACGCTGTACCATTTCGATCTGCCGTGGGCGCTGCAGGAAAAAGGCGGCTGGTCCGACCCGGCCACTATCGCGGCCTTTGAGCATTTTGCCCGCACCTGCTTTGCGCTGTACGGCGACCGGGTGAAATACTGGCTGACCATCAATGAGCAAAACATGATGATCCTCAAAGGGGATGTCATTGGTACGCTACCGGAGGGGACTCCTGACCCGCATAAAACCCTGTACCAGCAGAATCACCATATGATGCTGGCCCAGGCGCGAGCGATGATCGCCTGCCACGAGATGCTGCCAGCGGCAAAAATCGGCCCGGCGCCAAACATCTCCTGCGTCTATCCGGCCAGTTCTAAACCGGAAGATGTGCTGGCGGCCAGTAACTTCACGTCGATTCGTAACTGGCTGTACCTCGACCTCGCTGTCTGTGGCCGTTACAACACCGTTGCCTGGCGTTTTATGCAGGAAAAAGGCTGGTTGCCCACCATCACCGACGCTGAGATGGCGCTGCTGGCGCAGGCAAAACCGGACTTTATCGCCTTTAACTATTACGCCTCCGCCACCGTCGCTGCCGAACTGGAAAATGAAGGAGAAGGCAGTCAGAAAGTGGATCAGCAGATGGCGGGGATCGACAAAAGCGTTTACGTCGGCACCAATAACCCGCACCTGAAGAAAAATCAGTTTAACTGGTATGTCGATCCGGTCGGCTTCCGCATAACCGCTCGTGAGATCTATGACCGCTACCATCTGCCGCTGATCGTCACCGAAAACGGCCTGGGTGCCTTCGACGAGCTGGCCGCCGGCAATAAGGTCCATGACGACTATCGCATTGCCTATCTCAGCGATCATCTGGCGCAGCTACAGCTGGCGATTAGCGACGGAGTGGCGATCTTCGGTTACTGCCCGTGGTCGGCGATCGATCTGGTCAGCACTCATCAGGGGATCAGCAAGCGCTACGGCTTTATCTACGTTAACCGTGACGAGCACGATCTGAAAGATCTGGCGCGCTACCGTAAGAAAAGCTTTAGCTGGTATCAGCGCGTGATCAACACCAATGGCGCGAATTTAGAGAAAGAGATCGATTATTAATTCTCACCGTGCCCTGCGGCACGGTTTTTTTACAGACGTTGTTAATCTCACCAGAAAGGACGGATTATGTCAGAGCAGCAATTACCAAAAGATTTTTTATGGGGCGGCGCGGTAGCGGCACACCAGGTTGAGGGCGGCTGGGATCAGGGCGGTAAAGGCCCGTGTATTGTCGATGTCCTGTCCGGCGGCGCACACGGCGTAGACCGCGTGATCACCGACGGTATTGATCCGGCACACCACTACCCTAACCACCTGGCGGTGGATTTTTACCATCGCTATAAAGAAGATATCGCGCTGTTTGCCGAGATGGGCTTCAAGTGTTTTCGTACCTCAATTGCCTGGACGCGCATCTTCCCGAAAGGCGATGAGCAGGAACCCAACGAAGAGGGTTTACAGTTCTATGACGACCTGTTTGACGAACTGCTGAAGCACGGCATCGAACCGGTCATCACCCTGTCCCACTTCGAGATGCCGGTGCATCTGGTCAAGGAGTACGGCGGCTGGCTGAACCGCAAAGTGGTGGATTTCTTTGTGCGCTACAGCGAAGTCGTGCTGAAACGCTATCAGCACAAAGTGAAATACTGGATGACCTTTAACGAGATCAATAACCAGCGTAACTGGCGCTATCCGCTGTTTGGTTACTGTAACTCCGGGGTGATTTTCAACGATCACGAAAAACCGGAGCAGGCGATGTATCAGGTACTGCATCACCAGTTCGTCGCCAGTGCGCAGGTGGTGAAGCTGGGGCACCAGATCAACCCTGAGCTGCAGATCGGCTGTATGCTGGCCATCGTGCCGCTCTATCCGTGGTCATGCCATCCGGACGATGTGATGTTTGCCCAGGAATCAATGCGCGAACGCTATCTGTTCGGTGACGTGCATCTGCGCGGCTACTACCCGTCCTACATTTTGAAAGAGTGGGCGCGTAAGGGCTACCAGATTGAGATGGAGCCGGGCGATGAGCAGGCGCTGCGCGACGGCTGTGCCGACTACCTGGGCTTCAGCTACTACATGAGTAACGCGGTGCAGTTTTCCGCCAAAGACAGCGACGATGGCCGCCACATTGAAGGCTTCCGCGGCAGCCGCCCGAACCCGCATGTGAAAGCCTCCGACTGGGGCTGGCAGATTGACCCGGTGGGTCTGCGCTATACGCTGAATGCCTTCTGGGAGCGCTATCAGAAACCGATGTTTATCGTCGAGAACGGCTTTGGTGCCTACGATACCGTCGAAGCCGATGGCCAGATCAACGATGACTACCGCATCGCCTATTTGAAAGCCCATATTGAGCAGATGAAAATTGCGGTGCTGGAAGATGGCGTTGAGCTGATGGGGTATACCCCGTGGGGCTGCCTGGACTGCGTGTCATTCACCACCGGCCAGTACAACAAACGTTATGGCTTTATCCATGTGGATAAAAATGATGACGGTACCGGCACCATGGCGCGTTCGAAGAAGAAAAGCTTCGACTGGTATAAGCAGGTGATCGCCAGCAACGGTGCGGATCTGTAACGTGTTGCGGTGATGTGGTGTCACAGGACCACAAAGGGCAGAACGCCGGGACGCCGTAAATTCATCCCTGGAGGCTCCAGCCGCCGCATCCATGCGGCGGAGGCCCGGCTAACCTGTCCCTTTGTGGTCCCTGTCTGACAACATCGTCGCTGTTGAAAAAAGTCACAGCAACACCGTGCTAAATGGCAATCGGGGCTATCCGGGTTAGCGGACCGTTGAGCGCAGGGATGCGCGAACACGAGCCCCCAGGGATGGGTTTACGGCGTGTCCGCGTTTCGGATAGCCCTGATAGGCCGAATGACGGTTTATCAGCGATAAATCAGCCCTTCTTCCCCCCCGATTTACCAATCGACCGATGCAGATCCTGAATGCGCTTCATCGACTTCATGGTTTTCTGCGGGGCAGTAGACGCCAGCGACATGACCAGCATCTCCAGGCAGAGCAGGACGGAACCGTGCAGAGGGACTTTGCCGTTTTCCCCACCGCGCGGCACGGCGATCACCGTATGCGCTTCCCGGCTAAAACGGGAGTCCGGCGCATTGGTCAGTAAGATGGCAGGGATCCCCAGCCGTCGCGCTTCCGCCAGCGTGGTGAGCCCTTCGCGATGCGCCGATTTCTGACCCATCATGATCAGCACATCGCCGCGTTGGAGATCTAACAACTGTTCCGCCAGCAAAATTCCGGTACGATTCAGCGCATACGCAGGCGTACCGATACGCGTTAATAATCGCGCCGTGTAGTCAGCCAGAATACCGGAAGCCCCAATCCCAAAAATCGCCACCTGTCGCGCCTCGGCCAGCAGAGCGACGGCCTGTGCCATCGCCCGACGATTCTGCGGTTCACTTAGCGCTTCACATGCACGCTGATGCCCTTCCACCACAAAATCTATGCTGGCATTAATATCGCAGGACAGCGCGCTGACCGTGGTATTCATCTTCTCCGCTGAGTTGATCCCTGGCCCCAGGAAACGCTCGATAGTCAGCTTTAAATCACGTAACCCGGCGAAACCCAGCGCCTGCATGGCGCGGATTACCGTCGCATCTGAACTCTGCGTCGCTGCGGCGATCTCCATCGCCGTATTCTCCAGCACCACATGACGGTGCTCGTTGATGTAGCTGGCCACCGCATATAACCGTGGGGAGAGTTGATGCGCCCGTGCGCGAAAACGCTCGCCGTACAGATCCACACGCCTGCGCCCGGTAGACAAACTCATGGCTGCCCCGCTTTTTCCGGCAGCGTGCGCCCGGAAAGATGCGACTGCACCTGTGCCACCAGCAGCCCCAGCGAGGCATAAGAGTTCGAGATCACTTCGTCGCGTGACAATAAAATGTAATGTCCTTCGCGACAGGCGCGTAAGAAATCGCAGAACCCCGGCATGACCCGATTCATATCGGCGATCTCATCGGCGGGTTTACCTCCGGTATCAGCACGCCAGGTATCAAAAATATAATCGGCATCCAACTCAGGTAATCTTTCTGCACTGACATCGATCCTTCCTCCCTCTGGGATCGCGTCCACCAACGGAGGAAAACGAAAACCGGCATCGCGCAGCACCCGCCCAAGCGAATGGTAGCTGTGATGCACGGTGAGCTTGCCATTGTTGGCCTGCAACACCGATACGGTAATGTGCTGCGTATCCACCACGTGCTTGAGCTGTTTAATCTGTTCCTGGTAGCGGCGTTCCAGAATCGCGAGCTGTGCCTGGCTGCCAGTCAGTTGCGCCAGCTTGCTATAGATACGCGGTGCACCACCTTTCAGGTGATCAATACTCACCGTAGGGGCAATTTTCTCCAGCTGTTCAACCGCCACATTGCGGGCTGGCTCAGTGATGATCAGATCCGGTTTGGCCGCAGCAATCGCTTCAATATCCATATCGGCAGTGCCGATAAACTGAATAGACGAGTTATCGAAATCCACACCGGTGAGCAGACCGCTCGAACGCAGAAAATGGCTGCCGTCCGGGCGCGTGCGTCCGTGGCTGGCAACAGGCGGTACACCCAGTTCAATCAGGGGAATGGTGATATCCAGATCGTGCAGCGAGACAATACGTTTCGGATGCAGCGGCACGACCACCGTACGGCCCAGGTCATCGGTAAAGGTTTGCGTGGGCACGGCCGCAGCCGCCGAAGCCGCCACCAACAGCAGTAGAACAGTCAGAATACGCATCATAAGTCCCAGATAAATTGTGTTATACGGATCGCCATGTTCGCCCCCAACCCAGGGTGAGACACGCCTCGCCCGGTTACAAAACATCACGACGGCGCCAGAGCAACAGCAGGAAAAACGGCCCGCCCACCAGAGCAATCACAATGCCTGCCGGTATTTGCAACGGGGCAAAGGCCAGCCGCCCGATCGTGTCCGTGCCCAGCACCAGCAACGCCCCAATCAGCGCGCTGCCGCTGAGCAGCGCAACCTGCCCGCCGCGCAGCAGAAAACGCGCCATATGCGGGGCGATCAGCCCGACAAACCCCAGGCTGCCCACGCAGGAGACGCTGGCCGCCGTCAGCAGGACTGGCGCGGCAAAGCGGATCAACGCCAGATGCTGTAGCCGCACGCCCAGCCCACTGGCCGCCTGATTGCCGAGCAGCACCACATCAGATGCACGGGCAGTAAGAAACAGGATCATCGCGCCCGGCAGCGCCCAGCAGGCGGCAACGGCCACCAGCGACCAGGTCGCGGCATGCAGGCTGCCCGCCATCCACACCAGCGCCGTCTGCACATCGCGCACGTCTGCGGTGGTCATAAATACCCCGATCCCGGCCGAGAATGCCCAGGAAACGCCGATGCCGATCAGAATAAAACGGGGACGCGTGAAATCTCGCGCCAGTGCCACCACCAGCAGCGCCACCAGCAGTCCGCCCGCCATCCCCGCCAGCGGCCGCCACAGCAGACCGAGCGACGGGAACAACAGGATCAGCGCCAACACCACCGCGCTGGTGCCTTCTTTCACCCCGATCAGCCCCGGATCGGCCAGCCCATTACGGGTAATAGATTGCATCGCAGCGCCCGCCATCCCCAGCATCGCCCCACTCAGGGCGGCCATCAGCAGGCGCGGCAGACGAATATCCCAGACAATGTAGTCCTGCTGTGACGGCAGCGGTTGCGGGTAGAACAGCGCCCGGCCAATGGCCGATGCCGGGACGGGCAGCGAACCCTGGGTAACGCCAAAAATCACTAACGCCAGCACCAGCACCGCCAGGAGCGCAGCGCAGGCCAGAGCTCGCGGGCGCAGCAGCAGGCTAAAGGCCCCCCACTGCCAGCGCCGATAGCCCAACCGCTGAAGCGACATTTTCATTTAAAAAATCTCGATGCGATAAAGATAAACACCGGCGCACCGACCAGCGCCGTCATCACGCCCGTTGCCAGTTCCTGAGGGGCAATCAGCGTGCGGGCGGCAATATCCGCCAGCAGCAGCAACAGTGCGCCGCACAAGGCCGACAGCGGGATGGCCAGGCGAATATCATCGGTGATCAGCCGCCGCACGATATGCGGCACCACCAGACCAATAAACCCGATCGGGCCTGCCACCGACACCGCCGCACCGCACAGCAGCGCGGTAGCGAGCAGCCCCAGCAGCCGGGTACGGACACTATTTACCCCCAGCCCGCTGGCAATCACATCGCCCAGTGCCAGCACATTCAGACGCGGGGCAATCCACAGTGCCAGAACCATCCCCACCGCACCCGGCAGCGCAGCGGCGCGCGTCACCGCCCAGCTTAGCCCGGCAAGATCGCCCGCCAGCCAGGTGCGTATTTCCATCAGCGTTTGTTCATCGAGGATCAGGATAGCCGCCGTGACTGACGAGGCAAAAGAGGAGACCGCCACGCCACAGAGAGTAACCTTCAGTGGCGTCAGACCGGTACGCCCGGCAGATGCCAGCAGCATCACCAGCGCAAACAACGCGGCAGCGCCTCCGGCAGCAATCAGCGGACGACCCAACAGCAGTCCGCCCCACTGGCCACCCAGCGCCGATGCAATGACTACTGCCAGTGCCGCCCCGGCATTCAGCCCGAGGATATGGGGTTCGCCCAGCGGGTTGCGGATCACCGCCTGGAGCAGCACTCCGGCCACGCCCAGCACCGCACCGGTCAGCAGTGCAGCAACCAGTCGCAGCAACCGCAGGTCCACGATCACCTTGTGGTCAAAGTTACGTGGGTTAAATTCCAGCAGCGCCTGCAATACCGTACCGGGGCCGATATAACGCGCCCCCAGCCCGAGGTGGATCAGCGCGCAGCCCAGCAGGGTCAGCAGCAGGATGATCAGTGCCACGCCCGAACGGGCGCGACGACGGCGTACCACCACAGCAAAATCACTCATCCGGTGCGCTCACCGGGGGCACGGAACGGCATAAAGAAGGGTTTGCCGGTCAGCGGGTTTACCGACATCTGCACGTCAACATCAAACACCGCTTTGATCAACGCAGGTGTACAGTGCTCTCCTTCGCGTATCACCCCCTCCAGGCGCCCCTGTCGCAGGAATACCACTGTATCGGCGTAGTTCACGGCAAAGTTCAGGTCGTGCAGCACGACGACAACGGTACGGCCATGCAGCCGCGTCAGGTCATGCAGCAGTTCAAGAATATCGACCTGATAGCGCAGGTCGAGGAACGTGGTCGGTTCGTCCAGCAGGATAGTGGCGGTTTGCTGTGCCAGCGCCATCGCAATCCAGCAGCGCTGGCGCTGGCCGCCGGACAGGCTGTCGACGGGTAAATGGGCAAACTCCAGCGTGCCGGTCATCCGCAGGGCATCGTGTACCGCCTCTTCATCTTCGGCTGACCACTGCCGCATAAGGTTCTGCCAGGGATAGCGCCCGCGTGACACCAGTTCAAACACGGTGAGTCCATCCGGCAACAGCGGCGATTGCGGCAACATGCCCAGCTGGCGCGCCACCGCTTTAGTGGGCTGATCGTGGATGATTTTACCGTCAAGGCGAACGCAGCCGTCGAGGGGGGCCAGCATACGGGCAATCGTCGTCAGCAGCGTGGATTTACCGGAGCCGTTCGCGCCCACCAGCACGGTCATTTTTCCGTGTTCAATGGTCAGGCTGACACCGTCAACAATGACTTTTTTGCCATAACCGGCAGAGAGCTGGTCGAGGACAATACCCTGTTCAGCGGGCGCCTGGTGTGCACCTGCTGTCTTTTCCACCCGCTGTGGCATCTGGCGCTCCTGCACCGCAACGGCGTGGCAGCCAGGCCAGCGCGCGTGTACGTCTTAAATAAAAATAAATCTCATTCGTTTTCCGATCATGCGTAGAATGCCTGTAGTAGTCAAGAATTAAAAGAGAGCTTACTGACAGAGCGATACCCGGTGATAAAAGCCATAAAAATATGCCGGGTATAAAATTATTTAATCTATTTATCAATGAATTAAAAAATAATACCCGCAATGCGAAAGTGATAATTCAGTGGCAATCGGCTTGTCGGTTTTTTTGATAATTTTTGCATTTACTACTACATAACAGCATGGTTGAATGATTCTCAATTACATATCCGGGCCACGAGAACCAGGTTTAACGGATAGAACTGCGCGTGACGCAACCCATCGGGCAATGAAAACAACACACCTCTTCTCATTCAACAGGGAATGGGAAAGCTTGCGGAAATGACAATAAATGACTGAATTATCACCTTCTTTTCTGGGGAAAAAAGGGCGCGTACTGTTTTCAATGCTCTTTATCGGGGTACTGACAGCGCCGGTGGCGATGGCAGCAGGTACGCCAGCCAGCAACCAGCACAAAAGCGATGCCGACAGCAGCAATGAGAGTGGCACGCTGACGGTCGAAGCCAGCATAGCCGATGCCGACCAGCCAATGACCTCCGGCTATCAGCCGCTGAACTCTTCCACCGCCACGCTGACCACTACCCCGCTGCTGGATATTCCGCAGGTGGTGAACACCGTCAGCGACCGGGTGATTGAGGATCAGCACGCCACCACGCTGGACGAAGTGCTGAACAACGTCAGCAACGTGGTTCAGACCAACACGCTCGGTGGCACGCAGGATGCGTTCGTGCGCCGTGGCTTTGGCAGCAACCGCGATGGTTCGGTGATGACCAACGGCCTGAAAACCGTGCTGCCGCGCAGCTTTAACGCCGCGACCGATCGCGTTGAAGTGCTGAAAGGCCCGGCCTCAACGCTGTACGGTATTCTCGATCCCGGCGGCCTGATCAATGTGATAACTAAACGCCCGGAAAAAACCTTCGGTGGCTCGATTCAGGGCACCTCCACCAGCTTTGGCGGCGGCACCGGCAGCGTGGATGTTACCGGCCCGATTGAAGGCACCAACCTTGCTTACCGCCTGATCGGATCTTATCAGCATGAAGATTACTGGCGTAATTTCGGCAAAGAGCGCAGCAGCTTTATTGCCCCGTCTTTGACCTGGTTTGGCGATGATGCCACGGTGACCGTTGCTTACTCACATCGTAACTACAGCACTCCATTCGACCGCGGCACCATTTTCGATTTGAATACCGGCCATGCGGTGAATGTGAATCGCGAAACCCGTTTCGATGAAGCCTATAACATCACAGACGGTGAGTCGGATCTGGCCCAGTTGAATACCGAGTACCGCATCAATAATCAGTGGACGGCGAAGTTCGATTACAGCTTCAGCCAGGACAAATACAGCGATAACCAGGCGCGGGTGATGGCCTATGATTCCGCCACCGGCAACCTGACGCGTCGTGTCGATGCCACCCAGGGATCGACCCAGCGCCAGCACTCCGCGCGCTTCGATTTGCAGGGTGATGTCGCGATCGGGGGTTTCTATAACGAGATCCTGACCGGGCTGTCGTATGAGAATTACGATCTGCTGCGCACCGATATGATCCGCTGTAAGAACGTGAAAGATTTCAATATTTACACCCCTTCCTACGGGACCACCGGGAAATGCACTACGGTATCGGCCGCCGACAGCGATCAGCGCATCCAGCAGGTCAGTTACTCTGCCTACGTACAGGACTCGCTCTACCTGACCGATAAGTGGATTGCGGTCAGCGCCATGCGCTACACCACCTTTAGCGAATATGCCGGTAAAGGCCGCCCGTTCAACGTCAACACTGACAGCCGCGACAGCGCGTGGGTGCCGAAATTTGGTCTGGTGTATAAAGCCACGCCGAATATCTCGTTCTTCGGTAACGTTTCGCGTTCGTTTATGCCGCAGTATTCGATTGCCAGCTACATCGGTGAACTGCCGCCGGAAACCGCCACCGCCTATGAAGTGGGTGCCAAGTTTGACCTGTTCAGCGGTGTGACCGCCAACGTGACGATGTTCAATATCGATAAGAGCCACGTGCTGTACACCGACACGGTTAACGGCGAGAGCGTGGCGAAAACCGCCGGAAAAGTGCGTTCGCGAGGGGTAGAAGTGGATGTGGCGGGTGCGCTGACGCAGAACGTCAATGTGATTGCCAGCTACGGCTATACCGATGCCAAAGTGATGGAAGACCCCGATTACCAGGGCAAGATGTTGCCTAACGTGCCGCGTCACACCGGTTCACTGTTCCTGACTTATGACTTCCACAACGTGATCGGCGGCAATACGCTCACCGTTGGTGGCGGCGGTCATGCGGTCAGCCGTCGTTCCGGTGACAATGGCGAGGACTACTCCTTACAGGGCTACGCGGTGGCGGATGCGTTTGCGTCTTATAAAATTAAAACGCAGAACCCGGTGACCTTGCAGGTTAACGTGAAGAACCTGTTCGACAAAACGTACTACACCTCGTCGATCGCCACCAATAATCTGTCCAACCAGATTGGCGATCCACGTGAAGTGCAGTTCACCGTCAAGATGGATTTCTGATCGTCAAATTTGCGTCAGGTGAAATGCGGGTCAGGCATGCCTGACCCCTACGACAATCGAACCAACATGCCCGGCACGGCAAAATCGTGACCACCAGGGGCCGGGCATGCCCGGCCCTTTTAGGGTCCGTGTTCAAAAACCGTAGCGGATCGCATCCTTACTCTGCTGCATCAACCCGTCGATTTTCTCTGAGTACAGCTCCACGCCATGGCCGTCACCCGCCTGTGAGCAGGCACGACGCTTCGCGTTGTAAGCCTTCATCAGTTGGGCCTGGGCAAAACCCGGCTTGCCGTAGCGGGCCATGCTCTGCTCCCAGCACTGGATGGCACTGTCGCTGTCCTGCTGCGCCATAAACTGCTTACCCAGCTCATTCAGCGCCTCAGCACAGGCTTTCGCCGGCAGTTCCTGCTGTAAGATCTTCTCAATCGCGTCCATAAATCCTCCTGAATCAGTTAGTGGAAGAAGTTAAGAATATGGCCGAACACCAGCCCGACGCCGATCACATCCGAGTCGCTAAAGGTCACGTTCTGGAAGCCATACTGGCCGAGCAGCGGCAGTAACAGCGCGGGCAACAGCGTGATAAACAGCCCGTGGAATACGCCGCCAATCACTGCACCGCGTCGTCCCCCCACGGCATTAGCGAAGATCCCCGCAGTGCCGCCGGCAAAGAAGTTGGTCAGCATACCCGGCAGGATCATCGCTAACCCCACCCACGGAAACAGAAACATGCCGATCACCGCCCCGGCTGTAGTGGAGATAAAACCGATAATGACCGCATTAGGCGCATAGGGGAACAGTACCGGACAGTCGAGAGCCGGAACCGCATCCGGGACGATGCGCAGCGCGATGCCGCGAAATGCCGGAACAATTTCAGCCAGCAGCAGGCGTACACCCGCCAGCAGAACATAGACGCCAACCACAAACTGGATCGCCTGCAGGAAGGCATAGACCAGATAATTGACACCGTTTGAGGAGGCCGCCACCACTTCCGGACCTGCGGCAATCGCCGGGATCAGATAGATCGGGATCATCACTACCATCATCGACAGATAGGTATCCTGCAGGAACGACAGCGCCTGCGGCAGTTCCACGTCTTCCGTACTTTTGCTGACATCCCCGGTCACTTTCGCCACCCCGGCCTGCACCATATAGCCAATGGTGCAGAAATGGCCGAGGGCAATGTCATCCCCTCCGGTGATCTTGCGCACGATCGGCTGAGCAATCGCGGGCATCAGCACCGCCATCACCCCGGCAATCCCTCCGCCGAGCAGG
This sequence comes from Erwinia sp. Eh17-17, assembly GCF_039675725.1. Taxonomy (NCBI): domain Bacteria; kingdom Pseudomonadati; phylum Pseudomonadota; class Gammaproteobacteria; order Enterobacterales; family Erwiniaceae; genus Erwinia; species Erwinia sp. Eh17-17. Next base: position 169,181 of record NZ_JBDFQT010000006.1, on the reverse strand, counting down.
ATCAGCTCCACGCCGCGCAGACCGCCCATATAGCCGATCACCGAGCATACCGTCGCCATCCACAGCGAAGCCTGACCGGTGAGGAAGATGTACTTATAGCGCGTCAGGCGGGCAATCAGGATATTGACCACAAAGGCGACCACCATAATCAGCGCCGTTTCGCGCCCCAGCGTCTGCTGCGCGATCCCGGCGATAGAACCGACATCGGTGACCACGCCGCGCATATTAAACCCTTTCTGGAAGATATCCCCCAGGAAGGTCAGCGTGGCGACAATAATACTGGCCCCGGACAGCAGCACTAAGAAACCCAGTAATGTTTTTAATGTACCGGTGATAACCTGACCCGGGCTTTTTTTCAGGGCGATAAGACCGATCATGGCAATCAATGAAATAAGAATTGACGCCTGCCCCAGCACATCATGGACAATAAAAGTAAGGAAAGACATAGTACTCCCCTGTTTTTTGGCACAGTTACCCTTTATATTTAAGCGGCACGATGCCGCAAAAATATTTTGGATTATTGGTTAAGATTAAAAAGGAAATTAAATAAGATAGCCTTTCTCTTTCAGAACAGGCTCTAGTTTTAGTTTTATTTCATTTTTGTCCACCAGTCGCTTGAGATAAATGATGGTGGAGTTAATGGTGTAATGCTGAAACTGCGAACGGAAGTTTTCCCCGGTCATGATAATATCCGCACGTGACGAGGTGGCGCTGGAAATATCACAGTGAGATAAATCAGCATCCACACCCAGATCTTTCAGAGCCGCTTCAATACTCATTTCACAGGCAAAACTGCTGCCAAGTCCGGCACCGCATACGGCCAGAATAGATAATTTTTTCATCAGGCATACCTTATAAAGTGTCTGTAAGTCCGCGACCACTGACTGCGGGTATGATGACGGGCATCCCTGCCCTGATGCGGTTCAGAACTGCTGAAGAATCTTCATTACCGCAGCTTTATCCCGTGCCTGTCTTAGCTGTTCAACTACATTATCCTCACAAAAAAGCTGTGACAGGCTGGCGATCATTTCAATATGCGAGTGGCTGTCGATAGCGGCCAGAGCAAATATGATATATACCGGGTCATTATCTTCGCTGCCGAAACTCACGCCTTCTGAAACAATTAATAAAGAGAGCCCGGTATGATTCACCCCTTCTTCCGGCCGGGCATGTGGCATAGCAATCCCTTCGCCCAGCACATAATAGGGACCAATCTGTTCATGCATATCATAAATAGCGTTTAGGTATCGTGGTTGAACTGCACCATTATCGATCATCGGTTGCAGTGCGATCTCTACCGCTTTACGCCAGTTATCCGTATGCGTTAACAGATTCAGGTTACTGTGATTAATCCAGTCGGTTAACATACATCGTTGCCCTATTCATGATTCAGAGAGTTAATTCACTATACTTTTTGCAAAAAGATAAAAATGTGATCGGCCTGACTTATTTAATAATAAATAATTTAACATCAACTAATTATATTAATAGCCATAGCTTCGCACTGGTTAATTAAACCAGTCGTAACAAAATTCATTAAATATACCGTCAATATTCAGGATTAATCCTGGTTATTTATGGCTAAATGAATGCATTAACTAAACCTGATTTAAATTCTCCTGCAGCCAGTGAATTAACCGTGTGAAGTCGATCTCGCTACGCTGATCGGCAACCCATACCGGCCCGAGTTGCATCGGTTCGGCTCTGTCGGCCAGTTGTTGCAGCTCTGCCACATATTCCGCTCCCGGATGGCCCGGTAATCGTACCCCCAGTCTGTCGCTGTAACGCTTTGCAGCCAGCACCCCTGGGATCTGGCACCAGACTTCCGCCACGCATTCAATGCCCGCCGTATGAATAAAAGCGGCCAGATCTGCTTTTGGCTGGAAGCCAAACCACGCATCGACGATAAAGGTGTTACCCGCTGGCGCGGCGGCAATGATCGACCAGATTACCTGATAAGCGGCGATGCCCAGCCTGCGGTTCATCGGACGATCAATTCCGTCAATCTGACGCATAAACGGCTCTTTGATCTGATCCAGCGTCAGCAGCGGCCAGCCGGTCTCCGTTGCCAGACGGGTCGCGATATGGCTTTTTCCCGACGCGGGTACGCCGTTGACCATCACCAGGCGTTTAGCGCCGGGCTGCTGGGCAGAGTGCTGCAAGACAGGCTGTTCAGGCATGGCTGGTTTTTTCCTCTGTGGTACGGGCATGGAAATACTGTCCGATGACGGCCTGGATCTCACGCAGACGCGGGATGGCCAGCGTCTCAAGCTTTTCGCGGGTGACGCGACTGTCCAGCGAAATACAGTCTTTCCATAAGGCTCGCCCGGCAATCACCCCCGACGCCCCGTTACTCATGGCATCGGCCACCTGGGTCAGAAACGTGCTGTGATCCACCCCCGCCGAGAGTACGGCCCACGGCACATCGCCGGCAAGCGCCGTGATATCGGCACAGGCTTTAGCGGAACCCGGATAGGGGATCTTCAGCACTTTGGCCCCCAGATCCAGCGACAGTCGGGTCCCTTCATAGATCAGCGACGGTACCCGGCTTTTATAAGCTTCATCCGTTTCGTCCGGCAGCGGATAGGTGAGAAACTCAACCACCAGCAGCAGGTCTTCGCGGGCAAAGTCTTCAATGCAGTGACGCAGAATATCAAGATTATGTTGATTGGCATCCGGGCGGTCGGCGCGTAAGTAGACCATAATTTTACCCCCGTTAGCACCCAGTTCGCGCACGCGGCGGGCGCTGATCCCCTCAACCAGCCGCGAGTTACGGTAGCCTTCAGGTGTCGTATCGAAGCCGGAGGCATCAAGGCCGATCAGTAGGGCAGTATCGCGAGCGATAATCCCGTCATCGACCAGGTCAGGTACCGCGCAGACGGCATCCACCAGCACGCAGGAGGCCTGACTGGCGAGATAGCGGGTAATATCGGCTTTGATACCGCCGAGCTGCTGCTCGGAAATGGATTTTTGCTGTTCGGGATCGGCGCTTAACAGGGTGCGCATTGCGCCGCGCTGGTCGCACGCAATCACCAGCATCGCGCCATTGCTGCCGCAAATTTGCTGATAACCGCGCAGTTCAGAAGTGGACATGTGTGACATGAGATGTGCTCCGTTATAGAGATACAGGGGTAAAAAGCCGTCATTGACGACCCGAAAGTTACCTTTAAGCCTGTGTGCACGACGCCGGGCTGTTGCCGGTGAATCTCCAGTCCTGTCAGGGGTTTCAGCCACCTGTGCACGTTGCAATTTTTCTGGTGTTGCGCAATAATTCTCCAACCGATGAAGTGAGTGTAATACATTGCAGAAAGGAATTACAACCCTGAAAGAGCCTCTTTTACAAGATCCCGCCACCACGCGGGCGATGATGCACATGGTGGCGAAGCTGCACTATCAGTCCGATATGTCGCAGGTCGATATCGCTAAAAAACTGGGGGTGTCCACCGCCACCATTTCGCGCCTGCTCACCAAAGCGCGTGCAGCGGGGATTGTGCGCATAGAGGTGATTGAGCTCACCTCACCTGAAGAGATCACGGCCGATCTGATTGCGCGACTGGGGTTAAAAACCGCCGCCGTGGTGGAGTCGCCCCCCGCTAACGTCCTTAGCGCACTCAACGCGCCGCTGGCCTCATTGCTCCAGCAGGCCGATCTGGTCAGCGGGTCGGTGGTAGGTATTGGCTGGGGACGGGCGGTACGTGAAGTGACGTTATCTGGCCTGCCGCGCCTGCCGGGGGTGCTGACGGTGGCGCTGAACGGTGGTATGCAGCAGGCTGCAGCGCATTTTCAGATTAACGAATTTGTGCGTCAGGCCGCAGAACAGATGGAGGGTACCCCCCACTTTCTGCATGCACCCTATATCTCGTCGCCAGTGCTGCGTGATGCGTTCCTCTGTGACCCTGGCGTGCAGCAGATTACCTCGCTGTGGGACAAACTGGACGTGGCGATTGTCGGGGTCGGTCTGACACATCACGCTCCCCACGCCAGCGAAACCACCACTGCCACCCCGGATGAGCAGGCGCTCAGCCATGCCGCAGGCGATGTGCTGCGTCATTACGTCACGGAACAGGGCGAGGTGCTGCACTGGGAAGGTGAACAGCGGATGATTGCCGCATCACCCGACCAGCTGCGCCAGACGCCGCTGTGTATCGGCGTGGCGGCCACGGCGGAAAAAGCCGCCGGCATTATCGGTGCCGTTCGCTCCGGAATGATCAACGCGCTGGTTACCGATATTAAAACGGCCCAGGCGATCCTCGACCGTCTGGTCAGCGACCCGCTGTAAATCCATTAGCCGTCTTTGCCGGGCAGGCAAACGCGGCTAATCGGCTGGAAATGAATAAGTTATCAGAAACAACCTAAAGCTGATTAATTCTCATTACGTGTTTATAGCGCGCAAAGATATAAATAAGAACAGTTATCATAACTATTTAAAAAGCAGAACAATTCAGATTCATTATGGAATGATTATCACTTACCAATCATACCCTTAGCTGATCAAAATTAAATTAGCCTGTGCTATATAAAACGGTTTTTATTTTATCAATCTGGGTGCATAATGCGCAGAAATCACCTGTTTACTCGTTATGATTTACGTTCCAGATACATTTACCGTGTATCTGCAACGCGAATTATTAAGAGTAAAAAATCGCAAAAAATATAATTTAAAGGAGTCACCATGCTGACGAATGAAATGACCGCTCAGTTGAACGATCAGCTGAATCTGGAATTCTACTCTGCCAACCTGTACCTGCAGATGAGCGCATGGTGCAACGACAAAGGTTTTGAGGGGGCTGCCGCGTTTATGCGTGAGCATTCCAGCGAAGAGATGCAGCACATGCAGCGTCTTTTTAACTACCTGAGCGATACCGGAGCCATGCCGGTACTGGGCACCATTGATGCACCGCCGGTAACCTTTAACTCCCTGCACGAAGTGCTGGATCAGGCTTATCAGCACGAGCAGCTGATCACTAAAAAAATCAATGAGCTGGCACATTCAGCGATGACCACCCAGGATTATTCAACCTTTAATTTCCTGCAGTGGTACGTGTCCGAGCAGCACGAAGAAGAGAAGCTGTTCAAATCGGTGCTGGATAAACTGGCGCTGGTCGGTAACAGCGGTCAGGCTCTGTTCTTCGTGGACAAAGACCTGCAGAAACTGAGCGAGCCGGGCGCAGGCGCGCACGGTTAATCGTTGATAAAAATCGGGGCAACCTTCTTGTGAGGTTGCCCTTTTTTATTCCCCTTTCCACAGTGCCCTCACCTGCCCCGCTGTCACTTTCCCCGCCGGTTTTTCCCAGTTATTGCATACAAAGTGACTGAATTTAGCCACCTGAGTGTATGTTTAGAACGTCTGATTAAACTGACGTGCAGGATGCCAGACTTATCAATGATTACGGCATGCGTATGAAGCCGGAAGCAGATACAGTGCTGCCAGCATCAAAGCCGTTACATTGTGTGTGCTGCAAAGCGGCTTTCTGGCAAACCAGCATTAACTGCGGATTCGGTCTTAATTAAAGCACCATCATAAAGTGTTGGCGCAGAGAGCCCGACAGAAGCCGTGGTGCAATAAAGGCTGGTGAAGCCTTCACCGGCCAGAGTCGGACATGTGCTCTGGGTTCCAGGCGATGGCAGGAATGCGTCTGTCGTTCCATCCGGACGGTAACGGACAATACGACTCCCTCCCCATTCAGCATTCCATAAATAGCCCATCGCGTCCACGCAGGAGCCGTCGGGCGCACCATTGCCTGATGTTTCGGTGAACAAGCGCGGGTTGTCCAGTGAGGGATAATCGCAGCAGAATATTTTGCCCTGCATCGAGTCGCTGTAATAGATGGTTGCACCATCGGGGCTGAAACAGATGCTGTTCGGAATGGCGACATCTGGCAGCGCCAGCGTCTCAACGGTCAGCGTTGCCGCATTAAGACGGTGAAATTTACCGATGACTTTTACGGGATAGCCGTCATCCATAGTCCCAAACACAAAATTACCGCCACGGTCGCACCGTCCATCACCTGTGCGGGTGCCCGCTTCTCCCGGTGAGGCCGCTACCGTGGTAAGTATACCGGTGTTGAGGTCATAGAAAGCCAGCCTTGAGGCGAGTCCCATCAGCAAAATGTGACTCTTTTCGGTTAAGGCAAAGGATCCCAGCCGTTCGGGCAGCGACCACCGCATCACAGCGCTATTGCCTTCTTCTAAGGCCAGAAGTTCACTGGCTTCAATGTCAGTCCAGTATAATCTGCACGTTCTTTCACACCACAGCGGGCACTCTCCCAGCGTATTCCTGACATCAGCTGCAATTGAAAACATGTTAATTCTCCGGGTGAATAAAAGTCATACCGCGCTCAAAGCCAGACTCACACAGGTCTGCACTATGGAAAACGCAGTTACTGCAGAAACCGCGCAGAGAGCCGATCGCCGAAAAGCATGACGGCAAGTCCGATCAGCATGACCAGCATTCCCCCCAGCTTTAGTAACGAAACCGGCCGTCGCATGGCACCCAGCAAGCCAAAATGGTCAATCATCTGTGACGAGAGTAATTGTCCAACAATCGCCAGCCCCAGCAGGGCTGAAAAGCCGATTTTCGGCGCAAGCACCACATAGCTGAACAGGGCACATGCGCCTATGAGACCGCCCGCCAGACTCCAAAGTGGCTGCGAAGGAATGGCTGCAAGCGAGGTGAATAATCCCCCGCGCAACAGCGAGTAAATCCCAAGGCCGAATGCGCCGGCGGCGAAGGAAAACAACGCGGCGGTGACCGGGTCGCCGCCCAGTCCTCGCGCCAGCTGGCTGTTAAGGGTCGTCTGCAGGGTGATACCGAGACCTGCGGCAAAAGCGATTACGTAATAGATCATGCTCATGCTGTCATCCCGGTCAGTCTGCCTGCCCCAGCGGCAGGAAGGTGTCAGCAAAAATGTCAGGCTGGTAGCCGGACGCTGCAAACAGGTGCTCACGCGACTCATCAATCACTGTACGCAGTCGCGCGCTGTCTACGCCCAGCACCCTGCCGTTCTGTTTAACGATGCGTCCGCCGATCATAACGGTATCGATGTTGCTACGCTCTGCGGCATGAACCACCGTGCCAAAGGCATTTCCTGACGGGTAAAGATTAATATCACTGGCATTAATCAGCACCAGGTCAGCCTGTTTGCCCGGCGTCAGACTACCCACTTTGTCCTGCAGCCCAGCACACTCTGCGCCATGGAGAGTCGCGGCTTTAAGGAGCTGCGCCGCCGGAAGCGTTTTCAGCGCATTTTCAGAATCGCAGCACTGCTGCTGATGCATACCCATCACGCGCTGCAGGTAAAAGGCCACGCGCATCTCCATAAACATGTCAGTGCTGTATGACGTTTCATTATCAACGCTCAGGCCAGGGTTGATGCCATGACGCTGTGCAGCCTCTATGGCGAACATTCCGCTTTCGATGCCATAGTGCGAATCTGAGCGTGGGCAGACGTTCACCCGGACACCGGCTTCCCGCAGAATTTTCCATCCCCGGTCGGGCAGCGCCGTGCAGTGATTGAAAATATTGTCCGGACCCAGCAGCCCCTGCTGATGCAGCGACTCAAGTTCAGCCCCCATCTCAGCGCCAAAGAACTCAGTGACAATCGACAGTCCCAGCCTGCGGGCCTCGGCCCACAACTCCGGCTCCAACTGGGCCATGACCGAGAGAGAGACCAGGCTTTCAGGGTTGTCGGTGAAATACTTATCCTGCAGACGCTGCCAGTTTCCCGGCCAGTGCGCTTTATCCCATTCGCCTGCTACCGGTGCACCGGAAGCATGGACAGCACGAATGCCGCTATCAAGCAGAGCCTCAACGGCGGCATCAGAATGCGCTGCTGTACGGCTGTTGTGCGAATTATCAATCATGGTGGTGATACCCGCGTCAATAGCACCCAGCGCCGTCAGCAGGTTACCGACATAGATATCGGCAGGCCGGTAATATTTAGCGAACGAGAAGTGCGTGGCGTTGCTGTAGTCGTCCAGACAGGTGGCATTAGGGTTAATGCGGCGCAGTTGTCCTTCCCATGCGTGACGATGAGAATCAACCATACCCGGCATAGCGATCATGTTGGTGGCATCGATGACATGGGCGCCCGCCGCTTCCAGGTTCTGGCCCACGGCGGTAATCGTTGAACCGTTGATGAGAATATCACCGCGTTCAATGTTACCGACGCGCTCATCCATGCTCAGTATCGTCGCACCACGAATCAAGGTTGCCGGTGGCGTTACAGTCTGATTATTAATAATATTTCTAATGTAATCGTTCATAAAAGTTCTTCTTTTCTGATTAATGAGAAAATGATACGTCACGCGATTACCCTGAAAAAGATGCTTAAAACGTTTTCATAATTCATAATTTACGAATAATCAGACTCACTCTTTGCCAGGGAGAAGGACAATGGATCGGATTCAGGCTATGCAGGTTTTTACACGGGTCGCCGAAGCCGGAAGTTTTGTGCGCGCGGCAGAGACACTGTCACTACCCTCTTCATCCGTCACCAGCACGATTAAAAATCTGGAGAAATACCTACAGGTTCGTCTGCTTAACCGGACGACGAGGCGGGTCAGCCTGACCCCGGAAGGCCTGCAGTATCTTGCGCAGTGCCGGGAAATCCTGTCGTTAATTGAACACACGGAATCCAGCCTGACGGATTCCGTCAGGCGCCCCCAGGGGCGGCTGCGGGTTGATATGCCTGGTGGGATCGCCCATTTTATAGTCATGCCAAACCTGAAGGATTTCTACCGGCGCTATCCGGATATCTATCTGATGATTGGGGTCAGCGACCGGCAGGTCGATCTCGTTCAGGAGGGCGTGGACTGCGTCATCAGAACCGGGGAATTAACCGACTCCACGCTGGTTGCCCGTCCGCTTGGCCGGTTTCGCTGGATAACCTGTGCCTCTCCGGACTATCTCAGGGAGTACGGTGTCCCTGAGACGCCTGAAGCGTTGTCTCGCCATCGGGCGATCCATTACTTTTCAGGCTCGGGAAGACTTTCGAATGAACTGCGTTTTACGTGTGGTACTGAGGCGATCTCAGTCCCGGTAAAGGGAGATGTCGCCGTGAACGAAACGGGCCTCTTTATAAAAATGTGTCTTGACGGTTTTGGGCTGGCACAGCTTGCTGAGAATGTGATCTCTGAGCATCTGCAGCACGGAAAGCTGATCGAGATTCTGGCGGACTGGCAGCCGCCATCAGTGCCGGTAACGATGCTTTATCCGCATCAACGCTTTCTTTCTCCCGCCGTGCGCGCTTTTACGGAATGGGTCGACGGCCTTTTAAGGGATGGCGCAGGAGGCATGAATTCTTCTGGACAACAGATCGGCTAAAGCAAGATGAAAAGCGCTTAAAACCTCAATTCAAAACATCCGCCTCAGGAGAACAAATCGTTCCCCTGAGGCTTATGATAATTCAGCCTGGCTGCTGTGCAGGCTCCAGATGCGCATTTCGCCCGGCGGCCATTCCGGTGCAGGCGCCAGCGACCGCGATTGCTGCCGTCATCAGTAGCGGCACCTTCCAGCCTCCGGACATATCGTGGATTTTGCCCAGAAGCAGCGGGCCTACTGCCGCCATCAGGTAACCCACGCTCTGCACCATGCCAGACAGCGCGGCGGCGTCACCGGCATTTTTTGTACGAAGCCCGATGAAGGTCAGGCCCAGCATCATGCTGGCACCCGAGCCAAAGCCGAGAAGAGCTGCCCACAGCATCGCCACATTAGGTAAGTACAGAATGCCGACAAAGGACACTGCCGTTAAAAGACTGACTCCGGCTGCAGCTAATTTCTGATCGTTGAGACGACGCAGCGTGGCCGCCAGAATTAAGCCCGGAATCGCGGTGGTCAGTTGAAGGATGCCATGTACCTCACCGGCTCTTGCAGAGGAAATACCACCGTCAGTAAGAATGGCTGGCAGCCAGCCCACCGCAACATAAAACGGCATCGCGTTCAGGCCCATAAATAAGGTCACCTGCCATGCCAGAGGCGAGCGCCAGACCGCGACGGTCACCGCTTTTCTCTCACCCGACTCTGGCAGCTGATGCTTTTTCTTTAACTGGGGCAACCATAAAAGCAGCGCAAGCAGCGGTGCAATAACCAGCATCGCCAACGCGGTGTCCCAGCCCCAGGTTTCCGTCAGAGGAATGACAATGGCAGAACCGACTGCGCCTGCGGCCCCCATCGTGATGGAATAAGCGCCCGTCACGGAGGCCATGCTTCCGGAAAAGTCACGCTTGATAAGGCCAGGCAGCAGGACGTTGCCCAGGGCAATCCCCATGCCTATCAATACTGTTCCGCCATACAGCGCCCAGACACTGCCTGTGGATCGAAGCAGGATCCCGGCGGAAATCACTGCCAGAGCACCAAAAAGTGTGCGTTCCAGACCAAACTTGCGGGAGGTGGATGCGCTCAGGGGAGAAAAGGCTGCAAAGGCGAGTAAAGGCAGCGAGTTAAGAAGTCCTACTTCGGTAATACTCAGTCCAAAATCATGACGAATGTGTTCTAAAACGGGTGCGATAGCCGTAAAGGGAACACGCAGGTTAATGGCAATAAAAAGGATCCCGGTCACAAGTATGACTGAAGACCACTTGTTCGTAATGTGTAACATACATTTTGCTTTCTTCTGAAAAAAGAAAGACTTTAAAGTGCGAATGGGTTACAGAATATAGATAACCTGACAACATATAGCTCAATCATGCCAAACAATAGAAAACTGGTGTCGTCACCTGAAGAATTTGATGCTGATGCTTTCAGTCAGGCCGCTCTCGCGCTGCATGTGTCATCGACAGGTGAGTATGACGGGATGAGTCCGCACGCTCACCGTAAGGGGCAACTTATTCTGTCCTTACATGGTGCAGTGAGTTGTGAGGTTCAGGATGCACTGTGGATGGTTCCGCCAGGACATGCAGTCTGGGTTCCGGGTGAAATTCCCCACAGTTGCCGGGTGACAAAAAATGCCGATACCTGTTTTCTTTTTATCGAACCCGGCGCGGCAGCAATGCCGGAAAACTGCTGTACCCTTGCCGTTACCTCTCTGGTTCGCGAACTTATTCTGTTTCTGGCAGAGCAGGAACATGCTTATTCACCAGACAGCAAAACGGCCAGGCTGGCGGCTGTTCTTCTGGAATATATTCCTGATGCGCCGGTTGAAGCGCTCCATCTGCCTGTATCCAGGCATCCTAAAATCCGTCAGATGGCAGATGCGCTTTTTAAGAACCCCGGCGATCGGAGGACGTTACAGCAGTGGGCTATCCGTCTTGCAATCAGCGAACGTTCTCTGGCCAGACTGGTAAAAAACGCAACGGGAATGAGCTTTGGCCGTTGGCGTCAGCAACTGCATTTGATGATAGCCCTGAGCCATCTTGCTGAAGGTAAATCCGTACAGAGCGTAGCCGGTATTGTTGGATATGACTCAGTAAGCGCATTTATCACAATGTTCAGAAAAGCGCTGGGGAAATCACCGACACAATACTTTTCTTCTCTGGATTGATACAACACCGATAATCAGCGGATGTTGACGAAGCCCTTCTGTTGTCCGCTATTCGCTCAAAGCGATGGCACATGAAACACCGCAACGATTGCGGCCGCCTGAAACAGGCTGTAGAGAGGCCGACCACACTTCACCTCAGTTTGTGGCAAGCCCGATTGTTCATACACCGCATCAAGCGAAGTGTGTTCAACAATCACCTTTAACGCTGAGGAGGTGGCGAGTTTTATCTTCCAGAATTACGCAATTGAGAACTCCGCGGGTGTAAATTTCCGTATCAACGTTAATTCTGTTCGGCAGGCTTTCTACGTTCCTGGCCGGGGTATGTCCATGGACCACTACTTTCCCGAAATCCTTTGTTGAGTCCAGGAATTTGTAACGGATCCACGTCAGGTCATGATCAGTCTGCTGATCGAGCGGGATGTCTGGATCAACGCCCGCGTGGGCAAAAAAGTAGTCACCCCATTCAAAGTGACTCACTAAAGAACGAAAGAACGCCATATGTTCCACTGGCACCAGGTTCAAGAATTGATGACGGACATCCTTGGCAACCAAGGGGTTCCCGATGCCTGCTTCAATTTGCGACAAGGGCACCCCATATGAACAGAGAGTCTGCAGACCTCCTTTTCGGCCCCAGACAGGAAGAATGGTACTGTCTTGCGAGAAATCGAGGAGCCATTGCTCATGGTTACCTCTCAAAAAAACACAGTCCAGTATTCTGCTATTCTGCAGTTCACAAAGTCTTTCGACCACGAGTTTGGAGTTCGGGCCACGATCGATATAGTCACCAAGAAATATAATGATGGGCTTTGCGCTCGGCACCTCCGCCATATCTTCCCAGATTCTCCTCACCATGGCGTTGAGCTGAAAATCATAGCCGTGGATATCAGCGACCGCGTAGATCCGGCGAGAGGTCATCGGTGCTTGCGCTCTGATCCGCAAGTGCTCCCAATCCCCACTTCTGAAATCCACCTCCAACGGTGTTCTACTGTTCTCCGCGCGAACTTTGCTGGTCATTGTACCGCTCCAACACCGCCACTTGTCGTGATGTCGTGCGACATAGCCCCCTCAATGCCTCCTTCGTTCAGGTACATGCGGTCACCCAACCTTGAGACGCTGAGCACGGTTGGTTTGATGCCTCCCGACGATCGTATCTTCTTACTGGTGACCTCGCTCAAAATTGACCTGTCGTCAGTAAGCTCTTTCAGGACCCTCCCGCTCATTGATGCTGGGCATGGTATACCTAATATGCTCAGGACTGTCGGAGCGATATCTGTGATTGAGCTTGGCGCATCCGCAATGAGCCCCTTCGACTGCCCCGCCCCAAAGGTGGCGAGAACGGACGAAAGCTCGGCAGCGTGGAGACCGCCATGCGTTCCACCCCCCAGTCGCAAGTCGTAGTCACCCGCATCATAATAGGCACTACCGCAGATGCCAGTTGCGTTGACGCCGAGACCGGCTGCAAGATTGACGCATAAATCTGGCGCGCGGGGTCCGCCGGCACCAATAAGTTCGAGCGCCAGCGTGTTGGCCAAGATACCGTCATGGGCCCCCGGCTCAATGGCACGAGTAAATGCACCACCAAACCATGCTTGTTCAGTCATAAAGCTCAAAACATCCCCGAGAAGTACGGGATCGAACCTTCGCATCCAAATTCCCGCTGCACGGCCGGGTCTCAAAAGAAGATCAGTAGCCTTATCCTCGAAAGACGAGTCTGCGGCAAAGCCGGCCTTTCGCAGTTCTTCTGCAACTGACACCAAACCATTAATAGTGATGTGCCCGTGGTCAGACACGACAAAGATGCTGATTTCGTCCCGGTCGGGTTGAAGGCTGTGCCAGGAGAGAAACTCTCCTACCACATCGTCGCAAAGGCGCATCCTGTCATAATGTTCGGGCGAGCCTAATCCGTACAAATGAGCCGCGCTGTCGACCTCTGTGAACCAAAGGATAGATACGGCTGGACGATGGTGTGGCCATACTTCCTTCTGAAACAACTTGAGAGCTGTTTTCGGGCCGTCCACTGACAGGCCTCCGGCTGGAATTTTTAGATTGCGATGTACTCTCGCTGCGAAGCCATGAGGGAAGGCCGTCTGAGGATGTTTTACATTGAACCCAATTTGTCCGTACTTGTCACCTTGCCAATTCAACGCCGACAGAGCTCCAGGTCCACTGGACGTTATGACTGCGAGGTTTTTCTCTGCGTCACGCAAGACTTTCGCAAGCGATGTAGCGGTGACCAACTGCCCTTTCAGCCGATTATCAGCTGCATACCAGTCGTGGGTAGTTTCAGTGAAAATCTGATTGGGGTCGGAGTCCCTGATGTAGAACTGATTACCGAAAATCCCGTTGGTTTCAGCGTTTGATCCAGTGACGAGAGCCGTCAACGCGCCTCTTGTCTCGCTAGGGAACACGGTCTTATGGTTCTTGCTCCAAGTGCCCTTTCGTCCCAGTTCAGTCAGATTGGGCATCGTCAATTCGTTGACCATGTCCGGTCTTAAGCCATCAATGCCAAGAATAATGACTTTTTTCGCTTTACAGGTCATGTTGTTTAGTCCCAACAGTACTTGGATAAATAACTTTGACGCCCGATTCATTGAAAACGGTGACGAAGTCTTTTGGCGGAGCGTCGTCCGTGACGATGATGCCTATATCTGATAGAGGAACGGAAACGTAAGGGCCTGAAGCGCCGAACTTGCTGTGGTCAGCAACAAAGATACGCCTGCTACTCCTCTGACAAAGTAGGCGCTTGAGATGCTGGTAGTATTTCTCGGCCTCGACCAACCCATGCACAGGGTTGATTCCGTAAGTACCCATAATGACGGTGTCGAACACGCACTCGGAAATAGCCTCAAGAACCTGCTGGCCACCCAAAGCACCATCAGCGTGGTTGTATTCGCCGCCGGTTAACACTACGCGATGCTTTGCCCCACCGTGGAGAGCCTCAGCAATTGCCGGCATATTAGTCATCACGGAAATTGGAGGACCATCGTTAAGCGCTCTCGCGACTGAGAGTGTCGTGCTTCCATGCGTCAGGAATATCCATTCATCTTTCTCAACCAACCTCGCCGCCAATGCGCCTATCGACGCTTTCTCGAGAATGAGGTTATTTACCCGGATGTTGATAGAAGCTGAACGCCCAGCCGGCATGGCGCCACCGTGCACACGGTAGACGAGCCCTTCCTTTTCCAATGCTGCGATATCGCGACGTATGGTTTCCATCGATACTGAGTACTGCTCCGCTAGCCCGGCAATGCTGATACTTGATCCAGCATCGACCATTTCGGTTATGGCCTGCAGCCGGCTAGCAGCTGGCAATCTGCCCATTCGTTGGCTTCGAACTTCAGTCATCACGCGGGGTACTCCTGGCCAGAATGTTATGTTTATTGAGATATAATGATATTTTGTGTGCGACGTCGTGTCAACGACGCCCACCCGATCCAATAGACTGATCTAAGAAAGGCAGCTGTAATATAGGCTTACGATCAACAACACCCAAGTATGGAACCTGCGGAGACCATCGACAGGGAAGCAGGAGGGAACCATTCGGACTTAATAGCGAAATATATTCTGAGGAAAGGCCTAAATACCCACATTTTCAAAGCCGAACGTCCTCACAGAACATATATTTCACAGCACCAGTATCATTTTAACTCGTTTTTCCCAGGTGGGAATCTCTTCATAATCTCCAGCGCTATCTTTCCAAACCCGAACAACATATTGATATTAATGCCATTTAATTCGGAAGACATATGACGAATAGCAAGAGGTACAAAGAGCAATGCCTCTTGACGAGGCCAAAGCCATAAAAGATCACTTATAATCAATTAATGTCACATTAATGTAACGCAAGGTCAATAATCTGGCTGTCAATAAGGCGGCCTCGTTTGGATGCCTCCAGGGCCCTGTTCGTTGGATGAAAACCAGGAGAAAATGATGCACGTTAATATCACTGCGGGACTGCTTGCCAGCGTGGCGACAATGGCGCTGGCCGTCCTTCCCATCACTGCATCGGCACAGGACCTCAATGCCCTCGTCGCTGGCGCCAAAGCTGAAGGTCAATTGACAGTTATTGGCGTTTCACACGACTGGTGCGGTTACGGAGCTCTCATTCAGGGCTTCAAAGACAAGTACGGCATCGTCGTAAATGAACTGAATCCAAACGCTGGTTCGGGAGAAGAACTTGCTACGATCAAGGCTAACATCGGGAACACGGGGCCGCAGGCTCCCGACGTCATCGACGTTGGCATGGTGTTTGGTCCGACTGCCATGCAGGAAGAATTACTGCAGCCGTACAAGGTCAAGACCTGGGATTCGATTCCGGACGCCGTTAAGGATCCGGAGGGGCACTGGTACGGCGACTATTATGGCGTGTTGGCATTCCTTGTGAACAAGGACGTGGCCAAGAAAAGCCCTACTGATTGGTCCGATCTCCGCGATCCGATGTACAAGAAAAGCATTTCGGTGCCAGCAGACCCGAGAACGGCGAACAACGCGATCCTGAGCATTTATGCCGCCGGGCTGGCCACTGGCGCGAAATCGGGTGCCGATGCAGCCAGGGCGGGTATAGAGTTCTACCGTCAACTCAATGAAATCGGCAATCTCGTTCCGACTTTCGGCACCGCTGCTGCAATTGCCAAAGGCGAAACGCCAATTACAACACGCTGGGATTTTAACGGAATCATCTACAACGAAAACTTCCACGGTAACCCTCTAATTGAAACAATCGTCCCCAAGGTGACCGTTGCCGGCGTTTACGCCCAGGCGATCAGCAAGTATGCACCTCATCCCAACGCGGCGAAGCTCTGGATGGAGTACTTGTATTCCGACGAAGGGCAGATCGGATTTCTGCAGGGTCTCTGCCATCCGATCCGTTTCGACCAAATGCGGAAGGCTGGCTCAATAACGGATGAGATGGTCACTAAACTTCCTCCATCCGGGGATAATGTTGTGTTCCCGTCACTTCAGGATTTGATTGAAGTCGGCAAGATTGTCGCTGAAAACTGGACTACGAGAATCAACGCAAATGCCTGGAAAAACTGAGGTGTCCGTGTCAGAGAAGGATGTCCCTGAGTTGAGGATTTCCGAACCCAGCAAGCTTCCTATCACTCGGCGAGCTTCAGCGTTACGACGATTGGATTGGTCCGCGCTGATCGGAGTCGCGCCGTTTTTCATCTTCGCTCTCGTGATGATGGTCGCGCCAACAGTTGCACTGATCGCCAACGCGTTTGTCGATCAGCAGGGGCACCTGACGTTCGGGAATTTTGCTGACCTCAATACGCCTGAGGTTACGGGCGCGTTTGCCGAGTCTATAAGGCTCTCTGCAGCGTCAGCTGTGATTGGTGCAGTAATTGGCCTCGGCCTTGCTCTAACCGTGGGGCGCGGTATACGTAGCACTAAGGTCCGTTCTATCGTGATGACATTCTGCGGTGTCGCTTCGAACTTCTCGGGAGTTCCGCTCGCCTTTGCGTTCGTCGCAACACTTGGACGTCTCGGATTGGTCACCGTAGCAATCAAGGCGGCCTTTGGCATTGATATTTATGCCGCCGGCTTCGATCTGGCCAGCTTCTGGGGTCTAACAGTCACTTATCTCTTTTTCCAGATCCCGATCACGATTACCATCATGATGCCAGCCATTGATGGCTTGCGTAGAGACTGGTGCGAAGCTGCGTCAATCCTGGGCGCCAGCTCTTGGCAATATTGGCGACATATTGGCCTGCCCATATTGTGGCCCAGCCTCCTTGGGACACTAGCGCTCCTTTTCGCGAACTCGTTCGGGGCAATTGCCACAGCTTACGCCCTCACCGGTTACGCGGTGAACATCGTGCCGATTGTGCTATATGCGCAGATCCGTGGTGACGTCCTGCACAATGAGAGTCTCGGTGCTGCACTGGCGCTTGGCATGATTATCGTCATGGCGTTTGCCAACACGATCTATCTTATCCTCCGCACCCGCGCTGAACGGTGGCTCAGATGATAAAAACTATGCATCTTCTTCGTTGGACCTGTCTGTCCCTGGGTGTTGCTTTTTTCCTCATGCCATTGATCAGTACAGCAGAGTTCTCGCTTAGCCTAAGGCGCGATGGTTACAGTTTCGATGCCTATCGTTACGTGTTCGCCGATCCGGATTTCGTTTCGAGTTTCAGTTATTCGGCGCTCATCGCCTTATGCACCATCTTCGTAGGTACTATTCTCGTCGTGCCAACCGTATATTTGGTACGCCTGCGCCTCCCATGGCTTAGGCCGGCCGTCGAGTTTATCGTGCTGCTGCCGCTGATCGTTCCACCAATAATATTGGTGTTTGGTTATGTGCGAATGTTTTCTTCTTCATCGCTGCTTCCTCTTACAGGAACTTCTCGCGGGTCCGATATATTGTTGATATGTGGTTACGTGACGTTAGCGCTCCCGTATCTGTATCGAGCTGTTGATACCGGCCTCCAGGCAATCAATGCCCGCGTGCTTACTGAGGCCGCAACAATTCTTGGCGCCAGACCAATCACTATTATTATCCGCATAATTCTACCAAATATACTGGTTTCAGTGTTGTCTGGTGCGTTCCTGACTTTCGCCGTTGTAATCAGTGAGTTTGTAATGGCGAGTCTTCTCACAAGGCCTGCCTTTGGCCCCTATATTCAGAGAGTTGGGGTCGCAAAGGCCTATGAACCGGCGGCATTGGTTATTCTGTCATTCTTCATTACCTGGACCGCCATGGGACTGGTCCAATTTTTGGCGCGCTTTTCCCCTAATGTGCAGAGAGAGAGTAAATGAATCTGGTCGCGTCCTCCGCTAAAACAAATACCGCCCTTCACCTTTCCGGGGTCATCAAACGGTTTGGGGAGCATGAAGTCGTTCGCAATCTGGATCTTGAAGTACGCAAAGGCGAATTCATTTCGGTTCTCGGCCCATCAGGCTGCGGAAAGACTACGGTATTGCGTATGATTGCAGGATTTGAGCATCCGACAACTGGCCGAATTCTGATTGATGGGAGAGATGTTTCCAGGTTGCGCCCAGATCAACGCAACCTCGGAATGGTATTCCAAACTTACGCGCTGTTCCCGAATATGTCGGTTGCCGCCAACGTCGGCTTTGGTCTAAAAATCGCGGCTATGGCAGATCGAGACATTCAAAGGCGTGTTGCTGAAATGTTGGAACTCGTCGGTCTGACAGGGTTCGAGCGGCGCTTTCCTTACGAACTTTCGGGCGGGCAGCAACAGCGCGTGGCTTTGGCACGAGCGTTGGCAACAAAACCAGCGATGCTCTTGCTTGATGAACCGCTCTCGGCACTCGATGCAAAGATTCGTCTTTCTTTGCGCGAACAGATTCGAGACATCCAAACTGAACTTGGCATCACGACGCTTTTTGTGACTCACGACCAGGAAGAGGCATTGTCGATGTCTGACCGGGTTGCTGTGATGAACAGTGGAAGCGTTGAGCAATTTGGCACACCACTTGAAATTTACAATCGTCCGGCCACACGTTTTGTCGCATCATTCGTTGGAACACTTTCTGTCCTCAAGGCAACACTATTGGACCCTGCGAGCGGGGCGGTTGAGCTCGCAACCGCAACTCTCAAAAATCTGGAACTTCCGCATGGTTTAGCGCGGGGCGACCATATCTCATTGGCCGTCCGGCCAGAAGCAATACGCTTTGGCGCCCACAAGGGAGATGCCATACTGAGAGGTAAGGTTACGGGGGTTGGCTTTTATGGTTCCGTCATTCGGGTTCGCCTGCTCGTTGGCAATGAGACAATCACTATTGACATGTTTAACACGCCACTGTCTTCCCCGCCGTCGCGCGGCGAGGACGTTGATATTTCGATAGACCCTAACAGCGTGTTTGTGATGCGAGCGGAATAATGGGTTCTGTTGCAACGTTTGGTTGATGTCACCACCTTCCATACTGACCCGGAAAATCAGTTTCCGACGATTATGCAGGTGAAACAGTCAATTTTCCCGCAGCCCCCCTACCCGAACTGGACAGCCGTTGGTGTTACCTGGCTTGCGGGATTCGATTTTGAAATTAAGGTCATTGCCCGAATCCCAGCACCAACCTCCGCTGGCTGAAAGACCTTGATGTTAGTGACGTCCACATCAACGGGATGAGGACATCACTACGAAAAGCGTTGTTTCACATCCGACTTAACGATACGCCAATCAACGTTGAGTATTCACAGTGGAATGGTAAGGTTGTGGCTTGTTTCCTTTCAAAAGGCCATCGGCATGAGCAATCCGGTTAGAAAGAATTACCGTGTGTTAGGTGAAGTAAAAGCCCCTTACGTCCATTCGGTAAAGCACGGCAACACGCTCTATATTTCCGGCCTGACCGCGTTTGGCACAGCGGCACAACATGAAGGCATCGTTGAGCAGGCTGAAGAAATATTCAGCCAAATAAGGAAAATTGCTAGCGTAGAAGAGATAGATTTTTCAGCACTAATCAAAGTGACTATATTCATCACATCTTTTGAGGAGATAAACGGGCTACGCAAAGTACTGTATCAAAATTACGGTGAGCACCTGCCCGCCAGCTCGCTCGTAGAAGTCAGCCGCCTCTTCTCACCTGACCTCTCGATAGAAATTGAGGCTATATTCGGCCTTTGATTAATTGCTCATAGCCGGAAAGTGAAAACTGTTCGGCTCTAATGCCGTTTTATCAAACATAACGTCCCCCTTCTTTAAGGATAGCGTTGCATCGACCCGTTGAACGCACAGCCAGAAGCGGACATTATGAGTTCAGTGTTTAACAATAACATCGTACTGGTCAGTATTCGTCTGACATACAGTCATACCGCATCCTTATAACCAGGTTTCAGAAGGCTACAGGCTTTAAACCCTGCATCCAGAACCGACTGAGTTCTGCTGCGGAAATAGTGGATGCAGGCAGCAGTGGTTCAGGCTGCTCAGAAAAAATTTTTTTAGCGAATTGTCTTCCAACCAACTGCGCAGCTGAGGTTTTGATATGTCTCTGTTGGTAAAAGGCCTGCAGAGCAATTTCCAAATCATCTGTCTCCTTCATTAAACAAGTAAGGTGCCATGCATCTTCCAGCGCCTGACATGCTCCCTGCCCAGATGTCGGCAAGGAAGCATGAGCCGCGTCCCCGATGATTAAAACATTGTCTTGATGCCAAAAGGGAAGAGGGTCAATGTCATGCACGAAAATGCTCTTAATAGATGCACTGTCACATGACAGCAACAAATTCCGCACTGGATCAGGCCAGTCTCGAAAACGCTGATGCAATTCATTGTACCAATGTGCCCGAGGACGTTCATTGTCAACAGGAGCGTTCCACGCTCCTGCCCAATAGCACAACCCATCCTTCACCGGGACGATACCAAAACGCTCACCTTGACCGCGAAAGTCATCAATAGCGTTGTTCAATGTGTCCTCTCGTTGCCTTCCCACTCCTATCACGTTCACAAAACCATGATAACGAGGCGTTTCTTTTTCCCCATGCAATGACTGACGAACGACTGAATTCATACGCCCGTCAGCTCCGACGACTAAATCAAACTCCAGGCTCAATTTCGTGACGTCCGCAGTAGTGATTGAACAATTGAATTTAATCTCCCTACCCAGACTCTCTAACCTACCAGCCAGTAAGCGCATCAGTTCACGCCGTAACACTGTCACACTCGGAAAACCGCAAAGTGAATTCACGGCTAAAATATCGAACTGCGTCTGAAGGTGACCATTCCGATCAAACTGGCGCATCATGCACGGTGTACCACCTACGTGCTTGATCTTTTCGTCCAGCCCCATCTTCTGCATGACGAACATGGCATTGGGCCATAAAGTCACGCCAGCTCCCATGTGAGACACGTTGCTGCCACGCTCAAACAGGCTGACTTGATGGCCCTGTTTGGTCGCGAGTATTCCAAGTGCCATTCCAGCAACGCCGGCACCTACGATGGCAATTTTCTTAGGCTTGGTCATCATTACTTTCCTGTTGAGAAACTTAACGAAAATTGTAATGATCACCTGATTATTGATAAATATAGAGTTATAACTTTGTTAATCTCATTTTTTGGGATAATTAATGATTGATAAATGTGAATTGCAGTGGCTGATCAGCTTTCAGGTGGTTTATGAAAAGCTGAGTTTTAAGCTCGCGTCAGAGCATCTTCAGTTGCCATCGTCCAATGTCAGTAGACATGTCGCTTTACTTGAACAACAACTTCATGTGCGGCTACTGGAGCGTACGACGCGTAAAATAATGCCAACCGCTGCCGGTAGAATGCTGTATCAATCCATTACGCCGCTCACGCACGCTTTGGATCATGCTCTGCAAGAAGTCGCACTGTTTGGTGATTCAGTATCAGGCCACCTGAAGATCATTACACCAGACCTTCCATTCATGGCAGATATTCTCGCTGACTTCTGCATCAAGCATCCACAAATACAGCTCAGTTGTGACACACAATTGGATCCAACAGAGGGCCTACTGGATGGATTCGATCTGATATTACGCTTTGGACGTGGACCACTGGAGGATTCTTGCTGGGTTGCGAGGGAAATTCTGCGTTGGCCGAGCTGTGTGGTGGCCGCACCAGAACTTCTGAAACGTCACCCATCACCACAATCGGTGGATGAACTAACCAAAACCCCCTGCATTACGAGTATGTCGGTACTCCAGGGAATGCCCTGGAGATTTAAACAAAACCAAAACGTCCAGGTGCAGTCCAGCTATAAGGTGAACAGTGGACAGATGGCCAAGGCCGCTGCACTAAAAGGACTTGGTTTCGCCATTTTGCCTCTCCATGCCTGTGAATCAGAAATCAATAACGGCTCCCTTGTTAAAATTAACTGTAACCGCGAACCCGAAGATTTGGTGCTGTACGCGCTCTATTCCGGCAGAAAATACCTACAGGTGAAAGTGAAGGCGTTTCTGGAACACCTGCAAGAGGCTATTGCTCAATTAGATATACGCAGTAAGGAAGGAACATGATTGACTAAGCAATCCAGTATCCTGGACAAAGTGAAAAGAAATTCCGGTGAAATGTTTTAAAGGCGAAGTTTTTCCGTATAGCTGCATTAAGCTGGCTTACCCCCCTTTGTTTCCTGGCATTTGTCAAAATAAATGAGTGTGCTTCACCATACTCGCTACTCCGGCTGCATTTTCCTGTTCCATCCAAAAGTGTCGGCGCAGGGTGCTAACCATTGACGGATTTTGGAATTGCACGACAGCGCCTCGGGTTCGAGCAAGCGCGCTCCGAAATTGGCATGCCGCAGGAAGCGCACATCCAGGCATTGCTCAAGTTGCCCAGCCAGCAGGGGAAAATCCATAAGGCTGTATAGTCGGGGCCATTTGATCAATTTTCGATAGCGCAGTTGCTCCGACTCGATGCGCAAGTCATCATTCGGGCGCCACTGAATGTTGAACAGCTTGTCATGACGCGATAGGTCGACCAACCAGTTCCCGTTAGATGGGATGCGCAAATCCAGTTTCAGGCTTTCAGGCCGCAACTTGTTGCGCTTGTAAAACCAGTGCTCAGGCGGTTCGTTGGTCAGGTCGACGGAACACCCGCTATATGACACCTCGGCAACACCAAACCTTGCAAACCATTCGGCGACTTCGGGGTGGGTAGAATGGTCGAACATATTTTGCATGCTCCTTAGAAAGCGTCATATAGCAAACATCTCTGTTTTAATTAGAGGATAACAGGCCATGATATGTGGGCCTCATTGACTGCGTTCCATCAATTCAAGCGTCTGACCATCAGGGCTTTGTAAATATATTACTCTGGTTCCCTGCATGGGGCCTGACAATACTGTCTGAGGTTTACCCGGCGTTTTCCAGCCGTAGTCCGATACTTTGCCCAAGAGCGTATCAAGATCCTCTACATTAAAAGCAAGGTGAGCGTAGCCTGGGATATAGGGCGCTGAAGGTTCTTCTGGCTGCTCAATGTTATTGTATTGTAGTAATTCAATTCGAATATCAGCCAGTTCAAGCAAAGCCATTCGTACATCAGCTCCCCTTGCACCTGTTACCTCATCGATTATAGGTCCGGACATTTTTCCTTCACGTAATAATTTACCTCCAAGAATCTGAGTCCAAAAAAATAATGAGTCTTCAATGTTTTTAACTGAAAAACCAACGTGATTAACATTTAAGATCATGCACTTACCTGCTGAGTTTTGAAAGTTCATCATCCAACTATATAGAAAGCCTGCTTTATTTCTACACGATAAATTGTAAATGTCCGCTTTTCGCTCACAGCGGACCACTCGCACCATCATGTCTGCATCGTGCCAGAAGCGGACGTTGCTAATCCCCTGACACACGCTTAAACAGTTTGCAGTGCAGCTTATTTCTGTTCCTCATGCAAAAAGAGCATTAACTGAAAGATGTCACTTAACTCCCTCATGTATACCTACATCCACACATAGTCATCAGGAAAAGGATGAATGAAGATGCTGAGAGGTAAAAGAGCTGTTATTACCGGTGGAGGCGGGGGATTTGGCCAGGCGCTGTGCGTGTGGCTGGCACGAGAGGGTGTCGAGGTGGATTTTAGCGCACGGCGGGCTGAAGATATTCAAAAAACCTGCAGCATCATCGCGGCTGAAAGCGGCATTGCAAAAGGGTATATCTGTGATTTAACCCGGCCTGAATCCCTTTCTCAGTTTTCTTCACAGTTGTTAACTTCAGAGAAGCCTGTAGACATTTTAATCCTGAATGCTGCTCAGTGGTTGTCAGGGAGATTAGACGATCAGCCTGACACAGAAATTATCAATACCGTCAGTTCAGGCCTGACAGGTTCGATTCTACTGACTCAGGCTCTGCTGCCTGGGTTAAGACGTTCAGGAAATGCTGATATTGTCTCAATTATATCTTCATGTGGGATCCCGAATTTTACGGATTCTATTGCCCACCCAGCCTTTTTCGCCAGTAAACACGGGCTTAGCGGGTTTACAACTAAACTGGCACAGCAGTTATCTGAAGAAAATATACGTGTTACCGGGTTGTACCCTCCGGATTTTGAATTTACTGGGTTAGATACGTCTGTCGATAGTCAATCCAGAATGGGAGAACGTTTAATGAATGGACGATCGATCTGGGAAACGATTCGTTTTGTGCTGACACAACCGCGTAGTTGCCATATAAGTAGCATCTACTTTCAAGGCCCAACTCGCGAAGATCTTAACGCCAGGAGCTGAACTGGGTGACGTTGAGCAGAATACTCAACGTCGCTCCTCGCTCACAGCGGACCACTCGCACCATCATGTCTACATCGTGCCAGGAGAGGATATTGATTAATCCCTGAGCCAGGGCTACTCAGTCCGAATGTCTGAACGAGAACGGGTTCATGTCTCTGGAGGATGCACGGTGCAAAATCGGGGCATGGCGCGTCGTCCTCATTCTGCACCGGGCTGGATGACGCCCTGTGAATTTGCCAAAAATCTGCCGGTTGCCAGAATATGCAGCCAGAATGAAGTGATCTGTTCCCTTTGTTCAGTGCCGGCTTTCGCAGTTCAGGCCCTGCAGCACGTTGTCTCAGCATTGCCTTACTGTCTGCTCAGTCTGTATGCATGAGGTCGCCGGGGTAATTAACCTCCGGCAGACCACGTTAACGGCAGACGGATAACTATTTAGCGCCACTACTCCCGGGAGAACCATCATGTCCTCCCTCATTCCCGCCACTGCCACCCTGACCGCCGACGCCGCCAGGACCCGCATCGCCTCCGTTTCCACCATTACCTGATCCGTCACCATTACCGCCGTTCCCTCCGTTTCCTCCGTTCTCACCTCCATTACCGCCGTCGCCGCCATCTCCGTTGCTGCCAGAGCCAGCATTCCCTCCGTCTCCGCCGTTTCCTTCACCGCCACCGTCACCACCGTCGCCACCATCACCGTCTGCCCATGCCGCCGTGCTGAATATTCCGGCCGCCAGAGAGGACGTTACAGTGAATACGGCAACGAAAGGTCTCAGTAATGCTGAGGTCAGAATAATGAGGTATACAACTTTCATGAGAAGGTTTTTCATATCATCCTCTGCGTTATAAATTATATGCCGCCACCATCACCACCATCACCACCATCACCACCATCACCACCATCACCACCGTCACCACCGGATGAATTATTCCCGCTTCCTCCGTTGCCACCATCCCCTCCATCGGCTCCGTTTGTGCCTCCATTTCCACCATTTCCGCCATTTGAGTGGGAGCCTGTGCCAGCATTGCCGCCGTTACCGCCATCCCCTCCGTTTTCACCCGGACCACCGTCCCCGCCGTTTCCACCATCAGAAATCAGTGATAAGGAATCAGGAAAAGGGATCGGATATGCCGCAGAGGCATAAGCGTAGTGTGTTAAAAACGCCAGTATTAGCGTGGAGCACCTTAGTACGGTACGGCATCGTTTACAGATGTTCTGACTGGTCATTGTTACCTCCATCACCGCCAGCACCTCCGGGCGCATTGTCTGTTGACCCACCATCACCACCGTTTCCACCATTAGCGCTACCGTGTGTATTTTTATGATGTTTGTGGTGTTTGTGATGGGTTTCATTCGCAGCGCCTGCGCCATTTCCCCCATTTCCGCCGTTACCACCTGAAGCAGAGCCGTTACCGCCGTTACCTCCGTTCAGACAGCCTGTGCCAGGCACGCCGTCTTTACCATTTTCTCCGTCAGGCGAAGTGCCGTTCCCATCCTGTCCGTTCTGGCTCTCACAGGCAGACAGCTGGATAGTGTCCTGCGGGAGTGTCTGACTGAATACCGGCAGGGAAAGGAGCAGCCCTGCAGACAGCGGAAAAAAAATCAGAGTGTTGTGTAGCTTTGACATAAAAGTTTCATCCTTTAATTAATGGCCGCCTTCATCAGGCGACCATTTTTAGTTAGATTCTGCAGCCTGATTACGCTCCGCCGCCGTCACCACCACCACCATCGCCACCGCCGTCGCCACCATCACCGCCGCCGTCACCGTCTCCGGAACCATTGCCGTTAGCTGAACCGTTGCCAGTACCGTTGTCATTACCACTGCCGTTCCCGTTACCGCTGGCGCTGTTATTTCCTCCGTCTCCTCCAGAACCACCAGGAGAATTGGCACCAGAACCCCCGTTCCCGCCGTCACCGCCATTAGCATCGCCGACAAGCAAGAAGGTATGTGGGGAGTGATCCGTAAACGGTTCGTTATGTAAGGGTGCGGCGACAGAAAGTCGCGCCGCAGAGAGGACAAAAACACCCAAAGCAAGAGTTAATTTTTTATGTCTCATAATCCATCCTTAAAGGTAATAAATACATGAGATAATCGTTGGCCCATCCCGTAGCTAATGAGCTACTTCATTAAAGTTAAATTAACTGGAAAATAAAAACCATGGAGTGTAATGAAACGTTTTCCGTTGTTTTAGAATGTTTTTTTAAATTTCAAAAGAAAGTTACCGAGCTGTCAGGGCGCGATTAACCAATTGATATTAAAAGACATTTAATACCAATGATTACTCTGTTAACAATTTACTCTTTTCATGAAATGATACATATTACATTTTTATTAAGCGCTATTCTTAACAGAAGTAGTAAGTGATAACCCTAAATTCAAAAAAAGCAGAAGCAAATATCATTGTTATATAACCAATCTGAACCTGAGGTATCAGGCGACAATTACTTTGGCCTGTTTATAATCTTAGCGTCATGTTTCTTCTTCCCATGGAGAGGTTGTGACGCTCAACATCAGACAGGTCGATTTTTCCATAACTCAACGAAATAAAGGTCTTACTCAGGAAGTGTCGGCGGCAACTACCGGTATCTCCGTCCGTTCCGGACGCCGAGTCGAAAAAGGCCTGTGGCGACAGGCCGGGGGGCAGGTCAGAAGGCTATCTGTACTTTATTGTGCACCAGCCGCATCGCCAGCCGGCGTTTCATATGAATAAAGATATGCACCAGAAACCCTATGCACTTATGCGTGCAAAAATAGATGAAAAGCCGTTCACTACCAGATAAAATCTTGCTGACATATTCAGCAAACCAGCAACCCCTATTGCCTTAACCTGCGTCTGGCGTTTCAAATTAAACGTGAGTTCATCATATTAATGGAGTATTTATGAAAAAACTGATTCTTGCTTCGCTGCTCCTCTGGCCTGTATCTCAGGTCTCGGCAGCAGACTGTGACAATGCAGAAACCCAGCTTGAAATGAACCAGTGCGCGAATGCAGATTACAAGAAAGCTGACAAGGAATTGAATTCTACCTATCAGCAGGTTCTGAAATCCACCTCTGGAGAACAAACAGCACTTTTTCGGAAGGCTCAGAAAAAATGGATCGAATATCGTGATGCTGATTGTCAGTTTCAGACTTTTGCATCGCGTGAAGGTTCCGTTAATTCAATGAATATCGGGCTCTGCCTCAAGGCAAAAACTGAACAACGTACCAAAGAACTGAAAGACATGCTTAGCTGCCCTGAAGGTGATGTGAGCTGTCCATTATGAAGAATTCGCATTGATCCTTTAATGATATTCGAATTCGACCCGGGCAGAGTTAGTGCGATTATGATTTTTCTGTCTTGCAAATTATGTCCGCTCTTCGCTCTGGCGGACATATTAACCCTTAGAGGGCCTGTTTCGTGCCAGATGCAAACATTGGGATATTGTATAACAAGAAAACCGCGCGCGAACCACAGATGCTTTCGGTTCTGGAGTTATAAACATTTTACAAATTATGGTATTTAAGGCGATTATTATGTCTCTGTTAACCACGCTTGTATGACGAACGCGACTCAGAAACACTGCAAGGAAGGAACAATTACCTCTTTGAAAATATCGCTTTGATTATTAAATTGCATGTATTAATAATTAACAGATTTGATGGATAATTATGACCAACTCATTATTTAACAGACCCGGTGTTATTGCACTTATGCACTTTGATGATGGCAGAACTAGCGAGTTCAGCATGGGTGTTGAAGATATGCTGACCGGTGTACCAATCAATAAAAATAGCATATTCGATCTTGCTTCAGTATCAAAGCAGTTTACAGCATTCAGCATTCTTCTCCTGGAAAAAAATGGATTACTGAATTTAAATAACAACCTCTTCGACTTCATTCCAGAAGTTAAACTCCTTACAGATAATATAACACTTGAAAACTTAATCTATCACACCTCTGGACTCCCGTGTCTTTTTGATATTGCTGAAGATAAAGGCGTTGACTATTACTCACCATTTAAAACCGAAGATATAATCAAAGGAATTAGCGAAAGAAAATATTTAAAATTTACTCCCGGAACCCGGTACGAGTACAGTAATACTGGATATATTTTACTTGCTCAAGTGGTTGAAAAAGTCTCAGGACTAAGCTACCCGGACTTTGTTAAAAAGGAAATATTTTCACCTCTGGATATGAATGATTCCTTTG
This sequence comes from Erwinia sp. Eh17-17, assembly GCF_039675725.1. Classification (NCBI taxonomy): domain Bacteria; kingdom Pseudomonadati; phylum Pseudomonadota; class Gammaproteobacteria; order Enterobacterales; family Erwiniaceae; genus Erwinia; species Erwinia sp. Eh17-17. Next base: position 140,366 of record NZ_JBDFQT010000006.1, on the reverse strand, counting down.
TTTCTGATGGGGTTTCTATGGAGAAGGAATCTGTCAGCGGATATCAAGAAAAAGATAACAATATATTTCTCCCTGTTCACAGCCCATGGGGCGTTACCGGAGCAGGCCTTGTACACTCATCTGCTAATGATTTAATGAAATGGGGACTGAATTTTTCTTCGGGTTTGGTCGGAGGAAAGGAGTTGATAAGAAAAATGCTTACCCCTCTTCCCCTGACTACTGACGCCAACATTATGATTGAAGACCATAATTCATACTGCTTTGGCATTGAGCTCGATGAGGATAAATCAGGAAAAATTTATTGTCACCAGGGTTCTACGTTTGGAAGAGAAACATATTTTTTGCGCTCACAGGAAGCAGCCTATACCCTGGCAGTATTATCAAACATCGAAGATTATGATGTCTGTTCAATGGCTGTAAGATTGTTTAATGACATGACTTCAATAACTGCATAAAAATATTTTTTCTTATCTGGCTCAATGATAAGGGCATAAGTTGGACGTCCGCTGCTCGCTCAACGCGGCACCACACTCCCTGATGACGGTTTGTCGCCAGTCGCGGCCCCCCCTGCCCGCGCATGCCCGCATGATTTTCAGCCAGTCCGTCGCAATCCGCGAAGTAACAGGTTCAGCGCGGTAATGCCTTGTGTCAGCTTCGTATTGCTCTCATCACCGTCGGCAATCCAGAATGCCGCTTCTGCCAGACTACCGTATATCAGAGAAGCCAGTCCCTCAGGGTCGACATCTTCCACGACACCTTGCTGAACCAGATCGTGAATCAGGCCCCGCATGGATTCCAGGCAATGACGCTGTGATTCAGGGGAGGCCCCCCCCAGCACCGCTTTTGCATCACGCAACACAATGCGCTGAAATTCAGGTTCCAGCGCCATCTCGAGGTAAGCCCGGCAGCGGTGACAAAAGCCCTCCCACGGGTCATCTGCATCACTGGAAATCTCCTGCAGGCGTTGATCCATCTCGTCATCTATCTGCTCCACAACGGCCGTCAGCAATCCTTTTTTGTCACCAAAGTGATGATAAAGCGCGCCACGGGTCAGCCCTGCCTGCGCGGTCAGGTCATCCATTGAGGTATCAGCGTAGCCATATTCACGAAAAACCTTACGGGCAGTGGCTAACAGTGTGGCTCTTGTCTCTTCCATATCAGCGCGGGTCCGACGAACCATACTTTGCTCCTTACATACGCCATGAATGATTATTTACAAACACTCCGTATGAATATAGGATTGGATTCATACGCGTTGTATGTATTGTCGCTTTGTCACCTTGCTGTGGCAAGCAAATGCCACCGGAGATGATGATGGCTAATCTGTATCGAGACCTTTTTACTGCCCCTGGCACGGCACATTTTGCCATAGCGGGTCTGCTCGCGCGCATCCCGTTGCCGATGACAGGCATCGGAATTATTACTCTGTTTTCGCAACAGTACGGAGGCTATGCGCTGGCAGGAGCCATTTCCGCAACCTTTGTTCTGACCTACGCCCTGCTTTCGCCGCAGATTTCCCGATATGTGGATCGTTATGGACAGCACCGCGTTTTGCCTGCGGCTACGGCGATCAGTGTGGCTGGGTTTGTCATCCTCATCGCCTGTTCCTGGTGGCGTTCTGCCAGCTGGATTCTGTTTATCGGCGCATTGCTGGCGGGGTTTATGCCCAGTATGTCTGCCATGGTACGGGCACGCTGGACGCAGCTATACCGGGGCCAGCCGCGTTTGCAGACAGCCTATTCACTTGAAACGGTGCTGGATGAGCTGACGTTTATTGTTGGCCCGCCCCTCTCTATTGGCCTTTCCATCGCGCTGTTTCCTCAGGCGGGTCTGCTGCTCGCAGCACTTTTGCTGTTTTCAGGCGTGCTTGCCCTGGTGATACAGCGCGGAACGGAACCCCCGGTAATGGCCATCTCCTGCGGCAAAATGGGCTCGGGTTCGGTCATCAGGATGACAAGCGTACGGCTGCTGGCGCTGCTGATGGTGGCGATGGGCGCCATTGTCGGCACGGTGGATATCGTGAGTGTCGCCTGGGCCGGAGAGCGGGGGTACCCGGCTGCTGCCAGCCTGGTGCTATCTGCGTATGCCGTTGGTTCGTGTTTGTCCGGACTGATTTATGGCTCGCTCAAACTGAAAACCCCACTCCATCGGCTGCTGTGGCTGGGCGGGCTGGCAACGGCCACGACCACTGTCCCACTGATACTGGTCACCCATCTTACCGCGCTGACGGCGGCCGTCCTGGTGGCAGGCCTCTTTTTCGCCCCTACCATGATCGTGGCCATGTCACTTATTGAACGTCAGGTTTCTGAAAGCCAGCTAACAGAGGGCATGACCTGGCTGCTGGCCGGGCTGAATGTAGGCGTTGCGCTGGGCGCTGCCCTCGCTGGTCAGGTTGTCGACAGCGGTGGATCACGGGCTGGATTCTACGTCGCCTTAGGTGCCGGCGCCGTCGTGCTGCTTATGGCCCTTTTAAGTCATTTAACCCTGCAAAAACAGGATAATCGCGCCTGATTTCGTGCGCTTTTTAGGATCTGAATGATGAATACATGTTCTGCCATGAAATGCGTTCACACCCCCTGGACAGCCGTTCTTGCTGTCGGTCTGGCGACTTTCTCTGTTGTCACAACAGAAATGCTCCCGGTGGGTTTGCTGACCTCCATCGCCGGTACGCTCGGCATGACCACAGGAAGCGCAGGTCTGATGATATCCCTGCCAGCCTTACTGGCCGCTTTATTCGCGCCATTCGTCGTCATTGCATCGGGTGGAACAGACCGCCGGTGGATTCTGTGTGGCCTGCTGTCGTTACTGGTTTTGGCAAACATTGCCTCCGCGCTGGCACCTAATCTCATCGTCATGCTCGCCGCCCGCATCCTGCTTGGCTTCTGCATGGGGGGGATATGGGCCATCGCCGGCGGTCTTGCCTCGCGTCTGGTTCCGGAGAAGGCTGTTGGCCTGGCAACCGCCATTATCTTCGGTGGTGTTGCTGCTGCATCGGTATTGGGCGTCCCCCTGGGGGCATTTATTGGCGATGTTATTGGCTGGCGCTGGGCATTTGGCCTCATGGCCATTTTCAGCGCACTGGTGCTGGCACTCCATCTTGCGGTCATTCCGGCATTGCCCGTTACAGGTTCGGCTAACATTAGCCAGTTCATAGCTCTGCTGGGCAACCGCAAAATACAAGCGGGCGTGTTCCTGACCTTATTACTCGTAACAAGCCATTTCGTCGCCTTTACCTTTGTACGCCCGCTGCTGATCTCAGTGTCAGAATTTGATACGCAGTGGATAGGTGCCATCCTGTTCGCCTACGGGATCGCTGGCGTCGCAGGTAACTTTCTGGCGGGTATCACCGCAGCACGCTATACGACATTCACCCTGATAGTCATTGCGGCAGGGCTGGTGTTAACGCCGTTACTGTTCATTACCGCCGGGCACTCGGTCACGGGCGGGAGTGGTGTGCTCATCTTCTGGGGGCTGGCTTACGGTGGGCTTTCGGTCGGACTGATGACCTGGATGATGAAAGCCGCCCCCCGCGCCGTAGAGATTGCCGCTGCGCTTTATGTCGCGGTATTCAATGCAGGGATTGCGCTGGGAGCCTGGATCGGGGGCCAGATCGTCGATATGTTGGCCCTGACAGATACACTCTGGCTGGCCTGCGGATTGGCGGCGGCAGCGTTACTTTTGGCCGTGGCGGCTGGCCTGAATCAGCAACGCAACCATTCGCCAAAGTGAAGGCGAACAGCGTCCCTGTCATAGCGATCTTCCCCACGCCATGCTGCTGCTGCCGCCGACCAGTCGCTCTTGCCGTGAACCGGCCGATCGAATGATGCGGGCCTGAGCACGTCCAGGTTGGCCAGGATATTGATGATGGTACGTCGCTCGTTTTTTGACGATTTAACGGCGGTCGCCAGTCGCTTTTCGAGCGCACCGGCATGATCGGTCGGCTGGCTCGATTCGATGGTCGAGAGGATCCGCTCAAGGATCACGATGTCCTCATCCGTCGGGCGTGGAATGTCGGCACCGTCCAGAGCCTGTAGATCGAACCACGTATAGAGCAGCTGCCCGTGACGGACACCGCCCCACTTAATTCGTTCGAAATTGAGGACGTTGAGGTCCGCATTCACATACCGTTCAGCGCCAATCGTCAGCCCGGGGACGACGTCCCGGCAAACGATACAGGTATGGCTCGTGCTGCACAGGGCACCGTCCGGGCTAAAACTTTGCCCGCTAATAACCGGTGTGTATTGATGTGGGCTCATTTGACGGGCGAGATGGTATGAGGCGACGCCTGACCGCCAGTCGAGTCTTTTTGTGGACAGGCTGGACAGAAAAGCGTGCGACGCTTTGGTGGGCGGCATCCGTTTCGCTATTGCCAGGATCGTCTGCAGACAGTCGTCGTGGGCCACATTGACCGGATCAAACATCACCCCCTGGGACCTGGCATAAACAAAGTCTTCGGGATCGGTCTTGTGTTCAGAGAGCCAGCCGCTGCTGTCCCAATACGTTTTGAAGAGTATGTTCCTGGCTTTCTTGTCCATGATGGCTTCCGAAAAGTGTATTGTCTGGCCTGCACCTGGCGCTGCTTTGCAGCCTCAGGGCGCCCGGCAGGTTCAGACTGGTTTCTGTCGCATGACAACGTCGCCAGATAAAATGTCGCTCAACCTGTCGGGGTTTAAAGAAACGGATCACCTGAGCAAAGGGGGCATTCTCACCTCTTCACAGAATCTCAACCACCTCAAATTCTTCTGTGATCAGCTCCATTTCATCAGAAAAATAACCTTCCCGGGTAAAAAATTGCTGATGCTCTTTCCGCCAGTAACCGAGGCTTAAATCGCCCTCGCCCTCTTTTCGGGCAAACGCCTCGGTAACATCACAAAAACGCACCAGTCGCATCGAAACCAATCTGATAACGCATACCGGTACATCCTGACCATCAAGGATGATGTTATAACTCCCTATCCTCGGGGCGGGTTCTTCCTGATGATAAGATGCAAAAGATCCACATGAGGCTGTTTTAATTCCTTTTACAATAAGGGTTGCGAGTTCGTGGGCCAGTTCAGGGCTGTCACCCATTTTCCAGCTATTCGCGCCTGGATATTTCGCCTTTAATTTATCAATCGCATCCATTTAAAGTCCTTTATTATTTAAAATCAAAATTTACCCGGTACCGGATATGCCCGAACATTTTCAGTGATGCTTTTAGGTAAATCACACTCGGCTACTCGATCATAGCCGGTATGCGCTCTCCAGACGCAGCTATGTGCCCGGCGCGGACACTGGAGTTTGGCGCTGTAAGTATGTGATAGCTATCTTTTTAACTTCTGGCATTCCCTGGATATGCAGGCATAACGCCGTACCAGAAATCCTGGTATAGGCTTCATATGCGCCAAAGACATTCATCTTAATATTAACGACATTAAAATTCGCTTTTGGTATATGCCCGATCAGGCTGTGTTTTTAATAGTCAGGAGTGCTATATGCCTTGCTGTTTTGCAAGCCATTGTTCGGCCGTCGTGGTTGCAATTCCCTGACGGTGATTGAAGGTATTTTCTTTACTCCAGGCCACCCCGTCAGGCCGTGCAAAAGCAAGTCTGTATTTTGCCGCGAGATCTTGCTGTTTGTGCTGCACATCATCCTGAAGCTTTTTTCTATCCAGTAATTTTCTGTTTATTTCATTGCCCCAGTGGGCACGCATTAAATCAGCAAGCTCGCTATAAGTCAGCGTATCCCCAGCGATAAAGACGACCTCGTTATGAAAAGCAGGCTGATGGAAGAAAATTTCTGCCGTCAGCCGACCAATATCTTCAGGTGTAGTCAAAGTCACCGCATGTTGCCAGTCACCCAGGCCATAAACCGTTTTACTCTGTGCATCAACCACACCAAAGTCGGGTTCGAAAAGGTAGCTGGTAAAAATACCAGTAGAAACAATAACCCATCCTGTCGCCTTCTGCTCGCGCAAAAGGTGGCGAACTTCAAGCTGTTCGTCCCATACTTGTTGCCCGCTGCCTTTACCTACAACGTCATAATCAACGCCGAACTGCCATGGGAAGTAGCGGGCAACTGCCGCTTTTAATACCGCCTGCGTAATCTTGATCTGTGTTCCCGGCCCGCCGACAAAACCGCTGCAGTTGATGACGGCGTCGAAAGCACCAAATATTTCACTAAGCTCATCAACACTGTTTTCCTGCAGATCGCCCTCGACCACAGTGATGCCGAGCTTGATCAGCTCATCCAGGCGTGCCTTTCGTGAACCAGAAACGGCATGAGCGGCTTCGCTTCTGAGTAACACGCTAATTTTTACCTGCGTATGTTCCTGCACTTTATGACTCATCGCTCTCAACACCTGAATGCCAAGCTCTCCCGCACCGAGTACAAGTGCAGTATTAATAGGTTTGGTCTCGCATTTCATTCTTGCATCCTGTCGTATTAAAACGTCATCCTGACAGCTGACATTGCCTAGTTCAATTAGGCACACACATGATACCGGAGGGGATATGGAGGCTGAACATGAAGAGTTGTTGCGATTTTCCAGGGAATTTTGTGAGGAGTTAAGCAACGATGATGAGGGATTAAAACGCGAGATCCTGGCGCATGCAGGTAATCGCTGGTCACTGGGTGTGCTACATATTCTCGGTACCAACGGACCTCTTCGCTATGGAGAAATACGCCGCTACCTTTTGGGCGTGACTCAAAGAATGCTGACGCGAACGCTGCGCCATCTGGAGCGGGACGGGCTTATATCCCGCTATGATTACGAGGAAAAATTGCCCCGGGTGGTTTATGCGATTACAGATATGGGAAAAGAAATGCTTCTGAAAATGTTACCTTTATGGTCCTGGATTATCACCTCCGCCGGCTATTTTCGTGCAGCTAGAGCACAATACGATGGCGGTTGAGTGCCCAGGTGACAGACTGTTAGAAAGAGTCGACAGGACTTCATGAATGTTGACACACTGATCAAAGCAGTCTGTTAACCATGCTGTCTTAATGAGAAAAAAGCAGGCATGGCTGTTCGCCTTGATCTTAGGTCCATTTAACATGATGCCGGATGCCTCTCTGCACATGATATTGCAACTGCACTCAACTTATGGCCGGTAGGTCCGCTTTTCGCTCAAAGCGGACCACTCGCACCATCATGTCTGCATCGTGCCAGGAGCGGACGTTCAGCTTTAACGATCGCTCAAATACAACGATTTCGCGCCTGTTTGACTTCATCGTTATTTCCATTATTCTGGAAATATAGTTATGGAGGATGTATGGATTTAAACACAGCAGCAAACGCACTGCGAGAATTAGGACACCCGACGCGCCTGGGCATTTATCGGGAGCTGGTTAAGGCGGGCCATGATGGCCTGCCAGTCGGCGAACTGCAGAAGCGCCTCGGCATTCCGGCATCCACGCTCAGCCATCACCTTTCTGCGCTTATGTCCGCCGGCCTGATTAGCCAGGAACGGCAGAGCCGCACCCTGTTTTGCAGACCGTGCTATGCGCAGCTTGAACAGCTGATGGCCTTTCTGACAGAAGAATGCTGTGCAGGCGGCAGTTGCAGCCTGTCATCCGCGACGACTCATGAAGAGACCTCATTATGAAAAACATGAACGATACCCTGAAAAACATTGACCCCACACTTCTGGACGCGCCGATGACGCAAGAGAAACTGCGTCCCAAAGAAGTGGCACATCCGCCCCGTATTCTGATGCTCTACGGCTCGTTGCGGGAACGTTCTTACAGCCGGCTGACGACGGAAGAAGCCGCCCGGCTACTGATGGGAATGGGCGCAGAGGTGAAAATTTTTAATCCGTCCGGTTTGCCGCTGCCTGATGATGCCCCGGAAACGCATCCGAAAGTTGTGGAGCTGCGCGAGCTGGTTCTCTGGTCGGAAGGTATGGTCTGGTGCTCGCCGGAACGTCACGGCGCCATGACCGGTATCATGAAGGCCCAGATCGACTGGATACCCCTGACGTCCGGAGCCGTCCGGCCTTCTCAGGGAAAAACTCTCGCCGTCATGCAGGTCAGTGGCGGCTCGCAGTCATTTAATGCCGTCAACCAGATGCGAATCCTCGGCCGCTGGATGCGTATGATCACTATCCCGAATCAGTCATCCGTGGCAAAAGCCTGGGCTGAGTTTGAGGAAGACGGTCGCATGATGCCTTCTCCCTATTATGATCGCATTGTTGATGTAATGGAGGAGCTGATGAAATTCACCCTACTGACGCGCGGACGCAGTGATTACCTGACCGATCGCTACAGCGAAAGGAAAGAAAGCGCTGCGCAGCTCTCAGAGCGGGTCAACCAGCGCAGCATATAAAAAAACCGGCATCTGCCGGCTTCTATTTTCGCATCTTCTGTACTGCCGGCTGGATGCTCCGGAGTCAGTGACTGATGCGATTCCCGTACTCATCAATGACCTGTTCACCATCTTCTTTCGTAAATGCCCCTTTCTGCGGGTCAGGCAGAATGTCCAGAACCGCTTCAGACGGACGACAGAGCTTTGTGCCGAGAGGTGTCACAACTACCGGACGGTTAATGAGGATGGGGTGAGCCAGCATGGCATCCAGCAGTTCGTCATCGCTGAACCTGTCCTCTGCCAGACCCAGATTCTCATACGGCTCCGTATTTTTGCGCAGCAGTGCGCGTACGCTGATCCCCATATCCGCAATCAGCTTTTGCAGCTCGTCGCGGGTAGGTGGTGTATCCAGATACAGAATCACCGACGGCTCTGCGCCGCTATTGCGGATAAGTCCCAGTGTATTACGCGACGTCCCGCAGGTGGGGTTGTGGTAAATGGTTATGTCAGTCATAAGTGATGCTCCGTTAAGGCGCTGTGCACACACAGCCCCGGATTAAGGTTAGAAAGACAGGCGCAAGGCCAGTGCAGCCAGCGTCACAAAAAGCACAGGCAGGGTCATCACGATGCCCACGCGAAAGTAATAGCCCCAGCTGATGGTGATGTTTTTCTGCGCCAGGACGTGCAGCCACAGCAGGGTTGCCAGGCTGCCGATCGGGGTGATTTTCGGACCGAGATCGCAGCCGATGATGTTGGCGTAAATCATCGCCTCCTTCACCACACCCTGAGCGGTACTGCCGTCAATGGAGAGCGCACCAATCAGCACGGTGGGCATGTTGTTCATCACCGATGACAGGAAGGCCGTCAGAAAACCGGTGCCCAGCGTGGCACCCCATACGCCGTGCTCCGCAAAGCGGTTCAGGGCGGCAGAGAGATAATCTGTCAGTCCGGCGTTACGCATGCCATACACGACGAGGTACATGCCAAGCGAGAAAATGACTATCTGCCAGGGCGCACCTTTCAGCACCTTCCGGGTGTCGATAGCGTGCCCTTTCCGGGCAACCAGCCAGAGAATAAATGCAGCTACCGCCGCTACCAGACTGACCGGCACGCCGAGTGGTTCCAGACCAAAAAAGCCAGCCAGCAGCAGGAGCAGCACCAGCCAGCCGGTTTTAAAGGTGCGCATGTCACGGATGGCTTCCCGTGGCGTTTTCAGCTTCGCCAGGTCATAGGTTGCCGGGATGTCTTTGCGAAAAAACAGGTGCAGCATTAGCAGCGTGGCCGCGACGGAAGCAATATTTACCGGCATCATGACGGAGGCATACTCGCTAAAGCCCACCTTAAAGAAGTCTGCCGTAACGATGTTAACCAGGTTCGATACGATGAGCGGCAGGCTGGACGTGTCCGCGATAAATCCGGCTGCCATCACAAATGCCAGCGTGGCACCGGGGCTAAAGCCCAGCGCCAGAAGCATGGCGATAACGATTGGCGTCAGGATGAGCGCCGCACCGTCATTGGCGAACAGCGCCGCCACCGCCGCGCCCAGCAGAACAATATACGTGAACAGCAGCCTCCCTCTGCCACCACCCCAGCGGGAAACATGCAGTGCCGCCCACTCAAAAAAGCCGGACTCATCCAACAGCAGGCTGATGATGATGACAGCAATAAACGTGGCCGTGGCGTTCCAGACAATCTGCCAGACAACCGGAATATCACCGATATGCACCACGCCGGTCAGCAAAGCCAGCGCGGCCCCGATAACGGCACTCCAGCCAATACTGAGTCCTTTCGGCTGCCAGATAACCAGTACCAGCGTCAGAATAAAAATCGCACCCGCCAGAAACATACTATCTCCTCTGATACTGCACCGGTCAGAATGGGCACAGCGAATTCAAGAATATACATACGAAAATACATATATGTATGGTCAAATTTTAAATGCAGACAGGCTTGCCGTTAGTCGTTGCGTTGTCCCGCTCAGCCTGCTGGCTGAGATGCAGAATGTCATCCCGCTGACACAGATAAGCCTGTTCAATTACAGCTGCAGCCCAGGCGGGCATGTGTGGTGATAGCCGGTAATGAATCCATTTGCCGTCACGCCTGTCGATAAGCAGGCCGCTGTCTCTGAGTAACGCAAGATGACGGGAAATTTTTGGCTGAGCTTCCCTGAGAATGGATGTGAGTTCACAGACGCAAAGCTCTCCCTTTTCCCGCAGTAACAGCACAAGACTGAGTCGTGTTTCGTCAGACAACGCTTTGAAAAGCTGAAGAGGATTAAGCTGAACCTGAACCATGACAACTCCTGGGTATGAAGCAACAAGCAGTATCGCTGCGTAAAGATTGACGATCAACTATATATTCGAAAAAGTGCATATATTAGGCCAATTTCATTTTCTGTTCCTGCAATATGACCGAATGTTTATGACGGGAGGGTGTAATCGCTCAATGTCCGCTTCTCGCTCAAAGCGGACCACTCGCACCATCATGTCTGCATCGTGCCAGCAGCGGACGTTCAGGATATCATGATGTAGTTAACGTCGAAGATCCGGCTGACTTGCCTTCAAGCATCTTAATGATCAAATCGTGTGGGAAGATTGTTTCTTCAGTATGTCTGAGCTCATCGACTGCCCACCAATAGTAATCGCGAATGACTTTCTTTTCGTTGCAACTCCAGCCTGAGATATCGATATCTGATTTATCTGTATAAATAACAAAAAAACGCTCTTCAGCAAGAACTGTCTCCCCACTTGGTAGCATCATTGTGAAGGTTCTGGATGCTACCTGCGGTCCTGCTGCTGCTCTTGTCAGACCAGTTTCTTCAAATAATTCGCGTAACGCAGCCTGCTCATAGGATTCATTGTGTTCGAGTCCTCCACCTGGAGTTGCCCAGTATGTCTTTCCACTCAAAGCATCGTCTGTATGGCAGAAACTAAAAAGTAGGACGTGATTTTCAGGCGAAATAACTATCAATCGAGATGATGGACGAGTGCGCACAAGGCCCCCTTAAATAAAATTAAACCCTAATTTTTGAATTTATGTAAACATAAGCAGCATTCTTACTTGCCTAATATAGCAGGCTTTTTCTCAGCTTTAACTGCATTCAAGGCCCGCTCCTCGCTCATAGCCGACATGGGCCATTGTAAGGGTCAGGACGTGCGTACTGCTGGACCTATCTAGCGAGGTGAAGCAATACTAAGAACAGTCAGAATTTTAAGGGGCAATCACATCATGTCTTACATGAAACTTCATATCTTAAATGCGCAGGATAAACTGACAGCCCACAGTGAATGGCTTAATACCTGTCTTACAGAAACATATGCAAAAGCAAGCATGCTGATGAATCTTCCCTCTCTGGATATTATCGTTAAAGCTGGGATGCAGGTTATTCCTGAGAAAGGGCATCTCGGATATAGCCCTGAACCAGGTATAGTGTATATAACGGTTGATCCTAAAAACCCTTCATTTTGTTCTAATCATAATAATTCCCTAGAGCGCATGTTAGCTCATGAACTTCATCATGCGGCAAGATGGGCCGGGCCGGGGTACGGCTTCACTCTGGGGGAAGCTATTGTATCTGAGGGGCTGGCGGGACATTTTACCCTTGAGCTATTCGGTGGGGAGCCTGAACCCTGGGAGTGCCTTAATGAAGTAGAAGTCCAATCGCATATCCTACGGACGCGAAAAGATTGGGATCGCACCGATTACGACCACAATGCATGGTTTTATGGAACCAGTAACTTGCCAAGATGGCTTGGATATACCGTAGGATTTAATCTGGTTACTAGATTCCTTTTAGCTAATCCGCATTTACGCGCTTCAACGCTTACGAACGTGAATGCAAAAGAATTCAAGACATTACTTCGGACTGAAGAGCCATAATTTCGGTAGCTATCACTGGTGGGTTTTATAATGAAGAACAAAAAATACTGATGTCAGCTCCTCGCTCAAAGCAGACCACTCGCACCATCATGTCTGCATCATGCCAGAAGCGGACAGAAACTATGAGCTTGATGAGATCATCGTTTTCACGCTAAGCCATCAGGGTTGTGTTCCAGAAACGGGAAATGGGCAAGCCCACATGCTTTTAAGATCGTACAATTTCTTCGAGCGTATTTCGCAGTCCGGTCATAGCATCAATAATTTCTGCCATCTTGTCTTTCCCTATTCTATCTTCTAGTTGCTTTGCAAACGCAGCGTGTTGCGGACTGATTTTATTGACAACCGCGTACCCCTTTTCTGTCAGATGGAGCAGCATAGCTTTGCGGCTTGATGGGTTTGAAGTGAAATATAGCATTCCCTCAGCAACGAGTTGGAGGCTTGTTCTGCGTACGCTCTGCCGTGTTATTCCCATCCTGCGTGCAATTTCTGACTGAGTTAAGGGTTCTTTCAGAACCGCGCCAATGACCTGCCAGCGGGTTGCCGTAATCCCTACCGGCGCAGTAAGCTGTTCAGCAACAGTAAGAAACAGGCCATTCAGTGCGAAGGTCGTCAACGCTAATGTACTCAGCTTTTCCTGTGTTTCACTCATCGCTATGTTCCGCCATAAGTTCGTAAAAGCCTTCAGGATTGTGGTCTTTATATAACTTGCTCCAGGCACGCAATGTCGTGTCGGAGTAAACATCAAGTTTACGGAAAATTTCGATCGCAAATTCAATTGGAGCAATTCCGCTCGCAGTGATCAAGTTTCCAGAAGTTACAACCAGTTGGTCCTGGTAGTGGGCTCCACCTTTATAGCCCACCATTTCAAGAAAAATTTTTGCATTACTGGTGTGTGGTAATTCATCCAAGAGTCCACCTTTAGCAAGTGCAGCCGTTGCCCCACAAATGGCAGCAACTGGGGTTCCGGCACTTAAGAACTGAGAGGCTGTTTTGACAAAGCTATCAATCCCTCCTTTTAGGGCAATATCTGCACCAGGTAATATCAGCATCTGACTTTTTTGCGGTTCCAACGTGTCCAGACTGAGGTCGGGAACAATCTTTAGCCCACCTTTACTGATAATCGGCGTTAGCGATTTGCCAACTGTTTTTACCTCAAACATCCCTGGTTTTTTATGGAATTCAGGTGAGTTTAAATGTGCGATTACATAACCCACCTCCCAATCAGCCATGGTGTCGTAAATCGCGAGATGAACTGTTTTTTTATTCATTCCTGTCATTCCCTGTTTAAATTTGACAGCAGAGAACCAAGATGACAGCTTGCTGTCATCTTAGCAAATGAATAGTGTGTACACCATACGGTCTCGTCTGGTTGAGTGATATCGGGTATTCGGGCATCATCAGGTGCCATAGGCGTGGAGCAACGTGACGTCATTATTGATGCCAGCGTGAGCTGGGGAGTTACATTATCTGCAATCTGTTCCAGGAGGCGTTAAATGGATATCTTACTTGAAGATTTCACAGAAATGTGTTTCCCCGATTATTTCAGACTTGTCAGTAGCGTAGAAGTTATGGCTATGATCACAGAGTGTGCGATTCCCTATGATGAGGCATGCCATGATTTTGAAAAGATGCTTAATGATAATGCACGGAATGCAGAATTAGGCTGTTTCAGGATTGTAGATGCTAATAAAGGTAATTTTATCGGCCTTGCTAAACTGGTGCAGATTAGTGAAAAACCGCAGACCGCCGAGCTTGGTTACATGCTATTACCTGAATTCTGGGGGCGCGGTATCGCCAGCCGTGTCACCAGATTACTGATTGAGAAAGCCAGTAAAAATCATGAAATATCCGCACTCATCGCCATTATCGATCCTGCAAATGCGGCTTCGAGAAAAATTCTGACGAACCATGATTTCGTTTCCGTTGAGTTCAGGGATTTTGATGGTTTGCCAGGTGAAATTCTACAGCGAGCAATATAGTCAATAATTTTTATCAATTTTTGTTACCCGATTTATTACTGTCCAGGATCAGTCTTTAATGAGATTTATTTCTATGGTTGTTATTGGGGTTTTTTATAATTTTACATTCTGATTTACGTTAAATATAGGGACATGTATTCCTTGATACATGTCCGCTTGTCGCTCATATCCGGCGATGAAGTCGACATTCAGACCATTCCGGGTAAGAACAAATGCAAAAAAAACCATTACAGGGGGGTAAATTGAAAATAGATTGGCATAGCTCATTGCTTACACGTGCTACGAATGTGGATAAAAACTATAAAAACACTCAAAACGTCCGTCGTTTCATGATTAAGGCGTGTGGAGACGACTTTCGATTTAATCGAGAATTTATGGCCTGGATACGTAATGATGTTCCAAAAACTTTAGGTGATGTCGTCGATGAGTGGAAACGCAGACAGTCATTGTAGGTCTGCTCCCCGCTCAAAACTGCCTGTCATGCCTGCCTAAGAAATAGGCTTAGCGTAGGATGTTTCCATTTTTCCATCGGAAAGTCAGCCCCTGATTGTCGACTCTGTGATCATCCATACGGACGTCAATCAGACTTCCTTTCGCCACGCAAACAATGTGACGACAGTTCCATCCTTTATAGCTGTGATGGGCAGTCAGCCCACGCTGAACAATCAGCTGGATCGCAAATTCTCAATGGCATTGTTGCTAAGCATGAGCACGGATTTAACGCTGACGCTGATTCTATCGACAATGGCCTGCCGGGGGCCAAGACGCCACTCTTCGCTGTTATAAAAAGATTCCTGAGAGGATTTCAGCTGGGAGAGGTTGTCATAAGCTCTGATTAAATAGTAAGCATCGTCGTCATGGGCTGATATACCAAAAGAAATGATATCCATACCCGCTAAACGGTGAAGTGGAGCACTCTCCTCCGTCATTATCCTGTGGAAGTCTTTCCCGGTGCCGGGTTTTAGGGTGTACAGCAAAAATTCGACTGTTTTCATCTTCGATATCCTGTTCATTTTTATCATCATAGCGAATTATTGCGCCGTGGAACCATGAGGCTTGCCAGAACTGGCTTAGCGCCCTGATTGATATTAGCTCTTTCCTCGCCATGCTGGGCCTGAGCGGCTTCTGAGCGCCAGAAGCAGACATTCAACAGCTCTTATATAGTAACTTGACGCACGATTTCAGCGGTTTTCTTGTCGCAGTTGGTTGTGTTGATCGAGTTCATAATCGATAAACGCACCGATCATAGCCCGGTAGACCTTTTCGATAATCACTGTGGGAAGTCCTGCTTCAGTCGCCTGTTTACTTACCTTATCGATTACCTGCTGGACGCGGTCTGGAGCACGCACGGCTGAATGGTCACTTTTGAAAGCTGCTGCAGCTTTAACACACTGGCTACGTTGCACGATCATTTTAACCAGTTCACTGTCAATCTGATCGATACGGTTCCTAACATCCTCAATTGACGAAAAATCCATTGCAGTCCACCTGACTAGTACATGAATATGATAGGTTACATAAATCTTCGATTCAAAACAGTTTTAAATTTGTAAAGTCTGACTGAAAGAACGATAAACCAAAGAATTCAATCAAGAATATGCGGTTATTGAGAGTGCGATAAAAGAGATAGGGCGAGCTCAAAGCGGCCCCTTACCAGCAACTGTCCGCTGTGTGCCAATAGCAGAAGTTTCACATGAACTCTTATGCTAGTTTAATTAGGTTGTGACAATGCAAATCTGGAGAGCAAGGAGCCCATAAGTGGAAGCATTCACAGTACGACGCATAATTGAAAGCGATCTGGACGATTTCAGGGAATTGAGGCTGGAGGCTTTGCGCCTTCATCCGGAAGCCTTTGGCGCGTCCTACGGCGAATGCAGTCTGAAGCCAATGCAGTTCTTTGCCGAACAGCTGCTGACAAGTCATGTTTTCGGTGGTTTTGATGTTAACAACTCCTTGCAGGGCATGATTGGGATTAGCAGCAGCTCGTTACTAAAGTTGAGTCATGTGGCGAATATCTGGGGAATGTATGTACGCGCCGGGAAAAGAGGTTCCGGGCTTTCAACAGAATTAATGGATGCGGCGCTGGAAGCTGCCAGTTCAGCAAAAACAGTGAAACTGTCAGTGGTTACAACTAACCGGGCCGCGTATGCGCTTTATCATTCCTTCGGGTTCAAAGAGTGGGCGACTGATGCCGATGCGCTATGCGTTGACGGAGTGTTTCATGACGAATTCCTGATGAGACGAGACTCATAGGCTAATTCATAATCGGGATAGGATGTTTTATGTGAAAAAATCCAGCCCCATTTAGTCAATGTCTGCAGTTCGCTCACAGCGGATCTTGATGTTTCCGAGACTGTTCACTCTGTGCCAGGAGCGGGTGTTGCTTACATTGCGATATGCTAATTTATGGGAAGCAGACAGGCTGTGTTTCATAAGGATTAATGTATAATCCTTGCCAAAACAAGGAGACGAGGATGTATATCAAATCTGGGGCGTTGTTAATCGTAGCACTCATTCCATTAACATCGGTTGCAGCAAAAGGAGATTTTGATTTTTCGATCTCAGGGAAAAATACTTCCTTCGACTCTGGATGTATAGAGTCCATTCAGTATGTTGAGACGGATGAAGTGGGTAATGAGAATATAATCATGAAACTCACCGATGAATGTGGGAAAAAATTATCGACCCTGACCCGACAGAACATCGGAAAGCAGATGACCATCGCCTATAACGGTAACAAACTTACATCCGCTGTGATTGCCTCGCGCCTGAGCACTAGTTTCAGAATCTCTGCAAAGGAAATACCAAGGGTGCTGTTGATGAAAATATTTAAAGATTATGAAACAGTTATTAATTTACCGGGACAGAGTGAAAAATAATCCGGAACATTTTAATAAAGGGTATCAAGAAATTTAACACCCTCTCCCCTCTCAAAGCTGCCGAATTAGAGGGGCTTGTTCGTGCCAGAAACAGGCGTTAAGACCGGGTAAATGTGTTAGCCCAATCGTATTAATTGTGTGGTACGCGATAATGTCTTTGTCAGTATCCCACCAAAGCGGCCCATTCACTTTTAGAGATCTTCCGACATACTGATTATGTCCCCTGAGGAGATCGCCACGCGTAAGATCCGATTCACCGAGCACCAGATCATCGCCGTTCTGGAGGTAGGCGACCCGGCTGATTGTGTTTTCAAAAATAAGACTGATGAGATATGCAGACAGGCGGTGGTGGTGCTAAAGCCTGCCTGATTATGGTTAATATCACAGTGGAAAGGAGGGGTATCTATGCGGACAGTAACAGTGGTGCCCTACAATAAGCAATGGCCGCTGATGTTCGAGTCTGAACGTTCGCTGATACAGGCATTGCTCGGTGAGGTAGTTAAAGGCGTTCACCATATTGGTAGTACCTCCGTGCCGGGTTTGGCAGCAAAGCCCGTCATCGACATACTGCTGGAAGTTGCCGGGGTAAGCGAGTTGGACAAGTGTCATGCTGCAATGACTCAAGCCGGATACACTGCGCGTGGTGAAAACGGAATTCGCGGGCGCCGATATTTTATTAAGGGTGGTGATAAGCGTAGCCATCAGGTGCATGCATTCGCCGTCGGTGACAGGCAAGTGGTAAAACATCTGGCTTTCCGTGATTATCTGATAAAAAACAGGGAGGAAGCAGAGCGATATGCCGGGATAAAGCGTGCTGCTGCGTTAGCAAGCCACAACGATGCTCAGCGCTACAGTGAATTAAAGGCGGGCTTTATAGAGCATCATCTGCAGCTGGCACTCATTGATTTTGAACGATAGACAGACGTCGGCGGCTGTGACTGAAAGACCCTCCCGGACGCATCAGGAAATAAAAAAAGAGTGCTCATCGCACTCTTTTTCCACGTTTTATGGCGTCGGTTTTAACGTCACCCAGTATCCCGGCTGATACGCCACCGGCAGGAAGCGCTGATGGAATTCGCGGAAGGTGGCGTCCGGGTCGATGTCTTTAAACAGATCCGGGTGCAGCCATTTCGCCATCGCCTGGATGGCGACAAACTGATACGGGCTGTCGTAGAACTGGTGCCAGATTGCGTGCGCATTACCGTTGGTCGCGACCGGCAGCGTGCGGAACGCCGGACGTGCCATCAGCGCGGTTAAACGCTGGGTAGCCAGATTGAGGTCAGCCCCCGGCCCCACGCCAACCCAGCCGCCCGCCGTATTGTAGTTTTTCCAGTTCGCCCCGGTGACAATCACTACGTCCGGGCGCGAAGCAATAATCTGTTCAGGATTAAGCGTACCGAAGGTGCCGGGGATCATCCCTTTGGCAATATTGGTGCCGCCTGCCACTTCTACCATGCGGCCGAAGTTCTCGTTGCCGAATGACATACAGCACTCTTCGGTATATCCCCCGGCGCGGTCGAGCATCACTTTCGGGCGCGGGCCCTGATAGTTTTTCAGACGTTCAGTCACGATGTCGATCTGCTGCTGGCGGAAAGCGATAATCTCTTCGGCGCGCGCCGGTTTGCCGACCAGCTGGCCCATAATGCGGATGCTTTTCACCGCATTCTCAAACGGCTTCTCGCGGAAGTCGATAAACACCACCGGTATGCCCAGCTTATCGAGTTTCTCCGTCAGCTTAGACTCATCGGTAGCGGCTTTGGACTCCAGGTTCATCAGGATCAGGTCGGGCTTCAGCGTCAGCGCCTGCTCAACGTTAAAGGTGCCGTCTTTCGCTCCGCCAAAAGTCGGCAGCGAGGTGATAGAGGGATATTTTTTCGCGTAGATTTGATAGCTGTCGAAATCGGCTTTTGGCAGGTCGTCACGCCAGCCAACCACGCGCTGGAACGGCGCCTCGGTATCAAAGGCCGCCAGCAGGTAGATCTGCCGCCCTTCCCCAAGGATCACACGCTTCACTTCCGATTTGATTTCAACTTTGCGTCCGCTGACGTCTTCTACCACAAACGGTGCGGCCAGCAGGCTGGCGGATGACAGCAGCCCGCCTACAAGGATTAATGCTCTACCCCAGAACGTCATAGCAAACTCCATAAAGGAAATGATTATTATTATCAAAATGAGAATACGCAGGGATGCTACGACGACGGGCAGGCTATTACAAGATGTGTCAGAAAAATTTCATTCAGCGATCGCGCCGCCCGCAGGCACCGCGATTCAGACGCTGAGCTGGTAGAATTTGCTGTCGACAGCCATCAGCGGGAAGCGGGCAGGCAGTTGAGACGTCGTGATTTCACGAAAACCGTTTTTCTCGTAAAAACGGTGCGCAGCAACAAACGTCGCCGTGGTGCCAAGAAAGATATCCGTCACCTTACGGTCACGCGCCGACGTCAGCAGGGTATTCAGCAGCGCAGAGGCCACCCCGAAAGCTTTGCCTCGCCATTCAGCGGCGACAAACATTTTGCGCAGCGCCGCCTGCTGATTGCCGATATCTTTCAGGGCAATACAGCCGACCACCTGATTATCCACCAGCGCCAGCCAGAAATCCCCGCAGCCCTGCTGGTAAAAGTTTTCGATATCGCACAGGTCCGGCTGCTGCGCGGCAGTGATATTAATAGCGAACTCTTCCGTCTGGATCGGCAGGATTAAGGCGAGTACGCCGGACTGGAATTCAGGACGATAGCGCTGAAGCGTGACATGCTGTGTGGACATCGGCGTAACTCCGCTGGTTTCAGGAACATTCTGGCGTTTTAATTTATCGCTTTTGCTCCTGCTCTGGCGAATGAAAAATCACCCGCAGCAGGGTGAAACGCTCTGCTGATAACGCGTTCCTTTGCTCCCCGTTAAAAATCATAATAAATCGACAGCCAGGTCTGGTCCGGGTCGTTATCTGAGGTGGACGTAAAGGTGTGCTCCAGATAGAAGGAGAAACCGTAAGCCAGCTGCGTCATCACGCCCAGATATTCGTGGTTAGCGTGATAATCACCGCTGCCGCGCAGCCGCAGCGTATCGGCGGCAACATAGGGCTGCACCGACTTCAGCAGGAAGCGGTTGACGGGAATGGTGTAGCCCGCGAACATCTCCAGCCCGTAGCCGCTGCCGGCAAAATAGTGGTTTGTCTCCTGGCGTTTCTTTGCCGGCACAAAATTGTGGGTCCAGCTGGCGGTACTGACTAAATACCAGTTGCCCGGTTGCCAGGTGGCGGCAACGCCGGAAAACTGCTGGCGATAGCCTCTCTGCTGGCCGCCGCTCTCTTTCACTACCGCACTGGTCTGGTTCCAGCTGGCGCTCAGCACCAGATCTTTGCCGGCCTGATAATCCAGCCCCAGGCCCGCGCCGTGTTTACGCCGGTAATACTGGTGGTTATCCAGCACAATATCGTCCTGCGGCAGCAGCCAGTCGGCGTAGAGGGTAAAATCGGCGAAAGTGTTGGTGTATTTCAGGCTGTTGCGCGGGCGGTCACCGCCGTCGATATTTTTATCCAGGCCGCTGCCGTTAGGTCCGGCGAAACCATCGTTATCCCAGACGTCACTTTTCACCCCAATAGTGTCGTAGTAAACGCCATACTGATGGCCAAAGGTCAGCGTACCGAAGCGATCGTCCTGGATACCACCGTACAGTTTACGCTGGCGGGACCAGTCATCCTGATGATCGTAGTGATGCTTCAGCCCTAAGGCGTGGGCGGTGTCCAGCCCCAGCGAGTAGAAACCAATCAGGGAGGTGCCCGGCCTGAGCAGGTAATCGGCAGCGAAGCGGAAACGTGAACCGCCATCGTGCCCGCCGTGATTATCCGGGCCGCGATTCCAGATAAACTCCGGACGCACGCTGCCGCTGACCGTCAGGCTGAATGGTGCAAGAAACGGGTCATGAAAGGTATTTTTTTTCAGCAGTTCGACATCGGCCCGTGCCTCTGTTGAAAATAGCGCCAGCGCAGCGAGGCCCGGAAGTAAAGGGTGTAACAGTGGGTAAGATTTCATCAGTCTGTTCCTTAGACTCAAAGGGTTCCCTCACTCAATATCCTGTTAAGCAAGGCGGGGTTTATTCAGCTTGTGCGCTTTTGGCGCGCTGGCAGCATGGAGATGTCCAGATTGCCAGCGGGTTCATGTTTCTTATCGTCCGCGAATCAGAAATTGAAATGGAAGGAGAGCCAGGTCTCATCGGGGTCGTTATCGCTGCTGGCGGTAAAGGTGCGCTCCAGCCAGACGGTCAGTCCCCAGCCAACGCTGGTCCCCATGCCGAGATAAACGTGGTTGGAGTGATAGTTTTCCGCGCTTTTCAGACGCAGCGAGTCAACGGCAACGTAGGGCTGGATCCACTGCAGACCGGGCTGATTAATCCTGAAGGTGTAGCCGCCGAAGGCTTCCAGCCCGTAGCCGTCACCGGCCAGATAGCGGTCGGTTCTCTGCTGCTGACGATTGGGCAGGAAATGGCGGTAGTAGGTGGCCGTCCCCGCCAGATACCAGTTATCCGGCTGCCAGGCGAGCGCCACGCCGGAAAACTGCTGCTGATAGCGGGTTTGCGTTCCGTTGCTGTGTTTGATGGTGGCTGTGGTCTGGTCCCAGGCGGCGCTGAACGTCAGGTCTTTCTGCAGCTGGTAGTCGAAGCCGATCGCCGCACCGTGATCGCGCCGGTAGTATTTGTTGCCTCCCAGCACCAGTTCGTCCTGCGGCAGCAGCCACGCGGTGTAGAGCGTCAGGTCACCGAAGGTGTTGGTGTAGTGCAGACTGTTCTTCGGGCGGTTGCCGCCGTCGTAGTCCCCGGCGACCCCGCTGCCGTCAGCGGCGGCATGACCATCGTTATCCCAGACGTCGCTTTTCGCCCCTACCGTTTCATAATAAACGCCGTACTGGTGGCCGAAGGTCAGGGTGCCGTAGCGGGTGTCTTTGATCCCGCCATACAGCTGGCGCTGCTTATCCCAGTTGCCGCCATGATCGTAATGGCTTTTCATCCCCAGCATATGCGCGGTATCGATGCCCCACTCGTAATAGGCAATGACCGAGGTTTCTGGCGTCAGTAAATAGTCGGCGCTAAAACGTAAACGCGTGCCGCCGTCGTGGCCGTTATGATTATCCGGCCCGCGGTTCCAGATAAACTCCGGCCGAATGCTGCCGCCAACCTGCAGGCTTAACGGATCCAGCCACTGAACGTCAAAGGCTTTTTTAGGCAGCACCGTCATTTCGGCCTGAGAAGCGGGCGCAAAGACCACCAGCGCGCCGGCGCCCATTAACATCCTTGTATATTTCAAAACATCACTCCATTTCTGTTCATAAAGCTGACAAATTTTTACTAGCGGAATCGTTTAAATCAGATCGTGCTCTTATTTATGATGATTCGTGCTTTTACCCCTTATTTCGCAGATTAAGCGCAATAAATGCGAAATAAACGCGCCAGTTCAGCCCCCATCGGCGTCAGGGTGGCGTCCTTGCGCTGAATCAAATAAAACGTGGCCTTTGGCAGCACCTCTTTAATATTCAGCGCCACCAGCTGGTTGCCGAGGATCGGATCGCCGATCACGTCGCTGGAGAGAATACTGACAAAATCACTCCGGGCGATCAGGCTGGTGCAGGCCATAAAAGTCTCGCAGGTGACGCTGATGGCCGGGGCCATCCCCATATCGTGCAGCAGGTCGTGCAGCAGACGATAGTAGCTGCCGCGCGGCGTCGGCATGGTCCAGTCGCAGTGCTGCAGTTCCGCCAGCGAAGTCACGTGTTCGCACGGGTGCCCCTTTCGCACCACCACGCGATACTCGCGCTCCATCAGCCGCTCGTAGCTCAGCTCGCTGTCCAGATGGCCGGGATAGGAGGTATTAATGGTGAAGTCCAGCTCGCCCTGGCGCAGCTCCGGGATCATCGACACCAGCTGTCCTTCCACAATGCGGATCTTCACCTTCGGGTACTGACGACGGAACTGGGTGACCACCTGCGGCATCAGGGTGCGCGCCACACTGCCTCCGACGCCGATGTTTACCGTGCCGCCCGCCAGCCCCAGGCGCTGCTGGATATCCTCCTGCGCCACGCGCAGCTCTTCTATGATCAGGCTCGCATGTTGGAAAAAGTTATCACCGATATCGGTGAGCGCCACCCCCTGGCTACGGCGGATAAACAGCCGGGCACCGAGTACCTCTTCCAGTTCCTTAATCGACTTAGTCAGCGCAGGCTGTGACAGCCCGGCGGCGCGGCTGGCGGCGCGAATACTGCCGTAGCGCGCCACGTCTACAAAGGCGCGCAGCTGGTGCAACTTGATGGATGCGGGCATCGGATCTCCGTTTGGTGATAACCACTGATTATCAATCACAAGATATTGGCATCTTCTGCCTGCGGATTCCATTGTGTAGAACAGAGTGTAATCACCCTGAACTGAGAAGGATAAATCCATGTACCAGGCTATTGCTGACGCCGTCAACGAAATCGCTCCCCGCCTGCAGGAACGGCGGCGCGACCTGCATAAATTTGCCGAATCCGGCTGGCTGGAGTTCCGCACCGCTACGCTGGTGGCCGCCGAGCTGCATCGCCTCGGCTACGCGCTCCAGCTGGGCAAAGAGGTGGTGAAGGCCGAAGCGCGGATGGGCCTGCCATCGCCGGAGGTGCTGGCACAGCACGAGCAGCGCGCGCTGGAACAGGGGGCGCTGAGCGAGTGGCTGCCGCACTTTTCCGGCGGATTCTGCGCCATCGTTGCCACCCTGGCGACCGGCCGCCCCGGCCCGGTGATGGCGTTTCGCGTCGATATGGATGCGCTGGACGTGATTGAAAATCAGACCGCAGAGCACCGTCCGCAGCGCGAAGGCTTTGGTTCGGTCAACGCGGGCATGATGCACGCCTGTGGCCACGACGGCCACACCACCATTGGCCTGGGTCTGGCTCAGGTGCTGCAGCAGTTCGCCGCGCAGCTCAACGGCACCATTAAGCTGATTTTCCAGCCCGCCGAAGAGGGCACGCGCGGGGCAAAATCGATGGTGGAAGCAGGCGTGGTTGATGACGTCGATTTCTTTACCGCCATCCACATCGGCACCGGCGTACCGGCGGGTGAGCTGGTGTGCGGCAGCGATAACTTTATGGCCACCACCAAGCTCGACGTCAGCTTCCGCGGCAACGCCGCCCACGCCGGGGCGCGCCCGGAAGAAGGCAGCAACGCGCTGCTCGCCGCCGCGCAGGCCACGCTGGCGCTGCACACGCTGACCCAGCACAGCGGCGGCAGCGCCCGCGTAAACGTCGGCGTGTTGCAGGCAGGCACCGGACGCAACGTGGTCGCCGACCGTGCCGCAATGAAGGTAGAAACCCGTGGCGCCACCAATGAAATTAACGATTTTATCTATCAGCGCGCCCTGCAAACGATAGCCGGTGCCGCCGCGATGTACGGCGTGGAGCACCAGGTGACGCTGATGGGCGCAGCGCGCAGCAGCCAGCCGACCGCGCCGTGGGTGCGTTATATCCGCCGCCAGGCAGCGCAGATCCCTGAACTGACCTCGCTGGTCGATACGCGCGGCGCGGCGGCCGGGTCGGAAGATGCTACCTACATGATGGAGCGGGTGAAGCAGCACGGCGGCCAGGCCTCCTACATCATTTTCGGCACCGAGCTGAGCGCCGGGCACCACAACGAAAAATTCGATTTTAACGAGCAGGTGATGGCGGTAGCGGTGAAAACCCTCGCGGCGATTGCGCTCAATGTGGCTGAATTCGAAGCGGAGGCGTGATGAACGAGGCAATCTGTGACTTTGTGGCGCACTACATCGACCAGCATCAGGCGCGCTTCAGCGCGTTAAGCGATGCCATCTGGGACCAGCCGGAAACGCGCTTTACCGAGACCTTCGCCGCCGGGCTGCTGTCCGGGGCGCTGGAACAGGAAGGCTTTCACATTGAACAGGCCGCAGGCGGCATCGACACCGCGTTTATCGCCAGCTACGGCAGCGGCCAGCCGGTGATTGCCCTGCTGGGGGAGTATGACGCGCTGGCGGGGCTGAGCCAGCAGGCGGGATGCAGTACGCGCGCGCCGCTGGTGGCGGACGGCCACGGCCACGGCTGCGGCCACAATCTGCTGGGCACCGCCGCGCTGGCCGCCGCCTGCGCGGTCAAAGCCTGGCTCCAGCAGAACGGTACAGCAGGCACCGTGCGTTTTTACGGCTGCCCCGGTGAAGAGGGCGGCTCCGGGAAAACCTTTATGGTGCGCGAGGGGCTGTTTAACGACGTGGATGCAGCGCTGACCTGGCACCCGGAAGGCTTCAGCGGCATGTTTAACACCGCCACGCTCGCCAATATCCAGGCGGCGTTTCACTTCAGCGGTATCGCCTCCCATGCGGCCAATGCGCCGCACCTCGGACGCAGCGCGCTGGATGCCGTGACGCTGATGAATACCGGCGCTAACTTCCTGCGCGAACACATTATTCCCGAAGCGCGGCTGCACTATGCGGTGACCAACAGCGGGGGCAACTCCCCCAATGTGGTGCAGGCAGAGGCGGAAGTGCTCTATCTGGTACGCGCCCCGCAGCTCGATCAGCTGCAGGATATTTACCAGCGGGTGACCGATATTGCCCGTGGCGCAGCGCTGATGACCGGTACAGCGATGAGCGTGCGTTTTGAAAAAGCCTGCTCCAACTATCAGCCCAACCGGGCGCTGGAACGGCTGATGTACCGGCAGCTCAGCCACTTTGGTCTGCCGGCTTACAGCGAGAAAGAACGCCAGTTTGCCGCAGAGATCGGCCAGACGCTGAGCGCCGACGATCGGCGCAATGCCCGGCTGAACGCCGCGCGTACCGGGGCCGCAGCGGGCCAGCAGTGGGCAGAAGCGCTGGGCGACCGCGTGCTGACCGACAGCGTGGCACCCTACAGCGCCAGTGAAGAGGTGCTGTACGGCTCAACCGACGTCGGTGACGTCAGCTGGGTGGCTCCGACCGCACAGTGCTTCACCCCCTGCTTTGCCTTTGGTACGCCGCTGCACAGCTGGCAGCTAGTGGCTCAGGGGCGGACCTCAATTGCCCATAAAGGCATGTGTCTTGCAGGGAAAACCCTGGCGGCGACCGCGCTGGCGCTGTTCAGCGATACCGATCTGCTGGCTGAGGCGCAGCGGGAGTTCCATCAGCCGCGCGCCAGACAGCCCTATCACTGCCCGATCCCGGCCGGGATCAAACCAACGCCGCTGGCGTAACGATGTTGCAGTTCCCGGAGGCCTGGCTCGATCCCGGCCCCGTTAAAAAATAAAAACGCAAACAACACCATAACGACAACAAGACATAGGGTTAATCAATGAGCGAGACAACAGCGGCCAACAAAAGCCCGGGGAAGATCTTTTACTGGATTGAACGCATCGGCAACAAGGTGCCCAATCCGTTTCTGTTATTTGTTTATCTGATCGTGGTGCTGATGGTCTCCACGGCGCTGCTCTCCTGGTTTGGCGTGGCGGTGAGAAACCCGGCCAGCGGAAAAATGGTCGAGGTGAAGAATCTGCTGAGTGTGGCGGGGATCCAGTGGATCCTGCCGAATATCATTAAGAACTTCAGCGGTTTTGCCCCGCTTGGCTCGATCCTCGCACTGATGATCGGTGCCGGGCTGGCGGAGCGCACCGGGCTGCTGCAGGCGATGATGAATAAGATGGCCTCGTTTGTCAGCGCCCGCTACGCCAGCTATATGGTGCTGTTTATCGCCTTCTTCAGCCATATTTCGTCCGATGCCGCGCTGGTGGTGATGCCGCCGCTCGGCGCGCTGATGTTCATCGCCGTGGGCCGCCACCCGGTCGCCGGGCTGCTGGCGGCGATTGCCGGGGTGGCCTCCGGCTTTACCGCTAATCTGCTGATCGTCACCACTGACGTGCTGCTTTCCGGCATCAGCAGCGAGGCGGCGAAAGCGGTCAGCGATACGGTACACGTCAGCGTAGTGGATAACTGGTTCTTTATGGCCAGTTCGGTGATAGTGCTGACGATTGCCGGCGGGCTGCTGACCGATAAATTTATTGAACCGCGCCTGCCCGCCTGGCAGGGTAACAGCGAGGAGAAGCTCGCCAGCCTGACGCCGCTGCAAAACCGGGGGCTGCTGATGAGCGGGCTTTCCGCCCTGGTATTTATCGGCCTGGTGGCGCTGATGGTAGTGCCGGAGGGGGCTATGCTGCGCGATCCGGCCAGCGGATCAATCATCCCGTCGCCGTTTATTAAGGGCATCGTGCCGCTGATTATTCTGTTCTTCTTTGTGGTGGCGATTACCTACGGCGTATCAACGAAGCAGATTAAACGCCCGGACGATGTGCCCGCCCTGCTGATTGAACCGATGAAAAATATGGCCGGGTTTATCGTGATGGTGTTCCCGCTGGCGCAGTTTGTGGCGATGTTTAACTGGAGCAACATGGGGACGTTTATGGCGGTGGGCCTGACCGATGTGCTGGAGCAGCTGGCGATGACCGGTGCCCCGGCGTTTATCGGGCTGATGTTCCTGTCGGCGTTCCTGTGCATGTTTATTGCCAGCGGTTCAGCGATCTGGTCCATTCTCGCGCCGATTTTCGTACCGATGTTTATGCTGCTCGGCTTCCACCCGGCGTTCGCGCAGATGATTTTCCGCATTGCCGACTCCGCCGTCCTGCCGCTGTCGCCGATGTCCCCCTTCCTGCCGCTGTTCCTCGGCTTCCTGCAGCGCTACCGCAAAGACGCACAGCTCGGCACCTATTACACGCTGATTATGCCGTACCCGCTGGTGTTCTTCGCCGTGTGGATCCTGCTACTGCTGGCGTGGTATGCGCTGGGCCTGCCGATTGGGCCTGGCGTGTATCCGGTGATGCCGTAGGAGCTTTGTCGGGGCGGACCTCTTTTCCGGTCCGCCCTGAATACCGGCAGGGGCCGATCGGAAAAGACGATCGGCTCCTGCAAAGGCTCCTTTAATGTCTGGCGGCACTCACTGCGTCATGCAGATTGACCCGCTGCCAGAAGCTCTGTTCGGCATTGCCGGACAACGGATAGCCCCCCGCCAGCGCAGTGCGAACCAGCAGCTGACGACGCTGGGCGGCGCTCAGGTTCGGTAACGGCGCTTCCAGCAACACTTCCGCCCCCTGCGGCACCACCAGCGGCGCGGCTTTCACCTTTTGCGCCGGCAGATTGTAGGTCATGGTGAAGCGGTAGAAGGTCTGCATCGACTTTGCAGCGTACGGGTCATCTTTCAGCGGCACCTGCGCACAGGCTTTCAGCGACATACCGCACTCTTTCTCCAGCGCGGTGCGCAGCTGCTGTTTCGCTTCGTCAAACAGCTTGCGGTACGCCGGGTCGTTCAGATAGTGCGCCACGTTGCGCTGCGCCACCATGCGTGAGCCGATCACATCCAGCGGATAGTGAACGCCGAGCACGATGCGCGAATAGCCATAGCGCGCACCGCGATCGATCAGCGGCAGATAGCGCTCCGGCACCATCTGCGCCATCAGCAGCGAATCGGTGTAACCACTGTTGGTATGTCCGCTGGGGTAAGAGCCGCCGTCTGCGGTATACGGCTGATTATCTTTCACCACCGCCGTATCCGGCACCAGGTGAATGGTGTTGGCCGGGATAAGGAAAGGACGCTTATTGTCGAAATGCTTTTTCGCTTCGCCAGTGCTGACTTCGCTGGCTTTAATCAGCGCAGCGGCTTTACCCAGCTCGCCTTTGTTGTAGGCATTGACGAACGCCTGACCAAGGCGTGGCCCCAGCGCGTCGGCAAGGAAGTAGAGATAGTTCTGCCCCTCGGCATCAATCAGCGCCTGCTGGCGCAGCGTGGCGGTAGCGTTGAGGTTGATGCTTTCCACCGTCTCCAGGTTCTGCCTGAGGACCGCTTCCGGCTGCGTGCTGAATGCACTGAGCAGCGCAATGCCTGCCTGCTGGTTGGCTTTTTTAGCAAAATCGTAGCCGCTGGCTTTCAGCCACGCTTTATCTGCCAGAGACTTATCCTGCTTTACCTCTTCAAGCTGGCTGCGTTCGATCCTGTCATGTTTGCCCTTAATCGCATCAACCAGCGCACTCTGCACATGGTCCTGCAACGCCCGATAGTCAGCGCTGCCGCTGGCGCTGGAGACGCTGTCAGCGATGGCGGCGATCTGAGGAAGTGATGCTGGTGTTTTAGCCTGGGAAAGCTGACTGACGAGCAGTGCGGCGGTCAGTAAAGTGATGCGAAAGCTCATAACCCATCCTTTTTTTGATTAAATAGTAACCTTTACGCCCGCTAATTTATTGCATCTTTATGACATTTTCATTACATGTTGCATTCTGATACACATCATTCCTGCCACGGCAGAATGCCGCGATGACGGCGCGCCAGCAAGGAGGCCAGCAGCATCAGCACCACCACCAGCAGGATCATCAGGCAGCCCACCGCCGCCGCCAGCGTGGACGATCCGCCCTCATCCAGGAAGACGATCGTCGGCCCCAGCGTCTGGGTAGCCGACGTCACCAGCAGAATCGAAACCTGAATCTCATTCAGCGCGGTGAGGAACACCAGGATCGCGCCGGCAATCGCCGACGGCGCCACCAGCGGCAGTACAATGTCGCGCATACGCCGCAGGAACCCCGCTCCGGCCAGCTGTGCTGCTTCATCCAGCGATCGCTCAATACGCGCAAATCCGGCCAGCGTGGGCCGCAGCACCAGAGCGAGAAAGTTAGAGAGGTAGGCCGCGAGGATAATCCACACCGTCCCGTACAGGCTGACGTTCACCAGCGGCAGCGGTTTGAGGAAGAACAGCAGTGCGGCAATGCCGGTCACCACGCCGGGTAAAGCATAGGCAAGCTCGCTGGAAAGGTGCAGCATCCGCACCAGCCGGCTGCGCCGCCAGCTGAGGAAGCAGGCCATAAACAGCGCCATCACGGTGAGGATGGCCACCGCCAGCAGCGTTAACCCCAGGCTGGTGAGAAAAGCGTGACGGACTGCCGGGTAGTCAAACAGTGCATTGCGGTAGTTGAGCAGCGTCAGCGACTGCCAGTTCAGCGCCTGGCCGAAGCCCTGAGTCAGTGAGGTGGTCAGCAGCGCCGACAGCGGCAGCAGCAGGATCAGCACCATCAGCAGCCAGCTGGCACACTCCACCGGCAGACGCCAGCGGCCAAGTGACTGGCTTAACGGCTGCGTGCTGCCGTTGACGCGCACATCGCGCCGCCCGCCGAGCAGGCTGCTGATCAGCATCCCTGCCAGGGTGATCGCCGCCAGCAGCAGCGACAGCACCGCCATATCCGGCAGCGCGCCCGGTCCGGTCGTATTGAGCTGCTGATAGACCAGGGTGATCAGCGTCGGCACCCGGCCGGGAATGCCAAGCATCGCCTGAATACCAAAGTTACCGGCGGCGGCGACAAACGACAGCGCTGCTCCGGCAAAAATCGCCGGGCGCGCCAGCGGCAGCACCACGGTCAGCAGCACGCGCAGCGGTGAAGCCCCGGTGATGCGCGCCGCCTCGACCAGTTCAGCCGGCAGCCGCTGCAGCCCGGCGCGTACCGCCAGGAAAACCAGCGGCGCATTGTGCAGGCCAAGCAGCAGAATAATACCGCCCAGCGAATAGAGCGGCGGTGTCCCGCCGCCGTCAACCGGCAGCCCCAGCGCCGCCAGCCCCTGCATCACCAGGCTCGACGGCGACAGCGCCTGCACCCATGCAAGGGCAGTCACCTGCGGCGGGATCATCAGCGGCAGGATAAAGGCAAATACCCACGCCGATTTTGCCCGCATATTGCTCAGCGCCACCAGCCAGGCGGCCAGCGTGCCGAGCAGCAGCGCCAGCGCCGTCGATGCCAGCGCAATAACTAACGTGTTGCCGGTCGCGCGCAGCACGCGCGGGGTGGCCAGCAGCTCAAACAGGCGCTGCGTGTCCGGCACGCCGTGCGGGGCCACTGCGGCCCAGACCAGCCGGACCAGCGGAGCAACGGACAGCAGGCCTATCACCAGCGCCAGCAGCCACAGAACCCCGTGTTCACTGCCCGGCCAGCGGCTGCGCTGGCGTGGAACGCCGCACGTCAGAGAGGGCAACACGCTCATACCGTTATCCGCCGAAGATTTCAGTGAACTGGTCGCGCACCTGTTTATCGTCAGCCACGGCTTTATCGCTGTCCAGCGTCAGCAGTTTGAT
The DNA here is from genome assembly GCF_039675725.1 of Erwinia sp. Eh17-17. Taxonomy (NCBI): domain Bacteria; kingdom Pseudomonadati; phylum Pseudomonadota; class Gammaproteobacteria; order Enterobacterales; family Erwiniaceae; genus Erwinia; species Erwinia sp. Eh17-17. Next base: position 109,254 of record NZ_JBDFQT010000006.1, on the reverse strand, counting down.
GCTGTCGATCGGCGCAAACCCTTCCGGCGCCGCCACACGCTTGTCGATCGGGCGATTACCCTGCTGCGCCACCAGCTGCTGGCCTTTTTCGGACAGCATAAAATCAACGAAGGCTTTAGCCGCCGCCACGTTATGCGCCCCTTTGAGGATCGCCACCGGCTCGGTGACAAATGATGCCCCCTCCTGTGGATAGACCAGATCGACCGGCGATCCCTGCTTTTTCGCGCGGATCAGGTCAGCGTCGGTGATCACCCCGTATTTCGCCATGCCGCTGGCGACCGCTTTCAGCGCCGGACCGTTACCCCCTTCCGGCGTGATGCCGTTCGCTGCCAGTTTTTTATAAAATTCCCAGCCAATAGCGGGCGTATTGATCGCCGTATGCAGATGGTAGAGCGCCGCACCGGAGTAAAGCGGGCTGGGCACGGCCACCTGCCCCCGGTTTTCCGGGGTGGTCAGCGCCATCCAGCTGTTGACCGGTTTGGCCTTCTGCGTGTTATAGCCGATCACCGTGGCGATAATTTTGGTGCCGAACCAGGTTTTATCTTTGTCGTAAAAGTCCGGGCTGATGTGGCTGACCGGTGCCTCTGGGTAAGCCATCAGCTTGCCCTCTTTTTTCAGCGCGCCGAGGTTGATGGCATCCGCTACCAGCAGAACGTCGGCTTTAACATCGCCGCTCATCATTTCCGTACGCAGAACGTTCATCAGCTGAGTGGTACCGTTGCGCGTCCACTGCACCTCGATGCCCGGATTAGCCGCTTTAAACGCGTCGATAGTCTGCTGGGCAATTTCCGGGGCCTGCGAGGTGTAGACCACCAGCTTGCCCCCGGCCGCAGCGGCAGACAGAGAAGAGATGCCAACAAACAGAGCCAGAATTTTTATCGTGCTACGCATATCCCTGAGGTCCTTAAAGTAACGTGAGAAAATTAAGCAGGAATGACCCAGCCGTCGATCGCTGCAAACTTCAGGCGTTCGCCCGTCTGCCACAGCGGCGCATCGGTCAGCATCAGGGTCAGGCGGTTCTGTGGGTCGGCCTCCGGGGCGATCTCCAGCTGGCGGTAGCCGCCACGGTAGATCACCCGCTGGATAGTGCCCCAGAAACCAGGTTGTTGTTCGTCGGCCAGGCGCAGGTCGGCGGCATGCAGGCAGATTTTCCCTTGCGGCAGTACCGCCTGCTGCGGGCTGGCGCGCAGCCGCAGGCGCTGACCATAAAGGGTGACCCAGGCGCTGCCGTTGCCATCCGGTTCGATATCGCTGACGCTGACCACGCGACCGTCGTCAATAAAGCGCGCTACCATTTCGCAGGCGGGCTGGCGGTAGAGCGTTTGCGGGCTGGCGAACTGCATCACGCGACCGGCGTGCATCACCACAATGCGGTCGGCCAGCGCCATCGCTTCGTGCTGGTCGTGGGTGATGTACAGCAGCGTGGCCCCGGAATGCTGGTGAAAACGGGTGAACTCCTCCTCCATCGTGGCGCGCAGATGGACGTCAAGGTTGGCCAGCGGCTCGTCCAGCAGCACCAGCTGCGGACGCGTCACCAGGCAGCGGGCGAGCGCCACGCGCTGGCGCTGTCCGCCGGAGAGATCGGCCGGTTTACGCTCCGCCATCCCCTCCAGCCCGACCTGTAACAGGGCGGCCGCCACCCGCTGCTGGCGCAGGGGGCGCGCCATGCCTTTCACTTTCAAGCTATATTCAACGTTCTCTGCTACCGACATATGTGGCCAGAGGGCGTAGTTCTGAAACACAATGCTGAGGTCACGCTGTTCCGGGGGCAGGTGTTGCCCCGGTGCGCTGTAGCAGCGATCACCAACGACGATGGTCCCGGCATCCGGGGTTTCAAACCCGGCCAGGGTGCGCAGCAGGGTGGTTTTACCGCAGCCTGAGGGACCAAGTACCGCGATGAACTCACCGTGTTCAATCTGCAACGAGACGTCGCGCAGCACGGGCTGCGAGCCAAAGGATTTACACAGATTGTCGATCAGGATCTCAGACATGGATTCAGCCCGGCTCAGTGGTGACAGCAACGGTTTAAAACATACTGAGCGCAGATGACAGAGAGGTGACAGGAGCGTTTGTGCATTGGCATTGAGGGCTGACCGGAAAAAAAGGTCAGCCCCTACAAAAAAAATTCCGTAGGGGCCGATCCTCTTTTTCGATCGGCCCGCAATAAAAGGGAATACCCCAGGGGCCGATCCTTTTTTTCGATCGGCCCATGCTATGACTATCATTCATCGACGCTTCAACTGTCGGGGAAACAGTTGATTACAGGCCGCAGCGCATGATTGCGTTAAACAGAACGCGCTGCGACAGCCTAGAATACCGTCCATTCTTCCACCGTCCTCCAACCGGATACAGGCTGTTATGAACATTGATTCAGATATCACTTTTCGTAAACTGGAAATTTTTATCGCTTTTATGAACCGGGGTAATCTGGCGCGCACCGCTGAAGCTCTGGGCATCAGCAGCGTCAGCGTCCACCGGGCGCTGCACAGTCTGGAAGAGAGCATGCGCTGCCCGCTGTTTATCCATAAAGGGCGCAATCTGGTCCCGCTGCCTGCCGCCCATACGCTATGGGAATACAGCCAGGAGGCGATGGATGTGATGTCACGCGGCATTGAGGAGACGCGCAAAACTGCCGGTGTCGGCCAGGGTCGGATGCGCATCGGCACGCTCTATTCACTGACGCTGGAGACCGTCCCGCAGCTGATCATGGGTATGAAAATACGCCGCCCGGACCTGGAAATAGAGCTGACCATGGGATCGAACCAGATGCTGACCGCGCGCCTTGAGGAGGGGTCGCTGGATGCCATTCTGATTGCCATCGCTCCCGGTGAGCTGGACTACAGCCGTTTCGAAAGCCTGCCGCTGTTTGATGACGATATCTTTCTCGCTGCCCCGGCGGCGTCCGGTCTGGACACCAGTTTCCCGGCAGACCTGCGCGATTTCCGTCAGCAAAAATTTGTTTCGCTGGCGGAAGGCTTTGCCACCTGGCAGGGATTTCAGGAGGCCTTCAATGTGGCCGGATATGAGCCGAATATTGTCACCAGGGTCAATGATATTTTTTCAATGCTGAGTCTGGTGCAGGCGGGCGTGGGTTTTACCCTGCTGCCGGGAAGAATGAAGCGGGTGTATGAGAACTCGGTGCAGCTACTGAAGCTGGCGCAGCCGTATCAGATGCGCCAGAATATCGCGATTGTGTTTGAGCGCAACCGCGAGTATGACCCGAACCTGCTGGCGCTGGTGGCCGAAGGCCGGATGTACAGCCGGCAGCGCTCGCTGACAACCACTAGCGTGTAAGACGTGCCGCCAGGCGACGCACCAGCAGATCGCCCCCCTGCTCCAGCGCAACCGCCTCTCCCGGACAGCCACAAAATGCCACGCGCGTCAGGCCCGTCAGAATGGCCCCCGGCGGCATCTCAATAGCCAGCCGCACGTCACGTTCATTTGCCGCCACCATCGCCTCGTGCCAGCGCACGGTACGTGCCATATTGCCTGCCAGGTCATCTGCAATCTGCTCAGGCTGCCACAGCACCCGCGCCGTACTGCCGCTGAGATACGCACAGCGCGGGCGCTGTAGTGCGACCGGGCGGAAGGCTTCCGCCAGCTTCGCCGCCGGTGCATCCAGCAGCGCACAGTGAGAAGGGACGCTGACCGCCAGCCGGTGAATTTTCTGCGCCCCGGCGTTCAGCGCCCGGCTGGCGACGGCGCTCATTGCCGCTTCACTGCCGGCAATCACCATCTGCTGTGGGGCGTTGATATTCGCCAGCCAGCATTCGCTGCCCAGCAGCGGCTTCAGCTGCTGCTCGCTCAGGCCGACAATCGCCGTCAGGCCATAGCCTTCAGGGTAGGCCTCCTCCATCAGGGTGCCGCGCAGTGCCACCAGCCGCAGCGCGTCGTCAAAAGCCAGCGCCCCGGCCGCTACGGCTGCCGGAAAAGCGCCAATCGACAGCCCGCAGGTGATATCCGGCTCAACCCCCTGGCGTTGCAGCTCACGGGCGTGTGCAACCCCGGCAATCAGCAGGCACAGCTGCACCGCACGGGTATGTTGCAGTTCGGCGGCGCTGTCCAGCAGACGCGCGTCCTGCTGCAGGATCTCACTGGCCTCGTCGAGCAGCGCCGCACCGTCAGGCAGGTGTTGCAGCATCCCCGGACGCTGCGCGCCCTGGCCGGGAAAAGAGAAGAGTATTTTCATGATGTTGCACTCCACGGCTGCGGGGTGAGGCGCGGTCCCGCGTTGGTTTTCAGCAGCACCTGCCCGTCGCGCAGCCATTCATTTAAGGCAAAGGCCCCTGCGGGCGTTTCCACCTGGGTATCGACCCGGCACGGCAGCTGGCTGACAAACGCCTGCCAGCGTCTCAGCTCCTGTTCCGCCACCGGCTGCGGGCAGCGGATCAGCAGATCGAGGTCACTGTCGTCGTGCAGAACCGGCACTTCGGTGGCCAGCGCATATCCCACGCTGCCGGTAATCCCCCACGGCCACCACCAGCGCTGCTGCGCCAGCTGAATCGCCGCCTGCACCGGCGGCTGCGAAACAAAAGGCGATGCCAGCAGGTGCGCGGTGTCACTCAGCGCCTCCGGCGACAGCGAGCGCACCATGTGCTCTGGTGCCACCCAGCCTGCGGCACGCTGATCGCGCCGCAGGCCGCGTACGCCAACCGCAATACGCCCATGTTGATCGCTGTCGCGGCGCACCACCAGCGGCAGCACCCGCTGCCACTGGCTGGCCACCCAGTCTGGCAGCTCCCCTTCAAGGGCATCCGCAGCGCGGATCCAGATCAAATCATGTGGCGTCACGGTCATATTAAATTCCGGAAGTCAGGGTGATAAACAGCGGTAAGGTAATGATACACAATAGCGAACTGATCAGCAGCGTCGCCTCGGCATCGGGTGACTGCACACCGAACCGGTTGCCAAATACCACACCGAAGAACCCGGCCGACAGCGCCACCATCAGGATCGCTGTGATCGCCACCGGGCCACTGATGCCGAACACGATCACCAGCCCCCAGGCAATCAGCGGCTGGATCAGCATCGTGGTGATACTGGACATCACCACCACCCCGTTGATCTTCAGCTGTCGTGCCGACAGGATCACCCCGGTCAGGAACAGGGCTCCGGCGGTCGCCGCCAGCCCTAGCGGTTTGATAGCCGCCAGCACCAGACCCGGCATTGAAATGCCCAGCCCGGAGAGCACCACGCCCAGCAGCGGCCCCCAGACAATCGGTTTGGTGACCGAGCGCCACATCAGCACCGGCAGCATGCCGATGCCGGTATTGGCACCATTCCCCGCCGCACGCGCTTTTTCTCTTTCCAGCGTCAGCAGACAAAACGGGGTCATCAGCACTGAGCCGCAGGCAATGGAAACCGCCACCGACAGCGAGGTGGATGCCCCTTCCCCCAGTACGCTGCCGAGGATCGGCAGGCCCAGCGCCGCATAGTTCGGCAGGGCAACGGTCAGCGTCAGTACCGCCGCATCCTGCGGCGACTTATGGAACAGCCTTGTGCTGATGAAATAGATCGCCGCATAGACAATCCACATGGCCAGCACCAGCACCAGAATCAGCGGTGACTGCTGGATAATTCCGCTCCACGGCGTCTGCACGGTGGCGCTGAACAGCGCAGCCGGCAGGGCGAAATCCATCACAAAAATATTCAGTAAAGAGACGTTTTTGTTGTCCACCATCCCGGTTTTGCCGGCATAGAAGCCCAGCAGCATAATGACGAAGATAGGGGCAAGAGCATTAATGATTACATAAGTCATAACATCACCTGATAGTTGAAGTAAGCACAGGCGCGATGATTATTATTTTTCAGGTGACAGCCGTTGAGCATGCAGGAGCAGGCTCAACGACACCTGGCAGGTTGTCTTATTTTCTAAAAAAAAGGGTTGGATATGCAGTTACCAAAGGCTGCGCAGTCGCTCCCTGACCATGGCCGAACTGCGGCGATTTTCCGCCTGTAAGCGACACTGCAGACCGGGGTCACGCCGTGCCGCAGCGACAGCGGCGGCCAGCGCCTGCTGCACCTGTGCCACGTCGGCAGCGTCCGGAGCATCCGGCTGGCGGATATCCAGCAGCGCCTCCAGCAGCCCCAGCTTGTGGTAGTTTTTGATGTCGTAAGCCATTGGCGGAATGGTCTGCGCCAGTTTTTCCAGCGCTTCCACGCTGCGCAGCGTGATGCGCGCTGCGGCCTCTTTGCCCATGGCATGGATCAGCACGCCGCTGTCGTTAAAGGCGATCAGCCGGTTGGCCTGATAGCCGTGGGCGAGGAAAGCTCCGGACATCGCTTTACCGACGATCAGCCCAATCACCACGTGCCCGGCCAGCCGGGCCTCGGCGTAGGCTCCTGCAGCGGCGGCCAGCGCCTGATGAATGCCGAAAGCTTCTTCGCGACGGCCATACGCCTGGCTGGGGACATCAATCACCGCCACAATCAGCCGCTTGTCGGTTTTAGCCGCATCCTCTGCCACCGTTTCATTCACCACTTTCGCCAGCGTCCAGCCCTCTAGCAGCCCGACCTCGCCCTTAGCAGCGCGGGGATAGTGGTTATCAGCATCGGGCACCACGGCAATAAAGCGGGCTGCCTCACCGTTTACTTCACCGTCAGCGACCTGTACGGAAGGACATAATCCCGACATGCGCGCCGCGCCGCCGCTGAGCTGCTGTAGCCAGATTTCACCGCGTCCTGTTGGCTGTTTCATTTGCGATCCTCCCCACTGAATAGCTGTGTGATCTGTTGTTCACCGGCCTGCTGGCGGGTGTCAAACTGCGCCAGGCGCGGCAGATAGTGCGGGTAACGCTGCGAGCGCACCGTCGCCGGTACGCCTCTGGCCAGCGCTGCGCGCATCGCTTCTCTGATGGCCTGCTGACCGTCAGCAACAATCGCATCCACCAGGCCGCTGCGCGCCCGCACGTCTCCCCCGGTCATGCTCCAGATAAACGGTCTGTCGCGCGAGTCGTACTCATCGATTCCCGCTTCCTGTTCAATCACCTGCGGGCCGTTCAGACCAAGACGAGCTTCACGCGTGACAATCAGATAGCTACACAACCCGGCGGCGATAGACATACCGCCAAAGCAGCCCACGGTCCCGGCAATAATGCCCACCACCGGGGTGTAACGGCGCAGGTCAACAATCGCAGCGTGAATATCGGCAATCGCCGCCAGGCCGAGATTCGCCTCCTGTAAGCGCACGCCACCGGTTTCCAGGCACAGTACGGCGCGGGTCGGAATGCCGTTGCGGTTATCTTCTGCCGCCAGTTCCAGCGCGGCCGCCATCTTCGCGCCGGAGACCTCGCCCATGCTGCCGCCCTGAAACGCCCCTTCAATGGCAATCACTACGGCAGGCTGGCCGTCGATGGTGCCTTTGGCTACCACCATGCCGTCGTCTGACTGCGGCACGATGCCCTGCGCACCGAGCCACGGTGAGATTATGCCGTCGAAAGGATCGAGCAGTTCGCGAAAGCTGCCGTCATCCAGCAGCAGGTGGGCGCGTTCACGCGCTTTCAGTTCGATAAAGCTGCTGTCGTTACGCATCGGCTACCTCCTCAAACACCTGTTCAATGCGGATGCGCGCCACGCCGGGAGTGGCACCAAAGTCGTGGATCGTCATCTGCCCGGACGGCAGCGCGCTAAAGCTGCTCAGGCGCTCAAACAGCGCCTGCCAGCGCGGGCTGCTGTTATCTACCGAGGTGGTGATGGCCACGCGCAGTTCGTCACGATCGTCCGCGACGTAGAGCACTTCCATATCGCCGGAACCGACTACGCCCGCCAGCGCCTTACCGCTGAGGCGGCGTGTGGCCGGAAAAGAAAACGTTATCTGTTGCATAAGATCCTCGTAAAATTTGTTTCATGTCCGGGCGGACCGGAAAAAAAGGTCCGCCCCTACAGGGGACCAGGTTCCCCACACCGGGCATGTGCCGCTGTCGTTATCCCGGCGGACCGGAAAAAAAGGTCCGCCCCTACAGAGAAGCGGGTGCTCCTACACGGACACGGTCCAAAAGGTCCGCCCCTACAGAGAAGCGGGTGCTCCTACACGGACACGGTCCAGAAACAGTGCGGCAGACAGCAGATCTGCCGCGCCGCCCGGTGAGGCATTCAGCGCCAGCATCTGCGCATCCAGTACGGCCAGCGCCTGCTGCCCGGCAGGGTGCTGCACCCCGCCTGCCGCCAGCACCGCTCTTGCGCCCTGCTGCATCGCTGCCAGCCCGGCCATGCCGGCGCGTGACAGCACGCAGGTATCGCTCAGTGAGGTCATGATCGCCATCAGCGCATTGAGCCGGGCAGCGTTAACGTCCGCCCCCTGCTGGCGGCTGTGCCAGAGCTGCGGCAGCGCCAGATTCATCACGTGGGGGAACCCCTGCTGAGCCTCTTCGCGCGCGCCAGGCAGGCGGTAACGTGAGCTGGCACGCTGGCCGTTGCTGAACAGCTTCGGGGCGGCGGCATCCGGCAGCTGTGCCAGACGCGCGGCGGTTGCGGCAATCTGCGCCGGACTGCCGCTGCCACCGCACATCGCCGCCGCAGACACCAGCAGCCCCAGCGCCCAGATGGCGCCGCGATGGGTATTGACCCCGCCGGTCTCGCGCATCATCACCGCCTCCCCTTCGCGCCCCAGGCGTCCTGCGGTCTGGCGCAGAGCAATATCTGCGGGACGCCGCCAGCTTTGCAGCGCCAGCTGATGGAACATCGGCGTCAGGCTGTGGGCAGAACGCGCCATCAGCGCCAGCGTCAGGTCATGATGCGCTCCGCTACCGCGGCGATCGACCAGCCCTGGCTTCGGCGTCAGGTTCGCTTCCATCAGCAGGCAACGGGTTGCCAGAGATGAAAGACGCCGGGCGTGACGTTCAGCAGGAGAGGCGGCGAGCTGCCGCTGCAGGCTCATTACCAGCTCCTGAATTTAGCGGGCGGCTGGTATAAACCACCGGACCACTCCACCAGGTCAGCAACGCTGCCTGCGGCCAGCAGAGAACGGCGGGCATCGGTACGGCGGATGTCCAGATCTTCCGGGAAGGCGACTTTGCCTTCGCGGCGCAGCTGCGCCACGCGCTTCGCATCAACACCCAGACCGATATCGGTGATGCCGGCGACTGACGCCACCATCGCGCGCCGCTCTTCCAGCGATGTTGCCCGATAGAGGTAGGCAATCCCCTCTTCGGTCAGCACGTGGGTGACGTCATCGCCGTAGATCATCACCGGGGCCAGCGGCATGCCGGACTCTTTTGCCACATCAATCGCTTCCAGCTTCTCAACGAAGGTCGGTTTTGAGCCAGCCTGGAAGGTTTCCACCATCTGCACCACCAGCTTACGGCCGCGCGCCATCGGGTCAGGTTCATTGATCATCGCCAGCCAGGCAGGCGTGGCATGGCGTCGGCCGTGCGGATCGTGGCCCATATTCGGTGCGCCGCCGAAGCCAGACAGGCGGCCACGGGTCACCGTGGAGGAGTTCGCGTCGCCGTCCACCTGTAAAGTGGAACCGATGAACATATCAGCGGCATACTGACCGGCCATCTGGCAGAAAGCGCGGTTCGAACGCATCGACCCGTCGGCCCCGGTGAAGAACACGTCCGGGCGGGCGGCGACATATTTTTCCATCCCCAGCTCGCCGCCGAAGCAGTGCACGCTCTCCACCCAGCCGCTTTCAATGGCCGGAATTAAGGTCGGATGCGGGTTCAGGGTCCAGTGGCGGCAGATTTTACCTTTCAGACCCAGCTGTTCCCCGTAGGTTGGCAGCAGCAGTTCGATGGCGGCAGTGTTGAAACCGATCCCGTGATTCAGCGACTGCACCTGGTGCTCGGCGTAGATGCCTTTGATCGCCAGCATCGCCATCAGTATGTGTTCCTGTTTGATCAGGCGCGGATCGCGGGTAAACAGCGGTTCGATAAAGAACGGTTTGTCGGCCACCACCACAAAGTCGATCCACGAGCCCGGAATATCGACGCGCGGCAGATCGCATTCATCGTCGACCAGCTCATTGACCTGAGCGATGACGATGCCGTCATGGAACGCAGCCGCTTCAACCAGCGCCGGGGTATCTTCGGTACTCGGGCCGGTATAGAGGTTGCCTTTACGGTCAGCTTTGAACCCGGCGACCAGCGCGACGTTCGGGATCAGGTCTACGTACAGCCGCGAGTAAAGTTCGATGTAGGTGTGGATAGCGCCAATTTCCAGCTGGCCGTCTTCCAGCAGCTGCGAAATACGCAGGCTTTGCGTGCCGGAGAAGGAGAAGTCGAGCCTGCGGGCAATCCCTTTTTCGAAGATATCCAGATGTTCGCTGCGCCCGACGCTCGGCATGATCATATGCAGGTCGTGCAGCTTTTTCGGGGCAGCCTGCGCCAGTGAACGGGAGAGAAAATCCGCCTGCTTCTGGTTATTCCCTTCCATAACCACCCGATCGCCGGGAACGATCAGTTTTTCCAGCATGGCGACCAGGTCGCCGGTGGGCAGTATTTTATTGGTGAGGCCAAGGCTGGCAATGCGCCGCTGTTTTTCACGACGGCGCGTATCCCAGACACGAGGGGACGGGTTGGAAATCATGATGTAACCTCCTGTAGGTGCATCCTGTCAGGGATGCTTCAGTCTGATTGCTAGTCTGCACCCACCGGTGCGCGGTAACAATTACGCTCAGAGTCGGAACGTTAGCCAGGGGGTAACGTTCTGGTAAAACCGATTTTATTCAGTGAGATAAAGGAATTCGTTTCAGAGAGAGGTCACAGAACGGGTCTGGCAGGCGTTAAAAAAAGAAAAGAACCCTCCAGCGGACGGGCTCTTTTTCAGCACGGCAAGGGCAGTTTACGCCGCCGGGTTTTGCTCTGGCTGCCGCTGGTGTACCGCGATATAGCGCTGGAAGCGGCTCTCTTTCAGCCGGGTGAGATCCACCAGCACCAGCCCGTCAATGCAGTGATTGAAGTCCGGGTCGCTGCCGAAGTCGATAAACTGCACGCCGCCAGGCTCGCACAGTTCCGAGTACTGCTTATAAAGCGGCGGAATGCCGGTGCCAAGGTTGCTTAACAACCGCTTCAGCCGTTTCAGATCTTCGCTGTAGTTATCGCCGCTAAACTGGGCCAGCACGTCCGGCAGTGAGGCCGGATAAGGGCGGCGTGACGTCGCCAGCGCCAGTTCCGGCGCAAAGTAGAGGCGGTAGAAGGCCACCAGCAGATCGCGCGCCGCCAGCGGCAGTCCGCCGGAGATCGACACCGGACCAAACAGATAACGGTACTGCGGATATTTTGCCAGATAGGCGCCAATCCCCATCCACAGATAGTCGAGGCCGCGTTTGCCCCAGTAAGCGGGCTGAATAAAACTGCGCCCCAGCTCAATGCCCTGCATCAGCACCGGGTTCATCTGATGGTCATAGTGGAACAGGCTGTGGCTGTAGATACCGTCGAAGCCTTTGCGCTCAAACTGTTCAGCGGTGGGGATAAAGCGGTAGGCACCCACGATATCCAGCGCTTCGTCATCCCATAAAATCAGGTGGTAATAATCGTCGTCGTAATCATCGAGATCGCGCCGCGTACCGCTGCCCTCGCCCACCGCCCGGAAGGCAATTTCACGCAGCCGCCCCAGCTCGCGCAGGACAGGGACATAGTCCTCCCCCTGACGGCGATACAGATAGATCATTTTGCCGTCGGGCAGATGCCCCAGCATTTCGCACCCTGCCAGCGCACGCTTCAGTACCGCCCGATCTTCCGCGCGCGCAATCGCCGCTTCGGTCTGGAACAGCGCCGACTTCCCCTGCCCGATGCGGTACAGATGGCGACGAAAACGTGCCGCCAGCTCTTTCGCCGGGGTGCGGCCATCGTGCCAGCTGGCATAAGGAATGCGTTTACCGATTTTTAATTTCAGCCGCGTCCCGCGATTGCCGAACATTTCACGCACCAGCAGCAGCATCGACAGCGGCTGGTAAATTTTTGAGGTGAGGTAGAACAGCGCACTGTTGCGGCCGCTGACGTGAACAGGCACCACCGGCGCACGGAAGCGGGCAGCCAGGCGCAGAAAACCGTGGCTCCACTTGCCGTCTTTAACGCCTTTGCTGCCGAAACGGGAAACCTCCCCCGCAGGGAAGAAGATCAGCACCCCCTGATTTTCCAGCTGATCCTGCATCTGTCCAATCTGCTGGCGGCTGGTGCGGTTTCCCATATTATCGACCAGCACCATCAGGCTGCTCAGCGACTCCAGGCAGTTCAGCAGGCGGTTGGTCACGATTTTAACATCGCGTCGCACCTGCGATACCGCATGTAACAATGCCAGACCGTCCAGCGTTCCCAGTGGATGGTTAGCGACAATCACCACCGGCCCACGGCTTGGGATCTGCTCCAGGTCTCGTTCACTGAGTTCGCAGCTGACATCCAGGTATTCCAGCACCTGCTCCACCATATCCAGCCCTTTCAGGTGGCGGTTGCGCTGGTTGAACTGCTGGAACTCTTTTTCGCGCAGCAGGCGGCGAAGTATGCTTTTCTGCCAGGAAGGGGTGTCATGACCGGGACTGAGATCGTCCAGTACGCGCTCTATTGTAAACACAGGTTAGCCTCCGGGTGTTTTAACGGCACACTAACCAGCCCGCATGACGCTGGCGTGTCGGAAAAATGACAGCTGCAAGACGCTGTCAGTTTACGTATAGTTCAGCCACGCAAATCTGATGCAGCAGACACGACTATCCGCGCCCCTGGCAGCATTATGAACAACCTGAAAACGCTGCTGCTCCTTTTCTGCCTGCTGGCAGCGGGCTGCGGCTCACTTTCCAGCAACAGCATTGATACCTCGACAGCAGCCAGCCTGCAGGCGAGCTGTCATCTGCCGCTCAGGACGCAGATTGACCAGCTGGCGCAGCCGCTGATCGATCGGCAACAGACACCGGGCATCGTGGTGGCCGTTCTGGACGCGAACCGCCAGCGCCATATCTTCAGCTACGGTTTTACCGACAGCGATAAGCGCATCCCGATTAGCGGCGATACGCTGTTTGCCGTCGGCTCGCTGACCAAAGGGTTCACCGCTGAGAGCGCCGCGCTGCTGGTGGCTGAGGGTAAGCTGCACTGGCGCGATACGCTCGGACAGCTGACGGGCGACCGCGTGGCGCTCAGCGCGGATGCGCGCCAGATTACGCTGCAGCAGCTGGCGACCCACACCGCCGGGCTGCCGCGCCAGATGCCCACGCTGCATATGTTGCGCAAACTGACGGTGTATCTGTTCAGCGGCGCGCCGTTTTACGACGATCTGGATGACGGGGAATTCCTGGATTATCTGGCAGATTTTTCGCGTCCGCATCGTCAGCAGGTGGTCTACTCCAATCTCGGCTATGCCATTCTTGATTACACCCTGACGCAGTATTCCGGGCAGACGCCGCAGTCGATTGCCCGGCAGCGAATTATTGCGCCGCTGGGCATGCAGCACACCGGCTATCAGCCACAGCGGCTGCCGGGGTATGCGCTGCGCGCGCGCGGCCACGCCGGGGATCAGCCCAGATTTGTTATCCGTGGGGAAAAAGTGCCGGACTGGCAGTTTAAGGGGGATATGGTTGGGGCGGCTTCACTGTGGTCGAGCGCGAACGATCTGCTGAGCTACCTCAGCGCGCATCTTTACGGCAGCGGTGATGCGCAGCTGGACCAGGCGTTTGCCGATGCCATCACCGTTCGTTTTAAGCAGGCGGAGCATGACTCTCCGGCGCTGGCGTGGCTGAGCAATCATCTTCACGGCCAGAACATCATCTATCAGTCCGGGTTTATCGGCGGCTATGCCAGCTATATCGGCATGGACCTGAAGCACAGGACGGCGATAGTGGTGTTACAGAACAGTTTTAACTGGGATAACACCATCGGCCACCGCATGTTATTGCGCATGGCGGAAAACAGGGATATGCCGGGGGGATGCCGCTAAAACGGGTTGAGCGGAAAAGAGGGTCACCCCCGACAGAAAACAACGGAATGGGCTGTTGCAGGGAGCGGTCATGTGTTCCACAGGTTATTCGTCCAGCTCCAGCGGCGGCAGCTGCGAAAACACGCTTAACAGGCCGCTGCTCCACAGCTGGCGGATCTGGGAAAAATAGGGGTGTTTTTCGGTAATATGATACTGCTGCATGCTGCTGTAGCTGTCGGTCGGGTAAACCATCACGTCCAGCGGCAGGCCAACCGAGATATTGCTCGCCAGGGTTGAATCCATCGAAATCAGCGCGCACTGCATCGCCTGGTCTAGCGGCGTGTCATAGCGCAGCACGCGATCGATAATCGGCTTGCCGTATTTGCTTTCTCCGATCTGAAAATAGGGCGTATCCGTGCTGGCCTCAATGAAATTCCCCTGCGGGTATATCTGAAACAGCCGTGGCTCCTCGCCTTTAATCTGCCCGCCGAGCATCAGCGTGCCGCCAAACTCCTCGCCGTCGCGCTTGATCACCGCGCGCAGCGTCTCACCGACCAGCAGCGCCACGTCGTACATATTCGTCGCATTCATCAGGCTGAACTGGCTGCCGTCCTCGCAGCCGCGCCGCAGCAGACTCAGCGCACTCTGGGTGGTCGCCAGATTCCCGGCGCTTTGCAGCACCAGGGTTCGTTCGCCCTCCTGCTGAAAAACATGAAGCTTACGAAACGAGGAGATGTGATCCACACCCGCATTAGTGCGCGAATCAGAAACGAAAATCATCCCTGACGATAAACGCATTGCCACACAGTAGGTCATAGTTAGTCCGATATAAGATTACTGCTGCGAAAATACCAGCTGTACCGCAGCCACTGCCTGCATATTTTCACTGCCGCCCCCCAGGCGCATTCCGCGTACCGGGCAGGCATCCAGGTAGTCCACGCCCACGGCCAGCTTCAGATGCTGGCGGGTGCTGCGGGTGTTATTCGTGATATCAAAACTGTGCCAGCTGCCGTCTATCCAGGCTTCCACCCAGGCATGCGTCGCCACGTGTTCAACGTGATCAGTATACAGATAGCCGCTCACATAACGAGCGGGGATATGCAGACTGCGACAGCAGGCAAGGAAGACATGGCTGTGATCCTGGCACACCCCGCTGCCCGCCGCGAAGACTTTCGCCGCCGCATCGGTCACCAGCGTCGATCCGGGCTGATAGGGCATCTTCAGCAGCAGTTCACCCATCAGGCGCTCGAGGCTGGCCAGCGGTGCTTCTTCCCGCCAGTAGCGCCGGGCAAAATCCACGATAGCCTCATCCGGCTGGGTCAGCGGGCTGTAGCGCAGGAACACCAGCGGCGACAGCGTACAGTCCGGGTCCGGTGAAGGATCCTCGTCGTCGAGGATCTCCACCACGCCGCGCGCTTCAATCTCTATTTCCTGATGCGGGCGGTCGAGCGTCAGCACGTGCAGCACGTTACCCCAGGTATCGGTGGTGCAGATCGCCTCTTCCGGCAGCAGCAGCTCCCACGAAATAATATGCTGATGCACCGAGTTCTGCGGCGTCAGGCGCAGATACTGGGTACTCTGCCGCACCAGGCTCTGATAGCTGAAACAGGTTTTATGGGCGATGGTCAGCTTCATTATTTTGCCTCCAGATAGGTGTGGTGAATGCTGTCGGCAATCAATGCCAGTTCGTCGAGAAAACGTTGCAGCCAGGCGTGCAGCCCGTCGCTCATCAGGGATTCCCAGCTGCTGAACCGCAGCTGGGCGTGCAGCACGGTCAGCAGATAGCGCGGCCGATCTTCGCCGCTGCTGCCGATCAGGTTGAGCTGATTGGCGATCTCATCCAGGCAGGATCGCAGCGATCGCGGGCTCTCCTCGCGCAGGATCAGCATTTCGTTTACGCCGTCGGCCGCCAGCTGCTGCTTGTAGATGGTGTGGTAGGCCTCGCGGGCGGAGACCGAACGCAGCAGCGTATCCAGCCGGTAATATTCACGTACCGTGTCGTCATCGTCGTCGCTCAGATACTGGTAAACATCCAGCAAACGTGCCGTGCAGTCAGCCCGCTCCAGCAGCGTGCCCAGGCGGATAAAACTCATCGCATCGCCGCGCATTAGCGTGCCAAACATCGCGCCGCGAAACAGATGCGAGCGCTCTTTTACCCAGTCGAAGAAGGCATCCGCCCCGCTGCTGCTGATGCCGGTCTGGCGCAGTTTGCGCAGCTCTATCCAACTGGAGTTAATGCTTTCCCACACCTCGGAGGAGAGGCTGCCGCGCACCGCGTGGGCATTATTCCACGCCGCCTGCCAGCAGTTATAAATGCTGCCGGGGTTGCGCTCATCAAAGGCAAAAAAGCTGAACAGCTGCGGCATGGAGAGCCGGTCGCTGACCGACCAGTAAAGCTCATCGGTGTTGGTCAGGTTAAGGGGGACGCGCAGCTCATTGTTATGGCTGCCGCGCACCGGCATCAGGGAAAGACGATGAGTCACGTCGAGCACTCGTGCAATATTTTCGGCGCGTTCTAAATAACGCGCCATCCAGTACAGGCCAGTGGCCGTGCGGCTTAGCATGCGTCATCCTCCAGAACCCAGGTATCCTTGGTGCCACCGCCCTGCGAAGAGTTCACCACCAGCGAACCTTCGGTAAGCGCCACGCGGGTCAACCCGCCGGGAACCAGGCGGATATCGGCCCCGCTCAGGGCAAACGGCCGCAGGTCAATATGGCGCGGTGCCAGCCCCTGCTCGACAAAGGTCGGGCAGGTAGAGAGCGCCAGCGTATTCTGCGCAATGTAGTTCTGCGGCCTGGCTTTCAGCAGCGCACGGAAATCCGCCAGCTGCTGCTGGCTGGCTACCGGCCCTATCAGCATGCCGTAGCCCCCCGCGCCGTGGACCTCTTTCACCACCAGCTTTTCAAGATTTGCCAGCACCCACGACAGTTCATCCGGGCGGCGACACTGCCAGGTGGGGACGTTATTGAGGATCGGATCCTCATTCAGATAGAAGCGCACCATGTCAGGGACGTAGGGGTAGATCGACTTATCATCGGCCACGCCGGTGCCGATGGCATTGGCCAGCACCACATTACCGGCGCGGTAAACCGACAGCAGTCCGGGAACGCCCAGCATGGAATCGGGCCGGAAGGCCAACGGATCGAGGAAAGCATCATCGACGCGGCGGTAGATCACGTCGATCTTGCACGGCCCGGCGGTGGTACGCATCAGCACCGCACCGTCTTTAACAAACAGATCGGCACTTTCCACCAGCTCCACCCCCATCTGCTGGGCAAGGAAGCTGTGCTCGAAGTAGGCGCTGTTGAAGCGACCAGGGGTCAGCACCACCACCACCGGATCGTTGACCGGCGAGCTTTCGCGCAGGGTCTGAAGCAGCAGCGAGGGGTAACGCTCAACCGGGGCGATGCGCTGGTCGGCAAACAGCTCCGGGTAGAGGCGCATCATCATTTTGCGGTTTTCCAGCATATACGAGACGCCGGACGGAGTTCGCAGATTGTCCTCCAGCACGTAGTATTCGCCATCGCTGTTGCGCACCATGTCCACGCCAATAATATGCGCGTAGAGATGGCGGTGCAGGTTGATGCCCTGCATGCAGGGCTGATACTGGTCGTTAACCAGCACCTGCTCCGCCGGGATGATACCCGCCTTGAGAATACGCTGCTCATGATAGATATCATGCAGGAAAGCATTAAGCGCCTGTACGCGCTGACGGATGCCTTTATCCAGCATGGCCCATTCGCTGGCGGGAATAATACGCGGTACGCTGTCGAACGGGATCAGGCGCTCGGCGCCACCGTCGTCGCCATAGACGTTGAAAGTGATCCCCAGGCGGTGAAACAGCAGTTCCGCCTCTTCGCGCTTGCGCGCAATCGCCTGCTGGTCAGCCTGCTGTAACCACTGCCAGTATTCCCGATAGTGTCCGCGATAGCGTCCATCGTTCAGCAACATCTCATCATAGAAGTGCGATGCTATTTGATAGCTGTGATTCATGATTTCCCTACCGCTGTCTGTGAACCTGAGTGAGAGCTGCACAAAGTGTGCCAGATCGGGACGGGCAGCCCGTCCCGCACGGAATGAGGTTCTGACGTTAACCTGGTGGTCAGTCGGGTCAGGGAAAGCGAAGCGCGGAAGGCGAACGCACCGTTACGGTGCGTTGCGGTGAAGCGATTATTGGGCCAGCGGGTGCCAGACTTCGGTCAGTGCGCCTTCCCCACCGGTTACGGGGTCGGTCTCTGGCATCGCGACGCGTTTTATTTCAAGCATAGACTGTTCCATCAATGCCTGCTCGTCGCGCAGGGTTTTCGGGGTGACGCCCGGTGGATAAGCGCCAACGGCCATAAAGTCGTCACTGGCCGCAATCTGCTGATGCCCGACGCCCGCCGGGATCAGCACCACATCACCGGCGTAAACGGTGACCATGCGTCCGCTTTCGCCGCCGAACAGGATCTCTGCCCAGCCGTCGGTGATCCCCAGCAGTTCATGCGTGTTCGGGTGGTAATGGGTATAGGGGTAAATCGGCGCATGCCAGCTGACCGGCCAGCCGTGGCGGCCAAACTCAGTTCTGAACCACTGAGCCAGATCCGTGGTGATCTCTTCTTCCCCTTCTTCCGCCTGGTCCGGGACGATCTGCGGATAGATGATCAGCGGCAGCACGTTATTAGGAATGCCCTGTGAGGGCTGCGCCAGCATAAGATGTCGCGGATTAGAGGAGGCACCTGCAGCAAAGGTCCCGGCAGCAAACGACATCATTAACATTACACTGCGAGAGTTGGTCAACATATCTGGCTCCTGGGTAAATTTCCTTGTTAAGGACTGGTTAAATTAATTGTGGCACTTTTCCACCAGCTTGCAATAAATACATCGCGCAGCAGATCACATAACTTATTAATTTAAATAGACTTAACTCAAATTCACACCCGGTTCTGCAGCCGCTATCGTCGTGCGCTTCGCGCCCGGTAGGGCGTCTGCCGTTAGGTGACACTCGTAACAGTCACTCCTTACAATAATAATCATTGCTTACTAAGCTTATTCAGATAAAAATAACCCGATTAATTCCAGTTAAAATTTCTGTACGCTAATATTAGGAATAAACTGACCAATGGTGCCCGTTGATTCCTGGTCGCACCTAAAAACACCCCAACATACATTCACCGATTTTTTGAAATATGACACTTTATGACCGCGGATTATATTATTCACCACTGGTACATTGATTTTGCCTCTGGCACGTTGCTTCACCAGGAAAGTGGTGAACAGCGTCGGCTGGGTGAATATCAGCTCAAGCTGTTGCAGGTTCTGGCAGAACACGCCGGAAAGATTCTATCGAGGGATGAGCTGAACACGCTGGTCTGGGAAAGACGGGTTATTGGAAATAACAGTTTACCCAATGCGATTCATGCCCTGCGTGTCGCGCTTGAAGATGATGGTAAACAGCAGCGTATTATTAAAACCATTCCGAAGAAGGGCTATATCCTTGAAGCGGAGTTTTGCCAGCGTGTATCCCCTTCTGACCTGGATGCGCTGGCAGTGATTACGTTGCAGCCTGATGAGGCCGCGCCCCCTGCGGGGACGTTACCGGAAGGGAGTGAACCGCAGCGTGAGGCGGCTTCTGCATCCGTTTCGCCGCCACAGACGCAGCCCGAAACCGCCGCGTTGCGCACGGAGCACCAACGCTGGTTCTGGCTGGTGCCGGTGCAGGCGTTATTATTGCTGGCCCTTCTGGTGTGGATTAGCGGGTCCTGGTTTTCCTCTCCGCGCACCACGCTCAAACAGCAGGATGCCTCGCTTTACAGCAATATCAGTCTGCGCGAACTGATACACAGCGGTGACCCTTCCGCCACTGCCGAGTTAAATAAACAGCTTGGCACCACGCTCTATATGCTTAATCAGCATCTGAAAAATCAGCAGGTAAAAATGGATGTCATCTACGGGTTTTCAGGGACATCACTGAATTATACGATGACGCTGCACAATACCTGTGGCCGCAAACAGCTGGCAATGAAAATTCTGAACTGGCGCATTAACGGCACGCTGCTGAGCGCGCTGATCTATCGGGAAAGCGAGAGAAAATTGAATGAAATGGCGAACTGCGTCAATTAGTTTACTGCTGGTCACGGTAGGAGTTGCCGCAGGCGCACTATTGCTGAAGCCATTTTCAGAAAACCACGAGGTTCTGTTCACCTCGGCGTTGAACGGAGAAGATCAGCAGCTGGGTTACTATGACCTGCTGTCAAACCAGCGTGAAGTCTATAATCCGCACTTCCTGGTGCTTGACGATAAAATCACCATGACGCTGACCAGTCCTGATGACAGCCAGTTTATGATCAAAGTGAATTTACAGCAGTTGAAGAGCGACGCTGAAACCACGACCTTTGACTATCAGCCGGTCTACTACGCCGATAAAGGTGATGCGCGCATTATTAAAAGCATACTCGGCCCCGGAGGCCATAATCTCGTGCAGTTTTACGCTCTGCGCTTTGGCAATGAACGTATGATTATCTTTCCTTCGGGGCAAATTCTCAGCGTTGATGCACGTTAAAACGAGCCTGCCAGCCAGACAGCGTGTTAGGCAGTCTCTTTTTATCCGGCTCGGTGGTGGCGTAATGCAGGGTCACCTCATCACCTTTTGTCGGCTCGACGCGTAGCGCCCAGATTTTCCCTTGTGGATCCGTCATGATCATCGCGGCCTGGCGATCGGCCCGGCCTTTTACCCACATGGTCACCACGCTGGCCCCGAGATTATCGAGGTCGTTCTCGCGGGTGAATGCGGTCGCCGTATCGACATACTTCTGGTAGTCGTTGCCGACCAGCTGACGGAATTTTTCATCGGTTTGCCGATCGGGAAGAATGCCCAGGCTCAGCAGCGTAGCGGCGGGACGCGGATCGCTGGCGCTTTTTGTGTAGATACCATCAATAGCCACCCCGCCCGACATCAGCAGCTTACAGCTGTTAGTGCTGTCGCTGGTGACCTTGAGTCTGCCATCAGGCAACGGGATCAGCATCATCGCGCAGTCCCCACCCCAGGCAATTTTATCGCTGAAGCCAATGCCGTAATACTGGCGCACATCGGCTCTCAGCGCCGTTTGATAAATGCCGCCCTGCACCGTAGCATCCATGCGGAATCCCCATCCTGACGGGCTGGTTATCAGAATTTTTCCACTATTCCCGTGGCTGGCCGAGGTGTTCCACCAGGTGCCTTCCCAGTCAAAGCTGCGTTCTGTACCATACATTTTGCTGAACACATACAGATAGGCACTGCGCAGACAGCTTTCACTGGAGCAGGCATCCGGTTCATGATGCATGTTAACGATCAGTTGCTCCGCATGCTGCGGGTCATCTTTGACCCGATCGTAGAAATCATCGTTATAAACGCCGTCCAGCCACATCAGCTGCGGGCTGCTGCACACGGCCTGTTCCGCCATGCCAGAGACACGGGCGCAGTTAAAGGCGCGCGCGGGGCTGATGCAGAGCATCAGCAGAGTGAAAAGCAGTAAAAATAAGCTGTTTTTAAACATATTGTGGTAACCGTCTGTTCCTTCATCCGTAGCCTGATGCTGCGGGGCGAAGATTTTACCTGCAAAATCGCCCCCAGGCTACATTTTAGCCAGACAACTGTTATAGCGTAATAGCCGCAAACTGTGTCTGCTGTTATAGCCATAAGCATGGTTTACTTTCACCCTGCCCGTACTCTTTTGCAGAGGTAAAAAATGGAAGAAGTTAAAAAAATATTGCTGCGCGAGATCGATACGTTGAACCGCGAGGAACAGCGCGATAACAAACCACGCTTTAGTTTTCAGTTTCTCAAGACCCATCCGGGGCTGTGGGCATCAATGTACGGCTGCTATATCCTGACCGTCGCTCTGATCTTCACCACGGATTTTCTCGGCTGGCCAGCCTTCTGGGGGGCGACGATTTTTATCCTGCTGATGAGCGGCCTGATGCTGATGGACGTCAATCCCAAATACCGCTTTGAGGATATCGATACGCTCGATCTGCGCGTCTGCTATAACGGCGAATGGTATTACGTACGCACGCTGTCTGAGCAGGCGATTGGCGATATTCTCAGCAATGATAATGTGCCGGATAAAGTCAAAAAAGGCATTCGCAAGCTGCTTTCCCTGAAGGGCGAAGTTGATTTTTACGATGTCTTCCACCTCACCTGGGGCCAGAAAAGCGCCGCCACGGTGTAACACGGACGGGCGGGTCGTTTTCTCCACGGCCGACCTTTTCTTCCGGTCGGCCCGTGTTAATGATTCGCAGCGGGCCGGAACAGAAGCTCCCCCTTTAGAGTAATTCGGCGATCAAGCGGCCGAGCGTCGCTACTGCGGCTTCCTGTGAATCATCCCACCATGCGGTGTTAAAGCGAAAATAATTGGCGTACTGCTCGCTGGAGGAGAACATTTTCCCCGGCGCAATACTGATCTTATTTTCCAGAGCGCGGTAATACAGTTCGGTGGTGTTGACCTGTTTCGGCAGCTCTACCCAGAGAAAGTAACCCCCGCGTGAATCGTTGATCTGTGCGCCGACGGGAAGATGACGCTTCAGCACCTGACGCGCCAGATTTTTACGCTGCTCCAGCACCTGACGCAGACGGCGCAGATGGCGATCGTAACTGCGCGTTCCCAGATAGGTGGCCAGCGCCTGCTGCATCGGTGCGCTGGTCGACAGCGTGCTCATCAGCTGCAGACGCTGAATACGCTGCGCATGTTTCCCTGCGGCCACCCAACCCACGCGAAACCCTGCCACCAGGTTTTTCGAGAACGACGAGCAGTGCAGCACGTTATCGTGGCGATCGAAGGCTTTCGCCGGCAGCGGTTTCTCATGGCCAAAATAGAGTTCGCTGTAAACATCATCCTCAATCAGCGCCACGCCGTGCTCTGCCAGCAGCGCCACCAGCTGCTGTTTCTTCTCTTTGCTCAGCGTACAGCCCACCGGATTCTGCTGGTTGGTCATCATCCACAGGGCTTTGATCGGCCAGCGCTCCAGCGCCCCCCGCAGCTCGTCGAGGTCGATCCCCGTCTGTGGATCGCTGGCGATGGCCACGCTTTTCAGTTTCAGACGTTCAATCGCCTGCAGCGCGCCGTAGAAAGAGGGGTTTTCGATCGCCACCCAGTCTCCGGGCTCGGTCAGCGCCTGCAGGCTGAGATTAAGCGCTTCCATTGCCCCGTTAGTGATGACAATTTCGTCCGGCGAAACCTGTATCCCCTGTAAGGCATAGCGCTGAGCCAGCGTTTTGCGCAGGGCTTCGTTACCCGGCGGCAAATTATGCAGAGCATCAACGGCTTTCATACTGTGAGAAACGGTGGTCAGGGCGCGCATCAGCTGGCGCTGGGGGAACAGTTCCGGATCGGGGAAGGCCGAACCAAAGGGCACGATTTGCGGATCGCGACAGGCCTGTAATACGTCGAAAATAAAGGCATTGATATCGACCGACTCAGCCAGCTGGACTTTCTGATGGGTCAGTGGCTGGCTGAGAAACTCCGCACGCGGAGCCACATAGTAGCCCGACTGCGGACGCGACTGGATCCATCCCTGACTTTCCAGCACCTGATAGGCGTGCATCACGGTCATCAGGCTCATGCCACTGAGCGACACCTGCTGCCGCAGCGAGGGGAGTTTTTCCCCTGGCTGCCAGATTTCCGTTTCGATTTGCTGCTGGATCTGTGCGATCAGCTGTTCAAATTTTGCCACTACTGTTACAGGCCGTTTTAGCTCAAGAGAAAACTATTATAGGTCGACTGCCCGTAGCAGCACAATCACACCGCATCAGGAAGTGAGACGACCGTCATCCGCTTTGGGGCCTCCACCACGGGGTTTTCTTCATCGCCGCCGTCAACATACTGTTTCAGGTCGGGGACCTGCTCCGGCGGGACCGGGCGGCCCAGCAGATAGCCCTGGAGAGTATTGCAGCCCAGCCCGGTGAGAAACGCCTGCTGTTCGGGGGTTTCAACCCCTTCCGCAACCACTTTCAGGTTCAGCGTCTGCGCCAGGGCGACAATCGCGGTGACGATAGTGGCATCTTCGGTCTGCGCCTGCAGCTCGTTAACAAAGGCGCGGTCGATTTTCAGCTCGCTGGCGGGTAAGCGTTTCAGGTACAGCAGGCTGGAATAGCCGGTCCCGAAATCATCGATGGAGGCTTTCACCCCCAGCTCAGTTAACTGCGTCAGGATGCGAATGCTCTCATCCGGGTCGCGCATGGCGGTGGTTTCCGTCACCTCCAGCGTCAGTTGTTCAGGAGGGATCTGGTGCATTTCCAGCGCCCTGACCACGGTTTCTACCAGGCCTGCCTGTTCAAACTGCAGCGCTGACAGGTTAACGGCCACCGACCAGTCGCTGTGTCCCTGCAGGTGCCAGCAGCGCAGCTGACGACAGGCTTCTCCAATCACCCAGTTACCGATGCTGACAATCAGCCCGGTCTTTTCCGCCAGCGGCAGGAAGATATCCGGCGTCAGCAGGCCGCGCTGCGGATGCTGCCAGCGCAGCAGCGCCTCAAAACCAATGATCGGCCCGCGCGGCGCGCAGAATTTCGGCTGGTAATACAGGCGCAGCTCTTTATGTTCCTGCGCCAGCCACAGATCGTTGATCAGCTGTAACTGGTTCTGCGCGATGGTATTCATCGACGGCTGGAAGAAACTGTAGCCGTTACGACCGTTGTTTTTGGTGTGATACATGGCCGCATCGGCGTTAAACATCAGCTCGCGTTCGTCGCTGCCGTCACCGGGGAACACGGCAATACCGATACTCAGCGACACCACCAGCTCGTAGCGCGAAATATCAAACGGCCGCTCGATGGCTTTCACCAGCGCATCAGCCACGACGGCGGCATCGTTCGGGTCGTCAATCTCAATCAGCAGCACAAATTCATCGCCCCCCAGACGCGCCAGGGTGTGATGCCCTTCCACTTTCTCTTTCATGCGCTCGGTCACGGCAATCAGCAGGCTGTCGCCAATATGGTGGCCGAAGGCGTCATTGACGGCTTTAAAACCGTCCAGATCCATGAACATCAGGGCAAATTTGGAGCTTTCACGCGACGCTTTGTTGATGGCCTGGTCCAGGCGGTCTTCCAGCAGGATACGGTTGGGCAGACGCGTAAGATTGTCATGCAGCGCCAGCTGAGCCAGCTCACGGTTAGCTTCAGCCAGCGACGAGGCCAGGACCGAGGTCCGCGCCTGCAGGCGCGCATCCAGCATAGAAACCAGCAGCGTAATGCCGAGGATCGCCAGTGTCACCACTACGACCAGGATTGCCAGCCAGTTGCTGTTCATCCCCAGATGCGTGGCATGGCTGTCCATCGGGAAACTGGCGGCGGCCATACCGGTGTAGTGCATACCGGCGATAGCAATCCCCATAATCAGCGCCGCACCGCTGCGCATCAGCGCCAGAGGCCCGCTGCCCTGCCGCAGGCGGAAGGCCAGCCACAGCGCCGCGCCGGAAGCGACCAGCGCAATCAGCACCGACAGCCATATCCACGCCCAGTTCCAGACGATGCCGGGGTTGATCATCAGCGCCGCCATGCCGGTGTAGTGCATGGCGACCACGCCGCTGCCCATGATGACCGCCCCACCCAGCAGGCGATACCACGGCAGCTGGCCGTAGCAGACGACCCACAGTGCAAATATTGAGGCCGCCACGGCAATCACCATTGAGACTACGGTCAGGCTGGCGTCGTAGCTCATCACCATCGGCAGGCTCATCGCCAGCATGCCGATAAAGTGCATTGACCAGATACCAACTCCCATGGCAAAGCCGCCACCGAGTAGCCACACGCGGGCCACTTTGCCGGTAGAGGTGGCCACCCTTCCCGCCATATCCAGCGCAGTATAGGAAGCCAGAAAGGCGACGATGAAAGAGACGATAACCAGTAGTTGATCGTACGAACTCATGAGCATATGACAATCTCGAATGCAGTAGCCAGGATGACCTGTGTGTAATGACCCGGAGTCGTGATAACTGACTCCTGGCTGAGGCTTATTTTATCGGCTAAAAATCACCCGACTTTAGCGACAGCGCGGGAAAGTGGAAGGTGCTGAAAAGTGTGTCAGGAAAATTAAGGCATATCCCTATAATTTATAATGTCTATTAAACTGTTTTTTCGTGCTCAGTGAACATATTACCGGCCCGATAATTCACCTGGTTAATCTTAGGAACATTCTTGGAAATTTTCCATTGCCCTGCTCTCACAAGGGGTAAACCCCTCTTATCTTTGACCGCCTTAACACATAAATAATATTTTTAAATTTCACTTATCAGCCAGGGTCAGCCTGATCTATAGTTAGGTAAAATACGACTAACTTATTAATTCAAATAAGAGATTATTCCTCAGGTTATATTAAATCCTGGTTAGGTTTTTTTTATATTTTCATTGTTCTTTGCGCTGTGCAGAAGACAATTTACATCAGGCGGAAAAGCACGTTCATCACTCTAATCAGTAAGGAATGGTTATGAAAATGAAGCTTTTTCTGCTGGGCTGCGGCCTGAGCATTGGCGTAGCCAGTCCTGGCTTTGCCGCCACCACCACCGGAACAATTGCGGCCAAACTGGTCCTGACTGCAGGGTGCCTGGTTAACGGACTGCCCGCCACGACAGGTGCCGCCTTCGGTGACCTTGACTTCGGCAGCAGTGCGGCAACCTTTACCACGATTGACACCACTCTGGTCGGTACACAGGGTAATGGCATCTATGTGCGTTGCTCGACCGGATCGACCTACACCATTCAGCTGGTCAGCAGCAGTGCTAAACCCGCCACGGTCTATGGGACTGAAACGGCACAGCCGCGCTATCTGATCAACAGTACCACCGCCACGATCGGTGTCGCTTACACCCTGTACACGTCGAACGCCTATACCACGCCGATTGCCAATAACACCAATCTGGTCCCGGTAGGAACCGCCGATCCGGTGAAAGGCGATAACTATCCGATCTTCGGCCGTATCGCCGGTGGTGGCAATAACGCCGCCATTCCGGCGGGCACTTACCAGGACTCGATTAGCGTCGCAGTGAACTACTGATTGCCTCGACGAGGGAGTTCATCGTGTGGGAGCGGGTCCAGCGACACGCGGGCGTCATGCGCCCGCTGGCCCTGCTGCTGCTGGTTTACAGCAGCAGCGGGTATCCGTTACCTACCGTCGACTTCGCGGTCACGGCTTCCATCGTCAATGGCTGTGTCATCACGGGTTCCGGTCCCGGTGTTTTCGGCACGCTCGACTTCGGGACTCAGCCGGGCGTGGGCACGACCACCGCCAATGCTGCCTATGTGCAGAGCTCAGGCATTGTGCTGGCCTGTACGCCGGGAACCACGCTCAATATGAGGATCGACGGGGGGAGCAACTACACCACCACCCGCAACCTCAGAGTCGCCGGCAACACCAATCTGGTGGCATACCGCCTGTATTCCAATGCTGCCCGCACCATCGCGATACCGGTCAGCCAGGATGTCGCCGTGACGTTAGGCAATGCCAACAATATTACCCTGCCAATCTACGGCCAGTTACAGCTGAGCGGTGTTAACCGGGCAGGGACCTACAGCGACACGTTGAACGTGACTTTAAGCTGGTAATTTTAGGGAAGGTAAGGAGCAGGAATGAAAAATCGACGGGTCTCAGCCACGTTACTGGCCCTGCTGTTAAGTGTTCTGGCGCTGAACGCCCGCGCCGGGAACTCGGTACTGATCTGGCCGATCGATCCTAAAATCCATCAGGATCAGAAAGCCACCGAGCTGTGGCTGGAGAACCGTGGCGAGAACACCACGCTGATGCAGGTACGCGTCTTTGGCTGGCAACAGGTCAACGGGCAGGAGCAGTATCAGACGCAGCAGCAGGTGCTGGCCAGCCCGCCCGTGGTGCGTATTGAGCCAGGCAAGCGTCAGCTGGTGCGCCTGATTAAGCAGACAGCACCCGCTGCCGGTCAGGAAGCCGCTTACCGCGTGCTGCTGGATGAGATCCCCACGCCGCAGAGCAGTGAAAGCCAGGCCGGTTTAACGCTTCAGATGCGCTACTCCGTGCCGCTGTTTGTCTATGGCAGCGGCCTCAATCCGGCCACTACCCGCCCTGAACTCAGCTGGAAGCTGGTAAATCGCGAGGGCAAACAGGCGCTGGAAATCACCAACCGCAGCAGCGTCCACGCGCGTTTAAGTAATGTAACGCTGGGGGGGCGCAGGCTGCCCGGCAGCCTGTTGGGGTATGTGCTGGCCAATGCCACAAATACCTTCCCGTTAAGCAGCCCGGCCTCAGATCGGGCTGAAATCACCGCTGAACTGGATGATAACCAGACCTGGCGAAGCAACAGCTCAGCACGCTAGTCGATGAAAAGAGGCTACCTTGGGCCGGGACGACACTGTACGCTGATCGCCACCGGTCTGCTGACCTGCCTGTCCCCGCTGAGCGGCAGCGCGGAAACTTACAGTTCGCTACCGCCGCCGCCCGCTGCCAGCGTCCGCCCGACGCCGGACCAGAATTATATGCTGGGGCTGGTGGTCAATGATGACGATCGCGGGCTGGTGGTGCCGGTGCAGTTTCACGACGGTCACTATCTGCTGCGAGCCGCAGATTTGCAGAGCGCCGGTATTCCGGCGTCAAAAATCACCTCGTCGTTGATGGATGTGTCCGCTATGGACCAGGTTAACGCCGGGTACGACCGCCGGCGTCAGCGTATTCTTTTGAGGGTGCCCGCAGAATGGCTGCCTGCGCAAACGTTCGCGGGCACCACGCAGAACGGTCCGCGCTTTGAGGGGCGCAGCAGCAACGGCGCGCTGTTTAACTATGACCTGTATACCAGCCAGACCAGCGGAAGCGGTTCGCGAATGTCCGCCTGGAATGAACTGCGTCTGTTCGGCGGCTACGGCCAGTTCTCCAGCAACGGGACTTATCAGCAGCAGCTCTCCGGGCAAACCGGCTACCAGAAAAATGGCTATCTTCGCTATGACACCTGGTGGTCAAATCAGAATGAAGAAAATGCCCTTAACTGGCAGGTCGGTGACCTGATCAGTGATTCACTGGCGTGGAGCACCAGCGTGCGTCTGGGAGGGATTCAGGTGGGGCGCGACTTCTCGCTGCGCCCGGACCTGGTCACTTATCCTTTGCCCTCTTTTTCCGGGCAGGCCGCCGTTCCCTCCACCGTTGACCTGTTCGTTAACGGCTATCAGGCCAGCAGCAATAATGTCCAGCCCGGCCCTTACTCGCTGACCAATATGCCGTTTGTCAACGGAGCCGGGAATGCGGTAGTGGTCACCACCGATGCCCAGGGCCGCAGGGTAAGCACAACGCTGCCGTTTTATGTCGCCAGCAGCCTGCTGAAAAGCGGCCTGTCTGATTATTCCCTCTCTGCCGGGGCGCTGCGTCAGAACTACGGGCTGAAAAATTTTGACTATGGTTCAGCCGCTACCAGCGGCGCTTACCGCTATGGTCTGGCCGACTGGCTGACGCTGGAGAGCCATGCCGAAGCCGCGCCCTCACTGGCACTGGGCGGAGCTGGCGCCCTGCTGAAGCTGGGTGCCTGGGGGGTGGTGAACGGTGCCGTCAGTCAGAGCCAGATGCAAGGGGACAGCGGCAGACAGTACAGCTGGGGCTATCAGTACAGCACCAGCCGTTTCAGCGTGGGGATGCAGCAGACCAGACGCACCACCGGCTTTGGTAATCTTGCCGTGTATGCCGACCGTAAAAGTAACCCTGAGACCGCCGCGCTTTATACGCTCAGCCGCAGCAGCGCCCAGTACAACGCCAGCCTGTCGCTGGATCGGTTCGGTAGCCTGGGCGCCGCGCTGATTGATATTACCAGCGGTGAGGGAGACCGCACCCGTCTGCTGAACCTGTCGTGGAGCCGTAATCTGTGGGCCGACGCCAGCATGTATGTTTCAGCCAGCCGCGACCAGCAGCTCGGAAACTGGTCCGGTGCCATCGGCGTGATGATCCCGTTCAGCGATCTGAGCAGCGCCAGCATCAGCGTCGAGCGTAATCAACAGGGTGGCACCGCCGAGCGTCTCACTCTGTCCCGTTCCATGCCGACCGACGGCGGTTTAGCGTGGGATGGCTCCGTGGCGAATCAGAGCACAGGGGGCAACTATCGCCAGGGGAATCTGCGCTGGCGTAATCAGAAAATGGAAACCTCGGCAGGCTATTATGGCGATGACGACTACAGTACCACCTTTGCCGACGTTGCAGGCTCGCTGGTGCTGATGGACGGCAGCGTCTTTGCCGCCAACCAGGTGACGGATGCCTTTGTGCTGGTGAAAACGGATTACCCGGCGGTTAATGTGCGTTTTGAAAACCAGCTGATGGGCAAAACGGACGAGGACGGTTACCTGCTGGTGCCGCGAGTCAGCTCCTATTATCCGGCGAAATATGATATCGACACGCTCGATCTGCCTGCGGGTCTGGCCGCCAGTAGCGTCGAACAGCGCTTCTCCGTTAAGCGCCAGAGCGGCTATCTGCTGCACTTCCCGATTGAGCAACTGCGCGCCGCCAGCGTGATCCTGCACGACCAGAACGGTGAACCGCTGCCGCTCTCCACGCAGATTGACCGCCCTGACCAGCCGACCACCTTCGTCGGCTGGGATGGCATCACCTGGTTAGAGAATCTGACCGGACGCAACGTGATTCATGCACGCACCCCTGATGGCCGCCAGTGTGATACCGCACTGACGGTGCCCGGCGGTCGGCCTGAATCACTGACCACTTACGGCCCACTGACCTGCGCGCTGTCCCCCTCCTCTTCAGGAAATACGCCATGAGAAAAACACTGCTGCTGTGCTGTACCCTGCTGCTGATGGGCAGCTCACTTCCCGCGCTGGCGGCCTGCACCACTGCGGCAGTAACGGCCAGCTTTGGCGGTGTCAGTTCGTTTACCGTCAACACCAACATCAGCACCGTCACACAAAATATCAGCGTGAACTGCGGAGGCGGCGTGCTGGCCCTGCTCTCAACGGATACTATCCGGCTTCAGCTAACCGGTGCCAGCGCCGTCGCGGCGGTCGGCAACCGCGGCGCGATGAAACTCGGCAGCGATCTGATCCCGGTGCAGCTGTGTACCGATGCCAGCTGCACCAGCGAACTGGGGATCGGGGGCACGATCTACACCCTGTCGCGCAGCCAGCTGCTGGGGCTGAATATTGGTCCGGCCGGCCAGGTGATTTTTAGCATTCCGCTCTATCTGCGCACCGTACCCGGTGCCGTGGTCGCTGCCGGGAGCTACACCGTGCTGCTGACGGTCAGCGTTCCGTACAATGTCTGTACCGGCGTTGGCGTGCTGGGTGCCTGCCTGCTGGGCTCACAGCAAACCGGTACGGCGACCCAGCTGATCACCGTGAATATTGAGATATCCAAAGACTGCACCACCATCACCGCCCCGGCGGTCAACTTTAGCAGTGCCCCGCTGGTCGGAAGTTTCAACAGCGTCAGTCAGTCGATTAACGTCATCTGTACCAAGGACAGCACCTATACGGTTGGCCTGAGTAACGGCCTGCACGCGGTGAATTCACAGCGCTATATGACCAGCCCGGCCGGAGGCCAGCTGGCGTATGAAATTTATCAAGGGTCGGGTACCACGCGCTGGGGCAGCGCCACTCCTGACCGCGTGGCCAGCAGCGCGGCCAGCAACACCAGCGGTGACGGGCTCACACGTACCTTTAACTACAATGCCCGGGTACTGACCAACCAGGCAACACCGGTGGCGGGTAATTACAGCGATACGGTCACGGTAGATTTGTCTTTCTGATACCAACCCTTACCGCGATGGTGAGGCAATGGTGCAAAATTGTGTGCATATTTTAATCAACAGCAGTTTCTGTTAATTTTTGGTTACTAATGTGAACAAATAGTAAATCCACACGGTGATGTGCATCACATTATTCCCCTCCCTGGCAGGTTAAAAACGAGGAAAACAGACAAAGGATGCGGTAATGACCACAACGATTCCGGCAGGGACATCGCGACAGGGCGGTGCAAGAACCATCTTCAACGTCACCAGCGGTAACTTCCTTGAGATGTACGATTTTATGGTGTTTGGCTACTATGCCAGCGCCATTGCTAAAACCTTCTTCCCCGGTGATGACCCCTTCGCCTCGCTGATGCTGACGCTGATGACGTTCGGTGCCGGTTTCCTGATGCGCCCGCTGGGGGCGATTATCCTCGGCTCTTATATTGACCAGCACGGGCGACGCAAGGGGCTGTTGCTGACGCTGTGTATGATGGCGCTTGGGACGCTGACCATTGCGGTGGTGCCCGGCTACAGCACGCTGGGGATGGCGGCACCGATCCTGATCCTGCTGGGCCGCCTGTTGCAGGGGTTCTCCGCCGGGGTTGAACTGGGTGGGGTGTCTGTTTATCTCTCCGAGATCGCGCCTAAGGGCAGGAAAGGGTTTTACGTCAGCTGGCAGTCGGGCAGTCAGCAGATTGCCGTGATCTTCGCCGCATTGCTGGGCCTGCTGCTTAACCATCTGCTGGATAAAGGCGAAGTGACGGAATGGGGCTGGCGTATTCCCTTCGTCATCGGCTGCCTGATCGTGCCTTTCCTGTTCTGGATCCGCCGTATGCTGGAAGAAACGGAGGCGTTCAGCCAGCGTAAACACCACCCGACAATGGGTCAGATTTTGCATTCAGTGGCCAGTAACTGGGCGCTGATCCTCGCCGGGATGCTGATGGTGGTCACCACCACCGTAATGTTTTATATGATCACCGCCTTCACCCCTACGTTCGGTAAAACGGTGCTGATGATGAGTGACAAACAGAGCTTCTTTGTCACGCTGTGCGTCGGCATCTCTAATCTGTTCTGGCTGCCGGTGATGGGATCGCTTTCCGACCGCTACGGCCGCCGGCCGCTGCTGCTGCTGTTTACCGTGCTGATGATCCTCACCGCATGGCCGGTGCTGCACTGGCTGGTCGGTGCGCCGAGCCTGAGCCACCTGCTGGAAGCCGAGCTGTGGCTCTCTTTCCTGTACGGCAGCTATAACGGGGCGATGGTGGTGTATCTGACCGAAGTGATGCCTGCGGAGGTGCGCGCCACGGGGTTCTCGCTGGCCTACAGTCTGGCGACGGCGCTGTTTGGCGGTTTTACCCCGGCGATTTGCAGCTATCTGATCCACGTCACCGGGGATAAGGCGATGCCGGGCGTCTGGCTGACGATTGCTGCGGTGTGCGGGCTTGCCGGTTCACTGATGATTAAACGGCTGGTGAAGCAGTATCAGATAAGGCGTCTGAAAGAACCGGCGATTCAGGTGTCATAGCCGGGGATTTGCCAGGGGGCGACCGGAAAAAAAGGTCGCCCCCTGCACGGTTTCAGTCGGCCAGAGAGGCAGACATTTTATTTACCGACGGTTTCCATCCCCATCAGACCGATCTTCAGATATCCCGCCTGGCGCAGTTTATCCATCACGCTCATCAGCGTTTCATAATCGACTGACTTATCGGCCTGGAAGAAGATAGTGGTATCTTTCTTGCCTTCAGTCTGCTTAATCAGCGTATCGACCAGCGTCTCTTCCGTCACTGCATCGTTGCCGATAAACAGCTGACGGTCAGCTTTGATCGACAGATAGACCGGTTTTTCCGGGCGCGGCTGGGGGGAACTGGTGGAAGCAGGCAGATTGACGCGTACGTCAACGGTGGCCAGCGGTGCGGCGACCATAAAGATAATCAGCAGCACCAGCATGACGTCGATAAACGGCGTCACGTTAATTTCATGCATTTCACCGTTGCTATCGAGATCTTCGTTTAATCGCATGGCCATGGTGCTTAACCTACCCGCAGTTTCTGCGCGGGCTGAACGCGCTGTGCGCTTTCGCTGGCAGCAAGGTCCAGGTCACGGCTCTGTAACAGCAGAACCTGCGCGGCCACATCGCCCAGAGACGCTTTGTAGCTGCCGATGCTGCGGGCAAAGACGTTGTAGATCACGACCGCAGGGATAGCGGCAACCAGGCCGATAGCCGTCGCCAGCAGCGCTTCAGCAATGCCGGGAGCGACAACCGCCAGGTTAGTGGTCTGCGTCTTCGCGATGCCGATGAAGCTGTTCATGATGCCCCATACCGTGCCGAACAGACCAACAAACGGCGCGATAGCCCCGATAGTGGCGAGGAAGCCGTTACCGCGACCGGCATGACGGCTGAAGGCTGCCACGCGGCGCTCAAGACGAAAACCGGTACGGTCTTTGATGCCGTTGTTATCGTCAGATCCGGCGGAGAGTTCCAGCTCATTTTCCGCTTCTTTCACCAGCAGCGCGCTGAGGCTGAGACCTTTAAAGCCTTCACAAACCTGTGACGCTTCTTCCAGCGAACGTACGCCGGCCAGCTGCTGCTGCTCGCGCTTCAGACGCTTGCGCGCCGCGCTCAGCTCAATGCTTTTGCTGAAGAAAATGGCCCAGGTGACAACGGATGCCAACAGAAGGCCAATCATCACCGCTTTAACCACGATGTCTGCATGCTGGTACATGCCCCAGACGGAAAGGTCCATCTGCATCAAATCATTTGTCACGCTGTGTCTCCAACGTCAATTGCTGAAAGCGAAAAATCCATCGCCGATCATACCAAAACAGCCGGGAATTGATAGTAGTTCTCATTACTATTTACAACGTTCTGCGCGTTTTTTGCACAAACCGTTGACTGGCAGAACGGCTAAAAGCACTGATAGTGAATTTTCATCACTTATCCTCTTACCGAATATCACCAGAACGGCTGGCGTGGTAACGTTGAAAAAAAGGGTAAAAATGACACAGGATTCTTATGAGCAGCGAAAAAATTGAAACGGCACTGATTCGCGCCGGACGCAGCAAACGTTATACCCAGGGCGCGGTTAACAGCGTGATCCAGCGGGCTTCTTCGCTGGTATTCGACACCGTGGCGGATAAAAAGCGCGCCACTGCCGGGCGGGCAGACGGTGAGCTGTTCTATGGCCGTCGCGGCACCCTGACTCATTTTTCGCTACAGGAAGCGATGACCGAACTGGAAGGCGGCGCAGGCTGTGCGCTCTACCCGTGTGGCGCTGCGGCAGTCTCCAACGCCATCCTCGCCTTTGTCTCCGCCGGGGATAATGTGCTGATGAGCGGCAGCGTGTATGAACCGACGCAGGATTTTTGCAGCAAAATCCTCAGCAAGCTGGGGGTGACCACAACCTGGTTCGATCACAGCACCGGCAGCGAAATTGCAGATCTCGTGCAGCCCAACACGCGCGTGGTGTTTCTGGAATCTCCGGCTTCGATCACGATGGAAGTGCAGGATATCCCGGCGATTGTCGCCGCCATCCGCCACAAAGCCCCTGAGGCGATCGTGATGATCGATAACACCTGGGGGGCCGGTATTCTGTTCCGCGCGCTGGATTTTGGCGTGGATATCTCCATTCAGGCAGGAACCAAGTATCTGATCGGCCATTCCGATGCGATGATCGGCACCGCCGTCGCCAGTGCGCGCTGCTGGGAGACGCTGCGGGAGAACTCGTATCTGATGGGGCAGATGGTTGACGCGGATACCGCCTATATGGCCAGCCGTGGCCTGCGCACGCTGGCCGTGCGTCTGCGTCAGCACCAGGAGAGCGGCCTGCGCGTCGCTCACTGGCTGGCAGAACGCCCCGAAGTGGCCGTGGTCAATCACCCGGCGCTGCCACAGTGTAAAGGCCATGCGTTCTGGCAGCGTGACTTTACCGGCAGCAGCGGGCTGTTTTCCTTTATACTGAAGGACAAACTGAGCGACGTTCAGCTGGCGCACTACCTCGATAACTTCCGCCATTTCAGTATGGCGTACTCCTGGGGCGGCTATGAGTCACTGATTCTGGCTAATCAGCCGGAAGAACTGGCCGCTATCCGCCCGGCGGGCGGCATTGATTTTACCGGTACGCTGGTACGCGTTCACATCGGGCTGGAAAATGTTGACGATCTGATTGACGATCTGGCCGCCGGTTTCGAACGTTTAAAGGGGTAAGGCACTGGATCCTCAACAAAATGTTAACGACCCGCAGGCTTCGCGCCTTTGATCAAGATGTTGGAACGTATTTACAGTTACACTAACGGGTGGTGTTGCAATGGCCAACATAATGGGCGTGACAGGATGGACGCTGTTACGCCAGCGATAATGGCAATGAGTTAACGGGAAATAGAATGGGTGTACTACACGAGATTGTTCAGGCGCTCTGGCATCAGGACTTTGCCGCGCTGGCCAATCCGGATGTGATTTGGGTGGTCTACGGCATTATGTTTCTGACGCTGCTGCTGGAAAACGGCCTGCTTCCTGCCGCATTTTTACCCGGTGACAGCCTGTTATTGCTGGCCGGGGCGATGATTGCTAAAGGAGTGATGGCGTTTATCCCTACCCTGTTGATTCTGACCACGGCGGCCAGCCTCGGCTGCTGGCTGGGATATTTACAGGGCCGCTGGCTGGGGAATACCCGGCTGGTGAAAGGCTGGCTGCTGCATCTGCCCGCGCAATATCATCAACGCGCATGGAACCTGTTTAACCGTCACGGTCTGATGGCGCTGCTGGTCGGGCGTTTTCTCGCCTTTGTGCGCACCATTCTGCCTACGCTGGCGGGGATTGCAGGGTTAAAAAGTGCTCGTTTTCAGCTATTTAACTGGATGAGCGGACTACTGTGGGTGGCGATTCTGGTCGGGTTTGGTTACACCATCAGTCAGGTGCCGTTTTTCAAACGCCATGAAGATCAGGTGATGGCCTGCCTGATGATCCTGCCGCTGATTATGCTATCCATCGGACTGATCGGCAGTATTGCTCTGGTGATCAGAGGAAAAAAAGCCCGGTAATCACCGGGCTCGTTTTATATGAGGGGCAAGCGCGTTGCCCTTGTGCGTTTTACAGCTGTTCTGCCGTGGTTTCCACCAGCGCCAGCAGGACTTTAATATCCTGCAGGGTGACGGTGGGGTTCAGTAACGTCATCTTCAGGCAGGTTACCCCGTCAGACTCCGTCACTCCCACGTTCGCCCGGCCTGAATCCAGCAGGGCGTCACCAATTTTCTGGTTCAGCAGTGCGATGGTTGCATCGTCTGCACTGGCCAGTGCGGCCGGACGGTAGCGGAACAGGACGCTGGCCAGCTGTGGCTGCATTACCAGCTCCAGCGATGGCTGCTCAGAGACATACTGCGCCACGTCCTGCGCCAGCGTCACGCCGTGGTCGATGATCTCCGCGTACTGCTGCTGGCCCAGCGCTTCCAGGCCCATCCACAGTTTCAGCGCATCGAAACGGCGGGTGGTTTGCAGCGATTTGGACACCAGATTTGGCACGCCCTGCGCTTCATCGAACTCCGAGTTCAGATAAGCCGCCTGGTAGCGCATCAGCTCATAGTGGCGCGCTTCCTTTAACAGGAAAGCGCCGCAGCTGATGGTCTGGAAGAACTGCTTGTGGAAGTCCAGCGTGATCGAGTCCACCAGTTCAATACCGTCCAGGTAGTCGCGGTATTTCTCCGACAGCAACAGTGCGCCGCCCCATGCCGCATCAACGTGGACCCAGATCTGATGTTCTGCCGCCAGCTGAGCAATCGCCCGCAGCGGGTCAATTGCGCCCGCGTCGGTCGTGCCTGCGGTCGCCACGATCGCCAGAATCTGCTCGCCGTTAGCCTTAGCCTGCGCCACTTTTTCGGCTAAGTCGTTGAGGTCCATACGCGCGAAGCGGTCGGTTTTCACCAGCGTGACCGAACGGTAGCCCAGCCCCATCAGTGCCATATTCTTCTGTACGGAGAAGTGGGCATTTTCAGAGCAGAACACTTTAATCTTGCTCAGGTCGCCCGGCAGCCCATCCTGCTGTACAGAATGGCCCATACGCGCAAAGAAGGCATCCCGTGCCAGCATCAGGCCCATCAGGTTACTCTGGGTGCCACCGCTGGTGAACACGCCAGCATCGCCGGCCTGATAGCCGACCTGAGTGCGCAGCCATTCAATCAGCTTGACCTCGATGATGGTCGCCGACGGGCTCTGGTCCCAGGAGTCCATGCTCTGGTTGGTGGCGTTGATCAGCACTTCCGCCGCCTGGCTGACGACCAGGCTTGGGCAGTGCAGGTGCGCCACGCACTGCGGGTGATGAACCGACAGGCTGTCTTTTAAGAAGAACTCCACCGCGCGCTCAATAGCGGCCTGGTTACCCAGGCCCTGAGAGGTAAAGTCCAGCTGGATGCGCTCACGCAGTTCAGCAACGCTTTTACCCTGATACATTTCAGGCTGTTGCAGCCACTGCACCACGGCTTCGCTGGTCTGCTTAATCGCTTGCTGGTACGCGTCCGTGCTTTGCGCTGACGCGGCCAGAATCGGGTTTAACCGGGACATCAACTTACTCCAGTTATACAGGTTTGACGCCAGCAGACAGCAGGGCGTGTTCGAATTTATCCAGGAAAACGCCCAGTTCTTCGTTGGTGATCAGCAGGGACGGCAGCAGACGCAGCACGCAGCCGTGACGCCCACCGCGCTCCAGGATCAGACCGTTTTCGAAGCATTTTTTCTGAATCAGTGCAGACAGGTCGCCGTCAGCCGGGTAGCAACCCATGTGATCCGGGGCTTCATTCGGCTTGACCAGCTCAATACCAAGCATCAGGCCCAGACCGCGCACGTGGCCAATAACCGGATAGCGCTTCTGCAGCTCAGCCAGTTTGCCTTTCAGCCACTCGCCCTGCTGCGCCACTTTGGCCGCCACGTCGTTGTCTTTCAGGATCTTCAGCGTGGTCAGACCGGTGGCCATCGCCAGCTGGTTGCCGCGGAAGGTGCCGGTGTGATGGCCAGGAGACCAGGCATCGAACTGCTTCTTGATGCCCAGCACGGCCAGTGGCAGACCGCCGCCGACGGCTTTAGACATCACGATGATATCGGGCTGAATGCCCGCGTGTTCGAAGGCGAAGAATTTGCCGGTACGGGCAAAGCCAGCCTGAACTTCATCGATGATCAGCATAATGCCGTGTTCTTCGGTGACTTTACGGATGCGCTGCAGCCACTCCACCGGAGCCGGGTTTACCCCGCCCTCGCCCTGAACGGCTTCGAGGATCACCGCCGCAGGTTTGCGTACGCCGCTCTCAACGTCGTTGATCAGGTTTTCGAAGTAGTAGGTCAGTGCTTTCACGCCCGCTTCACCGCCAATGCCCAGCGGGCAGCGGTACAGGTGCGGGTAAGGCATAAACTGCACTTCCGGCATCATGCCGTCGACCGCTTCTTTCGGTGACAGGTTACCGGTCACTGACAGCGCGCCGTGCGTCATACCGTGATAGCCGCCGGAGAAGCTGATCACACCGGCACGGCCGGTCACTTTTTTCGCCAGCTTCAGCGCGGCCTCAACGGCGTCGGCACCGGAAGGACCGGTGAACTGCAGGCAGTACTCTTTACCTGCGCCCGGCAGTAAGGAGAGCAGGTATTCTGAGAACTGATCTTTCAACGGCGTTGTCAGGTCTAGAGTATGTAACGGCAAGCCGCTGGTAATGACATTCTGGATGCTCTGTAAAACGTCCGGATGGTTATGTCCAAGCGCCAGCGTTCCCGCGCCGGCAAGGCAATCAAGATATTGATTATTCTCAACATCAGTGATCCAAACACCCTGAGCTTTCGCAATTGCGAACGGCAATTTACGTGGATAGCTCCTTACATTAGATTCAAACTCAGCCTGTCTGGCTAAATAGGTCTCATTGTTTCCATCAAAAGATTTGGCATCTAAAGTATCAATACGGACTTTATCCGTCATCATATCTCTCCTACAACCAGGGGTTTCAATAACGCCGCAGTTGAATTAATTGAATTAAGTTAAAAGTGAGGCCTGCATAAAACGCGGCCAATATATGGCTTTTTAAGTATCTTCTCAATAACTTATTTTATTTAGATTTTCTTACTATTTATCAATGCGTTGATGATTTTTTGCCCGGTAAACCGTTGATATAATGCGACCTGCCGGGGCTGACCGCTACCCGGTCTGGCGCATACGGCTCATCTCTTCGCCGGGCGTGACGCCGAAGTAGCGCTTAAATTCGCGCGAAAACTGCGACGGACTTTCGTAACCGACCTTCATCGCCGCCACGCTGGCCTTCATCCCTTCCTGTAACATCATCATTCGCGCCTGATGTAGCCGGTAACTTTTCAGATACTGCAACGGGGAAGTGCTGGTGACGGCTTTGAAGTTATGGTGAAACGCCGAGACGCTCATATTGGCCTCTGCTGCCAGCAGATCGACGCTCAGATTGTCGGTGAAATGGTGCTCAATACGCCGCAGTGCGCGGGCAATCTGGCTGAACTGCGTCTGACGGCTGACCAGCGCCAGCAGCGCACCGCCGCAGGGCCCCTGTAAGACGTGGTAGAGGATTTCCCGCACGATCTGCGGCCCCAGCACGCGGGCATCGCGCGCATGGCTCATCACGTCCAGCAGTCGCTCAGTGGCGCACAGCATCTCTTCCGTCAGCAGCGCTGAATGAATGCCGCGCGTTTGCGGCTCCGGGCGAAAGCCATCGTCTTCGCCAATATCAAACAGCAGATCCTGTAGCTTGAGCGCATCGACGCGCAGAGAAATTCCCGCCAGCGGCTGTTCCGGGGTGGCAAAGGTTTCACACTCAAACGGCAGCGGTACGGTGAGCATCAGATATTTTGTGGCGTCATACTGAAAGACGCTGTTGCCGAGGTAGCCAGTTTTCTGGCCCTGAAACAGAATAAC
Organism: Erwinia sp. Eh17-17; assembly: GCF_039675725.1. NCBI lineage: Bacteria > Pseudomonadati > Pseudomonadota > Gammaproteobacteria > Enterobacterales > Erwiniaceae > Erwinia > Erwinia sp. Eh17-17. Next base: position 68,817 of record NZ_JBDFQT010000006.1, on the reverse strand, counting down.
GATAGCCGGCTGGTACATCACCGGCTGGCGTGACCAGTAGCGGTCTGCGTAAATAAGGCTGATACCCGGCACCGGAGCCAGCTGCCCCTTATCGCCGGTCATCAGGCTGATGACCTGTTGCGCCAGTCGGGCGCAGATTGCCTGTCGATCCATTGTTGATTCCCGCTCGCAGAATGAAACCCGAGGGTATCATCCCCTGAGCCCGGTTATTTCTCCAGCCCTTTGGAGGATCAGGCAAGAAACAGGCAGGAATGTGCATTGAGCAAAGAGCCGTCGATCGCCACAATTAATTTCCCTACTCAGGCCGACGCTACTCTCCAGGAGGAGGATCGATGAATAATTTTGTCTTGCATACGCCCACCCGCATTCTGTTTGGTCAGGGCCAGATCGCCCATCTGGCCGCCGAAATCCCCGCTGACAGCAAAGTGCTGATCACCTTTGGCGGCGGCAGCGTGAAGAAAAACGGCGTGCTGGACCAGGTTTACAGCGCGCTTCAGGGTTTTGAGGTGCAGACGTTCGGCGGTATTGAGCCTAACCCCAGCTATGAAACGCTGATGCAGGCCGTTGAGGTGGTGAAGCGGGAAAACATCACTTTCCTGCTGGCCGTTGGCGGCGGTTCGGTGCTGGACGGCACCAAGTTTATTGCCGCTGCGGCGTGTTATCCGCAGGATCCGTGGCACATTCTGCAAAGCGGGGGCGCGGAGATCCAGCAGGCGCTGCCGGTTGGCTCCGTCCTCACCCTGCCTGCTACCGGCTCAGAATCCAACCGCAGCGCGGTGATCACCCGCCGCTCCACGCACGATAAGCAGGCGTTCCGCAGTCATCACGTCTTCCCGCGCTTTGCGATACTCGACCCGGTGTTTACCTACAGCCTGCCGCCGCGACAGATTGCTAACGGGGTGGTTGATGCGTTCGTGCACACCATTGAGCAGTATCTCACTTATCCGGTGGATGCCCGCGTTCAGGATCGTTTTGCCGAAGGCCTGCTGCTGACGCTGATCGAAGAAGGCCCGAAAGCGCTGGCCGAACCGGAAAATTATGACGTCCGTGCCAATGTAATGTGGAGCGCCACTCTGGCCCTTAACGGCCTGATTGGTGCCGGGGTGCCGCAGGACTGGGCGACACATATGCTCGGCCACGAGCTGACGGCGCTGCACGGGCTGGATCACGCCCAGACGCTGGCGATTGTGCTGCCCTCGCTGATGAACATCAAACGCGACACCAAGCGCGGGAAGCTGTTGCAGTTCGCCGCGCGCGTCTGGGGGCTTACCGAAGGCAGCGAAGAGCAGCGCATCGACGGTGCGATTGCCGCGACCCGGCGTTTCTTCGAACAGATGGGGGTAGCGACGCGCTTCAGCGATTATCAGCTCGACGGTTCCTCGATCCCCGCGCTGCTAAACAAGCTGGAAGAAAAAGGTCTGGTTGCGCTGGGTGAACATCAGGACATCACGCCTGAGGTCAGCCGTCAGATTTATCTGGATGCCCGTTAATCCCCCACTGATATCTGTGTATCTACTAGACTTAGAGCCAACAACCGGTACCCGCGTACCGGTTCATCCGCTGACAAGGAGATAACATGGCAGATCAACCAATCATTAAACTGCACGATGGCAATATGATGCCGCAGCTCGGACTGGGTGTCTGGCAGGCCAGCATTGATGAGGCGCGTGCCGCCGCCGTTACGGCGCTGAAGGTGGGCTACCGTTCCATTGATACGGCAGCCATCTACAAAAATGAGGAGGGCATCGGCCAGGCACTGCAGGAAACCGATGTCGCCCGCGACGATATTTTCGTGACCACCAAGCTGTGGAATGATGACCAGCTTAATGCCCCGCAGGCGCTGGAAACCAGCCTGAAAAAACTTCAGCTGGAAAGCGTGGATCTCTATCTGATGCACTGGCCCTGCCCGGCAAAAGATAATTTTGTCGCCGCATGGAAGGCAATGATTGAGCTGCAAAAACAGGGGCTGACCAAAAGCATTGGCGTCTGTAACTTCAACGAGTCGCATCTGAAGCGTCTGCTGGATGAGACCGGCGTCAGTCCGGTGATCAATCAGGTGGAGCTGCACCCGATGCTGCAACAGCGCACCCTGCATGCCTGGAATGCGCTGCACCAGATCCAGACTGAATCCTGGAGCCCGCTGGCACAGGGTGGGAAAGGGGTGTTCGAGCAGGACGTGATTAAACAGCTGGCGAAGAAATACGACAAAACCCCGGCGCAGATCGTTATTCGCTGGCATCTGGACAGCGGTCTGGTGGTGATCCCGAAATCCGTCACGCCGTCGCGCATTGAGGAAAACTTCAGGGTATTCGATTTCCGGCTACAAAAAACCGAGATCGGTGAGATTGCGGCGCTGGATCAGGGTAACCGGCTGGGGCCAGACCCGGAAGAACTGAATTAATATCGCGTAAAAGTCAAAAAGGGGCGACCGGGAAAAGGTCGCTCCTGCATTTTCTAACCCATCGGCTGTGGCGATGGGTTCACCGCCAGTTGCCCTGCCGTTCCGCGATCCGCCATTTCCAGCATCTGGCTGTAATAGGTGAACGGGAAATGCTCTGAAGACGCCTGGGTAAACGAGACAAACAGCTCCACGTCGCCATCCACCCATACCGTATCTTTCCAGCCGCGATCTTCCGCCATTGGCTGTGCGCCATTGACGTTCTTGATCAGGAACATCACGCCCTGAATATGCAACGCCTGCGGCATGTCCGCATGAATGATCCAGCGCTCGAAGCTGCCCTGCTGTGCCTGCACGTCAATACGCGCCATATCCCACAGCGCGCCGTTAATGCCCGGCATCGAATCGCCTAAGCGGAACTCACGCGTACGGCTGACCGCGCCTTCAATCATCTGATCGGCCAGCAGCCGCATCGGTAAGTTATCCGTCACTAAGGGCAGCAGCCCGGTCGGGCGCAGGTTGAGGATCTGCGTTGAGGTCAGAATGGACGAAGGTTCAAAGAAGCCGCGCAGACGGTCAACAATGCCGGCCGCTTCCCCGGCGGTAATCGATACTTCATTGCCCTGGGACATATCCACCAGAATTTCACGCCGTTCGCCCGGCGCCAGCGACAGCTGGTCTACCGCTACCGGAGCAGGCAGGAAGCCCTGATCGCTGGCAATCACGTTAAACGGGCGGCCATCGCTCATGCGCAGCTGATAGCGGCGGGCATTTGAGGCATTCAGCAGACGCAGACGCACCCAGCCGCGCGACACTTCCAGATACGGGTTCTGCACGCCGTTCACCAGCAGTATGTCACCGACAAAACCTCCGCTGCCCGGCGGGTCATATTCCGGAGCGCCAAAGTTATCCAGGCGCTTATCCTGAATAATCAGCGGGAAATCATCAACGCCGTAGTGATTGGGGATCGGTAATGATTTGCTGACTTCATCCTCGACCAGCCACATGCCCGCCAGGCCGTTATAAACATGCGGCGCCATGCGGTTTGGCGTATTGGCATGATACCAGCAGGTCGCCGCCGCCTGACGAATCGGCATCACCGGGGCCCAGTCAACGCCAGAGGACATCAGGCGCGCCGCGCCGCCCATCAGCACGCCAGGGACCTGCAGGCCACTGACCGTCATCGACACCGGCTCATTCAGACGGTTGCTGTATATCAGCTTAACGTCGTCTCCGTTCCATACGCGCACCGTCGGGCCAAGATAGAGGCCGTTCAGGCCCCACACCGGCACTTTATTACTGCCGTTAAATGACCAGTGGCTGCGTTGCAGCGTGAGAAACAGCGGCTGCCCGCGACGGGATTCGATCAGGGGAGGAACAGGCAGTGGATTTCCCTGCCCGGCAGCGCGGGCGCTGAAAGGTAAAGCAGAAGCACAGAGGGCAATGCCTGAGGCCTGAATAAATTGACGTCGACTGAAGGACATACCCACTCCGTAAGCCAAAAAACGGCCGCCGCAGCGACCCTATTCCATTTTTTATCATTCTGCGCGGGCTGTGTTTCCGCGAGTTGTGCTGCCGCTGACGGCAGACCGTGCGGCCGGAATAACCGGCCACTCCGTTTATTTATAGCTTACCTGACGCTTCGCGCGCGGCAACTTCTGCATTCAGCTCATCCAGTTTTGCTGACATCAGCTCACGGCAGTGTGTCGCCAGCTTGCGCACCGACTGTTCTGCAAACGCCTGGGTATCAACCGGGGGCAGCATTTCAACAATCGCCAGACCGTTTTTCAGCCGGTTCAGTTTAATTTTGCCGTGGGTGTTGGAAACCACGACCGGAATAATCGGTACACCCGCCGCGACCGCCGCATGGAAGGCCCCGGTTTTAAACGGCAGCAGGCCACGGCCCCGGCTGCGCGTGCCTTCCGGGAACATCCAGAAGGAGATTTTTTTGCGCTTAAACTGATCCACCAGCTCGCCAATGGTGCCGTGTGCTTTGGCGCGGTTATCACGGTCAATCAGCAGGTTGCCGGTCAGCCAGTAAAGCAGGCCAAAGAACGGCACCCACAGCAGGCTGCGTTTACCCACGGTCACCGTGGTGGGCTGAACCATTTTGGCTGCGGTGATCATGTCGTAGTTATTCTGGTGGTTACAGATATAAATCGCATTAGGGTAATTTTCAGCGCCCTCAGGCTTACGCAGTTCAACCTTGAGACCAAATACCGGGGCCAGGCGACCAAAAAGATGGCCGAACGTGGCGACATGGCGCGGATCTCGCGGGCTGAATAAACAGTAAATGCAGCCAAACACGCATAAAAATATTGAGTAAATCACCATCGTGAAGATACGGAGAATAGAGAGCATCACAACCTCATTATCACTGGCAGATATCGCGCAGATACCTTCCGCGCGACCCTGAGCTTATTATATTTTTCAACGACACCCCGGCCAGAGGCGCTGTCACTCTCTGACCGGGAGGAGGATTACTCCTCGCTGTCATCCGCTGGCGCAGCACGAACCGGCCCGTCAACATCCACCCGGTCAATGCGCTGCAGGCCGCGCGGTAACAGGGTGCCACGGCGGCCACGCTCCGCACGGAATTTCTGCAGATCGGCCGCTTTGAGCGTCAGCTTACGCTTGCCAACATGCAGCGTGATATCGCTTTGCGGCGTCAGCAGCAGCAGCCACGCCAGCTTGTCTTCACCCGATGCGGCCTGCGCTGACGGGATAGAAACAATTTTATTGCCCTTCCCTTTCGACAGCTGCGGCAGGTCACCTACCGGGAACATCAGCATACGTCCGGCGCTGGTGATCGCCAGCAGCAGGTCGTCGTTGCTGTGGATCGCCATCGGCGTCATGACTTTGGCGTTCTGCGGCAGGGTCAGCAGCGCTTTACCGGCACGGTTACGCGAGATCAGGTCACTGAAGGTACAGACGAAGCCGTAGCCCGCATCGGAAGCCATCAGCAGCTTCTGATCGTCCTCTTCCATCAGCACCTGTTCGATAACGGCACCCGGCGGCGGCGTCAGTTTACCCGTTAGCGGCTCACCCTGGCCACGCGCCGACGGCAGCGTAATGGGATCCAGCGCGTAGCTGCGCCCGGTAGAGTCGATAAAGGCCACCGGCTGGTTGCTCTTGCCGCGCGCGGCAGCACGATAGCTGTCTCCGGCCTTGTAGCTGAGGCCCGTCGGGTCGATATCATGGCCTTTTGCGCTGCGCACCCAGCCGCTTTGTGACAGTACGATAGTCACCGGTTCGGACGGCACCAGCTCGCTTTCGCTGATGGCTTTGGCCTCTTCGCGCTCGCGCAGCGGTGAACGACGATCGTCGCCGTAAGCGTCGCTGTCGGCCTGTAATTCTTTTTTCAGCAGCGTATTCATCTTACGCTCCGAAGCCAGCAGACCTTCCAGATACGCCCGCTCTTTTTCCAATTCGTCCTGCTCACCGCGAATTTTCATCTCTTCCAGTTTGGCGAGATGGCGGAGTTTCAGTTCGAGAATGGCTTCAGCCTGGGTCTCAGAGATGTCGAAACGCGACATCAATACCGGCTTCGGCTCATCCTCGGCGCGGATAATGTGAATCACTTCGTCAATATTGAGGAATGCCACCAGCAAACCGGCCAGGATATGCAGGCGCTTCTGCACTTTTTCCAGGCGGAAGTTCAGGCGGCGACGCACCGTATCACGGCGGAACACCAGCCACTCGCTGAGGATCTCCAGCAGGTTTTTCACCGCCGGACGATTATCCAGGCCGATCATGTTCAGGTTGATACGGTAGCTGCGTTCCAGGTCGGTGGTGGCAAACAGGTGGTTCATCACCTGTTCCATATCCACACGGTTGGAGCGCGGCACGATCACCAGGCGCGTCGGGTTTTCGTGGTTGGATTCATCGCGCAGGTCTTCCACCATCGGCAGCTTTTTGTTGCGCATCTGGGCTGCGATCTGCTCCAGCACGCGCGCCCCGGAAACCTGGTGCGGCAGCGCGGTGATCACCACGTCGCCATCTTCTTTCTTCCACACCGCGCGCATACGCACTGAACCACGGCCGCTCTGGTAAATTTTGCGGATCTCGCTGCGCGGGGTAATGATTTCGGCTTCCGTCGGATAGTCCGGCCCCTGAACGATATCGAGCAGTTCATCAAGGGTGGTTTTCGGGCTGTCGATCAGGGTTATCGCGGCTTTGGCCACTTCGCGCAGGTTGTGCGGAGGAATATCCGTCGCCATACCCACGGCAATACCGGTGGTGCCGTTCAGCAGGATGTTCGGCAGACGTGCCGGCAGCATCGACGGCTCCTGCATGGTGCCGTCAAAGTTAGGAACGTAATCAACGGTGCCCTGGCCGAGTTCCCCCAGCAGCACTTCAGCATATTTCGACAGGCGTGATTCGGTGTAACGCATCGCGGCGAAGGATTTTGGGTCATCCGGTGCCCCCCAGTTCCCCTGACCATCGACCAGCGGGTAACGGTAGGAGAACGGCTGCGCCATCAGCACCATCGCTTCATAGCAGGCGCTGTCGCCGTGCGGATGGTATTTACCCAGCACGTCACCGACGGTACGGGCCGATTTCTTGAACTTGGCGTTATTGCTCAACCCCAGCTCTGACATCGCATAGACAATGCGGCGCTGAACCGGCTTCAGGCCATCGCCGATGTAAGGAAGCGCACGATCCATGATGACGTACATGGAATAGTTAAGGTACGCATTCTCTGTAAAGGTATGCAGGGCAAGGCGCTCTGCACCATCCTGCGTCAGGTCTGTCATTGTTCTCTTTTCCTCACGTCGCGGCGCGTTAAGAACTCCGCATCACACAGCGGTAAGTTTGGCGAGGATAGTACCTTATCTGGTGACGGTCTGTCACAGGGAACGATGGTTATGCCGCAACAACCCGCAAGTCTGCTACCGGGGGCAAGCCCCCGGTGCCGCTTCGGCCTGTTACTTCACCGCCAGCCACTGCTGCACAATCTGCTGATATTCACCGGTGGCTTTGCTCAGGTGCAGCCACTGGTCAACGTACATCTTCCAGCTGATATCATCACGCGGCAGCATCCACGCCTTCTCACCGTACTGCAACGGCTTGTCGGGATTGATGGCACACAGGGACGGATAGCGCTTCTGCTGGTACAGCGCTTCTGACGCGTCGGTGATCATCACGTCGGCTTTTTTATCCACCAGCTGCTGGAAAATGGTCACGTTGTCGTGGAAAAGGGTCAGATCCGCTTTTGGCAGGTACGCATGTACGAAGGCTTCATTGGTGCCGCCCGCCGGTTCAATCAGGCGTACCGACGATTTGTTCATCTGCTCCACCGTGCGGTATTTCTTCTTATCCGCGCAGCGTACCAGCGGGATCTTGCCATCGGTATCCAGCGGGTTGGCAAACCAGGCCGTCTGCTGGCGCTTCAGCGTGACGGAGACGCCGCCCAGCGCCACGTCGCACTGCTTACCGATAAAATCAGGCGTCAGGGTTTTCCAGGTGGTGGGCACCCACTTCACCTCGGCACCCAGGCTTTTTGCCAGCGACTGCACCAGGGAAATATCAATCCCTTCGTAGCTGCCGTCCTGGCGCAGGTAGGTATAGGGTTTGTAATCGCCGGTGGTGCAAACCACCAGCGTTTTGCTTTGCATTGCACGGTCAAGATGCGACTGGGCACTGGCGCTTCCCGCCACCAGCAGAAGGGCCACAGCCCCGATTTTCATCATCATAGTTCTCTCGTTGTTCTTATCAGTGCCGCGTATTGTTGCTTAAAACGCAATAGTATTGTGATTGATACCACATTTTTCTCCGCCCTGTCCTCTCGTACACTCTACGAAATTGCACACAGCCGAGAAAGAATTGATGAGCCAGATTTTAATTATTGATGCCGGTAAAGCCTTCGCCCACTCAAAAGGCGAACTGAACCATACCCTGACGAATGTTGCTGCCAGCTTCCTGCGTGACGCCGGACACCAGGTCGATGTCACCGTGCTGGACGACGGTTACGTGGTGGCCGATGAGATCGAAAAGTACCTCGCCGCCGACACGGTGATTTATCAGATGCCAGGCTGGTGGATGGGCGAACCGTGGACGCTGAAAAAATACATCGATGAAGTCTTCACCGAAGGCCACGGTAAACTGTACGCCAGCGATGGCCGTACCCGCTCTGACGCCGCGAAAAAATATGGTTCCGGCGGCCTGTTGCAGGGTAAAACCTACATGCTTTCGCTGACCTGGAATGCCCCGTTACAGGCGTTCACCGACCCGGAACAGTTCTTTGAAGGCGTGGGCGTTGACGGCGTATATCTGCACTTCCACAAAGCCAATCAGTTCCTCGGTATGGACGGTCTGCCGACCTTTATATGTAACGATGTGATCAAACAACCGGATATTGAGGGTGATATTGCACGCTATCGGACTCATCTGAGCGAGATTTTTGCTTAACTAAAGGCTCACCCATCAAGTATTGCGCGTAATGAGGAAACAGTATGCTGACCGTGATCGCTGAAATCTGTATCAAGCCAGGCCGACGTACTGCTGTTTTACACGCTATTCAGCAGCTGACCCCCACCGTCCTGGAGGAGGAAGGCTGCGGCAGCTATCAGGCGCTGACTGACCACAAGGCCCAGGTGCCGTGGAAGCAGCACTCTCCTGATTCGATCTTTATGGTGGAACATTGGGAGTCGCTGCGCCATCTGGAGCAGCACCAGCAGGCGGGGCATATGGAAATCCATCGTACTGCGATCAAAGACGACGTGGTCGATGTGAAAATCTTCGTACTGGAACCCGCGTTTTAAAACCACCACATTCCCCGTAGGGGCGGACCTTTTGTTTCGGTCCGCCCTGTTTACAGCAGGGTTTTGCTGGCGAACTGCTCGCTGAGATAATCGAGGAAGCAGCGGATACGCGTCGACAGCGTGCTGTTGCGATAGTACACCGCATGGATGGGGTGATACATCTCGCGAGTCTCCGCCTCCAGCACCGGCACCAGCCGACCTTGCGCCACATCTTCACGGCTGAGAAAATCCGACACGCGCGTAATCCCCATTCCGTTCACGGCCAGCTGGCGCAGCGTTTCGCCGCTTGAGGCCATCACCGTCGGCTTAATCTGTAAAAATTCCCCCTCCCCGCGCCACACCGGCCAGATGTTGTGCTGGTCCAGATTGCAGAACCCCAGCAGCCGGTGATTCTCAACCATATCCGCCACGCTCTGAGGCACACCGTGCTCCTTCAGATAACCCGGACTGGCCATCAGCCGCAGCCTGCTGCTGCCCAATGCACGGGCGTGCATGGTGGAGTCACGCAGCTCGCCAATACGGATGGCGATATCCGTCTGCTGTTCCAGCAGATCGATCACCACCTCATCGGTATTCAGCTCCAGCTCAATCAACGGAAAACGCCGCGAGAACTCCGGCATCAGCGGCACGATCACGTGCAGCATAAACGGCGTGGCAGCGTTAACGCGCAGGCGACCGGACGGGATTTCACGCCGCTGGGCGATCTGCTCTTCGGCGGTTTCAACGGAACGGATAATCTGCCGGGCGTGCTCAAGAAAGATCTGCCCTTCTTCGGTCAGCGCGATGCGACGGGTGGTGCGGTGCAGCAGCGTGGTTTGCAGTTTGCTTTCCAGCCGGCTGAGGGCGCGGCTGATGCCAGAGGTAGTCTGGCTGAGCTGCTCTGCGGCGGCAGTGATCGAACCGGTATCGACCACAACAACCCACGCACGAAGCTCTTCAAGGGTGATTTTCAATAGTTCAACCTGTTAGGAAGATGACCCTGCAATTCTAACAGAATCACGACAAGTCCTGGCACAGGTTGACATCTTAATGCGTTGAAGGCTTCACCGGGACTGAATACGGAAAAATCCGTCCGGGCGGCAGCAAAGCAGATGACTGGATTTAAATTTTAGTTTCTGAAGGGGTAAAGAGGACACTGCAGAACGGGCAAAGAAGGTTTTTATTCTTATGAACTCTGGGGGCGCTATGGTCGGCACTTTTACTGCATTTAGGACAGGCGATGGAGATGAGAAAACCGTTGGTTTTAGGTTGTTTTTGATTATAAGCCATAAATAGTTCCTGTGTTGTTTGGAGGCGTATAGTACACCCTCAACGGCATTCCCCTTAATGTTTATTGCTTAAATGTCGTCCCGAACGGGATATCAGCCGTTTAATTGGCTAAAAAAAAGCCGACTGCCCCTACGAATTAAGGAAAAACAGTCGGCCTTCAGCGCGGACAGGATGAAACCCTTAAACCTCGATTTCAGCCATGTCGCCTTTTTCCTGCAGCCAGTTGCGGCGATCTTCAGAGCGTTTCTTCGCCAGCAGCATATCCATCACCGCCATGGTCTGCTGAAGATCGTCATCGCTGATGGTGAGCTGCACCAGGCGGCGAGTATTCGGGTCCAGCGTGGTTTCGCGCAGCTGGAGCGGGTTCATTTCACCCAACCCTTTAAAGCGCTGCACGCCAGGTTTGCCTTTCTTGCGCTTCAGCTGCTCAAGAATGCCCGCTTTCTCTTCTTCATCCAGCGCGTAGTAAACTTCTTTGCCCAGGTCGATGCGGTACAGCGGCGGCATCGCCACGTAAACGTGGCCATTTTTTACCAGCGTGCTGAAGTGGCGCACAAACAGCGCGCACAGCAGCGTGGCGATGTGCAGACCATCGGAGTCCGCATCCGCCAGGATACAGATCTTGCCGTAGCGCAGCTGGCTCAGATCTTCACTGTCGGGATCGATGCCGATCGCCACGGAAATATCATGCACCTCCTGCGATGCCAGCACCTCGTCAGAGGAGACTTCCCAGGTATTGAGGATCTTCCCCTTCAGCGGCATGATCGCCTGATATTCACGATCGCGCGCCTGCTTGGCCGAACCGCCTGCCGAGTCCCCTTCCACCAGAAACAGTTCAGTACGGGCAAGATCCTGCGCTGAACAGTCCGCCAGTTTGCCCGGCAGCGCCGGTCCGCTGGTCAGTTTTTTACGCACCACTTTTTTCGCCGCACGCAGGCGACGCTGGGCGCTGGAAATGGCCAGTTCCGCCAGCATTTCGGCGGCCTGCACGTTCTGGTTCAGCCACAGGCTGAAGGCATCTTTTACCACGCCGGAGACGAAGGCCGCGCACTGACGCGACGACAGACGCTCTTTGGTCTGCCCGGCAAACTGCGGGTCCTGCATTTTCACCGACAGCACGTAAGCACAGCGGTCCCAGATATCTTCCGCCGACAGCTTCACGCCGCGCGGCAGGATATTGCGGTATTCACAGAACTCGCGCATCGCGTCGAGCAACCCCTGACGCAGCCCGTTAACGTGGGTGCCGCCCTGCATGGTCGGGATCAGGTTAACGTAGCTTTCCGTCAGCAGCTCGCCGCCTTCCGGCAGCCACAGCAGCGCCCAGTCCACGGCCTCGACATCCCCGGCAAACGCGCCGACAAAGGCTTTTTCCGGCAGCGTTGGCAGGCCGTTGACCGCTTCCATCAGGTAATCGGTCAGACCGTCGGCGTAGCACCAGGTCTGCTCGGTATTATTCAGTTTGTCTTTGAAGACAATTTCGACGCCGGGGCACAGCACCGCTTTGGCTTTCAGCAGGTGGCTGAGACGCGAGACGGAAAAGCGCGGGCTGTCGAAGAAAGATTCATCCGGCCAGAACTGGACGCGAGTCCCGGTATTACGTTTGCCTACGGTGCCGGTGACCGTCAGGTCCTGCACCTTATCGCCGTTCTCAAACGCCATTTCGTACACTTCGCCGTTACGGCGAACGGTGACTTCCACGCGGCGCGACAGGGCATTAACCACAGAGATCCCCACGCCGTGCAGGCCGCCTGAGAACTGGTAGTTTTTATTGGAAAATTTGCCCCCGGCATGCAGACGGCAGAAAATCAGCTCAACGGCTGGCACCCCCTCTTCAGGGTGAATATCCACCGGCATGCCGCGGCCGTCGTCGATCACTTCCAGCGACTGGTCAGCGTGCAGAATCACTTCCACGCGTTTGGCGTGACCGGCCAGCGCTTCATCCACGCTGTTATCGATCACTTCCTGCCCTAAGTGGTTAGGACGCACGGTATCGGTGTACATGCCCGGACGGCGACGCACGGGTTCAAGGCCGCTGAGAACCTCAATGGAGTCAGCGTTGTAGCTGGATTGAGTCATCGTAACAATCTGATTGGTAGTGGCTAAAAATGATTGCCCAGACTCCGGCTTATCTCACTCCTGAAAACCTAAGAAGTCGAGCATCGCGGAGAAATGGCGTTCGAATCCGATAAAAGCATGATTTCCGCCCTCTTCTACCGTCTGGCGGCAGGCGCTGTAGTAGTCCAGGGCCTGACGGTAGTCGAGCACTTCATCGCCCGTTTGTTGCAGTAACCAGAGCAAATCCGGCGACTCTAACGGGTCAATCTGCATCACTTTTAGATCGTAAATATGGCGTGACTCTAACACATATTGCTGACCGGTGTACGGGTTCTCGTTGTGGCCAAGATAATCCGCCAGCAGCTCAAACGGACGGACGGCCGGGTTGACCACCACGGCCGGCAGCGTGAAACACTGGGACAGCCAGGTGGCATAATAGCCCCCCAGCGAGGAGCCGATAATCCCCAGCTGTTCACCCGCTGACTGCATGACAAAAGTTTCCAGCAGCGCGGCAGCCTCGGAGGGAAACGCCGGAAGCTGCGGCACGTGCAGCGTGATGTCCGGACGGTGTTCTGCCAGCCAGCGTTTGAACTGCGTTGCCTTCGCCGACTGCGGCGAACTGTTGAAACCATGCAGATAAAGCAGCGTGGCCATCGGTCAGTATCCTTCTGAATCAAGATCCGGGTTAAACATACGTGTCTTCAGACGCTGCACCTGCGTGTCGATACGACCGTCATCATACAGGTCAAGCCAGCGCCAGCCCGGAGACTCAGCGTCAATCGTAAAGTTGGTACAGTGAGGTTTGAACTGTACACAGGTGGATGGCGAAGCCAGCACGCGCCGCCCCTGCCAGTGAAGGTCGAGCTCCTGATGGATATGGCCACACAGCAGGGTTTTCGCCTGTGGATAGCGTTGCAGGACCACATCCAGCATATGCGGGTTACGCAGGCTGTGCTGATCCAGCCACGAACAGCCCGACGGCACCGGGTGGTGATGCAGCAACACCAGGGTATGGCGCTGTGGTTGCGCCGCCAGCGCCGCTTCCAGCCACTCCAGCTGGTATTCGCTCAGCTCACCGTGGGGGACACCGAATACCTGGCTGTCCAGCAGCACGATTTGCCAGTGCTCCCCGACCAGCACCTGCTTCTGGTCGGCAATACTGGAGGATGCCAGGGTGCTGAACATCGTCGGCTGAAAGTCGTGATTGCCGGGTAACCAGACGCAGGGAGCAGGCAGACGAGCGATGCCCTCAGCGAAATGCTGATAGGCCTCTGTCGAGTGGTCCTGCGCCAGGTCGCCGGTAGCAACAATCAAATCGTAGTGACGCCGATCCGCAGCGATAACATCCAGCACGGCGTCAAAACTGGCCCAGGTGTTCACCCCTAACAGCGTTTCATGTTTACCTGCAAAAAGGTGGGTATCCGTTATCTGTAAAATCCTGACTCTGGACCCACTCGCCACAGGAAGTTTTAACAGGCTATCCAATCAACGTCCTTAACTCGCTTTGAAATGTCGCAGCATTTTGCTAAACCGGAACCGCCATCGCGCCGTGGGATAAACAGTAGCGCAACCAGTCCGCTAAAAATTGGTTAATTTGGTGCTTCTCATCACGCTGATGCAGCTTTTTATTAGGATAATCATAACGTGCTTTAAAGCGATAGATCTGCTGAGTGGAACACACTTCCGCCACCATCGCATCATGGTACAGCCTGACGGACATCGAGGGCAGGCTCCAGTAACTCACGGCAGGCGCGGTTTGCCTGACTTCCACCAGCGTGGTGTAACGGGTCGATTCCTGAATAGTGATCAGATAGCGGGCACCGTTAACCTGATACGCCATCGACTCACCCACCCGATCCTCCTTCGGTAATAAACGCCGCAGCTGCGCAAAGTTAGTTTCGCAGACGCGCATCATTTCAGGAAAATCGGGGACATAGCGTTTCATTATTCAGTATTCCACTCTTGGCGTAGCTGTTTATGGTGCAACTGGAGCCATTGCAAAGCAATGACAGCGGCCGCGTTATCAATTTTCCCCTGTTCCACCCATTGATAAGCCTGACTGCGGCTCACCACATGCACAAGAATATCCTCATTCTCTTCCTCCAGACCGTGGGTTCCCTGTGCCACGCTGGCATCCACTTCGCCGACAAACACCGCCAGGCGTTCGCTGGTCCCTCCCGCGCTGGAGAGGTAATTAATAATCGGCTTAACCCGACCGGCAATCAGGCCCGACTCTTCTACCGCTTCTCTGCGCGCCACCTCTTCCGGGGTTTCACCCGGTTCGATCATCCCGGCGACCAGTTCAAGCACCCAGGGCGTCGAGCTGGTGTCGTAAGCGGCGATACGGATTTGTTCAATCAGCACCACTTCATCGCGCAGAGGGTCATAGGGTAGCAGCACCGCAGCGTGACCGCGCTCAAAAATTTCCCGCGTCACCTCTCCACTCATCCCTCCGTTGAAAAGACGGTGGCGAAAGCGGTAGCGCTCCAGCGAAAAAAAACCGCGATAGAGCGTCTCTCGTGCAATAATTTCTACATCGTTTTTGGTGAAAGTCACTGGGTATTCATGACCCGTTTCCATGACAACTTCTCCTGTGAAGTGGTGGCAAAAATGTAAAGTGCAATAGTATTCCGACAGTTGTCTGGTTCTTAACGACTTAATTAAGTAAATTAAGGCAGGATGGCACTTTCAG
Source organism: Erwinia sp. Eh17-17 (assembly GCF_039675725.1). Classification (NCBI taxonomy): domain Bacteria; kingdom Pseudomonadati; phylum Pseudomonadota; class Gammaproteobacteria; order Enterobacterales; family Erwiniaceae; genus Erwinia; species Erwinia sp. Eh17-17. The sequence continues at coordinate 53,639 of NZ_JBDFQT010000006.1, read as the reverse complement.
CCAACTTACCTTATCGGAACTCTCTGCTATCATCGGCGATAATTTTTGACCTACGTCAGCGCTACCATAGCAATTTTGCTGCACTACAAGGAATGCAAATGAACAAACTGCTCCCTTTACTCATCGGTCTGAGCCTGGGCGGCTTCAGTGTTGCCAGCCAGGCTGAAAACCTGCTGCAGGTATATCAGCAGGCGCGTTTATCAAATCCTGACCTTCGTAGCTCTGCCGCCGATCGTGACGCTGCTTTTGAGAAAATTAATGAAGCCCGCAGCCCGCTGTTACCTCAGCTCGGTCTGGGCGCGGACTACACCTATAACAGCGGCTACCGCGATGCCAGAGATACGCACAGCAACTCTAAAAGTGCCTCACTGCAGTTAACTCAGACCATTTTTGACATGTCAAAATGGCGCGCGCTGACGCTGCAGGAAAAAACAGCCGGTATTCAGGATGTCACCTATCAGACGGCTCAGCAAACGCTGATTCTGAACACCGCGACCGCCTATTTCAACGTGCTGAATGCCATTGATACGCTGTCTTATACCGAAGCGCAGAAGCAGTCGATTTACCGCGAACTGGATCAGACCACTCAGCGCTTTAACGTAGGTCTGGTTGCCATTACTGACGTGCAGAACGCCCGTTCGCAATACGACACGGTGCTGGCAAGCGAAGTCTCGGCGCGTAACGCCCTCGACAACGCGGTAGAAACGCTGCGTCAGGTCACCGGCAACTACTACCCAACGCTGGCCTCGCTGAACGTTGATGCATTCAAAACGGAAAAGCCTCAACCCGTTAATGCCCTGCTGAAAGAAGCCGAAAGTCGCAACCTGTCGCTGCTTTCTGCCCGCCTGTCTCAGGACCTGGCGCGCGAACAGATTCGCTCTTCAGAAACCGGCCATATGCCAACCCTGGACCTGACCGCTCAGACCGGGTTAAACAACACCCGTTACGGCGGTTCTCGTTCTAACCCAAACAACACGGACAACATCACCGGCAGCAACCAGGTCGGCCTGAGCTTCAACCTGCCCCTGTACAGCGGCGGGTCGGTGACCTCGCAGGTCAAACAGGCGCAGTATGCGTTTGTAGCGGCCAGCGAACAGCTGGAAAGTGCTCACCGCAGCACCATCCAGACCGTGCGCTCATCGTTTAACAACGTGAACGCCTCGATCAGCAGCATTGAGGCCTACAAGCAGTCTGTGGTCTCTGCGCAAAGCTCTCTGGATGCGATGGAAGCCGGTTACTCCGTGGGTACCCGTACTATCGTTGATGTGCTGGATGCGACCACCACGCTGTATAACGCCAAGCAGCAGCTGGCAAATGCCCGTTACAGCTACATGATTAACCAGCTCAATATTAAATCTGCGCTGGGTACGCTGAACGAGCAGGATCTGCAAACGCTGAATAACCACCTGGGTAAAGATATCGGTACCTCACCGGAAATCGTTGCCCCGGAAAACGCGCAGCAGACTGCCTATGCTGACGGGGCTGAAAACCAGCCTGCCAGCACTAAAGCGGCCACCACCACCCGCCCGGCAGCAACCCGCGCCAGCGGAAATCCTTTCGGTCAGTAGTCCCCAAGGGGGCAGCTCAGGCTGCCCCTTCACAATCAAACGTATAGCTACGTAAAGATCCCCTCCAGGTCAGCCCCCATCGCTTCATTTTTCACCGCTGTTCCCCTATCCTATACACTACTTTGGGCACAGGACGAAAAGTGATGAAACGGACTAAACAGATTAATCATGCCTCCTTTCGCAAAAGCTGGAGCGCACGTCATTTAACGCCGGTGGCGCTGGCGGTAAGTGCAGTATTTATGCTGGCCGCATGTGAACAGGCCGACGAAACCGTATCGATGTATCAGAACGCGGATGACTGCTCGGCCGCTAACCCTGGCAAGAGCGCACAGTGCACCACGGCGTTTAACAGCGCGAAAGAAGAAGCGGTGAAAACCGCACCGAAATATGCCAGCCGTGAAGACTGCGTGGCAGAATTCGGTGAAGGCCAGTGCCAGCAGGCTCCTGCTCAGGCTGGCGTCGGCACCACGAATGCAGAATCGCAGTCCAGCGGCAGCTTCTGGATGCCGCTGATGGCCGGTTATATGATGGGCCGTATGATGGGTGGCGGTATGGGTCAGCAGCAGCCGCTGTTTTCCTCAAAAAATCCGGCCAGCCCGGCAAACGGCAAGTTCGTTGATGCCACGGGCAAAAGCTATGGTGCCGCCACACCGGGCCGCACCATGACGGTTCCCAAGACCGCCATGGCACCGAAACCCGCCACCACCAGCACCGTAACACGCGGCGGCTTTGGCGAGTCTGTTGCCAAGCAGACATCCATGCAGCGTAGCAGTGCCACCGGCACCAGCCGCAGCATGGGGGGCTAAGCGCGCATGAAGCGTATTGCCATTACAGAACGTCCCGGCTGGCGGGAAAAAGCGACGGAATATGGTTTTCGTTTTCACACCATGCACGGGGAGCCGTACTGGTGTGAAGATGCTTATTACCAGTTTACGTTGCAGCAGATTGAGTCGCTGGAAGATGTGACCAGTGAACTGCACCAGATGTGTTTGCAGGCGGTGGAACTGGTGGTAAACAGCGAAGAGCTGCTGACCAAGTTCCGCATTCCAAAACACACCTGGGATTTCGTGCGCGAATCGTGGAAGAGCAACCAGCCGTCGCTCTACTCGCGCATGGATATCGCCTGGGACGGTCATTCACCGGCCAAACTGCTGGAGAATAATGCCGATACTCCGACCTCCCTGTATGAGGCGGCATTCTTTCAATGGCTGTGGCTGGAAGACCAGATTAATGCCGGACAGCTGCCAAACGGCAGTGACCAGTTCAACAGCCTGCAGGAAAAACTGATCGACCGTTTCGCCGAACTGCATCAGCAGCACGGTTTTAGCTGGCTACATTTTGCCTGCTGCCGTGATACGGATGAAGATCGTGGCACCGTTCAGTATCTGCAGGACTGCGCGACCGAAGCGGGTCTGCCGAGCGAATTCCTGTTTATGGATGAAATCGGTCTGGGCGAGAAAGGGCAGTTCACCGACCAGCATGACCAGGTGATCGGCAATATGTTCAAGCTCTATCCGTGGGAGTTTATGCTGCGCGAGATGTTTTCAACCAAGCTGGCCGATGCCGGCGTGCGCTGGCTGGAGCCGGGCTGGAAGAGCATTATCTCGAACAAAGCGCTGCTGCCGCTGCTGTGGAAGATGTTCCCGAACCATCCGAATCTGCTGCCGGCTTACTTCGCCGAAGACAACGTGCCCCATATGGACAAATATGTGGTCAAGCCGCTGTTCTCTCGCGAAGGTGCCAATATCCGCATCGTAGAAAACGGTCAGGAAATTGCGCGTGTTGACGGGCCGTACGGTGAGGAAGGGATGATCGTGCAACAGTTCCATCCGCTGCCAAAATTTGGTGACAGCTATACGCTGATCGGATCGTGGCTGATTAACGATCAGCCTGCGGGTATCGGCATTCGTGAAGATCGCGATTTGATCACGCAGGATCTGTCACGTTTCTATCCGCACGCGTTTATTGAATAATCGTGACCTGCGGCGGGCGGACCGCAACTGAAGGTCCGCCTCTGCAAATCACCCACGATGATGTTGCCAACAGGGTGAGCAAAATAGCCTGTTATCCCACCTGCACCGACAGCATACTTAACGACCCCATCACAACCCCATCCACCGGGACGGATATTGCTTCGCCTTCAGCGCGTGCGCCCAGCACATACAGCAGCGGCAGATAGTGTTCCGGCGTTGGGTTCGACAGTGCGGCCCCCTCATGCTGCATGAAGTTGATCAGCGGATGCTGCTCTGACTCGCCTTCCCAGTTGAGATTGTCACGCACGTACTGGTTAAACGACTCTGCCCACGGCCAGGCTTCCGCCTCGCCCTGCCAGCGCACCATGCGCAGGTTGTGTACCACGTTGCCGCTGGCAACAATCATTATCCCCTGCTCGCGCAGCGCAGCCAGTTTACGCCCCAGCTCAAAGTGGTAGGCCGGCGGTTTAGTGCCGTCAACGCTCAGCTGTATCACCGGGATATCCGCTTCAGGATACATCTTGATCAGCACGCCCCACGACCCGTGGTCTAAGCCCCACTCCTGATCCAGTTCGACCGCCACCGGAGCCAGCACATCTGCCACCTGCTGTGCCAGCAACGGCGCACCGGGGGCCGGATAGTGAGTATCAAACAGCGCCTGAGGGAAACCGCCAAAATCATGGATGGTGCGCGGTTTTTCCATCGCCGTTACCGCAGTGCCCCGCGTGTACCAGTGGGCCGACACGGCAATAATCGCTTTCGGGCGCGGCAGATTTTTACCCAGCTCACGCCAGGTTTCGGTCCAGATATTCTCTTCCAGCACGTTCATCGGGCTGCCGTGCCCAAGGAAAAGTGCAGGCATACGTGAGTGGCTCATAGTGTGACTCCGTGAAAGTTTCTGTGCAATGAGACTCACATTACGCGCTTTTTCATGCGGATGAACCTGGATAACCCTGACGAAGATATTCAGAAAATTTGAAGGAATACTGCAGAAGGAAGAGAGGTGGTTAGCGGCAGGGGTGCGCGAACAAATCAAACGCACCCACTGCCGGCAATATGACGGGGATCAGCTGGCCTGGCGAGTCTCATGGCTGCGGCGATAAGCCACCAGATCTTCAATGGTCACCACCGGCATATTGTGCTGCTTAGCAAACACAATCGCTTCCGGCGCGTGTGCCATGGAACCATCGTCGTTAGTCAACTCGCACAGCACACCTGCCGGCTTAAAGCCTGCCAGCGTCACCAGGTCGATAGTGGCTTCAGTATGGCCACCGCGGGTCAGTACACCACCGGCACGGCCACGCAGCGGGAATACGTGACCAGGACGGTTCAGGTCGCCCGGCTGAGTCTCATCAGCGATAGCGGTACGGATGGTGGTCAGGCGGTCAGAAGCGGAAACGCCGGTGGTCACCCCTTTGGCGGCTTCGATAGTCACGGTAAAACCGGTACCGTAAGCGCTGGTGTTGTCCTGCACCATCATCGGCAGGTCAAGCTGCTTCAGGCGGTCTTCGGTCAGACACAGGCAGACAATACCGCTGCCATGACGGATGGTCAGCGCCATCTGCTCAACGGTCATGGTTTCAGCAGCAAAGATCATATCACCTTCGTTTTCACGATCTTCATCATCTAAAACCATCACACCGCGGCCTTCGCGCAGTGCCTCAATGGCACGGGTTACACGCTGTTCAGGCGTGCCAAATTCAGAAAGTAGCGACTGATTCATGGTAAATAAACCTTAATAAATGTATGGGTTACCAGAACCAGGGCGTGCTTAGGAGTGTCATGCAGTGACAAAAAAATAACGCGAGGCAGGCAAAAGCCCGTCAAGATTCGTTACTCTCTCCCATCCGGACTCTAACCGTCGGCCCCGGAATTACACCGGATCTGCTGACCTTCAGAATTGCTTCTGAAGCGCTCGCGGGCTTTCAGCGCTAAGCTGATTTACCGCCGGTGGGGAATTTCGCCCCGCCCTGAGAATAAGCAAAACCATCATAACGCTGAAAAAGTAGCAGAGCAACGAACAAAAACACCAAACAGATAGTCATTACGTAACTAAGGCATTTCCTGTTTATTCATTTCAGGTTTCACCTTTTACCGTCTGGGATTACACTAAGGATAAATTCGCTGCTACCAGGAAGCCGCCATGATCGACGCAAAAAAAATTGAACAACTGGCCCGTCAGGTCCATGAATCCATGCCGAAAGGTATTCGTGACCTGGGTGATGATGTGGAAAAGAAAATTCGCCAGACTTTACAGGCACAGCTGACCCGTCTGGATGTGGTAAACCGCGAAGAGTTTGATGTACAGACTCAGGTTCTGCTGCGCACCCGCGAGAAGCTGGCCGCGCTGGAGCAGCGTCTGGCAGAACTGGAAAGCCGGGTTTCCCCTGCTCCGGTTCCGGTAGTTACCGAACCCAAAACCGCAGAATAAGCCACGTCTGCAATACGGCTGCCCTGACGGGCAGCCGTTGACGATCAGCTTTTTCCGCTGCCAGAGATTATCGTTTTGATGATGTTACTGGTCGAAATACCATCTTCGAAATTGAGCACCCGCACGTCACCGCCGTTCGCCCACACCTCTTTACTCCCGGCAATATCTTCCGGCTTGTAGTCACCGCCTTTCACCAGCAGGTCAGGCAGCACTTCAGCGATCAGGCGCTGCGGCGTGTCTTCTTCGAAACCCACGACCCAGTCCACCGCTTCCAGCGCGCCCAGCACAATCATACGGTTGATCAGCGGGTTCACCGGGCGGGTTTCACCTTTCAGACGCCGGGTCGAAGCATCGCTGTTAACGGCCACAATCAGGCGGTCACCCAGCTTACGGGCATTGGCCAGATAGGAAACGTGCCCGGCATGCAAAATGTCGAAGACGCCGTTGGTCATGACCACGCGCTCACCGCGCTGGCGGGCTTTCGCCACTTCAACAATCAGCTGCGCTTCGTCCATTACGCCAAAACCGGATTCCGGACGGGCGCGAATCGCATTTTCCAGCTCGACTGGAGAAACGGTTGAGGTCCCGATCTTACCGACCACCACACCCGCCGCGGCGTTCGCCAGGAAACAGCTCTCTTCCAGCGAATTGCCCGCTGCCAGCGCCGCTGCCAGTACACCGATCACCGTATCGCCGGCACCGGTCACATCAAACACTTCCTGCGCCTGGGTGGGCATATGGAACGGTGCTTTACCCGGCTGCAGCAGGGTCATACCGTGCTCTGAACGGGTCACCAGCAGCGCAGAAAGCGCATGCTGCTGCATCAGTGCCGTACCGCGTTCGACAATCTCTTCTTCTGTTTTGCACTTGCCGACTACCGCTTCAAACTCAGAGAGATTCGGCGTCAGCAGCGTTGCCCCGTGGTAGCGACCGAAGTCGGTCCCTTTCGGGTCCACCAGCACCGGAACGCCGGCTTTACGCGCCAGAGCGATCATGGTTTCCACGCTGGCCAGCGCACCTTTGGCATAGTCAGACAGCACCAGCGCACCGATCTCAGGCAGCGACTGCTGAATACGCTGATGCATCGGGGCCGGATCGACACCCTCAAAGCCCTCTTCGAAATCAAGGCGCAGCAGCTGCTGATTACGGGATAACACGCGCAGTTTAGTGATGGTCGGGTGGGTAGGAACAGAGACGAAATCACACTGAACATTGACGCCGGTCAGGGAGGCGCTCAGCGCACGAGCGGCGTCATCAACGCCGGTGAGACCGACCAGACGCGAGGCTGCGCCCAGCGCAGCGATATTCATCGCGACGTTAGCCGCGCCCCCCGGACGCTCTTCTACATGATCGACTTTTACCACCGGTACCGGCGCTTCAGGGGAAATGCGGCTGGTGGGGCCGTGCCAGTAACGGTCCAGCATCACATCGCCAACCACTAACACACCCGCACGCGTAAAATCAGGCAGTGTAATTTTCATTCCAGAGACTCCAGACTGCAGTAAAAATTAATGCGCGCGATAATAGCACAATTGTCCCGGTGACTAATCATCGCGTCTGCACGATAAATCAGGCGCCCAGCCACGCCTGCCAGCTGGCATTCACCACCGCTTTCTCACTGGCATATGCGTTTTCCTCCACGTGGCCCGGCAGCGCCTGTAAGGCCAGATGGTGCAGTGCATCGCGCAGCGTGACATAGGCATGGGTCAGGGCTTCTGCTTCTGCCGCTGCCATTTTTCCGCTGTTGGCCAGCAGCTCAAGAATGCGCACATTGTCAGACCAGCGGGTCAGCATCGGTTCCTGAGCGGCATAGCGCAGCACCAGATATTGCGTGATAAATTCAATATCGGTAATGCCACCCACATCGGCTTTGATATCCCAGCGCCCTTTCTGCTTATGCCCGAGGTGCGCGCGCATCTTCTCACGCATTTCACGCACTTCAATTTTCAGCGCGTCAGCCTCACGCGGCAGCGACAAAATGCCCCGGCGGATTTGGTCGAAACGCTGGCTCAGCGCCGCATCGCCAAACACGATGCGGGCGCGCACCAGCGCCTGGTGCTCCCATGTCCAGGCTTCATTACGCTGATAATCATCAAAGGCATCAAAGGTGCTGACCAGCATCCCCGCTGCACCGGACGGCCGCAGGCGGGCATCCACTTCGTACAGAATGCCGGAGGAGGTGCGGGTACTGAACAGGTGCATCACACGCTGGGCCAGACGCAGGTAAAACTGGCGGCCGTCGATGCTGCGTTCACCGAGCGTCACTGCCTCCGACGGGCAGTCATGCAGGAACACCAGGTCAAGGTCGGAACTGTAGCCCAGCTCCCAGCCGCCCAGCTTGCCGTAACCGACCACTGAGAAGCCGCGCTCGCTGTCGTGGGTCAGGTGCGAGGGGCGACCGTAGCGCTGCACCATCATATTCCAGGCCTGCTGCACCACGGATTCAATCATCGCTTCCGCCAGCCAGGTCAGGTGATCGCTGACTTTCATCACCGGCAGCGTTTTCGCAATATCCGCAGCCGCAATGCGCAGATGCTGCGCCTGCTTAAACTGACGCAGGGCTTCCAGCTGCTGCTCTTCATCCTCTTCCGGAATGCGCAGCAGATACTGCCGCAGTTCATCGCGATAGGCATCTGTCGCCGTGGGCTGGTACAGCGTGGCGGGATCGAGCAGCTCATCCAGCAGCAGCGGATGACGCGCCAGCTGGCTGGCCACCATCGGCGAGGCGGCACACAGCCGGATTAAGTGCTTCAGCGCCCCCTGGTACTCTGTCAGCAGCTCCAGATAGGTACTGCGCGTCAGCACACCGAGCAGCAGCGGCGTCAGTCGCCCGAGAGTGACGGGCGCATCCTGACGCGGCACCACCTCACTCAGCAGGCGCGGCATCAGCTGGTCCAGCGCCTGACGGCCACGTGGGCCAATCGTACGCTTATCCACATCCTGACGAAAATCTGTAATCGTTCGCAGCAGCAGCTGGCTTGCGGCGCTGTCAAGATGCGGAACCAGCGGTTCCAGCTCGGCTTCTTCCAGCTGATCCTGCCACAGCACGCCGTACTCACCGGCTTCGCGGCTATCGCCGTTTTCCGGCGCATCGTCTCCGATTAAGTCGTTAAAGATGGTACGCACTGCCAGCATATGGCGATCCAGCGCCTGGTGGAGCGCCGTCCAGTCAGCAAACCCCATCGCCCAGGCGAGACGAGCGCGATCCAGCTCACTGCCCGGTAGCGTCTGCGTCTGCTCGTCATTAATGCTTTGCAGCAGATTCTCCAGCCGCCGCAGGAACAGATAGGCATCATGCAGCTGGCCGATCTGGTCGGCAGGCAACAGATTCAGCTGGCCAATAGCCTCCAGCGTCGGCAGCAGGGATCGCAGCTGAAGTGAACGCTCACGTCCACCCCGAATCAGCTGGAACACCTGAACGATAAACTCGGTTTCACGGATGCCGCCCGCCCCCAGTTTGATGTTATCCGTCAGCCCACGACGCCGCACTTCGCGGGCGATCATGCTTTTCATATTACGCAGCGACTGGATGACACTGAAATCAATGTAGCGGCGAAAAACAAACGGCCGCAGCATCTGACGCAGCTCTTCGCTCCAGCGGTCATTGCCGCCGCCCATCAGGCGCGCCTTGACCATCGCATAGCGCTCCCAGTCCCGCCCCTGCTCCTGGTAGTAGTCTTCCAGTGCGGCAAAGCTCAGCACCAGCGGCCCGCTGTCACCAAAGGGGCGCAGGCGCATATCCACGCGATAAACAAAGCCATCGGCGGTGGGCTGATCAAGCACTTTGATCAGCCGCTGGCCCAGTCGGGTAAAGAACTGGGCATTGTCCAGCTCGCGGCGGCCCCCCTGGGTAGTACCGTTTTCCGGCCAGGTGAAGATCAGGTCGATATCAGAGGAGAAATTGAGTTCACCGCCGCCCAGCTTACCCATGCCGAGGATCAGCAGGGGCTGTGGCTCTCCGGCCGCATTCATCGGGGTGCCGAAATCGCGGCAGCAGGCATGCCACAGCCAGTCACGGGCCGCCACAATCAGCGTTTCCGCCAGCTCACTGAGCTGACGCAGCGACTGTTGGGTATCGCTGGTGCCGGACGTCTGCATCCAGGCGATACGCGTCAGCATATGGCGACGAAACAGGCGCAGTTCGCGCATCAGCGCGTTTTCATCCTGAACCGTGGACAGCTGCTCCTGCAGCCAGTCAGAATAATGGTGCCATTCATCAGGGAGAGGCGGCTGCTCCTGAAGCTGCTGCCACCATGCAGGAAATTTCGCCAGGTTATCACTGATAAAATCGCTGAAGGTCAGCACCGCCTGCTGCTGCGCGCAAGCCGTGCTGAACAAGGGATCCAGCATTGCACTTTGCTCAGCCATGGCCGCCGGCAGCGGCTGAGTGAAGGATGGCACCATACGATAAACACTCCCTATAGAGACCCTGTCAGGGGCTACTGACTGCCGTTTTTCCAGAATGCGGGCTGCTTCAGTGCCTGCTGGCGGTGGGCATCCAGCCAGACATCCTGCTGTTCCACAATCGCTTTATGCAGCTGCTGCCAGCTCTGAAGCCAGGCATTCACCGCGCTGACATCGTAAGCACCGGCCAGCAGATGCACCGCCAGCACCTGACGATGCAGACGCGTCAGTTTGTCCTGATATTCGCCGGAATGGTTGACGTGATCGAAAGTTTCTTTCAGGTCGGCGGCAATGCGGCCCAGCATGATGTCGCTGAAGCGTTTAAACGATCCCTGAAGCTTGGCGTCGGCTTTCTGGTCAACAAACTGACGCCAGCGCTCAGTAGCAATCCAGTTAGTAAGTGCTAACTGCGTTTGCAGCCAGAGGGCGCTGAAACACAGGGTCTGCGCATCAACCTTCTCGTCAACCAGGGCTTCTTCCAGCTGAGTCAGCTTCTGACGAAGCTCACTGCTGGCCTTGCGCGGCACCAGCGCACCATAGAGAGAGAAGGTCTGACGCAGCACTTCCAGCGCATCCTTCACCTGGTGCAGGGCGGCGCTGTTGCCGCGCAGCCACAGCTCTTCGTGATACTGCCACTGGCTTAACGCCAGCAGGAAAGCGGCGCGCATCCCCTCTTCAACCGTGGCTTTCGGCTTAACCTTCAGCAGCGGTACCGGACGCAGCGGGCGCGGTAAATAACCCTGTGCGAGGCCATAGCCGCGCGCAGCTTTGCTCAGGCTGCCCAGACGCAGACCATCAATGTTCGCCAGTTCGGCGGCGAAAGCCAGCAGATCGTCACGCTGGCCGCTCTTCAGTTCCAGCTCGATTTCCATCAGCGGCTCACGCAGCTCGCCAGAGATGACTTCACCGCGATCGTATGCCACTTCAATCTCGCTTTGCAGGTAAGTAACCACCCACTTTTCACGCACAAACTGAGTGCTGAACAGCGCTTTTAGCTGCTGCTGTAATGCCGGCAAGTCGGTTCCCGCAGGCCAGACATCGGCAGGCAGCTGCTGCAAATCCAGCTCGGGCTTGTCCAGATCCACATTATATTCCGGACGCTGATGCAGGCCACCGATGGTCTGACCGGCGGTTTTCAGCGTCATTTCGTAACGGTCACCAAAGCCACGGATGCGCAGCCCCATGTCCCAACGCCGTAACTGGCTGTCGGCCGTTTCGAAGTAAATATTGGTCAACGCCTGGCCGGCTGAGTGTTGATGCGGCCACTGGTTAAGCTGATGGGCGATTTTTTCGGCCGCTTCTGGCGCGGCAATGAACTTTAATTCGATTTCGAGAGTCATATTGTCTTATTTGATTCGTTAACGGCACAGTAAACGGTTAAGGTATCTGATTATGCTCGCAATGTTTGGCGAACGGTCGTTCCTCTGTAGTCATAAAGAATAATGCACAAGAGACGGCACTGTCTCTGCTTTATTATGCTTTCGCGTACAGCTTCTCAAACCGCCTGAGACCAGGATAGTTCTCATTCAGCTTTCTGTGAGGCCGTTCCAGACTGTGCAATTACTTTTTACAGCCCTTATGCAAAAAGAGTTCGAATGAAAATCACTTACCTCCTTGGTCTGACATTGCTCACAATGAGCGCTGCGGCAACCATCCACGCCGAAGAAAAACGCTACATTTCCGACGAGCTGTCCACCTGGGTTCGCAGTGGCCCCGGCAACGATTATCGTCTGGTCGGCACGTTAAACGCCGGCGAGGAAGTATCGCTGTTGCAAACCAACGACAACAGCAAATATGGTCAGATCCGCGACAGCCAGGGCCGTACCACCTGGATCCCACTGACCCAGTTGAGCCAGCAGCCAAGCCTGCGTACCCGCGTACCGCAGCTGGAACAGCAGGTAAAAGTCCTGACAGATAAACTGGCCAATATCGACGGTAGCTGGAATGAGCGCACCGCCGATATGCAAAAAAAGGTCGCCGGAAGCGATGACGCCATCAACAGTCTGAAAGAAGAAAATCAGCAGCTGAAAAACCAGCTGATTGTGGCGAAGAAAAAAGTCGATGCCGCCAACGTACAGTTGGATGACAAACAGCGCACCATCATCATGCAGTGGTTTATGTACGGCGGTGGCGTGGCGGGTGTTGGCCTGCTTCTGGGGCTGCTGTTGCCTCATATGATCCCGCGCAGGAAGAAAAGCGACCGCTGGATGAGCTGATTTTATCAGCCTGACACTGAGGGTATCTGCGGATGCCCTTTTTGCGTTTTGCCCGATTTATCAATTACGCAACATGAATGTTATAGTGTGACGATTAATCCTCAGTGTCATCTGACCAGCAGCCTTGTGGAGACCCGCAGTGAAAACATACCTTGTCGGCGGCGCCGTGCGCGATGGACTGCTGAATTTGCCGATAAAAGATAAAGACTGGGTGGTGGTCGGTGCCTCTCCCGGACAGATGCTGGAGCTGGGCTTTGAGCAGGTGGGCCGTGATTTTCCGGTGTTTCTTCACCCGAAAAGCCACGAAGAGTACGCGCTGGCGCGCACCGAGCGTAAATCAGGCAGCGGCTATACCGGTTTTGTCTGCTATTCCGCGCCGGATGTCACGCTGGAGCAGGATCTGGCGCGCCGCGACCTGACCATCAATGCTATTGCTCAGGATAACGACGGCCACTATTACGATCCTTACGGCGGGCGCGAGGATCTGCAACAGCGCCTGCTGCGCCACGTCTCGTCGGCCTTCAGTGAGGACCCGCTGCGCGTCCTGCGCGTGGCACGTTTTGCCGCCCGCTATGCCCACCTCGATTTCCGTATTGCCAGTGAAACTCTTGCGCTGATGAAGTCGATGGCGGAGAGCGGTGAGCTCGCTCACCTGACGGCGGAGCGCGTATGGAAAGAGACCGAAAGCGCCCTGCTGACGCGTAACCCTCAGGTCTTTTTCCAGGTACTGCGCGACTGCGGTGCGCTGGCCGTGTTGTTCCCGGAGCTGGATAACCTGTATGGCGTGCCCGCGCCAGCAAAATGGCACCCGGAGATCGACACCGGCATCCACACGCTGATGACGCTGGAAATGGCGGCAAAGCTCAGCCCCGATCTGGAGATACGCTTTGCCACGCTGTTCCACGATGTGGGCAAAGCGCTGACACCGCCGGAGAAATGGCCAAGCCATCACGGCCACGGTCCTGCAGGCGTCCCGCTGGTTGCCGCCCTGTGCGAACGCCTGCGGGTTCCCAACACGCTGCGCGATCTGGCACTGCTGGTAACGGAATTTCACGACCTGGTACACACCGTGCAGAACCAGCCGGCGACCACGCTGGTGGCGCTGTTTGACCGTCTGGATGCGTGGCGCAAACCGCAGCGCGTGGAGCAGATTGCGCTGACCAGTGAAGCCGATGCGCGCGGGAGAACCGGATTCGAAAACAACGCTTATCCTCAGGGTGATTACCTGCGTGAAGCCTGGAAGGTGGTACAGAGTGTATCAACCAGAGAGGTGGTGGCAGCAGGGTTCAAAGGTGTGGAAGTGAGAGAAGAACTCACGCGCCGCAGGGTGGCCGCGCTGGAGAACTGGAAAGCCATTTGATGTGGCAAAGGGCCGATCGGAAACAAGATCGGCCCCCGGAGCAACACGGGGTCAGGCAGGCCTGACCCGACGGATGTTACAGAACAAAGACGGCGTAAACCGCTGCCGCCACGATGAAGCGATAAATGGCAAACGGGATAAACGAAATACGCTTAATGATGTGCAGGAAGCTCTTAATAGCGATCAGCGCGACGATAAAGGCGGTGACAAAGCCGACGGCAAACATCGGGAAGTCCGCCATCGTCAGGAAGCCCATGCTCTTATAGAGATCCAGACCGGTTGCGCCAATCATCATCGGTACGGCCAGCAGGAATGAGAATTCTGACGCCGCATAGCGGCTCACTCCCATCAGCATTCCGCCCGAAATGGTGGCACCCGAACGTGAAAAGCCCGGCCACAGCGCCAGACACTGGAAACAGCCAATAATAAATGCCTGGCGATAGGTGATATCATCCACGCCCACGGCTTTTGGCTGTTTCGGCTTCAGCAGCTCTGCGGCAATCAGCAGCACACCCCCCACCACCAGCGCATACATCACGTTGACCGGATTAAACAGCGTCTTGATCTTGTCGTGCAGCAGCAGACCAATCACCACTGCCGGAACCATGCCGAGCAGAATATGAATCAGCGTCAGCTTACCCTGTCCTACGCCCTCATGTTTGACTTCACCGAAGTGAATGCCAATCAGGCCGAACAGACGACGCCAGAACATCACTACGACGGCCAGAATCGATCCGAGCTGAATCACAACTTCAAAGGTCTCCGCCTTCTCGCCTTCAAACCCCAGCAAATGACCGACTATGATCATATGACCGGTAGAAGACACGGGGAGAAACTCCGTCAGCCCCTCAACAATCCCCAGTATTGCTGCCACCCATAGCTGATGAATATCTGCCATCAAATCTACCTCTAACCCGGTTAAAACCATTAAAAAGGCGGTCGCTTAACGCTTCCGCCCATTGTGCCCTGATGCAATCAGGGCAACCTTATGACAGAGCATAATGTGGTTTGGTTTCATTGTGATGGCAATGAAAATGGATTTATTTCGGATTAGTCCCGCGTTCGATGATCACCCCAACCTGCTGCGCCTGGGCGACCGCGCCGGGTTTACTGACCTTAATTCTGACCCACGGTGAAGCGAATCGAGCCAGCAGCAGTGAGGCAATCTCCTCGGCCACGCGCTCGACCAGAGCAAATTTGCCCCCCGCGACGTGGTTAATAATCGCTTCAGAGACATCGGCATAGCTCAGGCAGTCGTTGACATCGTCACTGGCAGCGGCTTTACGGTTGTCCCACGCCATTTCGACATCGAACACCAGTTTCTGCTGAATCGTTTGTTCCCAGTCATAAACGCCAATGGTGGTGATGACGGACAGTTGATCAATAAATACGATATCCATGATACGGCTCTCTGTTTTTGTGGTTACCGGATACCATCCCCGGCGGTTTATGCGTATTATCCACAGATGCTGACTTTAAAACGACCCCCACAAGACGGAACGGTGTTATGAGTGTATTCGCGCTTGGCATGATCATTTTCGCGTATCTGTGTGGCTCCATCTCCAGCGCGATTCTGGTCTGCCGACTGTTCGGATTGCCGGACCCACGCCACCACGGTTCGGGCAACCCTGGCGCTACTAACGTGCTGCGCCTCGGCGGTAAAGCAGCCGCTATCACAGTGCTGGTATTTGATGTGTGCAAAGGGATGGTGCCGGTCTGGCTGGCCTATCATCTGGGTATCACGCCGTTTTATCTTGGTCTGACCGCCATCGCGGCCTGCCTCGGCCATATCTACCCGGTTTTCTTTCACTTTAAGGGCGGTAAAGGCGTGGCCACCGCCTTTGGGGCGATTGCACCGATCGGCTGGGACCTGACCGGGTTGATGACCGGCACCTGGTTGCTGACCGTACTGCTGAGCGGGTATTCTTCTCTCGGGGCGATTATCAGCGCGCTGATTGCCCCCTTCTACGTCTGGTGGTTTAAACCGCAGTTTACCTTCCCGGTCGCGATGCTTTCCTGCCTGATTCTGTTACGTCACCATGACAATATTCAGCGCCTGTGGCGCGGGCAGGAAAATAAGATCTGGAAGAAGAAGAAAAAGAAGCAACCGTAACGGCCGGGTGAGGCAGACCTCACCCCGACATAGCACGGTGAAACTGCGCAGGGGCCAGGGACACCTGACCCCACAGGGAAACGCTTAAATCGCGGGGAGTTCGGCCAGTGGCCAGCGCGGACGCACGGTCACACTTAACCCGGCAGGCACATCCCCTTTCAGGCGCACCATACCGGCATAGGCAATCATGGCGCCGTTATCGGTACAAAACTCAGGACGGGCATAGAACACTTCCCCGCCGCGCTTTTGCATCATCTCCGCCAGCTTGCTGCGCAGCGTGCGGTTGGCGCTGACGCCACCGGCAATCACTAACCGTTTGAAACCACTCTGATCGAGCGCACGACGGCATTTAATCGCCAGCGTATCCACCACCGCATCTTCAAAGGCACGCGCAATGTCAGCGCGGGTCTGATCGCTGTCGTCATTGTCGCGGATCGTATTAGCGGCAAAGGTCTTCAGCCCGGAGAAGCTGAAATCCAGCCCCGGACGATCGGTCATCGGACGCGGGAAGACAAAGCGCTTTTCCACGCCCTGCTGCGCCATTTTTGACAGCATCGGCCCGCCGGGATAGTCCAGCCCCAGCAGTTTGGCGGTTTTATCAAAGGCTTCGCCTGCCGCATCGTCCACCGATTCACCCAGCAGCGTATACTCACCAATGCCGGTCACGCTAATCAGCTGCGTATGGCCGCCGGATACCAGCAGCGCGACAAACGGAAACTCAGGCGGATTCTCTTCCAGCATCGGGGCCAGCAGGTGCCCCTCCATATGATGAACGGCGATAGCCGGTACATCCCAGGCAAAGGCCAGCGAGCGGCCAATGGTCGCCCCGACCAGCAACGCGCCCACCAGTCCCGGACCGGCGGTATAGGCAACGGCGTCGATGTCCTGGGCCTGTAATCCGGCCTCTTTCAGCGCCGCCTGGATCAGCGGCACGGTTTTACGCACGTGATCGCGCGAGGCCAGTTCCGGCACCACGCCGCCGTAGTCGGCATGAAGTTTGACTTGGCTATAAAGTTGATTGGCGAGCAAACCGGCCGCATCGTCATAAATGGCAATACCGGTTTCATCGCAGGATGTTTCAATTCCGAGAACACGCATGGCTTTTTTCACCTCATTCTTGCGGCGCGCAGTGTAGCATGAAGGGGCTTTTACGGGCGGCAAATTTAGCGAACCGTCGGTTATGCCTTGACCAATAAGGCGATTTTTTTTCCACTCCAGCGCCGTGATTCGTGTATAATCATTCCCCTGAAAAAAACCGGCAGCCGCACAGGCGCATCTGTTGGTTAGTTAATGCTATGGTGCTTTACAACGCAGCCTGTGTTGGAGTAAAATTCCGCACCATTTTGAAATGAGCTGACACCGATGTCAGCAGCAAAACCGAATTTATCGAGGTGAGAGTTACATGCCGGTAATTAAAGTACGTGAAAACGAGCCATTCGACGTTGCACTGCGTCGCTTCAAGCGTTCTTGTGAGAAAGCAGGCGTTCTGGCTGAAGTTCGTCGTCGTGAGTTTTATGAAAAACCTACTACCGAACGTAAGCGCGCTAAAGCGTCTGCAGTAAAACGCCACGCGAAGAAACTGGCTCGCGAAAACGCACGCCGCACTCGTCTGTACTAGTAGCCGGAGGGTACGCCCTCTCGTTATACAGACAAGTTAGTAGTTATCAGGCCGTGCTTCCGAAAGGAATGCGCGGCTTGTTGTCGTTTACGAGCTGAAAATCGGGGCTTATGGCAGGTAGAATTCCACGCGTATTTATCAATGACTTACTCGCACGCACGGACATCGTGGATCTTATTGATGCCCGGGTTAAGCTGAAGAAGCAGGGTAAAAACTACCACGCGTGCTGTCCTTTCCATAATGAAAAAACCCCCTCTTTCACCGTAAACGGCGAAAAACAGTTTTATCACTGCTTTGGCTGCGGTGCGCACGGCAATGCTGTCGATTTCCTGATGAATTACGATCGTCTGGAATTTGTTGAAAGTATTGAAGAGCTGGCAACGCTGTACGGGCTGGAAGTGCCGTACGAAAGCGGCAGCGGCCCGAGCCAGCTGGAACGTCATCAGCGTCAGAGCCTTTATCAGTTAATGGCCGGTCTGAACGATTTCTATCAGCAGTCCCTGACTCAAAGTTCGTCGGCAGGCGCACGCGATTATCTGGCGCAGCGCGGCCTGAGCGACGAGGTCATTAAACATTTTTCTATCGGTTTCGCCCCGGCGGGCTGGGATAACGCATTAAAGCGTTTTGGCCGTAATCCCGACGACCGTCAGTCTCTTATCGATGCCGGCATGCTGGTCACCAACGATCAGGGCCGTAGCTACGATCGCTTCCGTGAGCGGGTGATGTTTCCTATCCACGATAAACGTGGGCGGGTAATTGGTTTTGGTGGCCGTGTGCTCGGCGACGGGATGCCGAAATACCTGAACTCACCGGAAACCGATATTTTCCACAAAGGTCGCCAGCTGTATGGCCTGTATGAAGCACTGAAAAACTATCCGGAACCCGGCAAACTGCTGGTGGTCGAAGGCTACATGGATGTGGTGGCGCTGGCACAGTTTGGCGTTGATTATGCGGTTGCTTCACTCGGCACCTCCACCACAGCAGAGCATATCCAGCTGCTGTTCCGGTCGACCAACACGGTCATCTGCTGTTATGACGGCGACAGGGCAGGCCGCGAAGCCGCATGGCGCGCGCTGGAAACCGCTTTACCTTACATGAATGACGGGCGTCAGCTACGCTTTATGTTTCTGCCCGACGGCGAAGACCCGGATACGCTGGTGCGTAAAGAGGGTAAAGAGGCTTTCGAAACGCGGATGGAGCAGGCAATGCCGCTCTCCACGTTTTTGTTTGACACGCTGATGCCGCAGGTGGATTTACGCTCACCGGACGGCCGTGCCAGGCTCAGTACGCTGGCGCTGCCGCTGATTAGCCAGGTGCCCGGCGAGACGCTGCGTATTTATCTGCGTCAGGAACTGGGCAATAAGCTGGGTATTCTGGATGACAGCCAGCTGGAAAAACTGTTGCCCAGGCAGGCGGAAAATGCGAAACCACCCGCGCAGCCTCAGCTAAAACGCACAACCATGCGTATACTTATTGGGCTGCTGATTCAGAATCCGCAGCTGGCGATGATGGTGCCCTCTCTGGAGGGGCTGGAGCAGTCAGAACTAGCGGGTTTTCCGCTATTCGTCGAGTTAGTGAGCACTTGCGTAGCACAACCTGGCCTGACGACCGGACAGCTACTAGAGTTATATCGCGGAACAAAATTTAGCCAGAGCCTTGAAACCCTGGCTACATGGAACCACATGATCGTAGATGACGAAGTGGAAACCATGTTTAAAGATGCGCTGGGCAGTATGTATGACGATGCGCTGGAGCGCCGGCTGGAAGATCTTATCGCCCGCGACCGCACACACGTACTGAGCGCAGAAGAGCGCCGCGAGTTCTGGACGTTAAGCCAGGCGCTGAAGAAACAATAATTTGCCGGGGTCCACCCGCAGCAGCACAGAATTTGTAGGGGTCGACCTTTTGTTTCGGTCCACCCGCAGCAGCATAGAATTTGTAGGGGTCGACCTTTTGTTTCGGTCGACCCACAGCAGCATAGAATTTGTAGGGGTCGACCTTTTGTTTCGGTCGACCCGCAGCAGCACAGAATTTGTAGGGGGCGACCTTTTGTTTCGGTCGCCCCGCAGCAACAAAAATCCAAGCGGCTTAAGTGCCGAATTCAAGTCAGGCAGCCCCTGACGGCCGCCACGACGGGCAGCGGCAATAATCCAAACGCCCTCACTGTTATTGTTGGCACGTTAGCCGACCCGACACCAATCTAATTTAACAGAAGTGTGGATACCGTCTTATGGAGCAAAACCCGCAGTCACAGCTTAAGCTACTTGTCACCCGTGGTAAGGAGCAAGGCTATCTGACCTATGCCGAGGTCAATGACCATCTGCCGGAAGATATCGTCGACTCCGATCAGATCGAAGACATCATTCAGATGATCAACGACATGGGCATTCAGGTAGTTGAAGAAGCGCCTGATGCCGATGATCTGATGCTGAATGAGAACAACAACGACACGGACGAAGACGCTGCCGAAGCGGCTGCTCAGGTATTATCCAGCGTAGAATCTGAAATCGGACGTACCACTGACCCGGTGCGCATGTACATGCGCGAAATGGGTACGGTTGAGCTACTGACGCGTGAAGGCGAGATCGATATCGCAAAGCGTATCGAAGAGGGCATCAACCAGGTACAGTGTTCCGTTGCTGAATACCCTGAAGCGATTAACTATCTGCTTGAGCAGTACGATCGCGTTGAAGCGGGCGAAGCGCGCCTGTCTGACCTGATCACCGGCTTTGTCGACCCGAATGCCGAAGCAGAGATTGCCCCCACCGCCACTCACGTAGGGTCTGAACTCTCCGCTGAAGAGCGTGATGATGAAGAAGAAGACGAAGAGTCTGACGATGATACCGCGGACGATGACAACAGCATCGACCCGGAGCTGGCGCGTGAAAAATTCAACGACCTGCGTGTTCAGTACGAAAAAGCCCGTACTGTAATCAAAGCCAAAAGCCGCAGCCACGCTGATGCCATCGCTGAGATTCAGAACCTGTCTGACGTATTCAAGCAGTTCCGCCTGGTGCCGAAGCAGTTCGATTTCCTCGTCAACAGCATGCGCACCATGATGGACCGCGTTCGTACGCAGGAACGTCTGATCCTGAAGCTGTGTGTTGAAATCTGTAAAATGCCGAAGAAAAACTTCATCACCCTGTTTACCGGCAATGAAACCAGCGAAACCTGGTTCAAAGCAGCACTGGCGATGAACAAACCGTGGTCAGAGAAACTGAACGATGTTTCTGACGACGTGCACCGCAGCCTGCTGAAACTGCAACAGATTGAAACCGAAACCGGTCTGACAATTGAACAGGTTAAAGACATCAACCGTCGTATGTCGATTGGTGAAGCGAAAGCGCGCCGTGCGAAGAAAGAGATGGTTGAGGCTAACCTGCGTCTGGTTATCTCTATCGCCAAGAAGTACACCAACCGCGGCCTGCAGTTCCTTGACCTGATCCAGGAAGGCAATATCGGTCTGATGAAAGCCGTTGATAAGTTTGAATATCGCCGTGGCTATAAGTTCTCGACTTACGCCACCTGGTGGATCCGTCAGGCTATCACCCGCTCCATTGCTGACCAGGCGCGTACCATCCGTATTCCGGTCCATATGATTGAGACGATTAACAAGCTCAACCGTATTTCACGCCAGATGCTGCAGGAGATGGGCCGCGAGCCGACGCCGGAAGAGCTGGCCGAGCGTATGCTGATGCCGGAAGACAAAATCCGTAAGGTGCTGAAAATTGCCAAAGAGCCGATCTCAATGGAGACGCCGATTGGTGATGATGAAGATTCACATCTGGGTGATTTTATCGAAGACACCACGCTGGAGCTGCCGCTGGACTCTGCCACCTCTGAGAGCCTGCGTTCAGCCACCCACGACGTGCTGGCCGGTCTGACCGCGCGTGAAGCGAAAGTGCTGCGTATGCGTTTCGGTATTGATATGAATACCGACCACACGCTGGAAGAAGTCGGCAAACAGTTCGACGTGACGCGTGAGCGTATTCGTCAGATTGAAGCGAAGGCGCTGCGCAAGCTGCGTCATCCAAGCCGCTCTGAAGTGCTGCGCAGCTTCCTCGACGATTAATCAGCGTCGCGTCATAAGATGGCTCCTCTTTGAGGGGCCATTTTTTTTGGCTAACAGCCGCGAGCCTTTAACGCTAAATCCAGCTCAGCATAGGCGGCCGTCATCTCATCCTGCGAGGCGCGGTTCAGCCCGCTCGGGTTCGGTAATACCCAAATCTCCGTCCTGCCCACCGTTAGCGGCTGCCTGCCCCACTCCACCTTCGTGCGGCGAAACGCCTGCTGATAGGCCTGCTTGCCCAGCACCGCCAGCGCTGCCGGCTGGTAGCGTTCAATCTTCTCCATCAGCGCCTGTCCGCCGCTGCGCAGCTCACTGCCGGCCAGTTCGCTCGCCACCACCGTCGGCCGCTCGACCAGCATGGTGATGCCGCAGCCGGTCTCCAGCAGCCGCTGTTCCTGCTCCGGGCGCAGCTGCGTATAAGTGAACCTGGCCTGGAATATCGTTTTCCAGAAGCGATTACCCGGATGGGCAAAATGATAGCCGGTATGTGCGGAGGATTTGCCGGGGTTGATGCCGCAGAACAGCACCCGCAGACCGGGCTGGATAATGTCGGTAATGCCGTGTGCTTCCATGATGTGATGGCTCCATAACAGCAGGCTCCCGGAAACGGGAGCCTGAAGGTCAATCATAACGCAGCGATAACGGCGGCGGTAATCTCTTCGGTTTTCATCCCGCGGTTCACCTGCTGCTGTGCGGTAACGTTTTCCACCGCCTGTATCATGCCGGCCGCCGCTGCGCTTTCGCCCAGGTGCTCCAGCATCATCGCCGCCGACCAGATGGCGGCAATCGGGTTAGCAATCCCCTGCCCGGCAATATCCGGCGCGGAGCCGTGGACCGGTTCAAACATCGACGGCACGTTCGGGTCAGGATTAAGGTTAGCGGAGGCCGCATAGCCCAGCCCGCCCTGAATGGCCGCCCCCAGGTCGGTGAGGATATCGCCAAACAGGTTGGAGGCGACAATCACATCCAGCGTTTCCGGGTTCATCACCATACGCGCCGCGATGGCATCAATATGATAGCGATTTACGCTGACATCCGGATACTCACGGGCAATCTCTTCGGTGACTTCATCCCACATCACCATGGTGTATTTCTGCGCGTTAGATTTGGTCACCGACGCCAGCCGTTTGCTGCGCTTCTGCGCCATTTCAAAGCCGAAACGCAAAATACGCTCCACGCCCCGGCGGGTAAAGATCGAGGTTTCAACCGCGACTTCCGCCGGTGTGCCCTGATGAATGCGCCCACCGGCGCCGCTATACTCACCTTCGGTGTTTTCACGAATGCAGAGAATATCAAACTCGCTTTTGCGCAGCGGCCCTTCCACTCCCGCCAGCAGGCGATGCGGACGCACGTTGGCATACAGGTCGAACTGTTTGCGGATCGGCAGCAGCAGGCCGTGCAGCGAGACGTTGTCTGCCACCTTTTCCGGCCAGCCCACGGCCCCCAGCAGGATAGAATCAAACTGACTCAGCGTCTTAATGCCATTCTCCGGCATCATTTCACCGTGCTCGAGGTAATACTCGCAGGACCACGGGAACCACTCGCCGCTCAGGGCAAAATCAAATTTAGCCGCGCTGTGTTCCAGCACCTGCCAGGCCGCTTTCGTCACATCAACGCCGATACCATCGCCAGGGATCACCGCTACTTGATAGCTTTTCATGACTCTCCTCAGATTAAAACATCACCATCAGAATGACATCTTCGCCCAGGCGGCTAATTTGTGCTGCTATTTTCTGGCTGCACGGCGGCAGATGCTGCCGAATACGCAGCCTGCACGCCGTCAGTTCACAGCATTAGCGGAAAACGCTGACCGCTTCCACCAGACGCCCCGCCTGATCTTTCATGCGCTGTGCGGCCAGCGCACCGTCGCTGACCAGCGCGCTGTTGTCGTGCGTCAGGCGATCGAGGGCTTCGACGGCCTGGCCGACTTCATTCAGCCCGCTGCCCTGCTCTGCGGTAGCAATACTGATCTGCTGTAGCAGCTCGGTGACATTCTGCACTTTCTCGACGATATCGCCGATCGCTTTTCCGGCCTCATGAACCTGACCGGCCCCGGACTGCACTTTCAGATTACTGGCGGCGATCAGCTGGCGGATTTCGCTGGCCGCCCCCGCGCTGCGCTGCGCGAGACTACGCACCTCCCCGGCCACCACGGCAAAACCTTTGCCCTGCTCACCGGCACGTGCCGCTTCGACGGCAGCGTTCAGCGCCAGAATATTGGTCTGGAACGCAATGCTGTCAATCAGGCCGGTGATTGTGGCGATCTGGCGGGAACTTTCGGCAATTTCATCCATAGTGACGACCACGTTTTGCATCACTTCACCGCCTTTAACGGCGGCATTGCTGGCGGTGCGCGAGAACTGATTGGCCTGCTCGGTGCTCTCCCCGTTGCGCTGCACCGTGCTGGTCATCTGATTCATGGTGCTGGCCGTCTGCTGTACGCTGGCCGCCGTCTGCTCGGTGTGGCTGCTGATTTTGTCATTACCGCGCGCCAGTTCATCGCTGGCGCGATGTACGTCCAGTACTTGATCGCTGACGTCATTCAGCAGCCAGCGGAACATCAGCCCCAGCTGCCCGACCGCGCGCAGCGTGGTGCCAATCTCATCCACCCGGTCCATATGATCCACCTGCGGGTTAGCGCCGGTCGCCACGTTGAGCGCCTGACGGCAGACGGCCGCCATCGGTCGGGCAATCTGCCGCTGCAACCACTGATCGACGCCCAGCGCCATCAACGCGGAGAACAGGGTAAAGCCCCCCAGCGCCACACCGTCAATCCCTGCCACCGCTGCTGCCGCCACCAGCGGCAGCCACAGCGCCAGTACCGCACTGCGAATTCGCCAGCGCAGTGACAGGGTTTTCATCAGGCTTAACCCACTCAGCCAGCCGCGACGCAGCAGCAGACCCCGGTGTAACCGCCAGCCCGTCATCCGCCCCTGATTCATCTTCTGATACAGCGCTTCTGCCCCGCGCACTTCTTCCGCTGAAGGCTTGATACGCACCGACATATGCCCCTGAATTTCACCATTGCGGATCACCGGCACCACATTGGCACGTACCCAGTAATGGTCACCGTTTTTACGACGGTTTTTCACCAGCCCGGTCCACGGCAGTCCCTGATTTAGCGTGGCCCACATATCGGCAAAGGCCGCTTTTGGCATATCAGGGTGACGTACCAGATTGTGCGGCTGGCCGTCAATTTCGCTGCGGTCGTAGCCGCTCACTTCGATAAACGCGCTGTTGGCGTAAGTGATGATGCTACGGGCATCGGTGGTAGTCATCAGGGTAGTATCGTCGTCGAGCAGATACTCCTGCTGAGTCACGGGCTGGTGGGTATGCATATAACGACCTTGTTATGTTTGTAGGAATCTTGCAGGAATTAAGCAGGGGTTGTCGGCAGGATGTGACTAAAGCTTTAACAATTTTAATCTGATTTGTGCAGTAGCGCACAGCTACTGCACTCCCTCAGGCATGGACAAACGCTTCACGCAGCCAGTGGATAAAACCACTCACCGCACGCGGAACCTGCGCCGACCACGGGCGCACCACGTACAGCCTGTCGGCAAAGGCTCCCACCGTTTGCCACTGCGGCAGTAATTGCACCAAAGAGCCTTCCTTTAGCGCCGCCTGAGCGCTGAAGTCCGGCAGCAGCGCAATGCCCAGCCCTTCCAGCGCCGCATCGCGAACTGATTCACTGTTATTAGTGGCAAACGGCCCGCTGACGTTGACCGTTATTCGTTCGCCGCCCGCCTGCGGCTGAAAGTTCCAGCGCGGCAGCTCCACTCCGCGAGGATAATAGAGGCACTGGTGCCCGCTCAGCGCCTGCGGGTCGGCAGGATGACCGTAGCGGGCAAGATAGTCTGGAGATGCCACCACCACCGCATGGGTGCGGCACAGCGGCAGTGCGACGTGTGTTTCCGGCAGGCTGTCACTGTGGCGGATTGCCAGGTCAAAACCTTCGCTGGCCAGCGACACCAGACGGTCGGACACTTCCAGCTGCACGCGGACCTGGGGGTGAGCCCGAAGAAAGGCGGTGATATGGGGCACCAGCTGCTGGCGGGCAAACGCCACGGGAGCCGTCACGCGCACCAGCCCGCGCAGCGGCCCGGCAGAATCGCGCACGCTAAAAAAACTCTGCTCAATCTGAGCAAAGGGCGCACGAAGATCGTCCACCAGCTTCTCCCCGGCGCTGGTCAGACGCACGCTGCGCGTGGTGCGGGTGACCAGCGGCACTCCGGCCAGCTGCTCCAGCTCTTTGATCTTCTGCGACATCGCCGCCTTGCTCACTTCCAGCCTTTCGGCGGCGGCGGTAAAACTGCCCTGCTCAGCCAGCACGGTCAGCCAGTGCAGGTGGGTCCACAGCGCATCGGTCTTCAGCTCTTTCATCGGCATTGTTCACTATAGTAAATAATCAATTCAAGTATAGCGCTTTTTCCCGCTGAACATTGTGGGTAGATTGGTCTTCAGAGACAGACGTGGACATTCGTCCCCAGCCTGTTTAACACAATGAATTTTCATAACAATGCCGGGGTTTTTATGCCATTACTGCAATTTGATGTCATTCAGGGTCGTTCAGAATCAGAACTGAAAACACTGCTGGATGCCGCGCACCGTGCGGTACTGGCGGCGTTTAAGGTGCCGGAGCGCGATCGCTA
Source organism: Erwinia sp. Eh17-17 (assembly GCF_039675725.1). NCBI lineage: Bacteria > Pseudomonadati > Pseudomonadota > Gammaproteobacteria > Enterobacterales > Erwiniaceae > Erwinia > Erwinia sp. Eh17-17. Next base: position 27,235 of record NZ_JBDFQT010000006.1, on the reverse strand, counting down.
CCAGATTGTTCACGAAAACAAAGGCTATCAAATGGTGTTCGAGGATACCGGCCTTGGACTACAGCGCAGCGATAATCTGGTGATGGTGCGGGTCTTTACCAGCCCGCGCAGCAGCGAACAGAAGCAGTTCTTCATGGCTGAGCTGTGCCGGGAATTTAAGGAAAGCTGCGGGATCCTGCCGTCGGATGTGATGATAACGTTTATTACCAATGACAAAGGTGACTGGAGCTTTGGCAACGGCGTGGCGCAGTACCTGACCGGCGAGCTGTGATGCCGTTACACCAATGAATATCACTCCCCGGCATTACGCCGGGGAGCGGTTCACGCCTTAGAAATCATAACGCAGACGGACCAGATTCATATCACCCAGATCGTCGGTGCTGGAGGTAAACACGTGTTCATAGTCAACACGGAAACCATAATCCAGTTTGAAGGTCACGCCGACCCCGTTATCGATGCGATGGTAGTCACGCCCGGTCACATACTGCATACGGTCGCCCATCACGTAAGGCATCACAGACTTCAGCCCATACGCCTCCACCGGCACGGTGTAACCGGCAAGATACTCAATCCCCCACGCATCGCCGGAGAAGTAGTTGTTCACCTCCGCTTTTTTGGTGGTGAGGAAGTTATCGTACCAGCCGCCGCCGACCGTGAGGGTCCAGTTGTCCGGCTTCCAGCTCAGCGCCGTACCGAGGATGTGCTGATCGTAAGACTTCTCATCGCTGTTGCCCGGATTGCGCATCTGAGCGCGGGTATAGTTCCACGCCGTGCCCCACGTCAGGTCTTTCGTGATGTGGTAATCCACCCCCAGCGACCCGCCGCCTTCACGCTTGTAGCGCAGGCCATTGCCTGGCAGATATTCCCCGTCAGAGAACAGATAAGACGCGTACACATCGGCATCACCGAAGGTGTTTTTGTACTTCAGCATCTTACGTCCACGGTAAGAACCGTCATAGTCGCCGTTAATGCCGTTACCCGGTGCCTGACCGAGCATGTCGTAATCCCAGATATCGGTTTTTACACCGACCACATCGTAATAGACGCTGTTCTGCTGGCCAAAGGTCAGCTGGCCCCAGGTATTACTTTTCAGGCCGGTATATAACATACGGCGTGAAGTATCATTGGCACCCTTAGCATGGTGATTATCCCAGTTAAATACGGCAGGAATATTGACGCCCAGTTCGTAATAACTAATCCAGCTAATATCATCGAACAGATAATAGTCAGCCGCAAAACGGAAACGTGTGCCACCGTCAAAACCATTACGCTTATAGGAACCTTTATCGCCATCGCCGGTCATATTATTGAACTGGGGGCGAATGCTGCCGCCTACGGTAAAATTCAGACGGCTTAACGGGTCCCCGGCCTGCGGGTCTTGTTTTAATAAGGTAATTTCAGCCTGGGCAGCGAACGAAGCACTGCCGACAATCAGCCCCAGACCAATGGCCTGAGTTAAAACGCGCATTTTTGTTAACATTTTGTATCCCTGCGTAATATCGTCAAATAAAAAGCAGGAAAAATAGTATCCTGAACCCGGGTAAAAAATATCTCTCCTCAGTACAGTTTTGTGCTGTTATACGCGGGAAAACATTAAGTAAAAATTACATTCTGTGTTTGTATTAACAGTATTAAGCAATCTGTGCTGATTTTATTGAGCAACTCTAAACAAAACGGTTTTAACTTTTTAAAAATCGTAGCCTAAACGCATGACGTTAATATCCCCCATGTGAGCTGCGGCGGCCGTTCGCAGCTTTTCCCCGCGCTCCCCCACAGACAGGCCCCCTCGTTTGACGTTCAAAAAATGCAACCTGCCCCCGTGAGGCTATAAACGCATTACTGCGCAGCGCTAAGTTAAACGAAAGCTAAACGGAGGGGATCGAATCGCGGGCATCCTCACTTTTTCCTGTCACCGCTAAATGTTGCCAGGGATAATTCGCTGCGTTAAATTAATTCGTTACACTTCAAGATTTTCACCTCGCAGATACCTGACAAGGATTGCGTCACAGACAAGGTAAGAACGATCTCATGGTTTCAGAATGGCTATCGTTACTCTTTTTTATTGCATCAGCAGCGCTCTACACATGGAAGGCAGGACGCCATAAGCTGTGGTTCTCTGCCGTTCTGACACTGCTCGGCGTCTATATCATTCTTAATGCCTCGCTGCTGGCCAGTAACTATTTTACCGGCGAAGGCATTAACGACGCGGTGATTTACACCATTACCAGCAGCCTGAGCGGAGCCGGACTGCAGAAGTATATTCTGCCCGCCCTCGGTCTTTTAGCCGGATTGCTGTTACTGTTTTTATTGCTGTCGTGGGTGTTGCGCCTGCGCAAAAGCCACGACTACAGTCAGCTATACAGTGTCCTCGCGCTGATCCTCGCGCTGGCCTCCATTAAAACCACCCCGGCTTATCAGCAGGTGGCCGCCTTAATTAAGTCGCAGGTCAGCAAAGGTGACTCGGACTTTGACAGCCACTATAAAGTGCCGGGCAAGACGCTGCGCGGTGACCGCCCGAATCTGGTCTATATCTATGCTGAGAGCCTGGAACGCACCTACTTTGACGAGCAGGCCTTCCCGCAGCTGGCTCCGGAACTGAGCGAAATCAAAAACAACGCGCTGGATTTCAGCAACACCGAGCAGCTTCCCGGCACCGAATACACCATTGCCGGCATGGTGGCGTCGCAGTGCGGCATTCCGCTGTTTGCCCCGTTTGACGGTAACGCCTCCAGCTCGCTGTCCAGCTTCTACCCGCAGAATATCTGCCTGGGGGACATTCTTAAATCTTCCGGCTACCAGAACTACTTTTACCAGGGCGCCAGCCTGAGCTTCGCGGGTAAGGATCTGTTCCTCTCCTCCCACGGCTTTGACCACGCCTATGGTTTTAACGAGCTTTCAGACCAGGTAAAAGACCCGAAATACCGCAATGACTGGGGCTGGTATGACGATACCGTGCTGGATATCGTGTTCGACAAGTACCTGGAACTGGCGCAAAAAAACCAGCCTTTCTCGCTGTTTGCGCTGACGGTGGACACGCATCACCCTGACGGGTTCATCTCGCGCAGCTGCCAGCGTAAGTCTTATCCCTTTGACGGCAAGGAAAATAAGTCCTTCGCGGCCGTCGCCTGCGGCCAGGAACATATTGCGAAGTTGATCGAAAAGATCCGCGCCACGCCGTACTTTAAAAACACCATTATCGTGGTCAGCTCCGATCACCTGGCGATGAACAACACCGCCTTTAAGTACCTGAACCAGCACGATCGCCGCGATCTGTTCTTTATGCTGCGCGGTGATGACGTCAGCAGCCGGGTGATTAACGTGAAGCGCAGCACGCTGGATAACGGCGCAACGGTGCTGGATGCGATGGGCGGCGATAACTTCATCGGCCTGGGGCGCAGCAGCCTCTCGTCAACCTCGCTCTCTGAGACCTACCTCAATATTAAAGAGAAGATTAACGAGTGGAAGCCCGACGTCATCCATCTGTGGAATTTCCCTAAAACCATTACTGATTACAAAATTGATGAAGGCAAAAACACCTTCAGCTTCTCCGGTACTCACTTCAAACTGCCGCTGCTGCTGGCCGTGATGCCGGACAAGATCGAACCGAAGCTGGATGCTTATCTGGCTACGCCGCTGAAGCAGCAGCTGGCGAAATTTGCCCCTGATGACAAATTTGTCTGGATTGATCGCTGCTACAAGATAGGTAGCGTATGGGATGAGAAGCTGGCGATGGACAACGGCCTGTGCGTCGCTAACGGTACGCTGAATGCCGCACCAACGCTCTCTCAGGTTCAGCCCGGTAGCACACAGGGGAAGATTGTCTTTACCACCAGCGCCGCAAAAAGCGATGAACAGTATCAGCGCAGTGTGACCCGCCTTCAGGTGGCCGACGTTGACCTGAAGTACCGCTCTGACAGCATCCTGTTTAACCTGCCGGGCCTGCCACAGCAGGTGCAGAAAGTGTCCGGGCTCTCTTACGTTGAGCGCTGGGGCCGCTGGTCAGATGCCAACCTGCTGCCGCAGGTCACGGTGGAGTATCTGGAACCGCTGCCCGCCGCCTTTACCCTGACGCTGACCGCACGCGCTTTCGGTGCTAACGCTCTGCGGCCGACCGTGATAAAAGTGGGGGACTGGCAGCAGCAGGTCACCTTTGGCGAGCAGGACACCACCCTGACGCTTCAGGTGAGCAACCCCGCACGGGCGCGATCGATTGTCATTACGCCCTCTGAACCGGAGGAGTCCAGCGTCGGCCTGACTGACGGTTTTGTGGCACGAAAACTGGGTATCGGCCTTGTCAGCCTGCGGGTCACACCGCAGCCCTGACAGGGCACGTTTTCCCCACAGGAAAGACTTGCAGTTAACATCAGAAAATCTAGTATAAGCGCCTGGCCTGTTCACTTTTAAAGGGATGCCCGCCCGTTGAAATTTCCGCTCTATGCTTTTCTGCTGCTTCCTGCGCTGGCCCTGCCACTGCAAAGCCAGGCAAAAACACAGCCTGACCCGCTGCTGGCGTCCCAGACGGTGGAACGTTACGCCGATAATATCTTCTACAACACCAAAGCCAGCGGGATGGCGATGGTGGCGATTGATGCTAATCAGCGCATTTTCGTCAGCCGGGGATCGGTGCGCCCCGGCAGTCAGCAGCACCCGCAGAAAGACTCCCTGATCCGCATTGCTTCGCTGAGCAAGCTGATGACCAGCGAAGTGATGGTGAAACTGTCCGAACAGGGACGGCTGAAGCTGAACGACCCCCTGAGCAAGTATGCGCCACCCGGCAGCCGCGTTCCGGGCTACAACGGCCAGCCCATCCGTCTGATTCACCTGGCCACGCACACCAGCGCCCTGCCGCGCGAACAGCCGGGAGGAAAAGCCAACCGCGCGGTGTTCACCTGGCCAACCAACAGCCAGCGCTGGAACTGGCTGCGCAATGCGCAGCTGAAATGGGCGCCGGGTGAGCGGGCGGGCTATTCTAACCTGGCCTTCGATCTGCTGGGTGATGCGCTGGCCCGTGCCGGAGGCAAACCCTATCCGACGCTGTTACAGGAGATGGTCACCCGCCCGCTGGGCATGAAGGACACGACCTTTACTCCTTCTCCCGAGCAGTGCGGCCGTCTGATGATCCCGGCGAAAAGCCCAAGCCCGTGTAATAACTCGCTGGCCGCCATTGGCAGCGGTGGCGTCTACTCCACCCCGGATGATATGGGCCGCTGGATGCAGCAGTTCCTGGCATCGGACGTACACAGCCGCAGTCCGCAGGCCGATCGTCTGCAAACCATGATCTATCAGCGCAGCCAGTTAACCAAAGTGGATGGCATGGACGTACCGGGCCGTGCAGATGCACTGGGTATGGGCTGGGTTTATATGGCTCCACGCGACGGTCGCCCCGGAATTATTGAAAAAACCGGTGGTGGCGGTGGCTTTATCACCTATATGGCGATGGTGCCGCAGTACAGCGTCGGGGTATTCATCGTGGTCGCCCGCTCACCGGAGAGCCGTTTTACGCCAATGAGTGACGGCGTGAACAATCTGCTCACCGAACTGATCGGCAACACCTCCGGCAGCGCTCAACTGGCTGCCAGTATTATGGCCAACTGATCCTCGCCTGATGTAACGTGACGGCGCCGCAACGAAAGCGCCGTCACTCTACCTATTCCTCAGATCGAAGGTTGTCATCCTCTGCTGACTGCGGCTCGGGTTCACGCTTGCGGGCTCGCCGTAACAACTGTTCACGCGCCAGCAGCCTGCCACGTTTGTCGTAGTAACGGCTGGGCCAGATCTCCGAAGGGTGCATTCCCAGCGCAGCAGCAATAATAAACTCACCTTTTGGCCACGGTCTTTTCAGGGCATTGGCCAGCGTACCTGAACTTAATCCCACACGCCGCGACAGTTCCGCCAGCGACGTCTGCCTCTTTTTAATCGCCGCAATAATGTCGGCGGGGTGCATATCAGTTTTCTTCCTCATGCCTTCCTCTGCTGTCATTGATTCCTGATATCTTTCATCCCCTATACTAAGTATTACTTAGTACATTTTACACGAGCAGCTAAGAGAATCCTGTTAATTGTTCAGAAGTCAGGATCGACATGCTGCCACATCGTTTGAAAGAAGCCCGAAAGAAGAAAGGGATATCACAACAGAAACTCGGGGTCTTAGCCGGGATTGACGAATCCAGTTCCAGCGCACGGATGAATCAATACGAGCAGGGTACCCATACGCCGAATTTTGATCTGATGTGCCGCGTGGCGGACATTCTGGACGTCCCGGTATGCTTTTTTTACACCGTGGAAGATGAGCTGGCGATCAGAGTCTGCCAGTGGCATGATGAAAGCAAAAAACGTTAAACCCACCCCACCCCCGCCTTACAATTTCTGATTATAACGCCGTCCTTTTTATCATAAGCCTCTTTGTTGACTCAGCCGCCCGTTTGCGGTTGTCTGTTATGTCTCCAGCTTATTGAAATTAAGGAAAATATCGTGAATCTGTCCCTGTCCCGCACCCTGGCACTGAGCGCACTGCTCGTGGGTTTTCTCCTCTCTGGCTGTGACCAGAAAAAAGACGATGCCCACCATATTAAGGTCGGAGTGATTAACGGCGCTGAACAGGATGTGGCCGAGGTGGCCCAAAAAGTGGCGAAGGAGAAGTACGGGCTGGAGGTGGAGCTGGTCGGGTTCAGCGGTTCACTGCTGCCGAACGATCCGACGGCACACGGCGACCTGGATGCCAATGTGTTTCAGCATCGTCCGTTCCTCGAACAGGACAACAAAGCTAAAGGCACCACCCTGGTGGCGGTGGCCAACACGTTTGTCTTCCCGATGGCCGGCTATTCAAAAAAAATCAAACAGATTAGCGAGTTAAAAGACGGCGACACCATAGCCATTCCCAACGACCCGACGAATCTGGGCCGGGCGCTGCTGTTGCTGCAGAAAGAAAAGCTGATCGCGCTGAAAGCGGATACCGGGCTGCTGCCGACGGCAGTCGACATCACCGCGAATCCGCGACATCTGAAAATTATGGAAATGGAAGGCGCGCAGCTGCCGCGCGTGCTGGATGACGCCCAGGTGACGGTGGCAATTATCAGCACCACCTACCTGCAACAGACCGGCCTGAACCCGGTACGCGACAGCGTGTTTATCGAGGATAAACAGTCGCCTTACGTCAATATCATCGTCACCCGCGCAGACAATAAAGACGCGGCCAACGTGCGCGACTTTATCAAATCCTACCAGTCGCCTGAAGTGGCGGCAGCGGCAGAGAAAATCTTTAACGGCGGCGCGGTGCCGGGCTGGTAATCGTTGAGGCGTCAGCCACGCAGGCTAGCGTGTGGCTGACAGATTGCTTAATGCAGCAGCCATTTGGCATGCAGGCTGATGGCGGCAGGACGGATCGCCTCAATGCTCTGCTCGTACTCTTCCGGCGACAGTTTTTCCAGCCGGGAGAGGTTCTCCTCCTCACCGTGCAGGGCAATCACCGCCAGCGCAGGCTGCAACGCCACCGGCAGCGACGACCAGTCGCTCAGCGCCACACCTTTCATGTAGCCACAGCACCAGTCTTCCACCACGGTAAACTCCTGACCTTCCACGCTGTTCAGGCCAAACAGCGGTTCGAACTGGTCAGGGTAACCCTCCAGGCGATCGGCAATGTCGTTCATATGCTGAGCGATGAGATCCATAAACTGTTCGAACTCTTCGTCGGATTCCCACTCAGGATCGTTCTCTTCGCCGCCCCAGATCACTGGCAGCCAGTTCTGCGGCTCCACCAGCACCGGACCTGAGAGGATTGCCGTGAACAGCCCGTCCAGCTCAGAGGCATCCACCACGGACTCGTCGCTGCCGTATTTCAATAAAACGTCATCTAAAAATTCCAGCTCTTCTTCCGTCAATGGTCCTTGTTGCATGCTGTTACCTCGCTGCGAATATCAGTTTTCACCCGGCGTTTACCGGTTTATGAGGGGTATTCTGGTAGGCATAGCGGGAAAAAGCCACAGCCGGGACGTTATATTTCATTGGGTGGAATATCTCTTTGGTTGAGCAGCAAGCAGGTGCGGGATGAACGCCCGTCAGATTCAATGAAAAATCCCGCAGGGATAAGGCTTAAAAACGATCAGAGGAAGTCAGAAAGAGTATCAGGATCGTTTTTCTCAGTCGCTATTTGCGCCTGTTTAAAAAGTTCATCCCAGTCCCCGGGCGGTTTGCCCGCAGCCAGCATCCTGGCGAAAACTTTATAGGCGTCTGTCCTGCTGTCACAGGCGCGCAGCGGGTCAAATCCATTTACCCACGCAATAACGATCGCTTTCTGTTTTTCACTACAGCGGAAGAACAGACGAAACTGATGCATGAACTTTGCACGAAACCAGTTTTTATGTTCGTCGCCCAGTGTGCCACCCTGACGAAATTGCGGGCCGAGAGGGTCAGCAGCAATCCGTTCTTTGATAACAACTTTAATGGCTACCAGCAATTTTGTTGCTGCTTTTTTATGATAATCGGCCGGGTGTTTTGCTTTAATCGCGGCAACATCAGTCGAGAGCGTGAGTATCTGATCAAGAAAACACTGGTCAAAGTAGATCTTCCAGCCGTTAAGTACCAAAGGTTCCATCTCTGTTATTCCCTCACTCATCATCCGTGAGCGGAGCGTCCAGATCCACATTAATTCCGGCGGTGAGCTCTTCAATACCCGACCAGAGGTCAGCAGTTACCGGTTGAATTCGCTGTGGATTTTTCACCATATCCTTTTCCAGAAACGACAGAAACTGGTTCACCACCGGATCATCATGTTCTTCACCCTGATATCGTGACATGACTACCTTGCCACCGGGCATCAGGGAATACTGGATAGTTTCCCCAGGTTTCAGGTGCAGCGCATCACGAATCGCTGCAGGAATAGTAGTCTGACTGCGCTCAGTCAGTCGAGATTCAGCGCGCAGGGACACGTCCGCTTCGTTATATGACATCATTCAATTTTCTCCCGGATTCCCGGTACTGGGTGGCAGACCGGGCTCTCGCTGTCTGAAACGTAATATAATGCATACGCATTGGCAATGCAAATGCATTACCTGCGCTGAAGTTGCTCTGTACCGGGATAAATAAGTTTATAGTGATTTGTGATTTTCCATGCGATCGTGCTGACCTGAAGGGAAAAATCTCCCCCCACCCACGGAGCCCGACTATGTCCCCTGCATTCCTCCCTGCGCTGAACTTCAGCATCGTACAGCTCAGTGACATCATGAACGCCTGCTTTCAGCAGTATGTTATTCCGCTGTCGGTCACCCCGGACTATTTTGCCCGGCGCTTCGGGTCGGAAGGGCTGAATTTTCATCAGTCCGGCGTCTGGATGCAGGGGGATCAGGCCGTTGCCATTGCACTGGTCACCACGCGCAGCCGTGGGGCGAGGATCGCGGCTTTTGCCATCACCCCGGACTTTCGCGGTCAGGGTCTGGCGAAGCCGATGATGGCGGGGCTGCTGTCCCGGCTGGCGGCGGAAAACGTCGGGCAGATTTCGCTGGAGGCGATTGCGGACAATACGGCGGCAGTCGCGCTTTATCAGGCGCAGGGTTTTCAGATTAAGCAGACGCTGCTGGGGTTTACCGGGCCGGCTTTGTCAGCAGGCTCAGCGGCCGGGCTTGCCGTCACCTCCACCGATGCGCTGTTACGCGTGATCTACCGTGCCCCACAGGAAGAGATCCCGTGGCTGCTGGACCCGATTTCATTTCCGGCGCTGCCCTGTGAAGTGGTTAGCGGGGGTGAACATGCGTGGGCGGTGATTGACCGGCTGGCGGGAACGCCACAGCTGCGCTATCTGTTCGTTGACCCCGCGTTCCGCCGTCAGGGACGCGCCAGTGCCCTGCTGGGTAGGATCAACGCGCAGTATCCGGGGATCCGCACGCCGGTGGCAGTACCAGAAAAGTTCGCTGCACTGTTCCGCCGGGCCGGGTATGCCCAGCTGGCGCTGAAACAGTATGAGATGTTTTTAAGTCAGGACAGATAATCCCGATCCCGTCGATCCCCCCACGGGTGAGGATCGACGGCTTGCCCACGGTCAGCGCTTCACGCTGTCGATAAACGTCTGACGAGCCGTTTTCGACCCGAGACGTTCCGCTTCATCCAGCAGTTTCAGCGCCTTATCGACATTGCCCGCCTTCACTGCTTTTTTAATCGCGTCGTTAAAGTAGCTTTCCGAATCGTCGAGCATCGGCGCATCTGGCTTCACCGGGGCTGCTGGTGCCGCCGCAGGGGCGGTGCTGCCCACCACGACAGGCGCGGCGGCAGGGGCGGATGACGGGAAGATCTGCCCAATCATCACGTTGCCGGTTTTCTGCTCGGCGGTCACTTTCAGGCTCAGCGTGCCGGTCGGCGTATGGCGCGCCACCGGATCCGGGATATCCGGCACCGCATTACCCACCCCCGCCGCATAGGCTTTCGCCGGGTTGACCATCTGCGTGCTACCCGCCAGATCCTGACGCGTGGTGTACACCAGCAGGAAAATTTGTTTCTGACCCAGCGCAGGCGTCAGCTTCAGCGTGCCCTCCAGACGGTCGCTGGAAACGATGCCCGGCTGCTGGTACGGGAAATAGCTGGAAGGGTAAAAGGCCGCCGGGCGCATCTGTTCATCCAGCACCAGCACATTCGGGGCATACACCGTTTTACCGGCGGCAATACTGGTCAGGGTGATTTCCAGCGATCCTCTGTCGGCAGGCAGCGCAAACGCCGCAACCGCCCCCTGAATATCCCCCTGATTAATCTCACGGCTGGCGGTTCCCAGCGTCACATCCTGTGTGACCGGCGGCACCAGCGGCGTCCATGAAAGATTACGTAAGGTCTGACTGGCGATCGCCGGTGCGGTATTGGCATCGTTCTGCGCGGCATACACCCCCGCAGGCGCCGCCGCCATCAGGCTCAGCGACAGACACAGTGACAGCAGATTTCTTCTCATCGTTATTTCCTTTTGATCACCATAAAGGCTGGCGGCTATCAGCTGAAAGCCGCCAGATCTTCAGGGCCGTGTAGAACACCGCTTTTCCCTATAGCATTCGTGTTGTGGCAAGGCGGCAACCGAACTCATCCCCGGGAGCGTAGATCACTACGTGACCGGGATGGGTAAGGACAGCCAACGCACCCACGGCGCGAAGGATGACGGGAAAAGTTACCACCAGATTTCCATCTGCGCGCCAAACGTCACTTCATCGTCATTGCCGCGGCTGAAAGTACGCGCGCTGGTATCGTTCATCGCCAGGCCATTGCTGGTGCCTGCGTCGGTGTCATAGCCCCATTTTTCATCCCAGTTCGCATAGGTGGCAAACACGCGGATCGCCGGACGCGACCAGATGCTGTTACCCGCCTGCCACTGCTGGGCCAGCGTCACCTTGTACTGACCGTTGCGGTCGCCGGTGCGCTGGGACTTCACGTTGTCGTAGCCGACTTCCAGCAGGGTGCTCATGATCGGCGTCCATTTGTACATCGGGCGCATCCCCACAGTGTACCAGGTAGTGCCGTTGTTGTTATCACGGTCAACGTCCTGGTACATGCCGACATACATCAGGCTCCAGGTGTCGTTGAAATCAATGGCACCGTGGTCAATCACGCGGACCATGCTGCCGTTGTTGTTGATCGCCGAGCCGTTAGCGTGGCCGTTGGCGGCCCCCTGGCCCGGATCGGTCATCGCGTCAGCGGCATACTGCACCACAAACTTGTTGAAGCCGTTATAAATGCTCTGCGTGTGTTCCGCCGTCAGCAACCAGCCGTCTTTGGTGGCATCATTAGCCAGAGAGTAGCCGTCACGCGCATTGGCACGACCGTAATCCACCCCTAACTCCAGCACGCCGCCGGGGTTGGTATTCAGCCCGGCCAGGCGCACGTCGAACACGTCATTAGAGGTGGCGACCTCATTACGCTGGTCGGCGATATAGCCGAACGATCCGCCGCTTTCGGTGTTACGCGTCGCGGCCAGAGACAGCTTACCAAACCCCAGATCGATATCTTCCAGACCGGCACCCGGACCGGAAATATCCCAGTAGTAGAAGTCAATCATGTGGACGTCGTGACGCTGATAGAAGCGCTTACCGGCCCAGATCGTCGAACCCGGCAGCCATTCGATCAGGTTTTTTCCCTTCACGTTCGCTTCACGGAAAGCCGGATCGGTTGACTCCCAGTCGTTCTGCTGCGAAACGGAGTAGGCCACGTTAGTATCGAAGTAGAAGCTCTTATCCCCTTCCTTCCACACTTCCTGACCCAGCTTCAGCTCGGCATACGTCTCGCATTCGTTACCCAGACGGTATTTGCTGTCGGCACCGGTGGCTTTGAAGCACTGCTGCTCGCCGCCGCTGCCTGACCAGCCAATCCCGGAACGGGCATAACCGGTAAAATCAACCGCCATCGCTTGTGTAGAAAGGATACCGGCAGCCACTGCCAGCGACAGGGAAGCACTACGCATTGTTCTCATCATTTTCTCCTGTAGGGGATCGCGTGCTTTCAAACGCCGGGTTCGGGGTGTAACCGACGACATGCCGTTCCATCTTCGCGGAACAGATGGCAGCGGTGTGGCGGCAAACCGATGGCGAATGTTGCACCTTCTTCTACCAGCACCACGTCGTTCTGGCGGTACACCAGGTTCTGACGGATGGCCGGAATTTGGATGTGAATCTGGGTTTCGTTGCCCAGCTGCTCAACGACCTGCACCTCACCGGACAGCGTCACTTCAGCGATGTCGCCCGGCAGCAGATGTTCAGGGCGCACGCCCAGCGACAGATTGCTGCCGACCACCACGTCCGTGCCCTCTACCGTCAACCAGACCTGCTGACGGTTGGGCAGCTCAACCTGCACGCGCTGAGGTTCGACGCCGGTGACTTTGACCGGCAGGAAATTCATTTTTGGCGAACCGATAAACCCGGCGACAAAGCGGTTGGCGGGGTAGTGATACAGCTCAAGGGGCTTGCCGACCTGCGCGATATGCCCGGCGTCGAGCACCACAATTTTGTCGGCCAGCGTCATCGCTTCGACCTGATCGTGCGTGACGTAGATCATGGTGCGCTTCAGGCGCTTGTGCAGGCGGGAGATCTCAATGCGCATCTGTACGCGCAGAGCGGCATCCAGGTTAGACAGCGGCTCATCCAGCAGGAAAACCGTGGGTTCCGCCACCAGCGTGCGGCCAATCGCCACGCGCTGCCGCTGCCCCCCCGACAGGGCTTTCGGGCGGCGTTCGAGCAGGTGCGCCAGCTGGAGCACCTCGGAAACCTGATTCACCCGCTGACTGATTTCTGCTTTTTTGGTTCCGGCCAGCTTCAGGCCGAACGACATGTTCTCGGCCACCGACAGGTGGGGATATAACGCGTAAGACTGGAACACCATGCCGATACCGCGCTCGGCGGGCGGCACTTCATTCATGCGTTTATCGCCAATCTTCAACTCACCGGACGTGATGTCCTCCAGTCCGGCAATCATGCGCAGCAGCGTTGACTTACCGCAGCCGGAAGGGCCGACAAACACCACGAATTCGCCTTCCTGGATCGCCAGATTGATGTCGCTGGAAATCACGGTTTTGCCAAAGGCTTTACAGACGCTGCTAAGGGAAACGCTCGCCATACTGAACTCCTGTACCTGAAGCCTGCGAGAAAACTCGATGCAGCGAAGAGTGAAGGATTCGCGATTAAGCGTAATCATCCGTAACAAAATTTTTCATGGGGGAGACGCAGGGAGGACGAGGGCGTCACGCCTGCGGCTGAAAGTTCACGGCAGGCGGCAAATTCGTGATCGGGGTGGCAAAAAACGAAGGGGAATGTCGGGCGATAACCCCCTTAACGTCTGAGAGTGTCGGCGGGATCACACTCTGAGAGGCGGGGGCGTAGAGGGGGGGATGATGAAGCCTGACCGGGTTGAATCCACACTGACGCCCTACCCTGTCATTCCGTCTGTGACATTAGCAATACCGACTCCTAACAGGACTAAAAGGATTGGATTATGACTCTCAACATTAAGGCTCCTTCCATTAAAAAAGTCGTTAAACATACCCTGGCCCTCACCGCGCTCGCCTCCATGGTGTTGTCCTCTTCTGCGTTTGCCAAAATAGAAGAAGGGAAGCTGGTCATCTGGATCAACGGTGACAAGGGCTATAACGGCCTGGCAGAAGTCGGTAAGCAGTTTGAAAAAGACACCGGGATTAAAGTCACGGTAGAACACCCGGACAAGCTGGAAGAAAAATACCCGCAGGTTGCCGCCACCGGCGGTGGCCCTGACATTATTTTCTGGGCGCACGACCGTTTTGGCGGTTATGCCCAGTCCGGCCTGCTGGCGGAAGTCAGCCCGGATAAGGCCTTTAAAGATAAACTGTTCCCGTTCACCTGGGATGCGGTGACCTTCAACGGCAAGCTGATCGGCTACCCGGTGGCGGTGGAAGCGCTGTCGCTGATTTATAACAAAGACCTGATCAAAGACGCTCCGAAAACCTGGGAAGAGATCCCGGCGCTGGACACCGCCCTGCGCGCCAAAGGCAAAAGCGCCATCATGTGGAACTTACAGGAACCCTACTTCACCTGGCCCATCATTGCCGCTGACGGCGGTTATGCGTACAAGTATGAAAACGGCAAATACAACATCAAAGACACCGGCGTGAATAACGAAGGTTCCCGCGCCGGCTTACAGTTCATTATCGACCTGGTGAAAAACAAACACATCAACGCCGACACCGACTACTCCATCGCTGAAGCGGCCTTTAACAAGGGCCAGACCGCGATGACCATCGACGGGCCGTGGGCGTGGTCCAACCTTGATAAGAGCAAAATCAACTACGGCGTGACGCTGCTGCCCACCTTCCACGGCAAACCGTCCAAGCCGTTCGTTGGCGTGCTGACCGCCGGGATTAACGCCGCCAGCCCGAACAAAGAGCTGGCGAAAGAGTTCCTGGAGAACTACCTGATCACTGACGACGGTCTGAGCGCCGTCAACAAAGATAAACCGCTGGGTGCGGTCGCGCTGAAATCGTACCAGGAAAAACTGGAGAAGGATCCGCGCATCGCCGCCACCATGGCGAACTCGAAAAACGGTGAAATCATGCCTAACATCCCGCAGATGAGCGCGTTCTGGTACGCCGAGCGCAGCGCCATTATCAACGCGGTGAACGGCCGTCAGACCGTCCCCCAGGCGCTGAAGGACGTCGAAACCCGGATTACCAAATAAGCCACGTTAACTACCTGATGCCGTTGAGGTAATGAAATAAACGGTGCGGAGCCTGCGGGCTCCCTGCCGTTATCAGAAGGATAGCCCCTATGCCAGTAGCCCAAACCGGTCTGACCGCTGAAAAAAAACGGCCCTTTAGCCACGCGCTTAAATGGCTGACCATCGGCCTGCTCGCCTGCTTAACCGGTTATCTGATCGTGCTGATGTATGCGCAGGGTGAATATCTCTTTGCCGTTCTGGCCCTGATTCTTTCCAGTAGCGGCCTGTATATTTACGCAAACCGCCGCGCCTATTCGTGGCGCTATGTGTATCCCGGCCTGGCCGGCATGGCGTTATTTGTGCTGTTCCCGCTGGTCTGCACCATCGCCATTGCCTTCACCAATTACAGCAGCACCAACCAGCTGACGTTTGAACGCGCGCAGTCGGTGCTGATGGAGCGTGAGTTCCAGGGCGGGAAAGCGCTGAACTTTGCCCTCTATCCGGCGGGCGACCGCTGGCAGCTGGCGCTGACCTCCCCGGACAGCCCTGACGTGCTGGTCTCGCCGCCTTTCGCCTTTGACGCTGCCAGAACGCAGACGCTGACCATGACGCCACAGGCCGTGCCCGCAGGGGAGAAAGCCGGGCTGCGCGTCGTCACGCAAAACCGCCAGGCGCTCGGCCAGCTGATGGCTGAGCTACCGGATGGCGCGACGCTGCGCATGAGTTCGCTGCGCCAGTTCTCCGGCACGCAGCCGCTGTATCAGCTGGATAAAGCCAGCCAGCAGCTGACCGATGCGCAGTCCGGCGTGGTTTACCGGCCGAACAGGGAGAGCGGCTTCTACCAGGCGGTCAACGCACAGGGTGAATGGCAGGCAGAAAAACTCAGCCCCGGCTTTACCGTCGGCATCGGCTGGGACAACTTCCTGCGCGTGCTGCACGATGACGGTATCCAGAAGCCTTTCCTGTCGATCTTCGTCTGGACGGTGGTGTTTGCGCTGCTCACCGTGGTGCTGACCGTCGCCGTGGGTATGGTGCTGGCCTGCGTGGTGCAGTGGGAAGAACTAAAGGGCAAAGCGGTGTACCGCATCCTGCTGATCCTGCCCTATGCGGTACCCGCGTTTATTTCCATTCTGATCTTCAAAGGGTTATTCAATCAGAGCTTCGGGGAGATCAACCTGATGCTCAACGCCCTGTTCGGCATTAAACCGGCGTGGTTCAGCGACCCGTGGACGGCGAAAAGCATGATCATCATCGTCAATACCTGGCTGGGGTATCCCTACATGATGATCCTGTGCATGGGCCTGCTGAAGGCGATCCCGGACGATCTGTACGAGGCCTCGGCGATGGACGGTGCCACCCCGATGCAGAACTTTTTCCGCATCACGCTGCCGCTGCTGATCAAACCGCTGACGCCGCTGATGATCGCCAGCTTTGCGTTTAACTTTAATAACTTCGTGCTGATCCAGCTGCTGACCAACGGTGGGCCGGACATGCTCGGCACCACCACGCCAGCCGGGCATACCGACCTGCTGGTGAGCTACACCTATCGCATCGCCTTTGAGGGCGGCGGCGGGCAGGACTTCGGGCTGGCGGCGGCGATCGCCACGCTGATCTTCCTGCTGGTTGGCGCGCTGGCGGTCGTTAACCTGAAAGCATCACGTATGAAATTCGACTAAGGAGCAACAATAATGCCGATGGTAAAACCGAGGTCGCAAAAAGTCAGGCTGCTGGTGACGCATCTGTTACTGCTGAGCTTTCTGGCGCTGATCCTGTTTCCGCTGCTGATGGTGTTCACCATCTCGCTGCGGCCGGGTAACTTTGCCACGGGGAGCCTGATCCCGGATCAGGTCTCGTGGGATCACTGGAAGCTGGCGCTGGGGATCAGCGTGACCAACAGCGACGGCAGCCTGACGCCGCCGCCGTTCCCGGTACTGCTGTGGCTGTGGAACTCGATCAAGATCGCCGGGATCACGGCGGTCGGCATCGTGGCGCTGTCCACCACCTGCGCCTACGCCTTTGCGCGCATGAAGTTCCGTGGC
The DNA here is from genome assembly GCF_039675725.1 of Erwinia sp. Eh17-17. Classification (NCBI taxonomy): domain Bacteria; kingdom Pseudomonadati; phylum Pseudomonadota; class Gammaproteobacteria; order Enterobacterales; family Erwiniaceae; genus Erwinia; species Erwinia sp. Eh17-17. The sequence continues at coordinate 10,058 of NZ_JBDFQT010000006.1, read as the reverse complement.
AAAAGCGCGCTGCTGAAGGGGATGCTGATTTTCCAGATGTTCCCGGCGGTGCTGTCGCTGGTGGCGCTCTACGCCCTCTTCGACCGTCTGGGGATCTACATCCCGTTCCTCGGGCTGAACACCCACGGCGGGGTGATCTTCGCCTATATGGGCGGCATTGCCCTGCACGTCTGGACGATCAAGGGCTATTTCGAAACCATCGACAGCTCGCTGGAGGAAGCCGCCGCGCTGGACGGTGCCTCGCCGTGGCAGGCGTTCCGCCTGGTGCTGCTGCCGCTGTCGGTGCCGATTCTGGCGGTGGTGTTTATTCTGTCGTTTATCGCCGCGATCACCGAAGTGCCGGTCGCCTCCCTGCTGCTGCGCGACGTCAACAGCTATACGCTGGCGGTCGGCATGCAGCAGTATCTTAACCCGCAGAACTACCTGTGGGGTGACTTCGCCGCCGCCGCCATCCTCTCAGCCATCCCGATTACGGCGGTGTTCCTGATTGCCCAGCGCTGGCTGGTGGGCGGCCTGACGGCGGGTGGAGTGAAAGGTTAATCGATTTCATTGTCAATGCGCTTAGTCCCGGCAACGGGTGTAATACTTGTTAGAATCCCTGTGTCCTGGGCGGCTGAATAAGCCGCCCTTTTTTATGCCGGATCAACACTGGCCGACCGGAAAAGAAGGTCGGGGCGCTGGCCGACCGGAAAAGAAGGTCGGCCACTACGGGGGGGGGGGGGACGGATGACGTGGGCTCCGGGCGGCCATGCACATGGTGGTCTTTGTCGGGGCCGACCTTTTGTTCCGGTCGGCCCGGGCGGATTGTCGCAGGCTTCGCTGGCCGACCGGAAAAGAAGGTCGGCCACTACGGGGGGGGGCGGATGACGTGGGCTCCGGGCGGCCATGCGCATGATGGTCTTTGTAGGGGCCGACCCTTTGTTCCGGTCGGCCCCGACGGGTGGCGTCGATTCCGGGCGACCATGCCATGGTGACCTTCGTAGGGGCCGACCTTTTGTTCCGGTCGGCCCGGGCGGATGGCGTGGATTCCGTGGGGATTACCACAGGTGGCGTCGCGACCCGTTTTCACCCAACAAAAAAGGGTTTCCCCTTACCGGGAGAAACCCTTTCCAGACGGCGTTAACCTCAGCTCACCGATACCTTACGCCGCCGCTTGTCCAGGTCCTTAATCAGCTTATTGACGCGATCGTCGGCGAACATCTCCTCCAGGGTGTGCGAGAGCTTGCGCCGCCAGTTAGGATACTCATCGCTGGTGCCCGGCACGTTCACCGGCGTGGCCATATCCAGCCAGTCTTCCGGCTGAAGCCCCAGTAGCGCACAGGCGCTGTCGGCCACGTAGCGCTGTAACCCGCGGTTAATCACCGGCGTCATCGCCATCAGATCCGCATGGCTGCCGGTTTTCTTTGGAATGCAGTCGTAATGATGCAGCCCGTCAAGCAGCCCCTGACGTGCCCGCGCCCGGTCGAGATACAGCGCCTGCAGCACGCTTTCATCGCGATACAGCCCAAGCGTTTTCCCCAGCGCCAGATCGTCCGCCTGCCAGTAGCCGCGCAGCGTGGGCAGATCGTGCGTGGTGATCGTCGCCATCGCCTGCACCGGATAGGACTGCGGCGCACGGAAGTGATTCTCCTCATCGCGCTCGAAATAGAGCACCTTGTAGGAGTACACCCCGCCCTCGCGCAGCTTGCTGACGATCTCCACCGGCACCGTACCCAGATCTTCGCCGATCACCATACAGCGGTGCCGCTGGCTTTCCAGCGCGAGGATCGCCAGCAGATCGTCCACCGGGTAGTGAACATATGCGCCTTTATCCGCCGTTTCCCCCGCCGGGATCCACCACAGGCGCAGCAGCGCCATCACATGATCGATGCGCAGCGCCCCGCAGCTGGTCATGTTGGCACGCAGCAGATCGATAAACGGCTGATAGCCGCGCTGCACCATCACATGCGGATCCATCGGGCGCAGATCCCAGTTCTGGCCCAGCGGGCCGAGAATATCCGGTGGCGCACCGACCGACGCTTTCAGGCAGTAAAGCCCGCCGTCGCTCCAGGTTTCCGCGCCGCCGCCGACCACGCCGACCGCCAGATCGCGGTACAGCCCCATCGGCATCGCCTGCTGCTGGCTGGTGTGGTAGCACTGCGTGAACTGGGTTTCCGCCAGCCACTGTAGCCACAGATAAAACGCCACCTCCTGCGCGTGCTGCTCGCAGAACGCGCGCACGGCCGGGCCGCGCGCGTCATGATACTGAGCGGGCCAGTGGTTCCAGCCGGTGGCGACCGCGTTTTCCTGCGCCAGGTGCGCGTACAGCGCGTCGAAGGCGGCCTGTAAATAGAGGCTTTCCCCGCCCTGACGGGTGAAGTTTGCCAGCGCTCTGACCTGCGCATCCTGAGGCTTGCGCCCGAGAAAATGCGCGTACGCCAGCTTCAGCCCTTCCAGCTTGAGCGGCATCACGTTGGCGTAATCCACCGCGTCAGCGGCGCGTGCCGCCTTTACGCGCTGCTGCGTATCCGGCTGCTGCCACCAGCGCTGTGCCGCCTCGCTCTGCCTGAAATCTTCCACCGCACCAACGTCGATATAGACAACGTTCAGCCAGCGGCGCGATGACGGGCTGTAAGGGCTGGCCGCCGCCGGGTTAGCCGGATAGAGCGCATGGATCGGGTTCAGCCCGACGAAGGCGCCGCCGCGTGCGGCAATGTTCTTCAGCAGCAGATTCAGGTCACCAAAATCTCCGATGCCCCAGTTGCTGTCCGAGCGCAGCGTATACAGCTGTACGCAGGCCCCCCACAGCTTTTTCCCCGCCAGCAGCGCGTCCGGTTCATAGCAGCGTTTCGGGGCGACAATCACCCGGCACTGCCACTCTTCGGCCTCCTGCGTCAGGGTCAGCTGGTGGTAGCCGGGCGGGATTTTCCCGGCCAGCGCCAGCGTCATCTTCCCGCTGATGCGCCCGCGCTGCGTCGCGCCACTCTCCAGTTTCAGCGTCCAGAAGTATTCACCGTCGCCCTCTACCGGCAACGCCAGACGCTGCCCGGCGACAAACACTTTTACTCCCGGCACCGGCGCGGCAGGCTGACGACGATCCGCCGCCCAGCCCATCGCCGTTAACAGCTCGCGTTTGGTTTCCGGCGCAGTCGCCTGCTGCTGGCCGTGCGCATTGATAAAACCGGAGGCGATCCCCGCCTCCCTGGCCGCCTGCTCCAGTGTGTTGTTCTCCATGCGGGCTCCTTAGCGTTTTGCCTGCCAGATACGCTGCTGATAGTCGCGAATGGAGCGATCAGAGCTGAACATCCCGACGCGGGCGGTATTGAGGATGGTTTTGCGCGTCCACTCATCGCGATCGCGGTACAGGACATCGACCTTCTGCTGTGCAGCGCAGTAATCCGCAAAGTCGGCCAGCACCAGATAGGGGTCGCCGCCGCCGAGCAGGCTGTCGAGCATCAGGCTGAACGCCTGTTTATCCCCGTTGCTGAAGAAGCCGTTTTCCAGCTCTTTCAGGATGCTGTCCAGATGCCTGTCTTTTTTGCGGATCGTCAGCGGATCGTAACCCTGCGCCTGCAACGCTTTGACCCGATCGACGGTGTTACCGAAGATAAAGATGTTCTCTTCGCCTACCTGCTCAGCGATCTCCACGTTGGCCCCGTCGAGCGTGCCCACGGTCAGCGCACCGTTAAGCGCCAGCTTCATATTGCCGGTGCCGGAGGCCTCTTTGCCCGCCGTCGAAATCTGCTCGGAGACGTCCGCCGCCGGGATCATCAGCTCGGCCACCGACACGCGATAGTCCGGGATAAACACCACTTTCAGGCGGTCGCGCACCAGCGGGTCGTTATTGACCTTTTCCGCCACCTGGTTAATGGCGTAAATGATGTTTTTCGCCAGGTAATAGCCCGGTGCCGCTTTGGCACCAAACAGGAAGACGCGCGGCACCATGTCCATTTCCGGGTTATCGCGCAGCTGGCGGTAGAGCGACAGAATGTGCAGCAGGTTGAGATGCTGACGCTTGTACTCGTGCAGGCGTTTAATCTGCACGTCGAAGATCGCCTCCGGATTCAGCGTCAGCCCGGTAACCTGCTTCACGTACCCGGCCAGCCTGACTTTGTTGTCCCGCTTGATCTGCTGATAGCGCTGGCAGAACGCCGCATCGTCCGCCGATTTTTCCAGCCCTTTCAGCGCGTCCAGATCGTTCACCCACTCCGTTTTCAGCGTGTCATCGATCAGCGCAGAGAGCGCCGGGTTGCACTGCTTCAGCCAGCGGCGCGGGGTGATGCCGTTGGTGACGTTGTGGAACTTATTCGGCCACAGCTGGTGATATTCCGGGAACAGATCTTTCACCACCAGCTCAGAGTGCAGCGCCGCCACGCCGTTCACCGCAAAGCCGCTGACCACGCACAGGTTTGCCATGCGCACCTGGCGGTTCTGATGCACCGAGAGTTTTTCCCACACCGCCTGGTTGCCCGGCCACTGCTTCGCCACTACCTTTTTGAAGCGGGCATTGATGGCCTTAATCAGCGAGAAGTGGCGCGGCAGCAGGCTGCGCACCAGCTTCTCATCCCAGCACTCCAGCGCTTCCGGCATCAGCGTGTGGTTGGTGTAGGCAAACGTCTTCTGAACGACAGCCCAGGCTGCATCCCACTCCAGCTGGTGCTCGTCGATCAGAATGCGCAGCAGCTCAGGGATGGCAATGGTCGGATGGGTGTCATTGAGCTGGATCACCTCATACTCTGGCAGATCCTGGATTTTGCGGCCGAGGAAGTGATGGCGGCGCAGAATGTCCGCCACCGAACAGGCGCACTGAAAATACTGCTGCATCAGGCGCAGGCGCTTTCCGGCGTCGTGGTTGTCGTTCGGATACAGCACTTTCGTCAGCTTCGCGGCGTCAATGCCCTTCTGCTCCGCCTTCAGGAATGCGCCGTCGTTAAACAGGGTGAGGTCGAATGGGTGCACGTCGGTGGCCTGCCACAGGCGCAGCGGCTGGGTGACGCCGTTCTGATAGCCGACCACCGGCAGATCCCAGGCTTCGCCGCGCAGCGTGAACGCGGGCTGCCACTGCTCCGCGCCCTGCGCATCTTTCACCAGCCGGCCGCCAAAGGCCACATCGACCGCCAGCGCGCTGTTGTGGCTGAACCACGGATAGCTTTCGCGCTGCCAGTTGTCCGGCGCTTCCTGCTGCTGCCCGTCCTTAAAGGACTGACGGAACAGGCCGTACTGATAGTTTAAACCGTAGCCGGTAGCCGGCTGCCCGACGGTGGCCATCGAGTCGAGGAAACAGGCCGCCAGACGCCCCAGCCCGCCGTTGCCGAGCGCCGGATCGGTCTCCTGCTCCAGCACATCGGCCAGCGCCACGCCCTGCTCTTTCAGCACCTGGCTGACGGTGTCATACCAGCCGAGGTTAATCAGGTTGTTGGCGGTCAGGCGGCCAATCAGAAATTCCATCGAAATATAGTTCACATGCCGCTGCGGGTGCGGCGTCGCCGCCGGTGCAGGCCGGGCGCGCAGCTGCTCCGACAGCGCCGCACTGGTCGCCTGCCACCACTGGTGCGGCGTCATATCCTGCGCCTGCTGTAAACCGAACCCCTGCCACTGGCGTTTTAGCGCGGCGATAAACTGCGTTTTATCTAAAGTCACCTGCATCACATGCCTCTTTATTCGGGAATCTGTAGGAGAAAATGGAGTGTTATTAAGCGCTATGCTGCCGCCTTCCGCGCGCAGCGGCATCCTCCCGCCAGCGATTAGGCAGGGAGGAGAAACGGGGCGTAGCCGGAGGGGACGAACGGTCAGAAGGCGTACCCGAAAATTTGCCTTTAGAAATGTGATGCAGAGCAAGATAACGGCATGTAAATACGTAACATTGTTGCATTCAATGTTTCAAAGGAGGACTTTAGAAAAAGTGATTTATTACGTGCTGCGAAATAAATATTACGCCCTCTGACTACCGTCAAAAGAATCCAAAAAAATGCTGATCCCATCAAAACTGAGCCGCCCGGTACGGCAGCAAAATACCGTGGTGCGCGACCGACTGCTGACGAAGCTTTCGGCAGCACCGCACTATCGTCTGACCCTGGTCGCCAGCCCGGCGGGCTACGGCAAGACGACGCTGGTTGCCCACTGGGCGGCAGGTAAGAGCGATCTGGGCTGGTATTCTCTTGACGAGAGCGACAACCTGCCGGAGCGTTTTGCCAGCTATCTGATCGCCGCCATCCAGCAGGCCTGCGGCGGCCACTGCAGCAAAAGCGAGGCGCTCAGCCAGAAGCATCAGTACGCCAGCCTGCCGGCGCTGTTCGCCCAGCTGTTTGTGGAACTTTCCGACTGGCACCGCCCGCTGCTGCTGGTGATTGATGACTATCACCTGATTTCTAACGAGGCGATCCACGACGGGATGCGCTTCTTCCTGCGCCATCAGCCGGAGAACCTGTCGCTGGTGGTGCTGTCGCGCACCCTGCCGCCGCTGGGCATCGCTAACCTGCGGGTGCGCGAGCAGCTGCTGGAGCTGAACGCCGCCCATCTGGCGTTTACGCACCCGGAGACGCAGCAGTTTTTCGACAACCGCCTGAAGGACCCGATCGACCAGGCCGACAGCAGCCGCCTGTGCGATGACGTCGCCGGCTGGGCCACCGCCCTGCAGCTGATTGCGCTGTCGGCACGCCATTCGGGCACGCCGTCGCGCCAGTCCACTCAGCAGTCTGCGCGCAGACTTGCCGGGCTGAACGCCAGCCATCTTTCCGACTACCTGGTGGATGAAGTGCTGGACCGCGTCGATGCCCCGACCCGCGATTTCCTGCTGCGCTGTTCGCTGCTGCGTTCGATGAACGATGCGCTGATTGTGCGCCTGACCGGCGACCACAACGGCCAGCAGCGCCTGGAGGAGCTGGAACGCCAGGGCCTGTTTATTCACCGTATGGATGATACCGGGGAGTGGTTTAACTTCCATCCGCTGTTCGCCAGCTTCCTGCGCCAGCGCTGCCAGTGGGAGCTGGCGGCCGAGCTGCCCGCCATCCATCGCGCCGCCGCCGACGGCTGGCTGGCGCAGGGCTTCCCGGCGGAGGCGATCCACCACGCCCTGGGCGCTGATGATATCGACATGCTGCGCGACATCATGCTGCAGCACGCCTGGTCGCTGTTTAATCAGAGCGAGCTTGCCCTGCTGGAAGAGTGCCTGGCCGCCCTGCCTTACGACCGCCTGATCCAGAGCCCGAAGCTGGTGCTGTTGCAGGCCTGGCTGGCCCAGAGCCAGCACCGCTACGCCGAGGTGGACACCCTGCTGGCGCAGGCGGAGAGCGAGATGCAGAAGCGGGACATCGTGATGGATCAGGACCTGAACGCCGAGTTCAACGCGCTGCGCGCGCAGGTCGCCATCAACGACGGGCGCCAGGACGAGGCGGAGCAGCTGGCCGCCGAGGCGCTGCGTTTTCTGCCTTACGAGAGTTTTTACAGCCGCATTGTCGCCACCTCCGTCACCGGGGAGATCCAGCACTGCAAGGGTGACCTGGCCCGTGCCCTGCCGCTGATGCAGCAAACGGAGCAGATTGCCCGCCGCCACGAGGCCTATCACTACGCGCTGTGGGCGCTGCTGCAGCAGAGCGAGATCCTGATCGCTCAGGGCTTTTTGCAGGCCGCGTTTGAGATGCAGGAGCGCGCCTTTGAGCTGGTGCGCGAGCAGCATCTGGAGCAGCTGCCGATGCACGAGTTTTTGCTGCGCCTGCGCTCGCAGCTGCTCTGGTCGTGGTCGCGCCTGGACGATGCCGAAGAGGCCGCGCGCCAGGGTTTGGAGATCCTCACCAACTTCCAGCCGCAGCAGCAGTTACAGTGCCTGGCGATGCTGGCGAAGTGTTCGCTGGCGCGCGGGCAGCTGGACAACGCCCACCGTCATTTACAGCGCTGCGAGGCGCTGCTGAAAACCGGGCAGTATCACATCGACTGGCTGACCAACACCGATAAACCGCGCGTCACCTACTGGCAGATGACCGGCGATAAAGCGGCGGCGGGCCAGTGGCTGCAGCAGGCGCGCAAGCCCGATATGGCCGACAACCACTTCCAGCAGGGACAGTGGCGCAACATCGCCCGCGTGCAGATTCTGCTGGAGAAGTTTGATGAAGCCGAAGTGGTGCTGGATGAGCTGAATCAGAACGCGCGCCAGCTGCGCCTGACCAGCGACCTGAACCGCAACCTGCTGCTGAGCAACCTGCTTTACTGGCACACCGGCCGCAAAGCGGAGGCGCAGCGGGCGCTGATTGAAGCGCTGGGGCTGGCGAACCGCACCGGGTTTATCAGCCACTTTGTGATTGAAGGGGAGATGATGGCGCAGCAGCTGCGTCAGCTGATCCAGCTTAACCTGCTGCCCGACCTGGAGCAGCGCCGGGCGCAGCAGATATTGCGCGAGATTAACCAGCATCATCGCCATAAGTTTGCGCATTTCGACGAAGGTTTTGTCAACAAGCTGCTGACGCATCCCCAGGTGCCGGAGCTGATCCGCACCAGCCCGCTCACCCAGCGTGAATGGCAGGTGCTGGGGCTGATTTACTCCGGCTACAGCAACGACCAGATCGCCGGGGAGCTGGACGTCGCCTCCACCACCATCAAAACTCACATCCGCAACCTGTACCAGAAGCTGGGCGTGGCACACCGTCAGGAAGCGGTGCAGCAGGCACAGCATCTGTTGCAGGTGATGGGGTACGGGGCGTAAGGGCAGCGCAGAACGCTCCGTGCTCTCATATTCCCGCCCGGGTTTCGTAGGGGGCGATCTTCTCTTTCGATCGCCCCGTAGGACGGCGACTGCTCATCCTGGGTCGCTCAGCCCGCGCAGCGGGAAAGCGAAACGCTCTTGACGTTGACCCGGATATTCGTGCCGACCATTACCAGGAGTGAGGCACGCATCGCCGGGCTCAATATCACCTTGCATTAATGGCATATAACTCGATGGTGGGGATGATATCCCCCCTCAGACGTGTATAAAACTGAGTTGCTGAAATCATAGACCCGCCCGGTGATCCTCACCGTCACCCGGTCGCCAATTTTAGTTATTTGCGTGTTATCACGGTCATTACTGTTGAAAGCATGTTATTGCTCAATCTCAGCCTTGCCTGGCCGTATCATTCGGCGTGCTTGATCTCCCGCTTTCACTTCCTCAACCAGCGCCTCCATCGTCCACAAACAGTCCGCCCCCTGCGGCCCGACATCCAGCAGGGCCAGCCGGGTCTGCTCATAGACAGAGGGCTCCTCCACCGCATCACCCGCTTTATTTAGCGGTGGAACGCAACTGGTGCCGATACCCTGCTGGAACGGGTAAGCGTGCTGGTGCTTATCGAGGATGGCCAGCACAGCCAGCGTCTCTTTTGCATCAGGGAGTAGCGCATGATAGAGCGCTTCACCCAGCTGAATCGCGTGCTGCCTGTCCATCACCGGGGCGAGTTCAGGGGCCAGCGCTATCCATTCATGCTTACCCGCAGAGATATTGCTTAACGTCTCCTGCCAGGCTGCATCAGAGATTTTCCGGGCGAACGCGTGCTGGCCATCGTTGTGGATATCACGCTGTATCTCGGCGGGAGTTATGGCGGCGCAGGTGAATGCGGTCAAGGAAAATAAACATAACCACCACTTCATCGTACAACCTCTAATGTCGTATCGCCAGATTCTATGATTAAAAGGCGAACAGAAGGATCTATCACAATGCATCCAGCAGAGGCAAAGCCCTGTATTCCATTACGCTTATCGCCATGAATGCGGAATAAGCTTCTACCAAACGTCTCACCTGAAATTTGTGTCAATTCGATTGTCCATGGCCCCTTAGAACGGGTATAGCCACCAATCCGATATGTACCACGAGGCAAAGGTCCCATCCCTTTAACATGCTCCCTTTCCGGGTTGTTCTTATTTGTCAGGTTTCCTGAATATTGACCCGCTCCCCGTATGTGATCCATTCATAATCAGGAATAACCGGCTTCTGACCCGCTCCCCGTATGTGATCCATTCATAATCAGGAATAACCGGCTTCATTCTGGCTGCATATTCTGGCAACCGGCAGATTTTTCGGCAAATTCAGAGGGCGTCATCCAGCCCAGTGCAGAATG
>NZ_JBDFQT010000005.1:0-256707 GCF_039675725.1 Erwinia sp. Eh17-17 | reverse complement strand
CAGAATTTGCCTGGCGGCTTTAGCGCGGTGGTCCCACCTGACCCCATGCCGAACTCAGAAGTGAAACGCCGTAGCGCCGATGGTAGTGTGGGGTCTCCCCATGCGAGAGTAGGGAACTGCCAGGCATAAAATAAGCAATAACCCCGACCGAAAGGCCGGGGTTTTTTGCGTTTTAAGCGGCCAGTAGCGATCGGGCATTTTATCCCACCATCTGACCCAATGGACGCGTCCCGCCTCTGTCAGTCACGCTTTTTTCAGATTTCCCTCATGAATAACCTCCTCCTTGCTGATTTTCCCGGTTTCTCCGGTGTGTAATAATCCATGCTGGTTCACAAAAAACGCAATCAATCCTTATAAAACAACTTCTTAATAAACGGGAATTTGAGTTAACTGATACATTCACAGACTTAGGTGCTTTTTAAAGCAGGGAAAACTCACGAGGTTATTACATGGCAGAGTCCATCACCGAACAACATCCACGTTCACAGAGCACTATGACCACACGCCAGCGTATCTGGGCGATCGTAGGGGCTTCATCCGGCAACCTCGTGGAATGGTTCGACTTCTACGTCTATTCATTCTGTTCGCTCTATTTTGCCCATATCTTTTTCCCCAGCGGTAACCCGACTACACAGCTGTTACAAACTGCCGGCGTATTTGCGGCTGGTTTCCTGATGCGGCCAATTGGTGGCTGGCTGTTTGGCTATATTGGCGATAAGCACGGGCGAAAAACGTCCATGCTGATCTCAGTTTGCATGATGTGCTTTGGATCGCTGGTCATCGCCTGCCTGCCTGGCTATGAGACGATAGGCGTCTGGGCTCCGGCATTATTACTGCTGGCTCGTCTGTTCCAGGGGCTGTCCGTCGGTGGAGAATATGGCACCAGCGCTACCTACATGAGTGAAGTGGCAGTGGAAGGGCGGAAAGGTTTTTATGCCTCTTTCCAGTACGTTACACTGATTGGCGGGCAGTTACTGGCGCTGCTGACTGTGGTGGTATTGCAGCAGATATTATCGGATGAAGAGCTGCGTACCTGGGGCTGGCGTATTCCGTTTGCACTGGGAGCAGTGTTAGCTGTCGTTGCGCTTTATCTGCGTCGTTCGCTGAAAGAAACTTCCGATCATAAAACACGGACCCATAAAGATGCCGGTTCTCTTATAGGGCTGTGGAAACATCGCCGCGCCTTTATTATGGTGCTGGGTTTTACTGCCGGTGGCTCATTAAGTTTTTACACCTTCACCACCTATATGCAGAAATACCTGGTGAACACCTCAGGCATGGATCATAAAACTGCCAGCGGCCTGATGACCGCAGCGCTGTTTATCTTTATGCTGCTGCAGCCGCTGTTTGGGGCGTTATCCGATAAGATTGGGCGGCGTAATTCAATGCTGATGTTCGGTGGTCTGGCTGCTGTCTGCACGGTGCCGATTCTCACCGTGTTGCAAAGCGTCACCAGCCCGGTTCTGGCTTTCTCACTGGTGATGCTGGCGCTGATCATCACCAGTTTTTACACCTCGATCAGCGGGATCCTGAAGGCGGAGATGTTCCCACCGGAAGTACGCGCGCTGGGGGTCGGGCTGTCTTATGCAGTAGCCAATGCGTTATTCGGTGGCTCGGCTGAGTATGTCGCGCTGTCGCTGAAGGCAGCGGGTAGCGAGACCAGTTTCTTCTGGTATGTTTCCGCAATGGGGGCGATTGCCTTCCTCGTTTCGCTGATGCTGCATCGTCGAGGCAAAGGACTGAAACTGTAACTACTGACCAAGGTTCCACAATGCATAGCCGGTGGCTGCACCGGCTATGTCCCAGCTAAAATCTTTCCAGCTCCAGCCGCTTCCCCCCTCTCTGCTGTCATACAGCTCTTTCGCTGCTCCCAGGCTGAGGGAAAACATCACGCCGAAGCCGCCACTGTGGCCTTCACGCCAGTTCTGCTGTTGGCCATAAGCGTTGCCTGCGGCGGACAGAAAAGCAGAAGAGAGAAAATGCTGAGCTTTATCGCGCCCCGTCCACGCGTCCTGAGCCATATGAGTACAACCGCTGCAAAAAAGCAGTACCGCCAGCAGAGAGAAACGCATCGTCGACTCCCATAAAAAAGCCCTGTAAAAACAGGGCTGGTACACAGCAGTATAGACGATTACAGAATACGGCTAATCAACCGATCAATTCGGATGCGTCGCAGACGACGGATTAGCTTACGCACTTTCACCGGATAATCGGCGATGCTTTCCAGATCGTGAAAATGCTTTACGACGGTCGTGTGTTCGCGGATCAGGCTGAGTTCCCGATCGCGCTGCTCCGTCAACTGCTGCAGCGGATCGTGGATCAGCACTGCATTTTCCAGATCCAGCCGCCATGCGCGCGGGTTAAGGTTGTTGCCCGTCACCATCATCCACTCGTCATCAACCCACAGACCTTTCAGGTGATAGCTGTTTTCACCATCTTTCCACAGGCGCACCGTTAGCTGTTCGGTGTTGACGTAATACTGCAGACGGCTGAGAAAACGACGCAGATTAATCTCGTACAGATAGGGCAGTGCCCCGATAATTTTGAAAGGCTGATCCTGCGGGATATAGAAGTCATTCGCGGTCTTATCACCGACGATAATTTCCACATCCTTCCCCTGACGCAGCAGCCAGATGATGTTACGCACCAGGATAGCAGGCAGGTTAAAGTAGGGGGTGCAGATAGTCAGTTTCTGCTCGGCGCACGGCATAAGATGGTAGATGGTTTTGTTCAACAGGCTGCGTTTGCCAAGGCCAACCAGCGGGGTCACCGCCAGCTCTTCATTATTGGCATCGCCATTAAACTGATAGTCGAAGCCACGCAAATCCTGACGAAACTGACGGGTCTCATTTTTGATTTCAGGGCTTTTCGGGCGCTCAACCTGGTCCAGGCGGTGTACCGCTTCGGCCTGGATCAGATTGGTATCAATCCACTTGAACATCGTATCAGCCAGCACGCGGTTGCCAATCAGCTGATAGCGGTCATAGCGATACTTATCTTTCTGATGCAGATAGACGTCATTAAAACTGGCACCGGTATACAGCAAAGTATCATCTATAACTGACCCTTTGAGGTGCAGTACGCCCAGCGCTTCTCTGGTGTTGACCGGGATACCATACACCGGGATTTCAACGCCGGGATGCCGGGCTGCCATATCGCAATACCAGTCGGCGTTTGTGGCGCAGGCGGCGGCGCCAATGCGCCCGCGCTGCGCACGGTGCCAGTCAACCAGTACCCGGATATCGAGCTCCGGGCGCTGCTGTTTAGCACTGTAGAGCGCGGAGAGAATAGCCTGGCCCCCCTCATCATTTTCCAGATAGAGAGCCACTATGCAGATTCGCCGGGTGGCAGACGCAATTTTTTCCAGCAGGGTTTCGCGAAAATCTGCCGGGGAATACAGCGTCGTGAAATCAGCAACTGACTGAGAAATTTTAGGCAGTTGCGCAAGGTGCTGTTGGTGTTTATTTCGTTTAAATTTTGACAACATCACAGTGCGTTTCTTCTCTGTTCATAGAATGGCCTTTTGCCATAAAATCATGACCCTAACGGCGAATAATACCATTAGTTTGCCCCGATGGTATCAGATTTACTTTTCGGGCATGGCGGTATCAACTTGTAGCGCCAGCGAGAGCCCGACAATGCCATCCTCAAGCTGGATATCTACTGAAAAGCCCAGCTTACGAGCCAGAGTAATCATACCTCTGTTACCCGGCATGGTGATGCCATTCAGCTGTAACAAACCGTGCTGGCGGGTGTAGATAATCATTTTTTCCAGCAGGCGCCGCCCCAGACCTAACCCTTTTAAATCAGAGCGCACCAGTACCGAGAACTCGGCATCAATATTGTCGGCATCGGAGATCGCCCGCGTCACGCCAATGATCTCATCCTGCCCCTGGTTCTGTCGTACTGCAACAATCGCCATTTCCCGATCGTAGTCGATCTGCGTCATGTTAGCCAAGTCGTCATGAGTGAACTCATTGATCTCACTAAAATAGCGATAGTAGAGATCTTCTTTGGTGACCTGGGCAATGAACTGCTGTAGCAGAGGCTCATCTTCCGGCAGGATGGGGCGGAACAGGCACTGCTGACCATTTTTTAACTGGACGGCCTCTTCCAGATCGTGAGGATAAGGACGTATCGTCAGCCGAGCCTGCGCATCACCGTGGAATTCCGCCAGCTGCAGTGTGACATCCAGCAGTGTAAATTCCTCATGGCTTGCCAGCAGTGGATGAATATCCAGACGCACAATTTCCGGACAATCCACCACCAGATTCGATACCTGCACCAGTACCTGGCTCAGGCCGCTGATATCCAGTGGATGCAGGGCGCTGCGTCCACGAATTTTTCCATTTTTAATGGCCTGGATCACCAGATAGCGTGCCAGCGTCATATTCAGCGGAGGCAGGGCAATCACCGCCTGCCGGTCGGCATGCCAGGTGACGCCACCTTCTCCCAGCATAATCACCGGGCCGAATAGCGGATCCTGCTCCACGACAATGCGTAGCTCCTGTGCTCCTGCGCGGTTCGCCATGCTTTGTACCAGCAGTCCGTGGATCCGCGCCTGCGGCCAGGCCAGCTTCACACGGTCGATAATGGCATCCGCCGCCTGCGCCACTTCTTCCGGCGTACGCAGGTAGAGCATTACGCCCTGTACCTCTGATTTATGCGGAATATCCGGGGAGCGCAGTTTCAGCGCGACCGGATAACCAATCTGTCCGGCAATATGCACCGCTTCTGCACTGTCGCTGGCAATCCACGTCGGCAGGGTACTCAAACCGTATGCCTGAAGGATGGGCTGCACCTCGTGCGTATCCAGCGATGTCGCCCCCTCCTGCAACGCCTGATGGATCAGACGATGGGCATCGGCGGTGTTAGCTGTCAGGTTCGCGGGTAACGCCGGCGTTTCACGCAGCTGTTTCTGGTTGCGGCGGTACTCCACCATATGCATAAAGGCGGTCACCGTTCCTTCCGGCGTGCGATAAGTCGGAATACCGGCATCGTTGAACAGGCGGCGGGCTTCCACAGAAGAGTACTCGCCACACCAGTTGGTAAGCAGCGTCAGCTGCCTGCCGCGTGTATGCTGCTGTACCAGCGTGATAATTTTCCTGGCCGTCAGCGTTGGTGGCGCTACTGCGCTCGGAGCGTGGATGATCAGGATAGCATCCAGATCGTGACTGTTGAGCAGCAGCGACAGCGCCTGCAGATAGTGTTCCGGGGTGGCATCATCTTTCAGGTCCAGCGGGTTGCCCGGCGTAACGCCTTCCGGCAGCAGCGCGGTCAGTTCAGTCAGTAAAGACTCACTTAACGTCGCGAGCTTACCGTTACGGGCATAGAGTGCATCAAGAGCCAGTGCCGCTGGCGCTGCTCCGTTACTGATAATCATCAGCCGCTCGCCGCGCAGCGGACGCATGTGGCTGAGCGTTTCTACCGCCGAGAACAGTTCATGAGTATCCTGCACGCGCAGCAGCCCGGCGCGTTGAATCGCCGCATCCCAGGCGGCATCCATTCCGCCGTGAGTTTTGAGCAGCTGCTGGGCATAGGGGCTACGGCCACTTTTGATCACCAGAATCGGTTTATTGCGCGAGGCGCTGCGGGCGGCGGAAACAAAACGCCGCGCGTCGCTGAGATGTTCAAGATAAAGAAGAATAGCGCTGGTTTTACCGTCGCGGGCCAGGAAGTCGAGCAGATCGTCAGCGTCAATATCCAGACTGTCGCCCAGAGCAATAAACCAGGAGAACCCCAGCTGGCGCTGCTGTGCCCAGTCAAGGATGGTATTCGATACGGCGGCGGACTGTGAAATAAAGGCCAGTTTGCCGGGGGTGATCGGCACCGGAGAAAAACTGGCGTTCAGGCCCTGCCAGGGGGCGAGCAGGCCAAGGCTGTTCGGGCCGAGCAGGCGGATCTGCCAGCGGCTGGCGCAGGCTTTCAGTTCAGCTAACTGCTCGTCGGGGGCGGAAAGGATGATGCAGGCTTTGCAGCCGCGTTCGCCCAGAGCCGTAAGCAGCTCAAGGTTGCGTTTCGCATGGGTACAGATAATGGCGAGATCGGGAGAGAGCGGCAAACTGGCGATATCCGGCCAGGCGAGTACGCCGCAAACGGCCTGATACTTCGGCGTGACCGGCAGCACCGGGCCGCTGAAGCCCCCGGCCAGCAGGTTACGCATCATCAGATAACCGGCACGTTCTGGCCGGGTAGAGGCACCGATCACCGCAATGGATTTCGGTCGTAACAGGGCTTCTAGTCCACGCTGGCTCACATCTTTGCTCCCTCTGGCAACAGTCTTATGATTCTAACGGTTGCCGGATGAAGTTGTTGTCCGGCGTGTCAGTTAATTGATCGGAGGCAGGATTTCATCATCATTTTCAGCTGTTTGTTGTGGATGATGCGGCTTACCGGCCAGATAGCGCTGGCGGAACAGGTCGAAGTGCCGGAACAGAGCTTCGCCGGCTGCGGTATCGCCCGCCTGGAGGAGCAGCTCTGCCGCGACTTCAGCGGTGCAGTGCTGGCCTGCGGCGTGCGCCACGCGCAGCTGATAGTTAGACGGGCGGGTCAGGTTCAGTGACATCACCGGGAGCGTGTCCAGCCACGGGCTTTTGCGGAACATTTTACGCGCTTCGGTCCAGGTGCCGTCCAGCATAATAAACAGCGGGGGTTTGCCGCAGGTGGGAGGGGAAGTCAGCACCGCCCGGTCCGGGTCGGCATAGGATGCAGGAAATACCACTACCGGCTGATAGTTCGGATTGCGCACGGCAGCCAGCAGGGCGGCATCCGGATCGGTACGTGACCAGCCAAAGGCCAGAGTATCCGGCAGAATATCGGCAATCAGCCGTCCGGTATTACTGGGTTTCAGGGGTTCGCTATCGAACATCACCAGGCAGAACCGGCTGCGTGCCTGCTGCGGCGAAAGGGTGTCACACAGGCAGTTTTTTTGCGGCAGCAGGCAGCGCTGACAGCGCGTAATACGGTTGCCTCGGGCAAGAAAAGGGCGGGTAGCCCGGGCCAGGCGCGCAGCGCGCAGCAGCAGAACAGCGTTATCGGTCATTATCGATCATCAGCGAAAAACGCCATTCTAACGGATTCAGGCCGGGCGTGCCCGGCCTGATGCTTACAGATTTTCGTCCAGCCAGGCTTCGAAAGGCGCTTTCGGCATTGCGCCGTTGAGCATATCGACCATTTGCCCCTGTCTGAATACCATAATGGTGGGGATACTGCGGATACGGAAGCGGGCGCTCAGTTCAGGCTCCGCTTCGGTGTTCACTTTCAGGAAACGAATTTTGCCGTTACGTTCCTGCGCTACCGATTCATAAACCGGAGCAAAGTTAACGCACGGGCCACACCACGGGGCCCAGAAATCGATCACGACCGGCAGGTCGTCCTGCAGATATTTATCCAGGGTAGCCGTCGTGGCATTGATCACATGGCCATCAAACAGGACGTGACCGCAGCGGCCGCATTTCGCACCGTCATCCAGTCGCTCTGCCGGCACACGATTGGTTGCCTGGCAGGATGCACAAACCGTATTCATGAGTCACCTCAGTTCAGGAGTTAGTGATTACTTACTGCGTTTTCAGTAAATCTGCCAGCATTATGCGGGGGAGGAGTGAGGCTAACAATGCGGTTTGTTCAATGAGTATAATAGGTAATGTCTCATAACGATGTTGCGGATAAACAGCTACGCGCTTTTATTGGAAGTTGATAGCTAAGTGCTGCCACATCAGGTAATCTGCGCGCTTCGCGCTCAGGCCAGGTGGAGGAAAAATGAACGACGAATTTAAAGGTAAGAGCGGCAAGGTCAAAGTGATGTATGTCCGCGGTGATGACGAGAGCAGCAATAAGGGCGGAAATCCCCGTACCGGTAAAGGTGCTCCACGTCCACAGGATGGCGCACGCCGTCCATCACGTAATGCAGACAGCAAGCCACGTGGCGGGCGCGATCGCGACGAAGGGCATTCTGACTCTCCGTGGCGTACCGTTTCCCGTGCGCCAAATGCAGCACCCGCTGCTGACGATAAGCCGGACCACGGCGGCATCAGCGGTAAAAGTTATATCGATCCAGAGCAGATACGCCGTCAGCGTATGGAAGAGACGCGTGTGTATGGCGAAAACGCCTGCCAGGCACTGTTCCAGAGCCGCCCGGAGAGTATCGTACGTGCCTGGTTCATCCAGAGCGTCACCCCGCGTTTTCGTGAAGCACTGAAATACATGGCGGCCAACCGCAAGGCTTACCACACCGTGGATGAAGCCGAGCTGCAGAAAGCCTCCGGTACAGAGCACCACGGCGGTGTTTGCTTCCTGATCAAAAAGCGCTCCGGTATGCCGGTCAGCGAATGGCTGTCAATCGCAGGCGACAAAGACTGTGTGCTGGCGCTGGAAGATATCGGTAACCCGCACAATCTGGGCGGTATCATGCGTAGCTGTGCCCACTTTGGTGTGAAAGGGCTGCTGGTGGATGATGCCTCCATGCTGGAATCGGGCGCCGCTGTGCGTACCGCCGAAGGCGGGGCAGAACATGTGCAGGCAATTAGCGGCGAAAGCTTTGCTGCCGGTCTGAGCGCGTTCCGCAAAGCGGGTTACACCATCGTTACCACGTCCAGCCATAAAGGCGTACCGCTGTCTCGTGCGGAACTGCCGGCGAAAATGGTGCTGGTGTTGGGTCAGGAGCGTGACGGTCTGTCAGACAGCACCTTCGATCAGGGCGACCTGAGCGTTTCTATCGGTGGTACGGGTAAAGTGGAAAGCCTTAACGTTTCCGTGGCAACCGGTGTACTGCTGGCCGAATGGTGGCGTCAAAACGCCTGACAGGGCGATAAAAAATAAGGGCGGCCGCTGTTAAGCAGTCGCCCTTACTGTAGGGGCGGATCAACGATCCGCCCTTTTTTTATTAATGCGCGCCGCCGCCACCGCCACCTGCACCAAACGGTGGACGGGCAAACCACACCAGCACCAGCAGGATCAGGAACACCCCGGCAGAAGCCCAGAAGATCTCATTGGCCGAAATAATCAGCCCCTGATTGGTGATCTGCTGTGCCAGGTAAGCCGATGCCTGGTCATGACTCATGCCCATCTGCTCCAGCTTTGCGTACATCTGCTGCGAATTCACGTTGTACGGCGTCACGGACTCCGTCAGCTGGGCGTGATGCAATGACTCGCGATTGGTCCACATCGTGGTGGTAATCGAGGTACCAATCGAGCCCGCCAGCGTTCGGGTAAAGTTCGACAGGCTCGATGCCGCCGCCATTCGCTCGGGTGGCAGCCCCGACAGGGTGATGGTGGTCAGAGGCATAAAGAAGCAGGCCACTGCAAAGCCCTGGATAAACTGCGGCCACGCAGATGCGGCAAAATCCATTCCCGGTTCAAAGGTATACGCACGCCAGTAGAAGCACACCGCATACATGATGAAGCTGAACGTCACCAGTCGTCGCATATCCAGCTTGTGGGCAAAACGACCGATAATCGGCGACAGGATCACCGGGATAATGCCGACCGGAGCCGAAGCCAGCCCGGCCCAGGTGGCCGTGTAACCGTAAACCTCCTGCAACAGCTGTGGCAGCAGTACGATAGACCCGAAGTAGAGCATATAGGCCAGGCTGATCGACAGGCAGCCAATCGTGAAGTTGCGCGATTTAAACAGCGACAAATCCACTATCGGATGGTCGTCGGTCAACTCCCAGACGAGTAGCACCACCAGGGCTACGACGGCGATCACCGTTAATGTAATGATTTCATTGGAGCTGAACCAGTCCAGCTCTTTACCCCGGTCCAGCATGATTTGCAGGCAGCCAATGCCGACAACAAGCAGAACCAGGCCGACGGTATCGATCGGGCGGATCACGGTTTCGGTTTCGCGGTTACGCAGGGTCTGCAGGGCCAGGATCACCACCACCACGCCGATGGGCACGTTGATGAAGAAGATCCATCCCCAGTGATAGTTATCACTGATCCAGCCGCCGAGGATCGGGCCGCAGATCGGTGCAACGATCACCGTCATCGCCCACAGCGACAGCGCCACGCTGCGCTTTGCCGGAGGATAGTTGTTTAACAGCAGGCTCTGCGACAGCGGGATCAGCGGACCCGCGACGATGCCCTGGATCACGCGGAAGAAGATCAGCATGGTCAGGCTTTCGGACATGCCGCACAGCCAGGAGGCGACGGCAAAGGCCACCGTCGACCACATGAACAGCTTCACTTCCCCGAAACGTTTTGCCAGCCAGCCGGTGATCGGAATCGAGATGGCGTTTGCCACGCCAAACGAGGTGATCACCCAGGTGCCCTGAGAGTTTGAGGCCCCCAGGTTACCGGCGATGGTCGGGATGGCCACGTTAGCAATCGTCGAGTCCAGCACCTGCATAAAAGTCGCCAGCGACAGCGCAATGGTCATCAGGACCAGCTGCGTGCCTTCTAAGGGCTTACGCGCCATAACAGTCTCCCGCCTTATTAACCGGCATTGGCACGGATGATATCGGCAATCAGCTGGTTTGCTGGTGTCAGATCGCGTGCCAGCGCATCACTTTCATAGGCGGGTTTGCTGCGTACGCTGGTGGCAAGGACGGCACCGTCACTGTTACTGGTGTCAACTTTAACCAGCGTGGACAGACCAATGCGCAGCGGATGTTTTGCCACTTCCTGTGGGTCAAGTTCGATGCGCACGGGCAGACGCTGAACGACTTTAATCCAGTTGCCGGTAGCATTTTGCGCCGGGAGCAGAGAGAACACGCTGCCCGTACCCATATCAAGGCCGACCACTTTACCGTGGTAAACCACGTCATCACCGTAGATATCACTGATGACCGTGGCTGGCTGACCGATGCGAACGCCTGCCAGCTGCGTCTCTTTAAAGTTCGCGTCCACCCAGAGGTTGGTCGCCGGAACGATCGCCAGCAGCGGCGTGGTAGTGCCGATCTGTGACCCTACCTGCACGCTGCGGCGCGAAACGTAGCCATCGATGGGGCTGATCACTTCTGTACGCTGTAAAGCGAGCCACGCATCACGTAAGGCGGCTGCGTTCTGTTTAACCGCGGGCTGGTTCTCCAGGGCGGTGTCCAGAATCATCGCCTGGTTAGCGTTGTACTGCTGTGTAGCCACATCAAGCTGCGCTTTGGCGGTCGCCACGGCATCACGGGCGTGTTGCAGGTCTTCTTTACCAATCAGGTTGGAGGCACCCAGTGGTTCACGACGGCGTAAATCAGTCTGCGCCTGTTCGAGCGCGGTTTTTTGCAGCGCAATCGTCGCCTGATACTGTTTGCTGTTAATGATCAGCTGATGGGTCTGGCGTACGCTGGTTGCCAGCGCCGTTTGCGCTTTCTCGAACGCCTGCTCGGCATCGGTGCGATCCAGCGTCACCAGCACGTCACCTTTCTTCACAAAGTCGGTATCGTCAAACCAGACTTTATTCACGCTGCCGGAGACCTGGGCCATCACCTGCGCCTGGTTTCCTGCCACATAGGCATCATCGGTTTCCTGAAAATGACGCAATACCAGGAACCAGTATGTCAGCCAGGCCACCCCAAGGATGACGAAAATAACAGCCAGAAAAATCAGGGCGTTTTTGCGCGTCTTTTTCTTATTCTTAGGCTGTTGCGGCTGTTGCGCCACCGCGCTGTCACTCATGTTTCTCTCCTGGTTTTCTCGCCATAGGGGCGTGCCGTAATGAATGGCAAACGCCCGAGTCTAAAATGCCAGCGGGATGAGCGCTGGCATGAATAAAGTTTAGGAAGCGTAAGGTAGCGATTTCCAGTAAAGACTGTGTCGCACAATATGCTATTAATGGAACATTTAACGGGAGAGGGAAGCGACGACTTCCTCTTCATCCATTTTATCAAGTCTGTTCAACAGCTTGCGGGTAATACCTTCCAGCTGCGATTTTTCAGATGTGCTCAAGGCTGACCACACCAGTTGCAGACACTGGTGCTGAGGCGGCAGCAGCTGGCGCAGAAATTCGTGCCCTTTTGGCGTCAGGTGCAGGTGCAGACAGCGGCGATCGTTGTCGCTTTCACGGCGCTCAATCCAGCCGCGCTTCTCAAGCTCATCGGCAATACGCGTGGCGTTGGTGCGGGAAGAACCCAGAGCCGAACTCAGTTCAGAGGGTTGAATACTGTGATCTTCCTGCGCATCCAGCGTGATTAATGCCATAAACAACGTTTCGTTAATCCCCTGTGCTTTCAGCATTTTGTTGCGGTTATCCAGCAACTTACTTTGCATATGCATACACAGACGGGTCAGCATGATCTCCTGTAAGGGGAAATCTTTCTGACGATTGGCACGAAAATTCAGCATCTGTTCAATGGGAGTAAACGAACTTTCCATTATAAAGGAACCTCACTAGTTACAACGGGTATAATAACGGTGATGATTAATAAAGCAATGCCACTTTTTTGCAGAGGGTGAATCGTTCACAAAACTGCAGTCATCATCAGGTGTTTCCAGGTCACTCCATAACCCAGGGCGCTTAACAGCATCGAAAACCGTGCTGCGCGTAATAGAGATGTCAAATAGTCCCAGGCCGGGCGGTTTTGCGCGGGCAGGCGCGAATGTTACTCTGCTGTTACTGAATGATTTCATGTGAAAACATAACCGACCTGAATAAATTGCGCCTAACCTTACCAGAGTGAGAAAAGTCTTAACAGGCTGCTAGTGCTGAAAAAACTTCATTTTCTCCGCGAAAAATCAATGCGCTTCAACCTCAAAGTGATGACTTCGCCACCCGTTTAATAGATTAACAATGGTTAACAGAGCGCCAGTGACGCGGGGGCCATACCC
Source organism: Erwinia sp. Eh17-17 (assembly GCF_039675725.1). Classification (NCBI taxonomy): domain Bacteria; kingdom Pseudomonadati; phylum Pseudomonadota; class Gammaproteobacteria; order Enterobacterales; family Erwiniaceae; genus Erwinia; species Erwinia sp. Eh17-17. Next base: position 243,951 of record NZ_JBDFQT010000005.1, on the reverse strand, counting down.
GTCTGCGGCCTCAACGAGGGTGGCGCATAGTGGCGACACGGCGTTACCGACGACTAAATAGTGGGTCATTTATCCGACTGCCAGCGGCTTGAGGGCTTTGGGTTTGTGCCGCCAGGCCGTGCTCTGATGGGTAATATGCCCGGCCTGTAACGCAAGATCGAGTCGGATTATCCCGATAATGAGGGCCAGTAAAAAGCGGGTACCAGAGGCGAGATTTTTCAAGCGGACAGAAGCGATTGACATCACTACGACCAGAGCGGGATTGAGGCCAGCATGAGGGGATTTCATAACAACCAGTATCAGCGTGAGAATTATCCTATACGCTAATAATAACTCAAATAACTATTTCACTCACATGATAATTGACAGGACAAACCAGTTGCCCCACCAGCGGGACAACCGTAGGGGGCGACCGCTTTTCTGGTCGCCCTGCCTTTGCGGGCATCAGGTCCGGAGGGGCGACCGAAACAAAAGGTCGCCCCTGCGCAGGTCTGATTTAATGACCCGCCGCCAGCGCGTCTTTCACCCAGCCATCGAACTGCGCCTGGTGCGCTTTGATCCAGCCATCAACGTGCGCGTTGATATCCGCTTCCGAAGACTGACCCTGATGCATACGTGAGTTTTGCGCATTGATATCCGTAATCGGCAGCTTCATTTCTGAGAACAGTTTGGCCGCCGCCGGATTTTTCTCAGCCCAGGCTTTATTGGCAACGATGTGCATGGTGTTCACCGGGAAGCCGTAGTTAGCGCCGTTAGGCAGCTTGGTATCGACATCTTTCTGCTCGCCCGGCATGGAAGAGAAGGGAACCTGTAACCAGACAACATCGCGCCCCGGCACCAGTACATCACTCACCCAGTACGGCGTCCAGGTGTAGTACAGAACGGGTTTGCCTTCTTTATAGCGCGTGATGGTATCGGCGATCATTGCCGAATAGTTACCCTGGTTATGCTCAACGGTCTGACTCAAATTAAAGGCTTTAATCTGATGGTTGATCACGGCTTCACAGCCCCAGCCAGGCGTACATCCTGTCATGTCCGCTTTACCGTCACCATTGCTGTCAAACAGCTTGGCGATTTTAGGGTCTTTTAACTGCTCAATATTGGTGATGTGGTATTTTTCAGCAGTTTTTTTATCAATCAGATAACCCTGCGCGGCACCCTGAACAAAGGTTCCCTTGCGGTATAACTTCGCGTCACCGCCAGAGGCTTTATACATATCATCGTGCAGCGGCTGCCAGTTGACAGCGGTGAAGGTGGCATCGCCGGAAGCCAGCGAGGTGTAGCCGACGTTATAGTCGACTTCGCTGGGAGCATCGACAGTGTAGCCCAGTTTTTCCAGCGCGCGGCTGACCAGCAACGTCTGGAAGGTCTCTTCTGTAATGGTGCTCTGTACTGGCTTAACCGTAATGCCTTTACCCGGCAGGTCGGCGGCGGAAACCTGAGCCACGGCCAGCGTGGTGAACGCGGCGGCCAGCAGTGTAATTTTTCGCATAGTCATGAGTACCTTCTTGTTATTTGGTTTCACAGAACGGACGCGTCAGCAGACCCAGAGGACCACTGGCGTACCAGCGACGATTGCCACGGCTGCGGCTGTCGCGTCCCAGCGACTGGGTCAGACGGTCAAGAATAATTGCCAGAATCACAATGCCGACTCCGCCGACAGTGGCCAGGCCCATATCCAGACGGCCGATCCCGCGCAGCACCATCTGGCCGAGCCCGCCAACGGCGATCATTGAGGCGATGACGACCATCGACAGCGCCAGCATCAGGGTCTGGTTCACCCCGGCCATAATGGTTGGCATCGCCAGCGGGAGCTGCACTTTGAACAACATCTGACGCGGGCTGGCACCAAACGATTCAGCCGCTTCGATCAGATCGGCGGGCACCTGCTTAATCCCCAGAATGGTCAGACGCACAATCGGCGGCAGGGCAAAGATAATCGTCACCACGACCCCTGGCACGTTACCGATACCGAACAGCATGACAATCGGCACCAGATAAACGAAGGCCGGGGTGGTCTGCATGGCATCCAGCAGCGGACGGATAATTTTTGCCGCCCTCTGGCTGCGGGCCAGCCAGATCCCCATAGGTAAGCCGATGATGATGCAGAAGAACAGCGCGGTCAGCACCAGCGCCAGCGTCACCATGGCCTGCGACCAGGCACCTATTGCACCAATGGCGATCAGCGACACCAGTGTGGCAATACCCATACCGACGCTGGAAAGCTGCCAGGCAATCAGTGCAAACACGATAATAGCCACCGGGGCAGGCATGCCTAACAGCAGGTTCTGGAAGGCGCTGAGAATATAGTCCACCGGCAGGCGGATGCCCTGGAACAGCGGACGGAAGTGAGTCACGATCCAGTCGATGGCCGTGGTCACCCAGCTGTCGAGGGGGATCAGCGTTTTATGGAAAGGGTCGAGAATATTAAAGTGTTCAGCCTGGGGAGCCGGGGCGCTGTTCAGCCAGTCGCTGCTGCTGGCCGCCGCTTCGTGACCGCTACCACCGGAGGGCGTTCCCCAGGCATCGGCACTGCTGCCTGCCGCATCGGGTGCCGGCTGGCTGGTGGCCGCGTCAGAGGGCGTTCCCCATGGGTCGCTGCTGCTGGCGGCTGGCTGGCTGCCGTCGGTGGGGGCGTTAGTCGTCTGGGCGCTGGTATCCCACGGGTTACTGGTTTGTTCACTCATGGCTGGCCTCCGTCACGGTCTAATGCCTGTAACAATGTTCCTTTGGAAATAATTCCGACGTACTGTCCTTCTTCACCGACGATCGGCACCGCGCAGGGGGCCTGCGCCACATGCGACAGCAGGTCACTCAGTGAAGTATCGGCAGGCATGGGCGCAGGGCTGTCGAGCAGCGCCTGGTCCAGCCCTTCTCCGGCGGCCAGTGCGGCCTTCAGGGAATCAACAGAAACGGTGCCGACAAAGCGCTGTTTTTCCAGCACGTAGCCGTACTCGCGGTCATTGTCCTGCAGCAGTTTGATCGCCGAACGCGGGCCGAAGCCAGGGGCTTTACGGATCAGCGCAGCGGCACTGCGGCGGGCGATATCTTTCGCGCTGAACACCTGGCTGATATCCACGCCGCGGAAGAACGTGCGCACATAGTCGTTGGCCGGATTATTGAGGATTTCATCCGGCGTACCGACCTGCACCACTTCACCGCCCTGCATAATGGCAATGCGGTCGCCGATGCGCATGGCTTCATCGAGATCGTGGGAAATAAAGACAATGGTGCGCTGGTGGCGAGACTGCAATTTCACCAGCTCATCCTGCATTTCAGTTCGAATTAAAGGATCGAGTGCGGAGAAGGCTTCATCCATCAATAATATGTCAGGGTTGATGGCCAGTGCGCGGGCTAATCCAACGCGCTGACGCATCCCGCCGGAGAGTTCATCCGGGTAGGCATGAGCATAATTATCCAGCCCCACCTGACGTAATGCATCAAGGGCTTTTTCCTGCCGTTCCTGAAGGGGGATTCCGGCTAATTCCATACCAAATGCAGCATTATTTAATACCGTCATATGCGGCATTAATGCGAAGGACTGGAATACCATGCTGATCTTATTTCTGCGGACCTGGCGTAATTCACTGTCGGATATTTTGGCAATATCCTCACCATCAATAATGACCTGGCCCCGGGTGGGTTCTATCAGACGATTGAGAAGGCGGACCATGGTAGATTTACCGGAACCGGATAACCCCATGATGACAAAAATCTCGCCTTCTTCAATGGCCAGACTGGCGTCTTTCACGCCAAGAGACAGGCCGGTTTTTTCCAGAAGTGCCTCTTTACTGATCCCTTTTTCAATGTGCTTAAATGCGCGCTCGGGGTTTTCCCCAAAAACTTTATATAAATTTTTGACTTCAAGTTTAATAGCCATGCATTAATTATTTTCCTGGTTATGGTTGGTTTTATATATTCAGCTCTTCTGTGTGGTTAAATATTAACGGCCTATACCGTAGCACACTGAGAATCTGAGACAACCCTAAAAGGCGCGATCGGAAATGGTGAAAGAGATGCCAGTCCCGCCTAATGTCAGAGCAGGTAAGGGATGAGGGGGAATTGAACAAGTCTGAAAAAAATGAATATCTTGCTAAGAATCATCTGTGAGAGTGTCGAATTATCTGTCTGATGCGACAGAAGAGACGACAAATAATCGTCAGGAAATGGTCATATTGGTGTCATCAAACTAAAGGTGGGTGACTGAAAAATAATAACTAATTAAAAGCGAAAGGAAAGAAAGGTGGCTGCCGTTTACAGCCACCGGTGAAGAGATTAAAAGTCCCAGTCAGCGTCTTCGGTATCGACGGCTTTACCCATCACATAAGAAGAGCCGGAACCGGAGAAGAAATCATGGTTTTCATCCGCGTTCGGTGACAGCGCAGAGAGGATTGCCGGGCTAACATCGGTCATCTCTGAGGGGAACAGCGCCTCATAACCGAGATTCATCAGCGCTTTATTGGCATTGTAATGCAGGAATTTTTTCACATCTTCCTGCCAGCCAACGCCCTGATACAGCGCGTCGGTGTATTCCAGCTCATTTTCATACAGCGACAGCAGCAGCTCAATGGCGAACTGTTGCAGCTCCTCCTTGCGTTCTGCACTCTGCGTCTCCAGCGCCCTCTGATACTTATAACCAATGTAGTAACCGTGGACGGCTTCATCTTTGATAATCAGGCGGATCAGGTCAGCGGTATTGGTCAGCTTTCCGCGGCTTGACCAGTACATTGGCAGCCAGAAACCGGAATAGAACAGGAACGATTCAAGGAAGACGCTGGCGATTTTCTTCTTCAGCGGGTCGTTTTCGGCGTAGTGCTGAAGAATGATCTCCGCTTTGCGCTGAAGCGGGAGATTCTCCTCGCTCCAGGCGTAAGCGGCATCGACATCGCTGGTATGACAGAGCGTGGAGAAGATCGAGCTGTAAGAGCGCGCATGAACCGCTTCCATAAAGCTGATATTCGACATCACCGCCTCTTCGTGCGGCGTGAGCGCGTCAGCCATCAGTGCCGGTGCGCCAAGGGTATTCTGAATGGTATCCAGCAGCGTCAGGCCGGTGAACACCCGAATGGTCAGCTGTTGTTCCTCGTGACTCAGGGCGTTCCACGCCGGAATATCGTTCGAGAGCGGGATTTTTTCCGGCAGCCAGAAGTTGCTGGTCAGACGGTTCCAGACCTCAAGATCTTTGTCGTCTTCGATTTTGTTCCAGTTAATGGCGTGAACTTTTTTTAATTTCATGGTGTTGTTCCTGGGCAGATCTCAGCGGGTCAGGTGTACCTGACCCCTACGCGATACGGTGCGTGGTTTCGTTATTGGCAGGGGCGGGGCCGAACCCCGCCCGTTTAACGGATTACAGCGAGCAGGAAACGCAGCCTTCAACTTCCGTACCCTGCAGCGCCATCTGGCGCAGACGAATGTAGTACAGCGTCTTGATGCCCTTCTTCCAGGCATAAATCTGTGCTCTGTTGATATCGCGCGTGGTGGCGGTATCGCGGAAGAACAGCGTCAGCGACAGCCCCTGATCAACATGGCGCGTGGCTTCGGCGTAGGTATCAATAATCGCTTCCGGGCCAATGTCATAGGCATCGCGGTAGAACGCCTGATTGTCATTGTTCATAAACGGGGCAGGGTAGTAAACGCGGCCGGTTTTTCCCTCTTTACGGATCTCAATGCGCGACACAATCGGGTGAATGCTCGACGTGGCGTGGTTGATGTAGGAGATCGATCCCGTTGGCGGAATGGCCTGTAAATTCTGGTTGTACAGTCCGTACTGCATCACCGCTTCTTTCAGCGCCTGCCACTGTGACTGCGTTGGAATGGCAATCCCGGCGTTGGCGAACAGCTCCGCCACTCGCGCCGTGCGGGGCTGCCAGCTCTGCTCAACATACTGATTAAAGTATTCACCGCTGGCGTAGCGTGAGTCGCTGAACCCGCTGAAGCTGGTGCCGCGTTCGCGTGCCAGCAGGTTTGAGGTACGCAGCGCGTGGTAGGTCACGGTATAGAAGTAGATATTGGTGAAATCCAGCCCCTCTTCGGAACCATACTGAATACTTTCCCGCGCCAGATAGCCGTGCAGGTTCATCTGCCCGAGGCCAATGGCGTGCGACTGTGCGTTGCCCTGTTCGATGGAGGGCACCGAGTGGATATGACTCTGGTCAGACACAGCCGTCAGACCGCGCACGGCTATCTCGATGGTGCGGGCGAAATCAGCGGAGTCCATCGCATGGGCAATATTGAGCGAACCGAGGTTGCAGGAGATATCCTTGCCGATGCGTTTATAGCTCAGGTCTTCGTTGTATTCGGTCGGCGTATTGACCTGCAGGATCTCCGAACACAGGTTGCTCATGTTAATGCGCCCGTGGATCGGATTAGCGCGGTTCACCGTATCTTCAAACATAATGTACGGATAGCCGGACTCAAACTGGATTTCTGCCAGCGTCTGGAAGAACTCACGCGGATCGATAAAGGTGCGACGAATACGTTGATCGGCCAGCATCTCTTCATACTTCTCGCTGATGCTGATATCGGCAAACGGCAGGCCGTAAAGACGCTCGACGTCGTACGGTGAGAACAGCGCCATCGGCTGGTTGTCTTTCGCCAGCTGGAAGGTCACATCCGGGATCACCACCCCGAGCGACAGCGTTTTAATCCGGATTTTTTCGTCGGCATTTTCGCGTTTGGTATCCAGGAAACGAAGGATATCCGGGTGGTGCGCGTTGAGATAGACCGCTCCCGCGCCCTGACGGGCACCCAGCTGATTCGCGTAAGAGAATGCATCTTCCAGCATTTTCATTACCGGGATCACCCCGGAAGACTGGTTTTCAATACGCTTAATCGGTGCACCGGATTCACGCAGGTTAGAGAGCAGGAACGCCACGCCGCCGCCGCGCTTGGACAGCTGCAGCGCGGAGTTCACCGCACGACCAATCGATTCCATATTGTCTTCAATGCGCAACAGGAAGCAGGAGACCAGCTCACCGCGCTGCTGTTTACCGCAGTTCAGAAAAGTCGGCGTGGCCGGCTGGAAGCGTCCGGCAAGAATTTCATCAGTCAGCGCCAGCGCCAAAGCCTGGTCGCCTTTTGCCAGCGTCAGAGCCACCATGCACGCGCGTTCGGTGAAGCCCTCCAGATAGCGTTTGCCATCGAAGGTTTTCAGCGTGTAGCTGGTATAAAACTTCCACGCCCCGAGGAACGTCTGGAAGCGGAAGCGCTGGTCGTAAGCCTTCTGGAACAGCGTGCAGACAAACTCAAACGGCCAGGCATTCAGCACGTCGGCTTCGTAATAGCCTTCGGAAACCAGATACTGTAAGCGTTCAGCAATGGAGTCGAACTGAACGGTGTTGGGGATCACATGCTGGATAAAATACTGACGCGTGGCCTCGCGGTCCTTTTCGAACTGAATATTTCCGTCGGCATCGTACAGATTAAGCATCGCGTTAAGCGCGTGGTAATCCGGTGCTGTCGCGGTGGTCTCTATGAGTGTGCTGTCTGTCGCTGCCAAAATTGGGTAACTCCCTTGTGTACGTTAGCAATATCGTCAGAGGTGCCCATCAGCTCGAAGCGATAGAGATAAGGCACCTGACATTTTCGCGCAATAATGTCGCCAGCCAGGCAGTAAGCCTCGCCAAAGTTACGATTGCCTGCGGCGATAACGCCACGGATCCGCTGACGGTTATGGGTGTCGTTCAGGAACTGAATCACCTGTCGGGGGACCGCACCCTGAGCCGTGCCGCCACCGTAGCTGGGCACCACCAGAATATAAGGCTCGTCCACCTGCAGGCGCTGGCTCTCGTCGAGAGGGATGCGCAGCGCGGGCAGATTCAGACGGGTGATGAAACGGTGGGTGTTTTCAGACAGGCTGGAAAAATAGACCAGCAGGGTCATGATGCTAACTCCGCGCCGTCGCCAGGTGGCTCAGTGCAAGAATTTTGTCCGGGCGAAAGCCGCTCCAGTGATCCTGCTCTGCCATCACGACCGGAACCTGACGGTAGCCAAGAGACTTCAGGGTTTCCACGTGAGCGGGTTCGCTGTCCAGATTGATCAGCTGATAATCGATCCCTTTTTTATCCATGGCATTTTTTGTGGCGTTGCACTGGACACAGTTATCTTTAGTGTAAATAATAATGCGCATGATTCGTATTTACCTTGTGGGCTTTCTGTCTGACTTCTCTGGCGCTGAATCACCGTCTGACAGCGCCGCGACTGCCACACCCTGTTGTGTGGTCTCGATGGTGTAAATACTAGATATAGTGCTCACAGATTGCAACCACACAACATATAGGTTTTTCATATTTATATAGCCAGCTCACACACAAGCCCTGTGGCACAAGGATTTCGCCCAAATAAAAAAATGCAGACAAAAAAAAGCCCGTCGCTTTCGCTACGGGCTTTTGGGTAATGCTGTTTTTTTAGACTATCGATCGGAGGTGCTGGTCGCAATCAGCGCGCCGACGATAATACCCAGTGCGGCACCAATCCCGACACCGTGCCAGGGTTTTTCACGCACGTAGTCATCGACGTGACCACCGGCATCTCTTGCTGCCTGGCTCACGCGGTTACGTCCGTGCAGTTTTGCCCGCGTCTCTTTCAGTAGCGCCTCAGCCCTGGCGCGTGCGCCATCGGCCTCATCTTTTGATTTGCTGCCCCAGGATTTCAGCAGGTCGTCCAGGCTGTCAGCCAGCAGAGAAACATCCTGATTCAGGTCAATATCGTCATTTTTCACTGTCCGGTTGAACATTTTTCGCTCCATTAGTCTAAAAAGTATTAATAAGTATAGAACACCCACCGGGAACGTCCGCACATTAACGGCGTTTATGGACTAATCCGAAAGCCCTGACAACGCTGCCTGTTGTAAGGTTGCCGGGTTAGCAGACTGAGAGGAACAAGCATGTATTTACGACCGGATGAGGTTGCACGCGTACTGGAAAAAGCGGGATTTGAAATGGATGCGGTCACCGCCAAAACCTACGGTTACCGTCGCGGTGAAGACTACGTTTACGTTAACCGTGAGGCGCGCCTGGGCCGGACTGCGCTGGTGATCCATCCTACGCTGAAAGAGCGAAGCCAGGCCATCACTGCGGCCTCGTCAGATGTGAAAACCTGCGATCATTACGTGCGTTTCCCGATGTATCTGGCAGGGGAGAATAACGACCACTACGGTATTCCTCACGGCTTCAGTTCGCGTGTAGCACTTGAACGTTATCTGGAAAGGATGTTTGGGTAATGCCTGTTGTTCGTTGCTTTCAGCGTGTTGAATCGGTATAACGCGGGCACCTGGCAGTTCAGACGTCTATACGGATTTTTAGCATGATGCAGCAAGAGCAGGCCCCGCAACAGTTCAAACGCAGTATGAAAGCCCGCCATCTGGTGATGCTTTCTCTCGGTGGTGTCATCGGAACCGGGCTGTTTTTTAATACCGGGTATATCATCTCCACCACCGGTGCTGCGGGTACGCTGCTGGCCTATCTGATCGGCGCGCTGGTGGTCTGGCTGGTCATGCTCAGCCTCGGTGAACTGTCCGTGGCGATGCCTGAAACCGGCGCCTTTCATGTTTATGCTGCCCGTTATCTCAGCCCTGCCACGGGTTACACCGTCGCCTGGCTGTACTGGCTGACCTGGACCGTGGCGCTGGGTTCCAGCCTGACCGCTGCGGGATTCTGTATGCAGTACTGGTTCCCTGATTCGCCGGTCTGGCTGTGGTGCCTGCTGTTCTGCACGCTGATCTTCCTGCTGAATGTGGTCTCCTCGCGCTTTTTTGCTGAAGCTGAATTCTGGTTCTCTGTGGTGAAAGTGATCACCATCCTCGCCTTCCTGATACTGGGCGGGGCAGCGATGTTTGGTTTTATCCCGCTGCATGACGGTACTCCGGCTCCGTTTTTCCATCATCTCACCGCCTCCGGATGGTTTCCGCACGGCGTGTTGCCGATCCTGATGACCATGGTGGCCGTTAACTTTGCCTTCTCAGGAACGGAGCTCATCGGCATTGCTGCCGGTGAAACGGAAGAGCCGCACAGAGTATTACCGCTGGCAATTCGCACCACGGTCGCGCGTCTGATCCTCTTTTTCGTGGGCACCGTGCTGATCCTCGCCAGTCTGATCCCGATGGATCAGGCCGGGATTGTAAAAAGCCCGTTTGTGCTGGTCTTTGAGAAGATCGGCATTCCGTATGCGGCTGATATCATTAACTTCGTCATTCTGACGGCGATCCTCTCCGCGGCGAATTCCGGGCTGTATGCTTCCGGCCGTATGCTGTGGTCGCTGGCCAATCAACAGACCCTGCCTCACTGCTTTACCCGCCTGACGCGGCGCGGGATCCCGCTGGTGGCGATCTCCGTCAGTATGCTGGGCGGGCTGCTGGCGCTGCTGACAAGCGTTGTGGCGGCGGATACTGTTTTTGTCGCTCTGTCGGCCATCTCCGGCTTTGCCGTGGTAGCGGTCTGGCTGAGCATCTGTGCATCTCACTACCGTTTTCGTCGGGCCTGGCTGCGCGCGGGGAATCACGTCAGCGAGCTGAAGTATCGTGCTCCCTGGTTCCCACTGACGCCGGTTCTGGGCTTTGCCCTGTGCCTGCTGGCCTGTATCGGGCTGGCGTTCGACCCCGAACAGCGCATTGCGCTGTGGTGCGGGCTGCCCTTTGTTGCCCTGTGCTATGCAGGCCACTGGCTGACGCAGCGCCGCAGCAAAACGGCTTCTGAGCGTCCTTCCACCCCCAGGTCAATGGCTGAATAAACCACCAATTCATCTCGGTATTAGCGCGCTAGCTTACGGCGGCTGGCGCGTAAACTGATAGCATGATGGATTCAGGCAGGATGAATGATGAAACGGCTGATAGCAGCGCTGGCAGCAGCGTGGATGTTAAGTGGCTGCGCCACGATTGTCGGTAGTGAAACGCAGGACGTCACTCTGCAGACTCAGCCTCCGGGCGTGAAGTTTGTCGTGCAGGATGAGACCGGTAAAGCGGTGGCGGAGGGCTACACGCCGAAAACCGTCACGCTGATGAAGTCTAACGGTAACTACTTCGGCAAGAAAAAGTATCTGGTGATGCTGGAACGTCAGGGCTATGTGCCGCAGACGCTGCCGCTGAAGGAGAGCCCGAATCTGTGGTATCTGCTGGGGAATATCCCGCTGCTCGGCTTCCCCGGCTGGCTGCTGGTTGATCCGTTCTATGGCGGGATGTACAAGATAGAGCCGGAGCGCTTGCTGACCATTATGAATCCGGTCGGCGCGCGCGGCGGCTGATACCACAACGGCAGGCTGGCTTATCCCACCTGCCGTTTTTTTATTACTGTGCGGTGGTTTTCACCATGCTGTGTGCCGGTTTAAATTTTTCCAGATACTGATGCTGGAAAATGCACATGCGGATAGTGTTGCGGTATTCACCGTTGATAAAGAATTCGTGGATCAGCTCGCCTTCAATTTCAAAGCCCAGCTTGCGATAAATGTGGATGGCCTTTTCGTTCTCTTTATCGACGATCAGGTAGAGTTTATACAGGTTCAGCACTGAAAAACCGTAATCCATCGCCAGCCTTGCCGCTTTACTGGCCAGCCCTTTGCCCTGATGGCTGGGGGCGATAATAATCTGAAACTCCGCGCGGCGGTGGATATGGTTAATCTCCACTAACTCTACCAGCCCGGCATTGCTCCCTTCGTGCTCGACGACAAAGCGCCGCTCACTCTGATCGTGAATATGCTTGTCGTAAAGATCGGACAGCTCAACAAACGCCTCGTACGGCTCTTCAAACCAGTAGCGCATGACGCTGGCGTTATTATCCAGTTGATGGACAAACCGCAGATCTTCGCGCTCCAGCGGGCGTAGTTTCACGCTGTGATCGACAGACTTAGCAGACATAAAAATTCCTTTTAGAGGATGCAATATTGCCGCACGAGTATAACGTTTTATCACCGGCAAAAAAAACGCGCCCGGAGGCGCGTTCAGCATGGTTTTTTGCGGATGGTGGGGGAACCGTTTTTCCGGCCCCCGCGCCGCCGGCGATCAGAAGTTGTAACCGACCACCAGGTAGTAACCGAAACCGTTTGATTTCACGTTGAAATCACCTTTCCCGAAGTTCAGCTCGGTGCCGTCGTTCCACTGTCCGCCGTTGTGGAAGTAACGCGCCACAACGGAATAGTGCCAGTGGTCATAGCCCAGCGAGAGAATATGGCTGGAAGCGATGGAGTTGCTGGTACGCGCCGGTGCGGAGTTATCGCCCAGGTCGGAGCCCCAGTCAAAGTTGGTAAAGCCGATATAGCTCAGGTTGCCGCCCCACAGCTGGGTCAGCGGGACGAAGTATTTCACCTTGAAGCGGTAACCATCCCACTGGTTTTCGTTCGCTGCGCCGTAGTTTGCCCACTGATATTTGGCGTACACGTTGAATGACAGGCCAATATCCGAGTGGGTGTCGATGTCGGTACCCAGACCCATATACCAGGTATTCTGACGATTGGCGCGGTTATCACCCATATCGTAGATATAGTTGTTGGCGAAGTACCACTCTTTGAACGGGCCAAATGCCAGACTGGTGCCGGTCAGCTTGTCGATAGAGAAGCGCGGTTCGATCTCCATAAAGAACGGGGAGCCGTCATCCCATGCGCCGACGTCATTGCCGTTGCCCACGCCGAAGAATTTAGGCACATCGATATAGCCGTAGAAATCGAACCAGTCCTTTTTGGCAAAGGCTTCGTATTCCAGATACACATCGTTGTTCAGCTGCGGCCCGAAGCGGGTGTGATAGCTGCCGACCACGTTAACGCTCTGATGCCACCAGTCTGAAACATATTCCGCGTTATTGTCAGCGGCAAAAGAAACGTTGGTATAAGAGAGCGCGGCCAGCGCACCAGCCATCATAATTTTATATTTCATTATTATTACCACATGCTCTGAGACCCGGTTCTGTAGCCAGTGCGCCAATCGGGTCATGTTATCTATGGGCGACAAGTGAGCGTTCAAAACGTCGAAGAAAGCACCCGCCATCAATGCTGCGGCAGTGTGCCGCTATCAGCGCATTAGGAAATAGAGATTGCTCACACTTGTCAAATTCTGTTTCATTTCAATTCAGCTAAAGTGTGATGGTTGTCACAAAATAACCCTACTAAAAGGGAACTTATTCAGAAAGAGGGTTTTCAGCGGGATCGTCAGCAAGGAAAACGGTTGCCTGGTGTTTTTCACCGACTAAGGAAAAAAAATGGGCCGCCGCCGGGAAAACGTCACCGCCCCCTTTCAAATTGAGTTATAAGGCTGGCTTATGGATGAGCGGGGTCGCGATGTGAATATTTCGCTAGTCACACTGTTCACCGTACCTCTGTAAATGCTGGCGATCGGCTTTTTCAGCCTGCTGGGCGAGGGCCGCAAAATCGTGATAGCCGTACATCAGGTCAGGAGCGGGGAGTTTCGCCATATCCTCGCCCTGCCAGATTTCCAGCCGGGCAAAATCAGCAAGAGGCTGGTGGTTAAACCGGTCGGGCAGCGTTAACCACAGTTCAGGAACCGTGTCTGCCGGGCGAGTGGGCAGTCGGCGGTCGCGGGTACTGTAGTTGCGCATGCGCAGGAGGAATTTATCCGGCAGGCGGCAGTGGCTGTTCCACCATTTGCCATCCACCATATCAAACTGAAAGCGGGTATCTTTGGGGCTGACCGCCTGCAGCTGTTTTAGCGCCTCCGCAAGCATCTGCGCCATCGACTGTTGATACTGCGCCATTGACACGCCGCCGCCGGTGTTAAGCAGGTCGATAGCAATGCGCGCACCCAGCAGATTGGAGTACAGATCTTCCAGTGAGAATGCAGACACTCCTTCAGGATACCCCGGTACCGACTGATAACCGTACCACTGAGCCACTTCATGCCAGACAGCAAGCTGGAAGGCCAGTTGCGCAGCCAGCCTGACCGCCAGATTGTAGCGATCCAGTTCGCTGTCAGGCGCGGGGAATGACGATAGCCGGATAATGCGCTGCCCAAGTTCATCGGGGAGTTTGATGGTTCCGGCATGGCCGAGCTGCGGTAAGATCTGGTTAAACAGCCAAAGCGTGTTATCGGCAGTATCCCGCACGTGGGCAAGATCGATAAATCCGCCGCGGCGCGTATAAATAATCCCGTCATGCTCGCTGTTCATGCCCGTCAGCGTCATGATCATGCTTATCCAGCTGTCGTTATAGTGATGTTCACCCGTATTATCCGGGTCCACCACATTGTTGAAATGAATAAAGGGGACGGGAATGCCCAGTAATTTAGCGCGCACCTCATAGCCGAAGGCGCAGCAGGGGCGCAGGCCATCCGGTGCCGTCAGCGAGGGAAGGGTCGGCCAGACCTGTTTCGCCTGTGCCGCAGGTAACTGTAAATCACCCTGTTTTAAATCTGACTCCGGCTGCGGCGGCGCCTGGCAGGCGCTTAATACCAGACTTAACATCAGCCATGTTTTTTTCATTAAAAGGCTTCCCCAACCTGAAAATAGAAACCTGAACTTTTCTGACCCACGCCATAGTCGAGACGTAAGTTCATTCTTTGCTTAATCTTAAAACGATAGCCGAGGCCCACGGAGGGAAGCCAGTGACCGTCTGCAACATCTCTGGCTCTGGAGGACATACTGCCTGCGCCAGCCCAGGCAACGATGCCATGGCGCCAGTTCAGTTTTTTGCGTAATTCAAGCTGTGTGCTCACCACGTTGCGATCGCGATAACGCCCCTGGTAATATCCCCGCAGATGATGGCTGTCACCCAGGGAGCCGTCCATCGTCCAGGGGACGTGCCCCCCGGCGAAGCGACCATAAAGCTCCCACGCCAGCAGGGTTGTCGGGTTGAGCGAGTGGTAAAGGTCGTACTGCATATCCCAGACATTAAGACGGTTATCACTGCCCAGCGTTGGGGTGTAATCGGTATAGCTAATATTGAGCAACTGGCCATGAGACGGATTAAGGGTGAAATCCCGTGTATCGTAGCTGAAAAGCAGGCTGACACCTACGTTCAGTTCACTGAGCCTGACCGGATGCTGAAAGAAGCTCCCTGTCGCCTTGTGTTGTAACCCGCTGGCCTTCTGATAGTTCAGGGACCCGCCGATCCCGGCATAGGTATGCGGCCTCAGCCGGTACAGGATCTGGGGGGCCATGTTGATGGCGCGCGAATTGTAGGATTGTTTGCCGCGCTTATGGTGCCCGGCGGAATATCCCTGGCCCCAGTAATCCAGCGGGCGGTGGCTGATGTCACCGAAGAGATTCAGGCGCCAGCGATCGTTGTGCAAAAAGGTGTAGTTTTCGAAACCTAATCCGAAGGCTCCCGTCGAGCTGCCAAACCCGGTCAGTGACAGCGACGATGGCGCCAGCTGCTGGCGGGAATTATCCGGCCGGTAAAACCCGACCGCCGCAACCCCAATCCCCACGCCGAGCTCGGGAGTGTAAAACGGCCCCGGCACCACGCTCCAGTCGATGCCATTACGCATATCTACATCGTGTGAGCTCAACTTACCCAGGTAGCGATCGACCGTTGCCTGGCTGGGGAAAAGCGCGGCAGGGGACAGGGGCGAGATCAGCAGCAGTGCCGTCAGTAGCCCAAGGTTAGCGCGCATATTTAGAAACGAAACTCGCCACCAACCATCAGACTGTTGCGCTTCTCAAAGCCGACTTCAGTAATAACGTTGAAATTGCGGGTGAGTTCGTATTGCCCACCGACCAGGACATTCCAGGGCGACTTGAGGTGCTGTTTAACGCGAAAGCGGCCCTCTTTATCAAGGTTAACGAAGTTCACCAGCTCAACCAGATTTTGCGGCATATGCAGGTTGCTCAGGCTGCCGTTAAAATTCTGTGTGACATCCTGATACATGCTGCCCACCCACAGGCTGGCATGAGACACCGGGATCGAAAATTTTTCAATACCGGGTACGGTAAAGCGATAGCCGACACGCGGGGTGAAGGTAAATGCTGAAGTGCTGCCGTCAAGGATATCGAACTTAGTGCGGGTATAGTTGAAGTCCAGCGTGCCAAACCAGTTGTGGTAACCGTAGGCAATCGTAGTGCCTCCGCCATAGGTCGTTCCCTTAAATTTCAGCGTAAAGTCCAGGTTTTTAAGTTCCCCCGGACACTCCCCGGACGTACAGACGGAAACATCAGACACCGAGCTGCCTTTGGTGTGGCCAATAATGCCGTAAACACTCATAAAGGGAAATAACCAGGTGTCCAGTCTGGCATTTTCGGTTTTGGATCTCTCCCTGGTGTGACCAACGTTAATATTAAACATATCGCTGGGAAGAGGGATGGGCTCCATGCCGGGATACAGTGCGGGAATTTTAAGGTTAGTAAAACCGATGCTATTTACCTTAATGTCCTGGCGCATATTCATGTAATTAAAACCAATCCCGTAAGGGTCGGGTAAATCATAACCACGCTTACGGATTTCTTCACCAAAGAAGGGCAGTGGACCGGTTGTTTCGCCAAAAAAGTCATAGCCCCTCTGCGGTTGCTCTTCTTCCTTAGCCAGAGGGGACAAGGGGTCACTGTGATAGTCCAGCGATGGGGGAGCGATAGCGTTAGGGACTTCAGCCAGTGCAGGCATGAACGGAGCAGAGGACACAATAAACCCGGCGAAAATTTTCGCCATTGTGTATGGCAGTTTCTTCATCATTACAATCCGTGTATCTAAGGAGAAGTGGTCGGGGAGCATAGCGATTCCCTGACGCATTTTCATTCCAGAAAATGCGATATTTAAGCGCCAGCATAGTATTACCTGCGATTATAACTTTTCGCTCCACGATTAAATATAGGGGGGTTCTTAATGGTCGTTGAAATACGTATATTCTTAAATGGACAGAGAGAGGATTGATAATTAATGTTTTTCACAATTTGTTGTTAAATTGTTTTTGTCAACTCCCTGACCGCCGTCAGGGAGTGATTAGCCGTCGATTGACGGACAATATCAGGCCCTGCCGGAGGGCGTTTTCAGATCTACTGCGTTAAGGCCGCCTGCGCCTCGTTGAGTTCATCGCGCGCCTCATCCAGCTTTGTCAGCTGCTTGTCGATTTTGCTCTGCCTGCCATCGGCCCTGGCCTCTGCCAGCTCCTGCTCGCGCTGCTGCACCTTGCGTTGCTTTTCTTCCACCTTCGCCTGACGCTGTTTCAGCAGGCTGCTGTCGGAACAGTGGTCAGTCACCTCCTGCAGGGCTCTGTTCAGGCCGGCGAGGCGGTGCTGGTTAGCGTGCGTTTCCGCATACTGAATTTCTTGTTTAATCTCCTGCTGCTTTGCCGCACAGCCGGTCAGCGTGCTGCTGGCCTGAGCGGTGAAGCAACTGCTGGCAATAAGAGTGGCGGTGAGCAGGACAAAATAGCGGTTCATTGTTTTTCCAAAAGTGATGTTCTGATGGACGCTATTATACCTGGAGTTCTTAAGGGATTCTTACCGTGGAAAAATGACGGCCATGCTGGCGGCTGAAGGGGGAAATGGCAGAGATAAAAAAGCCCACCCGGAGTGAACCTGGTGGGCTGGGCGACGGCAGTTACTCTTCGTCGCGTTCTTTGCTGGCCCGCTGACGTTCGTAGAACTCATCTTCGGCGGCAATGATTTCATCCATCAGAGAATCCACATCCACTTTATGAGTGGCTTCAACAAACCGGCCTGTTAGCGGCGTTTCCGGCGTTAACTTTCCATCTTCATAAAGCATCCAGATTTCTTTCGCATAGCGCGTTTTCAGTAACTGCGGAGCGAACTGGCCGTAGTAAGCGGTGATGTTATTGACATCACGCTCAAACATCGACTCAGCCAGGTTGTTAGCGGCCGCATCGACCGCCTGCGGCAGGTCGATAATCACCGGCCCCTGAGCATCGAGCAGGACGTTAAACTCCGATAAATCCCCATGTACAATGCCTGCACACAGCATGCGTACGATATTGCGGATCATCGTATTGAAATCGGCAACGGCGCTTTCTTCCGTCGAGGTGACATCACTGAGGCGTGGCGCAACGGCCCCTTCTGCATCAGTGACCAGCTCCATCAGCAGCACGCCCTCAACACAAATATAGGGCTGGGGTACACGAACGCCGGCGTTAGCCAGACGGAACAGCGCGTCAACCTCTGCATTTTGCCAGGAGTCTTCCTGCTGCTTACGTCCGAATTTTGAGCCTTTTTTCATTGCGCGGGCGTCACGCGTATTGCGAACTTTGCGCCCTTCCTGATACTGCACAGCCTGTTTAAAGCTACGCTGCGTAGCTTCTTTGTACACTTTGGCACACTGGATTTTGTCACCGCACAGCACTGTATAGACGTCTGCTTCTTTGCCGCTCTTGAGGCGTTGAAGCACATCGTCTATCAGACCATCGTCGACCAGCGGTTGGATTCGTTTTGGGATTTTCATGCGGCTTTATACCTTATTTCAGCCGCTTTTCGTATCAAAAACAATGACGGCGATACTGAACAAATGGCAGAGTCTGACTGAGATGCTTCCATTTTAGCGAAAAAATGGTTTGGCAAAAAGCCGTGTCTTGCGTGCTGTGCAATTTGTCGGAAGAAGAGAGGGGAAAAGGCACAGAAAACGCATGCAGGAACCAGCCGGCCGTCATGGGGAATGGAAACTTTACTCCATGCTCACTCGGACACCCCGATAGCGCTGATCGGGGGGACCGAAAAGCGGACGCCCGAAAATGCCATTTTTGACTGAATGTAAATGGCCCCGCATTACTTCACGGGGCCAATTTTAATTAGAGCGACGGATGGGATCCTTTCACCGGGCTGACGGCTTCAAGCCGTGAAGCGATATGTAAAATAGTGCTCTCTGCATGCCATTTTCCGACGATCTGAACGTTAATCGGCATCCCCTCCCGACTTTTTCCGAAGGGGAGTGCTATGCCGGGTAAGCCCGTAACGTTAAGCGGAACAGTCGCGCCCTGCAGATAGGTTGCATCCACCTCCTGTCCGTCAATCACAAAGCGCTCCACGCCGTGCTTGTGTGCCGGAACAGGAAGGACGTGGGTAATCAGCGCATCAAACTGTGAGAAGTATTCCGCAAAACCATCCCTCAGCCTTTCTGCTGCCTGCTCCGCATCTATAAAGTCAGACATTGACGTATCCGGCAGTGACAGCATGGTTTTTGCCATTTTATATAACTCATCAGGGTTACGGCCTGCCGTTGCCGCAGCAAATGCTGGTTTCATTTCCATCACGTGCAGCCTGTTGAACACATCCAGCGCAAAGTCCTGTTCCAGCGCCGGAATACCCACGTGCTCCACGACCACGCCGGGCCCGTGCAGGGCATCAGCCGCTGACTTAACAACGGCTGCGACCTCCGGATCAACGGGACCAAAGCCGGGACCGGTCATCCAGCCAATTCGCAGCGGACGTGATGACGCATATGTCAGCCCCTCTGTATAAAGGGGCGCGTGACTGGAAAAACCGTCGTGCCCGTCAGGACCAGCCAGCTGTGAAAAGGCCAGGGCAATATCACGCACGGAGCGGGCCATAGGGCCCACGTGCCAGAAACGGCGTGGAGCACGCGGCCAGATCCCCGTCATTGGTACGCTGCCGTGCGTGGCTTTCATCGACGTGATACCGGTCTGAGCAGCGGGCCCGCGCACGGAAATAGCCAGATCGGTACCCAGACCCAGCGGCGACATTCCCGCAGCAATAGCCGCTGATTCACCTCCGCTGGAGCCACCCGGTGTCCGGGTCAAATCCCAGGGGTTATTTGAGCGGCCGGAAAGCAGGTTATCGCTCTCGATCCAGTATGAAAACTCAGGCAGGTTGGTTTTCGCCAGCAGGATACCGCCTGCCTTTTTAAGGCGCGCTACGCTGGTCGCATCCTCATCAGGGCGACGATTTTTAAATACAGGCGAGCCACGCTGCGTGAGCACTCCGGCAGTGTCTATCGAATCTTTTACCGTGAAGGGAACGCCATGCAAGAGGCCGAGATTATCTCCCCTCATTACGGCGGCTTCCGCTGCGACTGCCTGCTTCATCGCATCATCCGCCATCGTAACGATGGCATTTACGTGCGGATCAGTGGCTGCAATTCGGTCAATGTGCGCCTGCATAACTTCAACGGGGGAAATATCACGGCTGCGGATCAGGCTGGCCAGCTGAGTTGCGTCTGCATAAAAGATGTCGTGGCTCATTATTACCTCTTTGAGAAAAAAACTAACTAACAGTTGGTAGGTAAACAGTAGGCGCAAGAGATTGCGCTGTCAATAACTAACTAACGGATGTTAGAATTAGTGCTTTCTTCAGGAGAAAAAAATGAGCAAGACATCCAGAGATGAAATTCTGAACGCCGCCCGTCTGACAGCCCAGGCCCATGGTTACACCGGCCTGAACATTCGCGCCCTGGCTGATGACGTGGGTATCAAGGCGGCAAGCATTTATTACCATTTCGCCAGCAAAGCAGATTTGGGAGCGGCAGTTGCACAACGCTACTGGGAGGACACGGCGCGGGATCTTCAGGCGTTGCGTGAAACGGAAGGGGACGCATTAAAAAGTCTCAGCCGCTATCCTCATATATTTCGGCGTTCGCTGGAAAGTCAGAACCGGCTGTGCATGGGGAGCTTCATGTCCGCCGAATATGACGACCTGCCAGATCCGGTCAAAACAGAGGTACAGAAATTTGCCGATGTCAATGTGGCGTGGCTGAATGCGCAGCTGCAAGAGGCCCAGGTTACCGGGCCCGGCGACAGTGAAACGCGGGCGCGGGCTATTTTTTCCGCGATTGCCGGCGCGCAGTTAATGGCCAGAAGCCGGAACGATATTAACCTCTTCGATGAACTTATCGAGGGGTATTCACAGGCAGGATTGCTGCCTGCCGTTCGGAAATGAGTGTGGTTTTCAGTTGTGGGAGCAGGATTTCGGGTCAGGGTCAGCCTGTGGCCTTCTCAAACAGAAACTATCGCACTCTCACAGCAGTGGCGGCGGTAGCTGACCGTTAACGCCACACCGGCAGAGAGTCTGGAGGGATGGCGTCAGGGAATGTCTCTACCGCTGCAGCTTACCACCCAGCTCAACGGCCTGGATGGCGCTGGTATCCAGCATGAGAATAAAGCGTGTTCTCATCCTGTTAGCTCTTTTTCACCTCGTAATCCGGTAGCGAGAATTGAGTGATAAAGGTATTGAGCGCGTTGGTATCAGGTAGCGCGGTCAGCGCCCCTTTGCGCGTTGTCGCGAGGGCACCACAGGCGCTGGCCTGAGCAATGGACTGGTGGAGTTGTTCAACGTTCTGCGGCATCCCGCTATGCGCAATCCAGGCCAGAAAACCTGCTACAAACGCGTCGCCAGCCCCGGTTGTATCAACACTGTTGACGGTATAACCATCGAAATGAATAACGCTGTCGCGCCAAAGCACCATGGCACCTTGCTCACCGTAGGTCACGACTTTGAGTTGCGCGGGCAGAGCGTGGAGGGCATTAAGCGCACGGGAAAAATCATGAGTACCCGTCATCCAGTGCCATTCTTCTTCCGAGAGTTTAAGAATGTCGGCCTGGGAGGCAAAATGGCGCACCGTCTCAAGCATTTCATGCTTATCGAGCCACATTTGCTCCCGTAAATTTACATCGAAACTCAGTAATCCCCCACGCTGCTTTATATGGCTGATGGCGGTGATGAGCGTATTACGACACGTTTCAGCGACCAGGGCCAGAGAGCAGAAGTGCAGAATATCGTCGCTAAAGTCGGGCAGCGCATCGGGCGTTAAAAATTGATCTGCGGAGGGGTTGGTTAAAAACGTAAATCCACGCTCGCCAGAGCGGTCCAGAGAAACCAATACCGTGCTGGTTCTGTGCTGATTATCCAACTGGAGACTTTCGGTTGAGACGGCTGAGTCAGACAGCGTTTTTTTCAGAAAATAACCAAAGTCATCATCACCAACCCGGCCAATAAAACCGCTCTGGCAGCCCAGACGCGCAGCGCCAATTGCCACATTGTACGGAGCTCCTCCTGCGCAGGCCTGATATTGCATGTCTGAAAGCGGCAGAAGGTCCACCACTGCATCGCCAAGAGTCCAGATATTCATGACATTTCCTCAATAATAATTAACTTATTTTTTTAACGCGACCTGCGGGAAGGTCAGTTTTTTAATAGTGCTTAAGCGTGTTTTGATGCCATGGATTATCCAGGCGTACGATTTAAAAGTTATAATCCAGCATCAGTTTATATTCGGTGGTAATAGCCTCACCGTGAGTGACCCAGCTTCCGTCCTGTTTTATCAACGAGCCAGTCACCTCTCCGGACACGGTAAAGCGAGAGGTAAAAGGATAATTCGCCGATACCTTCAGGAAGCGATTGCGGGTATTCTGGAAGACTTCGCCATCTTCAGGCTGTGCATTGTATTTATTATAATGGCCATACCCGCCGCTGAGCGTTGTGGATAGTTTTCCCCAGTTGCGCCAGACGCCGACTGACGTGGTCCAGCTTTTTTCGTCGATATCGCCCCACTGCGCCCTGTCTAAAATGGCAGACGCAAATTGCTGGCGGAACCAGACCCCGGTGGTGTTATTAATAATATATTGCACACCAGGCTCAATCTGAAATGAACGTACGTCACGGTCATTTTGCGACCCACCACTGCGGCGGTGATCGATCTGCTGATACACGTAGTTAAAGAATGAGAAATTGTCCGTAACACGAAGATCGGTAAAGAACTTAACGCGTCCTTGCCAACGGTCCTCGATTGACGCGCTTCCGCCCATCACATCCCAGCCATAGCGCAGACGTTTGTAAAAATATTCATGGCCGATAATCAACTGAGTCCACTGGTTTTGGCTCAGGTAAGACTGATCCTCCCACGTCCCGTTATAGTGGGTGGTTCTGCCCTCAGAGAAAGCCAGATACCAACCGGGTAACGCATCGTGCCGCATCACCCCTTGTACAAACGTCAGCGAATCATTCCCGTTGTGGAAATGGCTGTTACGCCAGTTATTATCCTCAATGGCATATTTCATTTTCAGTTGGCCATGAACGCGGCCACCGGCAGGATTGGAGGAGCGGGCTGAGGTCCACATAACCTCTTCGTCCAGATATGACCACGGGTCCACGGCAACAACCTTTCCCGACGGATCCTTCATGATGCTCATGCTCGCATTCGCCAGCATGGGAAACAGGAGAGCAAAAATAACAGACAGGGCATGATAGTTTTTCATAATAATATCCCGTTAAATCATTTCTTTTATTTTCAACGTCGCGTGAAAATTGTCATTTTGAGGCAGGCTAATACTCCACGGTTTCTCCTGCATGGAATACATCCGGGTACTGAATGCCGCTTTATTGTTTATATAGAAGACAGCAATTGAGTTTTGAATCAGAACGCGTAACTCAATTTTTTCCCCGATCGGAACATCCACCCAAGATTCCGCGTTAGCCTGATGAAGCGACGCGAGCGGCGCGTTGAAAAAATAGACTTTTCCTTTGCTCTTATTGAACACAACGTTAAGCATTGCATCACTGACTCTGTCTCCGGTCAGACCAAAGCTCATAACCATTCCGGCAGAAGGAACATCGATGGTTGCGCTTAACTCACCATGCTTAGGCAACGCCGGGTACAGCGCCGACTGTAAGGGGCCGAACGGCATGGCCGTTTTAAGCATTTTAGTGCTCGTTAAGGGGGTCACCGGACCCGGATTCTCACTGATGACCTTCTGAAGCTCCTGGGGAAGGATGCTGTTGAGCTGGCCCCGGTTATCTGCGGTGAGCTCATGAGCAACCAGATTTCCTGCCCAGTCAATGTTGCCGCTGTCACTGTGCCCGGCTTTCGTCGGGATCCAGCCGAAAACAAACAGGCGATCGTTTTTGAGTACCAGTTTACCCGCGTAAAAACCCGAGCCGTCGACCACATAATTGTCCAGTTTTCGCCACGGACCATCCGGATTATCCGCAACCCGGTATTGTGTCAGGCGTAACGGCCATTGGTCGCTAAAGCTGAGATACCAGCGTCCGTTGAAGTAAACCAGTGTCGGGCATTCCAGGTTGGCATTGCTGGTGATGGTATCGTTATCAAAAAATACGCCGCGATCTTCCCAGTGCGTTAAATCCGTTGAACTGTATCGGGCAATAACCCCGCGACCGTTACTGCGCGTGGTAATTAACATCCAGTATTCTTTCTTTTCCTCAACCCAAACGACGTGAGGGTCCCGGAAATCATTACCCCGATAATTACCGCCGGGTAAAATAGTGTCCTGCGGGTGTTTCACCCAGTGAAGGCGATCCTTACTGGTCGCGTGCATAATAGACTCAACCGGGAACACATTTTCATTGTGTGCGGTGTACCAGGCATGCCAGGTATCGCCGACTTTAATAATCGAACCGGTTCCCAATAGCAGTTCAGGATCGTCAACGTCGTTAACGTAGGGGATAACCTCCGAATGGTTCTGATAATCATATAAGTTGGCGCTCGACAAGAGATGAAAGGCATGCACCCCTAAATCGCTGCCGCCGCGAACATCATTAAGATAATAAATATCAAATTTGCCATCGTTAAAAACGGGCATTGGGTCACCCACAAATGAACCTTCAACCCGCGGGAAAAAACCCGTAATATGGCTGATGCTTTTATTTTGTAATGTCTCTTTAGATGGCTGCGACCAGGCAGGATTATTGCCGAGCGAAAGCGCAAGCAGGGCGACAGATGCCGCTAATATTAATTTTTTCATGCTACACCTGAATGTCAGAAGTTATAATTCACGCCAACTACGGTGAACGGATTCCATGAGTGACCAGCCGATGTCCAAAGCCCGCTTTCTTTGGTAAATTGTGCTTTAAATTCACCGTACAATCGCACTTCACCAAATACCGGATAACTCAGCGTGCCACCGATAAATTTGTACCGGCCGTCATAGAAAACTTCACTGGCATTGCTGGCGTTATCTATTTTGTCCTGTCCAAATCCAACATACAGGGAGGTTAATAACGGATACCAGTTTCGCCAGAGCCCGGCCGTGACTTTCCATTCTTCTTCTACAATGTCACCCCAGCTTTGACGCTCCTGGCGGTTATGGTAATAATAGGGCCGCAAATAGAGTCCCATATCCGGATTCACGCGGTATTGAATGGCTGGCTCAATTTCGAAAATGTACTGCTCCAGATCGCCATTCCCCGGTTCGTTACCCTGAGGCTGATATTCGCCATAAGCATATCCGGCCAGACTCCATTTGTTGGTCAGTCGAAGGTCCTGCCAGACTTTGAAGCGGTTTTTCCAGCGCTTTGTTGCCGTTTCGGAACCGACCATGACTTCCGTACCGATATTACCTCGCCAGGTTTCAAAAATATGTCCCACAAAAATTTCATTGATGGTATTAGTGCCTTTGACGTCCTGATTACTGAATTGTCCATTATAACTGTCTTCTCTGGCATTCCAGAATCCGAAATACCAGTTAGGCAATTCATCGTGCCTTAAAAAAGCCTGAATGGTGGCGAGTTTAAACTTCCCGCTGTTTTTCTTATTATCGCTCCAGCGAACATCGTCAATTTCTATCTGAGACCCGATGTTTCCATGCAGGCCACCCACTTCCATATTACGACCGATACTGTTCCAGTGAACCGGCGGATCTTCATTTCTTAAACGCAACAGGCTGACGTCTTCAGAGTTATCTACTTTATGACTCTCTTTCACTTCTGCTTTTTTATTCTCCGCTGGCGCGGATAACGTCACGAGCTTTGACGGCGTCGTGAGTTCAGGTTTTTGACCTGTAACAACCGGAGAGGGTGATGCGTTAACAGACGATTGTTCATTGCCTTTATTGGCGGATGATGCATTCGTTCCGTTGGTGTCTGATTCATCCTGAAAATAGCTTTGATAGTTTCCTGTAGCGTCTTCAGCAATGGCAGGAAATACCGCTAATGTTACCATTAATGCCAGCGTCTTTTTCCCTGGAACAAATATGTTTATATCTTTCGAGTTAATGCAATTTTGAGGTGTTACGCTTTCATCCATTTTGCTCTCTCATTATTCCAGACAATAACATGCCAGCCAGAGACTGGCAGAAATAAAAAACTCACCATGCAAGAAACAGGTCGTAACTGAGAATTATTTATCCAGAGACCAGTACCCGGCCTCGTGTAATGAGGCCACACCCTGATTGGCAAACAATGCAATATCGCGTTCGCCCGGCTGCGGATAAATACGGCTGCTTAAGCAAGCGTCACCATCGTTAACAAAAATCTCCACCGATGAGCGGTCAATAAAAATTCGCAGTGACAGAACGTCGTCTGCTGGTAGCGGAATACTGCGAGTGCCTTCCAGCGAGTATTCCGGATAGCGACGCTCCACCACCAGACGCCTGGCCTGATCATCGACGTAAATTCTCAATCCGTCGCCCAACGCAATACCAAACTGTTCAGCCGTCGATGCGCTCAGATCCCATGCCAGCTGTACTTCGACCGCGTCGGCATCTGCCGCGACAAGGACGTTCTGGCTATTCAGACAGCGGACAGGGGTGGGATAATAGCTGCCACGCAGCGCAGTCACTTCGGCAGCAGGTTTCATCCTCACACGGCCATCATCGCCAGCGCTTAATTCGCGCGGAAGCGAGAGCATTCCGGCCCAGCCATCCTGCTGCTCGGGCATCGGTGATTCCCACATATCCAGCCACCCGATGACAATGCGTCGGCCATCCGGGGTCACGAAACTCTGCGGTGCATAAAAGTCGTGACCGTGGTCCAGCTCAGTAAATTGTCCGCTGTGGGTGAACGGTTGACCTGGCTGCCAATCGCCAAGTAAACAGCCACTCTGGAACAGATTGCGATAGTGATACCCTTCCGCCGCCATGCCCTGTGGTGAGAACATCAGGACACGCTTCTCTCCCAGGGTGAAGAAATCCGGGCATTCCCACATAAAGCCCTGGCCTTCATCAGCCTCGGCGAAAATGCCTTCGTCATGCCATTCGCGGAGATCGGTGGAACGGTACAGGCGCACCTGGCCGGTATTCTCCACGCGGGAACCGACAACCATGTACCAGAACTCACCTTCGCGCCACACCTTCGGATCGCGAAAATGATGCAGTCCGGGCGGGGTATCAATCACCATGCCATGCCGTTCAAAATGGATGCCGTCACGACTGGTCGCCAGACACTGCACCTGGTAGAGGTTGTCGTCTGTGTCCGCCGGGCCGTGAAATTTATGTCCGGTATAGATGAGCGCCAGCTTATCGCCGTCCACCACGGCGGAGCCGGAGAAACAGCCGTCTTTGTCTGCCGGGCCTTCCGGCGCTAGCGCGACGGGCAGATGTTCCCAATGCACCAGATCTTTGCTTCGGGCGTGCCCCCAGTGCATCGGGCCCCATTCCGGGGAATAGGGATGGTGTTGATAAAAGGCGTGATACCAACCGTCAAACCATACCAGTCCATTAGGATCATTCATCCAGCCTGCACGAGGGGCAAGGTGATAGCGCGGATACCAGCGCGGATTAATCCCGGAATGTGCTTTTTCAAGCACCTGTTCAGCCTGTTCTATTAAGGATGTCATCGTCTTTACTCTCAGTACATTACACAGCGTTTTGCTGCAGAAAAGATGGCTCAGATGAGGATTTAGTTGAGCGCAAAAGGAAAATGGAAATAAACGTAGTGCTGAATACCATGATGCCCATGATCAGATAGGATTGGGCGAAGCCAAATCTCTCATAGCTAAAGCCTGCCAGCGGGGACAATACGGTGCCAATGACGGAGCTGGTGCAGGCGAATCCCACCAGATAAATGGTGGAGGAGAGACGTTTGTCGAAATGCAGACTGTTATATTTAAATATGGCGACTAACAATATTGGCAGTTCGACCGCGTGAAGTAGTTTGGTAATGGAGATAAGCAAGGGGCCTTCCACCAGCCCGGAAGCAATCATGCGCAGTGCCATCACCATTCCTGCGAATATCAGACCATTTTTAGCGCCAATGCGATTAACCAGCCACGGCGCACAAAACATACCCGCGGCCTCGAGAAAGACCTGGAAAGAGTTTAAATAGCCAAACATCTCGTTTCCTTCTCGTAATGTCGGGAACTGTGACGAGAAATAGACCGGGAATTGCTGATCGTATACGCCGTAAATGCAGGTTCCGACCACGAAAAATATCAGTGCCCAGAAGCGCGGCAGAGTGAGCAGACGCAGGGCGTCATCCAGAGAAACTTTTTTAGCGCCGATTTCAAGTTTCTCCATGCTTGCCGGCGCGGCCACTTTTAAGCGGGCCAGCAGAAAGAGGAAGATTAACCCTGAGCAAGAGGCCACCAGGAAGTTAAGGTCAGGGTTGATATTAAACAGTAACCCGGCAAAAAACGTGGCGACCGCCCAGCCCAGAGACCCCCACATACGTGCCCGCCCAAACTCAAAGGTACTCTGACGCGCAACGCGCTCGGTATAGGACTCCAGAACGCCGATACCGCCATTAAACGTCAGCCCGATAAATAAGCCCCCGAATACGCTACCCAGCAGAATATTAACGCTCAGCAAATAGCTAAAAAGCAGATAAGCCGGGCCGGAGAGGATCAGTAGGGCGGTGATTAACCATAACAAATGTTTGCGCAGACCAAGTCGGTCCTGGATAAAGCCATAACAGACCTGCGCGAAGAGCGCCGAGACGGATAAAACGGAAAAGATAATGCCGGTTTCCGATGCTTTTAGCCCCACTTCCTGGTGAAGCCAGATTGAGAGAAGTGAACTTGATGAGGACCAGGTCACAAAGAAAAAGAACAGCAGGGCGCTGAGCAGCATGTAACTTCGAGTAGGCCGTTTTTTCATCTACGTAATCTCGCAAGAAGGATATACTAAGATGGTAACGTTAACATTTCGCGCGTACACTCGATTTTGATGTGATACTCGATGTTAATCACAAAAGTTAACGTTAACATTAATGTGTTGAGATCGCGCTCAAACTTTTGAGCGCGAATTGCGTAACCCTGTGTGTCGGTGACTAGAATAGGACATTCGCATTGGCTCACAACACCTTACCGGGTCGAATGCATTCAGATAATGGAAAGCTATGGTGTCGTTAAAAGATGTGGCCAAACTGGCCAATGTATCGCTCATGACGGTTTCACGGGTGCTGAATGACCCGAAACGCGTAAAGCCTGAAACCCTGGCACGGGTGCAGGAGGCGATCCTGGCGTTAAATTACGTGCCGGACCTTTCAGCCCGGCAGGTTCGTCGTGTCGGCTCCCGGAACAAAACCATTGGTGTGCTGGCACTGGATACCGTCACCACCCCTTTTTCGGTAGAAATCACGTTGTCTATCGAAGAAACCGCACGGGCGTATGGCTGGAACAGCTTCGTGGTGAATATGTTTACCGATGATAATCCTGACGATATTGTAGACCTGCTGCTCGCCCACCGACCCGGAGGGATCATTTTCACCGCCATGGGGCTGCGTGAAGTGAATATCCCGCCCCGGTTACTGGAACACCCTTGCGTTCTGGCCAACTGCGAGAACAAGGGGGAACCGGTTGCCAGCTATATACCTGACGATGAACAAGGCCAGTATACGGCCATACAGGCGCTGCTGACTGCGGGATACAGCCGCCCCCTCTGCCTGCATTTACCGGTCAATCATCTGGCGACGCGTCGCCGCCGTCGGGGGCTTGATCGCGCCTGCCGTGAGGCCGGTATCGATCCTGACACGCTTGAGCACTGCTATATGCAATATGGCGATGAGCACTACCGGGATATTCCTGAGATGCTGCTGGCGCATATCGATCAGGGGAAACCGCGGTTTGATTCGGTCATCTGTGGTAACGACCGTATTGCATTTATGGTGTATCAGACGCTGTTAACGCAGGGTATCCGAATCCCACAGGATATTGCCGTTCTTGGCTACGATAATCTTGTGGGCATCGGAAATTTGTTTTTACCCCCGCTATCCACGGTCCAGCTGCCGCATTATGAGATTGGGCGCTTAAGTACATTGCACATTATCAATGGCGACACCCACCGGGACAAGGTGCTGGTCGAGAGCCCCTGGCTCAGACGCGAATCATTTTGAGCACGCAGTTCCGCAATTTTGATAGCCATCACTCACTGTGCCTGCAACGCAATCATTATTTTCGCGTTAACTGGCCCAACGCCCGCCAGACAAAACCAGACGCGGGCAAGAGAATGCGAACTGGCAGGCCGCAAACTGACTATCGTTTGATAGTCACTCCATCACATGTCGTGGGGACATTATGCAAAACGAATTTTACTGGATAAACGAACCTGCCGAATGGCATAGCGAGAGCAACACGTTATCAGTAGTGACAGACGACCATACCGATTTCTGGCGCCATACGTGGTACGGATTCGAGCGTTTTTCAGGCCACATCTACGCGACTGACGTGGCGGGTGATTTCACCTTTCAGACTAAAATCCGCGCTGATTTCAGCACGCTCTATGATCAGGCAGGAATAATGCTGATGTCGGACGAGCGACACTGGCTCAAGGCCGGGATTGAATACAATGATGGCGCGCCAGCTATTGGCAGCGTACTGACGTTAGAGGGATCGGACTGGGCCACCGGTATCTTTCCGGGCAACCCACGGGAATTCTGGCTTCGCCTGACCCGCAAGGGAGGCGCGTTGCGGTTACAGTACTCATCAGACGGGCTTTCGTGGCCTTTGCTACGTTTATGCCATTTCCCGTCGGGGCCAGTGAAAATCGGTGTAATGTGCTGCACGCCTGAACGCAGCGGCTTAGCTGTCGAGTTTAGTGATTTCAGCCTCTCTCCGGCCATGGATAAAGCGCTGCACGATCTCAGCTGATTTGCATCGCGCCATCCGGTTCTACGATCCGTTGATGGCGCCGCCTGTGCTTCTGTAAATAGACCCGTTTTAGTTCCTGGCATTTTTTGAGATCCCGGCCAAATAATGGTGTTGTCGATATTCCTCCGGCGTCATATTGTTCAGTGATTAATGCGGGCGTTCACAGTTATATTCTGATAACCATTTCTCCGTGATTTCACGCACTTCATTCAGCGTTCTGCGTCGGCTTACCCGGCTGGATATCCAGTTTTAATGCATGTTTCTCTGCCCATTCAGCCAGTGCCAGTGAGATAAATTCCGCACCATTATCCATGCGTAGCATGACCGGATAGCCGCGATCCTGTCGAGCACGCGGACCACTCGCTGGGCTGGTAGATTCAGATCGATTTCAATCGACAACGCCTCACGCTTAATTCAGCTTCAGCAGACAGTAAATACGGTGGATCCTTTTGTGATTCCACGGGTATCCCTGCCGCCGCAAAACCTGGAAAAGTTTTGGAAAACCGTATCGTGGGTATCGCCCGGCCACTGCCTGCAACGCGACAATAACGGGTTCGTCAAGTGTGGTATCCGGGCGGTAATGGTAAACCGTTCTGCTCAGGTTCAGACTCCGGCAGGCCTGACGGATACTGAGTCCGAACGTTGTTATCAGTTGAGTGACCAGCTCACGCTTACAGGCTGGTTTTAAAGCTTTTTTTCGATAACGTCTTTCCGCGCCCGGTTCTCAAGGATCAGGTTGGCAAACATCTGTTTGAGACGCCGGTTCTCATCCTCAAGATCCTTGATCTTTTTAATATCAGAAGCCTCCATGCCGCCGTTTTTACGTCGTGCGGAGAATCCTTAACAACGGGGATACATTAAGCCCGCAATGCATAAATATTACGGACTTGTGGTAATAGATATCAATTAATTAGCCTAAAATTTGAAATTCGGAACAAAGACCCCGGCAGGGAACATAATGCTTGATGATGTACCCGGCTTCCAACATGAATTTGCAGCATCAATCCATGAACCCATATTCTGGCCACGAAGATCTATAATATTTGTTGATTCCCTGTATCCCTGCCATTTCATTCCGCCAGCAGTTTGATGAATTTCATTACTGTTTAATTTTTTCATCTACACTCTCCTTTAGTTACATCCATGGGATTTAATCCCGTTAAAAATCTCGCCTAGATTTTCTTTTCTAAGAATGTCGCCTTTTAATACTGTGACCTCCTTGTTTAAAAACGTCTCATTTAGGGTGAGTTCTTTCAATTGGTTATTTTTCCAAAGTCCGCAGGCAGCGTAAGCCTTGCTTTCAGGTGTGGAAGTAGGGTTATGTAATATTTTTTTAAATATTAAATTTGAGTTGTTGTCCTTTAGTGCTTCTTCATAAATGAGTTGCTGTGGCATTTTTTTTGCCACAAATCCATTAAAGCCTGAGGAGAATAATTTGACGGAAGATAGTTTTTTTTCAATGTCCTGACTGGCATGCACTGAAGTAGCAGCCAGCAGTAAGGTGCTAAAAAAGTAGATGAATATCCATTTCATTTCAACCTCCAGTTAAATATGCTATTTTTTATTAAAGCATCAATTCGGTTTTAATATTAGAGTGATAGTGTTACTGAAAATTTAGTCGTTAGAACGGTGTGATCTCTTCCTGATCTCCTCCCAATATCGGTGCCAGGGTAAATAGAGGTCCGGCCCTTTTGATCTCCTCCCAATATAGGTGCCAGGGTAAATCAGAGATCCGGGCCTGTTTGCAGGCTTCGAATAAATTCTTCCGGAGTCTGGTGATTTAACGAGGAATGTGGCCGGTACTGGTTATATTCCTGCCGCCAGTGCTCGATCTTCTCCTGAGCATCTTCCAGTGACAGGAACCAGTGCACGTTCAGACATTCATCACGCAGGCTGCCGTTAAATGACTCAACCAGGGCGTTATCCGTGGGCTTCACGGGGCGGGAGAAGTCCATCGTTACCCTGTTTTCATACGCCCAGCGATCCAGCGTTTTCGAGATAAATTCGCTCCCGTTGTCCGTCTGTAGCCGCTGTGGTACACGCTGCTGTGTCTGCCTGAGCCGTTCCATCACGGTGACCACATCGTCACCGCGAAGCCCCTGGCCTACCTCGATCGCCAGGCATTCACGACTAAAATTATCGACTACAGTTAGGGCACGGATCCGGCGTCCGTTGAACAGATTATCAGCAACGAAATCCATGCTCCAGCACTGATCCACCGCGGTCACAGCCGGGCGGATACGCCTGTGCCCGGTAATCGCGGCAGCTGCGGTAGTTGTAGACCGTTCGGCTCTGCATCATCAGCCGGCATCCCCTGCGAACCCCGATGCGGTACGCCGCCAGAAGGTATTCGACCGCCTCGCGTTTCTGCACTGGCGTCAGAACTTTTTTTGGATGACGTCCTGCAACATTTCCTTGTCCAGGCTGAGATCGGCGACCAGCCGTTTCAGGCGGTGATTCTCTTCTTCCAGCTGGCGCAGTTCCGTCACGCCCATGCAGCCAAACTTCTTCTTCCAATTGTAAAAAGTAGCCTCGGAAATCCCCATATTTTTGCAGACTTCCTCCAACCGCGTACCTGTTTCTGCCTGCTTCAGGGATAAAGCGATCTGCTCTTCGGTATAACGTGTCTTTTTCATGCCGTATGACCTCATTTGTTCAGGGAAAGAAAGGCCGGAAACCCCACTTTACGCCGGTACTGAACGAAGGGAAGAGATCAACACCAGCTTTGCTGTTGGTGCAGTGGCACTTCCGATCAGAGCATTGAGTAGTGTCTCAGGTTCAAATCGCTAGCGCCGAAGTAGCTGATAGATAAAGAAGAAGACCATATTCAACGAAGCAATATGCCCTTCTTAATGTGTGGTTAGTTCTGTCTTGGCTTATCTACATTTCGGACACAGCCCAACGCATTAAGTTTTTCTCAAAGCCTGTCAGTTGGAGACTCTCTACTCTGGGAGCCAGGGCCCGAAGTTTCGCCAGTAGATCGTTCAGATGTTCCGATGGCAAGATGAGGTTCTTGATCTGGGCCGAGATCTGAGTGGGAATTCCGTATTCGTCCAACGCGGTGAGTAGTGGGTCGAGGAACATATTTTCAAGCTGCTCAGCAAAAAAGCTGAAATCGCCAGGCTCGATCCCTTTTTTCGCCAGCACGTCGGCCTGAATGTTATTTATGGCCATGATGTCCCGAGGCAATCGGAAACACACCATATTTCGGATGAATTTCAGGCGTAGGTTGATCGCTTCGCTGGGTGTGTGTTCCTGTCGTCGATTCTCCACTGCATCTCTTAGGTAAGCAGGCAGGTTTTTCTGAGTTCGGAGCTCATTGATGTGCCACACCAATTGCAAACTGGACGATATCCCATAGTCCATCAGATTACCGCCCTCCAGACTGTAGACCAGCTCACATAGGTAATTGAGCTGGTTCGGCTCAGGGATGCTTTTCCAGTCCAGAAGTTTGCTGCTGTGCAGTAGGTCACGGATGATCGTTTCTGCTACTTCGACTTGCCGCTCAATCGGAACGTGCCGGTTCTCTATCAGAGTTGTCGGTGACAATACCGGATTGGCATATGCATCTTGGAGCCGACCACGTGAAATATCAGTAAGGTATTCGTTCTCCAGTTGCATTAGGAGTCCCATCGGGGAATTTTCATCCTGATGACCAATAGGGTATTCGACTGTGAGGCCCTGCTCAAGGGGAGGCGCTTCGAGCATGAAGACTCTTCCAATGAAGTACTTATTCATACGGCCTGCGCGACCGGAAATATTCTTGTAGGTAAAGTAGTCGAACGTTGAATTCTTCAGGCGGCGGTCGTAAA
The DNA here is from genome assembly GCF_039675725.1 of Erwinia sp. Eh17-17. NCBI lineage: Bacteria > Pseudomonadati > Pseudomonadota > Gammaproteobacteria > Enterobacterales > Erwiniaceae > Erwinia > Erwinia sp. Eh17-17. Next base: position 209,491 of record NZ_JBDFQT010000005.1, on the reverse strand, counting down.
TGATCACGTTCTCTGCCGATGTATTGACGCCTTCGATCATCGTAGATGTACAAATAATTCTCTTGATGATGCCATCGTTGAATAACTTGACGATGTACTGCTGCAATGCACGTGGCACTCCTCCATGATGAATCCCGATACCCAGAGATATTGCTTTGGCAACGTTCCATTCAGGGTGGTAGTGTTTAGAGATCCATGCGGCTATTTCCTGCATCTCTGGTAATGGCGTCAACCCAGCTTCCTGAATCAAATACTCGGCGACTCTGTTCGCACTAGGGGGCGCCTGACAGTAGATTAAGGTAGGCGAGTCTAGAGTTGTGACCAACTCGAGCAATTTTTCCTTTCGCTCTTCGGAACGCATCTCCAGATTGAAATTCTGAATGTCGACCGCGACAGTGCTGTAGTCGGATGGGATGAAGTGGTACTCATAGTCATCCAAACCAGAGATCTTCTGAATGTGAGGCCCGAGCATGTAGAACTGAGCACCAGTCTTTGCAAGCTTGTGGAATGCTAAGCTCAGGTCAACAGCGCGAGTGCTTTCGTCAGGGGAGTTCCCCAAGTCGATTTTGTAGAACTCGTCTAAGACAAAGAACTCCACATTAGCAAGATCAGGGCGCTGGATGACACGCTCTTGGGTGAGCAGGTAGACGTTGGTTGTCTCAACCACGGATTCTTGGCTCGGATGCGTGATCAGGTTGAAGTCCTTAAAACGTTTGACTAGTCGACGGCGGGTTTCGTCGATCAGCGCAATGGTCGGAACAATCACTACCACCTTTTTGAACCGTCGCTGTGCTAGTACAGCGTCAATGACTAGACTTTTTCCGACGCTTGTAGAAGCACTGAGTACTACGTTCCGGCCTTGCATGATCAAGCTGAAAACATGGGCCTGCAGATGATGAAATACCATGCCTTGTTCTACACCCTCGACCCTGTGAGCTTCGTAAGCTAAGCGGTCAGAAATCGCCATGCTGCTGAGGTGAGGAGTGATATAGGGGAATAATCCGACAGCTCGTACCATGTTTAGCAGGAGTGACTGTTCGACAGAGTCAAAAAACTCAAATTTGTCGAGTGCTCGGATCACCAAATCGCGGCCCTCCCACTCTGAATTGCTTCTGTTGACGATGGTATTGATGGCGAGCAGCACATCGACTGTCTTTGCATTCTCTTCACCGAGTTTCGCCAAGATATTCTTGATTATTTCGTAGTTCATAGCCGATTCGTTCCTTGAGATATCCGCTGCTGAGTGATCTGCCTGGGATACCTTCATCTTCGTATATCTTCAACTCCGTTATCTGGGGAGCATGTATCAGTTATGCCTGCAATTCTTCCAGCTTTTCGCAGCGAGCGTTGAAAGCTTTGGTCAGAAGTTCAATACTTTCCATAGGCACCAAGAAGATGAGCACCTTCACTTGTTTGATGTTCTCCGAAAGTTCAGAAGTGAACGTGCTGAAGTGGGTTTCGATCTCTTTCTTGAGGTTGTCTACGTAATCTACGAGCCATCCTGATGAAAGAGCTGCACTGTCGTAGGTCAGCAAGATGGGAAAGCAGAGAATATTCAGCATGTCATCGACAGGAGAATTCCGATGCAGAGCTTGATTGAAGGAGTCTGCTTTTGGCTGGTGATGTAATGGTTCGCGTAGAGAAATAATGATTTCGCGCTCTGCCGACAGCACTGTTTCTGAGATAGTTTCGTCAAGAATTTCTCGAATTTGCTCTAGAGTTGTATCCATGTTACTCGCTTTGATCATGCGGGCAAGACCTAGCCACAATTGGTCATCCTGATCAGGCATTTGAACGATGTGAGCATTGCCAAATTCGGAAAGCTTACCAGCAGATTTGTAGAAGACTTTACACGCAACGGGCTCGCTGTTTTGTCGGCTGCGCAGGATGGAATGGAGAATTAATTCTGCAATGAGCCTGTCGCGCGAAAGCTCACTGTCGCTGAAGGTACTGATTGACCTAGCCAATATCGTTTCGGCGTTATGCGCAAGGATGTTTACGATTTCACTGGCCTTTAGGGAAAACTCGGGTAGCCATTCGATGAGATGCTTTGCGTAATTTTCATGCCGCCATTTCTTAAGCGAATAGCGCACGTCAAAACCAGAAAATGAGTGCAACAAGCTCTCCGTTGTGTTGGAGTGAAACTCGACTAAGAACGGGGCCGGACGCTTTTTGTATGGTTTGGATGTGGCTGTTGACATGTCATCAGCCTCGTCTAATAATTTCTTGAGGTGATCCAGCGTCTGAGCTCGAAGGATGATCTTAGATGCTGTGGCTGTCTTTACGCTAGCTGTGGCCGCTTTGTCAGCAATCTCTAAAAATTCTTCGTAAATTGCCTTAAGCTGCGTGAAGTTGGGGCGATTTCCAAGCCCCTCCGCAAGCTGGAACAAAGACTTTATATTGACAGCCTCCAGCGCCTCGACATCACCGTATACCTGCCAGACAAAGTTTTCAGCCCAGTACAAAAAGTCACGTTTTTGAGGTGATACAAATTTTTTAAACTGCTTGCACAGTGCCACACCTCGGGTTGTGGTTACGTCAGGTAGAATTCGCTTATCTATCTCTTTCTTGAATCCATCAAGAATTTTTGCGACGTCGCGCTTGGTCACGATTCGGAAGCGGGCAATACCTGAGCGAACGTCACATTTCAGCGATTTGTGTAGCAGCGAAGAATTGGCCTTGGTGCCGTGTAACGCTGTTATCTCTTTCAAGTTCCATTTGCCATCATTTTCAGTTGTTTTGACCTGAATGTATTCATTTACTATCTGGCCCGCGCATTGGAATACCGCCACGATGTCATCCGCTGTCTCGCATTCCACTTGTGAGTAGTTACTGTCCTGGAGCATCTTGAAGATGAAGCTGACAGCTACGTGATCTTGATACTTGAAGCCCTGCCTTGCCGCAGGCCCACCTGCATCGGATAGGCTAGTAATACTCATCATGACATCCTTGCATTGCGAGAAGATTTGCAGAAATTGGACATCAGCTCAGCTAATCAAGACAATACATGCGAAACCTGCTAATACTACAGCGCTAATCCTATAGCAGGTATTGGTAGATCCTATGCAATATTTATTGTCACTTTATGCTGCTCTCAATAGTCCAGGTTAAAAGCAATATTTCGATTGAATCATCACAGAGTCGTAAACACAAGTTAACCGCTTTTGGCCGAAACTATAGGGCCGTATCAGTCCAATTATTTTAACTTCCTGTCCAGAGATAAAGTTGCCAGATGGCTACAAGTAACCCAAAGATAATTGAGATCAAACCTAGCGATTTAACTGTGCGACTTTCAAAAAGTTTATCGAGCCGTACTCCATATCCTTTTGAGGCGGTTTTGAGTTTGCCACTGACAAACTTACCCATGGCAGAGCTAAAAAATCCTACCTTAGATAGTGTGGATGTATGCATGCGTAGAAACTCCTTATTTTCAAAAGCTTCCACCTCTTCCTTACCACCAAGGAAATCTTTATGCCTGCCGCCATTTTGATCCATCAATGAAAGCATCTTAGGATGCTTAGCATAGTCGGCTCCGTATCGATCAGCTATAAGGTCGTTTAGGTTCAGTCTACGCTCAACGGCAATAACACAGGCATCAGTCCCACCTAGTACTCGATACCGGTGCTCTAAATGCTCAAAACCATATGTTAGATTTCGCATGTTCCAATGAACCCAAAATTTGTCACGTCGATCTCTAATAAACTTATAAAACAGGGTTAACAACTCTAACTCTACTTCATCAAATCGATCTAAGACGTCATCACGTGGGATGTGCATCTCCTCTGAGATTGAATGAGTCGAAAAGCTAACCGATTGGCCTGAAGAGAAGTGATTTATAGCGATAGAAGTTATACGTGGAGAAAGAGCATCATTATCGTCATTTAGGTTCTGACACGAGTAGTGAATGATGAAAAAATTCTCAGGATTCTGCTTAACCGATTTAATGAACTGACGACTATCCACAATACCCACGGCATACCTCGTTTTTTTCTACAATCTCTTTGGGCTACCATGTGAGCAGGGGGAAAATCTTGTCCACACACCGGGTATTTTTACTCTTAATATTCCAAAATCCATTAAGAGTCAACTCACTAAACACAGAATCTTTTCGCTGAGTCAGGAGTAAATGGCTTGCTCCAGTGTTGAAAGCAACGTCCGCATTTGGCGAGCCCAGAAGACAATCTTGTATACAAAACTGTAGTGTGCTAGGAAGTGGCACAATGTAATGCTATGCGTTAGTGTAAGTCGTAGTAGGTCGCGAAACCGCATACGGCGACGCTTCCGAACCTCTAGTAAAAAGCAGTTTTTACGTTAGAACTTCGTCAGCCAGCGAGGGGAAAATGCCTAATTTTTTCAGGGGTTCGAATGGTGCTCTGAATCTAGCCGCGCAAAAGTTAGTGCCCAACCAAGGCTTTCGTGCGGGTCAACTCGGTGCCCTACATGCTACGGCTTTAATAACATCAGACGGAAACCCTTGCTCATTGAGAGCCGTACTTGCGATAGAACGTAAACCGTGTGATACGAGAACACCTCCTAACCCAGCACGCTTGAGTGCTGCGTTCACTGTTTGGCTGTTCATTGGTTGGGTTGGTTTGATGCGACTGGGAAAGATAAACTCTCGGCCACCACTTAGTGACTTCATCATTTCCAGAATAGAGAGAGCCTCATCGGATAATGGAACCGTATGATCCCGGTTCATCTTCATTCGAGCTGCTGGAATTTTCCATTCGTTATCATCAAAATCGATCTCATCCCATCGAGCTTCAGCTGCTTCGGCGGGACGGGTTATGGTGAGAAGTTGCCACATGAACAAGCACCACGTTGACATACTGATGCTAGCCGTACGCATAGTTTGCATTAACTCCGGTAGTTACTCCGGGCGGATACTTGGCATGTTTTTCTTCTGTTGTTTCTCGAAGGCTTTACCGATATTAATGCTGGGAACAGCATCAATCAGGCCCGTGTTCTGGGCATAGATCATCACTTCATTAATTCGCTGGCAAAGGCGACGGACTGTTTCCAGTGCTCCTCTGGCCTGAACCGGTTGCACGGCCTGGACCAGTGTATGAGCTTTAATATCTGTAACGCTAACGTCGCCAATCGCAGGAAAGACATCTCTTTCAAGAGAGCGCCAGATATCTTCCGCATAGTCCTCCCTCTGTCACACTAGCTTTCTTCACATTCCACCAACGCTCGGCAACGAGCTGGAAAGTATTGGTTTTAGCTTTAAGCGAACTGCGAAGTTGTTCTTGCTGATTTTCCTGTGGATCGATTTGTTTCGTAAGGAGAGAGCGAGACTCTGCTCGATAGTTTCTGGCATCGGCAAGCGTAACTGACGGGTAGGGGCCTATGCTCTTCTTCGCACGTTTCTTGGTGACAGGGCGAATGTAGCGAAACTGCCAGATTTTACTCCCGCTGGATTTGATAAGTAGCTCAAGGCCATCGCCATCATAGAGAACGTAGTCCGCTTCTTTGGGTTTGGCTGATTCGATTTCCTTCACGGATAGAGGTTTGGTTTATCTTGCCGTTGTGGGGTTTACATAGTTTTAGGCATCTCAAAAACTACAATGCTTTATGAGGTGCCTAACAAGGTGCCTAAAAGTTTCGGATTCAATGAGTTGGATTCAGACTTCCCAGGACAAATTACAGGCACAAAAAAGCCCGCAGGGCTTACGCCTTGCGGGCTTTCAGGACTTCTACGCGGTCGGCTCTGGAACCGCCGCGAAAAGATTTGGTGGAGCTGGCGGGAGTTGAACCCGCGTCCAGAATTACTACACCGTCGGCACTACATGCTTAGTCTGTCTTTACATTCGCCGGTCAGCTGCGAACAGACACGCCACTGACAAACTAGCCTGATTGGATTTAATGCTTCAACCCCAGGCCGGGTATCCACACGAGTTCTTTTAGGTTTGACCTCTCTTGAATCCCCGTCTTAAGAACGGAAGCTAGGGAGAGAGGGCTCTGAGCAGGTTATTAAGCTGCTAGTGCGTAGTTTTCGTCGTTTGCAACTATTTTTTTGCGGCTTTTAACGAGGCAAACCGCCCCTCGGCATGCTCCTAGGGCTTCGCAAATCCTGTCGAATCCAGAATCAGCCCCAAGTACTGTTTCGCAGTATATCAGAAAAACCTGTCGCTGTACCAGTAGGTTAGCGATTTGAGTGTTTCATGATACGTGCTTTGTCTAATTTCCACTCACGATCTTTAATGTCGTCGCGCTTGTCGTGCTCTCTCTTACCTTTGGCTAAGCCGATTTTCAGCTTGGCCCAGGCATTTTTCCAGTACATCGACAGTGCCACGATGGTGTAACCATCGCGGTTGGCTTTGCCAATCAGAGTGTCGAGCTCGCGCTTTTTCAGCAGCAGCTTGCGGCTGCGCGTCGGGTCGCAGACATAATGCGATGAAGCAACGCTCAACGGCTGGAAAGTTGACCCGAACAGGTAGGCTTCGCCATCGCGCAGCATAATGTAGCTGTCGCTGATATTGGCCTTACCGGCGCGGAGAGATTTGACTTCCCATCCCTGGAGCGAAAGCCCGGCTTCGAACTCATCTTCGATGAAATATTCGTGGCGGGCGCGCTTGTTCATGGCAATGGTCGCGGAACCGGATTTATGTGCTTTTTTCTTTGTCATAGTGCCACTTAGTGTACATGAAGCAGTGATTAATCGCATCCCCTGTTACGCTACTGGCGGGGGAAACGGGTATTCTAGCAGATGCCCGTCAGGAGAGAATTTTTGTTTGATTGCCTGCAATGGTATTATTACTTCGTTATAAAAAATGACAGGAATAGATATGTCCCAGATTAGTCGTTCGGCGCTGGTGCCGTATAGTGCGGAACAAATGTACCGGTTAGTGAATGATGTCGACAGCTACCCGCAGTTTCTGCCGGGTTGTACCGGCAGTCGGGTGCTGGATGCCAGTGACGATCAGATGACCGCAGCAGTGGATGTCTCTAAAGCCGGTATCAGTAAAACCTTCGTAACACGTAATACCCTGACCGATAATCAGAGCATCCACATGCAGCTGGTCGACGGGCCATTCCGTAAACTCACTGGCGGCTGGCGCTTTACTGCGCTGAGCGAAGAAGCCTGCAAGGTGGAGTTAAACCTGGATTTTGAGTTTACCAATATGCTGGTCGAACTGGCGTTTGGACGCATCTTTAAAGAACTCGCCAGCAGCATGGTGCAGGCATTCACTCAGCGTGCTAAAGAGGTTTACAGTGCCTGATATCGCTGTCGAAGTGGCTTATGCCTTGCCCGACAAACAGTATCTTTACAGCGTCAGGGTGGAGGAGGGCAGTACCGTTGAGCAGGTTATCCTGGCCTCCGGCCTGCTGGAGCTGCGTAGCGATATCGACCTGCAGGAAAACAAAGTAGGGATCTTCAGTCGCCCGGTGAAACTTCATGATGTGGTGCAAAGCGGCGATCGGGTTGAAATCTATCGCCCGCTGATTGCCGACCCGAAAGATCTGCGCCGTCAGCGAGCGGAACGTGCAGCAAAAAAATAAGGCGCCTTCTGGGCGCCTTATTTTTTGACCGGGGTCAGCAAAAATTAACCTTCGTTTTTGCTTAATGCCGGTTTGTTATCAATGTTGGTCAGCGTACCGCTCTGATCAAAGGTCAGCGTCAGCGTCTGCTGTTTCACCGGCTCGTGGCCTGGCTCCTGACGGAACACGTAATACCACACGTTGTTACCAAACGGGTCATGCATCATCGGCGTACCCAGAGTGTAAGCAACCTGCTGTTGCGTCATGCCAGTGTGGATCTTGGCAACATCGTTGGCGACCAGATAGTTGCCCTGGTTGATATCCGGGCGGTAAACCACGCGCTCCAGAGTGGAACAACCAGCGGTCATCATCAGAAGAACCACTGCGGCAGCAGTCAGCGTTTTACAGCGCATAATCAATGTTTATTCCTTTGTGGCTATATTCGTTTCCCCTGAAACCGCAGCTCCGGGTCTTTCGGGTTTATCAGTATGCAACGATGATACCAGTGTAACTTGCCGATGATAATAAACCTTTCCGCAGTTTAAAACCTCTGCGAAGCAACGATATGACCACAATCCGCTTAAAAAGTGCAATGGTCAGGCGGCTAAAAGTTCTTTTGCGTTCGCCAGCGTGTTGCGTGTGACCTCGCTGCCGCCCAGCAAACGGGCCAGTTCCTGCAGGCGGGAACGCTTGTCCAGCGCGCGCATATGCGTCTCTGTCATGGCGCCATCGGTCTCTTTGCTGACGTAGAAATGCTGATGTCCACAACCTGCCACCTGCGGCAGGTGCGTAACGCACATCACCTGCGTTGATTCTCCCAGCTGGCGCAGCATTTTGCCAACCACGGCTGCCGTTGGTCCGCTGATGCCGACATCCACTTCGTCGAAAATCAGTGCCGGGGTATCCATCTTACGGGCGGTGATCACCTGAATGGCCAGCGCAATACGTGAAAGCTCACCACCTGAAGCCACTTTCGCCAGCGGCTGAACCGGCTGGCCTGGGTTGGTGCTGACGCGGAAATCAATGCGGTCGGCGCCTTCTGCCGTCAGGTGGTCAGGGTTGAACTGAATGTCGATGGCTAAACGACCGTGCGGCATCGATAGCGTATGCATACTCTCGGTGATTAACCCGCTCAGCTCATCGGCAAAGTGTACGCGGCGCTCGTGCAGCTGCCGCGCACAGCTCAGGGCTGCGGCATAGTGTGTGTTGACCGCCTCGCTCAGTTCGTCCTGATCGCTTTCCTGCTGGTCCAGCAGCTGCTGTTCTGCCAGCAGCTGCTGATGGAATGCCGGTAGCTCTTCCGGAGCGATGTGGTGCTTGCGGCCCAGCCCAATCTGACGGGACAGGCGTTGCTCCAGCTCGTGCAGCCGGTTGGGGTCCAGATCCAGCCGATCGCAGTAGTGACGAAGTTCATCGCTGGCTTCACTGATCTGGATGGCCGCTTCTTCCAGCATGCCAGAGACACCGCTGAGTTTATCGTCCATCTCAATCAGCTCTGTCATCAGCTGGCGCACCGTATACAGCTGGCTTTGCAGATTATTGTCTTCGCCATCGGCCAGCATCAGCAAAGTCTGCTGACTGGTTGAAAGAAGCTGGCCGCTGTTGGCAAGGCGTTTGTACTCTTCGTCGATCTGTTCATATTCGCCGCTGACCGGGGCAAATTCATTCAGCTCTTTCAGCTGGTACTGCAGCAGTTCACGGCGGGCTTCACGCTCCTGTGACTGCTGCTGATGCTGTGCCAGCATGCGGCAGCTGTGGTGCCACTGGCGATAGTGCTGCGCCATGCTTTGCATGAGTACCGGTTCGCCCGCATAGGCATCCAGCAGCGTTTTCTGATGGTCGGGTTTCAACAGCAGCTGATGGGCATGCTGGCCGTGGATCTGGATAAGGGTCTGGCCGAGATCGCGCAGCTGGGACAGCGGAACCGCAGTGCCGTTAATAAAGCCGCGCGAACGACCATCGCTGCTAATTACCCGGCGCAGCAGACACTCGTTGCCGTCGTCGAGCTGGTTATCGTTTAACCAGCGCTGCGCTGAAGGGGTATCTTTCAGTGAGAAGCGCGCACAGATATCGGCACGCGCTGCACCCTGACGCACCATATCTGCATCGGCACGACCACCCAGGCATAAACCCAGAGCATCAATAGCAATGGATTTACCTGCACCGGTCTCGCCGGTAATCGCCGTCATTCCACGCTGAAAGTCGATCTCCAGCTCGCGTACAATCGCAAAATTACTGATGGTCAGTTGTGCCAGCATGATGATATTCCTGTATGGAAACACAGATATGGGTTTTCATACAGTATATACTGGTTTTATAAACAGTAAACCAGCTGAAAGCAGTTTTAGAATAATTTTTTTGACCACCCGAGCTTTGAACTTAGCGTGTTGAAATAATTGTAATTTTTCGGGTGTATCAGATTGAGATGGTAATCGCTGCGGCGGATTAACACATCCTCCCCCTGCTGGATAGGCAGTGCTATCTGGCTGTCGCAGCTGATCTCCAGGTCGCTGCGCATGTGGGAAAAACGCAGGCGAATAGTGCTGCTGCTGTTAATCACCAGCGGGCGCGCTGACAGCGTATGCGGGAACATGGGCACGATGGCGATAGCATCCAGCGTCGGCATCAGAATGGGGCCTCCGGCCGACAGTGAATAGGCCGTGGAGCCGGTCGGGGTGGAAATGATCAGCCCGTCAGAACGCTGAGAGAAGGCGAAGTTTTCATCAATATAAACTTCGAATTCGATCATATGCGCCACTTTACCGGGGTGCAGCACCACTTCGTTGATCGCGGTGCCAATGCGTGGCGCGCCTGTCTGACGGCACACCTGGGCTTCCAGCAGGAAACGGCTCTCGACAAAATATTCCCCTTCCAGCACATCGGCGAGCTGCTGCTGGGCGTTATCCGGGTCGAGGTCGGTAAGAAAACCAAGGTTACCGCGGTTAATCCCGATCACTTTAATGTCGTAACGCGCCAGCACTCTGGCGGCGCCCAGCATATTGCCGTCACCCCCGACCACCACCGCCAGGTCGGCATTGCGGCCAATTTCTGCCAGCGTACCGGTTTGTACACCTTCCAGTTTTAACTCACGCGCAATCTGCTGCTCAATAATCACCTTATAGCCCTTTGCCGTCAGCCAGTGATACAGCATTTCGTGGGTGGTGAGCGCGGTAGGATGGCGTGGATGGCCCACGATCCCGATGCAGTTGAAGTGGTTATTCATGTTCCTGGCATTCCTCACGAGGTAAACTCCCCCGACAATGTGACTGGTTCCCTTGAAACCGCGATTCTGATCCCCATAATAAGCGAACCAGCGAGATGAATATGCACAAACGCGGAGAAATTCATGAGTAGTAAAGAACAGAACACACCTAACGAGCAAGTCTCAGACGAAATTGAGATGGAGCAGGCCCAGAATCAGGACGCGGAGACAGCAGAAGTGGTGGACCCGCGTGATGAGCGTATTGCAGAACTGGAAGCGCAGCTTGCCGAATCTCAGGGTGGCGTGCGTGAAGCCCAGCTGCGCGCTCAGGCGGAGATCGAAAACATCCGTCGTCGTACTGAACTGGATGTAGAAAAAGCGCACAAATTTGCGCTGGAAAAATTTGCCAATGAGCTGCTGCCAGTGATTGATAGCCTGGAGCGCGCGCTGGAAGTTGCAGATAAATCCAATCCTGAGCTGGCCTCAATGATTGAAGGTATCGAACTGACCATGAAATCCCTGCTGGGCGCGGTGCGCAAGTTCGGCGTGGAAGTGGTAGGCGATACGAATGTTCCGTTTAACCCGGAAGTTCATCAGGCCATGTCGATGATGGAGTCAGAAGATGTGGCGCCAAATCACGTGATGATGGTGATGCAGCGTGGTTATACGCTGAATGGTCGCCTGCTGCGCCCGGCGATGGTAGCCGTCGCCAAGGCCAAAGGCTAATTCTTGCCGGGGTGACCTTTTTCCGGCCACCCCGTATTTCAAATAGCCGCTCCGTGCGGCTATTTTTTTGCCCTGAATCTTAGCTAAAGGCCGGTTCATTCACTTTAAATGCGCGAATGGCCAGCGAAAGTTGTTCCGCCTGCTCCTGCATGGACTGCGCCGCGGCTGCCGACTGATTCACCAGGGCTGCATTCTGCTGGGTGACCTGGTCCATCTGCGTAATCGCCATGTTGATCTCATCAATACCGGTGCTCTGTTCGGCGCTGGCAACCGTGATTTCTCCAATAATTCCGGTGACATTTTTCACGCTGTTGAGCACCTCATCCATGGTGAGGCCCGCTTTAGCCACCTGGCGGCCACCTTCATCCACGCGGGAAACCGAGTCCTGAATCAGCTGTGCAATCTCTTTAGCGGCAGAGGCTGAGCGCTGTGCCAGGCTGCGAACCTCCGAGGCAACGACGGCAAAGCCACGGCCCTGTTCACCGGCTCGTGCGGCTTCTACCGCCGCATTCAGGGCCAGGATATTGGTCTGGAAGGCAATACCGTCAATCACACTGATAATATCGACGATTTTCTTCGACGAGCCGTTAATCATCTCCATGGTGCTGACCACCTGCTTCACCGCATCACCGCTCTGTACGGCAACCTGAGAAGCCTGTACCGCCAGCTGATTGGCCTGGCGCGCATTGTCGGCATTCTGTTTCACCGTGGCGGTGATCTGCTCCATCGCGGAGGCGGTCTCTTCAAGCGAACTGGCCTGCTGTTCGGTGCGGGAAGAGAGGTCCATATTGCCCGCTGAAATTTCACTGGATGCGGTAGCGATCAGGTCAGTACCGGAGCGAACTTCATAAACAATTTTCAGCAGATTTTCGTTCATGTTCTTAAGCGCCAGCATCAGCTGGCCGGTTTCGTCGGTGGAGGTGACATCAATCGTGGTACGCAGGTCACCGGCAGCCACATTTTCCGCCACGCTGACGGCCTCGCGCAGCGGGCGCACGATCGAGCGGGTGAGAATAAAGCCGAGCAGGATGGCCAGCGCAACCGCCAGCATTGAGAAGATTAGCGTGACCTGGATCGCGGTAGAAGCGTCACTGACGGCCTTTGCTCCTTCGGCCTGAAGCTGCCCTGACTGCGAGTTAGCAAAGCTGACCACGATATCGAGAAACGCATTCTGACTGGTGGTGATTTTTCTCAGAACGTACTCGGTAGCGGGTTGCACCTGTCCGGCACGGATCAGCGTCAGCAGCGTTTGTTTCTCTTGCTCGAAGCGCTGTGCCGCCTCTTTCACATCCTGGATTTTCTTAATCCCGACTTCGGTACTTTGCAGACGGGCAATGTTATCAATCGCCACGTTGGTTTTCTGCGTGGCACTCTCAAGCTGATCGAAGCGTTTAACATTTTTTTCCGGGCTGGCAGCATCCAGCACCATGCCGCGTAAAAACTTGATCTGATCGTTAACGCCGTCGCGCACGTCAAAGGCCAGGCGGACCTTGAGGTAACGATCGCTGACAATGCTGTCAACCGACTGATTGATGCTGCCAATCTTAATCGTTGCTGTGGCGCTGACGACAATCAGCAGCAGTATAATCAGGGCAAATGCGGCCCCCAGGCGAACACCTACTTTCATATTCTTCACAGATAACATCCGTTCTTCTCCCCTGAATGAATTCCAGCCCATACCGGGAGCATGAATTTGCTCCCTGAAGCCGATCAGATCGGCAGGGAAGGGGAAATCTTGATAAGAAATTGTGATGTAAATCGCATTTTTTCGTGTGCGGATGTAAACAGGGGAAAGGCGTTGACGCTAAAGGGGGCGCTGCCCCCTGGCGAGGTTGGTTACTGTGCGGGGAGCTGTGGAAGCCAGTCAATCGGCTGTTCGCCGTGCTCGCTCAGCCACTGGTTAGTCTTTGAAAAATGGCCACATCCGAAGAAACCGCGATGGGCCGACAGCGGGGAAGGGTGCGGTGCCTGCAGTACGTGGTGGCGGCTGCGATCGATAATGCTGCCCTTTTTCTGCGCGTGAGATCCCCACAGCAGAAATACCACACCTTCGCGATGCTGGTTAATGGCCGCGATAACGTTATCCGTAAAGGTTTCCCAGCCAAATTTCGCATGAGAATGGGCGTGACCGGCTTCCACCGTCAACACCGTGTTAAGCAGCATCACCCCCTGGCGCGCCCAGCTTTCGAGAAAACCATGCTTCGGGCGTTCAAAACCGGGGATGTCAGTCACCAGCTCTTTGTACATATTGACCAGCGAAGGGGGAACGGCCACGCCGGGCAGGACAGAGAACGCCAGTCCGTGTGCCTGGTTCGGGCCGTGATAGGGATCCTGGCCCAGGATCACCACTTTCACTTCACCCAGTTCGGTCAGACGAAAGGCATTAAAAATGTCTTTTTGCGGGGGATAGACGGTTTTACCGGCCGCACGCTCTGCCGCGACCTGTGCCAGCGTTTCCCTGAAATAAGGTTTCTCTTTTTCCTCTGCCAGCACATCGTGCCAGGTCATGGTATTGACCATTACCGTCTCCTGTTAGTCATCAAAGGGCGTAGCTTATCGCGCTTTGCTGCAAGGGTGTACTTAAAAAATAATTGAAAATTTGCAAAAAAAGAATAATTTCAGACTTTGATAAAATTGATATAAAACAGAAAGTTGCTGTTTTTATGCGGTATCCGCCGGGCCTCAGGTTGATTTGTATCAAAGAGACACCATTCTCGTGCTGGTATACAGATCCCAGAAGAATAAGGGTTTATCCATCAACCAGGCGCTGAACGTTGGTTTAGTGCCCATTGCCTGGGAGGCAACAATATGATTACCGGAATTCAAATTACTCAAGCCACCAATAGTGCGTTACTGAACTCTTTCTGGCTGCTGGACAGCGATAAAGCCGAAGCGCGTTGCGTGTGTGCGAAGGCGGGTTACAGCGAAGATCAGGTTGTGCCTGTCAGCGATCTCGGCCAGATTGAATATCGTGAAATTCCACTGGAAATGAAACCGCAGGTGCGTGTCGAGGGTGGCCAGCACCTGAATGTGAATGTTCTGAGCCGCGAAACGCTGGAAGACGCAGTCGAACATCCGGAAAAATATCCGCAGCTGACTATCCGTGTTTCAGGTTATGCCGTGCGTTTTAACTCACTCACGCCAGAACAGCAGCGAGATGTGATTACCCGCACCTTTACTGAAAGTCTGTAACCACCATCAGCCAGAGATCATTGAGCGGAAGGTGATTAAGTCACCTTCCGCTTTATTTATTTAACACAATGATAACAAAAGGCGGTCTGGCTTTTTTTTAACGCCGCTCTCTGCTCAACGTATCACTTTGTGTGAAAAGGGCCAGTTTCTGGCCAGACTCTGCGTTTTGATGTTTTTACGGCAATAAAAAACCGCCCCTGGAGGGCGGTTTTTTGTCGTGCAGTGTGATTATTCAGCACTGTTCGTTTTAGCGGTCGGCTTACGGCGTTTACCCACGTTCTTGCTGTCGCGGTGACGCTCTTTGACGCGCGGTTTTTCTTCCTGCTTCTCTTTGTCTTTCAGCTCTTTGCGTTTAGCCAGCACTTTCTTCGACGGCTTGCCTTTCAGCTTTTCATTCGGCGCACGCGTGGTCGGACGCAGTTCATCAATGGTGCGCGGCTTCAGCGGCTCTTTGATGTAACGGATGATGCGTCCCAGCAGCATATTGTCGTGCGCTTCCACCAGTGAAATAGCGATACCTTTCTTGCCCGCACGGCCGGTACGGCCAATACGGTGCAGGTAGGTGTCTGCGGTCAACGGCATATCGAAGTTAAACACATGGCTGACATCATCAATGTCGATGCCGCGTGCGGCGATATCGGTCGCAACCAGCACGTTAACACGGCCTTCCGCCACGCGCTTAATGGCCTCGTTACGCTTCGCCTGAACCAGTTCCCCTTCCAGGTAGCTGGTGTTGATGCCCGCTTCACGCAGCCAGCCGCACAGCTCGTGCACACGCTCACGCTTACGCACAAAGACCACCGCACGGGTCATTTCCGGCTGTTTCATCAGGTGGATCAGCAGCGCGGTTTTGTGTTTGATATCATCCGCACGGTAATACCACTGCTGAATCTTCTTGCGTTCGCGCCGCGCCGGGTCGGCCTCGATTTCGATCGGCTCGTTCAGAATGCGCTCGGCAAAATCTTTGATCGCTTCGCCTTCCAGCGTGGCGGAGAACAGCAGAGTCTGTTTGCGCCAGCGGGTTTCGGCCGCGATGGTTTCGATGTCCTGAGCAAAGCCCATATCCAGCATGCGGTCGGCTTCATCCAGCACCAGCGTCTCAACCGCACGACAGTCAAAGTTCTCTTCTTTAATATATTGCAGCAGGCGACCGGTGGTGGCGACCACGATATCCTGGTTTTCGCTGAACACTTCAGCGTGGTTCATAAACGCCACGCCGCCGGTGATCGTGGCAATATCGAGGTGCGTGTGTCTGGCCATTTCACGTGCCTGGTCCGCAACCTGCATGGCCAGTTCGCGCGTCGGCGTCAGGATCAAAATACGCGGCGGGCCGGACTTCTTACGCGGGAAATCGAGCAAATGTTGCAGTGCGGGCAGCAGGTAGGCCGCAGTCTTGCCTGTACCGGTTGGTGCCGAACCCAGAACGTCGCGACCCTCCAGTGCTGCCGGAATAGCTTCTGCCTGGATGGCAGTAGGGCGCGTGTAGCCTTTCTCCTGCAGGGCTTGCAGTAGGCTCTCGTCTAATTCGAGTTCGGAAAAAGTGGTTACAGTCATGGTCTACCTCAGTTTGGGGCGCTGATTATAGACAGATTGAACACGATCTTCATCTGTTTGTGTGGAGTTAATGACTTTTCCTTCGTCACGGATTGTCCTATGCTAGCGCCGTTTCCCTTTCAGGTCAGTCAAATGTCACAGCAGAAAGCCATTCTCCGCGCCAACGGATTTACCTTCAAACAGTTTTTTGTCGCCCACGATCGCTGCGCCATGAAAGTGGGCACCGATGGTGTTCTGCTCGGTGCATGGGCACCTGTCGCGAATGTTCAGCGGGTACTGGATATCGGCAGCGGGAGCGGTCTGATTGCCCTGATGCTGGCGCAGAGAACCGCAGAGTCGGTAGCAATTGATGCCGTGGAACTGGATCCTGCTGCAGCGACCCAGGCGCAGGAAAATGTGGCGGAATCACCCTGGCCGGACAGAGTTCACGTCCACCAGGCGAACATTGTTGAATGGGCGCAGCGCTGTGAACAGCGCTATTCGCTCATTGTCAGTAATCCTCCCTATTTTTCTCCGGGGTCGGACTGCGCTTCTCCTGAACGGGCGTCGGCACGTTACACCCATGACCTGACCCATGACGTGCTGCTGCGCTGCGCTGAAAACCTGATTGCCGAAGAGGGGTTCTTCTGCGTAATCCTGCCGGAAGCTGCGGGCAGTCAGCTGGTGGAACTGGCGCGGCAGCGCGGCTGGCATCTGCGTTTTCGTACTGACGTTGCCGATAATGATACCCGGCCGCCTAACCGCGTCCTGCTGGCGTTATCACCCAAACCCGGTGAGCAGCTGCTGGACCGCATGACGATACGCGGGCCGGACCACCAGTATTCTGACGCCCACTGCAGCCTGACCCGCGACTTCTATTTGTTCCGTTAATCACGGGGCGAGGATGGTCGGCAGCGCCTCACCCAGCGCTTCAGGGTAGTCGAGAGTGTAATGCAGACCGCGGCTCTCTTTGCGCGCCATGGCGCAGCGCACCATCAGCTCTGCGACCTGCACCAGATTTCGCAGCTCCAGCAGGTTATTGGAGATGCGGAAGTGGGCATAGTATTCGTCAATCTCCTGTTGCAGCGTGTTAATGCGGCGCAGCGCCCGTTCCAGTCGTTTCGTGGTGCGCACAATTCCCATATAGTCCCACATAAATAACCGCAGCTCATGCCAGTTGTGCTGGATCACCACGCGTTCGTCGGAGTCGTCCACCCGGCTTTCATCCCAGGCGGGAAGATGCTCCACCATCGCCACCTGTGGCAGGCGACGGCTGATATCTTCAGCCGCTGACCAGCCGTAGACCAGGCACTCCAGCAGGGAATTGGATGCCAGGCGGTTTGCCCCGTGCAGGCCGGTATAGCTGACCTCGCCAATGGCATAAAGCCCGTTAACATCGGTTCGTCCCTGCTGGTCGACCATTACCCCACCGCAGGTGTAATGCGCGGCCGGAACAATCGGAATCGGCTGGGTCGTCAGGTCAATGCCCAGGGCCAGCAGCTTTTGGTAGATAGTCGGGAAGTGAGCGCGCACAAACTCTGGCGGCTGGTGGCTGATATCCAGATACATGCAGTCCGCCCCAAGCCGTTTCATTTCGTGGTCAATCGCCCGCGCCACGATATCACGCGGGGCCAGTTCACCGCGCTCGTCGAAGTCAGGCATAAAGCGGGTGCCGTCAGGGCGTTTCAGCACCGCTCCTTCGCCGCGCAGCGCTTCGGTCAGCAGGAAATTACGCGCATCCGGGTGGAACAGACAGGTCGGATGGAACTGATTGAATTCGAGATTGGCCACGCGGCAGCCCGCACGCCACGCCATTGCGATGCCGTCACCGGAAGCCACATCGGGGTTAGTGGTGTACTGATAGACTTTCGCCGCGCCGCCGGTAGCCAGCACGACGGCACGTGCGCGGCAGGTCTCAACCATTTCCCGTTTGCGGTTCCAGATATAAGCCCCCACCACGCGGCGTTCACCCGGCAGACCGATCTTATCGGAAACGATCAGGTCAACGGCGTTGCCGCGTTCAATCAGGGTAATGTTGGGGTGGCTCAGCGCCTGGCTCACCAGGGTGGTTTCTACGGCTTTTCCGGTGGCATCCGCGCTGTGCAGAATACGGCGGTGACTGTGGCCGCCTTCGCGCGTCAGGTGGTAACGCTCTTCGCTGTTTAGCGGCGTTTCTTTATCGAACAGAACGCCGTTATCAATCAGCCACTGTACGCAGTGGCGCGCGTTACTGGCAATAAACGACACGGCCTCACGTTCACACAGGCCGCCCCCGGCAATTAAGGTATCTTCGACGTGTGATTCAATGCTGTCGGTTTCATCAAACACCGCCGCGATCCCGCCCTGAGCATAGAATGTCGAGCCTTCGCTGACCGGGCCTTTGCTCAGTACGGTGACCTGGTGTTTTTCTGCCAGGCGTAATGCCAGTGACAGACCCGCAGCGCCGCTACCAATAATCAACACATCACAGCTGTAATCAGAAGAAAGGGTCATGTTGTTTAATTTACTAAACAGAGTGTTTGTTGAGCATAGCACTCAACTTCTCCAGGCAAAAACGCTTTTTACCCTGTACACCTCCCCCGCTGCGCTAAATCAAATATTGAGTGGAAAATAAGACGTTCTGCGGATGGAAAAATGGCGACTTAGCGCGTTTAATATTACGAACTGTCACTTAATGACGCGATAATAAGATGAAAAAGCTGTCTTCTTGCGTTACTCTGCGGGCGTCGTCAGGCTCCTGAACCAGGACGTTCCGGGAGTTCAAAGAGAGGCAGTGGCCGACAAATCCATCAGAATGCAAAAAAAAGCGTGCGGGTTTGTAAATGTCCCCTGATGACACCACAAAAATAATGGCGTAATGGAACTTTCCTGATGAAAATGACTCAGATTGCATGCTCGTCCATAAAGATTGAGTTTTTACTGGAAGTGCGATTACGCGTGGAGACAAGTTTGGGGAGACCTTACCTCGGATGAGCGAGCAGTTAACGGATCAGGTTCTCGTTGAGCGAGTGCAGAAGGGAGATCAGAAGTCATTCAATTTACTGGTAGTTCGCTATCAGCATAAAGTGGCGAGCCTGGTTTCCCGCTATGTGCCGTCAGGAGATGTCCCTGATGTAGTGCAGGAGTCGTTTATTAAAGCCTATCGTGCGCTGGAATCTTTCCGGGGCGACAGTGCTTTCTATACCTGGCTCTATCGGATTGCCGTCAATACGGCCAAAAATTACCTGGTGGCTCAGGGCCGCCGTCCACCGTCAAGCGACGTGGATGCTATCGACGCCGAAAACTTTGAAAGTGCGGGAGCGTTGAAAGAAATTTCGAACCCTGAGAACTTAATGTTGTCGGAAGAATTGAGACAAATAGTTTTTCGCACCATCGAGATGCTACCCGAAGACTTGCGTATGGCGATCACCTTACGTGAACTCGATGGCCTGAGCTATGAAGAGATAGCCGTGATCATGGATTGCCCGGTGGGTACGGTACGTTCCCGTATTTTCCGCGCCCGTGAAGCTATTGATAATAAAATTCAACCGCTTATCCAACGCTAGCGATAGCGAAACAGGAAGGGTATTGAGGCATGCAGAAAGAACAACTTTCCGCTCTTATGGACGGTGAAACGCTGGACAACGAAGTGATGTCCGCGCTGTCTAAAGACGTTGTGCTGCAGAAAAACTGGGAAAGCTATCACCTGATCCGCGATACGTTGCGCGGTGACATCCCACAGCAGCTGGATTTTGATATCTCTGCCCGTGTTATGGCTGCGATTGAAAATGAGCCAGCAAAAAATATCACGCGTTTGATCCCGGAAGCGCAGCCAAAACCTGAGCAGGCCGCTGCTATGCCGTTCTGGGCCAAACTGCGTCCGTTTGCGGCACAGATTACGCAGATTGGCGTCGCGGCCTGTGTATCACTGGCGGTCATTGTCGGTGTTCAGCAGTACAACAAGCCTGTTGAGGGGCAGTCCCAGGACTCTCCGGTCTTTAATACGCTGCCGATGATGGGTCAGGCTTCCCCTGTCAGTCTTGGTGTCCCGGCTGAAAATGCCAGTGCACCGGTCAATGCGAATCAGCAGGTCCAGGATCAGCGTCGCCGTGTGAATGCGCTGCTGCAGGACTATGAATTGCAGCGCCGTCTGCATGCTGAACAGCTGCAGTTTGAACAGAGCCCTGACCAGCAGGCTGCTGCTCAGGTTCCTGGTAATCAGTCGTTAGGAATGCAACCGCAGTAATGAAGCAGCTTTGGTGCGCCGTCAGCCTTATGGCTGGCAGCCTGATTTACTCCTCTGTCGCCCCGGCCGCTCAAACGCCATCCGGGGCGTTGTTACATCAGATGGAGCAGGCCAGCCAGTCACTCAGCTATGAACTTGCCTATATCAATGTCTCCCGCCTGGGCATTGAGTCTTTACGCTACCGTCATGCTGTCATCGATAACAAAACCTATGCGCAGCTGTTGCAGATGGACGGCCCGCGCCGTGAAATCATCCAGCGTGGCAAAGAGGTGAGTTATTTCGAGTCGGGTTTAGAGCCCTTTACGATGGCGGGAGATCACATTGTCGATTCCCTGCCTTCGCTGGTGTATGCCGACTTTCAGCAGCTCTCTGCCACCTATGATTTTGTCTCCGTGGGACGGACGCGCATCGCCGATCAGCTGTGTGAAGTGATCCGCATTGTGCCGCGTGATGGCACCCGCTATGGCTATATTGTCTGGCTGGACAGCGAGACCAAGCTCCCTCTGCGGGTTGATCTGCTCGATCGCGATGGTGAAACGCTGGAGCAGTATCGCGTAGTGAGTTTCGCCGTAGATGATGGCGTACGCAAATTGATGCAGGGGCTGGAAAGCGCCAAACTTCCTCCGGTGTCATCTGTGCCTACGGGCGGTAAGGTGACCTTTAACTGGAAGGCTGGCTGGGTGCCGGCGGGGATGAAAGAAGTGGCGCAGAGCCGTCGGCAACTGCCATCCCTGGATCGTCCTGTTGAGACGCGTCTCTATTCCGATGGCCTGTTCAGTTTCTCAATCAACATTACGCTTGCTGATAAAACCAGTTCGCCGCAGCAGCTGCGCACCGGGCGTCGTACGGTTCAGACAGAAGTACGCAATAATGCGGAGATCACCGTGGTCGGTGAACTTCCTCCGGCGACCGCCAAACGTATCGCTGATAGTGTAATTTTAGGTACTGCGCCATGATGAGAGAATGGGCAACCGTAGTGTCGTGGCAGAACGGTATTGCCACGCTACACTCCGAAATCAAAACGTCCTGCAGCAGCTGTTCGGCCCGTAAAGGCTGTGGCAGCCATATGCTGGATAAGCTGGGGCCAAAAAATGCGCACGTGATGAAAATCGCCAGCGCGGAACCGCTTTCTCCGGGGCAGAAAATCGAGCTGGGCATTGCGGAAACCAGCCTGCTCAGCTCAGCGTTTCTGGTCTATATGACTCCGCTGATCGGGCTGTTTGCCCTTGCCGGCGTGTTTCAGATGCTGTTCCACAGCGATCTGGCCGCCGCCTCTGGCGCACTGCTGGGGGGCATAGGTGGATTTATCATTGCGAAAGGTATCTCGAATGTACTGGGGCGTTCCGCTTCATTTCAGCCGGTGATCCTGAGCGTTTCACTTCCGCCTGATGCTATTCGCGTCACTACCGATGCCTGACCGGCGAACAGACGGCTGGCTGCATTTGCCTGCTATCCGTCTTAATTTACCCCGTCTTATTGCCCGTTTCCCTTTCGTTAAGGCAGCCCGGACATTATTGCCTGCCTGCGACGATTCCACCCCTTTGATATGTAGTGTAGAATGCTGCCTTTCGGGCCAGTATTCGCCTGTTATATCGCGCTCTTCTGACTGCGTGTCGTAAGAGTTCCAGAATTTGTAAGGCAGAAAAATCTCAATAATGAAGCACATAAGAAACTTTTCTATCATCGCCCACATCGACCACGGTAAATCAACGCTGTCAGACCGTCTGATCCAGATTTGTGGCGGGTTGACCGAACGTGAAATGGCTGCGCAGGTTCTGGATTCTATGGATTTAGAACGCGAGCGTGGCATCACCATCAAAGCGCAGAGCGTGACGCTCGATTACCATTCACCCGATGGTAAAACTTACCAGCTCAATTTTATCGACACCCCCGGCCACGTGGACTTCTCATATGAAGTATCCCGTTCGCTGGCCGCCTGTGAAGGCGCATTGCTGGTGGTAGATGCCGGGCAGGGCGTAGAAGCTCAGACCCTGGCAAACTGCTATACCGCGATGGAAATGGATCTGGAAGTCGTACCTGTACTGAACAAAATCGATCTGCCCGCTGCCGATCCGGACCGCGTTGCCCAGGAAATTGAAGATATCGTGGGGATTGATGCCACCGACGCGGTGCGCTGCTCCGCGAAAACCGGTATTGGCGTTCCTGACGTGCTGGAGCGACTGGTGCGTGATATTCCGCCGCCAGAAGGCGACCCGGAAGGCCCGCTGCAGGCGCTGATCATCGACTCCTGGTTCGATAACTACCTGGGTGTGGTGTCGCTGGTGCGTATCAAAAACGGCACCATGCGCAAAGGCGAAAAAATTAAGGTGATGAGCACCGGTCAGACCTATAACGCTGACCGTCTGGGCATCTTTACGCCGAAGCGCGTTGATACTGACGTGCTGAACTGTGGTGAAGTAGGCTGGCTGGTCTGTGCTATTAAAGACATCCTGGGTGCGCCGGTCGGGGATACCCTGACGCTGGCACGTAACCCGGCGGATAAAGCGCTGCCTGGCTTTAAAAAAGTGAAGCCGCAGGTTTACGCCGGTCTGTTCCCGATCAGCTCTGATGATTACGAAGCCTTCCGTGATGCGCTCGGTAAACTGAGTCTGAACGATGCTTCCCTGTTCTATGAGCCAGAGAGTTCTACCGCGCTGGGCTTCGGCTTCCGCTGTGGCTTCCTCGGCCTGCTGCACATGGAGATCATCCAGGAGCGTCTGGAGCGCGAATACGATCTGGAGCTGATCACCACAGCGCCAACCGTAGTCTATGAAGTTGTGACCACGGATAACCAGACCATCTATGTTGACAGCCCCGGTAAACTGCCGCCGCTGAACAACATCGAAGAGCTGCGTGAGCCGATTGCAGAGTGTCATATGCTGCTGCCACAGGAGTTCCTGGGTAACGTCATCACGCTGTGTATCGAAAAACGTGGCGTGCAGACCAACATGGTTTACCACGGTAATCAGGTTGCGCTGACCTATGAAATTCCGATGGCCGAAGTGGTGCTCGACTTCTTTGACCGCCTGAAATCAACCTCTCGCGGTTATGCCTCACTGGATTACAACTTCAAACGTTTCCAGGCTTCCAACATGGTGCGTGTCGATGTATTGATCAACTCAGAGCGTGTTGATGCGCTGGCGCTGATTACGCATAACGACAATGCGCCATACCGCGGTCGCGACCTGGTTGAGAAGATGAAAGAGCTGATCCCGCGTCAGCAGTTCGACATTGCGATTCAGGCGGCGATTGGTAACCACATTATCGCCCGTTCTACGGTCAAACAGTTGCGCAAAAACGTTCTTGCCAAGTGTTATGGCGGTGACGTCAGCCGTAAGAAAAAGCTGCTGCAGAAACAGAAAGACGGTAAGAAACGCATGAAACAGGTGGGTAACGTTGAGTTACCGCAGGAAGCGTTCCTTGCCATTCTCCACGTGGGTAAAGACAGTAAATAAGCCTGCCTTCGGGCTATGAGGGAACTGGAATGGCTAATATGTTCGCCCTGATTCTGGCGATAGCAACGTTGATTACCGGGATTATCTGGTGCATCGACAAATTTAAATGGGCACCCGCCCGCCGCGCGAAACGTGCGGCAGCGCAGGCCCAGGGCATTGAAGCGACCAAAGCTGAAAAACAGCCGGGCTGGGTGGAAACCACCGCATCGGTATTCCCGGTGCTGTTCGTGGTGTTTGTGGTGCGTTCGTTTATTTATGAACCGTTCCAGATCCCCTCCGGTTCAATGATGCCGACGCTGCTGATCGGTGATTTTATCCTGGTGGAAAAATATGCCTACGGCATTAAAGATCCGATCACCCAGACCACGCTGATCGCAACCGGTCATCCAAAGCGCGGTGATATCGCGGTATTTAAATACCCGAAAGATCCGAGCATGGATTACATCAAGCGTGTCATTGGCTTACCTGGCGACCGCGTGACTTACGATCCGCTGAGTAAGACCGTGTCGGTGCAGCAGTCTGCTACTGCTGCACTGCCGGTAACCTACTCTGATGTTGAAGAGAGCGACTTTATCCAGACCTTCAGCGGCTTTAGCGGCAATGAGGTGGGTAATGGTTTCTTCCAGGTGCCAAAAGGTGAATCAATGCAGGGCGGCGTACGTCTGGCCACGCGTAACGAAACGCTGGGGGATGTGACCCACCGTATTCTGATGATTACCCAGGCACCCAGCCAGCCGGGTTCATACTACCGCCAGCCAGGCCAGCCGCAGTCCAGCTGGGTGGTGCCGCAGGGTATGTACTTCATGATGGGCGATAACCGTGATAACAGCGCTGACAGCCGTTACTGGGGTTTCGTTCCGGAGCGTAATCTGGTGGGCAAAGCGACCGCGATCTGGATGAGCTTTGACAAGCAGGAAGGGCAATGGCCTACTGGCGTTCGCCTGAGCCGTATTGGCGGCATTCACTAATGATCGCCTGCGGGCGACATTAACGACGAGTGGTCTGCCATGTTGGCAGGCCACTGCACACGAAACAGATCGTGTTGGTATTCAGGTCCAGCCCTGTTCCGTGTGCAGCATAATTGACGCATTAAGAAATTGGTAACGCATGAACCCCATCGTAATTAATAAGCTTCAACGTAAGCTGGGCTACACTTTTACTCATCAGGAATTGTTGCAGCAGGCACTGACCCACCGTAGTGCCAGCAGTAAGCACAATGAAAGACTGGAATTCCTTGGCGACTCTATCCTTAGCTATGTGATTGCTAATGCCCTTTATCAGCGCTTCCCTCGCGTCGATGAAGGCGATATGAGTCGTATGCGTGCCACGCTGGTTCGCGGTAACACGCTGGCAGAGATGGCGCGGGAATTTGACCTCGGCGAGTGTTTACGCCTGGGTCCGGGTGAACTAAAAAGCGGCGGCTATCGTCGTGAATCGATTCTGGCTGACACCGTAGAAGCGCTGATTGGCGGGGTTTTCCTCGACAGCGATATTCAATCGGTCGAGCAACTGATCCTGAGCTGGTACGCCAGCCGTCTCGATCAGATCAGCCCAGGTGATAAACAAAAGGAT
Organism: Erwinia sp. Eh17-17; assembly: GCF_039675725.1. Classification (NCBI taxonomy): domain Bacteria; kingdom Pseudomonadati; phylum Pseudomonadota; class Gammaproteobacteria; order Enterobacterales; family Erwiniaceae; genus Erwinia; species Erwinia sp. Eh17-17. The sequence goes on along the minus strand of NZ_JBDFQT010000005.1, from coordinate 184,104 downwards.
CCAAAAACGCGTCTGCAGGAGTTTCTGCAGGGTCGCCATCTGCCGCTACCTTCTTATCTGGTAGTACAGGTGCGTGGCGAAGCGCACGATCAGGAATTTACTATTCACTGTCAGGTAAGCGGCATGGCAGAACCGGTTGTGGGAACCGGCTCAAGCCGTCGCAAAGCTGAACAGGCAGCAGCCGAACAGGCGCTGATTAAGCTGGGAATTGAATGAGCGAACAAACTACCCATTGCGGCTTTATTGCTATTGTAGGCCGTCCGAACGTTGGTAAATCTACCTTACTGAACCAGTTACTGGGGCAGAAGATTTCCATTACCTCGCGTAAGCCACAAACCACGCGCCACCGCATTATGGGCATCCATACCGAAGGGGAGCATCAGGCGATCTACGTCGATACCCCAGGCCTGCATATGGAAGAAAAACGGGCGATCAACCGCCTGATGAACCGTGCTGCCAGCAGCTCGATCGGTGATGTCGAAATGGTGATCTTCGTGGTCGAAGGCACCAAGTGGACCGCCGATGATGAAATGGTACTCAACAAGTTGAAAGACGGCAGAGTGCCGGTGCTGCTGGCGATCAACAAGATCGACAACATTACCGATAAAAGTATCCTGCTGCCGCACCTGCAGTTCCTGGGTTCGCAGATGAACTTTATGGATGTGGTACCGATCTCAGCCGAAAAAGGAACGGGCGTTGATACCATCGCCAGCATCGTGCGTAAACGCCTGCCGGAAGCCGAACATCACTTCCCGGAAGACTACATCACTGACCGTTCCCAGCGCTTTATGGCGTCGGAAATTATTCGTGAGAAGCTGATGCGTTTCCTCGGTGCGGAACTGCCGTATTCCGTCACGGTAGAGATAGAACAGTTCCTCACCAACGAGCGTGGTGGCCTGACGATTAATGGTTTGATTCTGGTTGAACGTGAAGGCCAGAAGAAAATGGTGATCGGTAACAAAGGTGCCAAAATCAAAGTCATCGGTACTGAAGCTCGCAGGGATATGGAAGATATGTTTGAGGCGAAAGTCCACCTTGAACTGTGGGTGAAAGTGAAGTCCGGCTGGGCGGATGACGAACGCGCCTTACGCAGCCTGGGCTATACCGACGACCTCTGAACCTGATGGAAGGCTGGCAACGCGCATTTGTCCTGCATGGACGTCCCTGGAGCGAAACCAGCCTGCTGCTTGACCTGTTCTCTGAACAGCACGGCAGGGTGCGGGTGCTGGCTAAAGGCGCCCGTTCCAAACGTTCCAGTCTGAAAGGGGCGTTGCAACCCTTCACTCCGCTGCTGGTGCGCTGGGGTGGCCGTGGCGAGGTCAAAACCCTGCGCGGTGCTGAACCTGTCTCACTTGCCCTCCCTCTCAGCGGTACCTCTCTCTACTGTGGTCTGTACGTCAATGAACTGCTTTCGCGCGTGCTGGAACATGAGACGGCGTTTAGCGAACTCTTCTTTGACTATCTGCACTGTATTCAGGCACTGGCGGCGGATGCCGGATCGCCAGAGCCGGCACTCAGGCGCTTTGAACTGGCCATGCTCGGCCATCTGGGTTATGGCGTTGATTTCCTGCACTGCGCCGGCAGCGGTGAAGAAGTGGCCGACGGCATGACCTACAGCTACCGTGAAGAGAAAGGCTTTATCGCCAGCCTGGTTGTCGGGCACCGCAGTTTTACCGGTCGTCATTTACGCGCCCTCTACCAGCGCGAATTTCCGGATGCCGATACCCTGCGCGCCGCCAAACGCTTTACCCGTATTGCCCTGAAACCCTATCTGGGCGGTAAACCGCTGAAGAGTACCGAGCTTTTTCGCCAGTTTCTGCCGAGAAAACGACCAGATGCAGCGCTTCCCGGTGATGAATAGCCACAAGCCATACCCCTGTATACAGCGATCGTTGTACACTTCTTAAAACCTTTCGCGATTTTCTGAGGACTATCATGGCAGAGCTTTTGTTAGGCGTTAACATCGATCACGTCGCTACCGTGCGTAATGCGCGCGGCACGCATTATCCCGATCCAGTCCAGGCAGCATTTGTCTCTGAACAGGCTGGTGCCGATGGGATCACCGTACATTTGCGTGAAGACCGCCGTCATATCACCGATCGTGACGTGCGTATTCTGCGCCAGACTATCCAGACCCGGATGAACCTCGAAATGGCCGTCACCGATGAAATGGTCGGCATTGCCTGTGAAATCCTGCCGCATTTCTGCTGCCTGGTGCCGGAAAAGCGCGAAGAAGTGACCACCGAAGGTGGGCTGGATGTCGCCGGTCAGCAGGATAAAGTGACGGCCGCCGTAAAGCGCCTTAATGACGCCGGGATCCTGGTTTCCCTGTTTATTGATGCCGATCGCCGCCAGATTGATGCTGCCGTCGCGGCGGGTGCGCCCTATATTGAAATCCATACCGGTGCCTATGCTGAAGCGCAGGAAGGCCCGGAGCGCGAAGCCGAACTGGCGCGCATCGCTGAAGCCGCCACCTATGCAGCAGGTAAGGGCCTGAAGGTCAATGCCGGGCACGGTCTGACCTACCATAACGTGCAGCCGATTGCCGTTCTGCCGGAAATGCATGAGCTGAATATCGGCCATGCCATTATCGGACGCGCCGTATTTAGCGGGCTGGCGGAAGCGGTGAAAGAGATGAAGCAGCTGATGCGGGAAGCTCGTCGTTAATGGCTATTCTTGGCCTTGGAACGGATATTGTAGAGATCGCCCGCATTGAAGGGGTGATCTCACGCTCCGGCGACCGTCTGGCAAAGCGCGTGCTGAGTGAGAACGAGTGGGCGCAGTACCAGGCGCACCAGCAGCCGGTGCGTTTTCTTGCCAAGCGTTTTGCGGTGAAAGAAGCGGCGGCGAAAGCCTTCGGCACCGGTATTCGCGGCGGTCTGGCGTTTAATCAGTTTGAAGTTTACAACGATGAACTGGGCAAGCCTGGCCTGCGCTTTTTCCAGCACGCGCAGGACGTTGCCCATAAGCTTGGGGTGGTGCATGTGCATGTGACGCTGGCCGATGAACGCCACTACGCCTGTGCCACTGTGATTATTGAGAGCTAAACGACGGGGTGCAGTTCGACAAATTTGTCCCACAGCTGTTCGTTACTCTCGATATGCTGTGGGTCAGTGATGATGGTGTGATCGATAGGGCAGACCTGCTGACAGGTGGGCGCGTCGTAGTGACCAATGCATTCCGTACAGCGGTCGGCGTCGATTTCGTAGAACTCATCCCCCATGGAAATCGCCTCGTTAGGGCACTCCGGTTCACACATATCGCAATTGATACAGCGCTTAGTAATTAATAATGACATTTCAATATCCGTCAGGATTTTTTATGAAAGGACGATAGCACAATCCTTCCCCGTCACCAACGATCCGCTGTTTGCGCTACCCTTCAAAAAAGGGAGGGCACTGTAAACCGCTATATACAAAATCAAATCTTACTGCCCTTAAAATGATAAGGAAGAGAGGTTTCTGCGCGTCAATTAAATCCAGTGAAAACCACTGGCGGTGCATTCAGTCTGATTCTGACCGGATAATTGAAAAAAGAAAAAAGAAGTTATCACTAATCAGTCAGCGACGGCTGTTAGCTGCCCTGAGCAACGGTGCGGATAATCAGTTCCAGTGATATTGGGAAAATTTAAAGGCGGCCTGACGCGGCGTATATTTTCTCCAATCCCTTATATTATCTGAAGATATTTTCCATAAAATCAATTCTGACTTTGTTTCTCTTTTGTTTAAAATAGAGCGCAGATGGTGCCTGAACTTAATTTTCCATAAAATAAAATTAATCTTTTCAATCATTGTTCACCGCCGTGGCTAAACATGCCCTTGGTTTTAACGCATGATATCGTTTTATTTCATTGTTAAGAAGTGGGCGTGGGGTAACAGATGTGACTTAATAGAATGTTCTTACTTTTTTCAAATATAGCCGATGAATAAAAAAGGCCAGCAGAGGCCTTTTTATTCATTCATATAAATCTGTTATTCAGACCAGCTTTTTCACCAGGGCTTCACTGTGACGAATGTGGCTGGAAGCGCGTTCCGGATCGCGCTGAATCAGCGCCATAAACAGCAGGTCAGTCAGGGCCAGCTGCGCCGTTGTTGATGAGATGGCGGCGCTGCGGGTGGTCTGTTCTTCAGCCACGGTATACAGGCAGTGGCTGGCAGATTGCTGAAGCGTATTCGGTGTAAAACCGGTAAAAGCCAGCACGGTAGCCCCGATGCGCTGAGCTTCCTGGGCAGCAAGATTAATCTCGCGGCGTTCCCCCGTATAGGAGATAGCCAGCAGCACATCGCCAACCTCTAACGCCTGCACGCTGGCCAGCAGCGCGTGCATGTCCTGCTCGGCCACCGCGCTGATACCTATCTTCATCAGTTTCCAGGAGAAATCCTTGGCCACCAGACCGGAAGCGCCGATGCCGACCAGCACAATGCGCCGGGCCTGTTTGAGCAGGCGCAGCGTTTCCAGCAGCATCTCTTCGCTGTTGATATCGAGCGTGGCGCGGATCGCCGAGGTTTTCTCAGTAAACAATTTTTCACCGACAATCTTCAGCGCGTCATCGCTGAGAATATGATTGTGGACGGTGATCGCATCTTTCTCCGTCAGAGATTCACTCAGCGCCAGCTTTAGCGCCGGGAAGCCCTTATAGCCCAACTTCTGCGCAAATTTCACTACGCTCGACTGGCTGACCCCTGATTCATCAGCCAGTTTTTGTGAACTCAGGTGACGTGCACGGTCCGGCTGCGACAGCAGGAAGTCAGCCAGCCGACGTTCGTTCAGTGCCAGGCTCGGATAAAGCTGACGGATACGCAGCAGTGCACTCATCATTTTTCCTCTTACGAATTCGGGGCCATCATATTGAATTATCTGTAATGATAACATTCAGTGCCCTAAGTCTAACGCGGCATTTGAGGGTTTCCATGATTAAGACGGGTAAAATGTCTTACCGCAAAGAATAAAATATTCGTATACAATAAGCATTGTATGAATTAAAAATTCAAAAAAGGAGAAGTAATGAATCTTGGTGCACTGGTATCAGAAACGCGCAACCCGCAAACGCTCGACCTCGATAACCTGTCGACGCTGGAGATGGTGACTAAATTCAATCAGCAGGATGCCACGGTGGCGGCGGCCGTCAGCCTGACGTTACCGCAGGTGGCAGAGGCTGTGGATGCCGCCGCCGCTGCGCTGGCAGCTGGCGGTCGCCTGATCTATATGGGCGCGGGTACCAGCGGCCGGCTGGGCGTGCTGGATGCCTCCGAGTGTCCTCCTACCTTTGGCGTACCTCACGGCGTGATTGTCGGGCTGATTGCCGGGGGACCGGGCGCTTTACTGAAAGCGGTAGAGGGCGCAGAAGATGATGAACAGCTGGGCATCAGCGATTTGCAGGCGCTGAATCTGACGGTGAACGATATGGTGGTGGGTATTGCGGCATCCGGCCGTACGCCTTATGTCATCGGCGCACTGCGCTATGCGCGTCAGCAGGGCTGCCGCACGGCGGCTATCTCCTGTAATCCGGATTCGCCGATTGCCCGCGAAGCGGCGATTGCCATCTCTCCGGTTGTCGGCCCGGAGGCGCTGACCGGATCGACGCGTCTGAAATCGGGGACGGCGCAGAAACTGGTGCTGAATATGCTGTCCACCGGCGCGATGGTGAAAACCGGCAAAGTGTATCAGAACCTGATGGTGGACATGCAGGCGACCAATATTAAGCTGGTCGATCGCGCACGGCGCATGGTGTGTGAAGCCACGGGCTGTGACGATCAACAGGCTGAAGCGGCCCTGGAGCAGGCAGGATATGAAGTGAAAACCGCAATTTTAATGATTCTGGCCGATCTCCCGGCAGATCGGGCGAAACAGCGTCTGATTGCCCATCACGGTTTTTTACGCGCCGCACTGGCTGACGCATAACTCAAAAAGGATCACCCATGGATAAATCTGTCCGGCTGGCAGAAGCGCTGCTGCGGGGTATTGGCGGATCGGCCAATATTCTTCGTCTGGAAAATTGTATGACGCGGGTACGCGTGGAGGTCAGCGACGACAGTCTGCTGCACCCGGACGACCTGCGCCAGTTGGATGGGATAAAAGGGTACGTTAAGCAGGGAAGCCAGCATCAGTTTATTGTCGGGCCCGGTGCGGCTGCAAAAGTCACGGATGCGATGCACGCATTAATCTCATCCCCCGTCGCTGGCGCAGGGGTGGGGGATGTAACGCATAATAAAGCGCAGGCAAAAGCCCGCTATCGCGCGCCGCTCAGTGACGCACTGCGTCAGCTGGCCAATGTGTTTATCCCCCTGATCCCGGCGTTCATCGCTTCAGGCTTGATCACCGGGTTAATCAATATCGTTAAGCGCCCGGATGTGGTGGGAGATATTGCCACTCAGTACCCCAACGTCATCGGGCTGCTGGCGATATTTGGCAGTGCGGTGTTTACCATTATGAATATTCTGGTCGGGGTCAATACCGCCAAAGTGTTTGGCGGCTCCACGGCGCTGGGGGGCGTGATGGCGGGGATCCTCTCCAGCCCGGCGCTGGCACAGATTACCCTGTTTGGCGAGCCGTTAGTTCCGGGGCGCGGCGGGGTGATTGCGGTTCTGCTGGTGGTGGTGCTGATGTGCTGGATAGAAAAACGTCTGCGTCAGCATCTGCCAGAATCACTGGAACTGATCCTTAACCCGCTTCTGACTACACTTATTACAGCCTCGCTGGCGATACTGCTGCTGCAACCGTTGGGCGGCATGATTTCTGATGTGATTGCCCACGGGGCGACGCTGGCAATTGACCGGGGGGGTGTCCTGGTCGGCGCCGTGCTGGCAGGAACCTTTTTGCCGCTGGTACTGACCGGGCTGCATCAGGGAATGGTGCCGATACACGTCGAGCTGGTACAGGCGCATGGCTATAACGCGCTGCTACCCATTCTGGCCATGGCCGGGGTGGGGCAGGTGGGGGCATCGCTGGCGGTATTAATGAAAACCCGCAATGCCCGACTGAAAAAGCTGGTCAAAGGGGCGTTGCCGGTGGGTATTCTCGGCGTGGGTGAACCGCTGATCTTCGGGGTGACGCTGCCGCTCGGGCGGCCGTTTATTGCCGCCTGTCTTGGCGGTGCTATTGGCGGAGCGGTTATCAGCTATGCTAAGGTCGCCACCCTGATTACGTTTGGGCTTTCCGGTCTGCCGCTGGCGCTGACCATTGTTGCCGGGAAAGTAGTAATGTATCTGACAGGCTGGCTGGCCGCCGTTATCGGTGGCTTCCTGTTTGCCTGGTTTATGGGATTCAATGACCCTGAGGAGTAAGCTTTGGTAACCAGTCGGGAACGACGTGTCGTATTTTTTGATCTCGATGGCACGCTGCATCAGCAGGATATGTTCGGCACATTTATGCGCTGGCTGCTCTGGCGCCAGCCGCTGAATCTGCTGCTGGTCGTGCCGCTGTTGCCGGTCATCGGGCTGGGGCTGCTGTTGAAAGGACGCGCCGCGCGCTGGCCAATGAGCCTGCTGCTGTGGTCGATTACCTTTGGCCACAGCGAAGCGCGCCTGACGCAGCGCGAGCAACAGTTTGCACACTGGTTTCGTCAGCGCGTCACGGCGTTCCCCGTGGTGCAACAGCGGCTCACTGACTACCTGAGCAGTGAAGATGCTGACGTCTGGCTGATCACCGGTTCGCCGCAGCCGCTGGTTGAGCAGGTTTACTTTGACTCGGCGTTTCTGCCACGGGTCAAACTGATCGCCAGCCAGATGGCGCGCGGCTGGGGAGGCCGGGTGCTGGCGATGCGCTGCCTCGGCCATGAGAAGGTGGCACAGCTGGAAGAGCAAATCGGCACGCCGTTACAGCTTTACAGCGGTTACAGCGACAGCAAGCAGGACAACCCGCTACTGTTTTTCTGCCAGCATCGTTTCCGCGTCACCCCGGTGGGTGAGCTACAGCAACTGGAATAAGCGGCAATTAAAGATATAATGTCGCGCTTTTTTTGCTGGAGATGCAGGTGACTGACAATAACGATGAATTCTGGATGCGCCATGCGCTTCAACTGGCTAAGCGCGCCTGGGAAGAGGGCGAAGTGCCGGTCGGTGCCGTGCTGGTGCACGAAGGGCGGGTCATTGGCGAAGGCTGGAACCGCCCGATCGGTCACCATGACCCGACGGCGCACGCTGAGATGATGGCGCTACGTCAGGGCGGGAAAGTGATTGAGAATTACCGTCTGCTGAACACCACGCTGTATGTCACGCTGGAGCCCTGCATCATGTGTGCCGGTGCGATGGTGCACGGCCGCGTCGGTCGTCTGGTCTTTGGTGCGCGCGATGCGAAAACCGGGGCAGCGGGTTCGCTGCTTGATGTGCTGGGGCATCCGGGAATGAATCATCAGGTGAAGACTGAACAGGGTGTGCTGGCGGAAGAGTGTGCCGCGCTGTTGAGCGACTTCTTCCGTCAGCGCCGCGCCGAAAAGAAAGCGCAGCGCAGGGGCTGATGCTCTTTTCCGGCCCGCCGGTTTACCACGCCGATCAGTTTAACGCGACTTTCGCTTCCACAGTGGGGTAGCCGCTACCCAGTTCGGCTTCCATCGCGGCTTGCTGCGCCTGCTTCCTTTCCTGATCCTGCAAATAACCTACCAGGCTTATCTCATACTTACGGATGTTTTCCACATAGGCATAGGCCTCGTGGCCGCGCGCGTAACCGTAATTAGTCTGGCTGTAGTAACGTTTCTGACTGAGCATCGGCAGCCGGACTTTTACGTCAGCCCAGCTATCCGGATTAGCCTTCTGTTTTTCCGTCAGCTTGCGGGCATCAAGCATATGGGCATACCCCATGTTATAGGCGGCCAGCGCAAACCAGATGCGTTCGTCTTCGGGGATGGTCGGCGGTACTTTTTCCATCATGCGCACCAGGTACTCACTACCGCCGCGAATACTCTGTTCGGGGTCAGTACGGTCGGTCACGTTGACGCTGTCGGCGGTGTTACGCGTCAGCATCATCATGCCGCGTACCCCGGTGGGCGACGTGGCCTGGGGGTTCCAGTGTGATTCCTGATAAGAGATGGCGGCCAGCAGGCGCCAGTCTATGTTCCGGGCATATTTTTCGAATAAGGGCTTAATATCCGGCAGGGTCGCGTCGATGGCGCGCAGGAAGGTTCGGGTATCAACGTAGTCAAAGGTGCCGACGTGGCCTAGATACTTCTCATCCAGTCGCGCCATGGCTCCCTCCTCACCCATCTGGTTGAAGAAGTCGAGCAGCGCCGCATTCATGCTGTCGTCCTGCTCCTGCTGGATATACCAGGTGACCGGCTCTTCATCAGTGATATCAAATGCCACCGCCAGCTGCGGATGAATGCGTTGCATTAAGGCAATAGTGACAGAATCGCCCACGGTATAGTCGAGCTTGCCGTCAGCCACGGCCTCCAGCAGGCCCTGAGGCGTCTGGTCAGTTGAAATCGCCCAGTCGAGGTCAGGGTACTGTTGCGCTTTCACGTTACGCAGAGTCGATAGATAGGCCGAGCCTGAGGCCGCCGTCAGACGCCCCTTCAGATCGCCCAGATTTTTTGGCCGTGGCGAACCAATGCGATAAACCAGCTGTTGGGAAACCGAATAATAAGAGGGACCGGCACGAAAACGCGTGAGCCGTTCATTGTTGTAGATTAAGCCTGCCGCCAGCAGATCGGCTTTATCGTCTTCCAGGTCGTCAAAAAGGTCGCCAAGGTTCGGGCGCACGGTGACTTCCAGCCTGACCCCCAGATAACGGGCGAAGCGTTTCGCCAGCTCATAGTCCATCCCCGCTGGTAAATGATTGACGGTGTAGTAAGTCAGCGGAGAGTTTATGGTGCTGATGCGCAGCACTCCCCGTGATTTTATCTGTGCAATACGGTCGGTCGAACCGCCGTACCACGGGATCGAGGGCCACAGTGCCAGCGCAAGAAGCACGGTGATCAACCCGACCAGAAGATAATTAAATTTAAAGCGTTTCAAATAGTTATCTCTCGGTGATTCTCAGGTATCTGTCTTCTATGGCAGTATTTGTGATCTATAATTGGTCCTGAGCGTGGGGCATTCTGCGCAACTCCGCGCAGCTCCGCAACTGAAATCCACCTGTTTTGTGCGTTTTTCAGGCAATTCCTTATCGCGATTAAATCTGCGCAAACGGTTTCGTAACGGGTGCGGATTCACTATAATACCGCCCGTTTTCCCCTGTTGCGCCCAATGAAGCGTCGCCCGGCGCTTCGAGACGAGAGATCTTTAATGATGGAAATTCTGCGTGGTTCGCCCGCTCTGTCGGCATTTCGTATTAACAAATTGCTGGCCCGCTTTCAGGATGCTCACCTGCCGGTGAGTGACATTTACGCTGAGTACGTCCATTTCGCTGATGTCAGCGCGCCGCTTACCGGGGATGAGAAATCCCGCCTGCAACGCCTGCTGAAATACGGTCCCTCTCTCGCGGAACACACCCCGCAAGGCCGCCTCCTGCTGGTGACGCCGCGTCCCGGCACGATTTCACCGTGGTCTTCTAAAGCGACAGATATCGCCCATAACTGCTCCCTGCCGCAGGTTCTGCGTCTTGAGCGCGGCCTGGCCTTCTACGTGCAGGCACCGCAGCTGACCGACGCACAGTGGGGGGCGCTGGCCGCTCTGCTGCATGACCGCATGATGGAAACCGTGTTTACCGACATGAACCAGGCGGAAGCACTGTTTGCTCAGCATCAGCCTGCGCCCGTGCAAAGCGTCGATGTGCTGGGTGAAGGGCGCAACGCGCTGGTTCAGGCCAACATCAAACTTGGCCTGGCACTGGCCGATGATGAAATCGACTACCTGCAGGCGGCGTTTGAAAAACTGGGGCGCAACCCGAACGATATTGAACTCTACATGTTTGCTCAGGCCAACTCTGAGCACTGCCGTCACAAAATCTTCAACGCCGACTGGGTGATCGACGGCCAGGTTCAGCCGAAATCGCTGTTCAAAATGATCAAAAATACCTTCGAGAAGACCCCCGACCACGTATTGTCTGCCTACAAAGACAATGCGGCGGTGATGGAAGGTTCTCAGGTCGGGCGCTTCTACGCCGATCCGCAGGGCAACTATGATTTCCATCAGGAAGACGCACATATTCTGATGAAAGTGGAAACCCATAACCACCCGACCGCGATTTCTCCGTGGCCGGGAGCCGCGACCGGTTCCGGCGGCGAAATCCGTGATGAAGGTGCCACCGGGCGCGGGGCCAAACCTAAAGCGGGTCTGGTCGGTTTCTCGGTTTCCAACCTGCGCATTCCGGGCTTTGAACAGCCGTGGGAAGAAGATTTCGGCAAGCCGGATCGCATTGTTACCGCACTGGATATCATGACCGAAGGCCCGTTGGGCGGCGCGGCGTTTAACAACGAATTTGGTCGCCCGGCGCTGAACGGCTACTTCCGCACTTACGAAGAGCGCGTTAACAGCCACAATGGCGAAGAGCTGCGCGGCTACCACAAACCGATCATGCTGGCGGGCGGTATCGGTAATATCCGTGCTGACCACGTGCAGAAAGGTGAAATCACCGTGGGTGCCAAACTGATCGTCCTGGGTGGCCCGGCGATGAACATCGGCCTGGGCGGCGGTGCGGCCTCTTCAATGGCCTCCGGCCAGTCTGATGCTGACCTTGATTTTGCTTCCGTACAGCGCGACAACCCGGAAATGGAGCGCCGCTGTCAGGAAGTGATCGACCGCTGCTGGCAGCTCGGTGAAGCGAACCCGATTCTGTTTATCCACGACGTCGGCGCGGGCGGCCTGTCCAACGCCATGCCGGAACTGGTGAGCGACGGCGAACGCGGCGGGCGCTTCAATCTGCGCGACATTCTCAACGACGAGCCGGGCATGAGCCCGCTGGAAGTGTGGTGTAACGAATCGCAGGAGCGTTATGTGCTGGCGGTGTCCCCGGACAGCCTGGCGCTGTTCGATGCGCTGTGTCAGCGTGAACGCGCACCGTATGCGGTGATTGGTGAAGCGACCGAAGAGATGCATCTGTCGCTGTCCGACAGCCATTTTGACAACACGCCAATCGATATGCCGCTGGACGTGCTGCTGGGTAAAACCCCGAAAATGACCCGCGACGTCGTCACGCTGCAAGTCAAAGGGGATGCACTGGTGCGTGACGGGATCACCGTAGCGGATGCGGTTCACCGTGTGCTGCACCTGCCGACCGTGGCAGAGAAAACCTTCCTGATCACCATCGGTGACCGTTCGGTAACCGGTATGGTTGCCCGTGACCAGATGGTCGGCCCGTGGCAGATCCCGGTCGCCAACTGCGCGGTGACCACCGCCAGCCTCGACAGCTACTACGGTGAAGCGATGGCTCTGGGTGAACGTGCTCCCGTTGCGCTGCTGGACTTCGCCGCTTCCGGCCGTCTGGCCGTGGGTGAGGCGCTCACTAACATTGCCGCCACCGAGATTGGCCCGCTGACGCGCATTAAGCTGTCGGCAAACTGGATGGCTGCGGCCGGTCACCCGGGTGAAGATGCCGGTCTGTATGAGGCGGTGAAAGCCGTCGGCGAAGAGCTGTGCCCGGCGCTGGGGATTACCATCCCGGTCGGCAAGGACTCGATGTCGATGAAAACCCGCTGGCAGCAGGGTAACGAGCAGCGTGAGATGACCTCGCCGCTGTCGCTGGTGATCACCGCCTTTGCTCGCGTAGAAGACGTGCGTAAAACCGTGACTCCGCAGCTGCAGACGGGGGAGAACGCGCTGCTGTTGATCGACCTGGGTAAAGGCGTTAACGCACTCGGTGCGACGGCGCTGTCACAGGTTTACCGTCAGCTGGGCGACAAGCCTGCCGACGTGCGCGATGTGCAGCAGCTGGCAGGCTTCTATAACGCCATTCAGGCGCTGGTGAGCGAGCGCAAACTGCTGGCCTACCACGACCGTTCCGATGGCGGTCTGCTGGTGACGCTGGCAGAGATGGCCTTTACCGGTCACTGCGGTGTGGCGGTAGATATCGCCGCCCTGGGCAGCGACAGCCTGGCGGCATTGTTCAACGAAGAGCTGGGCGCGGTGATTCAGGTGGCAGCGGCTGACCTTGCCGCTGTGCAGCAGGTGTTTACCGATCATGGCCTGAGCGACTGTGTGCACGTCCTCGGCCAGGCGGTGGAAGGGGATCGCTTTGTCATCACCTCGGGCGATTCTGCCGTGTACAGCGAGAGCCGCACCACGCTGCGTACCTGGTGGGCAGAAACCACCTGGCAGATGCAGCGTCTGCGCGATAATCCGAACTGTGCCGATCAGGAGCATGACGCCAAGAAAGATGACCGCGATCCGGGCCTGAATGTCGCGCTGACCTTCAAACCGCAGGAAGACATTGCCGCCCCTTACATTGCCACCGGCGCACGCCCGAAAGTGGCCGTGCTGCGTGAGCAGGGCGTTAACTCCCACGTTGAAATGGCGGCGGCCTTCCATCGTGCCGGGTTTGATGCGGTTGATGTGCATATGAGTGACCTGCTGGCAGGACGTCGCGGCCTGGATGACGTACAGGCGCTGGTGGCCTGTGGCGGTTTCTCCTACGGTGACGTGCTGGGTGCAGGTGAAGGCTGGGCGAAATCGATTCTGTTTAACACCCGCGTGCGTGACGAATTCGAAACCTTCTTCCACCGTCCGCAGACCCTGGCACTGGGGGTCTGTAACGGCTGCCAGATGATGTCTAACCTGCGTGAGCTGATCCCCGGCAGCGAAGAGTGGCCGCGCTTTGTGCGTAACCAGTCAGAGCGTTTTGAAGCGCGCTTCAGCCTGGTCGAAGTGGCGGCCAGCCCGTCGCTGCTGCTGGACGGCATGGCCGGTTCGCGGATGCCGATCGCGGTTTCTCACGGTGAAGGTTTTGTTGAGGTCCGCAGCGATGCGCACCTGGCACAGCTGGAGAGCAAAGGCCTGGTGGCGCTGCGTTTTGTTGACAACTTCGGCAAGGTGACCCAGCAGTACCCGGCCAACCCGAATGGTTCCCCGAACGGTATTACTGCGGTGACCAACGAAAGCGGTCGTGTGACCATCATGATGCCGCACCCGGAGCGCGTGTTCCGCACCGTCAGTAACTCCTGGCACCCGGCAGAGTGGGGCGAAGACAGCCCGTGGATGCGCATCTTCCGCAACGCACGTAAACAGCTGGGGTAACCCTTACGTTAAGCGCAGCGAATAATAAACCGGCCTGATTTGAGGCCGGTTTTTTTTTGCATTGATTCAGTGGCCAGAGTGTTGCCATTTCACTACAGAAGCGTATTTGCACTGTCTCCAGATGGTGACATTTAACTTACTGATTTATCTTATTTTTGATTTTTCATGCAGCAGATGTCGCTAAATGAAGACACTCAGGTGGACCAGTTGGTCAGAAATCGTGCTTTCTGACGTCGGATAAATATAAAATCTGAGGATTATCGGGGGGTAAGCGGCGTATTGCAAAGTTGGCACAACAATTGCTATACTCTGTGCAGTGGCTCATTCACCTGGTTATGACAGCCCTGCGCAAGCGGACAAGTGCCCATAACGCCCAGAATGACGCACAATACGGTGCCTGTCGTCCACCCCATCGATAATCGTTCACTTTGTGACGTTATCAAACATCGGACGCAACGTTGAGTTAGGCACCACCTCTTCAGATGGCCGGTTCTTTGAACCGGCCATTGTCATTTCTGGCACAGCCCTTTCATCGCATCCCACTCTCCGTTAGCATCACGCTAACGTATATCAAGAGACTCTTCCGTGAAGAAATGGCGTCTGTTACCACGATCGCTGCGTCAGCTGGTGCTGATGGCGTTTTTACTGGTGCTGTTACCGCTGCTGGTTCTGGCGTGGCAGGCATGGGAAAGCCTGTCAGCGTTGAGCGACCGTGCGGCAGACACCAACCGTACCACCCTGACCGACGTACGCCGTAGTGAAGCCATGGCCCGCACCGCGCTCGAGCTGGAGCGCAGCTATCGTCAGTATTGTGTGCTGGATGACCCGATGCTGGCGAAGCTCTATCAGACGCAGCGCAGCCGCTATTCACAAATGCTGGATGCGCACGCTCCGGTATTGCCGGACATTCGTATCTTCCAGAGCCTGCGTCAGAACCTGACCCAACTGAGCCAGATGAAATGCCACAGCAGCAGCCCGGTCCCGCTGGCAGCAGATCAGCTTGAGGCATTCTCTGCGGCGAACGGTCAGCTGGTCGAGGCGACGCGGGAAGTGGTGTTTTCACGCGGGCTGCAACTGCAGCGCGAAATTGCTGAACGCGGCCAGTATTTCGGCTGGCAGGCCCTGATCCTGTTTCTGCTCAGCCTCGGCCTGGTGATGCTGTTTACGCGAATGATCATCGGCCCGGTAAAGGCGGTGGAGCGCATGATCAATCGTCTGGGTGAGGGGCGCCCGCTCGGAACCGGTCTGGCCTTTAAGGGGCCGCGTGAGATCCGCTCACTCGGTCAGCGCATTATCTGGCTGAGTGAACGGCTGGCCTGGCTGGAATCTCAGCGCCATGAGTTTCTGCGGCACATTTCCCACGAGCTTAAAACGCCGCTGGCCAGCATGCGAGAGGGGACGGAACTGCTGGCAGACCAGGTCGCCGGACCGCTGACAGCCGACCAGAAAGAAGTGGTCAGCATCCTCAATGACAGCAGCCGTCACCTGCAAACGCTGATTGAACAGCTGCTGGACTATAACCGCAAGCTGGCGGATGGTCCGGTGGCGCTGGAAGATGTTCCTCTGCGCCCGCTGGTGGATAAGCTGGTTTCCTCACACAGCCTGACCGCCCGCGCTAAACGTCTGAATATCCATATTGATTTACAGGCTGAAAGCTGTCGCGCTGAACCGACTTTGTTGTTAAGGGCAATCGATAATCTCTACTCCAATGCGGTACACTATGGTGCAGAATCCGGAGATATCTGGATCCGCAGCCTGCAGCAGGGGAACCGCGTGGTGATTGAAGTCGCCAATACCGGTACGCCTGTTCCCGCCGCTGAACGGGCGATGATCTTCGAGCCGTTCTTTCAGGGGAATTTGCAGCGCAAAGGTGCGGTCAAGGGAAGCGGGCTGGGTCTGAGCATTGCTAAAGACTGCCTGCGTCGATTGCAGGGAGATTTGCAGCTGATCGACAGCGACGAAGCTGATGTCTGCTTCCGCATCGAATTAAACACCATCGCCGGGAAGTCATCATGATGTATTTATTGCGTTTTTCTGCCTCACTGCGGCAGGGATGTTTCGGCAGACTGACCGGTGCTGCTCTGCTGGCCTTTGGCCTGCTGGGCTGTAGCCAGCAACCGTCACAGACGATAACCCACCGTGCCGAGACTGCCCTGAGTGAACCTGACGTTAAAATCGTCGACTACCAGCTGGTGTCCTGTGATCAGATCTGGGCTTTTAACGACGCTACCGCAACGGGAAATCCCCTTTACTGGCTGCGCGCTGTTGACTGCGGCATCCGGCTGTCGCCTGCGGATGCCCGTGCAGAAGCGCGCCGCTGGCCGGCGGATAACTGGCAGAGCGCCTTTAAGCAGGCCGTTCTGTTGAATAACGGCAACGTGACGCCGGTCGAGCGCCGCCAGTACCTCACCCGACTCGATGGCTTCAGCTATGACTATCCGTCTGCGGTGCGCCCGCTGATGATGCTGTGGCGTGAAGGGCAGGGATCGCTGCTGCAGCTTTCCGAAGAGCGTTCGCGCTATGCCCGCCTGCAGGAGAGCAGTGACGGTCAGCTGGACGCTCTGCGTCGGCAGCAAATTGCGCTGAAGAACGATCTGGCGGTGACCCGCCGTAAGCTTGATACCCTGACCGATATTGAACGCCGTCTCTCTTCACGTCGTTCGCCGGATGCGACAGACACCAACAGCCACGCGGATGACAAATCCAGCCCGGCTGATAACCCGTCACAGGATGATGCCAACCCATGATCAAAAAATCGGCAAGGCTGCTGCTGGTAGACGACGATCCCAGCCTGTTGAAACTGCTGGGGATGCGCCTCAGCAGTGAAGGATTCAGTATCACGACCGCAGAAAGTGGCCCGGAAGCGCTGCGGGTGTTAAATCGTGAGACCATCGACCTGGTGATCAGCGATCTGCGCATGGATGAGATGGACGGCATGGCGCTGTTCGTTGAGATCCAGAAACTCCAGCCGGGGCTGCCGGTGATTATCCTCACCGCCCACGGATCTATCCCTGATGCGGTCGCCGCTACCCAGCAGGGAGTGTTCAGCTTTCTTACCAAGCCGGTGGATCGCGATGCGTTATACAAAGCAATCGATGATGCGCTGATACATCGCGCGCCCGCCAGTGACGAAGCGTGGCGTGAAACGATTGTGACCCGCAGCCCGCTGATGCTGCGTCTGCTGGAACAGGCGCGAATGGTAGCACAGTCGGATGTCAGCGTACTGATTAACGGTCAGAGCGGCACCGGCAAGGAGGTGCTGGCACAGGCCATCCACGCCGCCAGCCCCCGTGCGGGTAATGCCTTTATCGCCATTAACTGCGGTGCGCTCCCGGAACAGCTGCTGGAGTCAGAGCTCTTTGGCCACGCCAGAGGCGCCTTTACCGGGGCCGTCAGCAGCCGTGAAGGACTGTTCCAGGCCGCAGAGGGCGGCACGCTATTTTTGGATGAAATTGGCGATATGCCACAGGCGCTGCAGGTTAAGCTGCTGCGCGTGCTGCAGGAGCGTAAGGTGCGCCCGCTCGGCAGTAACCGCGATCTCGACATTAACGTGCGTATTATTTCTGCCACCCATCGCGACTTGCCTAAAGCGATGGAAAAAAAAGAGTTTCGTGAGGATCTGTTCTATCGTCTCAACGTGGTGAATCTCAAGATCCCGGCCCTGCACGAGCGCGCTGAGGATATTCCCCTGCTGGCGAATCATCTGCTGAAGCAGTCGGCCGAACGCCATAAACCCTTTGTCCGCAGCTTCTCGACTGATGCGATGCGCCGCCTGATCGCCGCCGCGTGGCCGGGAAATGTGCGCCAGCTGGTGAATGTGATTGAGCAGTGCGTGGCGCTGACGTCAGCCGCAGTGATCGGGGAAGCGCTGGTGGAGCAGGCGCTGGCGGGGGAAAACACCGCGCTGCCGACCTTTGCCGAAGCGCGAAATCAGTTCGAGCTTAACTATCTGCGTAAACTGCTGCAGATGACCAAAGGCAATGTCACCAACGCCGCACGGCTGGCGGGGCGCAACCGTACCGAATTTTATAAATTGTTGTCGCGTCACGAACTGGATGCTGCCGATTTTAAAGAATAATTTTCACTGCGGTAACCCTGCCCGAATATGGTAGGTTATCTGCCTGAAAAGAGACGGACCGCACAGCGTGACCTGTCCGGCAATGTAAACTAATCTCCGTCCTGATGCGCAAGGGGATAAAAGGGTCTGCCATGAAAAAAATTGATGCAATTATCAAGCCGTTCAAACTGGACGACGTGCGTGAGGCGCTGGCGGAAGTCGGCATCACCGGGATGACCGTGACCGAAGTGAAAGGCTTTGGTCGCCAGAAGGGCCACACCGAGCTGTACCGTGGTGCCGAATATATGGTCGATTTTCTGCCGAAGGTAAAAATCGAAATCGTGATTGCTGACGATATCGTGGATACCTGCGTGGATACCATCATGCGCACCGCGCAGACGGGTAAAATCGGCGATGGTAAAATTTTCGTCTTTGATGTGGCGCGCGTAGTACGTATCCGTACCGGCGAAGAAGACGAAGAAGCGATTTAACCGCAATTTTATCTCATTTTATATTCACTAAGGGTCTGATTTATCAGGCCCTTAAGATTATTAATCTGTTAATTATTCCGCTAATTCCCCTGCCTTGTTTGACAATAATATCCCAATCCTGACAATAGCCTCCCCCTGAAGCCACTCAGGCTGAGCAGACTATTAAGGACGTTTTATGGCTATTACCCGCCGCGATTTTCTCAACGGAGTCGCCATTACTGTCGCCGCCGGGCTGACCCCCATGCAGATTTTGCGGGCGTCGCCACAGCAGGCAAATACCGCGCTGTATTATCCACCGGCGCTGAGCGGACTGCGGGGCAACCATCCGGGATCGTTTGAAAATGCCCACCGCCTGGGGCGGGATGGCGTTAATTTCGACTTTTCATCTCTACCGGTCACGGAAGAGTTCGACCTGGTAGTGGTCGGTGCCGGCATCAGCGGGCTGTCTGCCGCCTGTTTCTGGCAGCAGCTACAGGGTAAACAGCAGCGTATTTTGCTGATCGACAATCACGATGATTTCGGCGGCCATGCCAAACGCAATGAGCTTCATAGCAGCAGCGGGACGCTCCTCGGCTATGGCGGCAGCGAATCCTTCCAGTCCCCGCACTCGAACTTCAGCCCGGTGATGATGGGGCTGATTAAAACGCTGGGCATCAATCTGGATCAAATGGAACGCGGCTTCGATAAAACCTTCTACCCCGACCTCGGCCTGAGCCGCGGTGTCTACTTTGATAAGAAAAACTTTGGCGTGGATAAAGTCGTCAGCGGCGATCCGGGCAAAATGGTGGCGGATGATATCCCGCGTGACCGTCTCAACGGGCGCTCGTGGCAGGCATTTATCAATGACTTCCCGCTGCCGCAGAGTGACCGCGACGCACTGATTGAACTGCATACGGTGGCGAAAGATTATCTGCCGGGGCTGAATCAGCAGGAGAAAATGGACTGGCTGGACAAGCACAGCTACACCACGTTCCTGCGCGAAAAAGTCGGCCTGAGCGAGCAGGCGATCCGCTATTTCCAGCAAACCACTAACGATTTCCAGGCTGTCGGCATTGATGCCACGGCGTGTAGCGATGCGCGCATCTGCGACCTGCCCGGCCTTGACGGCATGGGGCTGCCACAGATGGATGCCGAATCGCAGGCCGACCTCGACGACCCTTACGTGTTCCATTTCCCCGATGGCAACGCGACTCTGGCGCGCCTGATGGCACGCCAGCTTATTCCGGCGGTGGATCCGGCCGGACACGATATGAATGACATCGTGCGGGCGAAATTTGACTACAGCCAGTTAGATCGGGCGGATTCCCGCGTCAGACTACGCCTCAACAGCACCTGCATGCAGGCGGTGAACGTCGGTGAGGGCGTGGAGGTCAGCTATATGACCGGCGACACACTGACGAAAGTGCGCGCCGGAAGGGTGGTGATGGCCGGTTACAATATGATGATCCCCTATCTGGTGCCGCAGATGTCGCAGGCACAGCAGGAGGCGCTGAAACAGAATGTGAAAGCCCCACTGGTCTACAGCAAGGTCACCATCGCTAACTGGCAGTCGTTTATGAAACTGGGAGTGCATGAGTTCTATGCGCCGGGTGCGCCTTATTCCCGCGTCAAACTGGACTATCCGGTCAGTCTTGGTGGGTATCAGCACCCGCACGACCCGAATCAACCGATCGGGCTGCATATGGTGTACGTCCCGACCCTCCCGGGCAGCGGCCTCAGCGCGCGCGAACAGTCGCGTAAAGGGCGGGCGATGCTGCTGGGAACCTCGTTTGACGTCCATGAAAAGATGATCCGCGAACAGCTGCAGGCGATGCTGGGCGGGGCAGGCTTCGACCATCAGCGCGATATTCAGGCGATTACCGTTAACCGCTGGTCGCACGGCTACTCCTATGCCATCAATGGCTTATTTGATGATGAAGAGGAGGCGCAGCAAATTATTGAGCGTGCCCGTACGCCGGTCGGCAATATCGTCATTGCTAACTCCGACTCGGACTGGAGTCCGTATGCCCACTCAGCGGTAGATCAGGCGTGGCGGGCGGTGAACGAGCTGGTCAGTGGTAAACCATCAGCGGAGGAAAAAGCATGAAATACTCTCTGTTAGCGATGGTACTGATGTTGAGTAGCGGTACGGCCGGGGCGATGTCGCCGGGGGAATATGTCGCCAGGGCGGCAGATTGCACCGCCTGCCACACCGCGCCCGGCGGCGGAGCGCTGGCGGGAGGACTGCGTTTTCCTACGCCGATCGGGGATATCTACAGTACGAACATCACGCCGGATAAACACCAGGGCATCGGCAGCTATACGTTTGCCGAGTTTGACCGCGCGATGCGTCAGGGGATTGCGCGTGATGGTCATCATCTCTATCCGGCGATGCCCTATACCGCTTATGCCAAAATGAGCGATAAGGATATGCAGGCGCTCTATGACTACCTGATGCATGAAGTCCCGGCCAGCGATCGGCCCGACCGCGACAGTGATATCGTCTGGCCGCTGTCGATGCGCTGGCCGCTGGGCATCTGGAACACGCTGTTCCATGAAGACCGCCGCTATCAGCCTGATACGCAGCAAAGCGAAGAGTGGAACCGGGGGGCTTACCTGGTGCAGGGGGCCGGACACTGCGGCAGCTGCCACACGCCGCGCGGCTGGGCCATGCAGGAGCAGGCGCTGGATCAGAGCAGCAGCACCTACCTGAGCGGTGCCGAGCTTGATGGCTGGTATGCGCCGTCGCTGCGCGGGATGCCGCAGAAGGACGTGGTCGCGCTGCTGAAGCACGGGCGCAGCGAGCGGGCAGCGGTGTCCGGCCCGATGGCGGAGGTGGTGACGCACAGTACGCAGTATCTCAGCGATGCCGATCTCAACAGTATCGGGACCTATCTGCGCAGCCTGCCACCGGTGACGGCCCCGGCAACGGACAGCGCTGTTGCCGCCTCCACCGCGGCGGGTGCAAAGACTTACGCGATGTATTGCTCAACCTGTCACGGCAGCGAGGGTAAGGGGAGTGCTAACGTCATTCCTGCGCTGGACGGTAACGCCACGCTGACAGCAGATAATCCGCTGACCGCGCTGCGCGTGGTGCTGGATGGGGCGAAGACGCCGGTGACAGAGCAGGACATGGCGCTGGCGATGCCGGGCTATGGCTGGACGCTGAATGATGGACAGATAAAGGATCTGATGAACTATCTGCGCAACAGCTGGGGCAATCAGGCTCCGGCAGTCAGCACAAAGCAGGTGGCTGAAGCGCGCAAACTGAAGGAGTAAAAACCACAGGCGGGGGGCTGGCATCGGCAACCCCGCCTGAGAATGACGTCCGGCAGCGGGCTTACAGCGCCTTATGCGGGCCAAATACCTCGTAGTGAATGCGATCCCTCTCAACGCCCAGTTCCAGCAGGCGTTTTTCGATTATCTCCATAAACGCCAGCGGACCACACAGGTAATAGTGCATGGTCGGATCGCTGAGGCGTGACTCCAGCGGCAGCAGATTCATCAACCCGCGATGCTGGTATTTCCCCTCATCCTGCGCCTGCGGATGGTTGTACCAGATCTGCTGTGAAAACTGCGGAAGCTGTTGACCCAGCTGTGCCACTTCATCGGCAAACGCATGGGTGGCGCCGTTTTCCGTGGCGTGGAACCACTGCACCGCTGCCGGATGTTGATCCTCCGCCAGTTTATGCAGCATCGCCAGCATCGGCGTCAGACCTACGCCGCCCGATATCAGGGTGACCGGGGTATCTGCCGCGACATCAATAAAGAAATCGCCTGCCGGAGGGGCCAGGTGCAGATGCACGCCGGGCTGTTGCTGATGCAGCCAGCTGGAGAGTGTCCCGCCCTGTTCATGGCGTACGGCAATACGGTAATCACGCCCATTCGGCGTGCGCGTCAGTGAATACTGGCGGATTTCCTGATTGGCAAAAGAGGGATCGCGCACCCACAGGGCGATATACTGCCCGGCCTTATAATCGGCAACCGGCTTACCGTCGGACGGGGTCAGCAGAAAGCTTTTAATCATCGTGCTTTGCGGTGCGATCTCGCTGATGATGAATTCGCGCTTGCCGCCGCGCCAGCCACCGGTTTTGAACTCGCCTTCTTCATAGATCTCTTCTTCGCGCTGGACAAAAATCCCTGCCAGCACCCCGTAGGCTTTGCGCCAGGCTTCCAGCACTTCCTCACCCGGATGCAGCATTTCGTCAATGCTGGCCAGCAGATGCTTGCCGACAATCGGATACTGATCCGGACGGATAGCAAAGCTGGTATGTTTCTGCGCGATTTTCTCTACCGCAGGGCCGAGGGCGGCCAGATTATCCAGATGGCTGGCGTAAGCGCAGACGGCATTAAACAGCGCTTCAGGCTGATTACCGCTGCTCTGATTGCTCATATTGAAGATATCTTTCAGCTCAGGATTATGAGTGAACATACGCTGATAGAAATGCGAGGCGAGGCGCGGGCCAAGCGCCGCGATGGCGGGAATGGTCGATTTCACGGTAGCAATAGTCTGACTGTCCAGCATGATCGTGCTCCTTATCAGGAATAAAACATGTATATTAAATGCATCTTATAGCCTGATGGCAGAGTCTGTAAATACCCCCTGAGAGTCAACGGATATTTTTCGCACGTTACCTCCGCTCCTGATGAAAAATCAGCATCTGGCAAATGAGGAAAACTCCGCATCAGGCGTTTGCAGGAAACTGTAACTAACCCTTGCCAATCCTGAAGCCAATCGTTTGCGTAAAAAGGCGGTCGCCAAGCTATTCAACAGGCGGGTAAACAGTTTAAACTGTTGGCATCACCCCCCTGCGGGGGCATTCATTATTGAAAGTCAGTTGAGTCAGGAGATGCAGATGTTAAAGCGTGAAATGAACATTGCCGATTACGATGCCGAACTGTGGCAGGCAATGGAGCAGGAGAAAGTGCGTCAGGAAGAGCACATCGAGCTGATTGCCTCAGAGAACTACACCAGCCCACGTGTCATGCAGGCTCAGGGATCTCAGTTGACTAACAAGTACGCTGAAGGTTATCCGGGCAAGCGTTACTACGGTGGCTGTGAGTATGTGGATATCGTTGAGCAACTGGCGATTGACCGTGCAAAAGCGCTGTTCGGTGCCGATTACGCTAACGTGCAGCCGCACTCCGGTTCCCAGGCTAACTTCGCGGTATACACCGCGCTGCTGCAGCCGGGCGATACCATTCTGGGCATGAACCTGGCACACGGTGGTCACCTGACTCACGGTTCTCCGGTGAACCTGTCCGGTAAACTGTACAACGTCATCCCTTACGGCATCGACGAAACCGGTAAAATTGACTACAACGAACTGGCTGAGCTGGCGAAGCAACACCAGCCGAAAATGATCGTGGGTGGTTTCTCTGCCTATTCAGGTATTTGCGACTGGGCAAAAATGCGTGAAATCGCTGACACCGTGGGCGCTTACCTGTTCGTCGATATGGCGCACGTTGCCGGTCTGATTGCCGCAGACGTCTACCCTAACCCGATCCCTCACGCGCACATTGTGACCACAACCACTCACAAAACGCTGGCGGGCCCGCGTGGTGGCCTGATCCTGGCGCAGGGCGGAAGTGAAGATCTGTACAAGAAGCTGAACTCAGCTGTCTTCCCTGGCGGCCAGGGCGGCCCGCTGATGCATGTGATTGCGGGTAAAGCGGTTGCGTTCAAAGAAGCGATGGAGCCTGAGTTCAAAACCTATCAGCAGCAGGTCGCTAAAAACGCGAAGGCGATGGTAGAAGTGTTCCTGGCGCGCGGTTACAACGTGGTCTCCGGCGGTACGCATAACCACCTGTTCCTGCTGGACCTGGTGGACAAAAACCTGACCGGTAAAGAAGCGGATGCTGCCCTGGGCCGCGCCAATATTACCGTTAACAAAAACAGCGTACCGAACGATCCGAAGAGCCCGTTTGTCACCTCCGGTATCCGTATCGGTTCTCCGGCCGTGACCCGTCGTGGCTTTAAAGAAGCAGAAGTCCGCGAACTGGCCGGCTGGATCAGCGATATTCTCGACAATATCAATGACGAAGGCGTGAGCGAACGCGTGAAGAAGCAGGTACTGGATATCTGTGCCCGCTTCCCTGTATACGCATAACGTCAACGGCTCCCCCTGAATCACGGGGAGCATGATGCCTGATAGCGGGACACGAAAGTGTTCCGCTATTTTTTTATCCCGCGTCGCAGTGTACATTAGCCTCCACTTTGTTGGAGGGACCATGACAATACGCTCCACCTACTGGCTGGGACTCAGCTACTTCACCTATTTCTTCGCCTATGGCGTGTACCTGCCTTTCTGGGGTGTCTGGCTCAAAGACAGCGGCTTAGCGCCGGAAAAAATCGGTCTGCTGCTGGGCTGCGGCATGATTGCCCGCTTTGCCGGTAGCCTGATTATCGCCTCACGCGTGACCAATCCTTCCCGACTCATTAGCGTACTGCGGCTGCTGGCTTTACTGACGCTGCTGTTTGCTCTCGGCTTCTGGGCGGGATCGCAGTGGGTGTGGTTACTGCTGGTGATGATTGGCTTTAATCTGTTTTTCTCACCGCTGGTGCCCCTCAGCGACGCGCTGGCCGCGACGTGGCAGCGACAGATTGCACTGCCTTACGGCCCGGTCCGGCTGTGGGGGTCGCTGGCCTTTGTCATCAGCTCGGCGCTGACCGGGGTGCTGGTCACGCACTTTTCCTATCACGCTATCCTGATGCTGCTGTGCGTTGGCTGCGGTGCGATGCTCGCCGGGATGATGCTACGTCCGGCGGTCATGCCGAAGGGGGCGGAGAAGTCGATCAGCCATTCCGGCTGGGCGCAGTGGAAGCAGATGCTCAGTGAAACCACCGTCTGGCGCTTCCTGCTGTGCGTGACGCTGATGCAGGGTGCGCACGCCGCTTACTATGGCTTCAGTGCGATCTACTGGCAGGAAGCCGGCTATTCATCCAGCATTGTTGGCTATCTGTGGTCGCTGGGTGTGGTCGCCGAAATTATCGTCTTTGCCGCCAGCAACCGACTGTTTCGCCGCTGGAGCGCGCGCGACCTGCTGCTGCTCTCGTGTGTTTGTGCGATAGCGCGCTGGAGTATCATGGCGTCATCCACGGAGCTGGGCTGGCTGATTGCCGCGCAAATCCTGCACTGCGGCAGCTTTACCGTTTGCCACCTGGCGGCGATGCGCTTTATTGCTGCCCGCGACGGTAGCGAAGTGATCCGCCTGCAGTCGGTTTATTCTGCGCTGGCGATGGGCGGCGGCATTGCGCTGATGACGATGGTGTGCGGCGTGTTGTTCCAGCACATGCAGGGCGGGGTGTTCTGGGTGATGGCGCTGCTGGTGCTGCCGGTGTTGTTCCTGCGGCCCAGGGTGGCCTGATTACGACTCCAGCAGCGTGCGGATGCTGCGCTGCTGGTGTTCACCAAGCGGCAGCTCCGCGTGGATCAGCGGCGGTGAATAGAGCGGCAGCGGAGTGGCGTAAGGCGTGATCACCAGCGCAATGCCCTTCGGCGCGCTGTGGCGCTGGAAGTCAGCGACATCCTGATATTTGATATTCAGCGGCAGCAGCGTCAGTTCGCGCAGCTGCTGCTCTACCTGGCGCTCCAGCTCACGGTCATGACCAATCAGTAACAACACCTGTTTTTCCTGCAGAGCGCTCTCCTGCATCAGCCACGCGCCAAAGATAATCGCAATCAGCCCCATCTCTTCATCCGAAAATTGCACGCCGTACTGCTGCTCAAAGGCGGCGATCGCTTCACGCGTGGTGCGCAGCAGGCGCGGATACTGCCGGGCAACGTCTTCAACCAGAGTGTGGTCGATGCCGATAGTAAACAGGCAGCGCTCCAGCGCCTGGGCGAGATGGGTATACAGCTGGGTACTTAAACCGGCATCGTTGCTGAAGACCATCCCGGAAAGTGCCTGAAAACGCTGAATCAGCCGCTCCACGGACGCCAGTAACTGCCGTTCCTGAGCGCAGGTGATGTGCTGGGTGGCCGGAATATGTATCTGACTGAACAGCAGCGTCAGCAGGTCGGTTTCATCGGGTGTTGCCTGATAGCCACGTTTGCGCCAGCAGCGCACAATATCCTGCGCCAGCGGGGACTCACTTTTGTCACTCAGCCACTGCTGCTGCTGTGGTGTGAATCCGGGCTGGCAGGTCCAGGCAAACGAGTAGCGCAGCCAGATTTGTAAAAAATGATTATCACGCGGGCTGAACTCACGCCCGAGCTGCTGCGCGCAGTGGTGAACTAATGCCGTCAGATTATGTTCGTCGTAGAGCGCTTTATCGACAGGACGAGTCAGAAGTTGTTGCCGGATGGCGCTGGAAAAGTAGTGTTGAATAAATGCCGGTGACAGCCGCAGTGCGCGACGCAGGCCGTGCAGCAGGCACAGACGCTGATCGAGCGGTGTTCCCGCAAGAGATAACACTCCCGAGCTGTCCTCGACAATAGCAAGGTGGTGATAACGCTGGATTTCCTCTGCCACCTCCGCTATATCTTGCCGGGTTACGGCGTGCTCAACGCCGTTAAGCTGACAAACCGACTCCAGCGTCACGATGGGTTCAGGAAGGCAGAGCATTAAAAGCAGATGGCAGCGGCGCTGTGGACTGGAGAGGACAGAAATTTCTGGTGAGTGTGCACTCATCATCTGCGATCCCAGTAACCTTTGATTACGCAAGAATAGTCTGATCCATCGTAAAATGTCGCCAGGCGTGGCAGTTTTATTCAGAGCTTTTAAGACAGGTCACAAAAATAATCGACAAAAGCCGAAGTGGGGTTTAATTTGTTACGTTATAACAGATGTAGTGTCGTTGGCATCGGGCTGACAGCGCTGGTTTCTCAGGCGGCCTGGTCGCATCCGCACAGTTTTATCGATATGCAGACCACGCTGGTTCATCAGGGGGACCAACTGACCGGACTGAAAATGCGCTGGGTGATGGATGAAATTACCTCCTCAGATCTGTTTTACGACGCGGGAGCGGCAAAACCCGACTCGGTTATCTGGAAGAAACTGGCAGCAGAAGTGATGGCGAACGTGCTGGGTCAGCACTACTTCAGCGAGTTCTGGCACCAGAAACAGCCGGTTAAATTCGACAACCTGCCGCCGGAATACCATCTGTCGCGCCAGGGGCATAAGGCGGTGCTGGAGTTTATTCTGCCGCTGGCACATCCGCAGGCCCTGAAAGGTCAGCGATACAGCTTTTCCACTTTTGACCCGACGTACTTTGTTGATATGTATTACGATTCTGAAAAATCACTGACGATCCCTGCTGAACTGGCGTCACAGTGCCACTTTGAGCTGCACACGCCAAAACCGGACGCCTCTATGCAGGCCTATGCCCTGTCACTGGATAAAGCCGATGCGCCGCCAGAAGAGATGGATTTGGGCCGTCAGTTTTCCCAGACGGTGACGCTGATATGTCAGTAACCGATCTCAGCCGACCGTTGCCTAAAAGAGTGGTGTGGCCCTTTGCCCTGCTGCTGGTTGCCCTGCTGGGGGCCGGGGTGTGGATATGGCAGCACTGGCCGCAGATCCTGTTGCAGAGCATTCTGTGGCAGAAGAGCCTGCATCAACAGATGACCGGGCTGTTGCAGCAGGTTGCCAGCGCCCCTCATCAGGCAGGACTGACGCTGATGGGGTTCAGCCTGCTTTACGGCGTGCTGCATGCGCTGGGTCCGGGGCATGGCAAAGTGGTGATCGCCACATTCCTCGCCACTCATCCGACGAAAATGAAAACCAGCCTGCAGCTGACCCTGGCTGCGGCCGTGGTGCAGGGTGCCGTCGCGATTGCGCTGGTCACCGTGATGCTGGGCGTGCTGAAGCTCTCCTCCCGTCAGCTGCATCTCAGCAGCTACTGGCTGGAGAAGGGGAGCTATCTGCTGGTCAGCGCGCTGGGGCTGTGGCTGTGCTGGCGTGCACTGAAAAAGCTCTGGCTGGCGCTGCGTCCGCGACCAGCCCGCATGACCGTCATCCGCATCCTGCCTGCCGATCACCAGCACAGTGAACACTGCGGCTGCGGGCATCGGCACGTGCCGGACAGTCACATGCTGTCGCAGGCTACAGGCTGGAAGACTAAGGCGGCGGTGGTCCTGTCGATGGGCCTGCGTCCCTGCTCGGGGGCGATTATGATGCTGCTGTTTGCAAAAGTGATCGGGGTTTATCTCTGGGGCGTGCTGTCGGCGATAGTCATGGCGCTGGGGACGGCGTTAACCGTGTCGGCGATGGCGCTGGTGGTACAGCTTTCGCGCGCGCTGGCACAGCGTCTGAGTAAAGCATCTTCCGCACAGGGCTGGCAGACAGTGGCGGTCAACTCGCTGGCGTTGCTGGGGGGGATATTGCTGGTGATGGCGGGGGTGATGCTGTGGCTGAGTGCGCAACCGGCTATGTCCGGTGGCATCCGGCCAATGTTATTACGCTAGGGGCCAGGCAGACCTGGCCCCAGGGCGTGATAGCGAATTAACGCTTCAGCGCTTCGCTCAGTTCGTCACGCATGTTTGCCAGCATCGCTTTCACCACGCGTGGGTTACCCGCGACGATGTTGCCTGAATGCATGTAGCCATGTGCGCCGACGAAATCAGTCACCAGACCACCCGCTTCACGTACCAGCAGTTCACCTGCGGCAAAATCCCATGGTTTCAGGCCAATTTCAAAGTAACCGTCAACGCGACCGGCAGCCACATAGGCCAGGTCCAGCGCGGCAGAACCGGTGCGGCGGAAGTCTGCGCACTGGGTAAACAGTTTGCCCACGATATTGATATAAGGCGTGGCGTGCTGCTTCAGTTTGAACGGGAAACCCGTCGCCAGAATGGTGCCATCCAGATCGCGGGCGGTGCCGCCGCGCAGACGATAGCCATTCAGCTGGGTGCCCTGGCCGCGAACGGCGCTGAACAGTTCATTACGCATTGGGTCATAAACCACGGCGACTTCAGTACGACCTTTGATGCGTACCGCGATAGACACACAGAAGTGGGGGAGGCGTTTGATGTAGTTGGTGGTGCCATCCAGCGGATCGATAACCCATTGTACATCCTGGTCTTCGCCTGGCAGTTCACCGCTCTCTTCAGAGATAATGGTGTGCTGTGGGTAAGATTTGCGGATCACTTCAATAATCTGACGTTCCGCTTCACGGTCAACATTGGTGACAAAGTCGTTGCTGCCTTTCTGGGTGGCTTCGACTGAGTCCGGGGTTTCATAGTGCTTAGCAATTACGTTTCCGGCCTTGCGCGCAGCGCGCACGGCAATGTTGAGCATTGGATGCATATTAAGTATCGTCTCGCTGGATGTTAAAGAACGGTATATCATCTAATCTGATATAAATCGGCGCGTAGTATAGCAGGGCAGAACGGTAAATGTCCTTAAAATATGTTAGCATCGTCAAATAAACTCCCGGACTGCTGAATCCTTATGCTTGAAAATATCCGAATTGTGCTGGTGGAGACGTCTCACACTGGCAACATGGGCTCTGTCGCTCGTGCAATGAAAACCATGGGCTTAACCAACCTTTATCTGGTCAATCCGCTGGTCAAGCCGGACTCGCAGGCGATTGCTCTTGCCGCCGGTGCCAGCGATGTGATTGGCGATGCGAAAATTGTCGATACCTTTGACGAAGCGATTGCCGGGTGTGGCCTGGTGGTGGGCACCAGCGCGCGTTCGCGCTCTCTGCCGTGGCCGATGCTTGACCCACGCGAGTGCGGTCTGAAAAGTGTGGAAGAGGGGCAGCAGGCTCCTGTCGCGCTGGTGTTTGGCCGTGAGCGCGTGGGTCTGACCAACGAAGAGTTGCAGAAGTGCCACTATCACGTGGCGATTGCAGCTAACCCGGACTACAGCTCGCTGAACCTGGCGATGGCCGTACAGGTCATTACTTATGAAGTGCGTATGGCGTATTTGCAGTCGCTGGAAAACGCGCAGAGTGAGCCTGCTGAGTCACCGTATCCGCTGGTCGACGACCTTGAGCGCTTCTATCAGCATATGGAAAAGATGATGACCAGCAGCGGCTTTATTCGTGAAGCCAGTCCGGGCCAGGTGATGAGCAAAATGCGCCGTCTGTTTACCCGTGCCCGCCCGGAGCGCGATGAGCTCAATATCCTGCGGGGAATGCTCTCTTCGCTGGAGAAAAAACGGGGCGAATGAGCCCCGGCTGGTGAATAAAATAGCAGCATAATAGTTGAGTGTTTTACTTGGTTAAATAGTTGAGTGTTTTAGTAGGTTAAATACTTGACCAATTTAGTCGGGAATGTCAGACTTGCGTCTATATTTTGTTAACACCCATCCAGGGTATCACCGAGGTTGTAGACGCCATGAGACTGACATCCAAAGGCCGTTATGCTGTTACCGCTATGCTTGACGTTGCACTGCACTCCCATGAAGGCCCGGTGCCTTTAGCGGATATTTCAGAGCGTCAGGGCATCTCCCTTTCTTATCTTGAGCAGCTGTTTTCCCGTCTGCGTAAGAATGGTCTGGTGGCCAGCGTACGTGGTCCGGGTGGTGGTTATCTGCTGGGTAAAAGCTCTGATGCTATCGCGGTGGGCGCAGTGATTACCGCTGTTGACGAATCTGTTGATGCCACCAAATGCCAGGGCAAAGAAGGCTGCCAGGGCGGCGAGCGTTGCCTGACACACGTACTGTGGCGTGACCTGAGCGAGCGCATCAGCGACTTCCTCAACAACATTACGCTGGCTGAACTGGTCAACAACCAGGAGATCCTGGAAGTGGCAGACCGTCAGAACAGCAATGAAATCCGTCGTGGGCCTAATGGCCGCATGCAGGAAACTATTAACGTCAATCTGCGCGCCTGACCGCAGTCCGGGCGGGGCAAATCCTTCGCCCCCGGAAATGAATAAAAGGCCCATGCAGGCCTTTTATTCATTTCTGCCACCCGTAAAGATTGCAGGGCGCAGAAGGGCGGCAGTCGAAAACCTCCCGGAGCTGAACGAGCAATGAAATTACCGATTTATCTGGATTATTCTGCCACCACACCCGCCGATCCTCGTGTGGCCGCGAAGATGATGCAGTATCTCACCCTGGACGGAACCTTTGGTAATCCGGCCTCCCGATCTCACCGCTTTGGCTGGCAGTCAGAGGAAGCGGTCGATGTGGCCCGCAACCAGATTGCTGAACTGGTGGGCGCTGACCCGCGCGAAATCGTCTTCACCTCCGGCGCTACCGAAGCGAACAATCTTGCTATAAAAGGTGCTGCCACATTCCATCAGGAAAAGGGCCGCCATATCGTTACCTGCACCACGGAACATAAAGCGGTGCTGGATACCTGCGCTCAGCTGGAACGTGAAGGGTTCAGCGTCACCTATCTCAACCCGCGTCATGACGGAACGCTTGATCTGCAACAGCTGACTGCCGCCCTGCGCGATGACACCGTGCTGGTTTCGATCATGCACGTCAACAATGAGATTGGCGTGGTGCAGGATATCGCCACTATCGGTGAGCTGTGCCGTGAGCGCGGCATTATCTTCCATGTAGATGCGACTCAGAGCGTGGGGAAATTGCCCATCGATCTGAACGTGTTGAAAGTCGATCTGATGTCGTTCTCGGCCCATAAGATATACGGACCGAAAGGGATCGGGGCGCTGTACGTCAGCCGCTCGCCGCGTATTCGTCTGGAAGCGCAGATCCACGGCGGTGGCCACGAGCGCGGCATGCGTTCCGGCACGCTGCCGGTGCATCAGATTGTCGGCATGGGTGAAGCCTATCGCATTGCCAGAGAAGAGATGGCGGATGAGATGGCACGGCTGGGCGCACTGCGCAGCCGCCTGTGGGCGGGGCTCAGCGCTATTGAAGAGGTGTATCTCAATGGTTCGCTGGAGCAGGGGGCGGCCAATATTCTCAACGTCAGCTTTAACTATGTTGACGGCGAGTCGCTGATTATGGCGCTCAGGGACCTGGCGGTATCGACCGGCTCGGCCTGTACCTCTGCCAGCATGGAGCCGTCCTACGTTTTACGGGCGATTGGTCTTAACGACGAGCTGGCGCACAGTTCGATCCGCTTCTCTCTTGGCCGTTTTACTACGGAAGAGGAGATCGACTACACCATTCAGCTGGTGCAAAAGTCCATTAGCCACCTGCGTGAGTTCACTCCGCAGTGGAAAGCCTTTAAAGCCAGTGGCGTTACTCAGCCGGGCTGATTGCGCGACTGCACGCCATAAACGGGCCGGATTCTTCCGGCCCGTTTGTAGACAATCCTTCTCCCTGTCGCATCCTGTAAAAACATCCCTGTCATATTTCTGTTAGTCTGACTGTACAATCGTTGCGGTAAAAACTCGCAGCAGCCGGGCAATCCCGGTGTGAAATGAAAAAAATGAAAAGGAGCCATGCGATGACCACCCCGATGAATATTACTCTGTCTACGGCTGCGGCCGATCCGCGCTGGGGCGATAAAGCGATCCTGAGCAGCAATGACAGCGGCTTTACCATCCATATTACCGGCAACGAACCGCTGGTCAGCATTCAGCGCGCTGCGCGCAAAATTGATAATCAGGGCATTCGCCACGTCAGCCTGAGCGGCGAGGGCTGGGATCTGGAGAACAGCTGGGCATTCTGGCAGGGCTATCGCGGCCCTAAAGGCGAGCGTGAAGTGCAGTGGGCGACGCTGGCCGATGATGCACAGCAGGAACTGGATCGTCGCCTGAAGATTATCGACTGGGTCCGCAATACCATTAACCTTCCTGCTGAAGAGCTGGGGCCGGAACAGCTGGCGACCCGCGCTATTGACCTGCTGCGCGATGTGGCCAGCGATACGATCAGCTACCGGATCACCAAAGGTGATGACCTTAAAGCACAAAATTATATGGGCCTGCACACGGTCGGCCGCGGTTCATCGCGCAGCCCGGCCCTGCTGACGCTGGATTATAATCCGGGCGGCAGCGACGAAACGCCGGTTTACGCCTGCCTGGTCGGTAAAGGTATCACCTTTGATACCGGCGGCTACAGCCTGAAACAGAGCGGGTTTATGGATTCCATGAAATCCGATATGGGCGGTGCTGCCACGCTGACCGGGGCACTGGCACTGGCGATCAGCCGTGGACTGAATAAGCGCGTGAAGCTGATCCTGTGCTGTGCGGACAATATGGTCAGCGGTAACGCCTTCAAGCTGGGCGATATTATTCGCTACCGCAACGGCAAAACCGTTGAAGTGATGAACACCGATGCTGAAGGCCGTCTGGTGCTGGCCGATGGTCTGATCGATGCCAGTGCGATGAACCCCGAACTGATTATTGATGCGGCTACCCTCACCGGGGCGGCAAAAACGGCGCTGGGGAATGACTATCACGCGCTGTTCAGCTTTGATGACGCGCTGGCACAGTCATTACTCCACAGTGCTGAAGGTGAAAACGAGCCTTTCTGGCGTCTGCCGCTGGCGGAGTTCCACCGCAGCCATCTGCCGTCAAACTTTGCTGACCTGAACAATATCGCCAGCCCGTCGCATTCTGCCGGTGCCAGCACCGCAGCGGCCTTCCTGTCGCACTTTGTCAGCGATTACCAGCAGGGCTGGTTGCACATTGACTGTTCCGCTACTTACCGTAAAGGTGCCGTAGATCAGTGGTCTGCCGGTGCGACCGGGCTGGGCGTACGAACCGTGGCGAACCTGCTGCTGAGCCGGGTTTAATATCACCGGCCGATCTGAATACGATCGGTCCCCCACAGGGGCGGACCTGCTTTTCCGGTCCGCCCGCTGCGCACACTGGAACATTTGAATGAACGATCTTAACCCGCGTCTGGAAGAAGTATTGAAGCTGGCCGCGACAGAACCGGCACACCGCCCGGAGTTTTTTGCGCTGCTGATGGACGCCAGCGTGGTGGTCCCCGGCGAGAGCGCTCAGCCTGAGCAGGCCATTGATGCCACGACCCCGGTCGATTTACAGCACTGGGAAAAAGATGACGGCACCAGCATTATTCCGTTTTTCACCTCGGCTGAAGCCCTGCAACAGGCGGTCAGCGGTGAGCAGGCGTATCTGGTGATGCCGGTGCGTACGCTGTTTGAGATGACGCTGGGCGAGGCGCTGTTTCTTAATCCGAAACTTCCTAACGGCAAAGAGTTTTCGCCGCGTGAAATTGCCCATCTGTTAGGAGAGGGCAGCAGCGCGCTTAGCCAGCAGACGGTGCTGGAGGGTGGGACATCGCTGCTGCTGACGGAAATAGCGCAACCTCCGGCGCAGATGATCGACTCTCTCACCCAGCTGTTTGCTAAATACAAGACGGTGCGACGGGCCTATGTGGCGCAGATCAAAGAGCATGCTGACCAGCCCGCGAACCTGCTGATTGGCATTGAAGGCGATGGCGATCTGGAGGCGGTGATTCAGGCCGCAGGCAGCGTGGCGACGGATACGCTGTTAGAAGACGATCCGATTGATATCTGTCAGGTGGTAGACGGGGAGAAAGGCATCAGCCACTTCTTTACTGCCCATATCACCCCGTTCTATGAGCGGCGCTGGGGTAGTTTCCTGCGTGACTTCAAAGTGAAAAATATCGATTAAACCTGCAGGGCGGATCGAAAAAAGATCCGCCCCTGCGCTTCGCTCTTACAGCGAATCGTTCACAGTGGGCAGGTCATTGCGCGATCCCCATTCCCCCCAGGAGCCGTCGTACAGGGCAACGTTTTTCACGCCAAGGCTGGTCAGCGCCAGGATCACCACCACGGCGGTCACCCCGGAACCACAGCTGGCAATCACCGGCTGCGACAAATCCACGCCCTGCTGGCTGAAAATAGCCTGCAACTCGTCCGCCGGTTTTAAGCGACCTTCGGTGACCAGCGTATTCCACGGAACGTTCAGGCTGCCTGGAATGCGCCCGCGATGCAGACCCGGACGCGGCTCGTCCACCTCACCGTGAAAGCGGTTGGCGGCACGGGCATCAATAATCTGCGCGCCACCTTCGTGGCTGACCAGCAGCACATCGGTGACGCGTTTAACCTCGCCTTCACCGTGATCGACCTCGAATTCACTTTCCACCAGGTTCACCGGGCCACTCGCCAGCGGCAGCTGTGCCTGCTTCCAGCCTGCCAGCCCGCCAGCCAGAATTGAAATCTGCTTAACGCCAAAATGCCGCAGCATCCACCAGGCGCGCGGCGCGGAGAACAGATTCCCCTCGTCGTAGATCACCAGGTGTCTGTCAGCGGCGATCCCCAGCTCACGCATCGCTACCGCAAAGGTTTCGGCACGCGGCAGCATATGGGGGTAGGCGCTGGTGTGGTCGGACAGGGCCTCAATATCAAAGAAGGGGGCATCCGGCAGATGTTCCGCCAGATATTCTGCCTGCACGTTGCGGGTTTTTTCCTGGCCCGGTGGCAGCATTCGTGCGTCCAGTACCTGGATGTTGTCATCAGTCAGATGCTCTGCCAGCCAGTCAGCAGAAACAAAAAAAGAAGGAGTCGTCATCGCGGCCTCGTTGTCAGTAACATTAAGCTGAGTGTCAGCGATTTCGTCAGCTATCACAAGGCGAAATCACGGGATTCAGAGCCACCGCAGAATTCCTGAAAAATCTTTGTCACCGCCGATAGATATTGCCCTGATAAACTATTACTCTTTCAGCAAAATTGTAACAGGGAAGGTTCTTTCGATGGATGTGCTCAAGTTTCTCCTGCGTTTACCCTTTACAGTGATTAAAGCACTGTGCTGGCTGCTGTCGCGCCTCTTCTGGCTGCTGGGACTGCTGCTGCGTCCGCTGCTGGGTAAGGTTAACTGGCAGGCGCCGCGCTGGTTTTCACCTCTCAGGGCGGGTTTTTCGCGCCTTGAACAGGGCGTTGACCGCCATCCGAAGACGATTGCACTCAGCGTGCTGCTGCTCGTCGCTGCGGGTGTCGCCGGTGTGTACGGCTGGCACTGGTGGCAGAACCGCCCGAAACCGATTGAAGTTGCCCCGCTGACCCTACAGCACGTCAGGGCACAGGTCGTGAATCCGGCAGCGATAGATTACAGCGTCGCCAGGCCTGGCGTGCAGGTGCTGACCCTGAGATTTGACCAGTCGGTTGCGCCAGTCACGCTGGTCGGAAAACCGGTGACGACGGGCATCAGCCTGAAGCCCGCGCTGGCAGGTGACTGGCAGTGGCTGAATGCCTGGACACTGGTCTTCACGCCAAAGCAGGCGTTGCCGATGGGCGCGAATTATGAGGCATCGATAGATCCCGATACGCTGCTGGCACCGCAGTTCCGTATTAAGCAGACCGGATATCCCTTCAGTGTCCCGGCCTTTGACTACCAGATTGGCAGCAGCGAGTACTATCAGGACCCGCAGGACCGCAGCCAGCACAGCGCTATCTTCAACATTAAATTCAACGCTCCGGCCGATGTACAAAGCGTCGAAAAACAGCTATCGCTTGGCCTGAGTGCGGCGCAGGGACAGCCTGAGCAGCCCCTGAAATACAGCGTGACCTGGGACGAGAAAAAACTGAATGCCTGGGTACGTTCCTCTGCATTACAGCCGATGGATCACGGTGGTGCAGTGCATTTGCAGGTCAACAGCGGAGTAAAATCTTCACAGTCTGCCAATCCGGTGGCGCGCAAAAACGACGCCTGGGTGAAAGTACCGAATCTGTTCAGCCTGAGCGTGAGCGATGTTGTGGCAGAAGTGGTGGATAAACCGGGGAGTCAGGGCGAACGAGCGCTGATCGTTGGCTTCAGCGATGCCGTGCGCGATCGTGACGTCAGCCAGGGGGTACGTGCCTGGCTGCTGCCAGAGAAAGATCCTCGCCGTCCCGCCAGTGAACAGCCCGACGACGTATTTATGGCCTGGGATCGGGACAATGTTGATCAGAGCGTGATCGATCGTTCTCCGGCGCTGCCGCTAAACCTGAATGATGCGGAAGAAACCTGGCAGCCACAGTTCAGCTTCAAATTTTCCGCCCCGGCTAAACGTTACCTGCTGGTGTCGATTGACAACACAATGACCTCTGGCGGCGGCTATAAAATGCCGGAAAAAGTATGGCAGGTGGTTCAGGTACCGGATTATCCGAAACTGTTACAGTTTGCTGCCCAGGGGGCGCTGCTGTCGGTCAACGGGGACAAGCGCATCAGTGTGGCGGCACGAAACGTACCGGGGCTGCGCGTGGACATTAAGCGGGTGATCCCGAGCCAGTTACAGCACATCGTTTCGTTTAAAAGTCGCCAGTACGCGTCGGCCGATTTTAATCGCCTGAACGACGAATATTTTACCGAGCGCTTCCGCTATCAGACCGCGGTCAGTAATGAAAAACCGGGGGAGGTCAGTTATCAGGGCATCGATCTGTCACGCTATCTCTCAACCCGCCCTGACTCGCATCGCGGCGTGTTTCTGCTGACTCTGTCTGAATGGTCACCGCAGCAGAAGGAGGCTCAGCCTGGCGAAGAAGAGTACCAGGAAGAGGACGGACAGCAGGAGAGCATCGGGGATTCTCGCTTCGTGGTGGTCACCGATCTCGGCATCATTGCCAAACGTTCGCAGGATAAAACCCGCGATCTGTTTGTACAGTCGATCAGCAGTGGCCAGCCGGTCGCCGCTGCGCAGGTTTCCGTCGTGGCGAAAAACGGCGAGAAACTGCTGACCCGCCAGACCGGCAGCGACGGTCACGTCAGCTTCCCGTCGCTGGAGGTGTATACCAGCGAACGCGAACCGGTGATGTTCCTGGTGGAAAAAGAGGGGGATGTCTCCTTCCTGCCAACCGGGCGCGATAACGATCGTGGCCTCGATTTCTCGCGCTTTGACGTCTACGGTGAAACCACCCCGGACGACACCCGCACCCTTGGCAGCTATCTGTTCTCTGACCGTGGTGTTTATCGTCCCGGTGATACGTTCCATATTGGCCTGATCACCCGTGCCGCTGACTGGTCAGTGCCGGTGGGGGGCATTCCGGTACGTGCCGAAATTCGTGACCCGCGCGACAAGCTGATGCGCACGGTGCCGCTGACCCTCAGCGCCAGCGGTTTTAATGAACTGAACTTCACCACCGAAGAGAGTTCTCCGACAGGCGAATGGAATATTTATCTCTATCTGCCGGGTAAAGATGATGATTCAACGCGTCTGCTCGGCAGTACGTCTGTCAACGTCAAAGAGTTCGAGCCGGACCAGCTGAAGGTGAAGCTGACGCTGACGCCAGATCGGCAGCAGGGTTGGGTCAAACCGGATGCACTGAAGGCCAGTATCGACGTACAGAACCTGTTTGGCACCCCGGCTCAGGGGCGGCGCGTGGCTTCGAAAATGACGCTGCGCCCGGTCTATCCGGCGTTCGACCGCTATGCAGATTATGCCTTCTACGAAGCGCGCTCCGCCAGCGATGGCTATGAAACCGAACTGGAAGACAGCACCACCGACGATCGCGGTGCGGCAGACATTAAGCTGGATTTAAGCGGTTTTGGCGAATCAACCTACCAGCTACAGCTGCTGTCGGAAGCCTTTGTGGCTGGCGGCGGTCGCTCAGTGGCGGCCACGGCCCGCACGCTGGTCTCACCGTATGATTATCTGATCGGCGTGAAGGCCGACGGCGAGCTGGGTTACATTCATCAGAATGCACAGCGCAACGTTAACCTGATCGCCATTAATCCGGCGCTGGAAACCATTGCCATCAACGGGCTGACGCTGCGTCTGCTGGAGCAAAAATACCTGTCAGTGCTGACCCGTCAGGAATCTGGCGTCTATAAATATCAGTCGAAGCTGAAAGAGATCCCACTGTCAGATACGGCGCTCGATCTGCCTGCCAGCGGCCACTCGCTGTCTCTGGCCACCGACAAACCCGGTGATTATGTGCTGGTAGTGGAAAATGCCAAAGGTGAGGTGCTGAACCGCATTGCTTACAGCGTCACTGGCCAGGCCAACCTGACCCGATCGCTGGATCGCAACGCCGAGCTGAAGCTGAAGCTGAACAGCGACAAGTATCAGCCGGGCGGTGAAATTGAAGTGGCGATCAACGCGCCTTACACCGGCAGTGGATTGATCACCATTGAAAAGGATCGCGTTTACAGCTGGCAGTGGTTCCACACCACCACTACGAACTCGGTGCAGAAGATCCGCATCCCGGCCGGGCTGGAGGGTAATGCCTATATCAACGTGCAGTTTGTACGTGATATCAACTCGGACGAGATCTTTATGAGCCCGCTCAGCTACGGGGTGATGCCGTTTAAAATCAGTAATGAAGCGCGGAAGAACAGCCTGAAGCTTGCCGTGCCTGAGGTGATTAAACCGGGCGAGAACCTGACCATCGACGTCACCACGGACGGTCCGCAGCAGGTGGTAGTATTTGCGGTGGATGAAGGCATTCTGCAGGTGGCACGTTATCGGCTGACCGATCCGCTGGACTACTTCTTCCGCAAGCGTGAACTGAATGTGGAAAGCTCGCAGATCCTCGACCTGATCCTGCCAGAGTTCAGCAAGCTGATGTCGCTGACCTCCGCCCCCGGCGGTGACGGCGGCGAAGGGCTCGATCTGCACCTCAACCCGTTTAAACGTAAACGCGATAAGCCCGTCACCTTCTGGTCAGGGATCGCTGAAGTGAATGGTCAGGCGCAGTTTACCTATCCGGTGCCGGACTACTTTAACGGTAAGATCCGCGTGATGGCGATCTCGGTGACGCCGGATAAGATCGGCAAAGCGCAGACCGGCACCACCGTGCGTGATGACTTTATTCTGACGCCGAACGTTCCGGCAATGGTGGCTCCGGGTGATGAGTTTGACGTCAGCGTTGGCGTCAGCAATAACCTGGAAGGTCAGGGCGAGGGCAAACTGCCGGTGACGATCAAAGTCACCCCGCCGCCACAGCTTGAGGTGGTGGGGCAGGCTGAACAGGCGATCCAGCTGGCAGCCAAACACGAGGGCGTGGTTAATTTCCGTCTGCGTGCCAAAGCTGAACTGGGCGATGCGCCGCTGGTCTTCAGCGCGCAGTATGCGGACAAGACCAGCCGACGTACCCTCAGCACTTCCGTGCGTCCGGCCATGCCGTTCCGCATCCAGACGGTAATGGGGCGGATGAACGGCGGTCAGCAGCAGGTGGATAACCTGCGCCAGATGTTTGACGCCTATTCACAGCGGCAGGCTGCGGTATCGAACTCGCCGCTGGTACTGACCAGCGGGCTGGCAAGCTACCTGGCGAACTATCCGTACTACTGCTCAGAACAGATTGTCAGCCAGTCAATCCCGCTGCTGCTGCAAAGTGCGCATCCGGAGCTGCGTAACGGGATGGATGCTGACAAGGTACGTCAGCAGCTGAAAGGGATCCTCGACGTGCTGCGTTCGCGCCAGAACGGCGACGGCGCGGTCGGGTTGTGGATGGCTTCTCCGCAGGCCGATCCGTTTATCACGCCATACGTAGTCCAGTATCTGCTGGAGGCAAAAGACGCCGGATATCCCCTGCCTGCCGGGATGCTGGACGATGCCAACGTCGCTCTGCGTACTCTGGCGGCCAGCGGTTATGACGATCTCTACCACCTGCGCCTGCGAGCCTGGGCAGTCTATTTGCTGACGCGTCAGGGGGAAATCACGACCAACGCGCTGGCTTCGGTACAGGAGACGCTGAAAAAACGCTACCCGGACAGCTGGCAAACCGATCTCAGCGCGCTGTATCTCGCCTCGTCATGGCGACTGCTCAAGGCCGATGACGAAGCGCAGAGGCTGTTAGATCCGGGCTGGCAGGCGCTGAACAAAGCTTACAACAACAGCTGGTGGACGCAGAACTACTACGATCCGCTGGTGCAGGATGCCACCCGACTGTATCTGATCACCCGTCACTTCCCGGAAAAAGTGGCCGCTATTCCGCCGCAGCTGCTGGAGAATATGGTGATGGCACTGCGTGAGGAGCGCTACACCACCTTCTCAGCGGCGATGAGTATCCTGGCGCTGGAGAGCTATTCAGAGCAGGTGGCGAGACAAAATGACCCGCAGGCGCTGACCATCAACCAGATTGGGCGTGATAATAAAGTTCCGCAGCTGATTTCTGCACTGCAGGGCCGCTTTGCCCAGGGGGATTTCACTGCTCAGGCGGAGGCGGTTCAGTTCCGCAATGCCGGAAATGCCCCTGCCTGGTACGTGGTGACGCAGGCCGGTTACGACCGCAGTGCCCCGCAGCAGGCGATTAGCCGTGGTCTGGAAATCAGCCGCGACTATACCGATGATGCCGGAAAAGCGATAAGCAAGGTAACGCTGGGACAAACCATCAACGTTCACCTGAAAATCCGCGCTAACTCAAAAGCGGCACTGAGCAACCTGGCGATTGTTGACCTGTTGCCCGGGGGCTTCGAAGTGGTTCAGCAGACGCCGCCAGCGCCGGAAACCGGCGATGAGGAAGCACAGGATGCAACGTCAGCGGGCTGGCAGTCGCCGCTGGCCGCCAGTGGTTCAACCTGGGCACCGGACTTCAGTGATATTCGAGAAGATCGGGTCATTGTCTACGGCAGCGCCAGCACCGAGTTGCAGGAGTTTGTCTATCAGATTAAAGCGACGAACACCGGCAGCTTTACGATCCCTCCGGCGTATGGCGAGGCGATGTACGATCGTGAAATCCAGGCCATGTCAGCCAGCAGCGGAAAAATTACGGTGGTTGCGGCTGAATAATCTGGTAACGGGCCGCGCGGCATGATGAAACGGCTGCTGCAAAATCTGGCGGTGGCGCTGGGATTACTGGCGCTGCTGCTGGCAGGTTTCCGACTGTGGCCGCATCCGCCGCTGTCTCAGGGCGTGCCGCTGTCAACGGCGTGGTATGACCGTCACGGCACGCTGCTGCGGCTGTCGCTGGCCAGTGACGATCGCTATCGCCAGTGGACGCCGCTGGAAGCCATCTCCCCGCTGGCGGTTGACGGGCTGTTGCTGCATGAGGATCGCTGGTTTTACTATAATCCCGGCGTGAATCCCCTGAGCCTGGTGCGGGGCTTCTGGCGCAGCTATGTGCTGGGAGGTAACAAGCAGGGCGGTTCTACCATCACCATGCAGCTGGCGCGTATGCTGTGGCAGCTGAATACCCGATCGCCCGGCGGCAAAATCGTTCAGGTGCTGCGCGCCATCCAGCTGGAGCTCAGCTACTCCAAGCACGATATTCTGGAAGCCTATCTTAACTACGCGCCTTACGGGCGTAACATTGAGAGCATTGGCGCGGCCAGCCTGATCTATTTTGATAAACCGCCTGCGCAACTGACGCTGGCAGAGGCGCTGACCCTGGCGGTCCTGCCCCAGTCCCCCAGTTTACGCATCAACCCGCGCAGCGGTGAGGTCAGCCCGCCGCTGATGCAGGCGCGCAATCGCTTGTTCCGGCGCTGGCAGCAGCACTACCCGACCGATCCCGTTCAGCAGGCGCTGTTTACGCTGCCGCTGGCGTTGCGTCAGCCACAAAATTTACCCTTTACCGCACCGCATTTTATCGAGCAGTTACAGAGCGGGGAACGGCGGTCGCGGGTTGACACAACGCTGGATGTCACCCTGCAACGCCTGGTGGAGAAACAGGTTGGGGCATTTATTCGTCGTAATCAGAGCCGGGGCATTCACAACACGGCCGTGCTGCTGGTCGACAGCCGTGATATGGGCGTGCGGGCGATGGTTGGTTCGGCCGACTACTACAACCGCCAGATTCAGGGGCAGGTCAACGGCACCAGCGCGAAGCGTTCGCCGGGATCGGCGCTGAAACCCTTTATCTACGCGCTGGGCATGGAGCAGGGGATCTTACATCCGATGACGGTGCTGAAAGACGTGCCGTTTTCCTTTGGCAGCTATGCGCCAGAGAACTTTGACCGCCGTTTCCTCGGCCCGGTTACCGCCACTGATGCGCTGAACTTCAGCCGTAATATACCGGCGGTGACGATTGCATCACGGCTGCACCAGCCGGGCTTTTACCAGTTTCTGCAGCTGGCGGGCATCAGCGGCCTGGCTAGCGAAAAGCATTACGGGCTGTCGCTGGTGCTCGGCGGGGGAGAGGTGACCGCGCAGGAGCTGGCGAAACTCTACGCGATGCTGGCGAACCGGGGTGAGCTGCGAGCGTTGCGCCTGAGAGAGCAGGACCCGCAGCCGCCCGCATTTCGTCTGCTCAGCGAAGAAGCCAGCTATATGACGCTGGATATTCTGCGTCAGCACCGTCGTCCCGGCGATACGCTGGCCCAGCGCCCCTCGTCATTACCGGTTTACTGGAAAACCGGCACCTCATGGGGGTTTCGCGATGCGTGGAGTGTCGGTATTTTCGGCCCGTATGTGCTGGTGGTCTGGCAGGGGAATTTCAACGGTCAGGGCAACAATGCGTTTGTTGGTGTGGAAGCCGCCGCACCGCTGTTCTTTAACATTATCGACAGCGTGATTGCCAGTTATCCGGGGTTGAGCGAGCCGCAACACCGTTTTCCTGCGCATCTGAAGCGCGTGGATATCTGCCTGCCCAGCGGCGATCTGCCTACCCAGTGGTGCCAGCAGCGCGGGCGCAGCTGGTTTATCCCCGGAAAATCCCCAATAAAAGTCGATACCGTTTACCGCCCGTTACGCATCGACAATCAGAGCGGGCAGCCGGTCTGCCCTCCGTGGGATGCACACACCAGCCATGTGGAAGTTTTTGAGTTCTGGCCTTCCGACCTGGCCCAGGTCTTTATGCAGGCGGGCCTGCCTAAGCGCCCGCCGCCGCCGGTAACCTGCCAGCAGGGCGCGGTGAGCGGCGAGGCCCCGCGTATTACCTCACCGTTGAAACATACCACCTACCAGCTGCGTCAGTCGCAAAAAGGGCGCGACAATATCAGTTTCAGCGCCGTCACCGACGCGGACAGCGCCACTGTTTTCTGGTTTGTCGATGATGTTTATCTGGGTTCCAGCGCCAGTAAAACGCCGCTCGACTGGCGACCTGCGCGTCCGGGGAAATATCGTATTCGTGCGGTGGACGATCGGGGGCGTGCGGACAGTC
Organism: Erwinia sp. Eh17-17; assembly: GCF_039675725.1. Classification (NCBI taxonomy): domain Bacteria; kingdom Pseudomonadati; phylum Pseudomonadota; class Gammaproteobacteria; order Enterobacterales; family Erwiniaceae; genus Erwinia; species Erwinia sp. Eh17-17. Next base: position 139,653 of record NZ_JBDFQT010000005.1, on the reverse strand, counting down.
GTTTGATCAACGTGGCGTTAATCAACTAATTCAGACGGATCCCAGAGGGCTTTTCTGGTCATCCATCATCGGGCTGCGTAAAATAGCGGCAGTCAGGGAAAAAGTCGCGATAAGGATCGGATTTTTCGATAAATAATTGAATCTCCGGTAGGCATCTTTCACGATGCCCCCTATAATCTGCGGCCATTTTCCCGGCCGGGAACCATTTTCGCGGCTAAACTCGAAAGATAATACAGGGGTCAATAATGACTATTGAGCGTACATTTTCCATCGTAAAACCAAACGCTGTGGCAAAAAATGTGATCGGTGCCATCTTCAACCGTTTTGAAAGCGCTGGCTTCAAAATCGTTGGTAGCAAAATGCTGCACCTGAGCAAAGAGCAGGCTGAAGGTTTCTACGCTGAGCACCAGGGCAAGCCATTCTTTGATGGCCTGGTTGAGTTCATGACTTCTGGTCCGGTAGTTGTTTCCGTGCTGGAAGGCGAAAATGCCGTGCAGCGTCACCGTGACCTGATGGGCGCAACTAACCCGGCCAACGCGCTGGCGGGCACTCTGCGTGCAGATTACGCCGACAGCTTCACCGAAAACGCGACCCACGGTTCTGATTCTGCGGAATCTGCTGCCCGTGAAATCGCGTATTTCTTCGGCGAAGGCGAAATCTGTGCGCGCACCCGTTAATTCGGCTGCCTGACGGAAAGGGTTTACAAAAAAAGTGTGTTTGTTGCTTTAACCCTTATGAAGTCATGAGTACAATAATGCGCCCCTGACGTTTTGTTCAGGGGCGTTTCTATTTTATTCACTCCAAAACCAGCGCCATAACGTGTAACAACGAGGCCAGAGAATATTATGTCCGAACTTATTGTGACTCCATCGTCTGCATCACCTGCCATCGCCACCCCTAAAAAAGAAAAAATCAATCTGCTCGATCTCAATCGTCAGCAGATGCGTGAGTTTTTTGCCGGTATGGGAGAAAAGCCGTTTCGTGCCGATCAGGTCATGAAGTGGATTTATCACTACTGCTGTGATGATTTCGACGAAATGACCGACATCAACAAGGTCTTCCGTAACAGGCTGAAAGAAGTCGCGGAAATCCGCGCGCCGGAAGTGGCTGAAGAGCAGCGCTCGTCTGATGGCACCATCAAGTGGGCAATCCAGGTGGGTGGCCAGCAGGTCGAAACGGTCTACATTCCGGAAAAAGATCGCGCTACCCTGTGTGTTTCTTCCCAGGTGGGCTGTGCGCTGGAGTGTAAGTTCTGTTCCACCGCGCAGCAGGGCTTTAACCGCAACCTGCGCGTGTCAGAAATCATTGGCCAGGTATGGCGTGCCGCGAAAATCATCGGTGCCGCCAAGGTCACCGGTCAGCGTCCTATCACCAACGTGGTGATGATGGGCATGGGTGAACCGCTGCTCAACCTGAACAACGTCGTGCCAGCGATGGAAATCATGCTGGATGACTTCGGTTTTGGTCTGTCTAAACGCCGCGTGACGCTGTCAACGTCAGGCGTGGTCCCGGCACTGGATAAGCTGGGGGATATGATCGATGTGGCGCTGGCCATTTCGCTGCACGCCCCGAATGACACAATTCGTGACGAAATTGTGCCAATCAATAAAAAGTACAATATTGAGACCTTCCTGGCCTCGGTCAGCCGCTATATCGGCAAGTCAAACGCCAACCAGGGACGCGTCACCATCGAGTACGTTATGCTCGATCACGTCAACGACAGCACTGATAACGCGCATGAGCTGGCCGCGCTGCTGAAAAATACGCCATGTAAGATTAACCTGATCCCATGGAACCCCTTCCCGGGCGCACCTTATGGTCGTAGTTCGAACAGTCGCATCGATCGCTTCTCTAAAGTGTTGATGGATTACGGATTTACTACTATTGTGCGTAAAACGCGTGGTGATGACATTGATGCCGCCTGCGGTCAGTTAGCGGGCGATGTGATTGACCGAACCAAGCGTACCCTGAAAAAGAAAATGGCCGGTGAAGCAATATCTGTGAAGGCGCTCTGAAAGCCAGCGCTTTCTGACGCCAAACCGTGTTGACCCTGAAGATATTGGCGTACCATAGTGTGCTGATGGAGACAGGGAGTGACAGGGATGTGGGCAGGAAAGATCGCCGTTTTGCTGCCAGTGCTGGTGGTGGGGTGCCAGACAGCGCACCCGCCGGAGGCGCTGGTTGAAACACGGATTCAGCTGGGAATGGCTTACCTGGCGCGAGGCAACAACGATGCGGCACGCCGTAATTTACAGCGGGCGGTCGATCTCGCTCCAGGCGATTACCGCAGCCAGCTGGCAATGGCTCGCTACCGGCAGCAGACGGGCGACACCGACAGGGCGCAGCAACATTATCGCTCTGCCCTGAAATTAGCAGCGCAAAACAGCTATGTGCTTAATAATTACGGTGCGTTTCTCTGCGGATTAGGGCAGTATGATGCGGCACAACGGCAGTTCCGCAGGGCTATGGATGATTCAGCAAACGGGCTTCGTGCCGACAGTGTTGAAAATTCCGGCTACTGTTTTTTGAATGCCGGTCAGCTTGAAAAAGCACGTAACGTATTGATGGACGCGTTGCGGATTGATCGAACCAAAGGAATGCCCATGCTAGCAGAAGCCGAAAGGCGATTTGGAAAAGGGAAACGTGCGGAATCACGGGTCCTGTTAGATGTTTATCAGCACAACTTTCCTGTTTCGGCAGAAAGCCTGTGGTTAGAGATTCGCTTCGCCGCGCAGGCAAATCAACTCGATGACGTACAACATTATGGGGTGCAACTTGCGCGAATTTTTCCACAATCGATACAGTACCAGCATTTTTTAGCTAATGAATACTGAAGCCACTCAAGAAAAATCTAACGTAAATTCAACAGGCGAGCGCCTGCGCGGTGCCCGTGAACTCATGGGCCTGACTCAGCAGAATGTTGCTGAACGCCTCTGCCTGAAACTTTCCACTGTTCGTGATATTGAAGAGGACAAGTCGCCTGCCGATCTGGCGTCGACATTCTTGCGTGGCTATATCCGTTCTTACGCACGTCTGGTTCGCGTGCCGGAAGAAGAGCTGCTACCGATGATGGCGAAACAAGCCCCGGTCAGAGCCGCAAAAGTAGAACCGATGCAAAGCTACTCCCTCGGTAAACGCCGCAAAAAACGCGATGGCTGGTTGATGATTTTCACCTGGCTGGTGCTGTTTGTGGTCGTCGGACTGACGGGGGCCTGGTGGTGGCAGAATCATAAAGCCGCTCAGGACGATCTGGTCAATATGGCCGATCAGAATGCTTCGTCTGCTGGGGACAACAGCCAGTCGATTCCATTGACTGACAACAGTGCCAGCAGCGGGTCCGACAGTGCTGCTCAGACAGCGATCCCGTTAGAGACTACGCCTGCAGATTCAGCGAACAGCGGCAGTGCTCCTGCTGCTGCCGCTCCCTCTGCAACCGCGCAGCCCTCTGCGGCCAACACCCAGGCTGATAATAATCAGCCTGCGGTGGTTTCACCCAGCCAGGCTCCGGTCGATTCCGCCGCTGGTGGTCAACTGCCGACCAGCAGCGCCGGCATCAGCCAGCCTGCTGTCGATCCGAACGCTGTCGTCATGAATTTTTCCGCTGACTGCTGGCTGGAAGTGACCGATGCTGCAGGTAAGAAACTGTTCAGCGGTATTCAGCGCAGCGGCGGCAAACTCAGCCTTGCCGGCACGGCACCGTATCATTTAAAGATTGGTGCACCGGCCGCAGTACAGATCGAATATCAGGGTAAACCTGTCGATCTGAGTCGTTTTATCCGTACTAACCAGGTTGCTCGCCTGACTTTAGGTGCGCAATAACGCATCTTCTCTGGTCTCGAGTAATTGTGGAGAAAGAATATGCATAACGAAGCACCCATTATCCGTCGCAAATCCAAACGTATTTACGTCGGCAAGGTGCCCGTGGGTGACGGTGCCCCTATCGCCGTTCAGTCCATGACTAATACCCGAACGACTGACGTAGCTGCAACCGTCGCTCAGATCAAAGCGCTTGAGCGCGTTGGTGTTGATATCGTCCGCGTATCCGTGCCGACGATGGATGCCGCAGAGGCGTTCCGTTTGATCAAACAGCAGGTCAATGTCCCGCTGGTCGCCGATATTCACTTTGACTACCGCATCGCCCTGAAAGTCGCCGAGTATGGCGTTGATTGCCTGCGCATCAATCCCGGCAACATCGGTAACGAAGAGCGTATTCGCTCAGTCGTTGACTGCGCACGTCACTACAACATCCCGATCCGCATTGGGGTGAACGGCGGCTCGCTGGAAAAAGATCTGCAGGAAAAGTACGGTGAGCCTAACCCTCAGGCGCTGCTGGAATCCGCCATGCGTCATGTGGATATCCTCGACCGACTGAACTTTGACATGTTTAAAGTCAGCGTCAAAGCGTCCGATGTATTTCTTGCCGTTGAGTCTTATCGTCTGCTGGCGAAGCAGATCGATCAGCCGCTGCATTTAGGCATCACCGAAGCAGGCGGCGCCCGTGCGGGCGCGGTGAAATCGGCAATAGGCCTGGGGCTGCTTCTGTCCGAAGGCATTGGCGATACCCTGCGTATCTCGCTGGCAGCTGACCCGGTGGAAGAAGTTAAAGTTGGCTTCGATATTCTCAAGTCCCTGCGCATTCGTTCGCGTGGCATTAACTTTATCGCCTGCCCGACCTGTTCACGTCAGGAGTTCGACGTCATTGGCACGGTGAACGCGCTGGAAGAACGGCTGGAAGATATCATCACCCCGATGGATATCTCCATCATTGGCTGCGTGGTCAATGGTCCGGGTGAAGCGACGGTTTCTACCATGGGCGTGACCGGCGGCAGTAAGAAAAGTGGTTTCTACGAAGACGGCGTGCGTCTGCGCGAACGTCTGGATAACGACAATATGATCGACCAGCTGGAAGCGCGCATTCGTGCCAAAGCCACCATCCTGGACGCATCACGCCGGATTGATATCCAGCAGGTTGAAAAATAATTTGTTGTTCTGATCCCTGCAGGGGGTGACCTTCGCTTTTGGTTGCCCCTGCTGAATCAAATTAATGGAAGAGACAGTGGCTAAAAATATCCAGGCCATCCGTGGCATGAACGATTACTTACCCGCTGACACCGCAGTGTGGCAGCGCATTGAACAGATCCTGAAACAGGTTCTGGGTAGTTATGGCTTCAGCGAAATTCGCGTGCCGATTGTAGAGCAGACCCCGTTGTTCAAACGCGCTATCGGTGAAGTCACCGACGTGGTTGAAAAAGAGATGTATACCTTTGACGATCGCAACGGTGAAAGCCTGACGCTGCGTCCGGAAGCGACCGCTGGCTGTGTACGCGCGGGCATTGAACACGGTCTGCTGTACAATCAGGAACAGCGTATGTGGTACATCGGTCCGATGTTCCGCTACGAGCGACCGCAAAAAGGCCGCTATCGTCAGTTCCATCAGATTGGTGCTGAAGTCTTTGGCCTGCAGGGCCCGGACATTGATGCAGAACTGATCCTGATGACGGCCCGCTGGTGGAAAGCGCTGGGTATTACCGACCACGTCAGCCTGGAGCTGAACTCGATCGGTTCTCTCGAAGCCCGCGCCAACTATCGTGATGCGCTGGTTGCTTTCCTTGAGCAACACGTAGACGTGCTGGATGAAGACTGCAAACGCCGCATGTATACTAATCCGCTGCGCGTGCTGGACAGCAAAAATCCGGACGTGCAGACGTTGCTGAATGATGCACCGACGCTCGGTGACTATCTGGATGAAGAGTCGAGAGAACATTTTGCCGGGCTGTGCAGCCTGCTGGATGATATGGGTATTGCCTATACGGTGAATCAGCGCCTGGTGCGTGGTCTTGATTACTACAACCGCACGGTGTTTGAGTGGGTCACTACCAGCCTGGGTTCACAGGGTACAGTCTGTGCCGGTGGGCGCTATGATGGCCTGGTCGAACAGCTGGGCGGGCGTGCAACGCCAGCCGTCGGCTTTGCGATGGGCCTGGAGCGCCTGGTCCTGCTGGTGCGGGCGGTGAATCCGGAATTTGAACCGACGCGCGTTGTTGATGTCTATGTTATCGCTTCGGGTCAGGGCGTACAGAGTGCGGCGATGTTGCTGGCAGAACAGCTGCGTGACGCGCTGCCGGAACTGAAGCTGATGACCAACTTTGGTGGGGGTAACTTCAAGAAGCAGTTTGCCCGTGCAGACAAGTGGGGCGCCCGTATTGCCCTGGTGCTTGGCGAAGATGAAGTGGCTAACGGCCAGTTGGTCATCAAAGATTTACGTAACGGCGAACAGCAAACGCTGGCACAGAGTGATGCGGCAGCTACGCTGGCATCGATGTTACAGCGGTAAGCCCCTGCGGCTGCATGATTTTAAGGAGTAGGATTGCGTGGAAGTATATAGCAACGAAAACGAACAGGTAGATGCGCTGAAGAACTTCTTTGCCCAGAATGGCAAAGCACTCGCTGTTGGCGTCGTGCTGGGTGTGGGTGCTCTGCTTGGCTGGCGCTACTGGAGTAACCACCAGGACAGCGGGTCGCGTGAAGTTTCTGCTTCTTACCAGCAGGTGACCTCTGCGCTGGATGCCAGCAAACCGGCCTCGCTTGACGCAGTCGCTAAGTTCGCCAGTGAAAACAGCAATACCTACGGGGCGCTGGCTTCTCTCGACCTGGCAAAACGCTATATCGACAACAATCAGTTAGATAAAGCGGCAGCGCAGCTGCAGGACGGCCTGAAAAGTACCAAAGATGCCAACCTGCAGGCGGTGCTCAATCTGCGTCTTGCCCGTATTCAGTTACAGCAGAAACAGCCTGATGCCGTGTTAAAAACACTGGAAAGCGTTAAAGGTGATGGCTGGGCGGCAATCGTGGCGGATGTGCGCGGTGAAGCGTTACTCAGCAAAGGCGATGCGAAAGGTGCGCGCGATGCATGGACTAAGGGCATTGATGCTGACGCCTCCTCATCTCTGAAAGAGATGCTGCAAATGAAAGTGAATAATCTGCCGGGCTAATAGCTCTTATATTTGGCATTTAGCCTGAACAGGCACAAGAGGGATTTCATGGAATTGCGTAAGTTACTTCTGCCGGGACTGATGTCAGTCACCCTGCTCAGCGGATGTTCATGGTTCAGCGGTGAAGAAGACGTGGTTAAAATGTCGCCGTTGCCTACCGTACAGAATCAGTTCGAACCAGAAAAAGTCTGGAGCACTTCGGTTGGCAATGGTGTGGGTGATTTTTACTCTAACCTGCACCCGGCGTGGGCCGAGAACACCGTCTACGCCGCTGACCGCCGTGGTGTGGTTAAAGCGCTGAATTCCGGCGACGGTAAAGAGCAGTGGAAAGTTGACCTGGCAGAAAAAACCGGTTTCTTCTCCAGCAATATTCCGGCGCTGCTTTCCGGTGGCCTGACCGTTGATGCCGGTCATGTGTATGTCGGCAGCGAGCGCGGTCAGGTGTTTGCACTCAACACCAGCGATGGTTCCATTGCCTGGCAGACCAAAGCCGCGGGTGAAGTGCTGTCCCGCCCGGTTGTCAGCGATGGCCTGGTTCTGGTTCATACCAGCAACGGCATGCTGCAGGGTCTGGACCAGAACAGCGGTACTATCAAATGGACTGTTAACCTCGACGTACCGGCGTTAAGCCTGCGCGGCGAGTCTGCCCCCGCTACGGCCTTTGGCGCAGCCATTGTCGGTGGCGATAACGGCCGCGTCAGTGCGGTGATTATGAACCAGGGTCAGATTATCTGGCAGCAGCGTATCTCTCAGCCAAGCGGCGCGACAGAAATCGATCGCCTGGCGGATGTCGATACTACCCCGGTTATTGTCAACGGTGTGGTCTACGCGCTGGCCTATAACGGCAATCTGACAGCGCTGGACCTGCGTTCAGGCCAGATCCTGTGGAAACGCGAAATTGGTTCTGTTCACGATATGATCGTCGACGGTGGCCGCATCTTCCTGGTGGATCAGGACGATCGCGTGATTGCCCTGAACACTGACGGCGGCGTCAGCATCTGGCGTCAGAGCGATCTGCTGCACCGCAATCTCACTTCACCGGTGCTGTATAACGGCTACCTGGTGGTGGGTGACAGCGAAGGTTACCTGCACTGGATTAATACTGACGACGGTCGCTTTGTGGCTCAGCAGAAAGTGGACAGCTCCGGCTTCCAGACTGAACCTGTTGTTGCCAGCGATAAGCTGCTGATCCAGTCTAAAGACGGTGAGGTTTACGCGATTACGCGTTAATCCCTCTGCAAGTCTGAACCCGACAGATTGCCGCCTGCCAGAACCCTGGCGGGTGGAAAGATGAAGGGTAAACGGCTCCTGAAAGTTCAGGGGCCGTTTTGTTTTGTCCAAGGCGTGTTATTCTAGGCGCCATCGGCCTGAGTACAGCGGCAGTTTATCTGTCTGCACGGCGATTAAACTCGCAGCCAGGCGCTTATTTTTTAGTTATGAGGCTTCACTATGGTACCTGTGGTCGCGCTGGTCGGGCGTCCCAATGTGGGAAAATCCACCCTGTTTAACCGTTTAACGCGCACACGAGATGCGCTGGTGGCGGATTTTCCTGGGCTTACCCGAGATCGCAAATACGGTCGCGCTGAAATAGAAGGGCGTGAATTTATTTGCATCGATACCGGTGGTATCGACGGCAACGAAGAGGGCGTGGAAACACGTATGGCGGAGCAGTCGCTGCTGGCGATTGAAGAGGCTGACGTCGTCCTTTTTATGGTCGATGCGCGTGCCGGGCTGATGCCTGCGGATACGGCCATTGCCAAACATCTGCGCTCGCGCGATAAGCCGACTTTCATCGTCGCGAACAAAACCGATGGCCTGGATGCCGATTCAGCCGTGACTGACTTCTGGTCACTCGGCCTCGGTGAAATCCATGCGATTGCGGCTTCTCACGGGCGTGGCGTCACCAGCCTGCTGGAGCTGGTGCTGCTGCCGTGGATGGATGTTGTCGCTCCGGAGCGTGAGCTGACGGAAGAAGAAGAAAACGAAGCCTACTGGGCAGAGTTTGCGGCGAAAGAAGCGAAAGACAACGGTGAAATGCCGCCAGACGAAGAAGATGACTTTAACCCGCTGGATCTTCCGATCAAGCTGGCTATCGTGGGTCGTCCTAACGTCGGTAAGTCAACGCTTACTAACCGCATTCTCGGCGAAGAGCGCGTGGTGGTTTACGATATGCCGGGTACCACTCGCGACAGTATCTACATTCCGATGGAGCGTGACGGACGTGAATACGTTCTGATCGACACCGCCGGGGTGCGTAAGCGCGGGAAAATCACAGAAACCGTTGAAAAGTTCTCGGTGATCAAAACCCTGAAGGCGATTGAAGACGCCAACGTGGTGCTGCTGGTGATTGATGCCCACGAGGGGATTTCCGATCAGGATCTCTCTCTGCTGGGCTTTATCCTCAACAGTGGGCGCTCACTGGTCATCGTGGTTAACAAGTGGGATGGCCTGTCACAGGAAATCCGTGACGAGGTGAAAGAGCAGCTGGACTATCGTCTGGGCTTTATCGATTTCGCCCGCATCCACTTTATCTCCGCCCTGCACGGCAGCGGCGTGGGTAACCTGTTTGAATCCGTGACGGAAGCCTACGACTGTTCCACGCGCCGCGTGAACACCTCGATGCTGACGCGTATTATGAACATGGCCGCTGACGACCATCAGCCACCGCTGGTGCGCAGCCGCCGCGTGAAGCTGAAATATGCTCACGCCGGGGGGTATAACCCACCCATTGTGGTGATCCACGGTAACCAGGTGAAAGACCTGCCGGACTCCTACAAACGTTATCTGATGAACTATTTCCGCCGTTCGCTGGAAATTATGGGTACGCCGATCCGTATCCAGTTCAAAGAGGGTGACAACCCGTATGAAGGCAAACGTAACCTGCTGACGCCAAATCAGCAGCGTAAGCGCCAGCGCTTAATGAGCCATCTGAAAAAGAACAAGCGTTAATCCATAAGGGGCCGATCGAAACATTGATCGGCCCCCGGAACGTTATCAGGGCTGACCGCTTTTTGGGTCAGCCCTTTTTTATTGCCCGTTGCCCTTTGTTGCCGCACTTCAACTCACCCCAATAAAAATAGCGCGACTCATTTTAAACGGCCGCCTCAGTGTCAGGGTTAACCGTGAGCAGCTTGTTAATTTTCTGTTTATCAAATTATGAACCTGGTGGTACAATTCTGCCGCTTGCTATGGGGGCTCTGCCACGCCAGCCGTGACTTAAGAGCACCAGTGGCAAAAGCAGGACGGGATCGCTCCCGTGTAACATGTTAATAAAAATAAGGTATTCACCAAAACTGCCTTATTTTCTCCAGGAGTATTTCTGCTATGCCTCAAATAAATGCCGGGTCATCCAAATGGCTGGGCCTGTGGTGTTTCCTGCTGGGTTTAATTTTACTGGCAACGGGCCTGTATTTTGTTATCGGTGGTGGAAAGTTAGTTTCACTGGGCGGTAGCTGGTATTTCGTCATTGCCGGTCTTTTTACCGTGCTGTCGGCTATCCAGTTCTTCCGTCGCCGGGCCTCAGCCGTGGTGATTTTTTCCCTGGTGTTTATTGGCTCCGCTATCTGGGCCGTGCTGGATGCCGGTATCGACTTCTGGCCGCTGGTTTCCCGCCTGATGTTCCTGGCCGGGATGCTGTTGCTGACGTTGATCACCTGGCCATTCCTGCGCAGGCATGAAGGTAAAGCCTCCTGTGCTAAAGGCGCTTACGCACTGAGTGCCGTTACCATTGTGGGCCTGCTGGCAACGGTGTATGGCATGTTCCAGCCGCACCCGACGGTCGCGAACGGTCAGGAGTTGCCGCTGGTGCCGGTGGATAAGTCTGCCGAACAGAAAAACTGGGATAACTACGGCAACACCGCAGGCGGCAGTCGCTTTGTGGCGCTGGACCAGATCACCCGCGATAACGTGAAAGATCTGAAACCCGTGTGGACTTACCGCACCGGTGATATCCCTGAAAGCCCGACCGGCAGCGGTGCTGAAGATCAGCAAACGCCGTTGCAGGTAGGTGACCGCGTATTCCTGTGTACCCCGCATAACAACGTGATTGCTCTGGATGCCGATACCGGTAAGCAGCTGTGGAAAACGGAAATTAACGCCCAGTCTCAGGTGTGGAACCGCTGCCGTGGCCTGGCGTATTTTGATGCCAGCAAACCGTTACAGCAGCCAACCGTGCCTGACTCAACGCCGGTCACTCCTGTGACGCTGGCAGCGGGGGATACCTGTCAGCGCCGTATTCTGATGAACACCATCGACGCACGTCTGGTTGCCATTAATGCCGACAACGGCGAAATGTGCCAGAACTTCGGCAATAAGGGTTTTGTTGACCTGAAAGCCGGTCTGGGCGACGCCGGCGATCCGAAATACCAGTTAACGTCCGCACCGACGCTGGCCGGGACAACGGTTGTGGTGGGTGGCCGCGTGGCGGATAACGTGCAGACCGATATGCCTGGCGGCGTACTGCGCGGCTTCGATGTGATCAGCGGTGAAATGCGCTGGGCGTTTGACCCCGGTAACCAGGACCCGAACGCGAAACTGGAAGAGGGGAAAACCTTCGTTCGCAGTACGCCGAACTCCTGGGCGCCGATGTCTTATGATGCCGCTATGAACACCGTGTTCCTGCCAATGGGCAGCTCCTCGGTTGACCTGTGGGGCGCAAATCGTAACGCGCTGGACCACAAATACGGAGCCTCTATCCTGGCGCTGGATGCGACTACCGGTAAAGAGAAGTGGGTTTATCAGACCGTGCATAACGATCTGTGGGACTTCGACATTCCGATGCAGCCAAGCCTGGTCGACTTCCCGCAGAAAGATGGCAGCACTAAGCCGGCGGTGGTCTTTGGCACCAAAGCCGGTCAGATCTTCGTGCTTGACCGTATGACCGGGCAGCCGCTGACGGAAGTGAAGGAAGTGCCGGTGAAACCGGGCAACATCCCGAACGAGCAGTACACCCCAACGCAGCCGAAATCTGTCGGCATGCCACAGATTGGTGCCGAAACGCTGAAAGAGTCTGATATGTGGGGCGCAACGCCGTTCGATCAGCTTGCCTGCCGTATTGGTTTCAAATCCATGCGTTACGATGGCCTGTACACCGTACCGGGCACTGACCTCTCTCTGAGCTTCCCGGGATCGCTGGGCGGCATGAACTGGGGCAGCCTGTCGACCGACCCGAACAACCACTACATCTTCGCCAACGACATGCGTCTGGGCCTGTGGGTGCAGATGCTGCCGGTCAAAGCCGATGCGAAAGCCAGCAACGGTGGTGAAGCCGTGAATACCGGCATGGGCGCAGTACCGTTAAAAGGTACGCCGTATGCGGTCAATAAAAACCGCTTTATGTCGCCAATGGGCATTCCCTGCCAGAAGCCGCCGTTTGGTACGCTGTCTGCCATCGACCTGAAAACGCAGAAAGTGGTATGGCAGGTTCCGGTGGGCACCGTGCAGGATACGGGTCCGTTAGGGATTAAAATGCATGCACCAATGCCAGTCGGGATGCCGACGCTGGGTGGCACGCTGGCAACGCAGGGCGGCCTGGTCTTTATTGCCGGCACTCAGGATTACTACCTGCGCGCTTTCGATACCTCAACCGGTAAAGAAGTGTGGAAAGCCCGTCTGCCGGTTGGCAGCCAGGGTGGCCCGATGAGCTACAAGTCACCGAAAACCGGTAAGCAGTACATCCTGATCTCAGCCGGTGGCGCACGCCAGTCGCCGGATCGCGGTGACTATGTGATTGCTTACGCCCTGGATAAATAAGGCGCGGCGAGCCCCTCGCTGAGCTGACGTTAAAAAGCCCCTTCATTGTTGAAGGGGCTTTTTTATTTGTTATTATCATGCCGGCCTGAACGGTGGCTACAGATCTGGCGAGGGTGGCGTTATCGTGGCGGCGCGTTCAATGTAACGCATAATGAATAACAGGAAATGTTAATGGAAAAGATACAGAATCTGATCGCTGTTCTGAAGCAGTGTATTCCGCAACTGGACATCGCGCCCTTACAGAGTCATACCCCGGAAAACAGTGATCAGTTAACGGTTTTAGACTGGCTTTATCAACAGCTTAGCGCACAGAACCTGATGGTTTATGAGGAGTGGAGTGAATATAACGGCTATATTCCAGAGCTGAAAACGCTGTCTGATTTGTCAATTCCGGAAGATCCGGCGAATTTTATTTTCTCCGCGATTGAAGAGATCGACTGGTCAACCGCCAGCATTGATCCTGCTGAAATTGTCTATTTGCTGCCCTGGCTTGAACATATTAACTTTTATCTCAAGCCACACGCGGTCAGACTGGTCGATCTTCTGCCGTTAGAAAATGCCTATATTATCGCTGTGCGGGATGATGAAACCTTACTGCAGAAACTTCATGCCAGCCTGGAAGCTTTTGATATGGGCATCAACGAGCGGCAGCCAATGGATCAACAGCAGGTTTTAGCCGATATCAGACAGATGATTGCCGGGTAACAACCCGCACTCATCAGCCAGCCTCAACCGTCATTCAGGGCGCGCGGCGTTTACGCGGTTTTTTCACCGGGGTGATGGCTGTGACCTCACTTTCCACCCAGCCGTCATCCAGGCGGGTTTTCAGCGTATCGCCGGGGTGCAGCTGTTGGGTCTTTTTCACCACCTGACCATCGGCTGCCGTCGTCACGCTGAAGCCGCGCGCCAGCGTTGCCAGCGGGCTGACGCCCTCCAGCTGGGCTGCGAGGTTGCCGAAGCGCTGCTTATTGGCACTGAGCTGCTGCTGCATCGCCTGTTGCAGACGATACTGCCACTGCTGCAGCTGCTGCCCGGCGCGCTGTACGCGCATCTCCGGGCGAATGGCGCTAAGGCGCAGACCCACGCGCTCCTGCTGGCGCGCCGCCTGGCGCAGTTTTAGCTGCATCGCATCATCAAGACGCCGCTGTAATTTCATCAGAGCGGTCTGCTGACGGGCCAGACGCAGCTGCGGGTGCTGCTGCTGCAGGCGGTGCTGGATGCGGGTGAAGGTGCGCTGCTTCTGCGCAAGGTAGTAATCCATCGCCATTTCCAGACGCTGCTGCTGCGACTGTAGCTGACGCAGCAGTTCCGTCTGATTGCGGCTGACCAGTTCCGCTGCGGCGGAGGGAGTCGGGGCGCGCAGGTCGGCGACGAAATCTGCGATAGTCACGTCAGTTTCATGGCCGACGGCGCTGACGATCGGGATGCGGCTGGCATATATCGCCCGCGCCACGCGCTCGTCGTTAAAGCTCCACAGATCTTCCAGCGAGCCGCCGCCGCGTCCGACAATCAGCACATCGCACTCGTTGCGCGCGTTCGCCAGCTCAATCGCCCTCACGATGCCTGAGGGCGCTTCTGCGCCCTGTACCGGCGTCGGGTATATCACCACCGGCAGTGACGGGTCGCGTCGCTGTAGCACGCGCAGCACGTCGTGCAGTGCGGCACCGCTGGCAGAGGTGATCACCCCGACCTGGCGCGACGGATCCGGCAGGGCCTGTTTATGGCTCTGCTCAAACAGCCCCTCTGACATCAGCCGCTGCTTCAGCTGCTCGAACTGCTGCTGTAACAGGCCATCTCCGGCGGGCTGCATACTTTCGGCAATCAGCTGATAGTCGCCGCGCGGCTCATACAGGGTGATGGTGGCACGTACCAGAACCTGCTGGCCATTCTGCGGGCGGAAGGTCACGCGGCGGTTGCTGTTACGAAACATCGCGCAGCGCACCTGGGCACCATCATCCTTCAGAGTGAAGTACCAGTGACCGGAAGAGGGCTGGGAGAAATTCGAGATCTCCGCGCTCAGCCAGACCTGGCCCATTTCCATCTCCAGCAGCTTGCGCACTGTCGTATTGAGACGGCTGACGGTAAAAATATTGGCGGTTGGCGGTAGCGACATGTGATGAAGATCAAACTTTAAATCAGAGGGTTAATTAACCGATACTACATGGCCCACGCAGGGGATCAAGCATTTTTCTTAAAATAATGCTGGAGGCAATCGATTACGCCCTGTATAATGCCGCGGCAATATTTTACAAGTTCTCATTCACCCTGAGGTTGAGATATTGCCATGCTAAGAATCACTAAAGAAGCCCTGACTTTTGACGACGTTCTGCTCGTTCCTGCCCACTCGACTGTCCTGCCAAATACGGCCGACCTCAGTACCCAGCTTACTAAAACCATCCGTCTGAACATTCCTATGTTGTCCGCTGCTATGGATACCGTGACCGAAGCGGGTCTGGCCATTGCACTGGCGCAGGAAGGTGGTCTGGGCTTTATTCACAAAAATATGTCCATCGAGCGCCAGGCGGAAGAAGTGCGCAAGGTGAAGAAGCACGAAAGCGGCGTGGTGACCGACCCGCAGACCGTGCTGCCAACTACCGCCCTGAGCGAAGTGAAAGCGCTGACCGAACGTAACGGCTTTGCCGGTTACCCGGTGGTCAACGGCGAAAACGAACTGGTCGGCATCATCACCGGTCGTGACGTGCGCTTTGTCACCGACCTGAGCCTGCCGGTCTCTGCGGTGATGACGCCGAAAGAGCGCCTGGTCACCGTCAAAGAAGGTGAAGCGCGTGAAGTGGTGCTGCATAAAATGCACGAAAAACGCGTCGAGAAAGCGCTGGTGGTGGACGACAGCTTCCACCTGCTGGGCATGATCACCGTGAAAGACTTCCAGAAAGCCGAACGTAAACCTAACGCCTGTAAAGACGAACACGGACGCCTGCGCGTCGGTGCTGCCGTGGGTGCCGGTGCCGGTAACGAAGAGCGCGTGGATGCACTGGTTGCGGCCGGTGTTGACGTGCTGCTGATCGACTCCTCACACGGTCACTCAGAAGGCGTACTGCAACGCATCCGTGAAACCCGTGCGAAATATCCTGACCTGCAGATTCTGGGCGGCAACGTGGCGACCGGCGCTGGCGCACTGGCGCTGGTGGAAGCCGGCGTAAGCGCGGTGAAAGTGGGTATCGGTCCTGGTTCAATCTGTACCACCCGCATCGTGACCGGCGTGGGCGTGCCGCAGATCACCGCCGTTTCTGACGCGGTAGAAGCACTGGAAGGCACCGGAATTCCGGTTATCGCTGATGGTGGTATCCGCTTCTCTGGTGACATCGCCAAAGCGATCGCCGCCGGTGCAGCCGCGGTTATGGTGGGCTCCATGCTGGCCGGGACCGATGAATCTCCGGGTGAAATCGAACTCTACCAGGGGCGCTCGTTCAAGTCCTATCGCGGCATGGGTTCCCTGGGCGCGATGTCTAAAGGATCTTCTGACCGTTACTTCCAGACTGACAATGCCGCCGACAAACTGGTGCCGGAAGGTATCGAAGGCCGCGTGGCATACAAAGGTTACCTGAAAGCCATCGTGCACCAGCAGATGGGCGGCCTGCGCTCCTGTATGGGCCTGACCGGCTGTGCTACCATCGACGAACTGCGTACTAAAGCGGAATTTGTGCGCATCAGCGGTGCCGGGATTCAGGAAAGTCACGTCCATGATGTGACCATTACGAAAGAGTCTCCGAACTACCGCATGGGTTCCTGATAACCCCGCGCCCGGCTAAACAGCCGGGCGTTTTAATATGCCCTTAGGGTATAATCACCAAAATTTTGTACTACTTCGCCTGGAATAGCCCAATGACGACGGAAAATATTCATAAACATCGCATCCTGATCCTCGACTTCGGTTCGCAGTATACGCAGCTGGTTGCCCGCCGCGTGCGTGAACTGGGTGTCTACTGTGAACTGTGGGCGTGGGATGTTACCGAAGAGCAGATTCGTGGTTTTAACCCGAACGGCATCATCCTCTCCGGTGGCCCGGAAAGTACCACCGAGCACGACAGCCCGCGTGCGCCAGACTACGTGTTTAACGCAGGCGTTCCGGTGCTGGGCGTGTGCTACGGCATGCAGACCATGGCGATGCAGCTGGGCGGTAAAGTGGAAGGCTCCAGCGAGCGTGAATTTGGTTATGCTCAGGTTGAAGTTCAGACCAACAGCGCGCTGATCCGCGATATTGAAGATGCGATCAGCCCGGCCGGTAAGCCGCTGCTGGACGTGTGGATGAGCCACGGCGACAAAGTGACGGCCATCCCGTCTGACTTCGTCACCGTTGCCAGCACTGAAACCTGTCCGTTCGCCATTATGGCCAACGAAGAGAAGCGTTTCTACGGCGTACAGTTCCACCCGGAAGTGACGCACACCCGTCAGGGCCTGCGTCTGCTGGAGCGTTTCGTACTGGATATCTGCCAGTGTGAAGCGCTGTGGACTCCGGCGAAAATCATTGAAGATGCCGTTGAACGCCTGCGCGTGCAGGTGGGTAACGATAAAGTGATTCTCGGCCTGTCCGGCGGTGTGGATTCCTCCGTCACCGCAATGCTGCTGCACCGTGCGATTGGCGACCGCCTGACCTGCGTCTTTGTTGACAACGGTTTGCTGCGTCTCAATGAAGCCGAGCAGGTGATGGAGATGTTTGGTGACCACTTCGGTCTGAATATCATCCATGTGGAAGGTGAAAAACGCTTCCTCGATGCGCTGGCGGGAACGGATGAGCCGGAAGCCAAGCGTAAAATCATCGGTCGCGTATTTGTCGAAGTGTTCGACGAACAGGCGCTGAAGCTGCAGGACGTGAAGTGGCTGGCACAGGGCACTATCTATCCTGATGTGATCGAGTCTGCCGCTTCTGCTACCGGCAAAGCGCACGTCATCAAGTCACACCACAATGTCGGTGGCCTGCCGAAAGAGATGAAGATGGGCCTGGTTGAACCGCTGCGAGAGCTGTTCAAAGACGAAGTGCGTAAAATCGGTCTGGAGCTGGGCCTGCCGCACGCCATGCTGTTCCGCCATCCGTTCCCGGGGCCGGGTCTGGGCGTACGCGTACTGGGCGAAGTGAAGAAAGAGTACTGCGACCTGCTGCGTCGTGCGGATGCCATCTTCATTGAAGAGCTGCATAAAGCCGACCTGTACAACAAAGTCAGCCAGGCCTTCACCGTCTTCCTGCCGGTACGTTCCGTAGGCGTGATGGGCGATGGCCGTAAGTACGACTGGGTGGTTTCCCTGCGTGCGGTTGAAACCATCGACTTTATGACGGCACACTGGGCGCATCTGCCTTACGACTTCCTGGGGCGTGTGTCTAACCGCATCATCAATGAAATCGACGGCATCTCCCGCGTGGTTTACGACATCTCCGGTAAACCACCGGCGACCATCGAGTGGGAATGATCCCGCGTCCTGCCACGGCGGGTTCGAACTGAGATTAACGCTTTCTAAGCCCGCTAACTGCGGGCTTTTTTCTCACTGCTATTTATCCCCATAACCGGGGATCGTCAAACAGATCGCCGAAGCGCTGCGACTGCGATATCGGAAAAGTGGTATAAATGGCTTTCTGGGATTTGTTTGAATTAAAATTCATGATGTTCAGATTGTTATAAAATTCATAACCCAATACATACCCCAACAGATAACCAATAAATAATTCCCTGCCTGTTTTACTGACTAACTTGTCATCAATAAACACTCTGGTATAGATATCGAGTGAGGAGTTTATCTCTGAGGCGATGATTTCATCATCAGACTTCGCTCTCATTGAGGAGATGTTTTCTCTTACCCAGTTCAGATAGCTTTCGGCGTCATGGATTATGTCGCCATTTTTTCTGTTGAATTTAGGGTACTTGAATAAATCCAGCTGCCGCAGACGGGAAATGACATTCATCTGGAAGCTTTTCTTGTGCGGATCATGCCCGGATGAGGCATACACTCTGTCAGGTATTTTAGATGACTTGATTTCAAAGGTGTAAATTTTGTTTTTTCTACAAAAATCCAGTGTGGCGTCATCTAAATAACCATACTGGTTCGCAGCGATGGATTGATTTATCCTGGCTATGGCGATATCAATTTGTGGGTTGCCCTGTTCGAAAAGAAGTCCATCGAACGGCGCATGCTTGTGAAATGAATCCTGTCTGATCGCATCATAGGTAATGTAAGATAATACCCGGCTGTGAGTACCTTTACTGTTTTCGTAATGAATGAGATCAATAAACAGCTCTTCAACAATTTTACCCTGCAGGGTGTTTTTATTTGTCTCCGCCTGGCTTCTGTTGCGCTCCCAGGTGTTTTCAGTGTGGGCGGCTATTTTATTTAAATTGAGTTCTGCATCCTGTAACTCATCTTTATAAGCAAAGATGATGAGGTCATCACCTGAATGAATCAGGTTGAAACGCTCAGTTTTTATGATATCCGTCATTTGTCATCTCATCGTTTGGCCGTTGAGGCGGTTTCCGGGCGTCAGGCCTTATCTACGCCCTCTCAGTACATCCATTTTTCGACGATCGCATCACCCAGACGCGCACGCAGCAGCTCTTCATTGTCTTCCTCTCCGTGAACTTCCAGCAGGCACTTAAACATCAGAACATCAAGGTACTGGCCGACGTCGCTGAAGATCTGCGTCAGCATCGGTGAACTGTCGTGATCGAAGTACCACACCTCGCCCGTTTCCCGGTGAAAGCACCACTGATTGCCGTTACCCAGGTAGTCGCCGAAGACCACCAACTGACTGACCAGCGCCCACTGAGTTTCTGCATCGGGAGCATCTTCCAGGATGTCAGTAATGCCGGGACAGGCATTGTGCAGCGGTTCGATGCTGGCGTATTGAGCCGGAGGCACACTGCACAGCGTTTCAGCCAGGTCCAGCGTGCCAATCTGCTGGTGATAGGTGCGAAGTAAGGGGGGAAGGGCACAGCCCAGGCGCTGTTCGAGCGCGTCAACCTCTGTGGGATTAACCGGTGCGAGGGGCGACGGGTTTTCCCACTGCGCGAGCCAGGCCAGCACGCAGCTACGCCACCAGCTCAGCCGTGCGCTGTCATCGGTAAATTCTGGCCAGGTCAACGGTGGAAGGTCGCTGTCTGAGACGTCTTTATCGGTTTCTGCATTCATATCTGTTGTTAACCTCAGAATTAATAAGTGCTGCTGTCAATAGTAAAGCGGTGGTTGATATCAACCTCTGACGTCATCTGAGCGCGTTCCGTTTTTCTGAAAACGAACTCAAAGGCGGGCTCATAGTATTCGCCTCTGAGCACTTCGCCCCCCAGGATCTCGACATCATACAGGCCGTTTTCAATCTCGATCCGGGGGAGGTTCGCCTGGCAATAGTGTTCCTGAAGCAGGCCGATCTCCTTATCGGTAAAGTTTTGCAGAATCCGCCAGGTGAAGAGCAGGATCTGTTGGTTTTCGACCTGCAGGAGATAGCCAGCGCACCGGTGCTGTAAACGACTCTCCGGTCTAAGCAGTTCCGGTGTGTCGTGTGCAAGGTTGAAAATAATCGTGTACGGATAATTTTCAATTCCCGCTAAGGGAATGATGATACCGCTTTCGACCGCCCTGTCCGCGCTATAGTTGCTGACAAACTCGGAAGCCAGGTCGTCACTGAGGCCATTCTCTTGCTTAAATTTTTGCAGCAGGCGAATATCGCCAAGTAGAAAATAATCAATCAGGTCGTTAAGGACCTCTGTAAATTCATAGCGCATTCATTCTGTCCTTTCTGTCATTGCCAATTATCTTAACGTAATGAAATGGTGTGTAAACACCACGCTTGTGAACAGGCTGTGCGCTGTGCAGCCCCGGACAATCAGGTATGCTGACAGGCCACTTACCCAGGAATCCGCCACAATGTTCTCACTGAAAGCCCTGAGCCTGATTATGCTCTGTATTACGCTGCTGTCGCTGGGAGCCAGTCTGGCGCAGGCCACGCGCCACAATGAGTCAGGCGGGCAGGGTGGCTGGGCTACGGCGCGCCGTGACTCTTCCGGCCAGGCACCCGATCCCCATCGCTTTGCCAAAATGGCCATCGTGCAGATTTACGCCGCGCCGACCTATGGCTGGAAGGGCGCGGTGGCGGTGCATCCGTGGATCATCTATAAACGTGCCGGAGAGACCCGCTACACCCGCTATGAAGTGATCAGCTGGGGCAGCGACGACAAAGTGCGCCGCAACAGCAACGTAGCGGATGCCTACTGGTACGGTGCCCGTCCCCGTTTACTGGTGGAGCACCGTGGGGCGGAAGCCGCCGCGATGATCCCTCAGATTGTCGCGGCGATTGCCTCTTATCCCTGGCCGCAAACCTATCACGCCTGGCCGGGCCCTAACAGCAACACCTTCCTGGCGCATATCGGCCGTGAAGTGCCGACGTTAAAACTGAATCTTCCGGCTAATGCCATCGGTAAAGACTACCGTTCGCTGCTGAATCCCGTCGGGTTGCCGCCTTCCGGACGCGGGCTGCAGGTGTCAGTGCTGGGCGTGGCTGCGGTGACCCTGGGGGCCGAAGAGGGCGTGGAAATTAACGTACTGGGGCTGAACCTTGGGCTGGGTTTTTCCCCGCTGCAGCTGCGTTTACCGTTTATTGGCGGCCTGGGCGGCGATAACCTGCAAAAAGAGAATCCCGGCCTCTGACGGCATGACCGACCCGCACCTCCCTGCTGGTGATACTGATTGCGGGCCGGCACGCAGAATTTTCTTCCCGTCCTGCAACACGGCATGTTAACGGTCAGCCTGTCCCGCATTACTGAATATCACCGCTGGTGCCACTTATCTGCCTGACGCAAGATGACGTTATTGCAACAAGGTTGTCAGTTGACAACCTTATCTCTGCGTTAGATACTGGAGGGAAATATGGCGCGTCGTTCTCACACCATCAGGGAAATTGAAGCAGTACTCAGACACGCTGAACGGCTGGGATGGCGGGTAGTTTGCGGTGGCAGCCATGCCTGGGGGAAAATTTACTGCCCGTGGAATAACGTGCAGTGTCGCTGCGGCGAGTTTTGTATCAGCTGTGTCTGGAGTACGCCGAAAAATCCGCACAACCACGCCAGGCAGCTCAGACGTGTTGTCGAACACTGTACGATGCGCCAGCAATTTGAACGTAATGGAGGCCGGGAAACGCCATGGAATATACCTTTACACTAAAATATCAGCTTACCGATCGCGCGGAAGGGAGCGATGTGCTGATAGAACAGCTGGCAGAGGCGGGCTGTGACGATGCGCTGATCGGCGTGGGGATCCCAGGGCGGATTGCCCTTGAGTTTATTCGTGAAGCTCCCTCGGCTTTGCAGGCCATGGAAGGGGCGTTACAGCAGGTAGCCCGCGCATTACCCCAGGCGCGGCTTTTTGAAGTCTCGCCTGATTATGTCGGCCTGACGGACGTCGCGGATTTAATCGGGGTCACGCGGCAAAATATGCGCAAGCTGATGCTCACGCACTTTCAGTCATTTCCTGCACCGGTGCATGAAGGTGCGGCAACCCTCTGGCACCTTGCCGAAGTGCTGACATGGCTGAGCCAGCGGGGAGGCTACCGTGTGCCTGGCGATATTCAGGAAACGGCAGCCGCAGCGCTCAATCTCAATCTCAGTAAAGAGATTAAACGGCACGGTTCTCAGCCAGATATTCTCTGACCATCTCATCAAATGAGGAGTTAGCCTCAAAGCCCAGGCGGTGCGCATAGCTGGCGTGGAAATCACCGGGCCAGGAGTTGACGATATTGACGATCGCGCTGTCGGGCTGATGGCTGATACGCAACAACACCTCATCGCCGCCGATCCGCCTGAGTGATGCCAGCATCTCGTCAACGGTGACATCAGCCACAGGCGGGTGGTCAGGCTAACCGCAGATGTCGGAGAAAGAACCGGTGCAGGTGAATTCACAGGGCTTCCTTTGTCGGGTAGGAAATACGGAGCGTTTATTTTTCAGGCAACAGTCATCCTGCTCCGGCATTCACGGGAGAACCCGGAAACGCTGGAGAGGTGACTTCACGAGAAGATTTGTTTTTTTGTTAGGTCAGGGGGCGGGAGGGAATTTCACTGCGCTATAAATCACACTAATGACCATTAATTATCGCTTTATAACAAATTGCATTTTCTCTTACTGTTCAGTGCAGCAGGAAGATCGTGGCAAGCCCAAGAAAGATAAAAAAGCCGCCGGTGTCGGTCAGCGCGGTGATCAGCACGCTGGAGCCGACGGCGGGATCGCGCTTCAGTTTGGTCATTAACAGTGGGATGAGTACGCCCATCAGAGCGGCCAGCAGCAGGTTAAGCACCATTGCCAGCATCATAACGCCGCCGAGGGCGGGATTATCGTACATCGCCCAGGTGATGCCCCCCATAATGCCGCCCCAGAAAAGTCCGTTGATCAACGCCACGCCCAGCTCACGCCCGATCAGGAATGAGAAGTTACCCGGCTCCACCTGGTGCAGTGCCAGCGCACGCACAATCATGGTGATGGTCTGATTACCGGTATTACCGCCAATCCCGGCCACAATCGGCATCAGCGCCGCCAGCGCCACCAGCTGTGAAATGGTGGCCTCAAACAGGCCGATGACGCGTGAGGCAATAAAAGCGGTACAGAGATTAACTGCCAGCCAGGTCCAGCGGGTACGCACTGATTTTCGCACCGGGGCAAACACATCCTCTTCGGGATTGACCCCGCCCATTTTACGAATATTGCTGTCATTGGCTTCATTGACCAGATCGACAACGTCTTCAATGGTAACGCGCCCCATCAGCTTGCCTTTGGCATCAATAACGGCGGCAGAAATCAGGTTATAACGTTCAAAAGCCCCGGCAGCATCTTCGGCTTTATCATCAATCAGGAAGGTGGTGGGTTTCGCGTTCATCACTTCTGAAACCCGCTTGTCCGGGGTGTTCAGCAGAATTTCCGTCAGCGGCAGCTCGCCGAGCAGTTTATTGTTCTTACCGGTGACAAACAGTTTATCCGTGCCGTCAGGAATGGTTTTCTTCGCGCGCAGAAAACGCTGAACGGTCGCCAGCGTGACATCTGCGCGCACCGTTACCAGTTTAAAGTCCATGATGCGACCCACTCGGTCGCGGTCAAAGTCCACCACGTCGAGCACGCGCGAACGCAGCTCCGGGTCGAGAGAGGTCAGCAGGCGACCGGTTAAGTCACGTGACAGGTACTTCGCAAGGAAGACCTGCTCATCGATATCCAGCGGCTTAATGGCGCGCAGCAGATCGCGATCGCTCATCTCCTCAATCAGGCTTTCCCACACGTTTTCAGACGCTTCAACCAGCACCTGACCACGGCGGTCGTTGCCAATCAGCCGCCACAGCGCCAGGCGTTCATCTTCGGGCAGCGCTTCCAGCAGGTCGGCAATATCGGCGGCGTGCAGCACCGGCAGAGTGGCTTTAATCTCCTCAACCTGCTGGCGATGCGCTTCTGCTTCTGCTTCGGACTCGCGCAGCGGGCGTTCAAGCAGGGTATCGACGAGATCTTTATCATTAAGAAGCAGATTAAGAATGCGACTACGAACTTCAGCCAGTTGCTGAACATGAGAAGATGCTACAGACATAAAACATCCTTTTGTCTGGCTAAAAGAATCAGGCGAAATGAGGGAGTAGTTTAGCTTATTTCACAGACAAGCGGACCCGCAGCGCTCCGAAAAGCGTCTGTTCACTCTTGCCACCTGGCAGCGGCTATTTTTCGTTAATGACGGTGACCGGGATAGCAGGGGCGTTTTTTTTCTGCTGATGGTGCTCAATTGCACCGGGAACCACAAAAATTAGCCGTCCCAGCAAAATGATGAAGCTAACCAGTAAAATGACACGGGTGATATGCCCGGTTTTCTGACGTTTTCTAAATGACATAGCGCTGTTCACGCAACTTTTCCTCTGACTGGCCATCAAGGCGATGAGTAATTTACGCACAGTGGCGTCGTGAGGTCAATCATCATGGGAGGTCTGAAGTGTGCCGCCGCAAGAAACAGGGGGCTTAGGATTATACTGAGCACTAACGTCATCTGCTGTCTATCATCTTAATCGCGGGTATTTTGATTTAGATCAATCTAAGGTGAGCTTTAACCTCTACTATAGCGCGGTATTTCATAAAACATCTAAGCCCAAAAGCCATATCATAATGGGGCATATCACACTAAAACCTGCAGATAACTCTTATAAAACATCATAATCTAATGAATAAATCGGCACTGCTTACAACATTTACCCGCCGCTGGTGGGGGCTGCCCTTCGTGCTGGCACTGCTGCTGATGCCGCTGGCTTCCGTGCTTTCGGTGCGCCTGTGGTTACCGGAGGGCTACGTCTATCTGATCTATTTGCCGCTGGCAATGATGATTGCCATGCTGATGTTATTCGACTGGGCCGCCTTACCCGGCATTTTTGCGGCGTTATGCTGGCACTATTTTTACCGCTATACCGGCCCTCAGGCGATGATCATCATCACCATTTTTATGGCTACGCTGGTGCTGGGTTGGGGCGGCTATCGCAGTCAGGAGAAGACCCGCTGGGGCGTCAGTTTTGGCGTTCTGAGCCAGGTCAGGCTGCGCCTGTTTTGGCTGGCCTTTGCGATTCCAACGCTGTTTATCCTGTTTTTCCAGGCGGTCATGCCTGTCGATATTTTGCCTGAGTTAAATTCAGTCTTTGCCAGAAATTCCTTTTCAGTGCATACCCTGCTGAACTATCAGTCGGTGCTGATATCCTCGATTGCCATGGTGCAGATGTTCTACTTTTTGATTCGCATCCTGCGTAATCCGCATTTTTTTTTCATACTAAAAGCGCGCTGTAAGCAGCAATTTTCCCCCACGGTGACCCTGCGCGAGTGGCTGATATGGGGCGTAATGCTGATGACCAGCGTGACGATGCTGACCCAGTTCAGGCACAGCCCGGATAACCTGCTGACCACGGAGTACGGCATTCCGTTTTTACTGCCGCTGATGCTGTGGAGTGCACTGCGTTTTGGCTATCTGTTCACGTCTCTCTCGTGGGGCGGGGCGCTGATCGTGATTTATCAGCTACATCACTGCTTCATGAATCCGCTAGTCGAGCCGCACGATCTGGCCGTTATCTCAGCCAACCTGCTGGTCTTTACGTTAACCATTTTACTGATGTCGGCCATCAGCACCCGGCAGCGACGGCTGCTGGCGAAAGCCCGTGAAATGGCGCTGACCGATCCGGTGATTGGGCTGCCAAACCTGCGTGCGTTAGGGAAGGATCTGGCCGCCAGCTCCGGTTCTGCACTCTGTTTCCTGCGTATCCCGGATCTTGACCGCCTGAGCCGCACTTACGGTCTTCAGCTGCGTATTCAATATAAACGCAGTCTGGCTGTTCATCTTCAACCCAGTCTTCTGGCCGGCGAGGCGGTTTATCAACTGCCGGGGTTTGACCTGGTCCTGCGGCTGGAGACGGCAGGCCATCAGTCGCGCATTGAGAGGCTGGAAGCCCGGCTTAAGGACTATCACCTCAGCTGGGACGGACTGCCCATCCATCCTGACGTTGGCTTAAGCTACTGCACCGTGACTCCGCCTGTCCTGCATCTGTATGAACTGCTGGGAGAGATGAGTGCAATGGCTGAAATGTCACTGCGCAGCGGTCATGCGGAAAATATGCAACAGACTCCCAATGTACCGGTTCAGCGGCAAATAACGGAAAAACTGGCGATTCTGCATGACGTTCAGTGGGCGTTACAGCAGGGGGGATTTCGGCTGATGGCGCAGAAAATACGCGGTGTGCGCGGTGACGACTATTATGAAATCCTGCTGCGCATGGTCAACATGCACGGCGAGCAGATGACTCCCCCGCGTTTTCTGCCGGTGGTGCGTGAGTTTGGTCTGACATGGGACGTGGATAGCCAGATGCTCGATCAGGCACTGGCCTTTATCCAGCGCAACCGCGAGCCGCTTCCCGGCATCCGTCTGGCGGTTAATTTGTTTGCTGCCACGCTGTGTCGCCCGCAGTTTGTGGAGGAAATTGCTGCACGTCTGAAGTTCCACGGCGTTGAGCCGTGGCAGCTGATTATCGAAGTGGAAGAGTCGCCAATGCTGAGCGACCACAGTTGGGGTAACCGCTCCATTGCCCAGCTGCGCCAGCTGGGATGTCGGGTAGCGATTGACGATTTTGGCACCGGCTATGCCAGCTATTCACGGCTGAAGCTGGTGCAGGTTGATATGTTGAAAATCGACGGCAGCTTTGTGCGCAATATGCTGAGTAACAGCCTGGATTATCAGATTATCGAATCGATCTGTGTGGTTGCGCGCCTTAAGCGGATGCAGATTGTCGCGGAGTGTGTTGAAACAGAAGAAAATGCTGAGGCGCTGCGCAAACTGGGCGTGGATTATTTACAGGGCGATGCTATTGGCGCACCGCTGCCCTTGTCTGAACTGGCCTCTGCACAAACAGCGGCCAGTTCAGCGGTCAGGCCTTAATACTGGCTTTTTGCGCAAGCAGCGTGGCAAAGCGCAGAGAAATGCGCTGGCCGTGCTCATCAACTCTGTGCAGCTGGCCGACATTTTCGTTGTATTTAACGATATGCCATTTTCGGTAGTAGTGGCTCAGTTCACCGGACTGAAAGGCAAACGGAAAGCCCTGATGACAGGGGTAATCCGGCGTGTCCATCGCCGCGACAATCAGGTTATAGCCGTCCCTCACCGTGCTGGCCTGCATATCAGCAATCAACTGCGGGATGGTTGCCGGCTGCAGGAACATCATCACTACCGTCGACAGGACCAGGTTATAAGCACCATTAAAACGGTGCTGGTTGAGATCCTGTACTGAGGGGTGAATACCGCTGAGGTTTTCCGCGCTGATAATCTGTTCCAGCCGCGTCAGAGACGCCGGATTGATGTCCCAGGCGGTGACGTCAAAACCGTGGTTGTTAAGGTAGAGCGCATTGCGCCCGCTGCCGCAGCCCACATCCAGGGCTTTACCCCCTTCAAGGTGGTGCAGGGCTGCCACGACTTCAGAGTGCGGGGCCGTGAGCTGGTATTTCTCGCTAAAATAGTTGTCTGTGCGTGATGTCATAGTACCCATTTCGCCTGATCATGTGAGGATTGACCGCCAGGGTTGAGCGAAACAGAAGGTTAACCCCTACGGTTTCGATCTGCCCTGTGAGCGGTCATCCCGACAGGATTACTGTTCTTCCTGAATCGTCAGCTGCCAGCCGGTAATCTCATTCCAGTAGATCTGCTCGCGCTCAAGGTCGAGCTGGACCAGGTTATTCTGGCTGAAGTAGTCACGCGGGAAGGTTAATGTCCAGTGGCCTTCGTCGGTTTGCAGCTGCAGCTCTTCGGGCTTGGAAGTGGCCTGGCGCTGGTTGTTCAGCAGCGTACCGAGGCGTAACAGAAACACCAGCGGCAGGAACTGTTTACGTTTAAACAGCGTCAGACGCGGCATTTCATCCACTTTAACGGCTTTGCGGTGATAACGTACCAGCGTAGCCAGCAGAGCCTGTTGATCCTGGTTAAATCCTGGCAGGTTAGTGTTTTGCAGGATGTAAGCAGAATGGCGCTGCATACCGCTGTGGTTGATGGTCAGACCCACCTCGTGCAGCATGGCCGCCCATTTCAGCAGAGCCGCCAGCTGTGGATTGGCCTGTCGGCTATTCTGGTCACGCCACTGGTTGTAGAGCATTTCAGTGGTTTCCAGCACTCTGCGCGCCTGATCGCTGTCGATAGCGTAATGGTTCGCCAGGCTTTGTGCGGTGCGGCTACGAATATCCTGATGACGGAAGCGGCCTTCCATTTCGTACAGCACACCTTCGCGCAGCGCACCGTCTGACAGGCGCAGTTCACGGATCGCCAGCGCATCGAACACGCCGCACAGGATCGCCAGACCCGGCACAAACACCCCTTTACGCTCCTCTGACAGGCCCGGCAGGCTGAGGGCATCAAACGATTTATGTTTAATCACCTCGTCGTACAGTTTTTCCAGCCGTTCTGGCGTGATCAGCTTGTCCTTTTCGCCCATCGCCTGCAGAACTTCACAGGTGGCCTTGATGGTGCCGGAAGCACCAAGAGCAAACTGCCAGCCCATCAGACGATACTGCCACGCCAGCGTTTCCAGCTTTTGCACTGCGGCGAGGCGGGCACGGCGGAAGTTCTCTTTACTGATGGCACCGCCGGGAAAGTAGATATTGGCAAAGCTGACGCAGCCCATACGGCGGCTTTCAACCAGCTTAGGTTCGAAATCCTCGCCGATCACCAGCTCGGTAGAACCCCCGCCGATATCAATGACCAGCTTGCGGCCTTTCTCCGGCTGCGTATGTTCCACGCCCATAAAGATCAGGCGGGCTTCCTCGTGGCCGGAGATAACTTCAATTGGATAGGGAATAACATCGGCTGCGCGCTGAAGAAAATCTTCCGCGTTTACCGCCTGGCGCAGCGTATGCGTACCAACAATCGTGACGTTCGCCGGGCTGAAGCCCTGCAGGCGTTCGGCAAACAGCGCCAGGCAATTCAGCCCGCGCTCGATAGCTTCTTCACTCAGCACATTGTTGCTGTCCAGGCCGTCAGCCAGATGCACGCGCTGCTTCAGGCGACCGAGCACCTGCATGGCACCGTCCACTACGCGGGCAATCACCATGTGAAAACTGTTCGAACCCAGGTCGATGGCAGCAAATTCCTGCGGTTTCGGCGTACTTTTATGGGAAATTGGCATAGTGATTAATCAGGTTGCTCGAGTGATTTAATGTAATCGTAAATTGCCAGCTGTGCCCGAACTTTGCGACGGTTGCCGCGCGGAACATATCGGTTGCTTAACTCTTTATCGACGAAACGTGCTTTCAGCGTATCACTTAACAGGATGGCAATAATATCCAGCACGCGCTGTTTCAGAATAGGGTCAAGAATGGAGACCGCGACTTCGATACGGTAATCGATGTTGCGCGTCATCCAGTCAGCGGAGGAGAGGAAGACTTTTTTATCGCCGCCGTTATCAAAAATATAGACCCGATCGTGTTCCAGGTAGCGGTCCACAATACTGATCACGCGAATATTATCGCTGATGCCTTCCAGATTCGGTATCAGGGAGCACATGCCGCGCACCAGCAGATTGACCTTCACGCCAACGCTGGAGGCAGTGTAAAGACGATCCACTAACCCTTTATCGACCAGGTTATTGATCTTCAGAGTGATCCCGGCCGGAATGCCATTTTGCGCATTGGCAATTTCAGCATCAATAAGCTGATACAGCATCTTACGCGAGTTCTGCGGTGACACCATCAGATGCTCAAAACTCACCGGCCGGTACGGGTTCTCGATAAAGTTAAACACCCGGCGCACTTCGTTGGTGATGCGTGCATCCGCAGTCAGCAGCGAATAGTCGGTATAAATACGTGCGGTTTTTTCGTTGAAGTTTCCGGTGCCGATGTGCGCATAGCGGGCAATCTCACCGTTTTCACGGCGTGAAATCAGGAACAGCTTGGCGTGGATCTTCAGGCCCGGCGCCGAGAAGATCACGTGTACCCCGGCTTCGGTCAGACGTTTGGCCCAGTGAATATTGGCCTCTTCGTCGAAACGCGCCTGTAACTCAACCACCACGGTGACTTTTTTACCGTTGTAGGCCGCATGGATCATCGCATCAATGATGCGCGAGTTTTTTGCCACACGGTAGATATTGATTTTTATCGCCAGCACTGACGGGTCAAACGAAGCCTGACGCAGCAGTTCGAGCACGTGCTCGAAGGTATGGTAAGGGTAGTAGAGCAGCACATCACGGTTACGGATGGCGTCAAAGCCGTTGCGGAAGCGGTCAAACCAGATGTGGCGCAGCTGCGGCAGCGGTTTGTTGACCAGATTGGCTTTGCCAACATTTGGGAAGCCGATGAAATCTTTGAAGTTATGATAACGCCCACCGGGAACGATGGAGTCATAGTTGGAAATGTTCAGCTTCTTGCGCAGCAGTTCAACCATCGCATCGGGCATATCGCGCTGATAGACAAAGCGCACCGGCTCGGCATTCAGACGCTGTTTCAGGCTGGAAGACATCAGTTCCAGCAGGCTGGACTCCATCTCCGTAACCAGATCGTATTCCGCATCGCGCGTCATTTTCATTGAGTAGGCGTTCAGCGCGTCGTAGTCGAAGAAGCCGCGGAAAATTTCACCCAGACAGTAGCGCAGGATGTTATCGAGCAGGATCATCGGTTTTCTGCGGCGCGGGGTTTCTGGCGGCAGATTGACGAAACGCGGGACTTTATCCGACGGGATCTCAAGCAGCGCATAGCGGATGTCATCGCCACGAATAATCTCGACGGCCAGATAGGTGTAGTCGTCTTTCAGGAACTCAATCAGATCGGTGTCATGGTTGATCAGGATCGGCGTGATGTGCTGGCGCAGGTGGTGTTTAAAGTAATGGCGCAGCCAGCTTTGCTGATTCGGTGAAAGCTGACGTTCATTAATCAGGAAGATCTGATTACGAGCCATCTCCAGCAGCAGGTCATTATACAGGCTGTCAAATTCCTGATCGGCTTTCAGCACCCTGGCCTGAATTTTTTTCAGCAGATGGCGTGGAGGGTTAGGCGACCCCTGTTCTTCACCAATCAGAATGCGACGCTTAAGGTCGGCGAAGCGGACTTTGTAAAACTCCTCCAGGTTATTGGAGTAGATGCCAAGAAAACGCATACGCTCAATTAGCGGGTTGCTTTTGTCAGCCGCTTCCTGCAAAACGCGTTCATTAAAGGATAACCAACTTAACTCTTTCTCTATGTACAGCTTTTCCTGACCCATTTTTACTCCGTCGTCTGATTCAGGATGAAGGTATCCATTGTTCTGAAACATTATGGCGAGAGTATGGCAGCAATGTCCAACGCTCGGTGAATGTCGATTGTCTTATGAATCACATACGGGCAACATAGCGGCTTTGAAGCACAATGGAAACCCACTCTGATATGACTGACCGCCCAATCCCTGTTCACGACAACGCCGGGCGCCGCCGCTTTATGGATCGGCTGACGCGACGTGTGGTAACGGCGTGCGGGGTGGCTATCCTTCTGGTGATGATGCTGCTGTTCTTCTGGCTGATTTGGGTGGTGGTGCCGCTTTTTGTCAGCCCCGGCCTGCACGCGGGAAATGACATCAAGCTCTGGCAGAGTGCCCCTGCGGTGGCTATCGGCATGGACAAGCCGCAAACCTGGGGCTGGCGCATTGATAATCAGGGGCGCGGAAGTTTTATACCGCTGAATGCCGAACCCCCCTCTTCTGGATTCTCACTGCTGCGCGGTGCGACTGTCCGCGCCAGTGCCAGCGCCGACCATTCCAGCGTGATGCTGCTGTCAGACAGCGGGGCGATGGTGGTGGTGCAGCCTGATTTTCCTAAAGGTGAAGAGCCACGCTGGAAATTTCCGTTAGGCGATGTTCCGCTCTCTACCGGTGAGGATAATGTGCGCCAGTTCAGTCTGGCGCAGAGTGGGGAAAACCGCTGGCAGGCGGCGCTGGCCAGCGCCGATCATATTACGCTCTGGCAGCTGCAGGGGCAGCAGCCCGCGCTAAACTACCGGCTAAACGTTCGCGATGTTGACCACCTGCTGTTATCTCCCGACGGTAACCTGCTGTTCGCGCTCTCCGGTGCGCAGCTGCGCGTGTGGCGCGTTGGCAACGGCGAGCCACAGCTGCGTGACTCCCTGATGCTGGCCTCAGCACCCAAGAGCATGGCGCTGCTCAGCGGCGGCAGTTCGCTGCTGATCGCCGATGATAACGGCATTGCCCAGTGGTTTGATATTGCCAGCTCCAGCGGGCCACATCTGCGCTATATTCGCCAGTTCGAGGGCGCTCGCTGGCAGCCTTTACTGTTTACCGAACCGCATCGCCGCGTTTTTGCCACGCTCAGCCCGCAGGGTGAACTTAACCTGTTCGCCAGCAAGCAGGAGGGGGCGATCCTCAGCCGTTCGCTACAGCCGGGGATCACCCTGGCCCAGTTTTCCCCGGAAGGGGACGGGCTGCTGGTGGAGCGGGCCGGATACTGGCAGCACTATCATCTGACTAACCCCTGGCCGGACATCAGCTGGCGCAGCCTGTGGCAGAAAGTCTGGTATGAAAACTACCCCGAGCCGGACTACGTCTGGCAGTCAACCTCGGCGAATGACTATTATCAGGGAAAATTCAGCCTGATACCGATGGTGGTGGGGACGCTGAAGGCCGCAGGTCTGGCTATGCTGTTTGCCACGCCGCTGGCGCTGGCGGCGGCGATGTATACCGCCTGGTTTATGACGCCTTCGCTGCGGCGCTGGGTTAAACCGGCCATTGAAATGATGGGCGCACTGCCGAGCGTGGTGATTGGCCTGATTGCCGGTCTGTGGCTGGCACCGAAAATAGCCGATCGGCTGCTCGGGGCGCTTCTGCTGCCGCTGCTGCTGGCGGTGGTGCTGTTGCTCTGCGGCTGGGTGATGCAAAAATTGCCGCCTCACTGGCGCAGGCGCTGGTTGGCTGAAGGGCGCGAAATCCTAATTCTGTTACCGCTGCTGCTGCTGACGGCGATTTTCTCCCTGTGGGCCATTCCGCTGCTGGAACATGCGCTTACCGGGCAGGGGCTGGCGGACCGTATCAGCGCAGACTATCAGCAGCGTAACCTGCTGGTGGCAGGGGTGGCGATGGGCTTTGCGCTGGTGCCGTTAATTTTCACCCTGGCAGAAGACGCGATTTTCAGCGTTCCGGCCTCGCTGGGGCAGGGGTCGCTGGCGCTGGGGGCAACGCCGTGGCAAACCCTGACGCGCGTGGTGCTGCCGGGAGCCTCATCCGGAATATTTGCGGCTCTGATGATCGGTTTTGGACGTGCGATAGGGGAAACGATGATTGTCCTGATGGCGACCGGAAATACGCCGGTCACCGACGGCGGGCTGTTTGAGGGACTGCGCTCACTGGCGGCCAACGTGGCCGTTGAAATGCCGGAAGCTGCGGCCGGAAGTGCCCACTACCGCGTACTGTTTTTATCCGCCCTGGTCCTGCTGGTGTTTACGCTGGTGGTCAACACGCTTGCCGAGATGGTGCGGCAGCGGCTGCGGCAGCGCTTCAGCCAGCAGGAGGTTGAGGGATGAGCGCTTTAAGCAATAATCACCGCTGGCGCTGGCTGACCGGTGGCGCCGTCGCCGTCAGCCTGCTGGCATTTATTCTGCTGATTGCGCTGCTGGCCTGGCAGGGGTTGCGCTACTTCTGGCCGCAGCCGCTGATACTGTTCAGCCTGAATACTCCTGATGGCCAGGTGCAGATGCTGGGCGAAGTTACACAGCAGCAGGCGGTATCACGCCAGCAGCTGCTGGAGGGGGGCCAGCGTGACGCGCAGAGCCTGCCAGACAGCGTAACGCGCTACCTGGTGAAAACCGGGAATCGTGACTTCGATGCCCCTGATTTTCGCACGATTCTTTCCAGCGACATCGTTTCCAGGGAAACACCCCCGCAGGTGATCGTTCTGCAGCGGCGCTCCGGCGGTAATGCCTACGGCTGGTTTGAAGGCCTGCGTGAAGATCGTCACCCCCTGACGGCGGAGGATATCGGGCAGACGCTGCAACAGCGTCTGATCCAGACGCGCGAGCGCATTGATGAAGCCGAAAAGCTGCGCCGGAAAAATATGGCGCGGCTGAATGCTCAGATGGAGGCGCTTGAGCAGCAGCGCCAGCAGCAGCGCACTGAACAGCGTTACACCCCGGAGGCACAGTCGGTTTACCAGGCCGATCGCGCCGAGCTGCAGCGCCAGTTCGCCCGCCAGGCGGCAAGGCTGGCAACCTTACAGCGTGAGAGCGACAGTACGGTGCTGTTACTGCGCGACGCCAGTGGCATCACGCAGCAGATATCGCTGGCGCAGATTGTTGATGCCTGGCAGCCGAACGCCATGACCCTGAGCATGAAGTGGCAACACTTTGGCAGCCAGCTGTGGCACTTCATCAGCGACTCCGGCGGCGGTAGTCAGGGTGAGGGCGGCGTATTCCCGGCGATTTTTGGCACGGTACTGATGGTGCTGCTGATGTCGGTTGTGGTGATGCCGCTGGGGGTGATCGCGGCTATCTGGCTTCATGAGTACGCCGGGCGTAACCTGCTTACGCGGCTGGTAAGGATTGCGGTGGTGAATCTGGCGGGGGTGCCGTCCATCGTATATGGCGTCTTTGGCCTGGGATTCTTTGTCTGGCTCATGGGGGGCAGCCTCGACCGCCTGTTCTTCTCCAGTGCGCTGCCGAATCCGACCTTTGGTACGCCGGGCCTGCTGTGGGCGTCTCTGACGCTGGCGCTGCTGACGCTACCGGTAGTGATCGTCGCGACGGAAGAGGGGCTGTCACGCATTCCGCCATCGTTGCGTCAGGGATCGCTGGCGCTGGGGGCAACCCAGGCCGAAACGCTGTGGCACGTCATTCTGCCGCAGGCAATGCCGGCGATGCTGACCGGGCTGATCCTGGCGGTGGCACGCGCTGCCGGGGAAACCGCGCCGCTGATGCTGGTGGGCGTGGTGAAAATGGTGCCGGAGCTGCCGATTGATTCGCTGTTCCCCTGGTTACATCTCGATCGTAAATTTATGCATCTTGGTTTCCAGATTTACGATCTGGCCTTCCAGAGTCCTAATGCCGAAGCTGACCGTCCGCTGGTCTTTGCCACCGCGCTGCTGCTGGTACTGCTGATTCTGGGGTTGAATTTGATGGCAATGATACTTCGCCATCGTCTGCGCGAGCGCTACCGTGCGCTGATGCATTAACACGGAATTCCGTTATGAATGTAATCTTTGATGATAACGATACCGCACTGGAGCTGGACAACCTTAGCCTGTGGTATGGCAATAAACCTGCGCTTAACGCCATCAGCCTGCGGGTACCCAAAAACCGCATCACGGCGCTGATTGGCCCCTCCGGCTGTGGGAAATCCACCCTGTTACGCTGTTTTAACCGCATGAACGACCTGATTGATGGCTGTCGCATTGAAGGGGATATCCGCCTGCAGCAGCAGTCGATCCTCGGCCATCATCAGGATCTCTCCGCCCTGCGTCGCCGCGTGGGCATGGTATTTCAGCGCCCGAATCCGTTTCCAAAAACAATTTACGATAACGTGGTGTACGGGCTAAGGCTGATGGGGGTACGCGACCGGCGCGTGCTGGATGAAGCCGTGGAGCGAGCCTTACGTGCGGCGGCGCTGTGGGGGGAGGTCAAAGATAATCTGTGGCAGAATGCTCTGACGCTGTCGAGCGGGCAGCAGCAGCGGCTGGTGATTGCCAGGGCCATCGCGATCGAACCTGAGATATTGCTGCTGGATGAACCCACCTCGGCGCTGGACCCGATCTCGACGCTGGTGATTGAGGAGCTGATGACGTCGCTGAAACAGCACTTCACGCTGATTCTGGTGACCCACAATATGCAGCAGGCGGCCCGCGTATCGGACTATACCGCGTTTATGCATCAGGGGAGTGTGGTGGAGTTTGGCGAGACTGATGAACTGTTTACTACGCCGCGTCAGCGTCGCACAGAAGATTACATTACCGGCAGATATGGTTAATTGAGTAGGGGTCGACCTTTTTTCGGTCGACCCGCAAACGGGCGAAAGACTCGACCCGCAAACGGGCGAAAGACTCGACCCGCAAACGCTTATTCGAATGCATGTCCTTCAACAGGCAGTTGCTGCCCGTCCAGCCACGCGGCACCATCGCGCATCGCCAGCCTGCCATCCATAAACCAGCCAACGACCAGCGGGTAAATGGCGTGCTCCTGATGCTGAACCCGCGCGCTGACATCCTCTTCGCGGTCATCGCTAAAGACCGGGACTTTTGCCTGCAAAATCACCGGGCCACCGTCGAGCTCTTCGGTGACAAAATGCACCGAGGTGCCATGTTCGTCGTCGCCGTTGTCGATTGCCTGGCGATGCGTATGCAGGCCGGGATATTTCGGTAACAGCGAAGGATGGATATTCAGCATTCTTCCGGCGTAGTGCTGCACAAAATCCGGGCTGAGGATGCGCATATAGCCTGCCAGCACCACCAGATCCGGTGCGTAAGCGTCAATTTCCAGCATCAGCTGGCGGTCAAACGCGGCACGGTCGGCAAACTGTGCGGCAGAGAGTGCATGAGCCGGAATACTGGCATCGCGTGCGCGTTCCAGACCATAAGCATCAGCCTTATTGCTGAACACGGCAGCAATGCTGCCGTTTATCCGCCCCTGCTGGCAGGCATCCAGGATTGCCTGTAGATTGCTTCCATTACCGGAAACCAGCACGACTATGCGTTTCATGCGTTAATGACCACACGTTCTTCAGCGTCAGAAGCTTTGATCACGCCGATTTTCCACGCTTTCTCGCCTGCATCGGTCATCAGCTTAACCGCTTTGTCAGCGTCAGCCGGGCTCAGCGCGATCACCATGCCCACACCGCAGTTAAAGGTGCGGTACATCTCGAAGCGGCTGACGTTACCGGCCTGTTGCATCCAGCCGAACACCGCTGGCCATTCCCAGCTGGACTCTTCCAGTACCGCCTGGGTGTTATCTGGCAGGACGCGCGGGATATTTTCCCAGAAGCCGCCGCCGGTCAGGTGGGCGATAGCATGCACATCGACCTGTTCAATCAGGCTGAGGATGTTCTTCACATAGATACGGGTTGGCGCCAGCAGATGGTCAGACAGGGTTTTGCCTTCCAGCTGGGTGGTTTCCGGGTCAGTTTTGCTGACTTCCAGAATTTTGCGCACCAGTGAGTAGCCATTGGAGTGCGGGCCGCTGGAACCGAGCGCGATAAGCACGTCGCCATCGGCGACTTTGCTGCCGTCGATAATTTCAGATTTCTCAACAACGCCGACGCAGAAGCCGGCAACATCGTAATCTTCACCGTGGTACATGCCTGGCATTTCAGCGGTTTCACCGCCCACCAGCGCACAGCCCGACTGCGAACAGCCTTCAGCAATGCCGGTGATTACGCTGGCAGCCGTATCGACATCCAGCTTGCCGGTCGCATAATAATCAAGGAAAAACAGCGGCTCTGCGCCCTGTACCACCAGATCGTTAACGCACATCGCGACCAGATCGATACCGATAGTATCGTGGCGTTTCAGGTCCATCGCCAGACGCAGCTTGGTGCCGACGCCGTCAGTGCCGGAAACCAGAATCGGCTCACGGTATTTTTGCGGCAGTGCACAAAGCGCACCGAAACCGCCCAGTCCACCCATCACTTCAGGGCGACGCGTCTTTTTCACTACGCCTTTGATACGGTCGACTAAAGCATTACCTGCGTCAATGTCTACGCCGGCGTCTTTATAGCTGAGAGAGGTTTTGTCGGTCACTGCGAATCCCCACGCGGTTTGCGGTTGGTGGTTTGAAAATAAAGCGCGGCAATTCTAACAGTGCAGGCAAACGTTTGCGAGTGCCTTCTTCCATGCATTGCGCCGCGACAGATTTTAGCTAATTCTTATCAGGGATGCAGAGGATCGCTAAACTATTGCACTAAGTCATATGGCGCGGAGGATAAATGGCGCTATAATCTCGCGATTTTTTTTTGCAGCTTAACACTCCGGGAGTACAACAATGAAGATCGTGGAAGTCAAACACCCGCTGGTCAAACATAAACTGGGTCTGATGCGGGAACATGACGTAAGCACCAAGCGTTTCCGTGAACTTGCGTCAGAAGTGGGAAGTCTGCTGACTTATGAAGCCACCGCCGATCTGGAAACCGAAAAGGTGACTATCGAGGGCTGGAATGGCCCGGTAGAAATCGAGCAGATTAAAGGTAAGAAGATTACCGTAGTGCCCATTCTGCGTGCCGGGCTTGGCATGATGGAAGGCGTGCTGGAGCATGTGCCAAGCGCCCGTATCAGCGTGGTAGGGGTTTACCGCGACGAAGAGACGCTGGAGCCGGTGCCGTATTTCCAGAAGCTGGTGTCCAACATTGAAGAGCGTATGGCGCTGGTGGTTGACCCGATGCTGGCGACCGGTGGCTCCATGATTGCGACCATCGACCTGCTGAAAAAAGCCGGCTGTAACAGCATCAAGGTGCTGGTACTGGTGGCGGCACCTGAAGGGCTGGCCGCGCTGGAGAAAGCCCACCCGGATATCGAAGTGTATACCGCTTCCGTCGATCAGGGCCTGAACGAGAAAGGCTATATTATCCCCGGCCTCGGCGATGCCGGTGATAAGATCTTTGGTACCAAATAAGCCCGTATTTTTGTAGGGGCGGGCATGCCCGACCCGATAAGCGTTAAGCCGACCGCAGAGTCGGCTTTTTTATGGCAAACACTCAAGGGGTATTCACATTATGACGCGTCGTGCAATTGGCGTACACGAGCGGCCACCGCTGCTGCAAACGATTCCACTCAGTTTCCAGCATCTGTTCGCCATGTTTGGCGCAACGGTACTGGTGCCAATCCTGTTCCATATCAATCCGGCCACCGTGCTGCTGTTTAACGGCATCGGTACGCTGCTTTACCTGTTTATCTGTAAAGGGAAGATACCGGCCTACCTCGGTTCCAGCTTTGCCTTTATTTCCCCGGTACTGCTGCTGTTGCCGCTTGGTTATGAAGTGGCGCTGGGCGGTTTTATTATGTGCGGTGTGCTGTTCTGCCTGGTGGCGCTGATTGTCAAAAAAGCCGGGACCGGCTGGCTGGACGTGATGTTCCCTCCGGCAGCGATGGGTGCCATTGTGGCGGTGATCGGTCTGGAGCTGGCAGGCGTGGCGGCGAATATGTCCGGTCTGTTACCTGCTGATGGCAGCGCGGCCGACAGCAAAACCATTATTATTTCCATGGTGACGCTGGGCGTGACGGTATTTGGTTCGGTACTGTTCCGCGGTTTCCTGGCGATTATCCCCATTCTGGTTGGCGTGCTGGTGGGTTATGCGCTCTCCTTCGGCCTGGGTATCGTGGACTGGACGCCGGTACGTGAGGCTCACTGGTTCGCCCTGCCGACTTTCTATACCCCGCGTTTTGAATGGTATGCCATCTTCACCGTCCTGCCTGCGGCGCTGGTGGTGATTGCAGAGCACATCGGTCACCTGGTCGTTACGGCAAACATTGTGAAAAAGGACCTGCTGAAAGATCCGGGCCTGCATCGTTCGATGTTTGCCAACGGCATCTCGACCATTTTCTCCGGCTTCTTTGGCTCAACGCCCAACACCACCTACGGCGAAAACATCGGCGTGATGGCCATCACCCGCGTTTACAGCACCTGGGTTATCGGAGGCGCGGCGATTCTGGCGATTCTGCTCTCCTGCGTGGGTAAACTGGCGGCGGCAATCCAGGCCGTTCCGGTGCCGGTGATGGGCGGCGTATCTCTGCTGCTGTACGGGGTGATTGCCGCGTCGGGTATCCGCGTACTGATCGAATCAAAGGTGGATTACAACAAGGCACAGAACCTGATCCTGACCTCGGTGATCCTAATCATCGGCGTCAGCGGAGCAAAAGTTCATATCGGCGCCGCTGAACTGAAAGGGATGGCGTTAGCCACCGTGGTCGGTGTGGGGCTCAGTCTGATCTTTAAGGTCATCAGCCTGTGCCGCCGTGAAGAAGAGATCATCGATGTCGCGGAAGAGCGCGACAGCGGCAAGTAAACCTCCAGAGGGTGGGCTTTTTAGCCCACCTCTTTTCACTGGCTATTGCAGCCGCTGCTGTTCGACGACAATCCAGTTTTTATCTGCATCAGGCGTTACACCGGCATTTTTTTGCTCGCTGACCATTTTTTTAAGCAGCCCGTCGAGCTTTTTAAGGGTGTCATCACTGCGACTAATCCACAACCGGTATCCGGACCTGGCGACATCGCTGCTGTTTAACAGCATAAAAGTGTCAGAGTAAAGTGTATCGCCACCCACCAGAATCGGTTTGCGCCACTGGTCGATGTACGCCAGCATACTGCCCGCTTTTCCCTCGAACCAGGTCATCGGACTGGTCAGAAATGATGTGAACTGCAACGGCTGGTTTTTAGCGGGCTGGTAATGACCCTCGCGGATCTGTTTACGCGATGTCGTCAGTTCATGAGTGGTGGAATTGCGGAGCAAGGTATTAATACCAATAACATTTTCTGGCTTCACGTTGTAACCATAAGCAGGATCGCTGGCGACCATGCGGGCCAGCTCTTCATGCGCCGCGCTCATGATATAGACGCGAATGCCATTTTCCTGTAATCGGGCGAACAGCTCCTGCATTCCGGGCAACATTTTCGGTGGCTGTACTGATGAAGAAGTTTGCCGGTGGTTGTCGTTCAGCATCACCGGGATGGCGGCCTGCTGCGCCAGCATCGCGTCGACCTGCTGTTTCACCTGCTGCACCGTCATGCCGGAAAAAATCTGCGCAGCCCAGGGATAACAGATCAACGCATCAATGTTACACAGGCGATGATAATAACTGTAAAGGCTCTCCGGTTTGCCCGGCAGGTCATTAAACGGGATCAATTTCAATGAAGGGTCGAGGGTTTCTCGCGTCAGCAGTTGATGATTTTCCAGCCACGGGATCAGGGCTTCCTCCAGATCGTTGACGTAAGTGGTGTTATCCATATCAAACACCGCATAATCGCCCTGGTGGCGGTGACTGAGGATCAGCTGGTTGAGCGCTTTAGCCTGCTCTTCAGGCCAGTGTTTCAGTTCGGTTGCGTGGCTGATGGCCGCCGCCAGCAGACCGACAATCAGAACAATGAGACGAGACGATCTTCGCTTTGACATAAACACTCCATGTTAACAAAAGCCTTAAAAATAGTAAGGGTAATGATCCCTTCTCTGCGATGCCAGACTGGTGGAAAGGGATCGCACTTATTGCCTGTTCACCCTGGCACTCACCCTTACAGGGATCGCGTCTCGCTAAGCGTTTCATGATCTTCACCGAGTTGTGTTAGAATTTTCGCGTTTTCTGCCTGCTCAAACCCTGAGGTGAATCTGAACACGCCGGCACAGCTCTCACTGCCACTTTACCTGCCCGACGACGAAACCTTTGCCAGCTTCTGGCCAGGGGAAAACCCGTCGCTGCTGGCTGCGCTTCAGGGCGCACTACACCAGGAACACGGTAGCTATTTCTACTTCTGGTCCCGCGAGGGTGGGGGACGCAGCCATCTGCTGCACGCCGCCTGTGCCGAACTGTCGGCCAAAGGGGAAGCGGTGGGCTATGTTCCGCTGGATAAACGCACCTGGTTCGTGCCTGAAGTGCTCGACGGCATGGAGCAGCTCGCGCTGATCTGTATTGATAATATCGAGTGTATTGCCGGGGATGAGCCCTGGGAAATGGCGATCTTCGATCTGTATAACCGCATTCTGGAAACCGGAAAAACGCGCTTATTGATCACCGGAGATCGTCCCCCGCGCCAGCTCAATCTGAAGCTGGCGGATCTGGCATCGCGTCTTGACTGGGGGCAAATCTACAAGCTGCAACCGCTATCAGATGAAGATAAAGTCCAGGCTCTGCAGCTGCGCGCCAGGCTGCGCGGCTTTGAGCTGCCGGAAGATGTCGGCCGCTTCCTGCTGAAACGGCTCGACCGTGAAATGCGAACGCTGTTCGTCACGCTGGATCAGCTCGATCAGGCGTCAATCAGCGCTCAGCGTAAACTCACCATCCCCTTTGTCAAAGAGACGCTGGCGCTTTAGTCTGCTGCGCCGGGTTTATCCTTACAGGATCTCCAGCACCTGCTCTGGCGGCCTGCCGATACGTGCCTGACCGCCAGCGACGACTATCGGACGTTCAATCAGTTTCGGGTGTGCCACCATTGCCTTCAGGCGCTGTTCTTCACTCACCGCGGGATCGTCGAGTCCCAGCGCTTTATACTCCTGCTCTTTGGTGCGCATCAGTTCCCGCGCGCCGCCAAAGCCTAGTTTTTCCAGCAGCGCCTGCAGCGTGGCAACATCCGGTGGTGTATCGAGATACAAAATAACTTGCGGTTCAATTCCCTGCGCCTGCAGCAGCGCCAGAGTTTCGCGACTTTTGGAGCAGCGCGGGTTGTGATAAATCTGTACGTCAGACATCGATCCTTTCCTTATGATTTTTGATACTGGCGGAAACGTTGCTGCAGCTGGCGCAGCTGGTCGATGCGGGCATCGTAGCGCGCCTGCTTCAGGCTGCGGAGTGGCACCGAAGCGCTGGCACTGCTCAGGCTGCGAATCGCCTGATCGAGCTGGCCTGCCAGCGCCAGACTCTCGGCCTGTGCCGCCTGTTCTTCATCGCTCAGCCCCTGGGCCGCAGACGCCTGCGCCAGCAGGTCCCAGCCGTTCGGGTCATCTTTGTTCGCCCAGGTATAGCGATAAAGCACCTTGCTGGCGTTTGCCGGTTGTTTCGCCTCGACATAGGCGTTGGCAAGGTTGAGTTGCAGTACCGGGTTACTGTTCACGCCTTTCACCGCCAGCAGCCGGTTGATGGCCTGCTGGGGCCGTTTTAAGCCGATGTCGATATCGGTCATGATGTCCAGATACCAGAGGCTATCGGGTTGTTTCGCCAGTAATGGCGCAACGATCGCGCCGGCCTCTGCGAATTTATTTTCTCCCAGCAGCAATACCGCTTTGCCATACAGCGCGGCAGCCTGCTCGCGGCTGTTGCCGTGCGTCAGTGTGGTGAGCAAATCGCTGGTCAACTGATTCTGCCCCGTCGAAAACATGCCCAGCGCCCGCACTTTCGCCATGTAGTAATCCTGGGAAGATTGCACCACCACGGGCTTCATCTGATTGGCGCGGTTGCGGGCATCGGACAGTCGGCTGTCGGGTAAGGGGTGCGTCAGCAGTATTTCCGGGGGTTTTGAGGCAAAGCGTGAGGCATCGGCCAGCTTTTGCAGAAAGTCGGGCATCGCTTCCGGGTCAAAACCGGCGCGTTGCAGAACCTGAATACCAATGCGGTCTGCTTCCTGTTCATTCTGCTGGGTAAAACTGATGACTCCCT
The DNA here is from genome assembly GCF_039675725.1 of Erwinia sp. Eh17-17. Classification (NCBI taxonomy): domain Bacteria; kingdom Pseudomonadati; phylum Pseudomonadota; class Gammaproteobacteria; order Enterobacterales; family Erwiniaceae; genus Erwinia; species Erwinia sp. Eh17-17. Next base: position 96,140 of record NZ_JBDFQT010000005.1, on the reverse strand, counting down.
GCTGGGCACCAGCCAGCGTGCCGCTTAACGCCGCCATTCCCGCCTGTGGGCTGGCCATCGCCAGCAGAATGGATCCCAGCGCGCCGACCCAGGTGAGCGGAGCGTTACGCTGCTGCTCTTCCATGGCGCGCGCCAGATGGCGCTGGGTGACGTGGGAGATTTCGTGCGCCATCACCGAAGCCAGCTGGCTTTCATTATCACTGTAGCGGAACAGCGCAGAGTGCAGCACCACATTGCCGCCAAAGAAGGCAAACGCGTTAATTTCATCGTTGCGGATCAGGTAAAAATGGAAGGGGGTTTTAACCGACCAGGCGTGATTGACCAGGCGCTGACCCAGCTGATTAATATACTGATTGAGTAGCGGGTCATTAATAATCGGCGCACTGGCACGCAGCTGGCGCACATAGAAGTCGCCCATCGCCAGTTCCTGATTGATCGACAGTGTGCCGCCCGCCGTGGTGCCAATATCGGGCAGATTATCGCTAATATCAGCACGTGCCGGAAGCAGGCTGCCCGTCAGCAGAGTCACCATCAGGGAAGCCAGCAGGCTTTTCTTTAATCGGATGAACATACGTAAACCCTAACAAGGAAGTCCAGTTTCTGACCGGCAATGTGCCGAAATGTTCTTCTGCGTGCGTAAAGATAGCGCACTAATTTTACATCTTAACCACAGGCCGTGCCGAATGAAATGGCTTAATAGAGCCTTACGCAGCGGCAGCTCTCTTATTGCGGCAAAAAACTGAACGGGGAAGGGCAGGCCATCTGGCCCTGCTCCGCTGGCGAAATGACCTGACAGTCCGTATTACAGGGAACGTTGAATCTAAAGTTAAGTAAATTTATTCAAATTTACTGACAGTGGCACGACAATTGATAGGGCTTACTCTGAAAAAAGATGTGAGACGCCTTTGCTGTTACCCAGGGTTACTTAAGCTAAATTTCACTGACCTGGCCGGAATGGCGGGCACTTCAGATCCAGCGGTTCAATTCACCACAGGGCGCTTTCATCTCTGCCCCTTATTCACCGTTGCGAGATGCTTGCCACCTCTGTAAATAAGGGTGGTAGTAAGCTGAAGCCGGGAGGAATGCCGATATATCACCTTATTCACACAGTAGCGAAGGCATATTATTTCCGCAGGAAACTAATCAGCACGGCTCCTGAAAATAGCCGATAAACCTTTGTGTAAGGGCTGTGTTATACCTCACTCATTACTGTGCTGTTGCGGAGAGTTTGTTATGCGTCCTGTGGTTTCTTACGTGCTGATTGCCGCCGTTGCCGGCTTTGTCGGCGCCAGCTTTTCTAAAGCGCCTGAACTGATCGATAAAATCGCCAGCCGGGTTGATCCGGTCAGCGATCCGGCCGGTTTCTGGTCCACGCCGGCGATTGAAGGTTACGGCAAAATGCACTACGAGGCGGATGTGGCCTATAAGCCGAATGTTAATGACAGCAATAAGATCGTGTTCCAGATTACCAAAGCTGAAAACGGCCCCAACGATCCAAACCTCGGGCTGGAACGCGTGGCCCGCGTGGTCAACCTGTATGTTGCCTCCGGGGTTCCCGTAGAAAAACTGAAGTTTGTCGTCTCGGTTACGGGGGACGGTACGCCTGCCATGCTCAACAATCAGCAGTACCACAAGCTGTTTGGCATGGATAATCCGAACCTGAAGCTGATTGCCGCGCTGCGTGAGAAAGGGGTTGATGTCTCGGTGTGCGACCAGTCTGTGGCATTCCACCATTTCAAAAGCGAATGGATTGATCAATCCGTTACCCACGCGCTGTCTAGCCCGACGACCGTTTCCACCCTCGAAAATCAGGGCTACGCCTTCCTGTCGATGTAATTCTTCCTGGCGGGCTTCTGGCCCGCACCTCATCAAAACATTTTTCGCTTTAAGTGAAATATTTATCGGACCTGAAGGCCTCAGAATATTCCCAAATTGGCTGAGAGGTGTACAATTGCCGCGTGCTTTACCAGGGCATAACCTGCACTTTCAAACGTACCCTTCGTCTTTCGGGTATCAACGCGCATAAAAAATGTATAAGGCGCTGATAATGATGCTTCTCACCGGGGTGAGTTCATGTTGAGGCTTAAGCGGCCCAAAACGGACTTGCGCACCCTGATTACCTTACTGGCGGTTGCCAGTATTGTGATTACTCTTGCCAATTCTCTGTACGCCAGCTGGCGTGTACAGCGCGATGTATTGATTGGTAACACGCTGGAATCTAACCGGGTTTATGCCACCAAGCTGGCCTCGACCACGGAAGTGTTTTTCCAGCTGGCAGAATCACAGCTCTCTTACAGCGCCAAAGTGCTGGGCGACGGGCTGGATAACGATGCCACTTTGCAGAACGAAGTAGACCGCCTGCGTGAGCAAACCAACAGTTTTAACTCCGTGGTGATTGTTGATGCCAATGGCTGGGTGCGCGCGATTTCTCCGGAATCCCTGATGCTGAAAGGGATGCACCTGAGTTCCAGCGCCGCGAAGCAGGCGCTGAAAGAGCGTAAACCGCTGATCAGCCAGCCGAGCCTGTCTGCGGCGAATAATCTGCTGGTGTTTGTCTCCTGGCCTGTCTGGTCAAAAACCGGCAGCTATCTGGGCTATGTCGGTGGCTCTATTTATCTGAAAAAGAAAAGTATTCTTAATGTTCTGCTCGGCGAGCAGTTCTATCGCGACGGCTCCACGCTGTACGTTATCGACGGTAAAAACCAGGTGCTTTATCACCAGGACCGCCAGATGGTGGGGAAAATTATCGATCCGTTGATCAGTAATGCCACGCGCAGTAAGTCCGGCAATGGCAACCAGAAGGTTACCACCGAAAACGGTGAGTCGATGCTGGCAGGCTATGCCAATGTTCCGATAGCGGGCTGGACCATCGTTACGCTGAAACCGACTCAGGCCACGCTCGCTCCGCTGAACAGCCTGCTGCTGAAAGTGCTGAAACATTCGGTGCCGTTTGCGCTGCTGACGCTGATTATTGCGCTAATTCTCGCCCAGCGTATTGCGCTGCCGCTCTGGCAGCTGGCGCGTAAAGCCAGTCAGATGGATACGCAGAGCGTATCGAAAGAGATTAACGGCATCCGCTCCTGGTATTATGAAGCCTCGCAGATCAAACGGGCGATGCTGGCCGGGATTGCGCTGATGCAGGATAAAATTGGTCGTCTGAAAAGTGAAGTGCAGACCGACCCGATGACCGGCCTGCTCAACCGGCGTGGCCTGAATGCGGTACTGGATTACTTTCAGACCACCCGCCAGCCGTTTGCGGTGCTGGCACTGGATATCGACTACTTTAAACGCGTCAATGACACCTTTGGCCATGATGCCGGTGACCGGGTGATCCTGGCGGTGGCGCGGCAGCTGGAGCAGGGCGCGCGCCAGACGGATGTGATCTGCCGTAACGGTGGGGAAGAGTTTATGATGATCTTGCCGGGGGCCGATCGCGACGTGGCGATAACGATCGCCGAGCGGGTGCGAAAACGCATTGAACAGTTCCCGCTCGATCCTGTTGGCCACATTACTACCTCCATCGGCGTCGCTTTCTGGTCTCCTGACACCAACAGCAGTATGGATGACACCCTTAAACAGGCCGATGATGCCCTTTACCAGGCAAAAAATGCCGGACGTAATCAGGTGGTCGTTGCCAGAATCACCGCAGAACCGCCTGCCGTCGCGCAGGTGTTGCCGCAGTAGTTTTTACGCCCGTCCTGCATGACGCAAGGACGGGCCGTATCAGGTACACTCTTCCCATCTTTTTTTCAGGCAAGGACTCCCATGCTGGAACTTCTTATGCAGTGGTATCGCCGTCGTTTTAGCGATCCTCAGGCGATTGCGCTGCTGGCGATTTTAATCGCGGCTTTTTGCATTCTTTTCTTCTTTAACGGCCTGCTGGCCCCGCTGCTGGTCGCTATCGTGCTGGCCTATCTTCTGGAGTGGCCGACGGTGCGGCTGGAGCGGCTGGGCTGCTCGCGCACCTGGGCGGTGACGCTGGTGCTGATTGTCTTTGCGACGCTGCTGCTGATTTTGATGCTGGTGGTGGTGCCGGTGGCGTGGCAGCAGGGAATTAACCTGACCCATGAGCTGCCCACTATGCTGACCCGGCTGTATCAGTTTGCCACGCGTCTGCCGGAGCGTTTCCCGACGCTGATGGATGTGGGCATTGTCGATATCGTGGTGGAAAACCTGCGCAGCCGCCTCAGCGGGCTGGGCGATCAGCTGGTGAAGTATTCACTGGCGTCGCTGGTCGGGCTGATGACGCTGGCCATTTATCTGGTGCTGGTGCCGCTAATGGTGTTCTTCCTGCTGAAAGATAAAGATCAGATGCTGAACGCTATCCGTCGCGTGCTGCCGCGTAATCGTGGTCTGGCAGGGCAGGTGTGGGTGGAGATGAATCAGCAGGTGTCCAACTACATTCGCGGCAAGGTGCTGGAGATGGTGGTGGTTGGTGTCGTCAGCTGGGTGGGGTTCCTTGCCATTGGCATGAACTACGCGCTGCTGCTGGCCGTGCTGGTCGGTCTTTCGGTGCTGGTGCCCTACGTCGGGGCGATGGCGGTGACGATTCCGGTCATTGGCGTCGGGCTGGGGCAGTGGGGGCTGTCCGGAGACTTCTGGACCATGCTGGTTGTCTATCTGGTGATTCAGGGGCTGGACGGCAATATCCTGGTGCCGGTGCTGTTTTCGGAGGCGGTCAACCTGCATCCGCTGGTCATCATCTTATCCGTGGTGGTTTTTGGCGGACTGTGGGGGTTCTGGGGAGTGTTCTTTGCTATTCCACTGGCGACGCTGGTGAAAGCCGTGGTTCATGCCTGGCCGGATGAGCTGGCCAAATCGTAAAGATTACAGGGGGCGACCGGTAAAAAGTCGTCCCCTGTTCGCATATGGCGATTACGCTGACTTCAGGTAATCCATCACGATGTCGTGGTGGTTGCTGGTTTTAAAATCGTCAAACACCTTCTCGACTTTGCCATCCACGCCAATCAGGAAACTGATGCGGTGAATACCGTCATAGGTTTTGCCCATAAAGGTTTTCTCACCCCAGATACCAAACTGCTCGCAGACTTTGTGGTCTTCATCAGAAAGCAGGGTGAAGTTCAGCAGCTCTTTCTCGACAAAACGCGAGAGTTTCTCCGGTTTATCGGTACTGATACCCAATACGTCAACTCCGGCTTTTTTCAGCTCATCCATGCTGTCGCGCAGACCGCAAGCCTGGACGGTACAGCCTGGCGTCATCGCTTTCGGGTAGAAATAGACCAGAACGCGCTGTCCCTGGAAGTCGGTCAAATTTACTTGTTCGCCGTCCTGATCGGGCAAGCTAAATTTCGGTGCGGTATCACCGGCTTTCAGTGGATTCATTACTACTCTCCGTTTTTATCATCATGCTGTGGGGAAATTTACGCACTTTCTCACGCGGTTGGCATAACTACGCGCCGTGATGAGAGACGACCTTAATAGTGCCCTGAGCATGCAGCTCTGTACAGAGTCGGTTGAACGCCATTTCAATAAAAGAGGCATCCTGGCTTGCCGGGCTGTGCGCAGTCAGTTGAATATAAAGCTGCGGCGGCTGATTTTCTTGTGCAGGTTGAGTGCGCGAGATCAGTTCCGCGATGTTCATTTGATGCGAATCAAACAGATCGGTAAAGCGTTCAATGATGTGTGGTGAATCGGTGACCTCAACCTGAACCCAGACCGTCACCGGCATCGGCGGGGTTGTGCGGGCACTGGTCCGCTTCATGACAATCAGTAGTTCCATCTCTGCCCCTTTAAGCGGCAGAGTGGATTCAATCAGCGTAATGGCATTCCAGCTGCCTGACAACAGCATGATAAACGTGAACTCATCGCCCAGCATGGCCAGGCGGCTATCTTCAATATTGCATCCACAGCTGCTGACATGACGGGTGATCGCATTGACGATCCCAGGGCGGTCAACCCCAAGGGCAGTGATAACCAAATGGTGTTGCGATGACTGCGGCAAAATCAAGCTTCCTGTTCAAATACTAATAACTATAAGGTAAACATAAAAAAAACTGCTGACAAGCGCTTGAGCCGCCCTCTGCGCTTGCTTTTATTGCTGTTACAAACGTACCATGAAGCACTTGTTTGTCGAGGGGATGGCTAATGTTCACGGGAAGTATTGTTGCGCTTGTAACGCCGATGGATGACAAAGGTAATGTCTGCCGTGCGAGTCTGAAAAAACTGATTGATTACCATATTGCCAGCGGAACGGCGGCAATTGTTTCTGTAGGAACCACCGGCGAATCTGCCACCCTCAGCCATGATGAACATGGTGACGTGGTGATGCTGACGCTGGAGCTGGCAGATGGTCGTATTCCGATTATTGCCGGAACCGGTGCTAATGCCACGGCCGAAGGCGTCTCTCTGACCCGACGCTTCGAAAATTCTGGCGTTGTCGGCTGTCTGACTGTCACCCCTTATTACAACCGTCCGACGCAGGAAGGGTTGTATCAGCATTTCAAAACCATCGCCGAAAGCACCGCGCTGCCACAGATGCTGTATAACGTCCCGTCGCGTACCGGCACTGATTTACTGCCGGAAACCGTGGGTCGCCTGGCCGAAATAAAAAATATTATCGGAATCAAAGAGGCGACCGGGAACTTATCGCGGGTAAGTCAGATCAAAGAGCGGGTAAATGAAGATTTTGTGCTGGTGAGTGGCGATGACGCCACTTCGCTGGACTTTATGCACCTGGGCGGGCACGGTGTCATCTCCGTAACAGCCAATATTGCTGCGCGTGAGATGGTTGAACTCTGTGCTCTGGCACAGCAGGGCAACTTTGCTGAGGCTCGCCTTCTGAACCAGCGCCTGATGCATCTGCATCACAAGCTGTTTGCTGAACCGAATCCTATCCCGGTAAAATGGGCCGCGAAACGATTAGGATTGATAGCAACCGATACGCTGCGTCTGCCAATGACGCCGCTGACCGATGCCGGTCGTCCGGTTGTTGAGCAGGCACTGAAAAACGCTGGCCTGCTTTAAATTTAGGGAGAATTAATGGCTTACTCAGTACAAAAGTCCACGGTAGCGAAAGTGGTGGGACTGTCGTTAGTGATGCTGCTGGCAGCATGCTCTAACGATCAACGTTACAAGCGTCAGGTGAGCGGTGACGAATCCTACCTGCAGGCAGCCGATCTCAGCGATCTGCGCGCACCTGCTGGCATGATCCTGCCGCTGCAGAATGGCGACTTTGATATACCAAACGTCAGCAGTAACGGGCAGGTGGGTAAGCAGTTGGATATTCGTCCACCAGCTCAGTCGCTGGCTCTGATGAATGGCACACGCACTCAGTTTGCCGGTAACTCCGGTACGCTGCTGGTTGATACTCGCAGTGGTGCACTGTGGCCTCAGGTGGTTGATGTGGTTCAGGCCGCGAAGTACCCGATCGCCGACCGCCAGGACGCACGTCAGTCCCTGACGACCGACTGGGTGCAGTGGAACCGTGCGGATGAAGATAACCAGTATCGTGGTCGCTATCAGTTAAGCGTTCAGCAGCAGGGAGGTCAGCAGGCGCTGATCGTCAAACTGCTGGAACTGCAGCAGCAGGATAAAGTGGTGACGTCTCCTGTTCAGATCCAGCGCTACACCGCGCAGATGCTGAATGCCGTCAGTGAAGGTCTGGATAAGATTGAATCCACGCGTGAAAACGCGGTGGCCAGCCGCAGCCCGACCCAGATCGACGTGCAGAGCGGTGCCGATGATACCGGCCTGCCAAACCTGATCCTGCGCGCGCCGTTCAACGTGGTCTGGCAGCGTCTGCCCGCCACGCTGAAACGTATTGGTATGGACGTGAGCGACAGCAATCGTTCCCAGGGGAGTCTGAGCGTGACGTACAAAGCGCCGGGTAGCGATACCTTTGACCAGCTGGGTGCGAAAGATCCGGAGCTGAAAAATGGTGACTACAAACTTCAGGTCGGTGACCTGGATAACCGTAGCAGCCTGCAGTTCCTCGATCCGAAAGGCCACCCGCTGACCCAGTCGCAGAATGATGCGCTGGTGGCGGTGTTCCAGGCCGCATTCAGCAAGTAAGCCAGAAGGCCGGAGATGCTCCGGCCTTTTTTATTTGGCATTACGTAAACGATTGCTTCGGTTTTTTACCCGCGGAACATATAATTCCGCCAGCAAAATTTTAACGGGACGGTACTGCCGGCCTGATAGTGACACTTATATCGTTTGGAGTTAAACAAGATGCAGAAAAAAGCTGAGTTGTATCGCGGCAAAGCGAAAACCGTTTACAGCACCGAAAACCCGGATCTGTTGGTACTCGAATTCCGTAACGATACGTCAGCGCTGGACGGTGAGCGTATCGAACAGTTTGACCGTAAAGGAATGATTAACAACAAGTTCAATTATTTCATTATGACCAGGCTGCAGGAAGCCGGCATCCCGACGCAGATGGAAGCCCTGCTCTCTGATAACGAAGCGCTGGTGAAAAAACTGGATATGGTGCCGGTAGAGTGCGTGGTACGTAACCGTGCGGCTGGCTCTCTGGTAAAACGCCTGGGTGTGGAAGAGGGGATGATCCTCAATCCACCGCTGTTTGATCTGTTCCTGAAAGACGATGCTAAACACGACCCGATGGTCAACGAATCTTACTGTGAAACCTTCGGCTGGGTGAGCAGAGAGAACCTGGCGCGCATGCGTGAGCTGACCTACAAAGCTAACGACGTGCTGAGCAAGCTGTTCTCTGATGCCGGCCTGATCCTCGTTGATTTCAAGCTGGAATTCGGCCTGTTCAACGGCGAAGTGGTGCTGGGCGATGAGTTCTCGCCGGACGGTGCGCGCCTGTGGGACAAAGAAACCCTGAACAAGATGGACAAAGACCGTTACCGTCAGAGCCTCGGCGGCCTGATTGAAGCCTATGAAGAAGTGGCGAACCGCCTGGGCGTTAAGCTCGACTGATGTGCTATGTGGGGTCGGGCCTGCCCGACCCCTTAGTGTTTTACGCAAAATCCTCCTCTGTTACCGCGTTTTCTGGTTTTCCCCGCAGCGTCAGACTAAAATCCACAGATAGCGTTTCAGCGATAACGAGGATAAAGGTATGCGTTGGCAAGGGCGTCGCGAAAGCGACAATGTAGAAGACCGCCGTAATCAGTCAGGAACGGTTGGCGGCGGGCGCATGCGCATTCCCCGTGGTAAAGGCGGTGTGATTCTGTTGATCGTGGTGGTGGTGGCCAGCTATTACGGCTACGACCTCTCTCCGCTGCTCGGCGGTGACGGCAGCCAGATGACGCAAACGTCTCAGCAGCAGCGTCGCACCAGTCCGAAAGAAGATGAAGCCGCGCAGTTTACCCGCACGGTGTTTGCCCTGACGGAAGACACCTGGCAGAAGCTGTTCCAGCAGATGGGTAAACCCTGGCAGCCCCCGACGCTGGTGATGTACCGTAACCAGACGCCGACCTCCTGCGGCAGCGGCCAGTCGGCGATGGGGCCGTTCTACTGCCCGGCCGACAGCAAAGTGTATATCGACCTCTCTTTTTATGACGAAATGACCACCAAACTGGGTGCCGGGGGCGAATTCGCTCAGGGTTACGTGATTGCGCATGAAGTGGGCCACCACGTACAGCATCTGCTGGGCATTGAGCAGAAAGTGCGTCAGATGCAGCAGGGCGCCAGCCAGGTTGAGATCAACCAGCTGTCGGTGAAGATGGAACTTCAGGCGGACTGCTTTGCCGGCGTCTGGGGTCACTATATGCAGCAGGAAAATGTGCTGGAAACCGGTGACCTGGAGTCGGCGCTGAATGCAGCGCAGGCGATTGGCGATGACCGCCTGCAACAGCGCAGCCAGGGAAAGGTGGTGCCGGACAGCTTTACCCACGGTACGTCGCAGCAGCGCTATACCTGGTTTAAGAAAGGTTTCGACAGCGGCAATCCGGGCCAGTGTAATACCTTTGCCGGGTAAACCGGCGTGAAGACGCTTATCGCGGCAACCGCCTGCAATGAACGCCAGGGCTGTCGCCGTCTGCTGACGATCAGCGGTGATGCGTCCTGGTGCGCGCAGCAGGCCGCTGAGGTGATGTCTGAATTGCCCGGTGACTGGCTGTGGGTGGGAAGCCACGCGACTGCCCCCCTGAGCTGCGAGCCTGCGGCCTTGCGCACGCTGCTGGGGCGCGAATTTCACCATGCCGTGTTTGATGCCCGTGACGGTTTTCATGCCGAGGCTTTCGCCGCGCTGGCGGGTACGCTGCGCGCCGGGAGCTGGCTGCTGCTGCTGGTGCCGGAATGGCAGAGCTGGTCACAGCGGCCCGACAGTGATTCACTGCGCTGGAGCGAGGGCGATAGCGCCTGCGCCAGCGCTCATTTTGTCCATCGTCTGCAGCAGCTGCTGCTGGCCGATCCCGCCGTAGCGATCTGGCGTCAGCATCATTCCCTTTCCCCACCCGCACCGATATCGCTGCCTGACTGGCAGAGCGATAATCACCAGCAGCAGCAGGTGCTTGACCAGCTGCTGAACGCTCCACCGGGTATTTACGCGCTTACCGCCGCCCGTGGCCGGGGGAAATCTGCCCTGGCGGGCCAGCTCGCAGCCCGCTGGCCGGGACGCTGCCTGGTGACGGCACCGGCTAAAGTGTCCACCGATGTGCTGGCACAGTTTGCCGGCGGATATTTTCAGTTTGTGGCCCCGGACCGCCTGCTGGCCGACGCTGAACAGTGGATCCCCGGCGTTGACTGGCTGCTGATTGATGAAGCTGCCGCCATACCCGCGCCGCTGCTGCAAAAGCTGGTGGCGCTGTTTCCCCGCGTGCTGTTAGCCACCACCGTGCAGGGCTATGAAGGCACCGGACGCGGTTTTATGCTGAAGTTCTGCGCCGGTCTGCCGGGCGTCACGCATTATCAGCTTGATGCGCCGCTGCGCTGGGCGGCAGACGATCCGCTGGAACGGATTGTGGCGGACGTGCTGCTGTTTGACGATGCGGTAGCGCCGCCTCTGGCCGGGGCGCTGCATTACGTCGCGCTGGAGCAGCACGACTGGCTGCGTCAGCCTGCGCGGATGGCGGCAGTTTATCAGCTGTTAACCAGCGCCCACTACCGTACCTCACCGCTCGACCTGCGGCGTATGATGGATGCGCCGGGTATGCACTTCATTGCCGCGATGCAGGCTGACCGCGTACAGGGGGCACTGTGGCTGGTGGACGAGGGCGGTCTCGGCGCAAAGCTGTCGGCGTCGATCTGGGCCGGGACGCGCCGCCCGCGCGGTAACCTGGTGGCGCAGTCACTGGCGGCCCATGCCGGTGAAACTGACGCCCCGCAGCTGCGCTCGCGGCGCATCAGCCGTATTGCGGTCGCGGCGCAGCTGCGCGGGCAGGGCGTGGGCCGTCAGCTGATTGAGCGCTGCCGGCAGCACACGCAGGGGCTGGATTTCCTCTCTGTCAGCTTTGGCTTTACGCTGCCGCTGTGGCGTTTCTGGCAGCGCTGTGGATTTCAGCTGGTGCGTTTCGGTACCCAGCTTGAGGCCAGCAGCGGCTGCTACACGGCGATGGCGCTGCTGCCCCTCAGCCCGGCCGGACAGCGGCTGACTGAACGGGCTACGCGGCGGCTGGCGCGGAATGGGTACTGGCTGCGCCAGCAGCTGGACGCACAGTCGCTGCCGCTTGCCAGCGATTTTGACCCAGAGCTGACCGATGATGACTGGCTGGAGCTATCCGGTTTTGCCTGGGCACAGCGCCCGTTCGAGGTCAGCCATGCTGCACTCGGTCGTCTGGTCAGCCAGGAAAAGGGGACACTGCCGCTGCTGCACGCGGCATTGCTGGCAAGGCTGAGCGCGGCAGAAATCTGTACGCAGTTCCGGATCGGCGGGCGTAAAGCGCTGCTGGCGGCCTGGCGCCAGGAGGCGCAGCAGGGGCTGATGGCGCGGGATCCCCTGCGCGCGCAGCAGTGTCAGCAGTGGGTCAACTCGTTGCAATAAATCCAACATCATCGTCAAAAATTCACCCTGTTCTTCATCGCTCAGCGGCGTATGATCGCGCTATTGCCTGAGGAGGACGTTATGAAATATCCCCATGTTGTCATTCAGACCCCGTCGTTACCGGCGACACAGCTGTTTCTGCTGTATCACGCCGCCGGAGATAATCCGGTGGCGATGGGTGAGATTGGCCACTGGTTTGCCGGAGCCTTTCCCCACGCGCTGGTGGTCAGCGTCGGCGGGCCACTGCAGGATGATGACGGTGGATTTCAGTGGTATGCCCCGTCAGCGGGTAATCACCAGCAGCAGGTGGATGCGGCAATGGACGGATTTATCGCCAGCGTACGCCACTGGCAGCAGCAGAGTGGCGTAAGCGCACAGGCTACGGCGCTGGTTGGCTTTGCTCAGGGGGCAACGATGGCGCTGGAAGCGCTGAAGGTGCAGGCGGGGCTGGCAGGACGAGTGGTGGCCTTCAGTGGCCGGTACGCGACGCTGCCGCAGCAGGCCGGTACGCGCACCACTATCCATCTGATCCACGGCGATAACGATATCGTGCTGCCGCTGACCCACGCGCTAGCGGCGGAGGAGCGTTTAACCGCGCTGGGCGGGGATGTGACGCTGGATATCGTTGACGACCTGCCGCACGCCATTGACGATCGTGCCATGCAGTTCGCGCTTGAGCGCCTGCAGTTTACCGTCCCGCGCCGTTATTTCGACGAAGCCTTAAGCGGGGGTAAGCCGGGCGGAGAGGATGTGATTATGTTGATGTAATTTTTACCGGGGCCGATCGTCTGTTTCGATCGGCCCCGCTGCATGACGGGATTATTTCTTCTTCGGCCAGTCGTCTTCATCATCCCACTTATCGTTAAAATCACGATGCGGCGGGAGTTCAGGTTTGTTATCGAGAAACTTTTTGTGATCGATACGCTTCAGATCTTTATAGACGTTCATCAGAATACCGATCATCAGCAGGATCACCAGGATCCACCAGTAGTGCTTTATAAATTCCATCATTTCACCTTTATGCGATCAGCTGTTCCATGATCCGCTGGTACATGCGGCTGAGTAGCTGCAGGTCGGCGGCTTTTACGCACTCATTGATTTTATGAATGGTTGCGTTCACCGGGCCTAGTTCCACCACCTGTGCCCCCATGCGGGCGATAAAGCGTCCGTCTGAGGTGCCTCCGGTGGTCAGCAGCTGCGGGCTGATTTCATTATAGTGCTCAACGGCGTTTACCACCGCATCGACCAGCTTGCCGCGTGAAGTCAGGAAGGGCTGGCCGGAAAGTTTCCACTCAATGCTGTAGCGTAGCTGATGGCGGTCAAGCAGTTCCTGCACCCGCTGCTGGATCAGAACGTCGGTCAGCTCGGTGCTGAAGCGGAAGTTGAACTGTACAAAACAGTCGCCCGGTATCACGTTGTTGCTGCCGGTCCCGGCCTGCACGTTAGCAATCTGCATGCTGGTCGGCGGGAAGAACTCGTTTCCGCGATCCCACTCGGTGGCTACCAGCTCATTCAGGGCTGGCATTGCGCGATGTACCGGGTTGTCGGCCAGGTGCGGATAGGCAACATGGCCCTGCACGCCGTGGATCGTCAGGTTAGCGGTAATCGACCCGCGACGACCGTTTTTCACTACGTCGCCTACCACTTCGGTGCTGGACGGTTCACCGACCAGGCAATAATCCAGACGCTCATTGCGCGCCATCAGCGCCTCGACCACTTTCACCGTGCCGTTAGCCGCGCTGGCCTCTTCATCTGAGGTGATCAGGAAGGCCAGGCGGCCTTTGTGCTGCGGATGAGCGGCAACAAAGCGCTCAGCGGCCACCACCATCGCGGCCAGTGAGCCTTTCATATCGGCAGCGCCGCGACCAAATAACATGCCATCGCGAATGGCCGGTTCAAACGGCGGATTGATCCAGCGGTTGGCATCGCCGGTGGGCACCACGTCAGTATGGCCCGCAAAGGCCAGCGTTTCGCCTTCGCCACGCCACGCCCAGAAATTCAGCGTGTCGCCAATATTCATTGGTTCAATGGTGAAACCCAGCGCCTGCAAGCGGGCAATCAGAATAGCCTGGCAACCGGCATCATCGGGGCTGAGGGAAGGGCGACGAATAAGCTGCTGCGTCAGCTCAATGACCGGACAGTACATAATGATCACTTCTCCTGGATAAACGGCGAATAGGTGGCTTCACTGAAGCCCAGCAGCATAGAGCCGTCCGCTGCGCAGAGCAACGGGCGTTTGATGATTGCAGGCTGTGCCAGCATCACTTTTAGTGCAGCTGCCGGATTATCCACCGCATTGCGCTCTGATTCCTCCAGTTTACGCCAGGTGGTGCCGCGCGTATTGAGCAGCGCCTGCCAGCCGAGAGTATCCATAAAGCGCTGAAGTAACTCTGCGTCTACCCCGTCTGCGCGGTAGTCGTGGAACTGATAATCCATGCCCTGGGCGTCCAGATATTTGCGGGCTTTTTTAATGGTGTCGCAGTTTTTGATGCCATACATCGTTAACGGACGTGTTGAGGTATTTTCTGCCATAAGTTTTCGTTTCCTTTGCCGGTGAATAAGCGCTGGCAAACAGTTTACAGGGGATGGCGTCAACAGACAGCCCTTGAAACAGGGAAAGTCCACGATGGACGAGGCTGTTTGATGCGCAACAGACAAAAGTCAGACTTGTGTACCCTTCTGTTTTTTGTGGGATTCATCTATATTCGGATAAGCTCCGCGTAAGACACTCGCGGCGAACAGCATATTCAGGGCAGAGGCCCGCTATCAGGAGGAGGGGAGCGATGAACTATATGAAAGAGTCTGCCGCGCATACGGTGGAAGAGACCCAGTCGACGATCGTGCTGAAACGTAAAAAGAAAACCCGCTGTGAAGACTTTTCGCATGTTGTCGAAGCGGTGATGCGCGAGCACCCGGATGCCAAAACGCATATTGATAGCGAAAGCGGCGGTTACGACAAAGTGATCATTCTGAAGTAACAATGCATCCGACCCCGCCAGGGGTCGATGATATCCTTGATTCTACGAAAATAGTTTTATCCTTCCTTTATTTGAAGTGGTTCATATTCTCTCCGTCCCTTCTTTGCCACACTGGCCCTGCATTAACTGGTCAGTTAATGGCTCGTGCACATTAATAACTGAATAAAAAGGAATTTCTTCGTATCTTTCAGATATTAAGAATCATGTGAATCGTTGATAAGGAATGTTGCTAATGAGAGAGTTAAATCACGTTGAGATTGCAGAAGTTTCCGGGGGTATTGGCCTGCTGACTCTTCCTGCTTTATTGGGTCTGGGCGTCTTTATTCCCGGTATCGCCCTGAGTGCAGTAGCCCTGGGGGTAACGATAGCGGGTACTGCCATTTCAGGCCTCGGTCTGTTAGCCAGCCTGATAATCTGACGGTATTGATGGCAGCGCAAGCTGCCATTTTATGCTACGGCTAATAATACCCTGAGAAATCATTGCATACGAACTGTGCGTTGCCGCACAAATCCCTCTGAATCCTGCAGACAGGCTTCTGCCGATGACAGCAATTGTGAGATCCATCTATCTTTTACTTAGGAATCGTCTTAAAATTAACCTACAAAATAAGAGAGTGAGAGAGGATATTATGATTGATTTAGAACTGGGGAACTGGAAGGACTTTATCGAGACAATGTTACGCAAGTAATGAGTTTCAGCAAAGACAAGCATGTTGATGTATCAACCTGCCTGACCTTCAGTGACATCTTAATAAAAGGCAGCCCGATAAAGGCTGCCTTTTTGCTTTATTTACCGGGGCTTATCTTTTAGCGGGAAGCGCCGACGCACCAGCACGAAGAACAGCGGCACAAAGAAGATGGCCAGCACCGTGGCGGAGATCATACCGCCCATTACGCCAGTACCGACGGCATGCTGGCTGCTGGATCCGGCACCATTACTGATCACCATTGGCAGCACGCCAAAGATAAAGGCCAGCGAGGTCATCAGGATCGGACGCAGGCGCTGGCGTGAGGCTTCCAGCGTCGATTCCACCAGATCCCGCCCGCGACTGTTGATCTCATTGGCAAACTCGACGATCAGGATGGCATTCTTTGCAGACAGCCCAATCACGGTCAGTAATCCCACCTGGAAATAGACATCATTTTCCAGCCCGCGCAGCCAGGTGGCGACCAGCGCGCCCATCACGCCCAGCGGCACTACCAGCATCACCGAGAACGGGATAGACCAGCTCTCATACAGCGCCGCCAGGCAGAGGAACACCACCAGCAGAGACAGCGCATAGAGTGCCGGGGCCTGTGCGCCGGTCATACGCTCCTGAAGCGATGCGCCGGTCCACTGCAGGCCGATCCCGGTGGGTAACTGGCTCACCAGCTTTTCCATCACCTGCATCGCTGCACCGTTGCTGACTCCGGCGGCCGATTCCCCGACAATCTCGACGGCTGAATAGCCGTTATAACGTTCCAGTCGGGGCGATCCGCTCTCCCAGTGCGAGCGGGCAAAGGCGGTAAACGGCACCATTTCTCCACTGCTGTTGCGCACGTACCACTTGCTGATATCGTCCGGCAGCATACGGAACCGGGCGTCTGCCTGAACATAGACTTTTTTCACCCGTCCACGGTCAAGGAAGTCATTCACATAGGTTGATCCCCAGCCGGTTTGCAGAGTGGCATTAATATCATCCAGCGACACGCCTAACGCCTGCGCTTTACGCTGGTCGATATCAATGCGCAGCTGCGCACTGTCGTCCAGACCGTTATGGCGAACGCGCGTCAGTGACGGATTTTTCTGCGCCAGCTCCAGCAGGGTGTCACGTGCATTCATCAGGGCGCTGTGCCCCAACCCGGCATGATCCTGCAGTTCCATATCGAACCCGGCGGAGTTGCCCAGCCCGGTAATCGCCGGGGGGCTGCTGGCAATCACTTTGGCCTCGTTGATTTTGCGGAAGGCGTTGGTGGCGCGTTCGATAATCGCAAAGGCCGTGTTGTCAGCGCCGTGGCGATCCTGCCAGTCCTTCAGGCGCACAAACATGCGCGCGACGTTCTGCCCGTTGCCGCCGGGTCCGGCACCGACCGTCGCGAAGACTGACAGCACGTTGTCTTTCTCATCGGTCAGGTAGTATTGCTCGACTTTTTCCACCACTTTCATCGTCTGTTGCAGGGTGGAACCGGGCGGTAACTGCACCTGGGTGGTGAAGATCCCCCGATCTTCCAGCGGCAGGAAGGAGGTCGGCAGGCGTATGAAAAGCAGCGCCATGACGGCGATCAGCGCGACATAGAGCAGCAGCCAGCGGCCACCCCTGGCAAGAATTTTCCCCACGCCGCGCTCATAGCGTTCGGCATTGCGGTTAAACACGCGGTTAAACCAGCCAAAGAAACCGCGTCGTCCGTGATGATGGCCTTTTGCCAGCGGCTTCAGCAGGGTGCTGCACAGGGCAGGGGTGAGGATCATCGCTACCAGCACCGACAGCACCATTGCCGAAACAATCGTCACCGAGAACTGACGATAAATCGCGCCGGTGGTGCCGCCAAAAAAGGCCATCGGAATAAAGACTGCCGACAGCACCAGCGCAATGCCGACCAGCGCCCCCTGTATCTGCCCCATCGACTTGCGCGTGGCGTCCCGCGGGGACAGGCCCTCCTCACTCATAATGCGTTCGACGTTTTCCACCACCACAATCGCGTCATCCACCAGCAGGCCGATGGCCAGCACCATGGCGAACATCGTCAGGGTGTTGATGCTGTAGCCAAAGGTGTACAGCACGCCGAAGGTGCCGAGCAGTACCACCGGGACGGCAATAGTGGGGATCAGCGTGGCGCGGAAGTTTTGCAGGAACAGGTACATCACCAGGAAGACCAGCAGCACCGCTTCAAACAGGGTTTTGACGACATCTTCGATAGAGGCTTTGACAAACGGCGTGGTTTCGTAGGCAATTTCTGCCTTTAAGCCGTGGGGAAAATAGTGTGAAAGCTCATCCAGACGGGCGCGAACCAGGGTATCCGTTTGCAGTTCGTTAGCGCCGGACGCCAGTTTGACGCCCAGGCCGGAGGCAGCCATACCGTTATAGCGGCTGAGATAGTCATATTTTTCGGCCCCCAGTTCGACCTGGGCGACATTTCCCAGCGTAACCACGGAGCCATCGGCATTCACCCTGAGGGTAATATCCCGGAACTGTTGCGGTGTCTGTAGCAGCGACTGCGAATTGATGGTGGCGTTCAGCGCCTGACGCTCGACAGACGGCAGCCCGCCGAGCTGCCCGACGGCTACCTGACTGTTCTGAGATTTGATGGCGCTGACCACATCACTGGTGGTCAGCGCATAGTTAATCATCTTGTTCGGATCGAGCCAGATGCGCATCGCATACTGCGAACCGTAGGCATCCACCTGGCCCACGCCGTCGATGCGGCTCAGCGGGTCCTGGATATTACTGGCGACATAGTCGGAGATGTCCTGCTTATCCATGCTGCCATCGGTAGAGACGAAGGCGACCATCAGAATATTGGTGTCACCCGTTTTGTTGACCGTCACGCCCTGAGACTGTACATCCTGGGGCAGTTTTCGCAGCGCCGTCTGCAGCTGGTTCTGCACCTGCTGGCGGGCTTCATCCGGATTAGTCCCTGCTTCGAAGGTCAGCGTGATCGTCGCCTGGCCGGTATTACTGCTCTGGGAAGACATATACATCAGGTTGTCGATGCCGGTCATGTTTTGCTCAATGACCTGGGTAACCGTATTTTCGAGGGTTTCGGCAGAGGCGCCCGGATAGTTAGCGGTAATACGCACATTGGGGGGAGCAAGATCGGGATACTGTTCAATCGGCAACGAAAAGATCGCCAGCCCGCCGGTTAAGCACATCAAAATTGCCAGCACCCAGGCAAAAATCGGGCGGTCGATAAAGAAGTTGGCCATCTCAAGCTCCGCAGCACATGATCTGAAAATAGTAAAAAAAGTGCCTGTGTTCCCTGCGGCGTTTGAGGCAGATGTCCCGCCGGGACATCTGTTTTGTACGGAACAAATTTATTAATTTATTCAACATGCTCCGGCAGTGAATCACTTTACCTGCCGTCGGGGAAACAATCGTGGAGAAAATGAGGAGAATGTGTAAATTATCTCGCAGCCCGCCTTGCTGCCGGTTACAAACCCGTGCGGTGTGACTCCAGCCAGAGAACGGTGGCGGCGACGCGCGAACGCACGTTCAGTTTGCGCAGCACATTACGGATATGCACTTTTACCGTTTGTTCCGAAATTGCCAGGTTCTCAGCCACCTGCTTATTAGACAGCCCACAGGCGACCTCCTTCATCACTTCCTGCTCGCGTTCGGTCAGGATGATAAATGGGTCGGCCTTCCATCCATCGCCGTTGCGCAGCGCGTGCAGCGGTGCGCCAAACGCCACTCCGCCTTCAGCCACCTGAATAATCTGGTTGAGCAGATACTCCGGATCGCTGTCTTTGAGCATATAGCCGTTAACTCCGGCATCCAGCAGGGCGGAAATATCGCTGCGCTGGTCAGAGACGGTCAGCACCACAACGCGCGAGTTGACGGCATTCGCCCGCAGTAAATTGAGTGTTTCAAGGCCCGACAGACCTTTCATTTTCAGATCCAACACAATCAGATCGGGAGGCGACTGCCGGGCCATCTCCAGCGCTTCGTTACCATTGCTGGCCTCGGCAGTAACGTTAAAACGAGGGTCCAGCGCCAGCAGGTGGCGAATACCGTGACGCATCAGGGGATGATCGTCGACGATCATCACGCTAATTAACTGTTCTTCCATGATATAACTCCTTGTCAGACCTGATCTCGGTCAGCGGTTTAAAGTGCAAAGATACGCAGGTTCCTCTACTACCGGCATGTTGGCTAATCTCCAGTCTGCCGTTCAGACGCGCAGCGCGCTCATGCATAATACTCAGACCGTAGTGCCCGTCTGGTTCTTCCGGCGTGGCCATTCCTACGCCGTTGTCGCTCACCGTTATCGTCATCCCGGTTTCCGGATGGTAGTGGCCGCTTACGTTGATTTCCGTGCCGTGTGCATGGCGTACCGCGTTAATCAGCGCTTCACGCACGATCTGTAACACATGAATATGCTGCTGTGCCGGCAGCAGCACCTCCAGCTGACAGGTCAGCGTTATCTGTGCCGTAGTCTGCTGGCGCAGCGGGGCAATGACCTGCTCAAGGGCTCGCGGCAGATTTGCCGGTTCAATCGTCAGCCGGAAGGTCGTTAACAGCTCGCGCAGCTGGCGATTGGCCGTAGTCAGTGCCTGCTCGAACTCAGTGACGATTTCCAGCACCGGCGCCGCCGTAGTGTTAAGCGTACGCTTTAGCCTGACCAGCTGAATGCGCAGAAAAGTCAGCGACTGGGCGAGGGAGTCGTGCAGTTCACGGGCAATAGTTGCCCGCTCTTCCAGCAACAGCAGGCTTTGCACCTGCTGCTGGGCCTGCCACAGCTCCAGGGCGTGCTCCATTAAAGATGCCACGTTCTTCATCAGGGGAAGCTCACTCTCACCGGCCTGCCAGCGCAGTTCACCACCGGGGGGCTGGTCAGGCTGCGGGCGTAACGGCAGCGTTTGCCAGCCCTGGTCAGGTGCGAGGGTTCCGGCGCTCAGGGAACCAAACTCCGGGGTTACAAACTCGATATAGCGGTGGTTTTCATGGTCTGAGATCAGCTGCAGTGTTTGCTGAAACGCCTGCTGCCCCTTTACGCTGTGGCTGAGCTGCTGCGAGCAGGCATACAGCAGCCTGAGGCGACGGTTAGCCTGGGTCAGATCGGCGGTTTTTTCTTCCACATTCAGCGACATGGCCCGCCACGATTTTTCCAGCTCTCCTGACATGCGGGTAAACGCCCGCGCCAGCACACCCAGCTCATTCGGCAGGCCGGTACTGAGTACGGGAAGGCAGAACTGCCGTTGTTCAATGGCTTCGCTGGCGCTCACCAGCTGCCGTAACGGACCCACCACCCGCTGCCTGATGTGGCGCAGGATGAAATAGACCCGCAGCGTAATCGCCAGAAATCCTAACAGGCAGGCGAGGGCTGCCATGCGCATTTTTAGCTCGGCCCAGTGCTGTAATGCCAGCACGAAATGATCGATCTGCGCCACCTGGCGCGTCACCTGCTGGGGGTTGCCTGCCATCGATAGTGTGGGCTGCAGGGCGGCAACCCGCAGGGCGCGATAGCGCTGACGAACGGTGTCAGGGACGTAGAAGCGATCGAGCGCCTGCAGGGCCGGGGAGTTGAGCGTGTGCTGGTAATCGGCAATGTGCTGTGCCGCAAGGGAAGAGTCGGTAGTGATGTCCCAGTTCAGGCGGTAGACCTGCATACGCAGTGAACCCGCCAGGTTAACTGCTTCTGCATCGCGCTGGCTGCCAGAAAGCGTCAGTAATGCCAGGCCGCTGGAGATCACGGACAGCAGAAGTATCGTCAACAGCGCGCGGGCCAGACTGTGAGTCAGGGAGCGTGACATAGTCAAAGTAATCATCCTTAATTTAAGGAGGGTTATTATAACGGCACACTATCGTTTACTGAAGGGAAGAACGCCCGCCAGTCATCTGCGGTTACATCCCACCGGATTTGACATACTCCTTTACGTTTACTGGCATAACCACGCGCTACGCCAACATTGTTTTAATGCTTTTACGCTGCGCTCACTCTGCTTTTCATTGCATCGGTAATAATCAGTCTCAGTAACCCGGTGCTTCCAGCCTGTCCCTGGCAGCGCAACGATTTATTGTTAACCCTGCAACACCCTCATCCCTGTATGTCCCTGTGTAGTACTTAGTGTCCTCACTATCCGGCCGCCAATAGCGGCCGGTTTTTTTATGCGCCACTCGACAAAAATTACAAAAGGTCACGATTTCCGGCGTGGATTTTTTGCGTCGTTTAATCAGAACGGTTAGGATGCATCGCCGCGATTTTCCTGCTTGCGTCATGAATAAAACTACAGCAATCAGGGAAATTGGCCACGCTTGCATCGGACAGCGCAATCGTTTGGTTGGCCTATAAGAAAACAGGATACCCGGTAGAGGTAGCCGCATCACTTTGTGGACAGGACAATAGGATAGAAAATGAAAGCTGAAAAGAAAACGGGCGCAGAAAAACGCGCAGCAAGACGACGCTGGTTGAACTCTCATGATTCTGGTTACCATAAAGCGATGGATAACCGTCATGTGCAGATGATTGCCATCGGCGGTGCGATTGGTACGGGGTTGTTCCTCGGTGCCGGTTCCCGTCTTCAGGCTGCCGGACCTGCGCTGGCCATTGTGTATCTGGTCTGTGGCATCTTCTCTTTCTTCATTCTCCGTGCGCTGGGTGAGCTGGTATTACACCGTCCATCAAGCGGCAGCTTCGTTTCTTACTCTCGTGAATTCCTCGGTGAAAAAGCCTCCTATGTGGCGGGCTGGATGTACTTCGTTAACTGGGCGATGACCGGGATTGTGGATATCACGGCCGTGGCGCTGTATATGCACTACTGGGGCGCGTTTGGTGATGTGCCGCAATGGGTGTTTGCCCTCGGTGCGCTAGCCATTGTCGGCACCATGAACATGATCGGCGTAAAGTGGTTTGCCGAAATGGAGTTCTGGTTTGCCCTGATTAAAGTGCTGGCGATTGTGGTGTTCCTGGTGGTGGGCGTGGTGTTCCTCGGCAGCGGCAAGCCGCTGGATGGCAATGCGACCGGCTTCCATCTTATCAGTGATAACGGCGGCTTCTTCCCGAATGGTCTGATGCCGGCGTTAGTGCTGGTTCAGGGGGTGGTGTTTGCTTTCGCCTCCATCGAACTGGTGGGGACGGCGGCAGGGGAGTGTAAAGACCCGAAAACCATGCTGCCAAAAGCGATTAACAGTGTGATCTGGCGTATTGGTCTGTTCTACGTCGGTTCTGTGGTGCTGCTGGTGCTGCTGCTGCCGTGGAATGCCTACCAGGCGGGTCAGAGTCCGTTTGTGACTTTCTTCTCCAAGTTGGGCGTGCCTTACGTCGGTAGCATCATGAATATTGTGGTACTGAGTGCGGCGCTTTCCAGCCTGAACTCCGGCCTCTATTCCACCGGGCGTATCTTGCGTTCGATGTCGATGGGCGGCTCTGCACCTAAGTTCATGTCAAAAATGAGCGGACAGCAGGTGCCTTACATGGGCATCCTGGTGACTATCGGTGTGTACATCATCGGCGTCTATCTGAACTATGTGGTGCCATCGCGCGTGTTTGAAATTGTGCTGAACGTCGCGGCGCTGGGGATCCTCTCTTCCTGGGCGTTTATCGTGGTGTGCCAGATGCGCCTGCGTAAAGCCATCAAAGAAGGGAAAGCGGAAGACGTCAGCTTCAAGCTGCCGTGGGCTCCGTTTACCTCATGGCTGACGCTGCTGTTCCTGTTCAGCGTACTGGTGCTGATGGCATTTGACTACCCGAATGGCACCTACACCGTGGCGGCGATCCCGCTGATTGCCGTGGTGCTGGTACTGGGCTGGTTTGGCGCACGTAAGCGCGTCAACGCTCTGGCCCAGGAAGAGCATAACCATTAAGTGTGACGGACGCGGCATGCCACCCTCTTCGTAAGGGGGGCATGCCTGACCCGTTTTCCCTCAGCGTTTCAGATAGTTTTCCTGGCTGATGCGTTCTAAGATAACCGGCTCCTGATTCACTCCTACGGGGCCTGTATGTCAGCCAAGATCGACGTCATTAAAAAAACCATTCTGTCAGAGAACTGGTTTATCCTGCACAATTTCACCTACGATCTTACCGCCAGCGATGGCTCTGTTATTCGTCATAAACGTGAAGTCTATGACCGTGGCAATGGTGCCACTATCCTGCTGTACAACCGCGAAAAAAACAGCGTGATCCTGACGCGCCAGTTCCGTATTGCCACCTGGGTAAACGGCAACCCCAGCGGGATGCTGATTGAAGCCTGTGCCGGACTGCTGGACGATGACTCCCCGGAAGCGTGCATCCGGCGCGAAGCCATTGAGGAAACCGGCTACGTGGTCGGCGAAGTGGAAAAACTGTTCGAGCTGTACATGTCACCCGGCGGCGTCACCGAAATGGTGCACTTCTTTGCTGCTGAGTACAGCGACGCTCAGCGTGAAAGCGCAGGCGGTGGCATTGATGACGAAGATATTGATGTGCTCGAAGTGACCTTCCCGCAAGCCTGGGCGATGATCAAAGAGGGTCGCATCAAAGATGGTAAAACCGTCACTCTGTTGCAGCATGCGCTGCTGGCGGGCTGGCTGCACCTCTGAAGCCGCGACGATCCGGCCTGAGCGGCCGGACAGCCCGGCTTCTGTTGGTTTTCTTTATCTTTCAGGGTGTCGGTAATTAAAAAATCAACGTCGCGTTAGTGATCAATACCGGCAAGCGACGGCTGAAGAAATTTACTGGCGTCAGGCAACAGATATTTTCGTTCACACGCTGACGAAAAACCAGACCGTGCTCATGTCGTTCACTGTGCCGGTCAGGCATTTTCCCTGCTGAGTGAGTGTTTCGATTATTTGCCGCTGACGTTCAATCGGCATCATACGACCCGCCGCCACGGTGAGACGTTGCGTAGTTAAGCGATCGGTCTCTAAATAAATGAAGGTCTATTACTGTTTTTTCTTATTTAAAAGTGATGAACATCTCATTAATAATGCTATTTGCCCTGACTGCGGGTGAAACGTAATTCCATGCAGTCCGTCGGCTATTGAAAATAGCATGACCGTTAATGCCCGATTATCTGGATCTGACCGATTGGCCCGGCCAGCGGCGACTGTCCGATAAATCTGATTGAGGCGATGGCGTTAACTGCGCATGATAAAGGGGATAAACGGACTGTCCGTCATACTGATTTTTTACTGTATTACCTTACAGGGACCTCATCGAGCAATGTCTTACTGGACGAAATGGTTATGGCTGCTTTCGCTCTCTTATGTGGCTTCTGTTCAGGCCCAGCCGTTGCAGAAGACCTTTTCTGACTGGCAGATCACCTGTAACAACCTCAACAGCTGCGAAGTGCGCAGTATCCCCGGAAATAACGGCCTGGCGATGACGTTACAGCGTGAGGCTGGAAGCGATGCCCCGGCACAGCTGCGTATTGACTACGGTAACCGCTACAGCGGCAAACTGCCGGGTGGGGCGCTGCAGGACAACCTGTTACTCGACGGGCAGCGGCTGAAGCTCGATCTCAAACACTGGGAGGTCGAAACGCATCATCTGCTGACCACCCACGGTATTTCTATTGATGAATTCCTGGCGCAGGTGATGGATGCCGACGCTATCCAGCTGCTGTACCGGGCCAATGCAACCATTGGACTGCGCGGGCTGAAGGACGCACTGATGTTGATGGATGAGATTCAGGGGCGGGTTAACAGCACCAGCGCCTGGATACAGCGCGGCGATCGGGCGGGCAGCAACGTTCCCCCCGCCCCGGAGCTGCCGCAGGTGAGGTTACCGCTGCGCATCCCGCAGGCACTCACCCAGGAAGAGTCGAGCGGGCTGATTGATTTCGGCACCTGGCGGGTCAACAGCGACAACTGTTCGCTGAACCCGCTGCGCCGTGAGGTCAGCGTTTCACCGCTGAGTGATGATAAGGCGCTGCTGCTGGTGAGCTGTGAAATGGGGGCTTATAACGTCATAGACCTGGCGTTTGAGGTCAGCCGTGCGCCGCCTTATGTGTCGAAAAGCATTACGCTGACCCTGCCATTTTCCCCGCCGGACCGCAGCGATAATCAGCTGGAGCTGGTGAATGCCGACTTTGACGCCGTACACGGCGAGCTGTTGACGTACAGCAAGGATCGTGGCCTTGGGGATTGTGGCGTCGCGACGCGCTGGCAGTACAATGGCCGCCAGTTTGTGCTGGCAGAGTATGCCCAGGAGAGCACCTGCGATGCATGGCACAGCAGCGATCAGTGGCCGATACTGTGGGAGAGCCAAACCGTGGTGCCGCAGGACAGCGGCAGCGTGGAGATGCAGCAGCTGAGATAAAACCTCTGCTGGCAGGGCCGGGGGCTCTTTTTGGAAAATGCATTAAAGCAGCGTTAATTTGATTTAAACCTTATTTAAGTTAAATTTAAATAGTTAGCGCTGCTTTTCTCATTATTCTCTTCTCAGAATCGACTTCATCTTGACAAAATCTCGACTCACGATTGATAATCTTGCGCCACCGTTAGCTTGATATTAGCAGGTGTTAAGTCGTCGATTTCTGATGGCAGCCGCTCAGTGACAAAATTTCGGGTAATATAAAATTATAATGATTATTGATTAAATTAAATGCTGGGGTGATTTGCTTTTTATTTTACCTGGGGAACAGGAATGAGTGCTAAGGATATAAGGACTGCTGTAAACACTTTTAATTATCCGGATAAGGTAAAAAAGAAAGTGGTTGTCTATGCATCATTGATTTCTTTTGCGATCGTTACTGCGCTGTTCTTCTTGTCGGGGTGCATTGTCAATGAAATGGGTATGCATTTAAGAAGCCAGGATCTCTCCCTGGTCGTTAAGAATATCGACGCTGTTATTGATGGTGTAAAAAAAGATATTGGCGATGATATTCAGCGTGACGTCTCGTGCTCTTCCGGTAAGATAAAAATCCTGCAGAGTAAAGTGCAAAAAAGCTCTTATGTTCGCTCCGTCACTCTGTACGATGCTGAGGGCAACATCTACTGTTCTTCATCACGTTGGGATGAGTTTATTCCCCACCGTCAGGTGAGTGAGTCTGTCAGGGGCGATATTGAACGTATCCTGAAACAGGAAACCTCCGCCGTTACGCTAAAAATCATTCAGGGGTCGACGCGCGTGCCCGGAAAACCGGCCGTTGTTATCTTTATTCCGTTTAACGGTGGGGTGATGACGTCGGCGATAGACGGTCAGAGTGTGATTAATTTACTCAATAACTTTTACTTTGGCAGCAACTATTACCATGCTTTTTCAGTAGGGGAGAGTGTATTAACCTCCGCAGGTGTCCGGCAGCGGAATACTCTGGGTAAAAGTGTTATTTTTAAAGACTCTGATGATTATGACTACCGCATTTATGAAATAGAATTAAATAATCCGGTCAGTGGTTGGGGGATATTCTCCCTGATGCTGATTTTTCTCGTTGCTTTTTTCTTCTGTTTTACGGTTGTAAAAAAACAGCTGAATAAAATCTATTCACGGGCACGCTTCATTGAATCTGCGCTGAAAAATAAACATTTCTCTTACGACATTCAGCCCTGCTTTACTCTCGCTGGGAAACAATCCAGGGGCGGTGAAGTTCTGGCTCGCTGGCGGCTTGATGATGCCAACGTGATTTCGCCCGGCGTATTTATTCCGGTCGCAGAAAAGCACGGCCTGGTCAATCAGATAGCCGAGTATCTGATCGCGGATGTAGCAGAGAAGGTGGCTTCGGGGGAGATCCTCATCCCGGCCGGATTCTGTTTAGGCTTTAATGTGTATTCCAGCCACTTTGAAAGCCTGTCGCTGGTGACCGCCTGCGAAGACTTTTTTGCAAAAACACAGCACAAAATAAAGCTGATGCTGGAGTTAACCGAGCGCCAGGAGCTGACGCTGAATGAAACCGTTAATACGGTTCTCCTGCGTCTGAAAACTATGGGCGTGGAGATTGCCGTGGATGACTTTGGCACCGGCAGCTCCGGGCTTCGCTATTTATATGATGATTCGTTCGACTGCATAAAAATAGACAAAATTTTTATTGAGGAAGCCTTGCTGAATGTTCGCGCACGTATGGTGCTGGAAGCGAGTATGCAACTGGCGCACAGGCTGGGAAAACGCATCGTCGTGGAAGGGATTGAAAAGGAAAGCCAGATTACCCTGCTGAAAAGTTTTCCCCTGACCGGCGAGGTGATCATACAGGGCTATTTATGGTCCAGGCCGCTGTCGCTGGCGAATTTCACCCACTGGCTGCGTCAGGAGTGGGCCGCAGAATAATGCCGGCACTCAGTATGCCATCAGGTAATAGAGTAATAAATGTGCCAACACCACCACGCCCAGCATCAGAAGAAAAAACCGGATGTCGCTGTCAGGGAAGAAAATCGCCCGGCAGGTGTGAAGAAATTTATTACTCTTTTTCATCAGGATTTAAAAGGTATAGGTAATGGCTGCCGTGGCCGTGGCTTCGTTACGACGGAAGACAATCGGGCTGTCGGCCGCGTGGTCGCTCAGCCACGTGTAGCCTGCCACCAGCGTCGTGCCCCACTGCGGGGTAAACTGGTGTCCCCATGTCACACTATTTTCTACGCCATACAGCCCGCCGGGTGCCGCGTGGCGCGCGTAGCCGCTGCGGGCACTCTGTGCGCTGCTGACGCCGTAAAAGGTGTTCATGTAGCGACTGTCGCCGAATAAGGCCGCAGACTGAAAGGCAATGGTGTCGCTGTCGTTCTGTAGCGGGATCAGCGATACCGACGTCTGGTACTGCACGCCCTGACTGTCACTGAGGGGCAGCGTAGCTTTACCTTCCACGGACAGCCACGGTGCAATCGTCCAGCCAACCGCCACCGCCGTGTTCAGCGCCGCATCAATGTTTCCCATGCCTTTGAGCTTGTCGGAGCCGTCGCGCCATGAGGCGTTTTTATCTGAACGGCCCAGACTGTAGCCCAGAGTATGTTCAAGATAGAGCCCCGAATCGGCCTGCAGGTCATATCCCACGCCTTTCTGCGAGTCAAAAAACACCGCGCCGTCACGGGCTTGTATGACCGGCTGAAACTGCCACTGGCGCTGATCGGAGCCGCTATAACGCGGCGCGCTGGTTGCCCCAATGCCTACCGTCAGGCTTTTCGGGTCCGGATCGGCAGCATTTGCGGCAGCCATCAGCGAGATATTGGCTAATGCGATACAGGTAATGCACAGGCTAAATTTTCTGGTTATCATCGTCGCTCCTCAGCACCGAATCATTACGGCTCTCAAGTGGCCGCACATCTGATAGCGAATGATGAACAGGCAGTGTCAATTTACTGCCAGGGTTTTATTGAGAAACAGTCAAGGTCCATTAAATGCAGATGAAACGTGTACTGATTATCGAGGATGATGCGGATGCGGCTAACGTGCTTGAAGCTTATTTACGCCGGGAAAATTATAACGTCGCCATTGCCAGCGACGGTCTGGCCGGACTGGAAATGGCGCAGAGCTGGAAGCCGGATCTGATTTTGCTGGATATTATGTTGCCGGGCATGAACGGCAGCGAGGTGCTGGCGGCCGTGCGGCGTAAAAGCGATGTTCCGGTTGTTATGGTCTCCGCCATGGGCGATACGCCGGATAAAATCGGCGCGCTACGCTACGGGGCCGATGACTATGTGGTGAAACCCTATAACCCTGGCGAAGTGGTGGCCCGCGTTCATGCCGTACTGCGGCGAACGGCCAGCCGCAGCGGGCAGAAAGAGATCCTCAGCTGGCAGGGGCTGGAGGTGGATATGGAATCCCTCACTGCCGTCGTCAGAAACGACGGAGAAAATGCGCTCTGGCTGGAACTGACCCCAACGGAATTCTCCCTGCTGACCACCCTGATGCAATCTCAGACTTATCCCTTCTCCCGCCAGCAGCTGCTGGAGCGCTGTCTGCCAGAGAGCGAGGCTCTGGAGCGCGTCGTGGATACTCACGTCTATAACCTGCGCAAAAAGCTGGAAAACGCCGGTATTGTCGAGGTGTTGCATAACGTGCGCGGCGTCGGCTACCGGTTCAGACAGCCATGAGCCAGCCAAAACAACAGTCGCTCTGGCGCTGGATCTGCGTGCGGATACTGGCGCTGGCCATGGGCTCGGTGGTGCTCATTGCCTTCAGCATGTGGCTGCGCTTTGTTATTCAGAATCTCTGGGTGCTCCATCACATGCCTGCCTCACAGCGCGAGGAGCTGGCGCTGCTGCTTAAACACCCGGAGCGGGATGTTGAGCGTTTTCATCATCTGGTCGATGCCGGCTGGGGCATCCGTTATTCCCTGCCCGATGTCGCCTCTTCTGACTGGCTGACGCTGGCGGCGCTGATCGTCATTGCCTTACCCATCATTGTTTTTCTGGGATTGCGCACCGCCCGGCCGCTGTCGGTGCAGTTCAGCCGGCTGGCGACGGCGGCGCGATCGGTCGCGCGCGGGGAGTTTGGCACCCGTGCCGTAACGGTGGATAACGCTCCTGCGGAACTGGCGCAGTTTACGGAAGATTTTAATCTGATGTCGCAGCAGCTGGCGCGCTACGATCGTGAACTGCGGGCCTCCCACGTGGCGATGGCGCACGAGCTGCGATCGCCGCTGACGGCCGCTATCGGGCGGCTTCAGGGCATGATCGACGGGGTATTTGAACCGGACCCGAGCCAGCTCAAGATGGTGATGAAACAGCTTCATCACCTGAACCGTCTCACCGATGAGCTGCACCTGCTCTCCCTTGCCGATGCGGGCCAGCTGTCATTTACGCTCAGTGCTTTTGATTTAACCGAGCTGCTGCGTGAGCGCGTGCTGTGGATGAAGCCTCAGGCTGAAGCCGCCGGGCTGCAAATGCAGGTCAGCGCCAGTGCGGCGGCCCCTTTTACCGGCGATCCTTTTCGCCTGGGGCAGGTGTTTACCATCCTGATGGAAAATGCGCTGCGCTACGCGGCGGAAGGCAAACTGCTGAGCATCGTCGTTGAGTCCAGACCGCAAGGGTATCTGATCACCTTTACCGATCGGGGGCCGGGCGTGGCGCCTGAGTTTCTGCCGGTGATGTTTGAGCGGTTCACCCGTGCTGACTCCTCCAGGGCGCGGCATTCCGGCGGCAGCGGGCTTGGGCTGTCGATTGCCAGGGCGATCTGTGAAGCCTGTGGCGGGCAGCTGGTTGCCTCGCTTTCGCAGGAAAAAGGCCTGATCATCAGCCTGCACTTACCTCTGGCCAGTCCGCAGGTGGCTATAAAAAATCGCATGAATTGACGCTTTCTTGATGATACATGCAGCAAATCTGGACAGTTGCGCGCTGGAATAGGGCGATTAACGTTCAGGAACAGCGCCATGACCGATACCTTCACCGACACTGCCCGTCATATTTTGCATCATCTCAATCTGCCGGGCCGCCTTTCTCCCCACTGCCTGTGGATTATTCTTTTTCCCGCCGTGTTTCTTGTTTCCGCCTGCGGCGACAAGGAAAAAACGGTTTCCCCTCCGGCGCGCCCGGTGCGGTTTGTGATTGCGCCCGCCGCCGTCACAGACCATACGCTGTCGCAGACCGGTGAGATCCGCGCGCACGATGAAACCTCGCTGGCATTCCGTCTGGAGGGACGCATGGTGTCGCGTCAGGTAGACGTGGGGGATAAGGTGAAAGCCGGACAGCTGCTGGCCACGCTGGACAGCAGCACCGGGGTGAATCAGCTCGGCAGTGCGCGCGCCGATCTCGCCAGCGCACAGGCCGCAGAACGGGTAGCGGCACTGAATCTGCAGCGGATGAACACGCTGGTGCGCAGCGGGGCGATTGCCCGCGTGCAGCTGGATACCGCGCGGTCAGACTGGCAGGCGGCGACCTCCAGAAGGCAAAGCAGCGAAGCTGCGCTGAAAAATGCCCAGGACAGCCTGAGCTGGACCCGCCTGACGGCCCCGACCGACGGTATCATTACCGCCGTCAGTGCCCAGCCCGGTCAGGTTATCAGCGCCGGGCAGGCGATCTTCACCCTCGCCGCAGGCAGCGGCCGTGATGCGCTATTCGACACCAGCAACCCTCAGGCCCTGACAGAGATCAGCGATACGTCTTTTACTGTTTCTCTGCTCAGCGATCCGAGCGTTCAGTCGCAGGGAACGCTGCGTGACGTCAGTCCTCAGGCCGACCCTCAGACGCGCACCTGGCGCGTACGCGTGACGCTGAAGGACCCGCCGCAAAGCCTGGCGCTGGGCGCCAGCGTACAGGTGGGCTGGCAGCGCGAAGGGAAAAGTAGCATTGTGCTGCCTGCTTCCGCACTGACCCGCCAGGGCGACCGGCCCGCTGTTTTCGTGGTTGACCGTAAGCATCTGCGCGTTGCACTGCGCCCGGTCAGTCTGGGGGTGTTTACCGTGGCGGACATTTCTGTCACTGGCGGCATTCAGCCGGGTGATACCGTGGTGACCGCCGGCGTCAGCAAACTGCGCGACGGTGAAAAAGTGACGCTGCTGGAGGCAGGAGAATGAATCCAGGTAACCAGAAGCAGGGCGTAAACCTGTCAGCGTGGGCGCTGAAAAATCAGCAGCTGATCGTCTTCTTTATGCTGCTGATTATGGCCGCCGGGGTGCTGAGCTATCAACAGCTGCCGAGAAATGAAGACCCGGTATTCACTATCAAGACCGCCGTCGTGTCGGCTACCTGGCCGGGCGCCGATGTGAAAGACACGGTCAATCTTGTTACGGATACGCTGGAGAAAAAGTTACAGGAAGTTCCCTGTCTTGATTACGTCGAGAGTGAAACCCGCGCCGGGCAGTCAGTGATTTTTGTTAATCTGCGTGACGATACACCACCCGCCTCGGTGGCGGGGATCTGGTATCAGGTGCGCAAGAAAGTGCAGGACATCGCGCCTTCGCTTCCCCAGGGGGTGCAGACCCCCCAGGTGAATGACGAGTTTGATGACACCTTCGGGACGATTTACGGCTTCACGGCGGAAGGCTTTTCGTCGCGTGAGCTGCGTGACCGCGTTGAGGATGTTCGTCGTAGCCTGATGTCGCTGCCGGATATCGGGAAAATCATCCTGACCGGCGTTCAGGAAGAGCAGCTGGTGGTTGCTTTCTCACCGCGTAAAATGGCCGGTCTCGGCATCGATTTGCAACAGGTAACGGACGCCATCAGGGCGCAGAATGCCGTGGTGCCTGCCGGGGAAATACGCAGCGACAGGGAAAATATTGCCCTGCGCGTCAGCGGCGCGCTGGGGTCAGCGCGGAGCCTTCAGGCGGTGGTGTTGCACATCGGGCAACGGTATATCCCGCTGAGCGACATCGCCACGGTGAGCCGTGAACAGGCGCAGCCGCCGGCATCCGCCTTTCGGGTGAATGGCCAGCCGGCGATTGGCCTGGCGATTTCGATGGCCGCCACCGGCAATATGATCCACTTTGGCCAGGCGCTCAATCAGCGTATGGACGCGATCCGGGCGGGCCTGCCGCACGGTATTGAGATGGTGAAAGTCGCCGATCAGAGCACCGTGGTAAAGCAGGCGGTTAGTGGATTTACCAAAGTGCTGGCGGAAGCGGTAGTGATCGTACTGGCGGTTTCATTTATTTCGCTGGGCATGCGCGCCGGGCTGGTGGTGGCTCTGGCGATCCCGCTGGTGCTGGCGATGACGTTTACCGGCATGATGCTGGCCGGGATCGGTTTACAGCGTATCTCTCTGGGGGCGCTGATCATTGCGCTCGGGCTGCTGGTGGATGACGCGATGATCACCGTCGAAACCATGGTGTCGCGTCTTGAGGCGGGTGACAGCCGCTGGAAGGCCGCCAGCTATGCGTTCAATACCACCGCCTTCCCGATGCTGACCGGAACGCTGGTGATGATTGCCGGGTTCATTCCGGTCGGTTTTGCGGCTTCCAGCGCCGGGGAATACTGTTTGTCCCTGTTTGCCGTGGTGATGATTGCGCTGCTGAGCTCGTGGGTCGTGGCAATCCTGTTTTCTCCCCTGATGGGGACCTGGCTGCTGCCCGCCACCCTCAGCGCGCACCAGAACGGGCCGGGCAGGCTGGCGCGGGGCTATCATCGCCTGCTGGCGCTGGTGTTGCGACACCGGCTAAAGACCGTCGCCGCAGCGGTGAGCCTGCTGGTGCTGGCGGGCTGGAGTACCACCCTGATGCAGGGAGAGTTTTTCCCGGCGTCGGACCGCCCGGAGCTGCTGGTCAGCCTGACGCTACCCGGCAACGCCTCGCAGACAGAAACCGAACGTCAGACGGAGCGGCTGGAGCAGGCACTGCGTGCTAACCCGAATATCGACCATCTTTCCAGCTATATCGGCACCGGGGCGATCCGCTTTTATCTGCCGATGGACGTGCTGCTGGATAACGAAAACACGGCTCAGCTGGTGGTGGTGGCGAAAAGCCTGGAGGATCGTGAAGCGCTGCGCGTGCAGCTGGAGAAGATCCTGTCGGACGGGTTCAGTGATATCGCCACGCGTGTGTCACCGCTGGAGCTGGGGCCGCCGGTCGGCTGGCCGATTAAATACCGGGTCAGCGGACCGGACTATCACAGGGTGCAGTCGATCGCCCGCCAGCTGGCGGCGACCCTCGGTGACAGCACCGTCACCCGTGAAGTGAATCTGACCGCCGGTGAACCGGAGCGGGTCATTACGCTGGAGATGAACCAGACCGCCGCGCGCGCGGCGGGTGTCTCCTCTGAAAGCGTGGCCAGCGCGCTGAATACCATCTGGTCGGGCAGCGTGTTAACCACGGTACGTGACGGTAATCGCCAGGTGGATGTGGTGCTGCGGGCGAACGAGGGCGAACGTCAGGATCTCAGCACGCTTTCAGGCCTGCAGCTGACCACCAGCGGCGGCCTCAAGGTGCCATTAAGTCAGGTGGCGACGCTGAAGTGGGGCGTACAGGACCCGGTGATATGGCGTCATCAGCGGATGCCGTTTATCACGGTTCAGACCGACCTCGCGCCGGGTTTAAGGGCAGAGGGGGTTTCACAACAGCTGGCGGCATCGGTTTCTCGCCTGCGCGCCACGCTGCCGGCAGACTACCGGATAGAGGAGGGCGGCGCGGTTGCCGAATCCGATAAGGGAAACAGCTCGGTATTTGCCGTCCTGCCGGTGACGCTGTTTGTTATGCTGATCCTGCTGATGATCCAGCTTAAACGCTTCTCCCGCATGCTGCTGGCGCTGTTAATGGCACCGTTTGGTCTGATCGGTATCGTGATGGCGATGTTACCTACAGGCACCCCGATGGGCTTTGTGGCGCTGCTCGGCGTCATTGCGCTTGCCGGAATGATTATTCGAAATGCGGTGATTTTAATCAGCGAGATGGACAGTAATCTGCAGAAGGGCATGAAAAAACAGCAGGCTATCATTGCTGCCGCGCAGCACCGCTCACGGCCCATCATGCTCACCGCCTGTGCCGCCATCCTTGGGATGATCCCGATTGCGGAACAGGTGTTCTGGGGGCCGATGGCCTACGCGATTATCGGTGGGCTGTTGATTGCCACCCTGGTCACGCTGACGGTGCTGCCCGCCTGCCTCAGCCTGGTCATTAAAGAGCCGACGGAACAGCAGCCATAAAAAAACCGCCGGTTAAGGCGGTTTTTATCACACTCTGTCTGTGTATCAGTGCGGTTTCAGCAGCGCTTCGGCATGGCTGACGATGTTTTCCACCGTAAAACCAAATTCCGGGAACAGCTTCTCGGCCGGGGCCGATTCACCGAAGCCGGTCATGCCGACGATAGATCCGTTGAGACCGACATACTTGTACCAGTAGTCGGCGATACCCGCTTCCACCGCCACGCGCGCCGTGACGCCGGAAGGCAGCACAGATTCGCGGTAGGCGGCGTCCTGGGCGTCGAACAGGTCGGTAGACGGCAGCGAGACCACGCGCACCTTGTGGCCGCTGGCGGTCAGCTTGTCCGCTGCGCCCAGGGTGATTTCCACTTCGGAACCGGTAGCGATCAGGATCACATCCGGAGTGCCGTGACTGTCTTTCAGCACGTAACCGCCGCGTGAAATATTGGCCAGCTGCTCTTTAGTGCGCTCCGGCTGCGCCAGATTCTGACGTGACAGGATCAGCGCGGTCGGACCGTGATGGCGTTCGACGGCATGCTTCCAGGCGACGGCGGTTTCCACCTGGTCGCACGGACGCCAGACGCTCATATTCGGCGTGACGCGCAGGCTGGCAATCTGCTCTACCGGCTGATGCGTCGGGCCATCTTCACCCAGACCGATAGAGTCATGGGTGTAGACCATAATCTGACGCGCTTTCATCAGTGCCGCCATACGTACGGCGTTACGCGCATATTCCACGAACATCAGGAAGGTGGCGGTATAAGGGATAAAGCCGCCGTGATGGGCCAGCCCGTTGGCAATTGCCGTCATACCAAATTCACGAACGCCATAGTGGATGTAGTTACCGGCCTCATCCTCTTTGATCGACTTCGAGCCGGACCAGATAGTCAGGTTGCTTGGCGCCAGATCGGCAGAGCCGCCTAAAAACTCTTTCAGCAGCGGGCCGTAAGCTTCCAGCGCGTTTTGCGAGGCTTTACGGCTGGCAATTTTCTGCGGATTAGCCTGTAACTTCTCGATGTATTTTTGCGTTTCGGCCTGCCAGTTTTCCGGCATGTCGCCGTTCATGCGGCGGGTGTACTCTGCGGCCAGCTCCGGGTGTGCGGCCCGGTAGGCGGCAAATTTCTCGTCCCACGCTTTTTCCGCTTTCGCTCCGGCTTCTTTTGCATCCCATGCGGCGTAGATCTCTTTCGGGATTTCAAACGGCGGGTAGTTCCAGCCCAGCGCTTTACGCGTCAGCGCCACTTCTTCATCACCCAGCGCCGCGCCGTGAGCTTCTTCTTTACCCGCCTTGTTCGGCGAACCGAAGCCAATCACGGTTTTACAAATCAGCAGCGATGGCTGGTCGGTAACGCTCTGCGCTTCTTTTATCGCACGGGCAATCGCATCCGGGTTGTGGCCGTCAATATCACGGATCACATGCCAGTGATAGGATTCGAAACGCTTCGCGGTATCGTCGGTAAACCAGCCTTCCACTTCGCCATCAATTGAGATGCCGTTGTGGTCATAGAAACCAATCAGCTTGCCTAAGCCCAGCGTTCCCGCCAGCGAGCAGACTTCATGGGAGATGCCTTCCATCAGGCAGCCATCGCCCATAAATACGTAGGTGTGGTGATCGACAATCTCATGCTCAGGGCGGTTAAACTGCGCGGCGAGGGTACGCTCGGCAATCGCCAGACCCACGGCATTGGCCAGGCCCTGGCCCAGCGGGCCGGTGGTGGTTTCCACGCCCGGCGTGTAGCCCAGCTCCGGGTGACCGGGGGTTTTCGAATGCAGCTGACGGAAGTTCTTCAGCTCTGACATCGGCAGGTCATAGCCTGACAGGTGCAGCAGGCTGTACAGCAGCATGGAAGCGTGGCCGTTTGACAGAATAAAGCGGTCACGGTCGGCCCAGGCCGGATTATTCGGGTTGTGATGCAGGAAGTCACGCCACAGGACTTCAGCAATATCAGCCATGCCCATAGGTGCGCCGGGGTGGCCAGATTTGGCTTTTTGCACCGCGTCCATGCTCAGCGCGCGGATGGCATTTGCCAGTTCTTTACGTGAAGACATTATTTCCTCCAGAATGCGTGATGGCGGACAGAGGTCCGCCAGGGGAACAGAGTTGGAAGGTTTGGGAATTACAGGCGTGCCGCCAGCACATCTTCCAGCTTCTGCTGGTCAACGGCGAACTGGCGGATACCTTCTGCCAGTTTTTCCACAGCCATTGGATCCTGGTTGTGTTCCCAGCGGAATTCGGCTTCAGACAGCGGCGCTGGCTGGTGGAAGCCCTGGGTGGATGGCGTCAGCTTACGCTCAACCGGCGCGTTGCTGGCCTGCAGCTCTTCCAGCAGGTTGGGGGCGATGGTCAGACGGTCGCAGCCTGCCAGTGCCAGAATCTGCTCGGTCTTGCGGAAGCTGGCACCCATGATCACCGTGTTGTAACGGTGCTGCTTGTAGTAGTCATAGATGCTGCGCACGGATTTCACACCCGGATCTTCATCCACCACGTACGGGTCAAGCGGTTTACGGCTGTTGTACCAGTCGTAGATGCGGCCAACGAACGGCGAAATCAGGAAGACGCCCGCTTCGGCACAGGCACGCGCCTGAGCGAAGGAGAACAGCAGCGTCAGGTTACACTGGATGCCGTTTTTCTCCAGCTGTTCAGCCGCTTTGATGCCCTCCCAGGTGGAGGCCAGTTTGATCAGAATGCGCGAACGGTCAATGCCGTGTTCTTCGTACATCCTCACCAGTTTTTCCGCTTTGGTGACACACATACCGCGGTCAAAGGAGAGGCGGGCGTCGACTTCCGTCGAAACGCGGCCAGGCACGCTTTTCAGGATCTCCAGACCCAGGTTAACGGCGACTTTGTCGCTAGCGTTGATAATCTGGGTTTCTTTGCTGCCACCCTGTTTTTTAGCGTAGTCGATGGCGTCGGTAATCAGGTGTTTGTAGGAGTCGAGGCCAGAGGCTTTCAGGATCAGAGACGGGTTGGTGGTGGCATCTTCCGGATGGTAATTGCGGATGGATTCAATATCGCCACTATCAGCCACCACGGTGGTGAATTGTTTCAGTGCGTCTAGCTGGTTCATCTAAAGCTCCTTGATAAGCAATCTGTGATGCAAATTTGACCGTGACGCGATGGTTGCACTGTTTTTGACAGGCAATACGCAACAACTCTATCCGACACGGTTGAGTATTCTTAGGCGAAACATTGCATCAGACCTGCGACAATGAAAATGCGTTTTCTCTGATTGTTGCGATGGGTTCGCCCAATGGACAGGCTACAGGGGGTAATTTTTTACTCCGGTGCTTAAAGTGTAGCAGTTCAGTTTGCGGGCACAGCGAAAAAGAGGGGCAGCCCCTGCTGCAGGTGCCGATCGTTTTTTCGATCGGCGCTTATCACGCGATTGCCAATTCTATGCACTTCCTCATGTTTTTCACCCGCCCGGCACTCCTATACTGAATGGTTGTACCCCTACAGAAAAATAAGGATCCTGCTAATGGACGATCAGTTAAAACAGAGTGCTCTCGATTTTCACCAATTCCCGGTTCCCGGAAAGATTCAGGTTTCCCCTACCAAACCCCTCGCCACCCAGCGTGACCTTGCTTTGGCTTACTCGCCCGGTGTGGCCGCGCCGTGCCTGGAGATCGCCGCCGATCCTCAGGCCGCAGACAAGTATACCGCCCGTGCTAACCTGGTGGCGGTGATCTCCAACGGGACGGCGGTGCTGGGCCTGGGGAATATCGGGGCGCTGGCCAGTAAGCCGGTGATGGAAGGCAAGGGCGTTCTGTTTAAGAAATTCGCCGGTATTGACGTGTTCGATATCGAAGTCGATGAGCTGGACCCGGACAAATTGATCGATGTGGTTGCCGCGCTGGAGCCCACCTTCGGCGGCATTAATCTGGAAGATATCAAGGCGCCCGAGTGTTTTTACATCGAGCAGAAACTGCGTGAGCGCATGAACATCCCGGTATTTCACGACGACCAGCACGGTACGGCGATTATCTGCACCGCCGCCGTACTGAATGGCCTGCGGGTGGTGAAAAAGAGCATTTCCGACGTGCGGCTGGTGGTGTCAGGCGCCGGTGCTTCTGCCATTGCCTGTCTCAACCTGCTGGTGGCGCTGGGAATGCAGAAACACAATATTGTGGTCTGTGACTCGAAAGGGGTGATTTATCAGGGGCGTGAAACCCCGATGGCGGAGACCAAAGCGGCCTATGCGGTGGCAGACAGCGGTAAACGCACCCTGGGAGAGGTGATTAACGGTGCGGATATCTTCCTCGGCTGTTCCGGGCCAAAAGTGATGACGCAGGAGATGGTGAAGGTTATGGCGCGCGACCCGCTGATCCTCGCGCTGGCCAATCCGGAACCGGAAATTCTGCCGCCGCTGGCGAAGGAAGTGCGCCCGGATGCGATTATCTGTACCGGCCGCTCGGATTTCCCTAACCAGGTGAACAACGTGCTGTGCTTCCCGTTTATCTTCCGCGGCGCGCTGGACGTGGGCGCCACCGCCATCAATGAAGAGATGAAGCTGGCGGCGGTGCATGCCATTGCCGAACTGGCGCTGGCAGAGCAGAGCGACGTGGTGGCTTCAGCTTACGACGATCAGGAGCTGTCATTCGGGCCTGAGTACCTGATCCCCAAACCGTTCGACCCGCGTCTGATTGTGCAAATCGCCCCGGCGGTTGCGAAGGCGGCGATGGACTCCGGCGTGGCGCGGCGACCGATTGCTGACTTTGACGCCTACCGCGAAAAGCTGATGGAGTTTGTCTACAAAACCAATCTGTTTATGAAGCCCGTATTCTCACAGGCGCGTAAGGATCCGAAACGCGTGGTGCTGGCCGAAGGGGAAGAGGCGCGCGTGCTGCATGCGACCCAGGAGCTGGTGACGCTGGGGCTGGCGAAACCGATCCTGATTGGTCGCCCAAGCGTGATTGATATGCGTCTGCAAAAGCTGGGGCTGAAAATCGAGGCGGGCAAAGATTTCGACGTGGTGAATAACGAATCCGATCCGCGCTTTAAAGAGTACTGGAACGAGTATTATCAGATCATGAAGCGACGCGGCGTGTCACCACAGCAGGCGCAGCGCGATGTGATCGGTAATCCAACGCTGATCGGGGCAATTATGGTTCACCGTGGCGAGGCGGATGCGCTGATCTGCGGCACCGTCGGCGATTATCGTCAGCATTACGATGTTGTGGAAAAGCTGTTTGGCTTCCGCCCGGATGTGAAGGTGGCCGGAGCGATGAATGCGCTGGAGCTGCCGAGCGGTAACACGTTTATTGCCGATACTTACGTTAACGAAGACCCGACGCCGGAACAGCTGGCCGAGCTGACGCTGATGGCCGCCGAAACCGTGCGCCGCTTCGGCATTGAGCCGAAAGTGGCGCTGCTGTCGCACTCCAGTTTTGGCGCTTCCGATGCGCCTGCCGCACGGAAAATGCGCGACACGCTGGCGCTGGTCAAAGCACGGGCACCCGATCTGGAGATTGACGGCGAGATGCACGGTGATGCCGCGCTGGTAGAAAGTATTCGTCAGGACCTGATGCCGGACAGTCCGCTGAAAGGGTCGGCGAATATCCTGATCATGCCCAATGTGGAAGCCGCCCGTATCAGCTATAACCTGCTGCGCGTCTCCTGTTCTGACGGCGTGACCGTCGGGCCGGTGCTGATGGGGATGGCGAAGCCGGTACATGTGCTGACACCTATCTCATCGGTCAGGCGCATCGTCAATATGGTGGCACTGGCGGTGGTGGAGGCGCAGACGGCCCCGCTGTAGCGGTGGCCAGCGGCCGGGACGCTTCCCGGCCGTTCAGAATGTGCTGCGCCAGCCACGAAAATATCGGGGATTAGCCAGCCATGCGGGAAGAAATAAGGAGGGCATTAAAGGTACAACGACCGGGGCGTTGCACCTGAAGTCCGTCGTTTAAATCCACTCTCTGACTACGATGAAATCACGATAAAGTGCCGCTTCCGGGCTGCCTTCTTCAGGCTGATAGTCATATTCCCAGCGCACCAGCGGCGGCATTGACATCAGAATGGACTCCGTGCGGCCGCCGGTTTGCAGGCCAAACAGCGTGCCGCGATCCCACACCAGATTAAACTCAACATAGCGACCACGACGATAGAGCTGGAAGTTGCGCTCGCGCTCGCCCCACGGCATCGCTTTACGCCGCTCGACAATCGGCAGGTAAGCATCGGTAAAGCCGTTGCCCACCGCCTGCATAAAGCGGAAGCTGTGGTCGAAGTCAGGGGTGTTCAGGTCGTCAAAGAACAGCCCGCCAATGCCGCGCTGCTCGTTACGGTGCCTGAGATGGAAGTAGTCATCGCACCATTTTTTATAGCGCGGGTAGACGTCCTCGCCAAACGGCTGGCAGAGATCGGCGGCGGTCTGATGCCAGTGTACGGCGTCTTCTTCAAAGCCGTAAAACGGCGTCAGGTCAAAGCCGCCGCCAAACCACCATACCGGCTCAGCCCCCGGTTTCTCGGCAATAAAGAAGCGCACGTTGGCGTGGCTGGTTGGCAGGTAGGGACTCTCCGGATGGATCACCAGCGAGACGCCCAGCGCTTCAAAGCTGCGCCCGGCCAGCTCGGGACGATGTGCCGTTGCGGAGGCCGGCATCGTGTCGCCATGCACGTGGGAGAAGTTAACCCCTGCCTGTTCGAACACCCGGCCCTGACGCAGAACGCGGCTGCGCCCGCCGCCGCCGCCGGGGCGCTGCCAGCTGTCTTCGGCAAAACTGCCTGCGCCATCGGCCTGCGCCAGCTTGCGACAAATTTCATCCTGAAGGTTGAGCAAAAACGCTTTTACCTGGGCAATATCCGGTGTGTTCATGTAAGGGTCCTGTGACAAAAAAATACGCGTGGATTATACGCTATCTGCTTCAGCCTGTGCGCCTGCCCGCATCATACTCGTTAAAAAAGCTGACGATGCCGTCGGCAATCGCTCCGGCAATCTTCTGACGAAACGCGGTCGTGCCCAGCAGTTTTTCCTCTGCAGGATTGGTGATAAACGAGGTTTCGACCAGTACCGACGGGATGGAAGGGGACTTGAGTACGGCAAACGCGGCCTGTTCGGTATGCTGGCTGTGCAGATGATGCACCGGACGGATCTGCCCGAGTATATGTTTGCCGAGGGTCAGGCTGTTCTTAATGGTGTCGGTCTGTACCAGGTCGAACAGTACCTGTTGCAGGTAGTGATCTTTGGCTGCCGCTTTCACGCCCCCTACCTCATCCGCGGCATTTTCCCGCTGGGAAAGGTAGCGGGCCATGGTGCTGCTGGCACCGCGGTTCGACAGGGCAAATACCGAGGCGCCGTTGGCCGTCGGGCTGGTGAAACCGTCTGCATGGACGGACATAAACAGATCGGCACCGTGCTGGTGTGCGATTTCTACCCGCTCACCCAGCGGAATAAAATGATCGGTTTCGCGCGTCAGGCGTACCTCAATGTGGGCGTGCTCGCTCAGCAGCTGGCGAATATGCTGGGCGATTTCCAGCACCACATGTTTCTCCTCTGAGCCCTCGTGACCCACGGCGCCGGAGTCAATGCCGCCGTGACCCGGATCAATCATTACGATCCTCTTGCCGCTGGCCGGACGAGGCGGCGGCGGGCTGACGGCATGATGCTGTCGCTGACGGATGTGCAGCGTGGCATCTTCTTCTGCGGCGCGGGCCGGGCGGTTGGCCAGCAGGGCCAGCGCCAAGCCGGAAAGCAGAAACCGGCGGCGGCTGGTCAGCGGCGTCAGTTGGGTTATTTTTTTCATGGGAAATCCTGGGGCAAAAAGTGCTTATTGTTATATCGTAACAGTGGCACCACGGCGAGAAGGGAACTATTTCAGGTTTTTACTATTTATTTCAGTGGAATAACCTGCACCCTTATCTTTTTTTGCCGTCAGCCATGTTAACGGGCTTGCACCGCCAGAAGAATGCGTGATAATCAGCAAATTATGCTTAACCACAGGGCAAATTCCATGGAAATCCGCGCATTCCGGCAAGATGATTTTGAAGAAGTAATAACGCTTTGGGAGCGTTGCGATCTGTTACGGCCGTGGAACGATCCTGAGATGGATATTGAGCGCAAGATGAACCACGACCCGGATCTGTTTATGGTGGCGGTGGTCGGGGGGGAAATTGTCGGTACGCTGATGGGGGGCTACGACGGGCATCGCGGTTCTGCCTATTACCTTGGCGTACATCCCGATTATCAGGGGCGTGGTTTTGCCAACGCGCTGATTAACCGCCTTGAGAAGAAGCTGATTGCACGGGGATGTCCGAAGATTAACGTGATGGTGCGTGAAGAGAATGATGCGGTGATCGGCTTCTATGAGAAGCTGGAGTATGAAACCCAGGACAGCCAGCTGCTCGGCAAGCGCCTGATCGAAGACCGCGAGTATTAATCTTTTAACCGCAAAGGCGGCTTTCCGGCTGCCCCGGCACGTTCTTATTGAGTTATTATTTTGACCTATTCCCCCGATGACTACGACGCGAAAGGGCAGCTGCGTCTGCCGCTCTCCTTTTGGGCGATCCTGCTGCTGCTGGGGCGAACCTGGGTACTGTTTATCGCAGCGGGCGCCTCCCGCCAGCAGGGCGATAGCCTGCTGGCGCTGTTTTACCCGGATAATCACGCTTTCTGGCTGGGGCTGGCGTCAGGGCTCCCCGCCGTGCCGGGCCTGTTGCTGACCGGCTACCGTCAGCGACTGCCGCGTCTCTGGCAGGCCTGGCGCTGGGTGCTGGTGCTCAGCCTGATGCTGACGCTGGGTATGCAGTCAGCCTCGCTGTGGCAGGACGAGGAGCAGGCCTCTTCACTGGTACTGATGGCGTCGCTGCTGGATATTCTGGCCCTTGCGGCGCTGCTGTTTTACCGCCGGCTGCGTGACTGCTTTGATCCGGCTGAAAATCATTAAAAAGAATAACCAAACTTTTACGGCGATCCACACTCAAACCAGTACGGAAGCCCCTGATAATGCATACTGGAGTCGCAATGAAAACTTTTCGCCC
The DNA here is from genome assembly GCF_039675725.1 of Erwinia sp. Eh17-17. Lineage (NCBI taxonomy): Bacteria > Pseudomonadati > Pseudomonadota > Gammaproteobacteria > Enterobacterales > Erwiniaceae > Erwinia > Erwinia sp. Eh17-17. The sequence goes on along the minus strand of NZ_JBDFQT010000005.1, from coordinate 52,168 downwards.
GGCGTTACTGCTGGTCACTTTTATTCTCGCGGGCTGCGCCGGCTCGTCTTCTCAGCCTGAGCAGGCTTCGACCTCGACCTGGTGGAATCCGATCTCCTGGTCATGGTCCAGCCTGTCGCCAGTGCGCTGGTTCAGTTCATCGCTGACCCTCTCGGAGCAGGGCCTGGGCGACGTTAACGGCACCACGCTGATGCAGCGCGACGTGCTGAACGATGCGCTGGACGATCGCTATTATCTGCGGCGGGGAGTGCGCACTGCTGACGGTAACATCGTTCATTTCTGGCAGGGCGTTAACAGCGACAAACAGGTGAAAGTGGAGCTGGTGGGCGATAGCGCCGTCAGCCGCATTGATGTGATGGATAGTGACGTCAGCACCGCGAGCGGCGTGAAATTCGGCAGTTCATTCAGCGAACTCTACAGCAAGGCCTTCGGCGTGTGCCAGAAAGGCAGTGGCGCTGACAGTGCCAGCGTGGAGTGTAAAGCCCCCGGCAGCCAGCACATCTCTTATGTTTACAGCGGCGACTGGCACGGTCCGCAAGGCCTGATGCCCTCTGACGATATGCTGAAAAGCTGGACCCTGAGCAAGATGATCTGGCGGCGTTAATCGTGCGCATTTAAACACCACAGTAAACCTGCGTTTAAACACTCTCCTGGCCCTGACTTCAGGTAATATGTTCGGAAAAACCGATCAGAAATACCCTGAACGCCAGGAGAGAGAAACATGTCCCATTTTCAGAGCGGCATCTTATTAGAGCATCGCCGTTTTGCCATTTATCTTGAAGCCATGGTTGAAGGGGATATTGACGCCATCCGCCACGGCAGCCAGCAGTTTATTCAGCAGCTCACCGGGTTACAGCAGCGCTACCCTGATGCCGGGTTAGGGGCGGTGATCGCCTTTGGTAACGGGCTGTGGAACGATCTCTGCGCGGGTCACAGCTGCGCAGAGCTGAAAGACTTCCAGCCGCTTGGCAAGGGTATGGCACCGGCCACCCAGCGCGATATGTTGATTCACATTCAGTCACTGCGCCATGACGTGAATTTCAGCGTGGCGCAGGCCGCACTGGCCGCGTTTGGTAGCGCCATTCGCGTTGTTGAAGAGACCCACGGCTTCCGCTGGACGGAAGATCGCGATCTGAGTGGGTTTGTCGATGGTACAGAAAATCCGCAGGGCGAGCAGCGTCAGGCGGTGGCGATTATTGCCAGCGGTGATAATGCCGGGGGCAGCTATGTGTTCAGCCAGCGCTGGCAGCATAATCTGGCGATGTTTAACCGCCTTCCGGTGGCTAAACAGCAGCAGATTATCGGGCGCACGAAAGAGAGCAATGAAGAGCTGGAGGGCGAGGCGCGTCCTGCCACTTCGCACGTAGCCCGCGTCGATCTGAAAGAGAACGGTAAGGGGCTGAAAATTCTGCGTCAGAGTCTGCCTTACGGCACAGCCAGTGGGACAAACGGGCTGTTCTTCCTTTCCTACTGCGCCACGCTGTATAACATTGAACAGCAGCTGTTAAGTATGTTTGGTGAAACGGACGGTAAGTTTGATGCCATGCTGCGTTTCACCAGGCCGGTTAGCGGCAGCTATTTTTATGCCCCGTCCCTGACTCAGCTGGCGGCATTGTAAGGGCCTGAGACGCCCCTTATCGCGCGACGATCCGCAGGGGGCGACCTTGGTTGCCGGTCTACCCGACCGGCATGACACGTTTTTTCCGCCCGATCCGCCTCATTCCCGTGCCCTGCATAATCAATTCCACACGCTTATAGCGTTTTCTGCTTGTAAAGCACCAAACGGTATATAAAACCGTTACAGCTTTTACCCTGGTTATAAATAAACTGAACAGACTTCAGGCCGGTTAACCGGTGATTTACTCAGGGTGCATAATGACGTTACCGACGGTAAAAAAATTTGTTACAGCCTCCGCGCTGTCGCTGCTGCTGAGTGCGGGCGCGCAGGCAACCGAGCTGCTGAACAGCTCGTATGACGTATCACGTGAGCTGTTTACCGCCCTGAATGCGCCGTTTGAAAAGCAGTGGGCCCAGCAGCATCCTGGCGATCCGCTGACCATCAAACAGTCTCATGCCGGATCGTCCAAACAGGCGCTGGCGATTTTGCAGGGGCTGAAAGCCGATGTGGTGACCTATAACCAGGTCACAGACGTCCAGATACTGCACGACAAAGGCAATCTGATCCCGGCTGACTGGCAGCAGCGTCTGCCCAACAGCAGTTCACCGTTCTACTCCACCATGGCTTTCCTGGTGCGAAAGGGTAACCCGAAGAACATCCACGACTGGAACGATCTGGTGCGTGATGATGTAAAACTGATTTTCCCGAATCCTAAAACGTCAGGCAATGCCCGTTATACCTATCTGGCTGCCTGGGGTGCCTTTGACCGCGCCGACGGTAAAGATAAGGCGAAAACGCAACAGCAGATGACGCAGTTCCTGAAAAATGTCGAGGTATTTGATACCGGCGGGCGCGGAGCGACAACGACGTTCGTGGAGCGCGGTCTGGGGGATGTGCTGATCAGCTTTGAGTCGGAGGTGAACACCATCCGCAACCAGTACGCCAAAGACGGCTATGAAGTGATCGTGCCAAAAACCAATATTCTGGCGGAGTTCCCGGTAGCGTGGGTCGATAAGAATGTCGAAAAGAACCACACGGAGGACGCCGCGAAAGCGTACCTGAACTATCTCTATACGCCGCAGGCGCAGCAAATTATTACCCAGTTCTATTACCGGGTGAATAACCCTCAACTGATGGCTGAACAGAAAGAGCGTTTCCCGCAGACCGAGCTGTTCCGCGTAGCAGATGAATTTGGCGGCTGGGATCAGGTGATGAAAACCCATTTCGTCAGCGGTGGCGAACTGGATAAGCTGTTAGCGGCGGGGCGGTAGGCATGTTTTCAACCCGCAGTAAACGCGTACTGCCCGGATTTGGTATCAGCCTGGGCAGCAGCCTGTTTTTCACCTGCCTGATCCTGCTGCTGCCGATCAGCGCGCTGCTGATGCAGCTGTCGCAGATGACGCTGGCACAGTACTGGGAAGTGATTACCAACCCGCAGGTGATGGCGGCGTATGAAGTGACGCTGCTGGCGGCGGGCGTTGCCTCTGTGTTTAACGCGCTGTTCGGCATGCTGATGGCGTGGATACTGACGCGCTATCGTTTTCCCGGCCGCGCGCTGTTGGATGGTCTGATGGACCTGCCGTTTGCGCTGCCGACAGCGGTGGCCGGTCTGACCCTGGCGGGACTGTTCTCGGTCAACGGCTGGTACGGTGAGTGGCTGGCGCAGTTTGGTATCAAAGTTTCCTATACCTGGCTCGGCATTGCCGTGGCGATGGCTTTTACCAGCATTCCGTTTGTGGTGCGTACCGTTCAGCCGGTGCTGGAAGAGCTGGGGCCGGAGTATGAAGAAGCGGCAGAAACGCTGGGCGCATCACCGTGGCAGAGCTTCCGCCGCGTGATCCTGCCGGAAGTTGGCCCGGCGCTGTTGGCGGGGACGGCACTCTCCTTTACCCGCAGTCTGGGGGAGTTTGGTGCGGTGATCTTTATCGCCGGAAATATCGCGTGGAAAACCGAAGTGACTTCACTGATGATTTTTGTGCGTCTGCAGGAGTTTGACTACCCAGCCGCCAGCGCGATTGCCTCGGTGATTCTGGCAGCATCCCTGCTGTTGCTGTTTGCCATTAACACCCTGCAGAGCCGCTTTGGCCGTCGTATTGGAGGTCACTAATGGCTGATGTCAGCGATTTTAACGGCGCAGAGCGTGCGCGGGTTCAGTGGGGTAAGTGGGTACTGATCGGGCTGGGGATGCTGATCTCCCTGCTGCTTCTGGTGATCCCGCTGGTGGCGATTTTCGCTGCGGCATTATCTGAAGGGCTGATGGCGACGTTTGCCAACCTCGGCGATGCCGATATGCTGCATTCCATCTGGCTCACCGTACTGATTGCGCTGATTACCGTGCCGGTTAACCTGGTATTTGGCACGCTGCTGGCCTGGCTGGTGACGCGTTTTACCTTCCCCGGCCGCCAGCTGCTGCTGACGCTGTTTGATATCCCGTTTGCCGTCTCGCCGGTGGTTGCCGGGCTGATGTACCTGCTGTTCTGGGGTGTCAACGGGTCGGCGGGGGGCTGGCTCGATGCGCACAATATCCAGCTGATGTTCTCGTGGCCGGGAATGGCCCTGGTCACTATTTTCGTTACCTGTCCGTTTGTGGTGCGCGAGCTGGTGCCGGTGATGTTAAGCCAGGGCAGCCATGAAGATGAGGCAGCCGTGTTACTGGGTGCATCGGGCTGGAAGATGTTCTGGCGCGTGACCTTACCCAATATTCGCTGGGCGCTGCTGTACGGCATCGTGCTGACCAATGCCCGCGCTATCGGTGAGTTCGGTGCGGTATCGGTGGTTTCCGGCTCGATTCGCGGTGAAACCTATACCCTGCCTTTGCAGGTTGAATTACTGCATCAGGATTACAATACGGTCGGCGCATTTACCGCTGCCGCTCTGCTGACCCTGATGGCTATAGTGACGTTGTTTTTGAAAAGCGCAGTGCAGTGGCGGTTAGAGAGCCAGCAGAAGCGTTTGCAACTGGAGGGGAAGGATGAGCATTGAAATCGGCAACATCAATAAATTTTTCGGCAAGACGAAAGTCCTGAACGATATTTCTCTGGATATCCCTTCCGGGCAAATGATGGCACTGCTGGGACCGTCGGGTTCCGGGAAGACCACATTACTGCGCATTATCGCTGGCCTGGAAAATCAGAACAGTGGACGCCTGAGCTTTCACGGTAAAGACGTCAGCCGGGTTCATGCCCGCGACCGTCAGGTAGGCTTTGTGTTTCAGCATTATGCCCTGTTCCGCCACATGACCGTGTTCGACAATATTGCCTTTGGCCTGACGGTGCTGCCGCGCCGTGAACGGCCGTCCTCCGCAGAGATAAAGCAGAAGGTGACGCGCCTGCTGGAGATGGTGCAGCTCGGCCATCTGGCGGGGCGCTTCCCGTCGCAGCTTTCCGGTGGACAGAAACAGCGCGTTGCGCTGGCACGTGCGCTGGCGGTTGAACCGCAGATCCTGCTGCTGGATGAACCTTTCGGTGCGCTGGATGCTCAGGTGCGTAAAGAGCTGCGCCGCTGGCTGCGTCAGCTTCACGAAGAGCTGAAGTTCACCAGCGTGTTCGTCACTCACGATCAGGAAGAGGCGATGGAAGTGGCCGATCGCGTGGTGGTCATGAGCCAGGGGAACATTGAGCAGGTCGGCACGCCGGATGACGTCTGGCGTGACCCGGCAACGCGCTTTGTGCTTGAGTTTCTCGGTGAAGTGAACCGCTTTGATGGCGAAGTACACGGCTCGCAGTTCCACGTCGGGGCGCATCACTGGCCGCTGGGTTATACGCCTGCGCATCAGGGGCCGGTAGAATTGTTCCTGCGCCCGTGGGAAATAGACGTCAGCCGTCAGAGCAGCCTGGAAACGCCGCTGCCTGCTCAGGTACTGGAAGTCAGCCCGCGCGGGCATTTCTGGCAGCTGGTGGTCGCACCTGCTGAATGGAGCGGTGAGCCGATTACCGTGGTTATGGAAGGGAACCAGGTCGCTCCGGTTCGCGGTGAACGTCTGTTTGTCGGCCTGCAACACGCCCGCCTGTATAATGGTGATACGCCGTTACGGCCTGTTGCCTTTGCGCAAAGCGCCTGATATTTTTCTCAGATATTATTTAGCGTATAAAGGGTCGGTTTTTCCGGCCCTTTGCCATTTCATGCCGGGAACCCCACCTTGACCACACTCGAAAATACCATCGGGAATACGCCGCTGATTAAGCTGCAGCGCCTGACGCCGGACAACGGGAGCGAAATATGGCTGAAGCTGGAGGGAAATAACCCCGCCGGTTCGGTGAAGGATCGCGCGGCACTGTCGATGATAAACCAGGCTGAACGGCGCGGTGAAATCCGCCCCGGCGACGTGCTGATTGAAGCGACCAGCGGGAATACTGGCATTGCGCTGGCGATGATTGCCGCCATGAAAGGGTATGTACTGAAGCTGCTGATGCCAGACAATATGAGCATTGAACGCCAGGCGGCGATGCGCGCCTACGGGGCTGAGCTGATTCTGGTGAGCCGCGAACAGGGAATGGAAGGGGCACGCGATCTGGCGAATGCCATGGCCGCTCGTGGTGAAGGCCGGGTGCTCGATCAGTTTAATAACCCGGACAACCCGCTTGGTCACTACCTGACGACCGGGCCGGAAATCTGGCAGCAAACGGCGGGGCGGTTAACGCATTTTGTCTCCAGTATGGGCACCACCGGCACGATTACCGGCGTGAGTCGTTACCTGAAAGAGCAGAGTTCCACGGTGAACATTGTCGGGCTGCAACCCTCTGAGGGCAGCAGTATTCCCGGCATTCGCCGCTGGCCTGCCGCCTATCTGCCCGGTATTTTCCGCCCTGAGCTGGTGGACCGGGTAATGGATATGTCGCAGCGGGAAGCCGAAGAGACGATGCGCCTGCTGGCACGGCGTGAAGGTCTGTTCTGCGGCGTCAGCTCCGGCGGAGCTGTGGCGGGGGCAGTGCGTATTGCGCAGGAAAAGCCCGGCAGTATTATTGTGGCGATTATCTGCGATCGAGGAGACCGCTATTTATCCACCGGCGTCTATTAATCGCATTACAGCGTTCCTTGTTTGCTCACGGTCGTAGTGAAAGGACACTTCATTGCGGTTGGGGTAGGTTGAAATAGACAAGATGATTTGTCAGTTAAACTTACGGATAACAAGAACGATCTCATGAGTATTCAGGTTTCTGCCGATGCGCCTGCCTGCTGCTGGCGCATACCATATTGTCAGACTGTAAGGATTGGGTAAAAGCGGCTGCGAACCCGTTAATAACAGGTGAAAATAGCGGCTGTATCATTGAGAGCTCCCCTATGAAAATTTTACTGGTCGATGACGACCTTGAGCTGGGCACCCTGCTCAGCCAGTACCTGATTGCCGAGGGCTTTGATGCCTCTCTGGTGTTAATGGGCAGAGCCGGTGTTGAAGGTGCACTTTCCGGCAACTACAGCGCCATGATCCTCGATATTATGCTGCCCGATATGAGCGGCATAGATGTGCTGCGCCAGGTGCGTCAGCACGGCAGACTGCCGGTGATTATGCTGACGGCAAAAGGCGATAATATTGACCGGGTGATTGGCCTGGAAATGGGGGCTGATGACTACATGCCGAAGCCGTGCTATCCGCGCGAGCTGGTCGCCCGTCTGCGGGCCGTGCTGCGACGCGTTGAAGAGCAGCCGGCAGTGCCGGATAATAAAGAAGTGGCTGGCTGGGGGGAGCTGACGCTCAACCCGGCAACGCGCGTCAGTGAATGGCAGAAAAAGCCGTTCGATCTGACCGCCTCAGAGTTTAACCTGCTGGATCTGCTGCTGCGTTCCCCTGACCGCGTGGTATCAAAAGACGAACTCTCAGAAAAAGGGCTGGGGCGACCGCGCGAAGCCTATGACCGCAGCGTTGATGTGCACATCAGCAACATCCGCCAGAAGCTGGCTGCGCTGACCCATGACACCATCAATATCGAAACGGTACGCAGCATCGGCTACCGTATCCGATGAAGCACGGGTTCCGCGGTTTTCTGTTCTGGAAGATTTTGCTGGGATTCTGGCTGACCTATATTGCGATTACTCAGCTGCTGTGGCTGGGTTTCAGCCTGTATGGTAAACATCATGAACCGCCGGAAAATCACGCCATCAAACGTATTGTCAATCTGCAGATGACTTCGGCCGTGTCGGTGCTGCAGCGCGGTGGGCTGGATGCGCTGAATGACATGATGGTGGACTGGCCGCCAAACGATCGGCGTTTTTTCTCTGTACAGCCAGTGGCTGAGCCGGAGCATCAGGCGACCGCGCGCGGTGAGTTAAATCGCGAGCCTGCCCCCGGTGAGTTTCCAAAAGAGGTGACCGAACGGGTGACCGGCGCCGATGGTCGCCAGTATCAGTTGAGATATGACGTGGCGGGCCTGCGCGCTGACAGCCGGATGGGCGGTCATCCACACAGTATTCTTAATATGCCAGAGCCGCTTTTTATTGTGGGGGCGGTGTGTGGGCTACTGTTCAGTCTGTTTCTGGCATGGAACCTGACGCGCCCCATGCGTCAGCTGCGTGCCGGTTTTGCCCGCGTCTCCGGCGGGGATCTTTCCGTTCGCCTTTACCCACAGATGCGTCGTCGCCACGATGAGTTTTCAGTGGTGGCGCAGGACTTCGATGCGATGGTTGAGCGGTTATCCGTCCTGGTGCAGGCGCGGGAAGAGCTGTTGCACGATGTCTCTCACGAGTTACGTTCGCCGCTGGCCCGTCTGCAGCTGGCGACCGGGCTGGCGCGGCAGACGCCAGAAAGCGTGAACAGTTCTCTTGACCGTATTGATGAAGAGGCTCGTCGTCTGGATAAAATGATCGGTGAGCTGCTGTCGCTGTCGCGGGCGGAACATCAGAGCCTGCCGGATGAACAATATTTTGATTTGCTGGGACTGCTGAATGCGGTGGCTAACGATGCGCGCTATGAGGCACAAATTCCCGGCGTTGAAATTGTGCTTAATGCCGATGAGCAACTGGATTATACGGTCAGGGGCGATGCTAACCTGATTCGCTCTGCGGTGGAGAATGTGGTGCGTAATGCGCTGCGCTTCTCCCAGCACGGGCAGCAGGTGCGCATCACCCTCGGACAGGAAAATGACTGGCTGGCGATTGGCGTACGCGACTATGGGCCGGGTGTGGATGCCGACAAGCTTTCCAGTATTTTTGATCCTTTTGTCCGGGTTAATTCACCCTTATCGGGCAGGGGATACGGACTTGGGCTGTCGATTGTGCGCAAAGTGGTGATTGCCCATCAGGGAGATGTCAGCGCACAGAATGCCCGCGATGGCGGGCTGGAACTGACGATCCGCCTGCCGCATTGGGTGGGGTGAGCGGCAGTTTGATATTTTATCGAGGTAAGAGATGAACAGTGTGTCCAGCGCCAGACAGCAGGAAATTCAGCGCATCGTTGATGCGCTGTCGATGGCCATTGCGCAGCACAAACTCAGGCCCGGTACGCGGCTGGTCGAGGCGCAGATTGTGGAGGTGCTTTCTGCTAACCGCAATCACGTGCAGGCAGCACTTCAGCGGCTGGCATTGCAGCATATTGTCACCATCTCCCCTAATCGCGGGGCAAAAGTAGCGCGCCCTGAGGCGCGTGAAGCGCGAGAGGTCTTTATTGCCCGTCGGGCGATTGAGCACGCCATGATTGCAGGGATCAGTGTTGATAAGATGGCGCAGTATCATGACGAGATGGAGGCCCACCTGCAGGGAGAGCAGGAGGTCATTGCCTGTAATGATCGGCGTGAAATTGTGCGTCAGCTGAGTCAGTTTCATATGCTGCTGGCTAAAATCAGCGACAACCGGGTGCTGACGGAAATGCTGTCAAACCTGATAGTGCGCAGTTCGCTGATTGTGGCTTTATATCAGCGTAACGACACGCCTGCCTGCCAGTGCAGCGAACACCGCGCGCTGGTGACAGCGCTGCGGGCAGGGGAGGTGGTACAGGCGCAGCGGTTAATGGACGACCATCTGTGCCAGCTTGAGAAACAGCTGGAGCTGGCAGAGACTCCAGCTGCCACGTTCAGCCTGCGCGATGCGCTGGTGGTCAGCCAGTAATTTAGCCATAAAAAAAGCCCCCAGGCCGAAACCAGGAGGCTTATTAACAACGCCAGCCGTTACTTCTTGATACGAATAACCGGGGTTTCACCCACAACAACGTTACCCGTCAGCTTAATCAGCTCTTTGATCTCATCCATATTGGAGATCACAACCGGAGTCAGCGTGGATTTTGCTTTCTCTTCCAGCAGCGCCAGATCAAACTCGATCACTACGTCGCCTTTCTTAACTTTCTGACCTTCTTCAGCGATGCGTTTAAAGCCTTCGCCTTTCAGTTCAACCGTATCAATTCCGAAGTGGACAAACAGCTCAATGCCGTTGTCTGACTCGATGGAAAAAGCATGATTGGTTTCGAAAATTTTACCGATAGTACCGTCAACCGGCGCAACCATTTTATTGCCAGTAGGTTTAATGGCGATACCGTCGCCGACAATTTTCTCTGCAAACACGACATCTGGAACGTCTTCGATATTGACGATCTCACCCGACAGCGGGGCGACAATCTCAATGATGCCCGACGCGGAATCAGACTTATCGCCAAAAAGTTTTGAAAACAAACCCATGTTATTCTCCTAAGCAGTTATATTGGGCCAGCGTTTCTGGATCTCAGCAGAGTGTTTTTTCTTCAATGAACTTGTTGACCAGGTTCATCAACTCGTCCGCTGTAGGTTGAGCCAGAGCCTGCTCTGCCAATGCCTTCGCATCTTCAAAATTCGTATTACGAATAATTTTCTTGATGCGTGGGATAGAAATGGCACTCATGCTGAATTCGTCCAGCCCCATTCCCAATAACAGTAGTGTAGCACGTTCGTCGCCAGCCAGCTCACCACACATGCCAGTCCATTTACCTTCGGCATGAGAAGCATCAATAACTTGCTTGATCAGCGTCAGAACAGAAGGCGACATTGGGTTGTAGAGATGGGAGATCAGATCGTTTCCACGGTCAACTGCCAGAGTATACTGCGTCAGGTCGTTTGTCCCAATACTGAAGAAATCGACTTCTTTCGCCAGATGGTGGGCAATCACTGCCGAAGCAGGGGTTTCTACCATGATTCCCACTTCAATGCTCTCGTCGAAGGCCTTGCCCTCTTCGCGCAGCTGGGCTTTCAGCGTTTCCAGTTCAGCTTTCAGGAAGCGAACTTCCTCAACGGCGATGATCATCGGGAACATGATACGCAGTTTACCGAACGCAGAAGCGCGCAGGATAGCACGTAGCTGAGCATGCAGAATTTCAGGACGGTCCATCGCGATGCGAATCGCACGCCAGCCGAGGAACGGGTTATCTTCTTTTGGCAGATTCATGTACGGCAGGTCTTTATCACCGCCGATATCCATAGTACGCACGATAACAGCCTGTGCGCCCACGGCTTCAGCCACGGCTTTATAGGCCTGGAACTGCTCATCTTCTGTTGGCAGCGATTCGCGGTCCATAAACAGGAACTCGGTGCGGTACAGGCCGACACCCTCTGCGCCGTTACGCTCAGCGCCGGCGACGTCACGCACGGTACCGATGTTAGCGCAAACTTCAACCTGATGGCCGTCGAGGGTGATTGCCGGTAGATCTTTCAGTTTCGCCAGCTCGGTTTTCTCGCTGAGGTACTGATGGGCTACGGCTTTCAGCTCTTCGATTTTTTCCGGTGTCGGGTTTACATACACCTGGTTATTCACGCCATCGAGGATCAGGAAATCGTCATTTTTTACCTGGCTGGTCACATCACCGGTGCCGACAATGGCAGGCAGTTCAAGCGAACGGGCCATAATCGAGGTGTGTGAAGTGCGGCCACCGATATCGGTGATAAAGCCGAGCACTTTATTCAGGTTAAGCTGTGCGGTTTCTGACGGAGTCAGATCTTTCGCAATCAGCAGCACTTCTTCATTGATAGCGCTGAGGTCAACGATATGCAGGCCAAGAATGTTTTGCAGCAGGCGCTTACCGATATCACGGACGTCGGCAGCACGCTCTTTCAGATACTCGTCATCGAGTTCTTCCAGTGCTTTTGCCTGACCTTCAATCACAGAAAAGGCAGCAGCATCCGCAGTGGCATGCTCGTCTTTGATCAGGGCGATGATTTCCTGCTCCAGTTCTTCATCTTCCAGCAGCATGATATGCCCTTCGAAGATCGCTTCTTTCTCTTCACCGAAGGTTTCCCCGGCTTTGATTTTGATCGCTTCGAGCTGCACGGCAGCTTTTTTACGACCATCAAGAAAACGCTGAACTTCCTGATCGACCTGGTCGGCAGAAATCTTTTTCCGGTTGATGATAATCTCATCTTCTTTCAGCAAAAGCGCCTTGCCGAAAGCGATACCCGGTGATGCTAAAATGCCTGAAATCATAACCCTACCTTTTCTTTCTCTGATAATCATCTGAGGCGGAGAACCGCGGATGACTGCATCGGTTAATCCACTCAGCGAGCCGGACGGAGCATACCGTTTTTTTCGTCAGCGTTTGTCTACTTTACGAAAACAACATCGCGAACGTACTGTTCGCGATCAATATTGCATAACTCTGTCCGGTAACACTTCGCTGGACAAGCTGGAAAGCGACTGAATTACTCCAGTTCTGCCATCAGTTTAACCAGATGTTCAACGGCTTTCTGCTCGTCTTCGCCTTCAGCAGACAGCGTCACCACGGTGCCCTGAGTCAGACCCAGAGTCTGTAATTTGAACAGGCTTTTCGCGCTGGCAGATTTACCGTTAGAGGTCACAGTGATTTCTGAAGCAAAAGCTTTTGCTTCTTTCACGAACTGTGCTGCTGGACGAGTGTGCAGGCCGTTTGGTGCGGTGATAGTAACTTCTTGCTGGAACATTATGTTTCCCCAACTTAATTTGGTTTGGTGTTATTGATCTAAAGTCTAGCCTGGTGGCGAAACTTTAGCCTGTAGTGAATCGCGCTGGCATGATACGAGACTGGCCAAAAAATGCGCTGGTAAGGTGGAGTGAAGACGGGAAAAAAACGCGGGATTCCCCTTAACTTTTCCACTTCCCATTATGCCGCTTTTTCTCTTTGTGCGCCAAACCAGTAAATCGATTCAGCTTGATCCAGTTCACGCAGCGATTAATTTTACGGATCGAAATAATTGCCAGCTTAAATACCAGACACCAGAGGGTAAAATCAATCTTCAGGGTGGTAAAAGTTTGACGTACCCCACAAAAAAGCACCCTTACGGGTGCTTTTTCAGACAATATCGCCTTTATGGCACTACTGTTGCAGTTCTTTTTCAGTGAACAGATCGGCAAACAGTGCGGTTGACAGATAACGCTCGCCGGAAGAGGGCAGGATCACCACAATATTTTTGTCGGCAAAAGCGTCGTCTTCCTGCAATTTCAGTGCAGCAGCAACGGCCGCCCCCGAGGAGATACCGGCGAGAATACCTTCTTCTTCCATCAGACGGCGTGCGGTTGAAATCGCCTCTTCGTTAGAGATGGCGACAACGCGGTCCACCAGGTTGAGATCGAGGTTACCAGGGATAAAACCTGCACCGATGCCCTGAATTTTATGCGGACCGGGTTTAATTTCTTCGCCCGCAATCGCCTGGGCGATGACCGGTGAATCCGTTGGCTCAACCGCCACGGTAATCAGCTCTTTTTTGCCTTTGGTGTTTTTAATGTAGCGGCTCACACCGGTCAGCGTTCCGCCGGTACCGACGCCAGCGATAAAGACATCCACTTCGCCATCGGTATCTTCCCAGATTTCCGGGCCGGTGGTTTTTTCATGAATTTCCGGGTTGGCCGGGTTACTGAACTGTTGCAGCAGGAGAAAACGATCGGGATCGCCCGCCACAATTTCTTCCGCCTTGCTGATGGCACCTTTCATGCCTTTGGCGCCTTCGGTCAGCACCAGATTCGCCCCAAGGGCTTTCAGCAGCTTACGGCGCTCCACGCTCATGGTTTCCGGCATGGTCAGGGTTAATTTGTAGCCGCGCGCCGCTGCCACATAGGCCAGTGCGATACCGGTATTACCGCTGGTCGGTTCAACCAGTTCAATACCCGGTTTCAGAATTCCGCGTTTTTCTGCGTCCCAAATCATATTGGCACCGATACGGCATTTGACGCTGAAGCTAGGGTTACGCGACTCCACTTTTGCCAGAATGCGTCCATTACCGATGCGGTTCAGTCGAACCAGCGGCGTATGACCGATTGTTAAAGAATTGTCTTCATAGATCTTACTCATAGCCTGTCCTTAACTGTATGAAATATTGGGAACGCTTAGAGCATACCTTGTTCATTTAGCCAGTGAAGTGAAGAAATCGTATATAGATATGTTCTGCAGAAATAAGCCCTGACGAAATGGCATAAGCAGGGCGTGGCGGGGCGAAGCAGAAAAAAAGGTGAAACGTCACGAGCCAGTTTCGTGGCTCGTGCGCCAGGCATTTATCGATTGAGGGCTAACTGCGAACGATATTTGTCTACCCACATGGCGGTCGCGCCACAGACAGCGACCGGCATAATCACCAGGTTCAGCAGGGGGATCATGGTGAACAGGCTCACCAGAGCGCCGAACTGCATGTTGACGGTTTTATTCTGGCGCAGCGCGGAACGCATCTGCCGGAAGTTGACCTTATGGTTATCAAACGGGAAGTCACAGTACTGAATAGACAGCATCCAGGCGCTGAACAGGAACCACAGCACCGGCGCTACCGTCTGTCCGAATCCAGGTACAAAATAGAGTATCAGCAGCACCAGCGCGCGCGGCAGATAATAAGCCAGCTTCTGCCACTCTCGTTTCATGATACGTGGCAGGTCCTTCGCCAGTCCGCTCCAGCCATTATCAGGCAGCGGTTTGCCGGTCAGACGGCCTTCCAGCTGCTCGGCCAGCAGACCGCAGAAAGGAGCCGCTATCCAGTTGGCAATGGTGGAGAAAAAATAGCTAAAGACTAAAATAATGGAGAGCACCGTCAGTGGCCAGATCAGATAGCTCAGCCACTGTAACCAGCCGGGTATCATTGCCATTAATTCCGGGATCCAGTGACCCAGCCGGTTGAACAGCCAGAGAAAGGCTCCCCCCATTAAGACAATATTGACCAGCAGCGGAAGGATAACAAAACGCCGGATGCCAGGCAGCAGGATCAGCTTCCATCCCTGGGCAAAGTAGTGGACTCCGTTATGAGAAGTACCAGGATTGTGATGTGACATGTACTGCGTTTCTCCTTTGAACGGGCAGACGATGGCTATCATAACGCAGCTTTTTCCACTTACCAGGGGGGCTTTGCGCGAAAAAACAGCAAAAAAGCGTCCTCATAGCGGGATATTTGTCAGAAAATACTGCGCAGACTTGCACTTGTGTACCTGGGCAAATACAGTTAGAGGATAAAGTTTGCCGCGGTGGCAAGGTATTGGAACAACAGAGAATACAATGATGCAGGATTTGCGTCTGATATTAATCGTTGTTGGCGCGATCGCCATAATAGCGCTTTTACTGCATGGCCTGTGGACCAGCCGTAAAGAGCGCTCATCTGTTTTTCGCGATCGCCCTCACAAGCGTTTAAAACAGGACAGAGAAGAAGCGTTCGAAGATGACGAAGAAGGCGTAGGTGAAGTGCGCGTGCAGCGTAGCCAGCCGGACCCGTCGGAGCCTTCCCTGGGTGGATTTAATGCCGGGAATGAGCCGCCGCGTCAGCCCAATATTCGTCAGCCTGAACCGGTGCGCCATCAGCCTGTGGTTGATGAGCAGCCTGAAGACGATCCGCTGTTTGGCGGAGACTTCCAGCATGCGCCGGAGCCGGAGCGCGAAGCCCCTGAACCCGTGCGCCAGCCTGAGCCGGTTCGTCCGGTACAGACGGCCCAGGTGCCACCTGTCCAGCCTCAGCCTCAGCCTGAAGTCGTGCAGCCGCCGTCAGACGCAGAAATTGCTGAAGCGAAGCGGGAAGAAGCGCGTCGTAAAGAGACGGTGCTGGTGCTGCATGTTTCCGCCCATGCGGGGGGCAGTATCAGCGGTGAAGCGCTGCTGCAGGGCGTATTGCAGGCAGGTTTCCAGTTTGGCGAAATGAATATCTTCCATCGTCACCTGAATCCGGCGGGCAGCGGCCCGGTGCTGTTCAGTCTGGCAAACATGGTCAAACCCGGCTCGTTTAATCCGGACAACATGTCTGATTTTACCACCCCTGGCGTGTCGATCTTTATGATGGTGCCGTCCTACGGCGATGCGCATCAGAACTTTAAACTGATGCTGCAATCTGCACAGCGTATCGCTGATGATGTCGGTGGCGTGGTGCTGGACGACGAACGCCGCATGATGACGCCGCAGAAGCTGGAAACGTATAAATCGCGTATCCGCGATGTGATTGACGCCAACGCCCGATAATTTTTATATAATCATAATCTTCCCAAACCCCCGACCTTCGGGGGTTTTTTATCTCTGATGGTGCCGCTATGGAATCCGTACAAGACAAAATCACCCATTTGCGAACCCTGCTTCGCCACCACGAATATCAGTATCACGTACTGGATGCTCCGGAAGTACCGGATGCGGAGTACGATCGCCTGATGGGCGAACTGCGTGAACTGGAAAGCGCACACCCTGAGCTGATTAGCTCTGACTCCCCGACCCAGCGCGTTGGCGCCGCGCCGCTCAGTGCATTTGAGCAGGTACGCCATGAAATACCAATGCTGTCGCTGGATAACGCCTTCGATGAAGAGAGCTATCTGGCGTTTAACAAGCGCGTGCAGGATCGTCTGAAAAGCAGCGATGACATCACCTTCTGCTGCGAGCTGAAGCTGGACGGACTGGCGGTCAGCCTGCTGTATGAAAACGGCGAGCTGGTGCGTGCAGCGACGCGCGGCGATGGTACCACGGGGGAAAATATTACCGCCAATGTGCGCACAATTGGCGCTATTCCGCTACGGCTGCGCGGAGACAATATCCCGGCCCGAATGGAAGTGCGTGGTGAAGTGTTTATGCCGCAGTCCGGTTTTGAAAAAATGAATGACGAGGCGCGGCGCACCGGCAGTAAAGTATTCGCCAACCCGCGTAATGCTGCCGCAGGCTCTCTGCGTCAGCTTGATCCGCGCATCACTGCTAAGCGTCCCCTGACGTTCTTCTGTTACGGTCTGGGTCTGCTGGAAGGGGGCGAGATGCCGCGTAGCCATATGGGCCGGCTGCAGCAGTTTAAAGCCTGGGGCCTGCCGGTCAGCAACCGGGTACGTCTGTGCCATAACGCGGACGAGGTGCTGGCATTCTACCGGGAGATTGAAGCCGACCGCCCTGCGCTGGGATTTGATATTGACGGCGTGGTCATCAAAGTGGATTCGCTGGATCTCCAGGAACAACTCGGCTTTGTAGCCCGTGCGCCGCGTTGGGCGATAGCCTTCAAATTCCCCGCCCAGGAGCAGATGACCGTGGTGCGTGACGTCGAGTTCCAGGTTGGCCGCACCGGTGCCATTACGCCGGTGGCACGTCTGGAACCGGTGCTGGTTGCCGGGGTGATCGTCAGTAATGCCACGCTGCACAATGCCGACGAGATTGAGCGCCTGGGGCTGAAAATTGGCGACCGCGTGGTGATCCGCCGTGCGGGAGACGTGATCCCGAAAGTGGTGAGCGTGGTAGAACACGCAGAAGATGCGCGCGACGTGGTGTTCCCGATCCACTGCCCGGTTTGCGGCTCTGACGTTGAGCGGGTGGAAGGCGAGGTTGTGGCCCGCTGCACCGGCGGCCTGATCTGCGGCGCTCAGCGCAAAGGCGCGTTAAAACACTTTGTCTCGCGCCGGGCGCTGGACATTGACGGCATGGGCGAGAAAATTATCGATCAGCTGGTTGATAAAGAGTACGTTCTGAATCCGGCCGACCTGTTCAATCTTACCGCAGGCAAACTGACCGGGCTGGATCGTATGGGACCAAAGTCAGCGCAGAATGTCGTTGATGCGCTGGCGAAGGCGAAGCACACGACCTTTGCCCGTTTCCTGTATGCGCTCGGCATCAGCGAAGTGGGTGAGGCGACGGCGGCGAACCTGGCTGCACATTTCGGCACGCTTGAGGCGCTGATGGCGGCAGATCTGGAGGCGCTGATTGCGGTGCCGGACGTCGGTAAAGTGGTCGCCAGCCATGTGCGTAACTTCCTGGATGAAGAGAGCAACCGCGAAGTCATCCATCTGCTGGTGGAAAAAGCCGGTATCAGCTGGCCTGATGTTGTGGTGGTAAAAGCAGAAGAGATCGACAGCCCGTTCGCGGGAAAAACCGTGGTGCTGACCGGTTCCCTGACCATTTTGTCGCGTGATGAAGCGAAAGATCGGCTGGTAGCGCTGGGCGCCAAAGTGAGCGGCAGCGTATCGAAGAAAACCGATCTGGTGATCGCCGGTGAAGCGGCCGGCTCCAAGCTGGTCAAAGCGCAGGAGTTGGGTATTCAGGTTATCGACGAAGCGGAAATGATACGTTTACTGGGTGAGTGAAATGGAAAAGCAGCACCTGATTGAGATCGCCAACACTGAAATGCCTTTTGGTAAATACAAAGGGCGGGCGTTGATCGACCTGCCGGAAGAGTATCTGCTGTGGTTTGCGCGTAAGGATGAGTTTCCTCAGGGTCATCTGGGGGAGTTGATGCAGATTACGCTGGCAATCAAGATTGAGGGGCTGGAAGGGCTGGTGAAACCGTTAAAACGGGGCCATACGGCCCCGTAATATTTACGATTTCTGCGACTCCATTACGGCAGGTTTACTGTGACTTGCCTTATGCTGTGCGGCCAGCTTTTCACCCGCTTTTTTGTAGCGCTGTGCCAGCATAGAGCAGACCATCAGCTGAACCTGATGGAAGATCATCAGCGGCAGCACGATAATCCCCACGGCGGCTGAAGGGAACAGAATGTTCGCCATCGGTACGCCGTTTGCCAGGCTCTTTTTCGACCCGCAAAACAGAATGGTAATTTCATCTGCACGGTTAAAGCCAAACAGCTTCGCTGCCGCCAGGTTAATCGCCAGCACCACGAACAGCAGCCCCAGGCTACCCACCACAATCCAGACCAGCGTCATGGCGCCTACGCGGTGCCAGATACCGTTTACCACGGCTTCACTGAAGGCGGAATACACCACCAGCAGAATAGACGCCTGGTCCGTTTTGCCAATCAGACCCCGGTTTCTTTCCACCCAGTCGGCAATCCAGCGGCGGGAAATATGCCCGATGACAAACGGCACCAGCAGCTGCAGCATGATTTTACCAATCTGTTCCAGACTCCCACCCGGCACGTCGCTGTGTACGTTCATCAGCAGGCCGACCAGCAGCGGGGAGATAAACACACCCAGCAGGCTGGATGCCGAGGCGCTGCAGACCGCGGCGGCGACATTACCCCCGGCCAGCGAGGTCAGGGCAATCGACGACTGTACGGTAGCAGGCAGGATCGACAGGTACATAAACCCGGTGTAGATTTCGGTGCTGAGGTTCAGCGGGTGCCACCAGACAAACAGCATCCCCAACGCCGGGAACAGCACAAAGGTGCTGAACATCACCCACAGGTGCAAACGCCAGTGGCCGCCCCCGGCAATGATTTTTTCCCGCGACAGCTTGGCGCCGTGCATAAAGAACAGCAGGGCGATAGCGGCGGTGGTCAGCCATTCAAAGAAATCAACAAAATGACCGCGTGCGGGCAGGAAAGAGGCCAGCAGTACGGTGATGATCAGTTTCAACATCAGTGGGTCGATACGAAAGATACGCATGTTAATGCCTGGTTAAAAAAACATGCGGCTATTGTGCGCTGGCAGGGTTTAGAAATAAAATTAATTTATTGAATTCATATATGAGCATAATCGATGAATTGTACGCTTCGTCAGTTACGGGTCTTTGTCGCCGTAGCGCAGCAGGGGAGTTTTAGCCAGGCGGGGCAGCTGATTGGACTCAGTCAGTCTGCGGTCAGCCACAGCATTAAAGAGCTGGAAACAGAGATGGGCATTCGCCTGCTGGATCGCACCACGCGGGAAGTGTTGCTGACGGAGGCGGGCGAGCAGCTCTCCAGCCGCCTTGAGCGCCTGCTGGAGGAGCTTAACACCACGCTGCTGGATGCGCGCAGCTATGGGCAGCAGCGCAGCGGTACGGTGCGTGTGGCGGCCAGCCAGACCATCTCTGCGCATCTGATGCCGCAGTGTCTGGCTGCCGGGCAGTTACACTATCCGGAAATTAAAGTGATGCTGCGCGACCGCCCTCAGCAGTGGGTGCTGCAAAGCATCCGTAATGCCGAAGTGGACTTCGGCATTGTGGTTGGCCCGCTGCAGTCTGACGATCTGGAGTGTGAGGCTATTCTTGCCGAGCCGTTTCTGCTGCTGTGCCGTCAGGACGACCCTTTGGCGCAGCAGCAGACCATTCACTGGCATATGCTCAACCAGCGCACGCTGGTGCTTCAGGATTATGCTTCAGGCAGTCGGGTACTGATCGACGAGGCGCTGCGTGTGCAGCAGGTGCAGGCGGAGATTGCCCAGGAGATAGGTCACCCCGCGACGCTCTATCCGATGGTGGAAGCCGGGATAGGCATCAGCATTTTACCCGCGCTGGCGCTGCCATTACCGCAGGGCAGGCCGCTGCTGGTTCGCCGGATTGTACCGGAGATCAACCGGAGCATTATGCTGGTCCGGCGTAAGAATCGTTCGTTAACACCCGCCGCAGAGGCGATTTGGCAGGAAGTGCGCCAGCAGGCAGAGCTGCTGACGCAACAGCGCGCGAACGCGTCACCGTTCTAGATATATACGTTCAGCTGATTATCTTCCGTCGGACGATTAACGCCGTCAGCCATTTTGCTGCTGCCGCTGTCGGCGGCTTTACTGACTTCCTGCTGCTCAGCAGCCTTTTCTGCCTGCTGCTGCTGGATTTGTGCCAGCTGTGCTTCCAGCATCATGATCTGATTTTCGATCATCTGCTGCTGTTTCGCTTTCTGATCTTCATCCAGCGTTGTATCGCCGGCCATACTTTTCAGCTGTTCCTGTAGCCTGACAATCTGCTTAGCGATACTGGCGGTTTGTGAAACCGAATCTCCGCCGCCCGAGCCGCCAGATACACCAGAACTGGTATTGATGGTTGTCATTTCTGTCTCCTTTGTATTTAACCAATACGGGTTATCGGAACGGAGTGCTGAAGACTTGAGGGCGGAATGCGTAAAAGTGGTGATAAGAAGGTGAAAAGAGAACCGTAGGGGCAGGGGATCTTCTTTTTCGGTCAGTCCGGATGTTGCGAATGTTCGCGTGTGAAAACGGAAAATGTATGGGCGACCGTTTCTGTTGGATGCAACCATCAACACGGGACGACCGGAAAAGAAGGTCTTCATTACGTTTGGTGCACATCATCGGCACGGGACGACCGGAAAAAAGGGTCGTCCCCTACATGGATCTGATGTAGGGGCTGACCTTCTTTTCCGGTCAGCCCGCCCGAATGACAGATAGCAAAAAGGCGCCTTTAGGGCGCCTTTTTACATTGGTGGGTCGTGCAGGATTCGAACCTGCGACCAATTGATTAAAAGTCAACTGCTCTACCAACTGAGCTAACGACCCGATATGGTGGGTGATGACGGGCTCGAACCGCCGACCCCCTCCGTGTAAAGGAGATGCTCTACCAACTGAGCTAATCACCCATATCGTCATGCTTACCAGATACTTCACTGAGATATGGTGGGTGATGACGGGCTCGAACCGCCGACCCCCTCCGTGTAAAGGAGATGCTCTACCAACTGAGCTAATCACCCACATCTCAAATCTCTGGGTACTGCTTTTTCGCGGGCATCATTCATATCATGAATGGTGGGTGATGACGGGCTCGAACCGCCGACCCCCTCCGTGTAAAGGAGATGCTCTACCAACTGAGCTAATCACCCCCGCTGTGTGGAGTCGCATTATAGGGAACCGCGGAAATGAGTCAACGCTTTTTCCGTGTAAAATGTGTGTTCGTCGTAAAAATAGTCAGGATGTTCTCATTTCAGGCAAAAACAGAGGCTTGCTGACTGAAAGTCCAGCCAAACGCCGTCGGCAAACAGGGATTGGCGTTGAGGATTCGCCCGCAGGTGATAGAATGTGCCCCACTAAAAGTTTGTTCTGACCAGGCCAAAGCCTCCGCGTAATTAAGGCATTCATTAATGAAAATCAAAACCCGCTTCGCTCCCAGCCCAACTGGTTACCTCCACGTTGGCGGCGCTCGTACCGCACTTTACTCCTGGCTCTTTGCCCGTAATCACGGCGGTGAGTTTGTGCTGCGTATTGAAGACACCGACCTGGAGCGTTCAACTCAGCAGGCGATCGATGCCATTATGGATGGCATGAACTGGCTAAATCTCGACTGGGATGAGGGCCCGTACTACCAGACCAAACGTTTTGACCGCTATAACGCGGTGATCGATCAGATGCTGGAAGCGGGCAGCGCTTATAAGTGTTACTGCTCGAAGGAGCGCCTGGAAGCGCTGCGCGAAAACCAGATGGCTAACAATGAGAAGCCACGTTATGACGGCCGCTGCCGCGACAGCCATGAACACCATGCCGATGATGAACCTTGTGTGGTGCGTTTTCGCAACCCGCAGGAAGGCTCCGTTATCTTTGATGACCAGATCCGTGGCCCGATTGAGTTCAGCAACCAGGAGCTTGACGATCTGATCATTCGCCGTACCGACGGTGCACCAACCTATAACTTCTGCGTGGTTATCGATGACTGGGATATGGAAATCACCCACGTTATCCGCGGTGAAGACCATATCAATAACACCCCGCGTCAGATCAACATTCTGAAAGCGATTGGTGCGCAGGTGCCGGTGTATGCACACGTGTCGATGATCCTCGGCGATGACGGTAAAAAACTGTCAAAACGCCACGGCGCGGTGGGCGTGATGCAGTACCGTGATGACGGCTATCTGCCGGAGGCACTGCTGAACTATCTGGTTCGCCTTGGGTGGTCGCACGGCGATCAGGAAATTTTCACCCTCGATGAGATGAAAAAGCTGTTCGACCTGGATGCGGTCAGCAAATCTGCCAGCGCATTTAATACCGAAAAGCTTCAGTGGCTGAACCATCACTACATCAACAGCCTGGCACCTGAATATGTGGCGACGCATCTGCAGTGGCATATTGAACAGGAAAATATCGACACCCGTACCGGCCCTGAGCTGGCGCAGCTGGTGAAACTGCTCGGTGAGCGTTGTAAAACGCTGAAAGAGATGGCCGCTTCGTGCCGCTATTTCTACGAAGAGTTTGACGAGTTTGATGCCGATGCGGCGAAAAAACACCTGCGCCCGGTGGCGCGTCAGCCGCTGGAAGTGGTACGTGACAAACTGGCGGCAATAACTGACTGGACGACAGAAAACGTCCATCAGGCCATTCAGGCAACGGCTGATGAGCTGGAAGTCGGGATGGGGAAAGTCGGAATGCCTCTGCGTGTTGCTGTCACCGGTGCCGGGCAGTCCCCTGCGCTGGATGTGACCGTACAGGCTATCGGGCGTTCGCGCAGCGTAGCGCGTATTGAGAAAGCGCTGGCGTTTATTTCCACGCGCGAAGTCTGATCGCAGAAAAAATAAAAACCGGCCAGTTTACTGGCCGGTTTTTTTTTCAATTGCTGATACCCAGTCGTTGTAAAATCCCCTGAATACCTTCACGCAGCAGCATCGCTGCCAGTTTATCTTGTTCTTCACTGCTCAATTGCTGCATTGAAGTAATTAACAGCGCGGGAAGCGAATTTTGGCTCACACGATATTGGGCATTAGGCTCTGCAGCATGGCGTGTGGATTTAAGAAATACTTTCACGCGTTCATCAATATGAATCATTCGTGCCTTTCCACCCTGAACACCGGGTTTAGGTGCGGTGGTCCAGTTCTCTTTCTTAACCCACTTATTAATCGTCTGTCTGCTAAAACCTGTTTGCTGTGCCAGTTCTTCCGGCGTTAACCAATCCTTTTTCACATTCATGTCCCTTTTTGCCGAATAAAGTCATTAGCATATTACAACAATTCATCACGCGAACAACTAACACAAATTACTAACCTTGGCATAATGAAGAGCAAAAAATAGGGGCTGGATCGCGAAATAGGGGCTGGATCGCGAAATACCCCCTGCAACCGCAGGGGATAAGGGGGTTAGCGTGAAACGGGGCTTTCTGCCAGAGGTGCACGAAATGCGACAAAGTAGGCCAGACCAACAAATATGGCCCCGCCAATGGCATTACCGAGGAATACCGCAACAAAGTTAGGCAAATATTCACCCCAGCTCAGGTATCCGGCAAAAATGGCGGCAGGAACGATAAACATGTTCGCCACCACGTGCTGGAAGCCAATCGCGACGAAGGCCATGATCGGGAACCACATCCCGAAAATCTTACCGACCACATCCTTACTGGCAAACGCCATCCAGGTCGCCAGGCACACCAGCCAGTTACAGCCGATGCCAGAAATAAAGGCATGCAGGAAATCAGCATTCACTTTCGCACTGGCTATTGCGACAGTTTTTTTCAGGTAGTCACCTTCAGTCATGCCCAGCATATGGCCAAAGAACCATGCGATAGTGACGCTGCCAATAAAGTTGGCCAGGGTCACCCAGAACCAGTTACGCATAACGCTGAGCGCGCTTATCTGGCGTGCAAACCAGGCGACGGGCAGCAGCATCATATTACCCGTCAGTAATTCACCACCGGCCAGTACGGTAAGGATGATTCCTACCGGGAATACAGCTGCACCCAACAGTGTTCCAAATGAACCCCAGTCCGCAGGCAGTTGGTTAACCACGTGAATATAGAGTAAGAAGCCAAATGCGATAAAAGCACCGGCAAGGAATCCCAGAATAAGGAGGGAAGAAACGGGGGTACGGCTTTTGATCACGCCCGCCTGAACGGCGACGGCTGAAATCTCTTTTGGAGTGTGCAAAGACATGTTCGCTCTGGTGTCATAAATACTGGAAAAAGCGCCAAATTCCGCAGAGCGCTGAAACAGGCTTTCATCCAGCGCAGAGCGGGCGTGGCAACAAAAAATCCGGCGCAGTTTTGCATGGTCGTTTAACAAAAACAAGTAGCTTTTAACCTTGTTATTAACGTGTAATTAACAGAATAAGGCGAACGACGATGTGCTGATTGCCGGGGGGTATCTGAAAACAGTGAGTTAGCGCTTTTAGCACCGCGTTGGCGGCTTTTTCAACGATCAATCGCAGATTGTTATTTTGCCGTTGACACCAACCCCGCTGTTTCATATTATCCCCGCCGTCAACACGACACGGTTTTTCGGCTTGGGGGTATAGCTCAGCTGGGAGAGCGCTTGCATGGCATGCAAGAGGTCAGCGGTTCGATCCCGCTTATCTCCACCAAATCTTTACCAGAAGATGAGGCGGCAGCGAAAAACCGGGAATTTAGATGTGGGGGTATAGCTCAGCTGGGAGAGCGCTTGCATGGCATGCAAGAGGTCAGCGGTTCGATCCCGCTTATCTCCACCAAATTCTTAATCTATCTGCTTTACCCCATAATCTGCTCAGGCGGATTTTTTTTCGTCTCTATTTTCCCTCGGATTCATCTCCTGTGACAGGCGCCATCTTTTCATCCCTTATTTAAGCGGCAGAGTGACGTGTTAAAGCAGGGAAGAGGAGCAGATGAAGGAAAGGGCAGGGGCAGGAAAGAAAACGGGGCCAGAGGCCCCGTCAGGACGTTACAGAACCAGACCGGCAATCGATGCAGACAGCACGCTCACCAGGGTGGAACCGTACAGCAGTTTCAGACCAAAGCGGGAAACTACGTTACCCTGCTCCTCATGCAGACCTTTAATCGCACCGGCGACGATACCGATAGACGAGAAGTTAGCGAAGGAGACCAGGAATACCGACAGGATGCCTTCACCGCGTGGTGACAGCGTACCGGCAATTTTCTGCAGGTCCATCATCGCCACAAACTCGTTAGACACCAGCTTGGTAGCCATAATACTGCCCACCTGCAGGGCTTCATGGCTCGGTACGCCCATCATCCAGGCAAACGGGAAGAAGACATAGCCGAGGATCCCCTGGAAGCTGATACCGAAAATGGTATCGAACAGGGCGTTGATCGCGGAGATCAGGGCAATAAAGCCAATCAGCATGGCGGCAACAATCACGGCCACTTTGAAACCGGCCAGAATGTATTCACCCAGCATTTCAAAGAAGCTCTGACCTTCATGGGTGTTACCCAGCTTCAGGTCTTCTTCGCTGTCTACGCGGTACGGGTTAATCAGTGACAGCACGATAAAGGTACTGAACATATTCAGCACCAGCGCGGCGACCACGTACTTTGGCTGCAACATAGTCATATAAGCGCCGACAATTGACATGGAAACCGTCGACATTGCCGTCGCTGCCATGGTGTACATGCGGCGCTCAGACATTTTTCCGAGGATATCTTTATAAGCAATAAAGTTTTCTGACTGCCCCAAAATCAGCGAACTTACTGCGTTGAAAGATTCCAGTTTACCCATGCCGTTGACCTTCGACAGCACGGTACCGATCGCGCGGATGATGATCGGCAGGATACGGAAGTGCTGCAAAATACCAATCAGTGCTGAAATAAACACGATAGGGCAAAGGACATTGAGCCAGAAGAACGCCAGTCCTTTATCACTCATATTGCCGAAGACGAAGTTGGTTCCCTGCGCCGCATAGTGCAGCAGCTTTTCGAACAAATCGGAGAAACCTTTGACAAAACCCAGGCCAGCTTCAGAGTTGAGGAAGAACCAGGCCAGCAGTACTTCGATAACTAAAAGCTGTAAGACAAAACGCACACGGATATTTTTACGATCGCGACTGACCAACAGGGCCAGTACGGTGATCACCGCCAGTGCCAAAGCAAAGTGTAGAATGCGGGACATGTTTGCTCCAAATTTGAGGGCTGTTATATTTCGTTGCACATTCTATGTAACAAGACCGGGAAAAACGAGATCTACACCGCAATATAACAATTCCCTATTGCAGTAGATTGCAGAAAAGCATGAGCCGTCACATGTTTTCACCAAACTTTAACAGGCCAGACCTTTTTTAAGCATGTTATCCCCGATCTGGCCCTCACTGGCAATCGTTGTTTGTTTAAAAAATAACCCTTTAGCTGGTAAGTGATTTCCGAATAACCTACAGTAAAAAGAGTTGCTCATTTTTTGAGTTTCCCGTAGTTTATTTTGGAGTATAGCCTTTGCTATAACTTATAGCGCGGGCTATCACAACGATAGAAACAACCCATCTGGCTGGACTTGATGATTGTCGTCAATTTGCAGCAGGATGGTCGCCAGGCGTATTGCATCAGGGGTAATCACTATGTTCGGAAGCCGCACTGCGGAGCAGAACATTCGCAGTAGTCGTAAAATCAAGTTTGCCTTAATGGGGCCAGCCTTTATCGCGGCAATTGGCTACATCGACCCCGGCAACTTTGCCACCAATATTCAGGCTGGTGCCTCCTACGGCTATACCCTGCTGTGGGTGGTGGTCTGGGCCAACATTATGGCGATGGTCATTCAGCTGATGTCAGCCAAACTCGGCATTGCCACCGGAAAAAACCTGGCCGAGCACATCCGCGATCGCTTCCCGCGTCCGGCGGTATGGTTTTACTGGGTTCAGGCCGAGATCATCGCCATGGCGACCGATCTGGCGGAATTTATCGGTGCAGCGATCGGCTTTAAACTGGTGTTCGGCGTCAGTTTGCTGCAGGGCGCGATGCTCACCGGGGTCGCGACCTTCCTGATCCTGATGCTGCAAAGCCGTGGGCAAAAGCCGCTGGAACTGGTCATCGGCGGGCTGCTGCTGTTTGTCGCAGCGGCCTATGTCATAGAGCTGTTTTTCTCGCAGCCCAAAGTTGTCGATTTGATACACGGCATGGCGGTGCCTTCGCTACCGACGGCCGATGCCGTCCTGCTGGCGGCAGGCGTCCTGGGGGCGACGATTATGCCTCACGTCATTTATCTGCACTCGTCGCTAACGCAAAAGGATGAGGGCGGTACGCGTGCCCAGCGTTATTCCTCTACCAAGCTGGATGTGGCGATTGCCATGACGATTGCGGGCTTTGTTAACCTGGCGATGATGGCGACGGCCGCAGCAACGTTCCACTTCAGCGGTCACAGTGGTATTGCCGATCTTGACCAGGCTTACCTGACGCTTGATCCTTTACTGGGCAAAGCGGCGGCGATGGTATTTGGCCTGAGCCTGCTGGCGGCGGGGTTATCATCCACGGTGGTGGGCACGATGGCCGGGCAGGTGGTCATGCAGGGGTTTATTCGTTTCCATATCCCACTGCTGGTGCGCCGCGTCGTGACCATGCTCCCTTCCTTTATTGTGATTATGGCGGGCTGGGAACCGACACGCATTCTGGTGATGAGCCAGGTGCTGTTGAGCTTCGGGATTGCTCTGGCGCTGGTGCCGCTGCTGGCATTTACCGGCAACCGCCAGCTGATGGGGGATATGGTGAATTCCCGGCTGATGCAGAATATTGGCTGGGGGATTGTGGCGGTGGTGGTGGTGCTTAACGGTTACCTGCTGGTCGCCATGGCGATGAATCTGTAGGGGCGGCGGCATGCCGCCGCCCAGTGCAATTAAGGTTACCAGCGGTCGTGGCGGTCGCGGTCGTGATGACGGCGTTCATCTTCATGATGGCGCCATTCGCGGCGTCGGTCATGGTCGCGCCAGCGACGTTCCCTTTCCCATTCATGATGGCGGCGCATTTCTTCATGGCGTCGCCACTGTTCATGTCGCCACCAGCGTCCTTCATCGTAGCGATAGTTATTGCGCCACCAGTGATTGTCGCGCCAGCGGCCACCATCCCAGTAGCGGCCCCGATCGTCGCGATCGCCTAAATGCAAAGTAATGCCCGGAGCCAGAGTGATACGAGCGCTGTCGGCGTAAGCTGTGTGTACCGCCAGCGGGGATAAACTTGCCAGCAAAGTGGCAACAAGCAATAAGCGTTTCATATTATCTCCTTTATCGGTGGCCTGACTTCTCCACCGTAGCTGCACAATATAAACAGATGTGCGCCGTTACGCCTGGCGAACTCCGAAAAAAAGTGAAACGCGTTGCTTTGGGATTTATCTGGAAGAGGGGAACGGCGGGCTGTAAGGGGCGATCGTCTGTCTGGATGCCCCTTCAGCAGCAGGTGCCGATCGTTTGATCTGACGATCGGCCTTTAATAACAATACTAAGCGAGAATAGCGTCAATCTGCGCCAGCTCTTGCGCGCTGAAGTGGCGGTTATCCAGCATCTGTACGGCATCATCAATCTGGCTGGTTTTACTGGCGCCGATCAGCACCGAGGTCACCCGGTCACCGCGCAGCACCCAGGCCAGCGCCATCTGCGACAGTTTCTGCCCACGGCCCTGTGCCAGCGCGTTCAACCGCTGAACTTTATCCATCTTTTCCGGCGTCAGCTGATCGCCGCTCAGAAAACGGCTGCCGCTGGCGGCGCGGGAATCGTCAGGGATCCCCTGCAGATAGCGGTCTGTCAGCATCCCCCCGGCCAGCGGCGAGAAGGCGATACTGCCGACACCCCGTTCTCCCAGCACGTCCAGCAGGGCAGCTTCCGGAGCGCGTTCGAACAGGGAATATTTCGGCTGGTGGATCAGGCACGGGGTGCCAAGATCTTTTAACAGCGCAATCGCCTGAGCGGCCAGTTCTGCTGGGTAGTTGGACAGGCCGACATACAGCGCTTTACCCTGGCGAACCAGATGGTCGAGCGCGGTCATCGTCTCTTCCAGCGGCGTTTCTGCGTCCGGGCGGTGGTGATAAAAAATATCCACGTACTCAACGCCCATCCGCTTCAGGCTCTGATCGAGGCTGGAAATCAGATACTTACGTGAACCCCAGTCACCGTAGGGACCATCCCACATGGTGTATCCCGCCTTGCTGGAAAGCACCAGCTCGTCGCGATAGCCACGGAAATCTTCGCGCAGAATACGGCCAAAGTTCTCCTCGGCAGAGCCCGGAGGCGGGCCATAGTTATTGGCCAGATCGAAATGAGTGATACCGTTATCAAAAGCATGACGCAGCAGGTCACGACTGTTATCCACGCGCGTGCTGTCACCAAAGTTATGCCACAAACCAAGGGAAATAGCCGGAAGCTTCAGGCCGCTGCGTCCGCAACGGTGATAGGTCATTTTCTCATAACGCTGAGCATCTGCTTGATAAACCATGAATAAATCCTGTGGTGAGAACAAAGGGGCCGTAGAAAAGCATAGCAGTGTATACGGTTACACTCACGGAAAGCGCGGGGTGGATCGCAACTTAAAGATAATTCTGACCGGCGTAACGATCCGTTGCCACCCAGCCCGATGAGTTTCCTGTAACAGGGTAAAAATAATCGTCAATACTCAAGTGAAACTGCCAGCAGGAGCAAACGATGAACAGACACACCGTTGGAGATTATCTTCTTGCGCGTTTAAATGAGATCGGTATTGACCATCTTTTTGGCGTGCCGGGGGATTACAACCTGCAGTTTCTCGACCACGTGATTGACCATCCCCGCCTTGCCTGGGTGGGCTGTGCCAACGAGTTGAATGCCGCCTATGCCGCTGACGGTTACGCCCGCTGTCGCGGCGCTGCGGCGCTGCTGACCACCTTCGGCGTCGGGGAGTTAAGTGCGATTAACGGCGTGGCGGGCAGCTATGCTGAATATTTACCGGTGGTGCACATTGTCGGTGCGCCTTCGCAAACGTCACAACGCCAGGGGGAGCTGCTCCATCACACTCTGGGAGACGGGGATTTCAACCACTTCCTGCGTATGCATCAGGAAATCTCGGTGGCGACCAGCATCCTGACGGCAGACAACGCGGCAGAGGAAATTGACCGGCTGTTGTGCTGCGCATTAACGCAGCGCCGTCCGGTCTATCTGCTGCTGGCGACTAATGTTGCGGAAAGCCCGCTGTCGCCGCCCGCAGCACCTTTAACTTTCCCACAGCAGATTGACCGGCAGCAGCTGGCTGCCTTCAGCGATGCCGCCGAAACGCTGCTGGCGGCAGCCGGTAGCGTTGCGATGCTGGCCGATTTTCTTGCCGATCGTGCCGGGCAACAGGCGCGCCTGCACAGCTGGCTGGCCGAGGTCCCCATGCCGTTTGCCACTCTGCTGATGGGGAAGAGCGTACTGCCGGAGTGGCAGTATGGTTTTGCCGGCACCTATTCGGGGGCCTCCAGCGCAGAGAGTACCCGTGTTGCCATCGAGCAGAGCGATGTGCTCATCGCCATTGGCGTGAAATATACCGATACCATTACCGCCGGCTTCACCCAGCAGATTACCCAGAGCAGAACCATTGAAGTGGGATTACACCAGTGCCGGGTGGCGGAACATCAGTTTGACGGTGTTCCTATGGCGGCGGCGCTGGAAGTATTGCATCGGCTGGCGCGTCAGTATGGCCAGGGCTGGGAGCGGGGTATCGTCGCTCCGCCACAGCTGGAAGCGTCACTCTCCGACAGCCTGACTCAGTGTACTTTCTGGCAGGCCATTCAGGACTTTTTGCGTCCCGGAGATATCGTACTGGCGGACCAGGGAACGGCGGCGTTTGGCGCGGCCGCCCTGCGCCTGCCGCAGGGCGCTCGTCTGCTGGTGCAACCGCTGTGGGGGTCGATCGGCTATACGCTGCCAGCGGCGTTTGGCGCGCAAGTCGCACAGCCGCAGCAGCGGATCGTGCTGATTATTGGCGACGGTTCCGCCCAGCTGACGGTGCAGGAACTGGGGACGATGCTGCGTGACGGCCAGAACCCGGTGATTTTCCTGCTCAATAATGCGGGCTACACCGTTGAACGGGCGATCCACGGTGCGCAGCAGCGTTATAACGATATTGCCAGCTGGGACTGGACGCGCCTGCCGCAGGCGCTGAACGTTAACAGTCAGGCACAGAGCTGGCGTGTCACGCAGACCGTACAGCTGCGGGAGGTGATGGCGCTGCTGGGCGAGACGCCACACCTGTCGCTGGTGGAGGTGGTGCTGCCGCAGGATGATATTCCTCCGTTACTGGCGTCCGTCACGCAAGCACTGCATCAGCGTAACAGTCGTTAAGCGCGTAAAAGCCTGTAATTCAGATGACACCTTGATGCAACGCGAATTTTTTTGGGTATAGTGTGTTTAATTGACTTGAGTGGAGCAGAACAATAATGACCAGCTATGCCCTGGTAGGTGATGTTGGCGGGACAAATGCGCGCCTGGCACTGTGTGACGTTGATAACGGTGAGATATCACAGGCCAAAACGTTTTCCACCGCAGAGTATGACAATCTCGAAGCGGTGATCCGCGCCTATCTTGATGAACAGCAGCAGCAGGATATCAAGCATGGCAGTATCGCCATTGCCTGTCCGATCACCGAAGACTGGGTGGAGATGACCAATCACGACTGGGCATTTTCAACCAGTAAAATGAAAGCCAGCCTCGGTTTTGAAACGCTGGAAATCATCAACGATTTTACCGCCGTGTCGATGGCGATCCCGATGCTGACGGAACAGGATGTGTTGCAGTTCGGAGGCGCAGCGCCGGTGCAGGATAAGCCGGTCGCAGTGTATGGTGCAGGAACCGGCCTGGGGGTGGCGCATCTGGTACATGTGGATCAACGCTGGGTCAGCCTGCCGGGCGAAGGCGGGCACGTTGATTTCGCCGCCAATAGCGAAGAAGAAGATCAGATTCTGGAAGTGCTGCGTGAAGAGCTGGGCCATGTCTCTGCCGAGCGGGTGCTCTCCGGCAGCGGGCTGGTCAACCTCTATCGGGCGATTGTTAAATCAGATGACCGGGTGCCAGAAAATCTGAAACCCCGTGATGTCACCGAACGCGCGCTGCAGGACAGCTGTACCGACTGCCGCCGTGCGCTGTCGATGTTTTGCGTGATTATGGGGCGTTTTGGCGGCAATCTGGCGCTGAATCTTGGCACTTTCGGCGGCGTGTATATCGCCGGAGGGATTGTTCCACGCTTCCTGGAGTTCTTTAAAGCGTCCGGTTTTCGGGCGGCATTTGAGGACAAAGGTCGGTTTAAAGATTATGTCTCAGGCATTCCTGTTTATCTGATCACCCACGATCAGCCAGGCCTGCTCGGTGCGGGTGCACACCTGCGTCAGAAGCTGGGTCTGGTGCTGTAATTCCTGCCGTTTGTCAGCTGGTGCTGCCGCTTACAGCCGCATCAGCTGACGAAACTCTTTGACCTTACTGCGGCTGACGGGCACCTGAAATTCAAGATCGCGCAGCTTGAGAATATAGGTGTTGTTGAACCAGGGTTCGATCTCTCTGATCTTACTGAGATTAATGCAGTAAGAGCGGTGGCAGCGGAAGAAGTATTCATCCGGTAACCTGCTGCAAAATTCGGTGATATTCATCGACATCACATACTCTTCCCGCCGCGTATAAACAAACGTCAGCTTCTCGTGAGCTTCCGCATAGTAGATATCATTGATATCGGTAACGATAATGCGCTCATCTTTCACCAGGTTAATGGTGTGCGGTGCCGCTCGTGCGGCGGTCTGGCTGAGAGCGGGATGACTTTGCGCATGGTTTTCCAGCTTGCGCAGCAGGGTGATAATGCGCATTTCGGACCACGGCTTAAGAATATAGTCGAAGGCTTCCAGCTCAAAGGCTTCCACCGCATGTTCTTTGTAGGCGGTAATAAACACAATCAGCGGTTTACTGGCAAACTTACTGATATTTTGCGCCAGCAGCATGCCGTCAAGCGAGGGGATGTTGATATCAAGGAAGATCACATCCACCTGATGAGTTTGCAAATATTTCAGCACGTCCAGCCCGTCATCAAACGTCGCTTCAATCGAGATCTGACTGTGCTCACGGATCAGCCAGCTTAACTCCTGCTGGGCAAGAAACTCGTCTTCTACAATGATTGCTTTCACACCGTCTCCCGGTTCAGGCTAATGAGGTCGTGGATTTTTCCGGCAGGCCGGCACCGTTTTTGCTGATATAGAAGGCAATTTCAGTGCCCGGATTCAGACGATGGATATGTAGCCCTTCGCCGTACAGCAGTTTTACCCGGTGGTGCACATTGAGCAGACCAATCTTGTTACCCGGCATTTCGTTGTTCTTCACCCGCGCCACCACCTCTTCACTGATACCGTGTCCGGTGTCGCGCACCGCAATACGTATGCGGTCGCCCTGGTCGTGGATGCTCAGCGTGACCACCCCCTTGCCACGGCAGGGATGGATGCCGTGCACAATGGCGTTCTCGATCAGCGGCTGGATCAGCAGGCTGGGCAGGGAGCAGCTCACGTCTTCTTCAATATCGTAGATCACCGTCAGCTTATCGCCGAAGCGCGCCTGTTCAATGGCGATGTAGTCCTTGATTTGATACAGCTCCTTTTTGATGTCGATGATCTCGTCATCGTTCAGCTCAAGGTTATAACGCAGGTAACGTGACAGGTTGGTGATCAGCTGGCGCGCCGTGTCCGGATTAATGCGAATGGATGACGAGATGGCATTCAGGGCGTTAAACAGAAAGTGAGGGTTGATCTTACTCTGCAACGCGCGCAGCTCGGCCTTGTTAGCCATTTCCCGCAGCTGCTCGGCGCGTGATACCTCCAGCTGAGTGGAGATAATCTGCGACAGACCGACCGCCATCTCCTTCAGCGACCAGGTGATGCGGTGAGCGTGACGGTAGTAGATCTTCAGCGTCCCGGTGACCTCGCCTTTCTCCCACAGCGGGATGACAATCATCGAGTGAATTTCCGGGGTGCGGTGGGCTTCGTCGTTATTTTTAATAATGATTTTCCCCTCCGTAATCGCCGCCGTGGTCGTCGGGCTGATGCCGTCGTCCCCGTCGCGGTAGTTCTCTTCGCCCACGCCAACATAGGCGAGGATCTGCCGGGTGTTGGTCATTGCCACCGCATCGGCATTGATGTCGTCGCGGATGATATGACAAACCTGACGCAGAGAATGGCTGTTAATCTGGCGAAACAGCGGCAGGGTTTTATTGGCAATATCCAGCGCAAGCTTCGCCTGGCGTGCCGCGATGGCCTCTTTCTCGCCCTCCACACTCTGCACCAGCAGCACGATCAGACCGATGCTCACGGCACCGAGGATCATCGGGATGGCGATTTCTGAAACAATATCCAGGCCGAGCGAGGTGGGGGAGGCCCATAAAACAATCAGCAGCATGGTCAGTGATTCACAGGCCATACCGCCAATGATCCCCATACTCCAGCGCTTCTCTTTCACCACTTTCAGGTTGATCCAGCCGGAGACGATACCGGCAACAATACTGGTGATCAGACAGGGCACCGAGGTGACGCCATCAATATCAATCAGGAAGCGGTGTAACCCGGCAATGACCCCGGTGGCAATGCCAACCCAGGGGCCGAAGAGGATCCCGCCAGACATGATGGCAATGGTACGTACGTTGACCAGTGAGCCTTCGACATTGACGCCGGTCCAGGTGCTGAACAGGGCAAACAGGGAAAAAATCGCCGTCACGGCGAACAGCTCCTGGCGCGAATGCTCATCTTTTTGCAACAGCTGGCGGAAATGACGGGTACGGGTAATAAAGAACAGGCAGATTAACATCAGCGCTGCGCGGTCAAACACGGCGAGCAACATCTCAAACATCGAATGCACGGGCGTCTCGGCTGGTGGGGATAATGCGCCTATGATAGGGAAAGTGCGGGGGATGTGCCAGTCTGGTTGCCCCGGAGGGCCGGTTCAGTCCGGGCGAGGCGCGCCTCGCCCGTTGCGGCTACGACAGCATCTGTTTTTTACCCAGCGGGGTGAGATCCTGCTCTGTTGCCCGTCCGATAAAATCGACTTCAAAGTTGTCGGCAGCAAAGTCAGGTGGCGAACGTCCGTCAACAAAGGCCGGCCACTGACGTTGCAGATAGGCGGCATTTTTTTCACACCACGGTGCGGCGGCGATATACATCACGTTGCTGTCGAATTCACCCTGATGCTCATTTTCCACGGCGTGAACCACGTCGCAGTGCCAGAATACCGTGTCACCGGGTTCCATATCGGGAATAGAGGAAAAACCTTCAAGTAAAAGAGGATGGAATTTTTCACTCACTGACAGAGCACGGCCCGGCGCGGCACCGCACAGGTCATCCTCAGCGACATCATCCTGTAAGGCGCGCAGTAAAATCCACGCCATCGCATTGGCAATCGGCAGCAGTTTTAACGTACCGCCGTGCTGGCGCTGCGGCGTCAATGCAGTCCAGCCCTGGAAAGTACGGAACATTGAGCAGACGGCGGGGGACGGAAACTCGCGCACTTCGGTGCGCATTTCGGCATCAAAAGGATTGTACTGCTGCCAGTTGCCGCTAAACACATGGCGGTAAACGTGACGGAAATTTTCATCCAACCAGCGCTCCAGCGAGCCGCCGTCAACGTGCGGAGATAAACCGAGCGAGCCGGAGTGCGGCGGACGGCGGCGAATACGGTCGGCATAGCTGACGATGCGCGTCGGGTCGAAGTGTTGCTCACCCTGACTGTCAGTTTGCCAGAGCGAATTGAGGAACACCTGCACTGCCTGCATGCGCGCATCCTGCCGTGCCTGCACCTGCGGCTGCGACCAGTAGACGCCGTAAATCTGCGGTTTTCCCTGCTTCAAATCACCGAAATAGTTGTCTTCCGCCGCATTTTTTAATTTATCGACAAACTGATTGTCGTCAAGATAGCGGCCAATGTCGTCATTCCACGCGCTGGCCTGCGTCCGGGAAAAGACGCCGCGTACCGTGCAGCAGCCGCGCTGGCGGATAAGGTTCTTTTGCTGCTCGCTGACCCGGTGATGGAGGATGTCGTCGGCCTCAAGCTGTGGCACCGGATGTTCACCGCGCTGCTGTTCAGCGTGAAGTGCGTCAATCTGCCGACGCATATCGTTATTCAGTTCGGCAAAGACTTCGCGATAGTGAGGAAGCTGCTGGCGGAGCTGTTTTTTGACGGTGCGAATGGCGTCAGGAATATTGTCAATTTTAAGGTGCGTCATTGTCGTTCTCCTGTAACAAATTCATTATCATGGTGTGAATCTGCGGATCATTACACGGCGAAAAAGCGGCAGATAAAAGAGATGTGTTCTTTGTGGTTTTTCCCCTTTTAGCGAGAAGACTGATGCAACTCACGACTCAGCGACTGATTCTGACCCGGCTGCAGCCTGAAGACTGGCAGCTTTTCCTGGCGGTACACAGCGACGAAACCTGCATGAAATTTATCAGCGCGGTGCCGCAGCTGGCGGAGATTCGCCAGCGTTTTCAGGACCGGCTGGCCCCCTGGCAGGTCACCAGCTTCCATATGCTGTGCCTGGTGGTGCGGCTGAAAAAGAGTGGGCGCGCGGTGGGACTGATGGGGGCGAACCCGGAGTGGGCGCCACATCGTCAGGCCGAAGTCGGCTATTCCCTGTTCAGCGACTGCTTTGGTCAGGGATACGGCAGCGAGGCGCTGGCAGCGCTGTGCGATTTTTTGTTCAGCGACTGCGAGTTCCATAAACTCAAAGCGCAGGTGGTGGAGGGCAACCACGCTTCGCGTCGGGTGCTGGAGAAAAACGGCTTCATGCTGGAAGGGACGCTGCGGGATAATTATCTGTTACGCGGCCAGTGGGTGAATGACTGGGTGTTCGGGCGCATCAATCCGGCCCGATAAAAATTTTATTCTGCCCCTCGACAGGTTACAGAAATGTAAGATATGTTAATTCCTCGACCACCGCAGTGGTCAGCGTCGCTCGGATGGTCCGGGCGCTTACGTGATTCAGAGGATGCTATGCTATGGCTGACAACAGTTCCCCACGCCGTTTTTCCCGTATTGAACGCCTTCCCCCGTACGTTTTTAACATCACCTCAGAACTGAAGATGGCGGCACGCCGTCGCGGTGAAGATATTATCGACTTCAGCATGGGTAACCCGGACGGGCCGACCCCGCCACATATTGTGGAGAAACTCTGCACTGTGGCCCAGCGTGAAGATACCCACGGTTACTCCACCTCACGCGGTATTCCACGCCTGCGCCGCGCCATCTCACGCTGGTATGCCGACCGCTATCAGGTGGACATTGACCCGGAATCGGAGGCCATTGTCACCATCGGTTCAAAAGAGGGGCTGGCGCATCTGATGCTGGCGACGCTCGATCACGGCGACACGGTGCTGGTGCCCAACCCCAGCTATCCAATCCATATTTACGGCGCGGTGATTGCCGGTGCGCAGGTGCGTTCCGTTCCGCTGGTGGCGGGCGTGGACTTCTTCAACGAACTGGAACGCGCGATTCGTGAAAGCTACCCGAAACCAAAAATGATGATCCTCGGCTTCCCGTCGAATCCGACCGCGCAGTGCGTGGAGCTGGACTTCTTCGAGCGGGTGATTGCGCTGGCGAAGCAGTACAACGTGCTGGTGATCCACGATCTGGCCTATGCCGATATTGTCTATGACGGCTGGAAAGCCCCGTCAATTATGGAAGTACCTGGCGCGCGCGACGTGGCGGTTGAGTTCTTCACGCTGTCGAAAAGTTACAACATGGCGGGCTGGCGCATTGGCTTTATGGTGGGAAACAAAGAGCTGGTGTCGGCGCTGGCGCGTATCAAGAGCTATCACGACTACGGCACGTTTACCCCCCTTCAGGTCGCGGCGATTGCGGCGCTGGAAGGCGATCAGCAGTGCGTACGCGATATTGCCGAACAGTATAAGCGCCGTCGCGATGTGCTGGTCAAAGGGCTGCATGAGGCCGGCTGGATGGTGGATAACCCGAAAGCGTCGATGTATGTCTGGGCGAAGATCCCGGACCACTATGCGCATCTCGGCTCGCTGGAGTTTGCCAAGTTACTGCTTCAGGAAGCAAAAGTCTGTGTCTCACCGGGTATCGGGTTTGGTGATTACGGCGACACGCACGTGCGTTTTGCGCTGATTGAAAACAGCGACCGTATTCGTCAGGCGGTCAGGGGCATTAAAGCCATGTTCCGGGCGGAGGGTATTTTAGCGAGCACCGCAAAAAGCAGCGAAGACGAGGTGTAAAACAGTAAGGGTCAGGTTGTCCTGACCCCTTCACTTTTATCCCTACAGCATCAGATAGAAAGTGCCAACCCAGATTAACAGGATAAAAGAGATTCCCATCAAAGCATATTTCACGAAAAATTCCTCTGAACGCCCGGTTTGGGCAGGCTCGGAGGCTAATTTACCCGCATTACCCTGCAAAATAAAGGCCATTGTTATGAGACCTTTCTCACATTAATGCATTTCTAATTCAGGCACCACGGACATGCCAACGCGCAGACGCTCCAGGTTCGACTGGCCCGGCTCCAGCACGATTTTCACCGGCAGACGCTGCACCACTTTGGTGAAGTTGCCGGTGGCATTATCAGCGGCGATAGCGGCAAACGTGGAGCCGGTTGCCGGGGCAATGCTGTCAACATGACCGCGTAGTATCACGCCGGGAAGCGCATCAACGGCGATGGACACCGGCTGTCCGGCCGTCACATTGGCCAGCTGCGTTTCGAGGAAATTAGCCACCACATAGCTTTGTCTGAGTGGCACGACCGCCAGCAGGCGCGTGCCCGCAGCAACCCATGCCCCCTGACGGACTGCACGCTGACCCACACTGCCGGAAATTGGAGCGGTAATCCGGGTATAGGAAAGATTGAGCTGCGCCTGATCGACGCTGGCCTGCATGGCCGCGCTGTTTGCCTGTGCCTGTTTCAGGCTGGCCTGTAATACGGCGACTTCTTTATGCGCTGCGATTAAGGCGGCCTGACTCTGCTTTACCTGCGCTGCCGCGCTCAACATGGTGGAACTGGATTTTTGCTGTTCATCGGCTGTTGCGGTGCCGCTTTTCAGCAGGCGACGATAGCGGTCGGCATTTTGTCCGGCATAGTTCAGCGTCGCCTGGCTGGCGCTGACGGCGGCTTCGGCCTGGGCAATGGTGGCTTTTTGTTGCTCAAGCTGTGCCTGAATGCTGGCCTGACTGGCTTCGCTGACCTGCAGGTTGGCGTTGGCGGTCTCCAGCGCCACGCGATAGTCGCGGTCATCAATGGTGGCCAGCACATCGCCAGCGTTAACCTGCTGGTTGTCTGACACGTTTACCGTGCGGATATAGCCCGACACTTTCGGGGCAACCAGCGTGTAGTCGGCGGTCACTACCGCATCATCGGTACGCAGATGATGGCGGTTCATCGCTGACCAGATAAAAAAAGCGGCGATCAGAAGGACCAGCAGCAGGAGCGCCAGCAAAGCGGTGCGTTTAGCAGGTGTGAAGCTCATTATCATTATCCTGATGTTGGCGGAGCTGAAGTTAACAGGGTTTGCGGTGGCCAGACGCGTTTTGGCAGCCAGGCCGTCAGCAGGATCAGCAGCAGTGCGAAGCCGGTGAGCAGCAGATAGCTGTCAGCGATACTGAGGACTACGGCCTGATGTCTGACCAGCATGCTGAAATGGCTGAGGTTCTCCACCGAGCTGACGGAACCATCCGGCAGCAGCGGCATCAGGCTGCTGGCCGTATCGTTGCCGGTAGCGGTCATCAGCCACGGACGGTTACCCAACTGATCGACCAGCGTGTGGGAGTGAAACTTCTCGCGGTGGGTCAGGAAATTTTCGACCAGCACGCCGGCCGCGATGCTGGAAAAACCGCGTACGGTATTAAACATCGCGGAAGCAAAAGGCCCTTCCGGTGGCAGCACCACACTGGTGGCGCTCATCAGCACCGGCAGGATCATCATCGGCTGGCCGAACGCCTGTAATATCTGAATTAACCAGAAATTCTGACGCGCCCATTCCGCGGTGATTTGCATCCCCAGCAGACAGGAAAGGATCATTAACCCGGCACCTGCCGTCAGCATCCAGCGGCAGTCTATCCAGCGCCGGTTGAGCAAACTGGCAATCAGCGGGGCGATCAGCAGCTGTGGCAGACCAATCGTCAGTGCCAGCGGGGCGAACTGCGCGGTGCGGAACCCTTCAACCTGGGCAAAATACGCAGAGGGCAGGGCCGATCCTGACAGTGACACCATCAGCACCCCCGCCAGCACCAGCAGACCGTGCGTGAGGTTTTTTCGCTCAAGCATCTGCAGTCTGAACAGCGGCAGCGGGTGGAACCATTCATTAATCAGAAACACCAGCAGCAGGGCGGCGGCGCTCAGCAGCATGGCGCTAATCAGCGGTGACTGAAACCAGTCAAGCCGTTCACCCTGAGTCAGCCCAAGTATCAGCAGGGCAATGCCGCTGCAGCCGGTCAGCATTCCCAGCGCGTCAATCTGACGAAAACGCGTCAGCCTGAGCGGGTCCTGCGGCAGTCCCCAGCCCATCAGCAGGGCGGCAATCAGGCACGGGGGGATCACCTGCCAGAATGTAAACTGCCAGCCGACAGAATCGGTCCAGAACGCGGCCAGCGATGCGGCCATATTCGGACCGAACGTTGCCGTCATGGCATACGCCGCCAGCCCGTATAGTTTGATGCCGGGCGGTAAAAAGCGCAGCGCGACGGTCATCAGCATCGGCGGCAGCGCCCCGCCAAAGATCCCCTGGATAACTCTGAGCGCAATAAAGCCCGCTGCCCCGCTGACCAGCGGCTGCAAAGCGGCAATCAGGCAGAAAGCGAGGGTGACGGTCAGCGTAAAGCGGCGCAGTGAAAATGTGACGGCGAACCAGGGGGCGACCATCATCGCGGCGACTTCTGCTGCCTGATACGCGGAGGTGATCCAGCTGGCGGTATCAAAATCAATGCCGAGCGCCGGACGGATATCCGCGAGGGCCAGATCGGTAACGCGGTCGTTAAGACCGGAACTGAGCGCTGCGATCAACACTCCCACCAGACCCAGCGCCAGGCGCAGAGTAAAAGGGTGTGGCGGCGGCATGGCCACCGGTGGGCTGTTCATTGCAGGAACTCCGGATGCTATTATTATCGATGCACTGTATTGCATCGTGATACAAGGCCAGCGATATTACATGGTGATGCGCTGTATTGCAATGTGATACAGCGTGTTCAGTAAGCCAAATAGTGCTACAGTATTTGCCGATGACAAGGAAAGAGAATCCCAATGTTTGAGTCCTCAAACTGCCGCGATGACGAGCGCACCGGCGGCATACAGGTGATCACCCGTGCGGCAAAAATTCTGGATGCGCTGGGTGCCAAACCGAACGGAATGAGCCTGGGCGAAATTGCTCAGGCGGTCGATCTACCGCGTTCCACCGTGCAGCGGATTGTCGCCGCGCTGGACTCGGTGCAGCTGGTTCGCAGCCACAGTGTGGCCGGTGGAGTGCGCCTGGGCCCGGCATTACTGCGGCTGATTGCCAACGTTCACACTGATGTGGTGGCCATCGCCCAGCCCTGGCTCCAGACGCTGTGTGACACCACCGGGGAAACCGTCTCGCTGGCGCGCGCCAGCGGCCTGCAGCTGGCTATCGTGCACTATGTGGTGGCCGACCGTGAGCTGCGGGTCGTCCCCAGGATCGGCATGAACCTGCCGCTTTACAGCACCTCCGGCGGTCGTGCACTGCTGGCTCTGGAAAGTGATGAAACCGCGAGACAGCTGGTGGGTGAGGCTTACCAGGCCATCACGGAACTGACCGTGCGCGATTTTCCCGCGCTGCTGGCTCACTTAACCGAAATTCGCCGTACCGGCCTGGCCTATGACCGGGGCGAGACGTTGGAAGGGATCTCTACCATGGCGGTAGCGATCGATACTATTCTGGGGCGCTTTTCCATCAGCCTTCTGATCCCTGGCGCCCGTTTCCAGCGCCATGAAGCGCGTAATCGCGAGGCGATCCTTAAATGCAAGGAGGCGCTGATCGATGAAATTGGAAAAGCGGCATTACGAGACTGACAGGAGAAGGCTATGAAAACGCTTTTAGTCGCGGTTGATAACTCGGTGGTTGCCCGTAAGGTGGTTTCGCTGGCGACTGAGCAGGCGCTGGCACTGCAGGCCGACGTGGTGGTGGTGTGCTGCGTGGACATCAGCTATGCCGATGCCGGCCCGTTTGAAATCGAAGCGGGGGAAGACCCCGGTGATTTTGGTCTGGCGCTGGATGAGCAGAATACGGCGGAGGCCGTGGTGCGCCAGGCGCTGGCTGAGCTGCATCGCGCCGGGGTTACGGCTCGCGGCAGAGTGGTGGCGGGGGAATCAGCGGAAACGATTGTCTCTGAAGCAAACCGTCTGCATGCGGCGATGATTATTATGGGCCGTCGCCATCTTTCCTCTTTTAATCGCCTGTTAAAAGGATCGTGCAGCGCTGCGGTCATTGAACGCGCCAGCTGCCCGGTACTGCTTGACGTGCGCGCCGACTAACTGTGTTTTGACAGGCCGCCCAGCCGGCCTGATAATTTCAGGAACCTGTTTTGATTTCTCACGCTATTCTTGCCTCGCTGTTCTCCGCTCTGGTCTGGCTGGTGGTCACCGGCATGCTGCGAAAACGCAAAAAACTGTCAACCGCAGCGGCGTTGCTGCTGTTTGTCCTTCCGCTTCTCGCGGGTAATCTTTATTACTTTGGCTGGATGAGGCCGGAACAGCAGCAGCTGGCTAAGATTGACGCCGCTGCGGCACAGCTGGCCACGCTGCCGGTGTGGCGCACGGTCAGGGAGCAGCAGCCCGATCTGTATCAGCAGGCCTATGATGAGCTGCTCAGCCATCTGCGCGCCGGCATGCCGCCGCAGCAGGCGATTGACCGTCTGCGCCCGATGGTGGCTGATCTGCTTAATCAGCGTATTAATGCAGCCCGCGATGAGGACCTGATCGACTATATGCAGGTCTCGCTGGAGCAGATGAAACAGATGCGCAAGCTGGGAGCCGGGCAGTGTTTTCGTTTCCTGTTTCCCCAGGTGAAGGGCGGGGTCAGCGTCAGCGAGCTGTTGCCGAAAGCATTAATCGATCGGGAATTACAGTCGATGGACGTGCTGTTGAAGCACAGTCGGGGCGTTGAGCAACCTGTCGATTTAAAACAGGGAAGGGTTCAGCTTCAGGCGGTTGTCGGAGGATTGTATCAGCGCTGGGGCAGTGATTTGCAGACGCTGAATACACCGGCGGAGAGCGGAGTCAGTGAGAGCAAACTGTGTGATATGACGATTGATCTTTATCAGTCGGTTCTGGCACTTACGGGTAAAGACTCGGCAAATGTCTTACGTATAATTATTAGTGGAACTGGTAATTAGT
Organism: Erwinia sp. Eh17-17; assembly: GCF_039675725.1. Lineage (NCBI taxonomy): Bacteria > Pseudomonadati > Pseudomonadota > Gammaproteobacteria > Enterobacterales > Erwiniaceae > Erwinia > Erwinia sp. Eh17-17. Next base: position 8,581 of record NZ_JBDFQT010000005.1, on the reverse strand, counting down.
TCCGGAAAAAAGCCCGCTCGCCGCGGGCATAAGTCATTCTAATTATAACAAAACAATTCCTGGTGTTGCGCAGACACCTCTCGGTGTCTGTAGGCATATTCGCATTGAAACCGCCGTTACGCTAAACGTCTGACTGAATCGATTCCATCGGCAAAACTTTGCATATGAAAAGTAAAATTGTGCAAATGCTCCACCGTCTGATGGATCCGGTAAACGGTATTGTTATGATGCGCCGCTAAAAAGAAGGAAACTATGATGAAAACTAAAATAATCGGCGCATTCGCGCTTTTGCTGCTGGCGGGTTGTACCTCCACCAAACCAGGGGCGTTTGAAAAGGTCGATGAAGATCCGGCCGTCAATACCGTGCAGTATCGTTTTGATCCGACAAGCGTGGATAAAGCGGCGATGGAAAAAGATATTGAACGTTATTGCCAGCAGCGTGGCTTTGACAAAGTGGAGCCTCTGAAACCGCAGAAGAGCCATGTACCGGGTCTGCAAAAGGCCTGGTATCAATGTAATTACAGTATTAAAAGTTAAAAAATAAGGGCGGGAAAATTCCCGCCCAATTTATTGCTACTCTACATTTCTTTTATATTGCTGTGTGCAGGCTTTGCCCACCCAACCCTGAACCCTTAACGAAACACCGTCAGGGTTCAGCGTCTATCAGTGAGTCTCCTCACCGAATTCTTTACCAGCCGCGCCGTGGACCACCACCGTGGTGATAACCGCCGTAGTAACCCCCGCCACCATGATACCCGCCACCGCCGTGGTATCCGCCCCCATCGCGATGATGAGGCGGGGCGATAATACAGCCGCTTAACATAACAATCAGAGCCATTACAGAGGTCGCTTTAATTATTGTTTTCATATTCATCTCCTGCCCTTTTCAATGACTACAACTTTACGAAAGAAAAGTGGAGGAATAATGCCGCGAATGTAGAGTTATTAGAAAATGTATTTCAAAATAATTCAACGAGAAAATTTATTCTAAACGATGATATTAATTGAATCAGAAAAGGATGAAAACATTTTTTGCTGACCAGGAGTCATCTGAAAGTAAGAGTAGGGGAAGGGACGTCTTTCTGCTGGAGAGAATATAACCGGGTGAACTTAAACCAAATAACCACAGCGTTTTTTCAGGGGGAATCTGCTATCTCCTGTTGTTGTCTTTACGCCCGCCGTGGTTGTCAGCGGCGGGCGTGGATGACTCGCTGGAACCATCAGGCGTGCTGCAGCGCTTTTTTCGCCTCTGCCGGTTTATGCGGCATACGGATGGTGGCTGACATCAGCAGGGAGATGACCAGCAGCGCCATAATCAGGCTGAAGGTAACGGTGAAACCACCGAACAGGGAGGCAATCAGCGAACCCATCACGCTGCCGATCCCGAAGCCCAGATAAATTACCCCGTAGTTTTTTGTCAGGTTGTTAAGACCGAAGAAGTCGCTGACCAGGGACGGATAAACGGTAATCGTGCCGCCGAAGCTGAAGGCCACGCAGGCGATGGCGATAAAGAAGCTGCTTTCACTCATATGGCTGAACAGCAGAATACTCATTCCCGCCAGAGAGACCACCTGCGCCAGCGTAATCACCCGAATACGTGCGACCTTATCTGACAGTACGCCCAGTACCAGGCGGCCGCTGAGGTTAGCAATCGCAATGATGGTCACCGCACTGGCCGCCGTCTGCGCGCTCAGGTTGACCATGTTTTCGCCAATGTCTTTCGCCACGCCAATCACGTACAGGCCGCTCATGCAGGCGGTCAGGAACATCAGTGCCAGCATCCAGTACTGGGGCAGACGCATTGACTGGGCCAGCGAGTAATCGCGCGACTGCTGGGACGTTTTGCTGGTGTTCGCCTGCTGTACCGGCGCTTCTTTCATCAGCAGGGCACCAAAGACGATCATACTCATCGCCAGGCCACCCCAGATCATAAAGGTGGTTTCCAGGCTGTAAACACTTAACAGATAGCTACAGATAAACTTGAAACCCAGGCTGCCCAGTCCGTATGCGCCAATGGCACAGGCGGAGATCACCCCTTTGCGTTCCGGGAACCATTTCACACAGTTCGACAGTGTCATCAGGTAACCGGCACCGTCGGCCAGCCCCACCAGTACACCCGCGCTCAGATAGAGCATAAACAGGTTATCTGCCTGCGAGGTCATCATCAGCCCCACCGCCATCAGCAGCCCGGCGGCAATAGTGACGTTACGCACGCCGAAACGTTCCTGTAATTTACCGGCAACGGAAGAGGCCACCGCGAGGCCGAGACTCAGCAGCCCGAACGAGAAGGCCACCTGACTGATACTGGTATCAAGCTTGGTTGAAAGCTGCCCGTTGAACAGGCTCCACGTATAGACCGAACCCAGCGCAAACTGGGTAATGATGGTGCCAATCAGGGTTAACCAGCGGGTGCGGTTAACGCGACTGCCTGCGGTTGCTGTGTTCATGAAAATCTCCCGGTGGGAATGCTAAGAATCTTAAATTAGGCCAATAGTAAGTCAGCCCTCTGAGCGACGGGAGAAAAGGGCATGAACTGCCATTACCAGGGAATGAAATGCCTGTAAAGCGACATGAATGGCCGGATGCCGGGCGCAGATGCAGAATCAACTGTGAGGTGATTTATTGATATATATCAATTTATTAAGAGTAATTAACGTTTCGCTGCGCGTTTATCAAAGCACTACCCTGGTGCTGAATGCGGCCGTTGCAGCCTGGCAGCTGGCGGAGGATTTCCCGGTATTTAAAGTGGTCTGATACCTTAATCCGCCCGTTTTCATCGGGCGGATTAAGTCAGCACTCAGCGAATATAGCCGCGAATCACATCGGCAATGGCTTTATTGGCTTCGCGCCCGTCACGGTGTTCAACTTCTTCCGCAATTTTTTCCAGGTACTTGTTCAGCTTGCCGCCCGTCGGCACATTGCCGTAAGCGATCAGCATCTGCACAATATTTCTCAGGGCAAGAACCTCTAAAGAGAGGCGTTCAACAACGGGATCTTTATCTGGCATAGGGTGCTCCGGTACAACAGTCAACGACAATCCCTACAGATTAACGTTAATAATGACGAATCAATCCGCAGAATATCGCTGTTTTTCGCGGCGATTCCTCTGCTGAAAATCTATTTAGCGCTGACGGGAGCAGACGATGGCCGGTAAGGGTTGAACCTGCCTCTGCCACAGGGCATGATCCCTCCTCGTTCGAAAAGGAGGCGCTATGCAACAGTTGATCGGCTTATTAAAGCAATATGGAATCGAACCGGATCACACCACTTCACTGATTGTCATTTTTGGCATTATTTTTCTCACCGCGGTCATTATTCACTTTATCCTGCACCGTATCGTCCTGCGTACTTTCGAAAAGCGTGCCAGGAACAGCAGTCATCTCTGGCTGCAAATTATTACTCAGAACAAGCTGTTCCATCGCCTGGCGTTTACTCTGCAAGGGGTGATCGTCAATCTGCAGGCTGTCCTGTGGCTGCAAAAAGGGAGCGACGCGGCGCTGATCCTGACGACCTGTGCTCAGCTGTGGGTGATGCTCTATGCGCTGATGTCCTTCTTCTCGCTGCTGGACGTGATTTCCGGTTTATCATATCGGTTTGCTTTCGCCGCACAGTTCCCGCTGAAGGGTATATTCCAGGGCGTTAAGCTGCTGAGCGCCATTGTGATTGGTATCATGATGATCTCGCTGCTGATTGGTAAATCCCCGGCGATACTGATCAGCGGGCTGGGCGCGATGGCCGCCGTGCTGATGTTGGTCTTTAAAGATCCGATCCTCGGTCTGGTGGCGGGCATTCAGCTTTCTGCTAACAGTATGCTGAAGATGGGTGACTGGCTGGAAATGCCAAAATACGGCGCTGATGGCGCAGTGACCGATATCGGGCTGACCACGGTAAAAGTGCGCAACTGGGATAACACCATCACCACTATCCCGACCTATGCGCTGGTGTCGGATGCGTTCAAAAACTGGAGTGGCATGTCCGCATCCGGCGGACGACGCATCAAGCGCTGCATTAATGTAGATACCACCAGTATCCGTTTTCTGTCTGAGGATGAAGTGGCCAGTCTGATGCAGGCACGCCTGCTGAAACCTTATATGGCGGCGCGTCAGGAGGAGATCAACAGCTGGAATGGTGGACAGCAGGAGAATGCCTCATCGGTATTGAATCAGCGCAGGATGACCAACGTGGGTACTTTCCGCGCTTATCTGACCGAGTACCTGCGTCAGCATCCGATGATTCGTCAGGATATGACGCTGATGGTGCGCCAGATGGCACCGGGTGCCGAGGGTTTACCGGTTGAAGTGTATGCCTTTACGAATACGGTGGTCTGGCTGGAGTATGAAGGGATTCAGGCTGATATCTTCGACCATATCTTTGCCGTAATCGGTGAGTTTGGTCTGCGCGTACATCAGGCACCAACCGGCAGTGACGTGCGGGCGATTGCGGGCGTGTCTGCACCCTGAATGATGGCAGGGCCGGTGTGATGTCAGGTCACACCGGCTTGCCTGTGTCAGCAATCTTTAATGTGTCCTCCTTTACTGTGCGGTACGAAACACGGCAACCAGCTCACGCAGCTGCAGTGCGCGCGCAGCCAGCTCATCCGCCGAGGAGGCTGACTGTTCAACCAGCACGGCATTCTGCTGAGTCACCTGGTCCATCTGATTCACGGCAATGTTAATCTGCGATACCCCGGCGCTCTGTTCCTGAGAAGAGGAGGAGATTTCGCTGACCAGCTGCGCGGTCTGCTCAATCGCACCCACACTCTGCTTCACCTTATCACCGGCGTCCTGTGCCATTGAAATGCCCTGACGGGCATTTTCCACTGAGAGGCCGATCAGCTGCTTAATCTCTTTGGCGGCGGTTGCTGAACGTTGAGCCAGCGCCCTGACTTCTGCGGCAACAACGGCAAACCCCTTGCCATGCTCCCCGGCGCGTGCGGCTTCAACGGCAGCATTTAACGCCAGAATATTGGTCTGGAAGGCGATACCGTCGATAACGCTGATAATCTCTTCGATCTGACCGGCGCTGGCGCTGATCTTCTGCATTGATACCAGGACGGATTCCATCGCTTCACCGCCTAACAGGGCGGCATCGGTTGCAGAACTCGCCATGCCGGCAGCATAGCGCGTATTTTCGGCGTTCTGCATGATGATCGAGGAGAGCTCTTCCATGCTGGCAGCCGTTTGTGCCAGTGATGCGGCCTGTTCCTCGGTGCGTGATGACAGGTCACCATTGCCTTTCGCAATCTCCTCAGAGGAGGTGGCAATCGTTGTGGCGTTATCCTTGATATCAGCCACCAACAGGGAGAGGCGCTCACGCATCTGCATCAGCGACATAATCAGGCTGGCCATTTCGTTATTACCGGTCACTTCCAGACTGGACGTTAAATCGCCGGCAGCCACATCGCTGGCAACCTTCGCGGCATCACTGACCGGGCCGGTGATGGAGCGAATAATGTAAACCGCCAGAATAATCACGCTCAGCGCGAGCACCGCCAGGATGCCGAGCAGTTCATACTGAGAGGTGCGGTGGCGATCAATTTGCTCCGATAACATATTGCCGATTTCGTCACTCGCTTCATTGCCAAATTTGTTGTACTGATTGATCGCATTAGTGAAGACAGCAACAAACTCCGCAGGCTGCAGATCGGTTTTTGTGCGGCTGACAAAGACATCCCCGGCGATTTTTAACGCTTCATTCGCCTGTTGCAGGGCGGTATCCGCTTTGGCGCTAAATTTCTCACGCACTTCTTCATCGGTGGTGAACGACTTTGCAAGGTTGGCGTTATACAGTCTCAGGGCATTCTGACCATTGAGGATCTGAAATTCCATTCGCGCATAGTCACTGTCCTGAATCGCTTGTTTGCTGGCCAGTAATGACGTTCCGCGCGCGCGGATCTGGCCCAGCGTTTCCGTTAATTCCGGCAGTCGGCTAAATGAGCTGATAATAAACTGGTAAGTATTTAAATCAGGGTCGAGTGACAGACCGTAAAAATCAATGACTTCAACATTGGCATCAAGCACCATGCGAATCAGTTCAGCGTGGCGGCTCAGGCTGGTCGCCAGAGTGAGCTGGCGGCTGTCGACGTCGCGCTGAAGCTGGTCCCACTGCACGGTCAGCTTGCTAAAGATCTGCACTGCCGCACCCTCGTTACTGGCGGAGCGCAGTGTCGTCTGAATAGCCGCACTCAGCTGGTTAATCTGCTCTTTTAAGGCCAGACGAGCGGGGGTATTAGGGTCATTCTGCGCGATCGCTATGGCTGCTTCCGCACGATGGCGCTGCATCAAATTAAGCAGGTTTAGCATCTCTTTTTCCACAGGGATACCCTGTAACTCTAACTCTTTAGCATTGATCTGTTGGTTACCCTCATGGATAAAAAGCCATGAAGGTACGGCAAACAGCAGCAGCGCGAAGAGTGCCAGAATCAGAAATTTTGCAGGCAAATTAATATTATTAAGTATTTTTTTCATTATTTAATTTCACTTATGTTCAATATGATTTTCAGTCAAACCATTGGTGAGTGAATAAGAATTAACCTCTGGGTTTTGATTAAGCTAAAAAAATCATTCTCTCCATCTGTCCTTTTTCATCACTCAATTATGCGAATGAGTTTTATTATCAGCCTATAAGCAAACTGTCTGGACAGACTGTGAAGTATAGGTTTCGCGGGGTGATTGTCCATGCTTAAAAAAGATTATATTTATTAATGCTGGTGGCGGCGGGTATTAATACATTCTTCTATTTTAAAGCGACTTATCTCGAATTTTCTGCAATTGCATGTTGATAATTAAACCACACGCATTCATTTTTCTTAACATTGGAGCAATGCGTTAAAGTTTCAATTCACTGCGCCGATAAGTGGGTTTTTGAGATTAACGTCTTATTTTAATCCTGATCGGGACAGATTTCAGAATAATAAAACCACAGGCTCAGAGGGGCTATAAATCAGGGCGGGATATCTTTTTCCGGTGAAAGTATTCTCTGCCTGGCCGCTTTGTTTGCCTGTCGACCAGCGGGGCGGCCAGCGGTGATGATGCCGGTGGCTCTTTCGACAGGATGTCGTACTCAGTGTTTTTTAATACGACGCAATGCGAAAAAGGGCTTTATATGACATATCCAACAAGTAAGCTGAATGGTCTGGTCGGTTTTGCAAAAGCAGCCAGTGTAACAGGCGGCTGGAATGGTTCGGTGGTGGAAATTAACTCGCTGGCGCAGCTTAACCAGTATGTCGGGGACAGCACGGCTCGCGTGCTGGTCATCAACAGCAATATTACTGCTTCCACGCTGACGAAGGTAAATCTCGGTTCGAATAAAACGATTGTGGGTTCATTCCAGAATCGCACACTGAACAACATTCATTTCCGCGCCACCTCTGCGTCGCAGAATATTATTTTCCAGAACCTGATTTTCCAGCACTCGGTCAATATTAAAGACAACGATGATATTCAGCTTTACCTGAACTATGGCAGTAAATACTGGATCGATCACTGCTCGTTTGTCGGCCATACCTGGTCCGACGGTGACGGCAGTCTGGATAAGCTGGTGTATATCGGTGAAAAGGCTGACTATGCCACCATTAGTAACTGCTATTTCGGCAACCATAAATATGGCCTGATCCTCGGACATCCGGCAGACGATAATAATGCGGCCTATAACGGTTTTCCGCATCTGACTATCTGCCACAGCTACTTTGATAATATGCAGGTGCGGGCACCGGGATTGATGCGTTACGGCTACTTCCACGTTTACAGTAACTATATCAACAAGTTCCAGCTTGGCTTTACCCTGGCTCAGAACGCTAACATCCTCTCTGAAAATAACTATTTCGGCGAGGGCAGCGCTAACAAAGGCATGCTGGATGATAAAGGGACGGGCACCTTTACCGATACCGGCAGCGTACCTGCCATTACCAATCAGAAGTCGCCTAAGAGTCAGTGGACGGCGGCGTCCAACTACGCTTACAGCGCAAAATCTGCCAATGAGGCGAAAACGTTCGCTGCGGCGAACGCCGGAGCGAAGTCAACAACGCTGGTCTTTGGCGGCTGATTAACGTTAACCCGCCGGGCATGAGTTAACATGGCACTGTGTAACAGCGGCTAATCCCGTTATCTGACCCGTAACGGAAAAGTGAGTCAGTTCAGCCCCGGCCTGGTCCGGGGCTTTTTCTTAGCCGTAAATTACGGGTGTGGGTATTCCGGCGTATTGCCCGCGTAGCGTCGGACTCGCTCCAGCATTGCCGCAGACGGTGCCTCATAATCGTACTCATAAGGCGGAACCGGCACGCGATCGGCCTGATAGTCCCTGAGGACCTGACGTGCATCAGCCAGATAGAGATTGTCCCTGATGTGCAAAAAAGCTCTGGCATCATGCGTATAGCCATACTGCTTTTTTGTCCGCTTATAGCGCTGCAGATCGGCGTGACCATTTTTCAATGCACTGCGCGCCGGGGCTGCAGCAATTGACCCTGACCCAAAATCCTGCTCCATTCAGCAACAGAATTCCGGCATGATAAACACTCCCCTGAACGGAGGTGGTGCCGATGAAAAAGTCACGATTCACCGAAGAGCAGATTGTCTTTGCCCTC
>NZ_JBDFQT010000004.1:0-441632 GCF_039675725.1 Erwinia sp. Eh17-17 | reverse complement strand
ATGTGTTCACTCTTAAGACTTGATATTTTTTGTCACCCGGAGGTGACTGATATCAATCCTGCGAGTGCCCACACAGATTGTCTGATAAATTGTTAAAGAGCGTTGCGAGCAGTGCCGGAGCTTCCTGCCGCGAGGTGGCGTATATTACGCTTTCCTCCTTCGGAGTCAACTTCTTTTTGAGAAGTTTTTCCGGCGCTATCAGTTACCTGACGCTGCTGACCCGATGGCCTGTAAGCCGTTGTTCCGTGTCAGTGGAGGCGCAGTATAGGGATTTTCTGGCAGCTGACAAGTGTTTATTGCAAATAAATGGCTGAGAGAAGAATTTTTCATCAGAAGCGGTAAAAACAGACGTTTTCAGGCCAATAAATCAGCATTTACTAACTATATCTGATGAAACAACTCCGTTACTGGAGAATTGGAGATGCTATTCTTTTCTGACACAGGGGATTTCCTACCCGTTCCAATAAAAAGAAAGGACCACCAATGATAAAATCCGCGCGCAGTATGGCCGGACTTCCGTGGATCGCCGCCATGGCCTTCTTTATGCAGGCGCTGGATGCCACCATTCTGAATACCGCCCTTCCCGCTATCGCTCACAGCCTTGAACGTTCTCCGCTGGCGATGCAGTCGGCCGTGATCAGCTATACCCTGACCGTCGCGATGCTGATTCCGGTAAGCGGCTGGCTGGCTGACCGTTTTGGCACCCGTAAGGTATTTATCAGCGCGGTGTTTCTGTTCTCTCTCGGTTCACTGGCCTGTGCGCTGTCCGGTTCACTGTCGATGCTGGTTGCTTCCCGTGTGATACAGGGCGTTGGTGGTGCGATGATGATGCCGGTGGCCCGTCTTGCTCTGCTGCGCGCTTACCCGCGCAGCGAACTGTTGCCCGTGCTCAACTTTGTCACCATGCCGGGATTAATCGGCCCGGTGCTGGGGCCCCTGCTGGGCGGAGTCCTGGTCACCTGGGCGACCTGGCACTGGATTTTCCTGATCAACATTCCTATCGGTATTCTCGGCATTTTCTATGCGCGCAAATATATGCCGGACTTCACCACGCCAAAGCGTCGTTTCGATTTGCTCGGCTTCCTGCTGTTTGGGTTAGGTCTGGTCGGTATATCCAGCGGCATTGAGCTGCTTGGTGAGCAGGTCGTGTCAGGTATGATCGCTCTGGGTGTTTTACTGGCGGGTATCGTCCTGTTGCTTCTCTATATAGTACACGCACGTCGCCATCCTTCCCCACTGCTCCCTCTGCCGATGTTTAAGACCCGCACCTTCTCCGTAGGCATTGTGGGGAATATTGCCTCGCGGCTGGGCACCGGCTGCATTCCCTTCCTGATGCCGCTGATGTTGCAGGTCGGTTTTGGCTATACGGCGCTGCTGGCGGGCTGCATGGTAGCCCCCACCGCGCTGGGTTCAATTCTGGCGAAGTCAACGGTGACCGGGGTACTACGCTGGTTTGGCTACCGTAAAACGCTGGTTGGCATCAGCATGATTATTGGCGTCCTGATTGCCACTTTTGCTCTGCAAATGCCGGGCTGGAATATGCTGGCGCTGCTGATCCCACTGTTTATTCTGGGTATGGCAATGTCAACGCAGTTTACCGCGATGAATACCATCACCCTTGCTGACCTGACGGATGCGAATGCCAGCAGCGGTAACAGTATGCTGGCGGTGACCCAACAGCTGGCGATCGGTTTTGGCGTGGCGGTCAGCGCGGCGGTACTGCGCTTTTATCAAAACTTCGATGGCACCACGCTTCAGCACTTCCATGCCACCTTCCTGACGATGGGCATCATCACCGTGCTGTCCGCACTGGTGTTCCTGCTGCTGAAGCCGGGGGACGGCCGCAACCTGATCAGCGACCGCGATAAAAAGAAGCAAGCCTAGCGCTCACCGACCGAGGCACGCTCCATGAGTTCCGGCGTCAGGACCAGTAACTGGGGGCTGGCCGTCGGATCGGCAAGACGGTGCAGCAGGGCATCTATCGCCAGTTCACCCAGCTCATCTTTGGGCTGGTGAACAGTGCTGAGCGGTGGCGTCAGATAGCGTGCCAGTTCGATATCATCGTAGCCCACGACCGCCATATCCTGCGGAATACTCATTCCTGCCTGATAAAGCGCGTGATACACCCCGACGGCCATCGCATCGTTACAGGTAAAAACGGCCTCCGGCGGTGGATTGAGCGCCAACAGCGTATTCATCGCGTTAAACCCGCCCTGAAACTCGAAGTCACTGCTGACGATATAGTCTGCGGGAACGGCTAATCCGGCGCTGGCCATTGCCTGTTGATACCCTTCAAGGCGCAGACGTGCGGGCGTTTTATCCTGTGGTCCGGCAATACAGGCAATTCGCGTATAGCCACGAGAGATGAGATGCTGAGTCGCCATCTCTCCCCCCAGCAGGGAGTTATCCTGAATAATGTCGCTGCTGCCTTCAAAGGGTGCCCAGTCCATCATCACGGAAGGAATGCTGGGATAGCGGTGAAGCAGTTCGGCAGAAGGCAGGTGACTTTCGGTACACATAAGCAGTAAACCATCGACACGCTTTTGTAACAGCGTCTCCAGGCTGCGATTCATGCGATCCTCATCGCCTTCGGTATTGCACAATATCAGGCTGTATCCCCGCTCGTAACAGCTACGCTCTACGCCACGCACGACTTCAGAATAGAACGGGTTGCTGCTGGCAGTTAGTAACATGCCGATGGTACGGGTCTGATTGAGTTTCAGGCTGCGCGCCAGCGCTGAGGGTGCGTAATTGAGCTGGTTCACCGCTGATGTCACTTTTTCACGAACCGCTTCACTGACGAAGCGGTTGTTATTAATGACGTGAGACACGGTAGAGGTCGAGACACCCGCCAGGCGGGCGACATCTTTCATCGTTGCCACATCTACCCCTGCTGTTGCAAGAAGCTGTCTATCTCATCACGCCACGGAACGGAAGGTTGTGCACCGCGACGCGTGACGGCAATCGCCGCCGCCGCATGAGCAAAGCGCACCGCTTCCGCCATCGGACGCTGTTCCAGCAGTGCGGTAATCAACGCACCGTTAAAGGTGTCGCCCGCCGCAATGGTATCCACCGCTTCCACGCGGAAACCGGGCACGCGCTGGCCGCTACCCTGTTCACTCAACCACACACCCCGGCTACCGAGGGTAATCAGTACGGTGGCAATCCCTTTATCATGCAGTACCGCCGCCGCTCGTGCCGCGTCTTCATCACTGTTGACCGCCACGCCGGTCAGGATCTGTGCTTCCGTTTCGTTCGGGGTGATCATATCCACCAGCGAGAGCAGCTCATCAGAGAGCGCCGTTGCCGGGGCAGGATTTAAAATTACCTGCGTCTGATGCTGGTGCGCAATACGCGCCGCAGCCAGTACGCTTTCCAGCGGCGACTCCAGCTGCATCAGCAGTGCTGAGGCATCGGCAATCACCTGCTGATGCTGCTCAACGCGGGCAGGCGTCAGGGCCGCGTTAGCCCCGGCGTGAATACCGATGGTATTTTCACCTTCACCGTTGACGAAGATCAGCGCCACGCCGGTCGAGTCACCGGGCACAGCTTCTACCGGGCTGACATCAATGCGGTCATTGACCAACTGCTGGCGGATACGTTCGCCAATGTCGTCTTCCCCCACACAGGCAATGAACGCAATGTCTGCACCACTGCGCCCGGCGGCGACGGCCTGGTTTGCACCTTTCCCACCAAATGCGACCTGATACTGCTTCCCGATCACCGTTTCCCCAGGGCGCGGAAAATGCGTCAGATTGAGAATGTGATCGGCATTAATGCTGCCGAGGACAGCCAGTTTGCCAGTTTTCATCATAAGGGGATCGTCCAGATAAGTGCGCCACCCGAAGGTGGCGCGTGCCATGCTTTTCTTTGATTTATTTGGTGACCAGCTTCAGGTCAACCGGATTGATAGCCTGTACTTTCTCGCCTTTCAGCACTTTATCAGCGGTCTGGACGCCGATAACGCCGATCTGCTCCGGTAACTGAGCTACGGTCGCAGCCAGTTTGCCGCTTTCAACCGCTTTAATCCCGTCCGGGGTGCCGTCGAAGCCCACGACCACAACATCAGATTTACCTGCGGTTTGCAATGCGCGCAGGGCACCCAGCGCCATTTCATCGTTCTGAGCAAACACGGCCTGCACGTCCGGGTGAGCCGTCAGCAGGTTCTGCATCACGTTCAGGCCTTTAGTACGGTCGAAGTCAGCCGGCTGGCTGGCAAGGATGTTGAATTTGTGCGCATCAGCAGCCTGCTTGAAACCTTCACCACGCTCACGCGCAGCGGATGTCCCGGCAATACCCTGCAGCTCAATGATTTTGGCATTGTCGCCGACTTTCTTGGCGATGAAGTTACCCGCCATTTTGCCGCCGAAACGGTTATCAGAAGCCACGTGGCTGACAACGGTGCCCTGTGAGGCAACACGGTCCAGGGTGATTACCGGGATCTTGGCCTGGTTTGCCATTTTCACGGCATTACCTACGGCATCGGAATCGGTCGGGTTAATCATCACCAGCTTGGTGCCACGCACGGTCAGATCCTGCACGTTGGCCAGCTCTTTCGCCGGGTTGTTCTGAGAGTCCAGTACCACCAGGTTGTAACCCAGTTTGTCCGCTTCTTTCTGCGCGCCATCTTTCAGCGACACGAAGAACGGGTTATTCAGGGTAGAGACCACCAGCGCAATGGTGTCTTTTGCCAGTGCGTTGGTGCTGAGGGTAGCGCTTAACAGTACGGCCAGTGCAGTCAGTTTTTTCATCTTCATGTTCATATCCTGTAAGGGTAAAGAGTTTTATTTACTGCTTTTGTTGTCTACCAGCACCGCCAGCAAAATCACCACCGCTTTGACGATCATTTGGTAGTAAGAGGAAACACCGAGCAAGTTTAGCCCGTTATTCAGGAAGCCTAAGATCAGCGCACCAATCAGCGTACCCATAATCCGGCCTTTACCGCCAGCGAGGCTGGTTCCCCCCAGCACCACGGCGGCAATCGCATCCAGCTCATAGCCGGTCCCTGCCGTCGGCTGCGCGGAAGAGAGACGAGCCACTTCGATGGTGCCGGCCAGCGCGGCCAGCATGCCACACAGTGCATAAACGATAATTTTGACGCGGTTAACGCTGATACCCGACAGGCGCGTTGCCGCTTCGTTGCCACCGAGGGCGTAGATGTAACGGCCAAGACGGGTATGATGCAGCATGTACCAGGCCGCAAGGAACACCACGCCCATCAGCCAGACTGGCGTCGGAATACCCAGCGGTCGGCCAATGCCAAACCAGCCAAACAGGTCGGCATTCTCACTGAAGCCGGTATTCACCGGGCTGCCGTTGGTATAGACCATCGTCACGCCGCGCAGCAGGAGCATCATTACCAGCGTGGCAATAAATGCCTGCACTTTACCTTTAGCGACGATCGACCCGGTAATGGCCCCAATAAAGGCACCCAGTGCCAGCGAAGCCGCCACCGCCACCAGCGCATTGACCTCCAGCCCGACAATAGAAGCCGCAACCGCGCCAGTCAGCGCCAGCAGCGACCCGACGGAAAGGTCAATACCGGACGTAAGGATCACCAGCGTCATGCCCACGGCCATAATGGCGTTAACCGACGTCTGCTGCAGAATGTTGAACAGGTTGGCCACGGTGAAGAAGTTCGGGCTCAGGCTGGAAACGATGGCAATCAGCACCACCAGCGCAATCAGCGATTTCTGCTCAAGCAGCCATGCCTTACTGATCAGGCGGCGTGAAGGGATTGTTTGCGTACTCATAATGTTGCCAGCTCCGCGCTGTATTGTTTACCCACTGCCGCCGCCATCAAAATTTCCTGCGAGGCTTGTTCAATCGGGAAGTCACCGCTGAGGCGCCCTTCGTGCATCACCAGCACGCGGTCACTCATACCCAGCACTTCCGGCATTTCAGAGGAGACGAGAATGATGCTCAACCCTTCCTGTTTAAACTGGTTAATCAGCTGATAAATCTCTTTTTTCGCCCCAACGTCAACGCCACGCGTCGGCTCATCGAGGATCAGCACTTTCGGCCGCGTCATCAGCCCGCGGGCAATCGCCACTTTCTGCTGATTACCGCCGGAAAGCAGGCCAATCGGCTGGTTCATTGACGGCGTTTTCACGTTAAACAGCTTGATAAAGTCCCCGACGGCCAGCTGCTCTTCGGCATGTTTTAAACGCCCCCCGCCGTGGCTGAAATAGGTAAGGGCTGTCAGTGACATGTTCTCTTTCACCGACATGCCCAGCACCAGACCATCACGTTTGCGGTCTTCAGAGATGTAGACGATGCCGTTAGCAAGGCCCTCTTCCGGGGTACGCGCTACAACGATTTTCCCGTCCAGCGTCACCGTACCGCTGCTGCGGGATAACGCACCGTACAGCACCTTCATCAGCTCAGTACGACCCGCGCCCATCAGCCCGGCTACGCCGAGAATTTCGCCTTTACGCAGCGTAAAGCTGACGTCGTCCACACCGGAGCCGCAGAGATGTTCAACGTTAAGGCGAACCTCTCCCGGCGCTTTGTTCAGGCGCGGATACTGCTCTTCCAGCTTGCGGCCGACCATCATTTCAATCAGCGAGTCCTCCGTCAGCGTCGCCACTTCGCGTTCGGCAATAAACTGCCCGTCGCGGAAGATGGTGACATCATCGCAGACTTCAAAAATCTCTTTCATACGGTGGGAAATATAAACGATGCCGCAGCCCTGGGCTTTCAGCTCGTTGATCACCCGGAACAGCGAGGCCGTTTCGGTATCCGTCAGCGCATCCGTCGGTTCGTCCATGACGATCACTTTCGACTCGAAGCTCAGCACCTTGGCGATCTCGACCATCTGCTGGTCGCCAATCGACAGGTCGCCCACCAGCTTATGGCTGCTGAAGCGCAGATTCAGGCGTTTCAGCAGGGTATCTGCTTCGGCATGCATCTTTTTCCACTGAATGCGGCCAAAGCGGTTAACAAATTCGCGGCCGAGAAAAATGTTCTCAGCAATACTCAGTTGGGGGATCAGGTTGAGTTCCTGATGGATGATGCCGATCCCGGCTTCCTGAGACTCTTTCGGCCCGTTAAAAGTGGTTTCCTTACCCAGCCATACAAAAGATCCCGCATCACGGGCGTAAATCCCGGTCAGCACTTTCATCATGGTGGATTTACCTGCGCCGTTCTCGCCCACCAGCGCCATCACGCGGCCGGGGTAGACAGAGATCGCCGCCCCCGACAGCGCCTTAACGCCGGGGAAGGATTTATCAATGCCTTTTAATTGCAGTAAAGGTTGCATAACAGCCTCAGAAGGTCACGCCAGCGACCAGGATGACATTCGCATACGGAGAACACTCTCCGCTGCGAATGACCGCCTGACTGCGCTGAGTTTGTTGTTTGAACTGTTCGTGACTGACATAACTGATACTAATGGTATTACCCTGGTGTTGTTGCAGTAAGTCGAGCAGGGCGATCAGGTCGCTATGAAGCTGCGGATTATGCTGCTTAATTTCTTCCGCAATGATGGCACTCTCTACCTGCATCTCGTGGGTGACCGCATGGGCAACCTGTAAAAACGTCGGAATTCCATGGGTTACCGCCAGGTCAATCCGCTGCGGACCCTGTGGGATCGGCAGGCCAGCATCGCCAATCACGATGCTGTCAGTATGACCAAGACGTGAAATCACGGACGAGATAGCAGAATTCAGTAAGGTGCCTTTTTTCATTATTCACTCCAGAGCGAAACGTTTCGCTGACTAGCAGTGTATGAAAAGGCGGAGGGAACACAATCACCAGATGTTGGAAGTGTGATCAACATCGAAACGTTTCGCTGACATTGATGCACATTTGATTTAAGGATTAAAATTACCGAGAAACAACCCCTTAAAACAATACAAACCATTATTTTTCACAAAGAGAAAAATAAAAAAAACCTGTCAGCCACTACAAACAAATACAAAATTGCCGGTCTCATAATAAAAAAATAAAATCATCCTGCACTACCAATTGTGTCTATTCATACAAATAAGGATATAACCTATGAACGTAAATACACTGGCAGGAAGCTCATTTCCGCTGAAAAACAGTTACACCAACTTCAGCAACTGGTCAGGGGAGATTAAAGGGAGCCATATTATGACTTGTACCCCGGCCAGTGAAAGTGAATTACTGCTGGCAGTAAACTGGGCTTATCAGAATAAATATAAAGCACGTCCCCTGGGCATGCAGCATAACTGGTCGCCATTAACTATCGCGAATAGCAACGATAACAGTCATGTTTTGCTTATCGATATGAAAAAAAGCTTTGCCAATATCTCCATAACGGCCAGTGCAGATGGCGGTATCGTAACGGCACAAACCGGTGTTACCATGGAGAAACTGCTTACCGAGCTGGAAAAAAAGAAACTCGGTTTTATTGCTTTTCCGGCACCGGGAGATATTACTCTTGGTGGCGTTCTGGCAATTGGTGGTCATGGTACAGCCCTACCTGCTGCCGGTGAAACGTTGTCCCGGGGTACAACGTTTGGTTCGCTGAGTAACAGTATTATCTCACTGACTGCCGTAGTGTGGGATGAAACACAGCAGGCCTATATTCTTAAAAAATTCATGCGCTACGAAGCCGATATAGCTGCCTTCCTGGTTCACGTTGGTCGGGCATTTATTAGTGAGGTGACATTACAGGTGCCACGCAATAAGCGCTTACGCTGCCATAGCTTTAGTAATGTTGCTATTGATGAATTGTTTGGCAAACCGGATACCGGAAAACGAGATTTTGCCAGCTTTGTCGAAAAAACAGGTCGCGTTGAGGCTATCTGGTTCCCTTTCACTGATAAACCCTGGGTAAAAACCTGGACGGTGACGCCGTCTTATCCATCCAAGTCACGCCCCGTTCATTCGCCGTATAACTATCCTTTTTCAGATAACGTCCCTAAAGTGTTATCCGACATTATTAAAAATATTCAAAATAATCAACCGCAACTCACGCCAACTTTGGGTAAAACGGAAGCCAACCTGGTAGATATCGGACTGGGTGCCACCAACAGCGGCGATCTTTGGGGATGGAGCAAAGACCTACTATTGTATGTCAAACCCACCACGCTGAGAGTCACCGCAAACGGCTATGCCATCATCACCCGCCGGGCCAATATTCAACGTGTTATCCATGAATTCTTCACCCATTATCAGAATATGGTCGCTAAGTATCAGGCGGTTAATTCATGGCCGATGAATGGACCTGTTGAGATCCGCGTGACCGGGTTAGACCAGCCAACGGAGTGGCTGCCGCCAGGTTCAGTAGCGCCTGCGTTATCAGCAACCCGGCCAGATGATAATCACCCGGAATGGGATACGGCTATCTGGCTGGATATTCTCACCATGCCAGACACGCCTGACGCGAATAAGTTTTATCATGAAATGGAAAACTGGATCTTTAAAAATTATACTGGAGACTATGCCATGGCACGTGTTGAATGGAGTAAAGGGTGGGGTTATACCAATGATGGGACGTGGAGCAATAAAAACGTGTTAAATACGCTGATCCCACAAAGTTTAGGCGGAAAGGATAAATGGGATGCTGCAATAAAAATACTTAATCGTTACGACCCTAACAATATTTTTAGTTCACCCATGTTAAAAAAATTGATGATTGAATAAAGTTATAAATAAAATGGTCTCCTGCCAGGCAGGAGACCAAATTGAATTACAGAGCGTTAAGCGCCCCACTCCTCATCATAATGATAATCCACACGACTGGCATCACCACCTAATAAAGCACCAAACCCTGCAACAATTTTAGAGACAGCATAACCAACAGAATCCAGTGCATGATGCAGGCCACCCAGACCGATTTTATCTGCAGTCTGGCCAACAGCGCTTACCGTATGAGTGTTAAATACATCGTTAGTCAACTTCACACCGTCAATAATGGCATCACCTATAAATGCCAGCAGACCTTTGCTACCACCAGATACGCTAGCAATTTCATTATTCGAGAGATCTCTCATCTAAACTCCATTTTATTAACAATAAATTTCCAATGTGGTTACAATCCACAATCAGGATTGTAGCTCTCTCAAATTCATACACAATCACATATTATCCAAAAAATGTGATGCTAATTAAAAACAAATTTAATTAAACACCCTACCACCGTCAATCAGCAGCGACTGGCCGGTCACCAGTGCACTTTGTTTTTTATATGAACGCCTTCTCTGTTATCGCTTAGCGAAATTACAAAATCTGGCTGAGATGCAGCTGGCCCATCAGCAGCGGGTTGTCAGCATAATCCACCGGGATCGCCACCACCGCCGGCCCCTGCACGTCCATCGCTTTACGCAGCGTCGGCTCCAGCATTGCCGCACTCTCTACGGCAAACCCTGCTGCACCGAAGGACTCCGCGTAGGCTTTAAAATCAATCGGGCCAAATTTCACCCCGGAAACCCGCTGATATTTTTTCTCTTCCTGCATGGCCACCATGTTGTAGCACTCATCCACCCAGATGATATGCAGCAGGTTCGCGCCCAGTCTTACAGCGGTTTCCAGTTCCATACTGGACTGAAGGAACCCCCCATCACCGGAGACGGACACCACTTTGCGTGACGGGTCCACCAGCCAGGCACCGATGGCCCACGGCAATGCCACGCCCATGGTCTGCTGCCCGTTTGAGATCATGATCTGACGGGCGCGGAAGCTGTAGAGATAACGCGCGATCCAGATGTGGAAACTGCCCATATCCACCGTCAGGGTGACGTCGCTGTTGATGATGTCCTGCATGGCGCGCACGATGCGTAACGGATGCAGGGCAAACTGATTGAGCTGGTGACCGCGCAGGGCCAGCAGTTCACGCTGCTGCTGGCGATCCTCCAGTATGGCTGCCGCCTGAGGGCTAAGATCGATTGGGCCAGAGATACGCGCCGTCAGTTTTTCCAGCGTGGCGGCAATGTCGCCCACCAGCTCCGCATCAGGCTGATAACAGTTGTCGGTATCCGCAGGAACCACGTCAATATGCACCAGCGTCGCTTTGCCGCTGTTCCACATAGAAGGCTCATATTCCACCGGACTGTAGCCGATAGTGATAATCAGATCCGCCTCACGCAGCAGTCGGTCGCCCGCCTGATTATTAAACAGCCCGACACGCCCGGCAAAACGTGAGAAGTGCTCCTGGTTCAGCGCGCCGGCCGCCTGATAGGTACTGGTGACCGGGAGATGGCTGCGCGTCAGCAGATGATGCAACGCCTTGCTGTTGGTCGGCTGACTGGCCATCAGGCCAAGCAGCAGCACCGGGTTTTTCGCCTGCGCAATCTGTTGCGCGACTGCCGCAATGGCCGCATCCGGGGCCGCTCCCAGCAGCAGCTGCCCGCGAGTATTCAGCAGGTGCCCGCGTGCCGGCTCATTGACAATATCCTGCGGCAGGCTGACAAAGGCCCCACCGGGTCGCCCCTGCTCAGCGCTGCGAAACGCATTCGACAGCACTTCAGCGATGGCGTCAGAGGACCCGACCTCCACCGCATATTTGCTGACCGGGCGAAACATCGCTACGGTATCCATACTCTGATGTACCTGCTTCGCACTATCTGCCCGTTTTACCGCGCCGCCCAAAGCCACCACCGGATCGCCTTCGGTCGTCGCGGTGGCCATGCCGGTGATCAGGTTAGAACACCCCGGCCCCGAGGTGACCAGTGCCACCCCGGCTTTGCCGGTCAGTCTGCCCACCGCAGCCGCCATAAAGGCCGCATTCGCCTCGTGGCGTACCGGAATGGTCTGGATGGAGGTATCCAGCAGTGAATCAAAAACTTTATCAATTTTGGCACCGGGAATGCCGAACACCTGCTTTACGCCCTGTGCTTCAAGCTGCGCCACAACCAGATCGGCCCCATGCGCCCACTGCTGAACATCGGTTACATTTTTCATCTTTTACTCCCCTGTTATCAGCTCTCTACGGACCGAATGGCAGAATCCAGATTGTCCGGATTAAGGTTGGCTTGCAGGAAATCACTGTCACCCGGCAGGTCGATCACCAGCTTGCTGATCTCCCCAAAAGTTAACGTGCCGCGATCGAGCTGATAATCCAGTAGATGACCGCCCCCCTGGCGATCGTCAGTAATAAAGTGTTCGTGATAGCCGGCAACGTTGATCCCCTGCATATACTGCGGCGTGCGGAAACCAATCAGCACGCCGCTGCGCTGCTCAAAATGGAAGGTCGGCTGCTGGCCGAGCACTTCCGGCATTGATTTATACGGGCGATGCTGACAGGGAACAGTGCGCGTTTCAGCGCGGCTGAACAGACCGTCGAGCCGCAGTGCGCAGAACTGATTATCTGAACTGACCTGCTGGTCGATAATCTGATGGACGTCGGCGCGGCTGACCGGGCCAGTAAAGCGGTGCTGATACTGGGGACGGAAGAAGGTCATTACGGCAAACGGCGACTGCTGATCGGGCCGGGCCGCACGCGCGCTTCCGTCCGAACGCAGCTGATAGACTTCGCGGTTAAAAGCGATCAGTTCTCCGTCCAGCTGATTAAAGGTCCCCAGACCGAAATCACCTTTCTTCAGCAGGTCGGACACCGTGGTGGTACCGTCATAAACACCGCTGAGTAACGCGCTCATTAAAGAGGTCTGATAGATTACGCTTTCTGGTCTTTCCTTCTGCATCTCTCTGACCGTTGTGGTGAGTTGTTCCGTACATGAACAATCAGTTACAGAATGTGTCATTACCGCCTTCCCCGTTAAACTGTTAAGAAGTATTTATTCATGTTGACTCGTTTCAGTTATCGATTCCAATATAGAGAACCCCTCACTTTGAGACGTTTTCGATATGGAACTGCGGTATCTACGTTATTTCGTTGCCGTTGCTGAAACGAAGCACTTCACCAGGGCCGCGGAAATGCTCGGCATTTCACAGCCACCGCTGAGTCAGCAAATCAAGAAGCTGGAAGAGGAGATCGGCACTCCGCTGCTGAAAAGACTGACGCGCGGGGTGGAACTGACGGATGCCGGGGAGGCGTTTTATCAGGATGCCAGCCAGATTCTGGCGCTGACCGGTCATGCGCTGGAGAAAGCCAAAGGCATAGCGCGTGGTATCAGCGGCCAGCTGTCGATTGGTTTTGCCAGTTCCAGCGCGTTTCATCCGCAGATATTCCGGCTGTTGCGTCAGTTTCAGGCGCGATTTCCGGCCATCAGTTTGCTACCGCGCGAAGAGAATATGGCGGCGCTGATGCAGGATTTACAGGAGGGTTTTCTGGATGCGGCCTTTGTGCGTCTGCCCTGTGAGAGCAGTAAGGCGTTTAATTTGAAAGTGATCGCTACGGAGAAAATGGCGCTGGTGTTGCCGGACGGACATCCGCTTGGTAATACCCCCTGCCTGTCGCTGGCGCAGCTGAGTAAGGAACCCCTGATTCTGTTCCCGCGTGAGGTGGCCCCCAGCCTGTATGAAGTGATTATCAGCGCCTGCCTGCGTGCCGGGTTTCAGCCGGATGGCGTACAGCAGTCACCGCAAATATCTTCCGGCATCAGCATGGTGGCGGCCGGTTTTGGCATCACCATTGTGCCGGATTCTCTGCGCTGTATCAGTCTGCCCGGCGTCAGCTTCCATCAGATTGAGGATGCCGCGCTGGGCAGCGATATTGCTCTGGCCTGGCGACGCTGGGATCGCTCCCCCGCCGTCCATCACCTGGTGACGCTGTTGGGCGGTGATTAACCGCCGATTTTACGTACCTGCTTAACGTCCAGCTCCAGAGAGTTGAAGTCTTTATCCAGTTTGCCCTGCAGTTCAACATTGTCTTTCGGGCCGATGGTCAGGCCATCCCAGCGCTTGTCGTCGATTTCAACGGTCATGGTGCCGGTCGCGTCGCGGAACAGATAGTCTTCATCGCCCACGCGCTTTTCAATATGACCGCGCATCGTCACCCAGGCATCATCACTCATATCCTGAGCCTGTTTCACGGTGGCAACGGTGCCGTTCGGGCCGCTAAAGCCGCCTTTCTGAACCTGAGCCGTTGGCGCATTCGGGTCAACAAAACCTCCGGTCTGAGCGGCCAGTACAGGCATTGACATCAGGGTGGCAATCGCCATTAACGCAGCTGTCTTCTTCATCATGTTCACTTTTCCTTATGGAGGTGGGCAGTTATTCCGCCGGTGAATGTCTGTCGGTAAGTATTACAGCAAAAGCTTCTTAACAGGATCTTAAGAGATCGGCCATCGCCACTTTATTGTTTTAAATTGACGAAAATCCGCGAATATCGCCGATCCTTGCTGTACAAGCAGCATCAGGATTCCGTATAACTCGGTGAACTGCGGGGGGATAAACCAATGCGAATTTTACTTATTGAAGATGACCAACTGATTGGTGACGGGATTAAAGCCGGATTAAGCAAACTGGGATTCAGCATCGACTGGTTTACCCAGGGTAAAGAGGGGCTGCGGGCGCTGAGTGCCGCCCCTTACGATGCGGTAGTGCTGGATCTCAGCCTGCCGGAAATTGACGGGCTGGATATTCTGCGCCAGTGGCGACAGCAGGGGCAGGATGAACCGGTGTTAATCCTGACGGCGCGTGATGCGCTGGAACAGCGCGTTAACGGGTTACAGCTGGGGGCAGATGACTACCTGTGCAAGCCCTTTGCTTTAAGCGAAGTGGCCGCCCGCTTACAGGCGCTGATCCGCCGCCGCCACGGCCAGCTGCAGCCGACGCTGAAACACGGCAACGTGGTGATGGAACCCGGTTCACACACCGTCACCCTGAACGGCGAACCGCTGGTGCTGAAGGCGCGTGAAATGGCTCTGCTGGAGCTGTTCCTGCTGAATGCCGGACGGGTACTGACCCGGCCACAGCTGGAAGAGAAGATCTACGGCTGGGATGATGATGTTTCCAGCAATGCCGTAGAAGTCCACATTCATCACCTGCGCAAAAAACTGGGCAGTGAGTTTATTCGCACCATCCACGGTGTGGGCTACACGCTGGGAGCGGCACCGTGATGCAGCGCAGCCTGCGCGTGAGGCTGATGCTGGGTTTCCTGCTGCTCAGCCTGCTGTGCTGGGGAGCCGCCGCCGTCGGCTCCTGGTGGCAGACGCGCCACAACATCAACGAGCTGTTTGACACCCAGCAGATGCTGTTCGCTAAACGCCTGCTGCGCCTGAATCCCGATCAGTTCAGCCAGCAGCTACCGCTGCCAAAAACCAAAAAAATGCTGCGCCACCATCGCGGCGATCAGGATGATGATGCGCTGTCCTTCGCCGTCTTTACCCGTGAAGGGAAAATGGTGCTCAACGATGGCGATAAGGGCAAAGATTTTATCTTTGACTATCAGCGCGATGGTTTCCTTGACGGACGGCTGAAAGGCGACGATGACCGCTGGCGCATGGTCTGGCTGCACACGCTGGATAATCAGTATGTGGTGGTGGTGGGTCAGGAGTGGGAGTATCGCGATGATATGACGCGCGACCTGGTCAAAACGAACCTGATGCCCTGGCTGGCGGCGCTGCCGGTGATGCTGTTGCTGATGCTGTGGCTGGTCACCCGTGAACTGGCTCCGCTAAAACAGATTGCCCTCCAGCTGCGGCAGCGTGCCCCGGATGATAACGCCCCCCTTACCGCCCCGCGTGTGCCGCAGGAAGTGCGCCCTCTGCTGACAGAGCTGAATCAGCTGTTCAGCCGCACCGGAGAGCTGTTGCTGCGCGAACGCCGCTTTACCTCAGATGCCGCCCACGAGCTGCGCAGCCCGCTGGCCGCGTTAAAAGTGCAGACCGAAGTTGCTCAGCTGGCGCACGATGACGCCGCCGTGCGCCATCATGCGCTGAACAGTCTGGATGCCGGAATCGACCGCGCCACCCGGCTGGTGGATCAGCTGCTGACGCTTTCAAGGCTGGATGCCGGAGACGATCTGGAAAAACAGAGCGTTCACTGGCAGGGGATCGTACAGCAGGCGGTGGTCGATCAGTATGCGAGCGCGCAGGCGGCCGGTGTTGAACTGGCACTGGATGCCCCGGCAACGCCGGTGCTACAGCACGGTAATCCGCTGCTGCTGGCACTGCTGGTGCGTAATCTGCTGGATAATGCCATCCGTTACAGCCCGCCAGGCAGTGAAGTCTGGCTGAAGCTGGAACCCGGCTGTTTGCAGGTGCTGGATAGCGGGCCAGGCGTCAGCCCGGAAGCGCTGGCAAGGATAGGCGAACGTTTTTATCGCCCACCGGGTCAGCAGCAGTCAGGCAGTGGTCTGGGATTGTCGATCGTTCATCATATTGCCCATCTGCACGGCATGACGGTGGCGATGAATAATCGGGCCGAAGGCGGGTTTGCGGTGACCATAAAACTGTAGAGGGCAGGCATTTTCCTGGTCGATCAGCGGGCGGACCGAAACAAAAGGTCCGCCCTACAGATGATAACGAATCAGATCTCGACCTGGGTTCCCAGCTCAATCACGCGGTTAGGCGGAATTTTAAACTGGTCGGGGGCACGCAGGGCATTACGCTGTAGCGCAAGGAACAGTTTGCCGCGCAGGCGCAGATACCACGGTCGTTTACCGATAATCAGCGATTCATGCGACATAAAGAACGATGTTTCCATCATCCTGCAGCTCAGCCCTTCCAGCCCACAGCGGTGGAAAATCTCTTCAACGTTAGGCGTTTCACGCCAGCCGTAGCTGGCCACCACGCGCCAGAACGTAGGCGACAACTGCTCGATGGTCACCCGCTTCACGTTGTGCACGTAAGGTGCATCTTCGGTACGCAGCGTCAGCAGCACCACGCGCTCGTGCAGCACCTTGTTGTGTTTCAGGTTATGCAGCATGGCAAACGGGATCACGTTCAGCGCACGGGACATATACACGGCGGTGCCCGGTACGCGCACCGGTGGGGATTTCTCCAGCGAAGCGATCATCGCCTCCAGAGAGTTGCCGTGCTCATGCATGCGGCGCAGCAGGCGGAAGCGTTCACTTTTCCAGGTGGTCATGATGACAAACATCACCAGCGCCAGCGACAGCGGCAGCCAGCCTCCGGCAAACACTTTCACCAGGTTGGCCGAGAACAGCGAAACGTCGATGCACAACATGCCGATCAGCAGCGTGATCACCAGATAGCGATTCCAGTGCCAGTTTTTAATTGCCACCACGCTGCACAGGATAGCGGTCAGCACCATGGTGCCGGTCACGGCGATGCCGTAAGCGGCGGCCAGATTGCTCGAGTGTTCAAAGCCGACAATCACAATCACCACCGAGACAAACAGCAGCCAGTTAATCACCGGGATATAGATCTGACCCGACTCCTCTTCCGAGGTATAAACAATGCGCATCGGAGGCAGATAGCCCAGACGGACCGCCTGGCGCGTCAGGGAGAAGACCCCTGAAATGACCGCCTGGGAAGCAATCACCGTGGCCAGCGTGGCCAGAATCAGCATCGGGATGAGCGCCCAGTCAGGAGCCAGCAGGAAGAACGGGTTCTTAATCGCTTCCGGATTTTTCAGCAGCAGCGCCCCCTGACCGAAGTAGTTCAGCACCAGCGACGGCAGCACAACAATAAACCAGGCAAGGCGAATCGGGAACTTCCCAAAGTGGCCCATATCGGCGTACAGCGCCTCGACCCCGGTGATCGCCAGCACCACCGCGCCCAGCGCAAAGAAGGACACCATTTTATATTCAACGAAGAAATGCACCGCCCAGTAAGGGTTCATCGCATGCAGAACTTCAGGATTGCTGATGATGCCGCGCGCACCCAGCACCGCCAGCACGAGGAACCACAGCAGCATCACCGGCGCAAACAGCTTTCCGACAAGACCGGTACCGTGTTTCTGAATCACAAACAGCAGGGTCAGCACGCCTATCGCCAGCGGCACAATGTAGCGGTCCAGGGAGGGAGCGGCGATCTC
Organism: Erwinia sp. Eh17-17; assembly: GCF_039675725.1. Taxonomy (NCBI): domain Bacteria; kingdom Pseudomonadati; phylum Pseudomonadota; class Gammaproteobacteria; order Enterobacterales; family Erwiniaceae; genus Erwinia; species Erwinia sp. Eh17-17. The sequence goes on along the minus strand of NZ_JBDFQT010000004.1, from coordinate 423,818 downwards.
CAGGCCTTCAATGGCCGAAAGCACCGATACCGCTGGGGTGATCACCACCTCGCCGTAAAAGAAGCTGCCGCCGATCAGACCCATGATCACCAATACGGCGGTGGAACGCGCACCAGTATTGCGGCCTGCCAGCGACATCAGTGTCAGTATCCCGCCTTCCCCGGCATTGTCGGCGCGCATCACGTAGCTGATATATTTCAGCGAGACGGTGAGTAGCAGTAGCCAGAAAATCAGCGACAGGAAGCCAAAAACGGCATCCCGTTCAACACCAAAACCAAACTGCCCTGACAGACATTCGCGCAGGGTGTACAGCGGGCTGGTGCCAATATCACCATATACCACACCAATGGCGGCCAGCGTAACGGCGCCCAGGGACTGCTTCTTCTCAGAACTCATAGACTTGTCTTTTGTTGCGGTGGACTGACGCGGGATTGCGTACGGCTCAACGACCCGTCAAAACGCGCACAGTATGCATGATTAAGCATGAATGCCTATCCTTAATTGCCGGTAAAATGACAACATCAATGGTCAGTGTCACCCTTTGATAATAAAAAAGCTGACTGCAATCAACTCTTTCAAGCATCATAGCCAGTAGTGTTTGCGCTCGCCAGAAAGCAATCTGGCCTGACCGTAGAAAAGGATGAATGTTTGACTATGGCCCACTCTCAATTACTGGCGGAACGAATCGCCCGCCTCAGCAATGCTTTAGAGAAAGGACTTTACGAACGCCATCATGCGATTCGCCTTTGCCTGCTCGCCGCGCTGTGCGGTGAAAGTGTCTTTTTACTCGGTCCACCGGGAATTGCCAAAAGCCTGATTGCCCGACGACTCAAGTATGCTTTTCAGCATTCCCGCGCCTTTGAGTACCTGATGACCCGCTTCTCCACTCCGGAAGAAGTGTTTGGCCCCCTCTCTATTCAGGCACTAAAAGACGAAGGGCGCTACCAGCGCCTGACAAAAGGTTATCTGCCCGATGCGGAAATCGTGTTTCTCGACGAAATCTGGAAGGCCGGGCCCGCTATTCTTAACACGCTGCTGACCGCGATTAACGAACGCCGCTTTCGCAACGGTGACAGTGAAGAAAAAATTCCGATGCGTCTGCTGGTCACTGCCTCTAACGAACTTCCGGAAGCAGACAGCGGGCTGGAAGCGCTGTATGACCGTATGCTGATCCGCCTGTGGCTGGATAACGTTCACGAAAAACAGAACTTCCGTAGCCTGCTGACCCACCAGCAGGATGAAAATCAAAACCCGGTCTCTGATTCGCTGTGCATCAGTGATGAGGAGTATCTGGAGTGGCAGCAGGGTATCAGCAAAGTCAGCCTGCCCGATGATGTTTTTGAGCTGATTTTCCAGCTGCGTCAGCTGCTGGAAAATCAGCCTGAAGCCCCCTATGTCTCTGACCGTCGGTGGAAAAAAGCGATCCATCTGCTGCAGGCCAGCGCCTTCTACAGTGGCCGAAATGCGATCGCGCCTATCGACCTGATTTTGCTGAAAGACTGTCTGTGGCACGACGTGGGATCGATGAAGCTGCTGGACCGCGAATTGGACAACCTGATCACCCAGCAGGGCTGGCAGCAGCAGCCCATCCTGTTCAAACTGCAGCAAATCAACACCCGCCGCCTGGCATTGCAGCAGCAGCAGAGCGCCGAGCAGGCCATTCGTCTGGAGAAGCACGGCGGTATGTTCAGCCGCAAACCCCATTTCGACCTGCCCGCAACGCTGGCCGCCGAGACCTTAACGTTAATGCTGCAAAAACCCCTGACCCTGCACGATATTCAGGTCACCCACATCACTCTCGCTCGCGAGGCGCTGCACCACTGGCTGCAAAAAGGCGGTGAAATGCGCGGCAAGCTGAATGGTATCGGCTTTGCGCAGACGCTCGACCTGCACGTGGACGGCTACGACTGTCTGACGCTGCGCGATGTCAGCCTGCAGGCGACGCGCCTGATGCTGCCGGGCAAACCCCAGCAGGGCTTACCGGAAGAAATCACCCTGGCGCTGGACGAATTAGAGGCGCAGCTCAGGGCGCAGCGCACGCTGTTCAGCCAGAATCATCGCTGCCTGTTTATCAGCGATGACTGGCTGGCACGGATAGAAGACAGTCTGCAACAGGTTGCAGAACAGCTGAAACAGGCTCGCCAGTGATCTCGCTGGATACGCTGAGCATGTTTCTGGCCGTCAGCGAGAATGAGCTGATCGAAGAGCTGGTGATCACCCTGCTCGCCTCGCCACAGCTGGCGACCTTTTTTGAAAAATTTCCTAAACTGAAAAATGCGCTGACGCGCGACCTTCCCCACTGGAAAGCGGAGATCCTGCAACAGCTGAAATCGACGCCGGTGCCGCAGGATCTGGCAGAAGAGTTCAGCCGATTCCAGCAGTTTCAGACCCTGAACCCGCATGATTTTAGCGTCCGGCTCCCTGAGCTGCTGACCTGGCTTGAGCAACAGCACTCGCCGTTTGCCGAAAAATCCCGCCTGCTGGTGGCCAACAATGACAGCCAGCAGCTCACCAGCGCCCAGCAGACGCTGTTCTTGCAGCGCTGGCGCCTGAGCCTGACCCTGCAAACCCTGACGCTCAACCAGCAGCTGCTCGATCAGGAGCGCGATAAGCTGCTGGCCGAACTGCAACAGCGCCTGGCGATGAGCGGTCAGCTGGCGCCGGTGCTGGCGGATGATGACGAAGCGGCCGCAGGGCGGCTGTGGGATCTGACGCGCAGTTCACTGGAGCGCGGTGACTATCAGCTGATTGTGCAGTACGGTGATTTCCTCGCCAGCCAGCCAGAACTGCTAAAGCTGGCGGAACAGCTGGGCCGCAGCCGGGAAGCTAAAGCGGTGCTGTCTCAGGATGCGCCGCCGGAGGTTTTCCACCAGCTGGTGCGCGAACCGGAAAACGTGCCGGAAGAGGTCAACGGCCTGCACCAGAGTGACGATATTCTGCGCCTGCTGCCTCCGGAGCTGGCGACGCTCGGCATCAGCGAGCTGGAGATGGAGTTTTATCGCCGGCTGGTGGAAAAACGCCTGCTCACTTACCGGCTTCAGGGGGAGAGCTGGCATGACAAAGTCACGCTGCGCCCGGTCACCCATCAACACCACGACGAACAGCCGCGCGGACCGTTTATCATCTGCGTGGATACCTCCGGTTCAATGGGCGGCTTCAACGAACGCTGTGCCAAAGCCTTCTGTCTCGCCCTGCTGAAGGTCGCGCTGGCGGATAACCGTCGCTGCTACATTATGCTGTTTGCCCATGAAGTGGTGGGCTATGAACTGACCGCTGAAGATGGCATCAGTCAGGCGATCCGTTTTCTCAGCCAGCGTTTTCGCGGCGGTACCGATCTGGCTGCCTGCCTGGATGCTGTGTTACAAAAAATGTCCGGCCCGCTCTGGCAGGATGCGGATGCGGTGATCCTCTCTGACTTTATCGCCCAGCGCCTGCCCGATCCCATCATTGCGCGCGTACGCGATCACCAGAGCCGACAACTCCAGCGTTTTCATGCCGTTGCCATGTCCGATCATGGAAAACCCGGCATCATGCGCATCTTTGACCATATCTGGCGCTTCGACACCGGCCTGAAAAGCCGCCTGCTGCGCCGCTGGAAGCGCTGACCGTCCCTGCTATCTGTCAATACTGGCAAAGCATATTTGCTATAGTGATGTATACGCTTTAGCCATTTGGCATATTGGGCAAGATGGGAGCATCACGTGACTTTGCAACAACACCAGACAGGATTACCTGCACCAACCCGCACGCTGACGTTAAGCGGCAACGATCCGGAACAAAAACGCCAGCAGCTGCTGACCTACTTCCGCCAGACGTGGGAGCTGTACGAGAGCCTGTTTGACTGCCTGGCAGATGACCGCGCCTGGACTACCAAAGCGATCTCGCTGCGCCATCCTCTTATCTTCTATTACGGCCACACCGCCACCTTCTATATCAACAAGCTGATGGCGGGCCGCCTGATCGACAGCCGCACCGACGATAAAATCGAAGCCATGATGGCGATCGGCGTTGACGAAATGAGCTGGGACGATCTGGATAACAGCCACTATGACTGGCCGTCGGTGGCCGAGCTGCGTGACTATCGCGGTAAGGTGCGCAACCGTATTGAACAGTTTATCCGGCAGATGCCGCTGACCCTGCCAATTAGCTGGGACAGCCCGGCCTGGGTCATCCTGATGGGCATTGAGCACGAACGTATCCACCTGGAAACCTCCAGCGTGCTGATACGTCAGCTACCGCTGGCGTGGGTGAAACCTCAACCGCACTGGCCGGTGTGTCCGGATGCGCGTCATGACCGTCTGGCGGTGCCGCATAACGCTCTGATTAATGTCTCTGCCGGGCAGGTCACGCAGGGTAAAACCGACGACACGTATGGCTGGGATAACGAGTACGGCAATCGCGTCAGCGACGTCAAAGCGTTTGAGGCCAGTAAAATGCTGGTCAGCAACGCCGAGTTTTTTGAATTTGTCGCTGCCGGAGGCTATCAGACGCCACGCTGGTGGGATGAAGAAGGCGGTAACTGGCGCGAATTTGCCCAGGCCATCCAGCCTACCTTCTGGGTCGGCAGCCCCGACCGTCCGGACGAGCTGAAACTTCGCCTGATGGCAGAAGAGGTCGCCATGCCCTGGGACTGGCCAGCCGAAGTAAACCAGCTGGAAGCCGCCGCGTTCTGCCGCTGGAAGGCAGAAGTCACGGGTCAGTCGGTACAGCTTCCCGCAGAAAGCGAATGGATGCTGCTGCGTGAGCAGGTCGCCAGCGATCAGCCCGACTGGCAGCAGGCACCGGGCAATATCAACCTCGCGTACTGGGCATCATCCAGCCCGGTGGACCGTTTTGCCCAGGGAGACTTTTATGACCTGATCGGCAACGTCTGGCAGTGGACAACCACACCGATCAACGGCTTTGAGGGTTTCCGCGTACATCCACTTTACGATGACTTCTCCACGCCGACCTTTGACGGCAAGCACGCCCTGATCAAAGGGGGGAGCTGGATCTCGACGGGGAATGAAGCGCTGAAGTCGGCGCGTTATGCCTTCCGCCGCCACTTCTTCCAGCATGCCGGTTTCCGCTATGTGGTCTCCAGCCATCAGGAGAGCATGACCAGCAACCCGTACGAAACCGACAGCATGGTGTCGCAGTACCTCGACTTCCAGTACGGTCCGGACTACTTCGGCGTGCCCAACTACGGCAAAGCGCTGGTGGACATTGCCTGTACGCTCACCGACAAACGTCAGCGTGCGCTGGATATTGGCTGTGCCACCGGTCGCGCCAGCTTCGAACTGGCGCGCCACTTCGAGCAGGTGGTCGGCATGGATTACTCGGCGCGCTTTATTGACGTAGCGCTCCAGCTGACCAGCGGCGAAGACTTCCGCTATGTCACTCAGGAAGAGGGCGATCTGGTGGAGTATCGCCAGGTGCGGCTGAAAGATTTTGGCCTCGGCGCAGAACAGGCGGCACGCATTCAGTTCGTTCAGGGCGATGCCTGTAACCTGAAGCCACAGGTGCAGCCTTACGATCTGGTGCTGGCCTCCAACCTGATTGACCGCCTACGCCAGCCGCAGCGCTTCCTGAAGGACATTACCCGTATGATCCGTTCCGGTGGTGTTCTGGTGCTCTCCTCGCCTTATACCTGGCTGGAAGAGTTCACGCCGAAAGAGAACTGGCTGGGTGGGGTGCGTGAAAATGGTGAGGCGCTCTCAACTTATCAGGCACTGCAGCGCCTGCTGGCTGCCGACTTTGAGGAGATAGCCCCGGCGCAGGACGTTCCGTTTGTAATCCGCGAAACCGCACGTAAGTATCAGCACACTGTCGCTCAGGTCACGCTGTGGCGTAAACGCTAACCCTGCCTGACAGCGGGTGCCTGCCGGTGCCCGCTGTCATATCCTCACTCTGATTGCCATTTTGTTCACGATCCCGCACATTACTACTCTATTCATTGAAAGAAATTCAATCATGGAGCCGCCATGGCCGAAAACATGCAGCCAGATACCCTCGATCGCGCCATTCTTAATGCGCTGATGGAGAATGCCCGTACGGCCTACGCCGAGCTGGCTAAACAGTTTAACGTCAGCCCCGGCACCATTCACGTACGCGTGGAAAAGATGAAGCAGGCGGGCATCATTAAAGGGACACGGGTGGAGATAGACCCGAAGATGCTGGGCTACGACGTCTGCTGCTTTATTGGCATCATTCTGAAAAGCGCCAGGGACTATCCCGCAGCCGTGGCAAAACTGGAGCAGCTGGAAGAAGTGGTCGAAGCCTGGTACACCACCGGGCACTACAGCATCTTTATTAAGGTGATGTGCCGCTCGATCGATGCGCTGCAGCTGGTGTTGATCAACAAGATCCAGACCATTGATGAAATCCAGTCAACTGAAACGCTGATCTCTCTGCAGAACCCGATTATGCGTACTATCACGCCTTAATCCTCTTAACCTGTGCATCATTTTATGCACAGGTGTTTCCTGCGTACCTTATCCTTCTGCCGCTGAATACCCCCACTTACCCACAGGTAGATCCCAGCCTGATCACAGCGTACAATGCCCGCCATTATCATTCAGAGATCTCATCATGGCCGATATTACGTTAATCAGTGGCAGCACTTTAGGCAGCTCAGAATATGTTGCCGATCATCTTGCTGAGAAGCTGGAAGAGGCAGGGCATACCACCGAAACGCTGCACGGACCGGAGCTGGAAGAGCTGAAACAGGAAGGGATCTGGATAGTGGTGTGTTCTACCCACGGAGCCGGTGAACTGCCGGACAATATTCAGCCGCTGTTTGATGCCATAAAGGAAGGACAGCCCGATCTGAGCAACCTGCGCTATGGCGCTGTCGGTCTGGGTAACCGGGAATATGACCTGTTCTGCGGGGCCATTGAGCAATTCGATACGCTTCTGAGCTCTCTGGGTGCAAAGCGTATTGGCGATCGTCTGGATATTGACGTGCTGCAACATGAAATTCCGGAAGATCCTGCCGGTGTCTGGGTCGACAGTTGGAAAGAACTGATCTGAACCACAGCGGGATCGGGCTGAGATCGTCGCGTTGATCTACAGAATCGTGCTTTTCCGATCCTGAGTTTTGTAAATAATGCTCTTTTTTGCCTGGTTTTAACGCATTCATCTGTGGATAACAAGGCTCAATACCGGGTAATAACCGGTGTTTATCCCAATAACAACTTGGTAGCCTGCCGGGTCCTGTGGATAACATGCCATTTAGATCCCAGCTTATACGGCGTAGGATCACCGATCATTAACAGCTAATGATCCTGTCTAATTGCTTGATCCTAATCAGCAAAAAAGGCTTATCCACAGAGATCGTCGATCCTAATAGAAGATCTAATAAAGAGATCTCTAAATAAAAAAGATCTTCTTTTTAATACACGAAGATCCCGGTGCTTTCGCCATCGTCTAAAGTTGAGTAGAATCCACGCCCTCAGCAACACTCCCTTAATTCGCACAAACCGCGAGGTGCAGTACCATGTTTTATCCAGATCCTTTTGACGTCATCGTGATTGGTGGTGGTCATGCGGGAACGGAAGCCGCGATGGCCGCTGCCCGTATGGGTCAACAAACCCTGTTATTAACCCATAACATCGACACGCTGGGACAAATGTCCTGCAATCCGGCGATCGGCGGCATCGGGAAAGGACATCTGGTAAAAGAAGTGGACGCACTGGGCGGACTGATGGCACACGCTATCGACCAGGCCGGTATCCAGTTTAGGATACTAAACGCCAGCAAAGGCCCTGCCGTACGGGCTACCCGTGCTCAGGCTGACCGTGTGCTGTACCGTCAGGCTGTGCGCACTGCCCTGGAGAATCAGCCTAACCTGATGATCTTCCAGCAGGCGGTTGAAGATCTGATCGTCGAAAACGATCGTGTCGTGGGTGCTGTTACCCAGATGGGACTGAAGTTCCGTGCCAAAGCCGTGGTGCTGACGGTCGGAACCTTCCTCGATGGTAAAATTCATATCGGTATGGATAACTACAGCGGTGGCCGTGCAGGCGATCCGCCATCCATCTCGCTATCGCGCCGCCTGCGTGAGCTGCCGCTGCGCGTTGGTCGCCTGAAAACCGGTACGCCACCGCGTATTGATGCCCGCACTATCGACTTCAGCGTTCTGGCTCCGCAGCATGGTGATACCCCCATGCCGGTCTTCTCGTTTATGGGCAATGTCAGCCAGCATCCTCAGCAGGTGCCGTGCTACATCACCTATACCAATGAGAAAACCCATGAGGTGATCCGCAATAACCTCGACCGCAGCCCGATGTATGCCGGTGTGATCGAAGGGATCGGCCCACGCTACTGCCCGTCGATTGAAGACAAGGTGATGCGCTTTGCCGATCGTAACGCGCACCAGATCTTCCTGGAGCCGGAAGGATTAACCAGCAACGAAATTTATCCAAACGGCATCTCTACCAGCCTGCCGTTTGACGTGCAGATGCAGATTGTCCGTTCCATGCAGGGTATGGAAAACGCCAAAATTGTTCGCCCTGGCTATGCCATCGAGTACGATTTCTTCGATCCGAGAGATCTGAAGCCGACGCTGGAAAGTAAATATATCGACGGACTGTTCTTTGCCGGACAGATCAACGGCACCACTGGCTACGAAGAAGCGGCAGCACAGGGTCTGCTGGCGGGCCTCAATGCGGGTCGTCTGTCGGCTGACAAAGAGACCTGGGCACCACGTCGCGATCAGGCTTACCTGGGCGTACTGGTGGACGATCTCTGCACGCTCGGCACCAAAGAACCGTACCGCATGTTTACCTCGCGCGCAGAGTATCGTCTGATGCTGCGTGAGGATAACGCCGATCTGCGCCTGACGGCAGCCGGTCGCGAGCTGGGTCTGGTCGACGATGCACGCTGGGCGCGGTTCAACGAGAAGCTGGAAAGCATTGAGCTGGAGCGTCAGCGTCTGCGTGATATCTGGGTACATCCGAAGTCAGAATGCGTCGCTGAGGTGAATACCCTACTGAGCGCCGGGCTGACCAAAGAAGCCAGCGGTGAAGATTTGCTGCGCCGCCCGGAAATGACCTATCAGAATCTGATGACCCTGAGCAGCTTCGGCCCGGCGCTGAGCGATCCACAGGCGGCGGAACAGGTTGAAATTCAGGTGAAATACGAAGGTTATATCGTTCGCCAGCAGGAAGAAATTGACCGCCAGCTGCGTAATGAAAACACCCTGCTGCCTGTCGATCTCAACTACCAGCAGGTGAGCGGCCTCTCTAATGAGGTGATCGCCAAGCTGAACGATCACAAACCGGGATCGATTGGCCAGGCATCGCGCATTTCCGGTATTACCCCGGCAGCGATCTCTATTTTACTTATCTACCTTAAAAAACAGGGCCTGCTGCGCAAAAGCGCCTGACCTGAAATACGGGTCGGCTTGCCTGTCCATAAAAAATGGGCCGGGCATTGCCCGGCCCCTACGGGACTTCTTCGTGATTAATAAACTCTCCGCTCTGCTGAAAAGCGCACAAATATCCCTGACCGATCGGCAAAAAGAGCAGCTGGTTGGCTACGTTGAAATGCTGCATAAGTGGAACAAAGCCTACAACCTGACGTCAGTGCGCGATCCTGAGCAGATGCTGGTGCGCCATATTCTCGACAGCATCGTCGTTGAGCCTCATCTTGTGGGCGAGCGCTTTATCGATGTGGGTACCGGTCCTGGCCTGCCAGGCATCCCGCTGGCGATTGTCCGCCCGCAGGCGCATTTCACGCTGCTGGACAGCCTGGGTAAGCGCGTACGCTTCCTGAAGCAGGTTCAGCATGAACTGAAGCTGAACAACATCACACCGGTCCAGAGCCGCGTAGAGGACTTTCCTGCCGAGCCCCCTTTTGACGGCGTCATCAGCCGGGCGTTTGCTTCACTGACCGATATGGTGAACTGGTGCCATCATCTGCCGGGCGAAAAGGGGCGTTTTTATGCCCTGAAAGGGATTTTACCGCAGGACGAAATCGCTGCATTACCGACCGGTTTTCGCGTCGAAAAAGTGTGTCCGCTGTCCGTTCCGCAGCTGGAAGGTGAGCGCCACCTGGTGATTATTGCGCCATCGGCGTAAAACGGAGCGACTCACGCCCTGCCCGTCAGTCTGTTTTCACGCGACTGACGGTGTTTTTTCGCAAAATAACCCTTTTTGTTATAAGGCTAAAAGGCCTTTTAGTTATAGTTAACCCCTGAAATTATGTGGATTTTTTGCTGAAAAAACCGCTCGGTTTGAGTGTGATTATTCTTAATGTGTTGTCTGTGGGATCTTATTTGTGAAAATTTGCCTGGACGGAGCTGTTACCATCAGGTTAAATCACCCGGCGGTAATGATCTGACAACCTCTGTTACATTTAACCTTAATTTCACATTTTGTTATCACTTGAGTCATATTTCCGTGAGTCTTTCAGCATAAAAATAGTCACGCAGGAAAATATCTTTTCCCTGTCAATCGGCGTAAGCGACGTGCAGGAAGATGTTAAATATTTGCTACAGATGTCAATAAGACCTTTTTATCGAGATAAGCGTCCGTTTTTACAAAAAATATAACTATCATAATGAAATTTAACGGTTTTTATAATGACGCGCGCTCAGATCTAAATAGAGCTCTGCTGAAATGTTCACCGTTACATTACTAATTTGTGATCTTACGCACGCTTTGCGAACAAGTAATGTCGCGTATTGCAGAAAAAAGTCGATAAGCTGCCGTTGTCATCGGTTTTTGAAAATAGCCTTCTGGAAAGAAATTTAAATAATTGTTCACCTTTTCTCTACTTATCGATTGAAATCACAGGTGCGCACCGTATAATTTGCACGGTTTTTGCTGCTTGACTCAAAAGAGCAAAGGCAGTTTTATACGACACGCGACATACCCCCATCGGGGCAGGAGAGTTTCAGCGTCATGTCAGTGTCCCTTTACAGAGTAAAATTTGCCCGGACCGTGTTGCTGCTGCAACTGGTGACCTTCGTCGTAATCGGTGCGCTGTTTTTTGCCCTGAAAGATCTGACATGGGGCGTGTCCGCCTTAGCGGGTGGACTGGCAGCCTGGCTGCCAAACGTGTTGTTTATGATTTTTGCCTGGCGCCACCGGGCGGGGCATGAAGTAACAGGGCGACTCGCCTGGACTTTTGCTTTAGGCGAAGTGCTGAAAGTATTCGTTACTGTGCTCGTGATTATCGTGGCGCTGGGAGTGTTTAAGGCGGTGTTTACGCCGCTGGGACTGGCCTGGTTATCGGTGCTGATTGTGCAAATTGTCGCACCGGCTGTAATTAACAACAAAGGGTAAGAGGCATCATGGCTGCAGGAGAAATCTCTACGCCGCAAGAATACATAGGTCATCATCTGAAGAACCTTCAGCTTGACCTGCGTACCTTCGAGCTAGTGAATCCGCACGACGCACCGTCGTTCTGGGTACTAAATATCGACTCCATGTTTTTCTCTGTGGTGCTGGGACTGGTGTTCCTGGTGCTGTTTCGCAAAGTCGCGAAATCAGCGACCAGCGGCGTGCCGGGTAAATTACAGGCCGCTGTTGAGTTAGTTGTTGGTTTCGTAGATGACAACGTGCGCGACATGTACCACGGTAAAAGCAAACTCATCGCTCCACTGGCCCTGACGATTTTCGTCTGGGTGTTCCTGATGAACTTCATGGACCTGCTGCCTATCGATTTGCTGCCGTACATCGGCGAGCATTATCTGGGTCTGCCAGCGTTGCGTGTGGTGCCTTCTGCTGACGTGAACGTTACGCTGTCGATGGCCCTTGGCGTATTTATTTTGATTCTGTTCTACAGCATCAAGATGAAAGGCATTGGCGGCTTTACTAAAGAGCTGACTCTGCAACCCTTCAACCACCCTGTATTCATTCCGATCAACCTGATTCTGGAAGGTGTGAGCCTGCTGTCCAAACCGGTATCTCTGGGTCTGCGACTGTTCGGAAACATGTATGCGGGGGAATTGATTTTTATCCTGATTGCCGGTCTGTTGCCGTGGTGGTCACAGTGGGTTCTGAATGTGCCTTGGGCCATTTTCCACATCCTGATCATTTCGCTGCAGGCTTTCATTTTCATGGTCTTAACGATTGTCTATCTGTCGATGGCATCTGAAGAACATTGATTTTTTCTCAACACTACTGCGTTTTAACTGAAACAAACTGGAGACTGTCATGGAAAACCTGAATATGGATCTGCTGTACATGGCTGCCGCTGTGATGATGGGCCTGGCGGCAATCGGTGCTGCGATCGGTATCGGCATCCTCGGAGGCAAATTCCTGGAAGGCGCCGCGCGCCAACCGGATCTGATTCCTCTGCTGCGTACGCAGTTCTTTGTTGTAATGGGTCTGGTGGATGCAATCCCGATGATCGCTGTTGGTCTGGGTCTGTACGTGATGTTTGCTGTCGCGTAAAACCGATTGTTCATCGCCCGCGAGAGTGTGCGATGAACGGCTTCTGGCCGCTGTTTCGACAGCGGCAGAAAAAGTTAACTTAACAAGAGGCATTGTGCTGTGAACATTAACGCAACAATCCTCGGCCAGGCTATCGCGTTCATCCTGTTTGTAGCGTTCTGCATGAAGTACGTATGGCCGCCGCTTATGGCTGCTATCGAAAAGCGCCAGAAAGAAGTTGCCGAAGGCCTTGCTTCCGCTGAACGTGCCAAGAAAGATTTGGATCTCGCGCAGGCTAATGCGACCGACCAGCTGAAGAAAGCGAAAGAAGACGCCCAGGTTATCATCGAGCAGGCTAACAAACGCCGCGCGCAGATCCTGGACGAAGCGAAAGCTGAGGCTGAGCAGGAACGTAGCAAGATCGTCACTCAGGCGCAGGCAGAAATTGATGCCGAACGCAAACGTGCACGTGAAGAGCTGCGCAAGCAGGTCGCGATGCTGGCTGTGGCCGGCGCCGAGAAAATCATTGAACGTTCCGTGGATGAAGCTGCTAACAGCGACATCGTTGATAAACTGGTCGCTGAACTGTAAGGGAGGGGCTGATGTCTGAATTTACTACCGTAGCTCGCCCCTACGCTAAAGCCGCTTTTGACTTTGCGGTTGAACATCAAAGTATCGATCGCTGGCAGCAAATGCTGGCGTTTGCCGCCGAAGTGGCTGGCAATGAACAGGTATCCGAACTTCTTTCCGGCGCTCTGGCGCCGGAAGCGTTGTCTGGAGCGTTCATCGCAATCTGTGGTGACCAACTCGACGAAGCCGGTCAGAACCTGATTAAGGTGATGGCTGAAAACAAACGTTTGCCAGCGCTTACCGCTGTACTGGAACAGTTCATCCAACTGCGTGCCGCATATGATGCGTCCGCTGAGGTTGAAGTTATCTCTTCCATGACATTGAGTGATGAACAGCTGACCAAAATCAGCAGCGCGATGGAAAAACGTCTGTCACGCAAAGTTAAGCTGAATTGCAAAATTGATAAGTCTGTAATGGCAGGCGTAATCATCCGTGCGGGTGATATGGTCATTGACGGAAGCGTACGCGGTCGTCTTGAACGCCTCGCAGACGTCTTGCAGTCTTAAGGGGACTGGAGCATATGCAACTGAATTCCACCGAAATCAGCGAACTGATCAAGCAGCGCATTGCTCAGTTCAATGTAGTGAGCGAAGCTCACAACGAAGGTACTATTGTTTCTGTAAGTGACGGTATCATCCGCGTCAACGGCCTGGCCGATGTGATGCAGGGTGAGATGATTGCCCTGCCGGGTAACCGTTACGCTATCGCACTGAACCTGGAGCGCGACTCCGTAGGTGCCGTTGTGATGGGTCCATTCGCTGACCTCGCCGAAGGCATGAAGGTTAAGTGTACTGGCCGTATTCTGGAAGTTCCGGTTGGCCGTGGCCTGCTGGGCCGCGTAGTGAACACCCTGGGTGCTCCTATCGATGGTAAAGGCGCTATCGACAACGACGGTTTCTCACCGATCGAAGTGATTGCTCCTGGCGTTATCGACCGTCAGTCCGTTGACCAGCCTGTACAGACCGGTTACAAATCTGTCGATGCGATGATTCCAATCGGCCGTGGCCAGCGTGAGCTGATCATCGGTGACCGTCAGACCGGTAAAACCGCGATGGCGATCGATGCGATCATCAACCAGCGCGATTCCGGCATCAAATGTGTGTATGTTGCTATCGGCCAGAAAGCCTCTACCATCGCTAACGTGGTACGTAAACTGGAAGAACACAACGCGCTGGCTAACACCATCGTTGTCGTGGCTACCGCATCTGAGTCTGCTGCTCTGCAGTACCTGGCTCCGTATGCCGGTTGTGCGATGGGCGAATACTTCCGTGACCGCGGTGAAGATGCACTGATCGTATACGATGACCTGTCTAAACAGGCTGTTGCTTACCGTCAGGTTTCTCTGCTGCTGCGTCGTCCACCAGGCCGTGAAGCCTTCCCTGGCGACGTGTTTTACCTCCACTCCCGTCTGCTGGAGCGTGCTTCTCGCGTGAGCGCTGACTATGTTGAGCGTTTCACCAACGGTGAAGTGAAAGGTAAAACCGGTTCACTGACCGCGCTGCCAATCATCGAAACCCAGGCGGGTGACGTTTCTGCGTTCGTTCCGACCAACGTAATCTCGATTACCGATGGTCAGATCTTCCTGGAAACCAACCTGTTTAACTCCGGTATTCGTCCGGCAGTTAACCCTGGTATCTCAGTATCTCGTGTGGGCGGTGCTGCTCAGACCAAGATCATCAAGAAACTGTCCGGTGGTATTCGTACCGCGCTGGCACAGTATCGTGAACTGGCTGCGTTCTCTCAGTTCGCATCCGATCTGGATGAAGCAACCCGCAAACAGCTGAGCCACGGTCAGAAAGTGACCGAGCTCCTGAAGCAGAAACAGTATGCGCCAATGTCCGTCGCGCAGCAGGGTCTGGTTCTGTTTGCTGCCGAGCGTGGCTTCCTGAATGACGTCGAACTGGCGAAAATCGGTAGCTTCGAAGCGGCACTGCTGTCTTACGCGGATCGCGATCACGCAGAGCTGATGGCTGATATCAACCAGTCTGGTAACTATAACGGCGAAATCGAAGAGAAGCTGAAAGGCCTCCTCGAAACGTTTAAAGCAACCCAGTCCTGGTAATGTCTGGCGGCCTGTCCTTTAGGGGGTGGGCCGCAAGGCTTTGAGGAGAAGCTTATGGCCGGCGCAAAAGAGATACGTAGTAAGATCGGCAGCGTGCAAAACACGCAGAAGATCACCAAAGCGATGGAAATGGTCGCCGCCTCCAAAATGCGTAAATCGCAGGAACGCATGGCGGCCAGCCGTCCTTATGCAGAGACCATGCGCAAAGTGATTGGTCACATTGCGTTAGGAAATCTGGAATACAAACACCCTTACCTGTCCGATCGTGACGTTAAACGCGTTGGCTATCTGGTCGTGTCTACCGACCGCGGGCTTTGTGGTGGTTTGAACATTAACCTGTTCAAAAAAGTGCTGGCTGATATGAAGGCCTGGGCTGATAAAGGCGTCGAAAGTGATATGGCGATTATCGGTTCCAAAGGTCTGTCATTCTTCAGCTCTGTCGGTGGCAACGTGGTTGCTCAGGTAACCGGGATGGGTGACAAACCTGCCCTGTCTGACCTGATTGGCCCGGTCAAAGTGATGCTTCAGGCATACGATGAAGGCCGTCTCGACAAGCTGTTTATCGTCAGCAACAAATTTATCAACACCATGTCTCAGACTCCACAGATCGTACAGCTGCTGCCGTTACCGCCAGCGGATGATGCGGAAGGTGTTGTGAAGAAGAGTACCTGGGACTATCTGTATGAACCGGACCCGAAAGCGCTGCTGGACACGTTACTGCGCCGCTATGTCGAGTCTCAGGTTTACCAGGGTGTTGTTGAAAACCTGGCCAGCGAGCAGGCCGCGCGAATGGTGGCGATGAAAGCCGCGACCGATAACGGCGGAAACCTGATCAAAGAGCTGCAGTTGGTATACAACAAAGCTCGTCAGGCCAGCATCACCCAGGAACTTACCGAGATTGTCGGTGGGGCCTCCGCGGTTTAACCAGGTTTAATGAATTAGGTAGAGGATTCAAGATGGCTACTGGAAAGATTGTCCAGGTAATCGGCGCCGTGGTTGACGTCGAGTTCCCTCAGGACGCAGTACCACAAGTGTACAGCGCCCTTGAGGTTAAAAATGGTGATGCTCGTCTGGTGCTGGAAGTTCAGCAGCAGCTGGGTGGTGGCGTGGTTCGTACCATCGCCATGGGTTCTTCAGACGGCCTGAAGCGCGGTCTGGAAGCGATTGACCTTGAGCACCCGATTGAAGTACCCGTTGGTGTTGCAACGCTTGGCCGTATCATGAACGTGCTGGGTGAGCCAATCGATATGAAAGGCGACATCGGCGAAGAAGAACGTTGGGCGATTCACCGTTCAGCACCTTCTTACGAAGATCAGTCCAACTCGCAGGAACTGCTGGAGACCGGCATCAAGGTTATCGACCTGATGTGTCCGTTCGCCAAGGGCGGTAAAGTGGGTCTGTTCGGTGGTGCGGGTGTAGGTAAAACCGTAAACATGATGGAGCTGATCCGTAACATTGCGGCTGAGCACTCAGGTTTCTCGGTATTCGCAGGGGTAGGTGAGCGTACTCGTGAGGGTAACGACTTCTACCACGAGATGACCGACTCTAACGTTATCGACAAAGTATCTCTGGTTTATGGCCAGATGAATGAGCCACCAGGAAACCGTCTGCGCGTAGCGCTGACCGGCCTGACCATGGCTGAGAAGTTCCGTGAGGAAGGTCGTGACGTACTTCTGTTCATCGATAACATCTACCGTTATACCCTGGCCGGTACTGAAGTATCAGCACTGCTGGGTCGTATGCCTTCTGCGGTAGGTTATCAGCCAACGCTGGCGGAAGAGATGGGCGTTCTGCAGGAACGTATCACCTCAACCAAAACCGGTTCAATCACGTCTGTACAGGCCGTTTACGTTCCTGCGGATGACTTGACTGACCCGTCACCAGCCACCACCTTTGCGCACTTAGACGCAACCGTGGTACTGAGCCGTCAGATCGCTTCACTGGGTATCTACCCGGCGGTTGACCCACTGGATTCCACCAGCCGTCAGCTGGATCCACTGGTTGTTGGTCAGGAACACTATGACACTGCGCGTGGCGTTCAGTCACTGCTGCAGCGTTATCAGGAACTGAAAGACATCATCGCCATCCTGGGTATGGACGAACTGTCAGAAGAAGACAAACTGGTGGTAGCACGCTCTCGTAAGATGCAGCGTTTCCTGTCCCAGCCGTTCTTCGTGGCAGAAGTATTCACCGGTTCACCGGGTAAATACGTGTCGCTGAAAGATACCATCCGTGGCTTTAAAGGCATCATGGAAGGCGAGTTCGACCATCTGCCAGAGCAGGCTTTCTACATGGTAGGTTCCATCGAAGAAGCCGTGGAAAAAGCGAAGAAACTGTAATTCTGGTTTCGGAGGAGGTTTATAGTGGCTATGACTTTTCACCTGGACGTTGTCAGCGCGGAACTGCAAATGTTCTCCGGTCTGGTACAGAGCATCCAGGTATCAGGTAGCGAAGGTGAGCTGGGTATCCGCCCAAACCACGCGCCGCTCCTGACCGCCATTAAGCCTGGTATGGTTCGCATCGTTAAGCAGCACGGCGAAGAAGAGGTGATTTACCTCTCCGGCGGCGTGCTGGAAGTGCAGCCTGGCGCGGTTACCGTGCTGGCTGACACGGCGATCCGCGGCAGCGATCTCGATGAAGCTCGCGCGCTGGAAGCGAAACGCAAAGCCGAAGAGCACATGAACAGCTCTCACGGTGATGTTGACTTCGCCATGGCATCTGCGGAACTGGCTAAAGCGATCGCTAAACTGCGCGTGATCGAGTTGACCAAAAACGCGATGTAACTCAGGTTTAAGTTGCAGAATGCCAGTCAGGAAACTGACTGGCATTTTTTTTGCCTGAAATCCGCGGCACGCTGAGGTTCAGGCTAATTTCGGGCTGAGAAAAATGTAGTATTCTTAGTGTCAAACCGTTTACCTTTCAACATCAAATAAAGAATCAGGATGTCTATGTCTGAGAGCCCGATGAGCGTGGTGATCCTTGCCGCTGGTAAAGGAACCCGCATGTACTCCGACCTGCCAAAAGTGCTGCACCTGCTGGCAGGCAAACCGATGGTCCAGCATGTGATTGATGCCGCAAAAGCGCTGAATGCGCAGCGGGTTAATCTGGTATATGGCCATGGTGGCGAGCTGCTGAAAAGCACCCTCAATGATGATTCACTCAATTGGGTATTGCAGGCAGAACAGCTGGGGACAGGTCATGCCATGCAGCAGGCGGCCCCCTGTTTCGCCGACGACGAAGATATTTTAATGCTGTACGGCGATGTCCCGCTGATCTCGGTGGATACGCTGCGTCACTTACAGGCTGCTAAACCGGAAGGGGGGATTGGTCTGCTGACCGTGATCCTTGATAACCCGGCAGGTTACGGACGTATCCTCCGTCAGAATGGCGAGGTGGTTGGCATTGTTGAGCAAAAAGATGCGGCACCAGAGCAGCTGCTGATTAATGAAATCAATACCGGCATCCTGCTGGCTAACGGTGCGGACCTGAAGCGCTGGCTCGGTAAGCTGAATAACAACAACGCGCAGGGCGAATATTACATTACCGATATCATCGCCCTTGCCCATCAGGAAGGCCGCCAGATTGCAGCGGTGCATCCGGCACGTTCCACCGAAACCGATGGTGTGAACAACCGCTTACAGCTGGCAACGCTGGAGCGTGTTTATCAGGCTGAGCAGGCAGAAAAATTACTGCTGGCCGGAGTAATGCTGCTGGACCCGGCGCGTTTCGACCTGCGCGGCACGCTTGAACACGGCCGCGATGTGTTGATCGATACTAATGTGATCATCGAAGGACACGTCACCCTCGGCAACCGGGTCACCATCGGCAGCGGCTGCGTGATCAAAAACAGCGTTATTGCTGACGACAGCATCATCAGCCCGTACAGCGTGATTGAAGATGCTCAGTTGGAAAGCGGCTGCACCGTCGGGCCATTCGCCCGTCTGCGCCCCGGCAGTGAGCTGGCGCAGGGCGCGCACGTCGGCAACTTTGTTGAAATGAAAAAAGCGCGACTGGGCATCGGCTCGAAAGCCGGGCATCTCAGCTATCTGGGCGATGCCGAGATCGGCAACAACGTCAATATTGGCGCTGGTACCATTACCTGCAATTACGACGGTGTTAACAAATCGAAAACCATCATCGGTGACGATGTGTTTGTTGGTTCGGATACTCAGCTGATTGCACCGGTGACCGTGGCGGCGGGCGCAACGATTGCCGCCGGTACCACGATCATGAAAAACGTGCCGGCCGCCGGGCTGGTGTACAACCGCAAAGAGCAACAGCTCAATGCCAGCTGGCAGCGCCCGGAAAAGAAAAAATCGTAATTCCGACGGGTCGGGGCTCGCCCCGGCCTCTGGTTTACCGGGCTGAGGTCTTCCTCAGCCTGTTATAACGCAGTAAACATAAAAATAATCCCCACTCTCTACAAGGCTCGGGGAACCGGAACATACCGGAATAATCAGGTCAGAAGACAACGCAGATGACGCTGAACGTCATCCTGTCAGGAAACTAAATATGTGTGGAATTGTTGGAGCTGTAGCGCAGCGTGATATTGCAGAGATCCTGCTCGAAGGGCTGCGCCGTCTGGAATACCGTGGTTATGACTCTGCCGGTCTGGCTGTTGTCGATCAGCAGGGGAACACCACCCGCCTGCGCCGTCTGGGTAAGGTACAGAACCTTGCTGAAGCGGCAGAAAATACCGCACTGACGGGCGGAACCGGTATTGCGCATACGCGCTGGGCCACGCACGGAGAGCCGTCGGAAGCTAATGCGCACCCGCATATCTCTGAACACATCATCATTGTTCATAACGGCATCATAGAGAACCATGAACCGCTGCGCGAGCAGCTGATCGCCCGTGGCTATACCTTTGCTTCAGAAACCGACACCGAAGTGGTGGCGCATCTGGTGCACTGGGAGCAGAAGCAGAGCGCGGGTTCACTGCGTGATGTGGTGCAGCGTGTGATCCCACAGCTGCGTGGTGCTTACGGTATGGTGATTATGGACAGCCGCGATCCTTCCGTGCTGGTGGCTGCCCGTTCCGGCAGCCCGCTGGTGATTGGCCGCGGCGTGGGCGAAAACTTTATTGCCTCAGACCAGCTGGCCCTGCTGCCGGTCACCCGCCGTTTTGTCTACCTGGAAGAGGGCGACATTGCGGAAATTACCCGCCGTGACGTGACGATTTTCGACCACAGTGGCGCCCAGGTGAAGCGCACCGAGATCGAATCCAACGCGCAGTACGATGCCGGTGATAAAGGCATTTACCGCCACTACATGCAGAAAGAGATTTATGAACAGCCGGTAGCGATAAAAAACACCCTCAGCGGGCGTTTCAGTCACGGCGAAGTGGACCTCTCAGAGCTGGGGCCAAATGCGGATGCCCTGCTGGCGAGCGTCGAGCACATTCAGATCGTTGCCTGCGGTACCTCCTACAATTCCGGTATGGTTTCGCGTTACTGGTTTGAATCGCTGGCGAACATGCCGTGCGATGTTGAGATCGCCTCTGAATTCCGCTATCGCAAATCTGCGGTGCGTAAAAACAGTCTGCTGATCACACTGTCCCAGTCTGGTGAAACCGCCGATACGCTGGCCGCGCTGCGCCTGTCAAAAGAGCTGGGTTACCTGGGCTCACTGGCTATCTGCAACGTGGCCGGTTCGTCACTGGTACGTGAGTCCGATCTGGCCCTGATGACCAAAGCGGGAACCGAGATCGGCGTCGCCTCAACCAAAGCCTTCACCACCCAGCTGACCGTGCTGTTAATGCTGGTGGCGAAAATTGGCCGTCTGAAGGGCGTTGATCCGCAGGTAGAGCACGATATCGTGCACGGCCTGCAGGCACTGCCGAGCCGTATTGAGCAGATGCTGTCACAGGACGAGCTGATTGCTTCACTGGCGGAAGACTTCTCTGACAAGCATCATGCGCTGTTCCTCGGCCGTGGCGATCAGTATCCGATTGCCATGGAAGGCGCGCTGAAGCTGAAAGAGATCTCCTATATTCATGCGGAAGCTTACGCCGCCGGAGAGCTGAAGCACGGTCCGCTGGCGCTGATTGATGCTGATATGCCGGTGATTGTGGTTGCGCCAAACAATGAACTGCTGGAAAAGCTGAAGTCGAATATTGAAGAAGTGCGCGCCCGTGGTGGCCTGCTGTATGTCTTCGCCGATATCGACGCCGGTTTTAGCAACAGCGAAGGGATGCGTATCATCCCGCTGCCGCACGTTGAAGATGCTATTGCCCCGATCTTCTACACCGTGCCGTTGCAGCTGCTGTCTTATCACGTTGCCCTGATCAAAGGTACCGACGTGGACCAGCCGCGCAACCTGGCGAAATCCGTTACGGTGGAATAACCCCCCGCACGGACTGGCTGAAAAATCCGGCAGGCCTCTGAGGCTGCCGGATTTTTTTTATCAGCGTTCAGGGCTGTCGCGTTTCGTGCAGATGTAACCAGAGGGGTTTGTCTTCCTGCAGGTGCAGTACCGCCGTGGACCAGCGCAGCGTCATGGCCTGGTCGGGTTGCGTCTGCTGCTCCTGATAAAGCACCACCGCTCCGCCCTCCCACTCCTGTAAAACAGAGATGTTATCCACGACGATGGTTAATCCCGGACGGCTGGCCCGCTGCTGGAGGAAAAACTGGCTTAACGCCTCGTAATCCAGCCTGGCTCCTGACAGGGCTATCATGGAGTAGTGGCGGCTGAAGCGGCCAAGAAGCTGCTCAGGATTTCCCTCCCCTTTGCTCAGCCAGTTCTCAATCGCAACGTGTGCCTGCAGGACTTCATTGATATAGATATTCATGACATTTTCTCTTCAGATGTGGTGAGCGTTTTTACACGGCGGTTATTCAGCCTGAAGCTGAGTAAGGCCGGGATAACCGAGCCTGCCGCTGCAGCACAGAATGTCCACAGACAGGCCTCTCTTAGCGGCAGGTGGCTGAGAAGCAGGTTCAGCAACAGGCTTAACAGCGCCACGCCAAAACAGAAGCTGAGCTGGCGGTTGATATTCCATAATGCGCTGGCTTCGGGCATCTCCTCAGGGGCGATATTGAGAAAAGCACTGCTTTGCGCCGTACTGCTGCACAGACTGCCCCCCAGCCCCATCAGCGCAAACGCGCAGATCAGCAGCAAAGACGGTTCGCTGTGTGTAACCAGGGTTAGCATCAGGATCCCGGCACCCTGCAACAGGCTACCGGCGATAATCAGCGGGCGTGGTCCCAGATAATTAAAGGTCTTACCAGTGATAAGGAGGGCAAAGAACGACGCAACGGACCACGGGATCATTAATGCACCGGAGGCCGCAGGAGACAGGCCCAGAGAGGTCTGAAGATACAGGATGCTGACCAGGCTCACGCCCATAAACAGTCCGGGCACACACTGATACACCATCATAGAGAAGCGCATTAGCGGGTCGGAAAGCAGGCCGAAGCTGAACAGCGGAGAGGTGACCCGACGACTATGTACGCTGAACAGTAACAGCAGCGCGATCCCCGACAGTAAAAACGCACTCCCTCGTATCATCCCGCCACTCCCGGTAAATTCGCTCATGCCTGACAGCAGCAGAAACAGACCCGCGCATCCGGTTAACAGGCCTGTGATATCGAGCGTTCCCTTTTTTGATGACCGGACCCCGTCCTGCAGCCAGGCAAAAGCCAGAACCAGCGTCACCACTGCCAGAGGAAGACTGACGAAGAAGACCCAGCGCCAGCTCAGCGTCAGAATCAGCACGCCCCCCAGAGCAGGAGAAAGCGCCGGCGCAAGGAGGGCCACCAGCATCACTGCCGATGACAGTCTGGCCCGTTCGTGCTTAGCGTACAGCTGCCATGTTAATGCCTGGCCAACCGGTATCAGCAGGCCGCCACCGATCCCCTGAACAATGCGCCAGAAAATCAGCTGATCCAGTGAACCGGCCAGGCCTGATGCCGTGGTGCCGGTGATGAATAATATCAGCGAGGTCAAAAAGACACGCCGCGCGCCCACACGCTGTGTCAGCCATGCGCTGAGAGGAATGATCAGCGTCAGTCCGCAGAGATAACCGTTGCTGATCCAGGCCAGTTTTGCCACGGAGGCGTGCATGGCCTGGCCAATTGCCGGGTAGGCAACGGTCGAGATAAACATGTTGATTAAGTCGAGGAAAAAGCCAAGAAGATACACCACGGCCACTTTACTGCGATAACTCATACCATTACTCCCCGTTAAGAGTGAGTAATATAGGGCGGGGGGCGTCCGGGATAAACCGCATCCCGGGTGATACACTGTCAAAATTATTTTGACAGTCAGCGAGTGATTTATGCTTAATCTACAGCGTGTGGCGATGTTCGTTGCGGTTGCCGATGCCGGTAGCTTTACCTCGGCTGCGGCGTCATCAGGCCAAACCAAAGCGGCGATCAGTTTCAATATTCAGCGGCTGGAGTCGGAGCTGGGCGTGGCGCTGTTGCTGCGCACGACGCGGCGTCTGGCGCTGACGCAGGCGGGAGCGGCTTTTTACCAGCGCGGCCTTCAGCTGCTAAAAGACGCCGAGCAGATAGTGAACGACGTGCAGCTTAACCATCATGGTTTTCGCGGTGAACTCTGCATCACCAGCACGTCGGAGTATGGTTCGGAGGTGGTGATACCCGCTCTGGCCGCATTTGGTCAGCAACATCCGCAACTCCGCGTCCGTCACGTCTCTTCCTCCTCGCACGCTGACCTGGTCTCAGAGCGTTTTGATGTCGCCATCCGACTGGGCAGCCTGGCTGACTCAAGCTATCACGCTGCGCCGATCGACCGTTTTTCAATTCTCCCCGTCGCCACGCCGCAATGGTTAGCCGCTAACCCGCTTAACACCCTGGAGGACCTGGCAAAGGCGGAGTGGATTATCCACAGTCGCCTTCAGTCCCCCTTTAACTGGCAGGTCGTCGGCCCGCAGGGGCAGCAGGTTGATTTTGAGATAATGCGCGAGGTGAAATACTCGACAGACAGCGCCTCATCATTGATGAGCTTTGCGCTCCAGGGCTGTGGGGTGGCGCTGTTGCCGGAATGGCTGGTGGGGCCGATGCTGGTCAGCGGGAAATTACAGCATTTATTGCCGCAGTTTACCTTCCCTTCACAGGGGGTATATGCCGTTTACCCCAATACGCGCCACGTTCCGGCAAAAGTCCGCGCGCTGATTGACTTCCTGCGCCTGCGCACCGGCTACAGTGGGAGCGAAGCGTCACTGCCGCACATCTGACAATATGGATAAAAAGCGCTACGCTCAACCGCGGGAAGCCTCGCTTGCCTCCGCCTGAATTTCAGGCGGAGCTACGCTTACACGCTGTAAGACTTATCGATAATCAGCACCGGCTTGATGGTGACGCCTTTGGCTGAATCTTCCCTCGCCTGATTGATGTCAGCAAAGTCGTAAAACTTCACTAATTTTTCAAACGGGAACAGCCCGCGCTGATGCCAGTCAATAAGCTGAGGAACTGAAACCTGCGGAATAGCATCCCCCATCAGCACGCCCACGATACGCTTGC
This sequence comes from Erwinia sp. Eh17-17, assembly GCF_039675725.1. Taxonomy (NCBI): domain Bacteria; kingdom Pseudomonadati; phylum Pseudomonadota; class Gammaproteobacteria; order Enterobacterales; family Erwiniaceae; genus Erwinia; species Erwinia sp. Eh17-17. The sequence goes on along the minus strand of NZ_JBDFQT010000004.1, from coordinate 399,279 downwards.
TGGACGCTATCAGGTGACGTAACGGGTTGAAGGTCAGATCGTGGCGCGTCAGGGCCACAGGGACCAGGGTGCCACCAATGGCGAGCGCATCCAGGGCACTTTTCATCACTGCCGATACGCCGGTGGTATCTATCGCATAGTTGACCCCATGGCCCTGCGTCAGGCTGGCAATGGTACCGGCAACGTCCTCCCTGGCGCTATTAATCACATCGGTTGCTCCGAGTTCGCGCGCCAGCGCCAGGCGTGAATCATGAATATCCACGGCAACGATCTGCCGACAGCCGGAGATTTTCGCTGCCATCATCGCGGCCAGCCCTACCGCCCCGGTGCCAAAAATCGCGATGGTTGAACCGGGCTGCGGTTTCAGTCCGTTAAAGACCGTACTCGAACCCGTCAGCAGGCCGCAGCCTAACGGCGCCACCAGACGCAGGTCAGCGCTTTTATCAACGACGATCAGGTTATTAAAGGCGGTGTGGGCATAAGTGGCGAAGGAGGACTGGAAGAACATGTTGGACACTTTACTGCCGTCAGGCTTGAGATGTATGGCACTGCCATCGGCGCGAAATCCTCCGGCATTCATCATCCCCCAGTCCTGACAGTGAGACGGATGCCCCTGGCGACACGGGTGGCAGTGGCCGCAGTAAGCATAAGACATTAAGACGTGATCGCCTGCTTTCACCCCATTTACTGCGCTGCCAACCTCCTCGACAATCCCTGCGCCCTCATGCCCCAGTACGGCGGGGAAAAAATATTCTTCATCGCCCACGCGTATCGCTTCATCGGAGTGGCAGATACCGGAAGCGACCAGTCTGACCCGCACTTCATCTTGCCGAAGCGCCGTCAGCTCCAGTGTTTCCAGCTGATAGGGGGCGTTAACGTGGTTGACGACTGCAGCAGTAATTTTCATAGATGGTTCTCCTGACCAATTGGGGGGTTAAAAGTAACACCCTGAAAATGCAGCGCAGCGGCATTGAGTGTGATCGCATTAAATGAGAAATAGCGATAGTCGTTAACAATTGAGGAACAGTGCCGGACAGGAACATCGGTGGTTTCCTGTCACCAGACGATAACGGGACAGGGCCCAGAGTCGCCGGAATAGTGGACGTCCTGAGGGACCGTGAAGAGTCATATGCGGAGTGTTTGAGCGCTTTCCGGGAAAAATACAGTTGTTTAGCTGAAGAGTTCGATTAATGACCCCTGTCACAAAAGTGTCATATTTCGTACATTTTACTGTCACCAAACTGTCCTATTTTGCCTCCAGCAGCAATCATTAATTAGACAAATACGGCAACTGGCCTGACTTTTTAATCCCGTGGAGGGAACATGACACTGATGCACAAAACCCTGGCTCAATTCGTCGCAGTAACCCTGTCTCTGAGCGCCGTTTCCGCCATGGCCGCTACCAATCTGACTGGCGCTGGTGGCACATTCCCGGCACCGGTATATAACAAGTGGGCAGCAGAGTACAACACCGCAACGGGCAGCCAGGTTAACTATCAGGGTATCGGTTCATCCGGCGGCGTTAAGCAAATTATCGCTAAAACCGTAGACTTCGGTGCATCTGATGCGCCGATGAAAGACGCAGATTTAGAAAAAAATGGCCTGTTCCAGTTTCCGACAGTTATTGGCGGGGTGGTACTGGCGGTTAATATTCCTGGTATCAAATCTGGACAGCTGACGCTGGATGGCAAGACCGTCGGTGACATCTACCTCGGCACCATCAAAAAGTGGAATGACCCGGCGATCGTTAAGCTGAACCCTGGCGTGAAACTGCCTGATTCCAACATCAACGTGGTGCGCCGCGCTGACGGTTCCGGTACGTCGTTCGTCTTCACCAGCTACCTGTCCAAAGTGAACAGCGACTGGAAAAGCAAAATTGGTGCAGGCAGCACCGTTAACTGGCCAACCGGTCTGGGCGGCAAGGGTAACGACGGCGTAGCCGCATTCGTTCAGCGTCTGCCTGGCTCAATCGGTTACGTTGAATATGCCTACGCTAAACAGAACAGCCTGGCGTACACCAAACTGATGGATGCTGACGGTAAAGCGGTAGAACCAAGCGAGAAAAGCTTCAGCGATGCTGCTAAAGGCGCAGACTGGAGCAAATCTTTCGCTCAGGACCTGACGTTCCAGAAAGGCGACAATGCATGGCCAATCACCTCCACGACCTTCATTCTGGTGCACAAAGAGCAGGCTAATGCCGAGAAAGGCGCCGCCGTGCTGAAGTTCTTCGACTGGGCGTATAAAAACGGCAGCAAAACCACCACTGACCTGGATTACGCTACGCTGCCAGACTCTGTGGTTGAGCAGATTCGCGCTGCCTGGAAAACCAACGTGAAAGACAGCTCAGGTAAGGCCCTGTTCTAAGAAAATAAAATAAGGCACCACGCTGTTGTGGTGCCCATGAACTCCATGGGTCAGGCAAGCCTGGCCCGATACGTATCAGCAGTATCAAACTCGAGAATTCTATGGCTGCAACCAAGCCGGCATTCAAGGCTCCCGGAAAACAGGGTGACATCATCTTTGGCGCGCTGGTCAAACTGGCTGCGTTGATTGTGCTGTTACTCCTCGGTGGCATCATCGTTTCCCTGATCATTTCATCATGGCCGAGTATCCAGAAATTTGGTTTCTCCTTCCTGTGGAATAAAGAGTGGGATGCGCCTAACGAACAGTTTGGTGCGCTGGTGCCGATTTACGGCACCGTCGTGACCTCCATAATTGCCCTGCTCATCGCTGTCCCGGTGAGTTTCGGCATTGCCCTGTTCCTGACGGAGCTGGCGCCTAACTGGCTGCGTCGTCCGCTGGGCGTGGCGATTGAACTGCTGGCGGCTATCCCCAGCATTGTGTACGGCATGTGGGGGCTGTTTATCTTCGCTCCGCTGTTCGCCACTTACTTTCAGCAGCCGGTCGGTGACGTGCTGGCGAATGTCCCGATTGTCGGCACGCTGTTCTCCGGCCCGGCATTTGGTATCGGCATTCTCGCCGCCGGTATTATCCTCGCCATTATGATCATCCCTTACATCGCCTCGGTCATGCGCGATGTGTTCGAACAGACGCCGGTGATGATGAAAGAGTCCGCTTATGGCATTGGCTGCACCACCTGGGAGGTGATGTGGCGCGTGGTGCTGCCGTTCACCAAGAACGGGGTAATTGGCGGCGTGATGCTGGGGCTGGGGCGTGCGCTGGGTGAAACCATGGCCGTCACCTTCATTATCGGTAATACCTATCAGCTCGACAGTGCATCACTGTTTATGCCGGGTAACAGTATTACCTCTGCGCTGGCTAACGAATTTGCTGAAGCCGAATCAGGCGTGCATACCGCGGCACTGATGGAACTGGGGCTCATCCTGTTTGTGATTACCTTTATTGTGCTGGCCTGTTCAAAACTGATGATCCTGCGCCTGGCGAAAAGTGAAGGAGCACGCTCATGACCACGATGGAATTGCAGACGCGTGACGAGCTGTTAGCCTCACGCCGTAAAATGCAGGCATGGCGCCGGATGAAAAACCGCATTGCCCTGACCCTGTCGTTACTGACGATGGCGTTTGGTCTGTTCTGGCTGGTGTGGATCCTGTTTTCGACCGTGACGCGCGGCATTGATGGTATGACGTTGTCGCTGTTTACCGAGAATACGCCGCCGCCGAATACGGCGGGTGGTGGTCTGGCAAATGCCCTGGCGGGCAGCGGTCTGTTGATCCTCTGGTCGACGGTGGTCGGCACGCCGCTGGGGATTATGGCGGGCATCTATCTGGCCGAGTACGGGCGTAAATCCTGGCTGGCCGAAGTGACCCGCTTTATCAACGATATCCTGCTGTCGGCACCATCGATTGTGGTGGGTCTGTTTGTTTACACCATCGTGGTGGCACAGATGAAACACTTCTCCGGCTGGGCCGGGGTGGTCGCGCTGGCGCTGTTGCAGATCCCGATTGTCATTCGTACCACTGAGAACATGCTGAGACTGGTGCCGGACAGCCTGCGCGAAGCCGCTTACGCACTGGGGACGCCGAAATGGAAAATGATTTCAGCGATTACCCTGAAAGCCTCTGTTTCAGGCATTCTGACCGGAGTTCTGCTGGCCATCGCCCGCATTGCCGGGGAAACGGCTCCTCTGCTGTTCACCTCGCTGTCGAACCAGTTCTGGAGCACTGACATGATGCAGCCGCTGGCGAACCTGCCGGTGACCATCTTTAAATTCGCCATGAGCCCGTTTGCCGAGTGGCAGAGTCTGGCCTGGGCGGGCGTGCTGATTATTACGCTGTGCGTACTGTTACTGAACATTCTGGCACGCGTGATTTTCGCCAAGAGCAAACATTAATTAAGCAGCGCGGCGGTAGCGGCGCGGACTGAGTGAGATAAAAATGATTAATACTTCCGCTAAGATGATTCAGGTTCGTGATTTGAATTTCTATTACGGAAAATTCCATGCGCTGAAAAACATCAATCTGGATATTGCCAAAAACCAGGTAACGGCGTTTATCGGCCCATCCGGCTGCGGTAAGTCCACCCTGCTGCGGACGTTTAACAAGATGTTTTCGCTCTACCCTGAGCAGCGTGCTGAAGGTGAAATTCTGCTGGATGGTGAAAATATTCTGACCGCCAGCCAGGATATCGCCCTGCTGCGTGCCCGCGTTGGCATGGTGTTTCAGAAGCCGACGCCGTTCCCGATGTCGATTTATGACAATATCGCCTTCGGCGTGCGTCTGTTTGAAAAGCTGTCGCGTGCCGACATGGATGAGCGCGTGCAGTGGGCACTGACGAAAGCGGCACTGTGGACGGAAACCAAAGACAAGCTGCATCAGAGCGGCTACAGTCTTTCCGGGGGCCAGCAGCAGCGTCTTTGCATTGCCCGCGGTATCGCCATTCGTCCTGAAGTTCTGCTGCTGGATGAGCCCTGCTCGGCTCTTGACCCGATTTCAACCGGCCGTATCGAAGAGCTGATTACCGAACTGAAGCAGGATTACACCGTGGTGATCGTTACCCACAACATGCAGCAGGCTGCACGCTGCTCCGATCACACCGCATTTATGTATCTGGGCGAACTGATTGAGTTCAGCGATACCGACACGCTGTTCACCAAGCCGCATCAGAAGCAAACTGAAGATTACATCACCGGCCGCTATGGTTGATTTGACTGGAGAATAAAATGGATAGCCTGAATCTGAATAAACATATCTCCGGCCAGTTCAACGCCGAGCTGGAGCACATCCGTACCCAGGTGATGACCATGGGCGGGATGGTTGAGCAGCAGTTAACGGACGCCATCATGGCGATGCACAACCAGGACGGCGAGCTGGCGAACAAGGTGATCGAAGGGGATCACAAGGTCAACATGATGGAAGTGGAGATTGATGAAGCCTGTGTGCGCATCATCGCCAAACGTCAGCCGACTGCCAGCGACCTGCGTCTGGTGATGGCCATCATCAAGACCATCTCCGAGCTGGAACGCATTGGTGATGTGGCCGAGAAGATTTGCCGTACCGCACTGGAGAAGTTTACCCAGCAGCATCAGCCGCTGCTGGTGAGCCTGGAATCAATGGGCCATCACACCATTCAGATGCTGCACGACGTGCTGGATGCCTTCGCACGTATGGACCTGAATGCGGCGATTGAAATCTACCGTGAAGACAAGAAGGTTGACCAGGAGTACGAGGGCATTGTGCGTCAGCTGATGACCTATATGATGGAAGACCCGCGCACGATCCCAAGCGTGCTGACCGCCCTGTTCTGCGCCCGCGCCATCGAACGTATTGGTGACCGCTGCCAGAACATCTGCGAAATTATCTTCTACTTCGTGAAAGGTCAGGATTTCCGCCATGTGGGCGGCGATCAGCTGGATAAGCTGCTGACCGGCGACGATACGGGCAGCAATAACCCGGCGTAGTTTCTGCTCAGGCGTGCCATCCCCCGGCACGCCTTACTGCCCTCCCATCACTTTTTCGTCTGGATACCGCCCCCGCTCCTACTTATACTTGCGGCCAAATTCCAATGAAAAAGGTCAGAAAACCATGTCAACTTCCCCACCGGACAGGCGTAGCGTCACGCCTGGTAAAGCGATGGTCGCTGCGGTCAGCGGCTATGCGATGGACGGCTTTGATCTGTTGATCCTCGGCTTTATGCTGCCGGCCATCAGCCTGTCTCTGGCACTCAGCCCCTCGCAGGCCGGTTCTCTGGTCACCTGGACATTAATTGGTGCCGTACTGGGCGGTATTATTTTCGGTCATATCAGTGACCGTCTCGGGCGTATTCGCGTACTGACCTTCACCATTCTGATGTTCTCGGTATTTACCGGACTGTGTGCCGTGGCGCAGGGGTACTGGGATTTACTGGCTTACCGCACGCTCGCCGGCATGGGGCTGGGCGGTGAGTTCGGCATTGGCATGGCGCTGATTGCGGAAGCATGGCCTGCCAACAAGCGCAACCGTGCGTCGGCGTGGGTCGGCATGGGCTGGCAGCTGGGCGTACTGCTGGCCGCGTTTATCACCCCTTTCCTGCTGAATATCATCGGCTGGCGCGGCATGTTTCTTGTCGGATTGCTGCCCGCGCTGGCGTCGTTCGCCATCCGCCGCGGGATGGGCGAACCGGAAGCGTTTACCGAACATGTGGACGTCAACCAGGGGCTGTCGTTTCGTGCGCGCATTAAGCTGCTGTTTGCCGACGCGGCAACCACCAAAGCCAGTATTGGCATCTTCATCCTCTGTTCGGTGCAGAATTTCGGCTATTACGGCCTGATGATCTGGATGCCGAGCTACCTCTCTTCCAACTTCGGTTTCTCGCTGACCAAATCCGGAATGTGGACGGCGGTCACGGTCGTGGGGATGACGTTCGGCATCTGGCTGTTTGGCCTGCTGGCGGATCGCTTTGCGCGCTGGAAAATATTCCTTATCTACCAGGTGGGTGCCGTGGTGATGGTAGTGGTCTATGCCCAGCTGCGCGATCCGACCATCATGCTGTTCACCGGCGCACTGATGGGAATGTTTGTTAACGGGATGATTGGCGGCTACGGTGCCCTGATCTCAGACACCTACCCGGTAAAAGTGCGGGCTACTGCGCAGAACGTTCTGTTTAACCTCGGTCGTGGTGTGGGCGGTTTTGGCCCGCTGGTGATTGGCCTGCTGGTCAGCCAGTGGTCTTTTGCTGCCGCGATTACAATACTGGCACTGATTTACCTGCTGGATATTCTTGCGACGCTGTTCCTGCTGCCGAAAAAGCAGGGCAATGAGGACGTGCTGGGCGCGATTGGCTAAACACAGGCGGGTTGGGCGCCATGCCCAACCCGGGATCGGTCCGCTTATCCCATCGCAGGGGTCAGGCATGTCTGGCCCGATGAATCGTTCCGTTTTATCGCCGTGTTAACTGCCAGCCTTTATCACGCCACAGCTCAGGCAGTTGCGCCATATCGTTAAATACGGTGACCAGCGGATGGTCGATGGTCGGGTTATGAGCATCCACGCAGTAATAGAAGACCGGGATACCGGCAGCGATACCGGCCATGGCACCCGCTTCAGAATCATCCACAAGGATACAGCGCTCAACGGGGACACCCATCTGCACTGCAGCGTGATGCAGGAGTTCAGGTTCGGGCTTCCAGTGCCCGATGTCGTAGCCGCTGTACAGACGATCGCCGAAGAAGGGCAGCATCTCCGTCAGACCGAGTGAATGCTGCATTTTGGGCACGGTACCGTTAGAGACAACGCACATCGGTACGCTGACTTTTTCCAGTAATGCCTTTGCACCGGCGATGGGTTTGAGCTCCCGCTCAAACAGACGTGCGACTTCCCGGCGATACGCGGGTTCCAGCACGTCAACCGGGACAGCGATCCCGTGCTGCTGGCAAACATCAGAAATGATGTCGTACAGTTTGACCCCTTTGTACTTCTCGAACATCTCCTGCAACGACAATGTGGCACCAAACTCCGCAAACGTATTGACGTAAGCCTGGGTACAGAGCATTTCACTGTCCACCAGTGTTCCGTCACAATCGAAAAAAATGCACGCTACTGACATCCTGCTTCCTTTAAGTCTGCATGGGCTGAGTGTGGATAGTAACGTGAAGCCGGGAGAGATTTCGACCATTGACAGTTCAGGGCCCCGTTTTTCAGAGAGAATCGTGTCAGTGACTGTTAGCGGTAGTGATATGTCGGTAAAAACAGCGCAATCGGTTGCGAAAAAACCGGGTGATCAATATCCCAAAATCTGAATTTTGGGGTAGGATAACCGCCGACAACTTTTTCTCCGTTCTGGAAACACATAATGACGAATCCCGGTCTGTTACAACGGATTTTTAAATTGCAGGAGCATGGTACCACCGTCCGTACTGAGGTGATTGCTGGTTTCACCACCTTCCTGACGATGGTCTATATCGTTTTTGTTAACCCGCAAATCCTGGGCGTGGCGGGTATGGATACGCAGGCGGTGTTTGTCACCACCTGCCTGATTGCTGCCTTTGGCAGTATTCTGATGGGGCTGGTGGCAAACCTGCCGGTGGCACTGGCACCGGCCATGGGCCTGAACGCCTTCTTCGCCTTTGTGGTGGTCGGCGCGATGGGGATTTCCTGGCAGATCGGGATGGGGGCTATCTTCTGGGGCGCGGTAGGCCTGCTGCTGCTGACCATTTTCCGCGTGCGTTACTGGATGATTGCCAATATTCCGCTCAGCCTGCGCGTGGGCATCACCGCCGGTATTGGCTTGTTTATCGCCATGATGGGGCTGAAAAATGCAGGCATCATTGTCGCCAATGAAGCGACGCTGGTGACCGTGGGTAACCTCACCTCGCACAGTGTGCTGCTGGGGGCGTTAGGCTTCTTTATTATCGCTATCCTGGCCTCACGCAATATTCATGCGGCGGTGCTGGTATCGATTGTCGTCACGACCGGGATTGGCCTGGCGATTGGTGATGTGAAATACACCGGCATCTTCTCGGCGCCTCCTGCGGTGACCTCCGTACTGGGGCAGGTTAACCTGAAGGATTCACTGAATATCGGGATGGCCGGGATTATCTTCTCCTTTATGCTGGTGAACCTGTTTGACTCCTCCGGGACGTTAATCGGCGTGACGGATAAAGCCGGTCTGACCGACGAGAAGGGCAAATTCCCGCGGATGAAGCAGGCGCTTTACGTTGACAGCATCAGCTCCGTTGCCGGTTCCTTTATCGGCACCTCTTCCGTGACCGCCTACATCGAAAGTTCGTCTGGCGTGTCCGTTGGCGGGCGTACTGGCCTGATGGCGGTAGTGACGGGTGTCCTGTTCCTGCTGGTGATGTTCCTGTCGCCTCTGGCGGGCATGGTTCCGGCGTATGCAGCCGCAGGCGCGCTGATCTATGTCGGCGTGCTGATGACGTCCAGCCTGTCTCGCGTGAAGTGGGATGATCTGACCGAAGCAGTTCCGGCGTTTGTCACTGCGGCAATGATGCCGTTCAGTTTCTCAATTACTGAAGGGATCGCGCTGGGCTTCATTTCTTACTGCGTGATGAAGCTGGGTACCGGACGCTGGCGTGAAATCAGCCCGTGTGTCGTGGTGGTTGCGCTGTTGTTCGTACTGAAAATTGCGTTTGTTGACGCGCATTAATTCCGCTGCCGGGTGGTGGTAACGCCACCCGTATTATCCGTTCAGGAGTAATACTGCGTTTTTTCTGCTGGCAGGCTGGTGAGACGTAACGTTCGTGGCCCCAGATTGTGGGCATGGACATTAAAATCCCCGAGTGACTCCCATCCATCATCACCGTTGTATTCCCACAAGCGCAGTCTGTCAGTGCCCGGCGACAGCGCACAGGACCAGACCAGCAAAGGCTCAACGTCGCACAGTGCCTGAATATCTGGCCAGCTCACCGAGCGCAGACGGCCTGATGCCGGGTGCAGCTGTAGCGAGTTCATTCCGTCAGCCCCTTCCCCCGTTAGCTTGAGAATACTCTGGCGCAGCGTCCAGATCTGGGTTGAGGCTTCGACAGCATCATTTTGTGCGTTAATCCATGCTTTCTCTGCTGAAGACAGACACTCGAAATGATGTTCCAGCGTCTGGCGACTGTGCGCACGAATGATCTCCATATCCAGCCCGGCGCGGCCTCCTTCTTCGGCTAACACCACGCCGACCATGCTACCGGCATAGGCAAAGCTGAAATCAGGGAGGTCAGGGTCAGCAAAGCAGGGGCGTCCGCTGGCGGTGGTGATCACTTCGGGCAGCGTTGGCATCCCGTATACGCGCAGCATCAGTTCTGCGAGCAGGGTGCGGGCAGCCAGATAACGGGTACGGCGCTTTTCGGAAAATCTGTTGGCGTGCTCGACGATCTGCAGGGGAAGTCGGTGTATCCGGGTTCGGGTCTGGGCAAGGGCCCAACGTGCAAAATGACTTGCCATCTGTCGCTCCGTGAAAATGGTCGGATAATCATCACTACTATTGTAAGAATATTCTTATCAAATTTCACCTGGGATTCCATTCCCAGGGGCATTTTCGGACTATTGTCACTGTTTACTGGCGGATTGCTGGTTCAATTGAGCTTTTCAGGAAGGGAATTATTTCCCAATGCAGAAACTGGAGAAAATACGCCCTAACAGATCGTCCGAGCTGAATTCTCCGGTAATTTCACTCAGTGACTGCTGCGCCAGACGCAGTTCTTCCGCCAGTAGTTCACCCGCCCATGCGCCCAGCAGCTGATCTTTACCCTGCTGTAAGTGAGTGGCTGCCAACTCCAGCGCCTGCAGGTGGCGGCGACGCGCCAGAAAGCCACCTTCCATATTGCCGGAGAAGCCCATGCTCTGTTTCAGATGATCGCGCAGCACATCAATGCCGTCTCCGGTGCGTGCCGACAGGCGAATAAGTGAGTGACCATTTACTTCGGTCAGACCGAGCGTCTCGCCAGTTTTATCCGCTTTATTACGTACCACGGTGATCGGCAGGGTTTGCGGCAGGCGGGCAATAAAGTCCGGCCAGATCGCCGCAGGTTCGGTGGCGCCGGTGGTGGTCCCGTCCACCATAAACAGCACTCTGTCCGCCTGTTCAATCTCATTCCATGCACGTTCGATACCGATACGCTCAACTTCATCGCCCGCTTCACGCAGCCCGGCGGTATCAATAATGTGCAGCGGCATCCCGTCAATATGAATATGTTCACGCAGGACGTCGCGCGTGGTGCCGGCGATATCGGTGACAATCGCGGCCTCACGCCCGGCCAGCGCGTTCAGCAGGCTGGATTTACCGGCATTAGGACGCCCGGCGATCACCACCTTCATCCCTTCGCGCAGTAGACTGCCCTGACGCGCTTCGGCGCGTACGCCGTCAAGATCGGCAATCACCTGGTGCAGCTGAGCCTCGATTTTGCCATCGGACAGGAAGTCGATCTCTTCATCCGGGAAGTCGATAGCCGCTTCTACGTAGATTCGCAGGTGAGTAAGTGCTTCCACCAGATGATTCACGCGGGCGGAGAAAACCCCCTGCAGCGAGTTCACCGCTGAGCGTGCTGCCTGCTCGGAGCTGGCATCAATCAGGTCGGCAATCGCCTCCGCCTGTGCCAGATCCAGTTTGTCATTGAGGAAGGCGCGCTCAGAAAACTCCCCCGGATTGGCAATGCGCAGACCGGGCAGCGCGACAATACGTTTTAGCAGCAGGTCGAGGATCACCGGGCCGCCGTGACCCTGCAATTCCAGCACGTCTTCACCGGTAAACGAGTTCGGACCAGGGAACCACAGTGCGATACCCTGATCGAGCGTGCTGCCGTCAGCATCACGGAACGGCAGATAGTCGGCGTAACGGGGTTTGGGAAGTTTACCCAGCAGCAGCTGCGCGACGTCGGCAGCTTTGCTGCCGGAAATACGCAGAATGCCGACACCGCCGCGGCCAGGAGGCGTCGCCTGCGCGACGATAGTATCGCTATGGCTCATGTTGAATTCTCTTTTTTGGAAAAAAAAAGGCGGTCATGATGACCGCCTTAGTGTAAGCGTTGTACGTACTGTTAGCACGGGGCGACCCCTACATGGTAGGGGCTGACCTTCTGTTTCGGTCAGCCCGCAACATCAAACGAGTTACGCTTTTTTCTTGTCGCGGCTGTGCAGACCACGCTTTTCCAGGCCGCGATAAATCAGCTGCTGCTGGAGGATGGTCACCAGGTTACTGACGATGTAGTACAGCACCAGACCAGAAGGGAACCACAGGAAGAACACGGTGAAGATGACCGGCATAAAGGTCATGATCTTCTGCTGCATCGGGTCGGTCACGGTGGTTGGCGACATCTTCTGAATGAAGAACATCGTGATACCCATCAGGATCGGCAGGATGTAGTACGGGTCCTGTGCTGCCAGGTCATGGATCCACAGTGCGAACGGCGCGTGACGCAGTTCCACGGAGCCCATCAGCATGTAGTACAGGGCCAGGAAGATTGGCATCTGGATAACCAGTGGCAGACAGCCGCCCAGCGGGTTCACTTTCTCCGCCTTATACAGCGCCATCATCTCCTGACTCATCTTCTGCTTATCGTCACCTAAACGCTCACGCATCGCCTGAATCTTCGGCTGCAGCATGCGCATTTTCGCCATGGAGGTGTACTGCGCTTTAGTCAGCGGGTACATGATGCCACGAACGATAAAGGTGATAACGATAATCGAGAAGCCCCAGTTACCGATAAAGGTGTGCAGGAACTTCAGCAGTTTGAACAGCGGCTGAGAGATAAACCACAGCCAGCCGTAATCCACGGTCAGGTCCAGATGTGGGGCAACGGCCGCCATCTTGTCCTGAATTTCCGGGCCAACCCACAGGGTGGCTGCCAGCTGCTGCTGCGAGCCGGGTGCAATGGTGACCGGAGCCGACTTGAAGCCAACCGCAGCAATACCGTTACCCAGATTGCTGGTGTACAGCGTGTTGCTGCCCGCCGTCTGTGGCACCCATGCGGTCGCGAAATACTGCTGCATCATCGCCACCCAACCGTTGGTGGTAGTGGTGCTCAGGTTTTCGTTTTCGCTGATTTTGTCGAATTTATACTTCTCGTAGTTGGTCTCACTGCTGGAGTAAGCCGCGCCACGGAAAGTGTGCAGCGCAAAGTTGCTGCTGCCGGTATCGCGATGCTTAGGCAGTTCAATCGACTGCTTCAGCTGACCAAACATAGACACTTCCAGCGGCTGCTGAGAGGCGTTGTTGATCTGATAGTCGACGTTAATGGCGTATTCACCGCGCTTCAGCACGAAGGTCTTGGTGTAGGTCGCGCCGTTCTCAGCCGTAAAGGTCAGCGGGATACGCAGTTCGCTCTGGCCATCTGCCAGCTCGAAGTGATCCTGGCCTGCGGTATACAGAGGACGTGCGCCGTTCGCCGGGTTGTCCGGGCCATTACGACCGGTCAGGCCACTTTGTGCCTGATACAGGAAGCCTGGCGTGGTTTCCAACAGCTGGAAAGGCTTGTCAGAACCCAGTGAGTCCGGGTAAGTCAGCAATAGCGCCTGATCAATATCGCCACCGCGAGTATTGATGTTCAAAGACAGGACATCAGTCTTAACGGTGATCGTTTTGCCCTGTCCGCTGGCAGGGACACCCTGGTTTGCGGCATCACCGGCAGCGCTGTTCGTGTTCTGTGTGGTCTGGGTCTGCAATGGCTGCGGAGCGTGGTCCGTCTGCCAGGCTTGCCAGATCATAAAGGACACGAACAGAAAAGCGATGAGGAAAAGATTGCGTTGCGAATCCATCGTTAATGTTCTCTGGGATCAATGGTTATGTGGCGGCACCGGATCGTCGCCACCCGGGTTTAAGGGGTGGCATTTTAATATGCGTTTCATCGTCAACCAACTCCCTTTTACCACCCCAAACCTGCGCAATGCCTCAATACCGTATTGCGAACAGGTGGGATGGAAACGGCAGTGGGGTCCTAACAGCGGACTGATTACGCGTTGATAGACGCGAATCAGCGCGATCAGGACCCGCGAGCCAGGCGACAATGGCGACGCCATAATTTCTCCAACGCTTCCGTCAGTGCCTTATTATCCAGATCGGCAACACCCTTTTTCGCTACGATCACAAAATCCATCGCGGGCAATTCATGCTGACGCAGACGAAAGCTTTCGCGGGTCAATCGCTTGATCCGGTTACGTTCGTGGGCACGTTTAACATGTTTTTTAGCGACGGTAAGACCGATGCGGGGATGCCCCAGCGCGTTCAGGCGGCCGAGAATAGTAATTTGCGGCGTGCCAGCCCGTTGTGGCTGCTGGAAGACGAAAGTGAAATGAGTGGGAGTTAACAAACGTAACTCCCTGGGAAATGCGAGCTTAACCACTCAGCGGTTAGCTTTTGTTACTTAGAAACGGTCAGACGAGAACGGCCTTTAGCACGACGACGTGCCAGAACCTGACGACCATTTTTATTTGCCATACGAGCACGGAAACCATGTGAACGGTTGCGCTTCAGTACGGACGGTTGAAAAGTGCGTTTCATGGCGATTTCTACCTAAACTTGAAAAATTTCACTTGGTGACGCGTTAACTGGCCCGAAAAAACGACCGACGCCTCAGTGTGTCTTTAATAAAGAGGCGGGATTGTAATAATTGTACAGTCCAGAGTCAATTTACTTCGCGTGAAAAGCGCGCCTTGATTGCCCGTAGTGACTCACTGGTTCAGCCAAAAGGGCTATGGCGCCACACGCCGGGGCACAAATTATACGGTGTCCGTTAAAAAGCGCAAGGATCGTCCAGGATCTTCTTGCGATCCCGTTACATTGTATTTGCGGCAATAACGTGACGGCGCCATTAAATTTCAACGAATGCAGACGATCCTGAATGCCTTTTGCTCCGGGTGGCGTAAACTTATCCCCGCTGTACATGCCTGTGGATAAATTGGATCAAAACTGTGTAGAAAGTGAAGATCTCTGCTGCGCTTTACGCTATGATCCGCCCTTCCGCTAACGATCCTCCGGGTCGGATCCTCCTCCGAAAGCATACGATGATGCCGGGGACGGGCGGAGTAACCGTGGATAGCGGTTCGCATGTGGCTCATCGGCATGCGTCAACAATGATGAAATTATCGCTTCAGCGCCTTTTATATCTTATCGAATTTTTTTCGAGTGGAGTCCGCCGTGTCACTAACGCTTTGGCAACAGTGTCTTGCCCGCCTGCAGGATGAGCTACCTGCCACAGAATTCAGCATGTGGATACGCCCCTTACAGGCTGAACTCAATGACAATACGCTGGCCTTGTATGCACCAAACCGTTTTGTACTCGATTGGGTTCGGGATAAATACCTGAATAATATCAATGCCCTGCTTAATGATTTTTGCGGGGCAAATGTA
The DNA here is from genome assembly GCF_039675725.1 of Erwinia sp. Eh17-17. NCBI lineage: Bacteria > Pseudomonadati > Pseudomonadota > Gammaproteobacteria > Enterobacterales > Erwiniaceae > Erwinia > Erwinia sp. Eh17-17. Next base: position 384,033 of record NZ_JBDFQT010000004.1, on the reverse strand, counting down.
CCGTTATTGCGTTTTGAAGTGGGCAGCAAGCCGGTCGCGCAGACCATCAGCCAGCCGGTGATGGCCAGCGCACATGCCAGCGCGCCAGGCATCATTACCCGGCCTGCGCCCATGCGCCCAAGCTGGGACAACATGCCCGCTCCGGCGGAGCTGTCCTACCGCTCGAATGTGAACACCAAACATAACTTTGACAACTTCGTTGAGGGTAAATCGAACCAGCTGGCACGCGCGGCGGCGCGTCAGGTGGCAGATAACCCAGGCGGAGCGTATAACCCACTGTTCCTGTATGGCGGCACTGGCCTGGGGAAAACGCACCTGCTGCATGCGGTGGGTAACGGGATCATGGCGCGCAAGCCAAACGCGAAAGTGGTGTATATGCACTCAGAGCGTTTTGTCCAGGACATGGTTAAGGCACTGCAGAACAACGCTATCGAAGAGTTTAAGCGCTACTACCGCTCGGTCGATGCGCTGCTGATCGATGACATTCAGTTCTTTGCCAATAAAGAGCGTTCTCAGGAAGAGTTTTTCCACACCTTTAATGCGCTGCTGGAAGGTAATCAGCAGATCATTTTGACCTCGGATCGCTATCCGAAAGAGATCAACGGGGTGGAAGATCGTCTGAAATCGCGCTTCGGCTGGGGCCTGACGGTGGCGATCGAGCCGCCGGAACTGGAAACCCGCGTCGCGATCCTGATGAAGAAAGCCGATGAAAATGACATCCGCCTGCCGGGTGAAGTGGCGTTCTTTATTGCCAAGCGTCTGCGTTCTAACGTGCGTGAACTGGAAGGCGCATTGAACCGCGTGATCGCCAATGCCAACTTTACCGGTCGTGCCATCACCATCGATTTTGTGCGCGAAGCACTGCGCGATCTGCTGGCACTGCAGGAGAAGCTGGTCACCATTGATAATATTCAGAAGACGGTCGCTGAATATTATAAAATCAAAGTCGCCGATCTGCTGTCGAAGCGACGTTCCCGCTCGGTTGCCCGTCCGCGCCAGATGGCGATGGCGATGGCCAAGGAACTGACCAACCACAGTCTGCCGGAAATCGGTGATGCTTTCGGGGGTCGTGACCACACTACCGTGCTACATGCCTGCCGTAAAATCGAGCAGCTGCGTGAAGAGAGTCATGACATTAAAGAAGATTTCTCAAATCTAATCAGAACATTATCTTCCTGACTATGAAATTTATTGTAGAACGTGAGCATTTACTCAAGCCATTACAGCAGGTCAGCAGCCCGTTAGGTGGTCGTCCGACGCTGCCCATTCTCGGCAACCTGTTATTGCAGGTTACTGAAGGCACGCTGCTGTTAACGGGGACCGATCTGGAAATGGAGATGGTCGCCCGCGTTGCGCTGACGCAGGACCATGAGCCAGGCGCCACGACGGTGCCCGCGCGCAAATTCTTTGATATCTGCCGTGGTCTGCCTGAAGGCGCTGAGATCACGGTGATTCTGGAAGGTGAAAGAATGCTGGTGCGCTCCGGCCGCAGCCGCTTTTCGCTTTCCACCCTGCCCGCCAGCGACTTCCCGAACCTGGATGACTGGCAGAGCGAAGTCGAATTCACGCTGCCGCAGGCTACGCTGAAACGCCTGATTGAAGCCACGCAGTTCTCAATGGCTCATCAGGACGTGCGTTACTACCTCAACGGCATGCTGTTTGAAACCGAAGGCGAAGAGCTGCGTACCGTGGCGACGGACGGGCACCGCCTGGCGGTCTGTTCCATGCCGGTGGGGCAGCCGCTGCCGAGCCATTCGGTGATCGTGCCGCGTAAAGGCGTGATTGAGCTGGTACGCCTGCTGGACGGCGGCGAGACGCTGTTGCAGGTGCAGATCGGCAGTAATAACATTCGTGCTCACGTCGGTGATTTTATCTTCACATCGAAGCTGGTTGACGGACGTTTCCCTGATTATCGCCGCGTATTGCCGAAGAATCCGGATAAAACGCTGGATGCAGGCTGCGACCTGCTGAAGCAGGCATTTTCCCGTGCGGCAATCCTTTCTAACGAGAAGTTCCGCGGCGTTCGCCTCTATATCAGCGAAAATCAGCTGAAAATCACGGCGAACAACCCGGAGCAGGAAGAAGCGGAAGAGATGCTGGATGTCACCTATGGTGGCACCGATCTCGAAATCGGTTTTAACGTCAGCTATGTGCTCGATGTGCTGAATGCGCTGAAGTGTGAAAACGTGCGTCTGCTGCTGACCGATTCGGTATCCAGCGTGCAGATCGAAGATGCAGCAAGCCAGTCCGCAGCCTATGTTGTGATGCCAATGCGATTATAATTATCGGGCTAACTTGCCTGCACCGTTGACGCCCTGGCCTGTCGTTAAGAAAGGACAGGGTGCTGCTCCATCGCCTGTATTGGAATTCCGTCTGCTATGGCTTTAACCCGCCTTTTAATTAAAGACTTCCGTAATATTGAAAACGCGGACCTGGCGCTGGCACCCGGATTTAATTTCCTGGTGGGGCCCAACGGCAGCGGTAAAACCAGCGTGCTGGAAGCGATTTACACCCTGGGGCACGGCCGGGCGTTCCGCAGTTTGCAGGCGGGCCGCGTGATCCGCCACGAGCAGGATGCGTTTGTGCTGCACGGGCGTATTGCCGGCAACGAGCGTGAAGTTTCCGTCGGTTTGACGAAAAACCGCGCCGGTGACAGCAAGGTGCGCATCGACGGCAGCGACGGGCATAAAGTGGCCGAGCTGGCGCAGATGCTGCCGATGCAACTGATTACCCCGGAAGGGTTTACCCTGCTGAACGGTGGCCCGAAGTACCGTCGTGCCTATATCGACTGGGGCTGCTTTCACAACGAGCCGGGATTTTTCAACGCGTGGAGCAACCTCAAGCGCCTGTTAAAACAGCGTAATGCGGCGCTGCGCCAGGTGTCGCGCTATCAGCAGATCCGCGCCTGGGACCAGGAGCTGGCTCCGCTGGCAGAGCAAATCAGCCTGTGGCGTGCGGCCTACAGCGAAGCGATTGCCGCAGACATTAACGCCACCTGCGCGCAGTTTCTGCCAGAGTTTCAACTCAGCTTCTCTTATCAGCGCGGCTGGGATAAAGAGAGCGACTATGCCGAACTGCTCGAACGCAATTTTGAACGCGATCGCGCACTGACTTACACCGCCAGCGGCCCCCATAAAGCGGACTTTCGTATTCGCGCAGAGGGGACGCCGGTGGAAGATTTGCTGTCACGCGGCCAGTTAAAGCTGCTGATGTGCGCCCTTAGGCTGGCGCAGGGTGAGTTTCTCACCCGACAGAACGGGCGACGTTGCCTGTATCTGATAGATGATTTTGCCTCTGAGCTGGACGAAACGCGTCGCCACCTGCTGGCAGCGCGCTTAAAAGCCACTCAGGCCCAGGTTTTTGTCAGTGCCATTGCACCGGAGCATGTCTTCGACATGACTGACGAAAAGGGCAAGATGTTCAACGTAGAACAGGGTAAAATAGCGGTTCAACCTGAAGATTAAACGAGCGAGAAAAGTTGATGTCGAATTCTTATGACTCCTCCAGTATCAAAGTTCTGAAAGGGCTTGATGCTGTACGCAAACGCCCGGGTATGTATATCGGCGATACGGATGACGGCACCGGTCTGCATCACATGGTATTTGAGGTCGTGGATAACGCCATTGACGAAGCGCTCGCCGGTCACTGTTCCGATATTCTTGTTACTATTCATGCGGATAACTCTGTTTCTGTGGTGGATGATGGCCGTGGTATTCCTACCGGCATCCATGAAGAAGAAGGTATCTCAGCCGCTGAAGTGATCATGACCGTGCTGCACGCAGGCGGTAAGTTCGATGATAACTCCTATAAAGTCTCTGGCGGCCTGCACGGCGTTGGTGTTTCCGTGGTTAACGCCCTGTCGGAAAAACTGGAACTGACCATTCGCCGCGAAGGCAAGGTACACCAGCAGACCTACGTTCACGGCGTGCCGCAGGCCCCGTTGAGCGTCAGCGGTGAAACCGACCTGACCGGAACGCGCGTACGCTTCTGGCCAAGCCACCAGACTTTTACCAATGTCACTGATTTTGAATATGAGATCCTGGCAAAACGCCTGCGTGAGCTGTCGTTCCTGAACTCTGGCGTCTCTATCAAGCTGGAAGATAAGCGCGACGGTAAAAGCGACCACTACCACTATGAAGGCGGTATCAAGGCGTTTGTTGAGTATCTGAACAAGAACAAAACCCCGATCCACCCGAATGTATTCTACTTCTCTACTGAGAAAGACGGCATTGGTGTGGAAGTGGCGCTGCAGTGGAATGACGGTTTCCAGGAAAACATCTACTGCTTTACCAACAACATCCCGCAGCGTGATGGCGGTACCCACCTCGTCGGTTTCCGTACCGCGATGACCCGTACCCTGAATGCTTACATGGATAAAGAAGGCTACAGCAAAAAAGCCAAAGTCAGCGCCACCGGTGACGATGCGCGTGAAGGCCTGATTGCTGTGGTTTCGGTTAAAGTGCCGGATCCGAAATTCTCCTCACAGACTAAAGATAAACTGGTCTCCTCTGAGGTGAAAACGGCGGTTGAGCAGCAGATGAACGAACTGCTGGCAGAATACCTGCTGGAAAATCCGGGCGATGCCAAAATCGTTGTGGGTAAAATCATCGATGCAGCCCGTGCCCGTGAAGCGGCGCGTCGTGCGCGTGAAATGACCCGTCGTAAAGGCGCGCTGGACCTGGCAGGCCTGCCGGGCAAACTGGCTGACTGTCAGGAACGCGACCCGGCTCTGTCTGAAATCTACCTGGTGGAAGGGGACTCTGCGGGCGGCTCTGCCAAACAGGGGCGTAACCGTAAAAACCAGGCCATCCTGCCGCTGAAAGGTAAAATCCTCAACGTGGAAAAAGCGCGCTTCGACAAGATGCTCGCTTCGCAGGAAGTGGCAACGCTGATTACCGCACTCGGCTGTGGCATTGGCCGTGACGAGTACAACCCGGACAAACTGCGCTATCACAGCATTATCATCATGACCGATGCCGATGTGGATGGTTCACACATCCGTACGCTGCTGCTGACGTTCTTCTACCGTCAGATGCCAGAAATCATCGAGCGTGGCCATGTGTATATTGCACAGCCACCGCTGTATAAGGTGAAGAAGGGCAAGCAGGAACAATACATCAAAGATGATGACGCGATGGACCAGTACCAGATCGCTATCGCGCTGGACGGCGCGACGCTGCATGCTAATGCCAGCGCTCCGGCACTGGGCGGCAAGCCGCTGGAAGATCTCGTGTTTGAGTTCAACAGCACGCGTAAGATGATCAAACGTATGGAGCGCCGTTATCCGGTGGCGCTGCTGAATGCGCTGGTTTATAACCCAACGCTGAGCGATCTGACCGCCGAAGCGCCGGTGCAGAGCTGGATGGATGTGCTGGTGAAGTACCTGAACGACAACGATCAGCACGGCAGCACCTACAGTGGTCTGGTACGTGAAAACCTTGAGCTGCACATCTTTGAGCCGGTGCTGCGTATCAAGACTCACGGCGTGGACACCGACTATCCGCTGGACAGCGAATTTATGCTCGGCGGTGAATACCGTAAGCTGTGCGCCCTGGGCGAGAAGCTGCGCGGGCTGATTGAAGAAGACGCGTTTATTGAGCGCGGCGAACGCCGTCAGCCGATTGCCAGCTTTGAGCAGGCGATGGAATGGCTGGTGAAAGAGTCACGCCGTGGTCTGACCGTTCAGCGTTACAAAGGTCTGGGCGAGATGAACCCGGACCAGCTGTGGGAAACCACCATGGACCCGGAGAGCCGTCGTATGCTGCGTGTCACCATCAAAGACGCCGTGGCCGCTGACCAGCTGTTCACGACGCTGATGGGTGATGCGGTAGAACCTCGCCGCGCCTTTATCGAAGAGAACGCCCTGCGCGCGGCGAACATCGATATCTGATCGCCGGTGCGGCCGCTTAATGGCCGCTCAACCTGTAAGGGGCGACTTTCTTTTCCGCTCGCCCCGCAGCGAACAGCAGACCTTCGGGTCTGCTTTTTTTTGGCCTGCGATCGCCAGGTGCGTATTTTTACGTCGAAACGGGTGCCGTTGATGACGCTGGATAGCAGCCGCTTTACCCATTATTAACGCGCGGTTCATTTTGCCATCAGGCTGGTCATCGGCAGCTGAATCGCGCTAGCATGGTCACAAACTGTGAGCTAACGAGGATGGTATGGCGATTAAACTTATTGCGATTGATATGGACGGCACGCTGCTCAACCCGCAGCACGAAGTGACCCCACGAGTGAAGCAGGCGATCCAGGCAGCACGCGACAAAGGTGTGACGGTGGTGCTGGCGACCGGTCGTCCGTTTGTTGGCGTACAGCGCTATCTGGCGGAGCTGGGCCTGCAGCAGGAAGGTCAGTACTGCATCAGCAACAATGGTGCGCTGGTGCAGAAAGCCGATACCGGGGAATGTGTGGCGGAAGTGGCTGTCAGCTTCGACGACTATCTCTACTATGAGCAGATGGCGCGCGACCTTGGGGTGCATTTCCAGGCGCTGACTCAGACCCACCTCTACACCGCGAACAAAGATATCAGCCGTTTTACTATCCATGAAGCCAGCATGACCGGTATTCCGCTACGTTATCGCCCGGTGGAGGAGATGGACGCCTCTATGACTTTCCCGAAAGTTATGATGATCGACGAGCCGGCGCTGCTCGATGCGGCCATTGCCCGTATTCCTGCGGAAGCGCGGGCGCGTAATACCATTCTGAAAAGCTCCCCTTACTTCCTGGAGATCCTCAATAAGCAGGTGAACAAAGGGGCCGCAGTGAAAGTGCTGGCCGACCGCCTGGGTCTGCAACGTGAAGAGGTCATGGCGTTGGGTGACCAGGAGAACGATCTGGCCATGCTGGAGTTCGCCGGAACCGGCGTGGCGATGGGCAACGGTATCGATGCGGTGAAAGCGATTGCACAGTTCATCACTACTGCGAACGATGAAGATGGTGTGGCCGTGGCTATCGAGAAATTTGCCCTGTAATTATGGCCCTGCCTGACAGACGGCGGATACCCTAAATCCGCCGAATGCATTACCCTTAGCAAAACCGTGTTAAGGGTTCCCGCTCATGAAAGAAAAACAGCTGACTTTTGCCCCGCGTCATCACCAGTTAACCAACATTAACGTCTGGACCGCCGACTGCCAGTGGCTGGCGTATGACGTGCGCCCGAATGGCGCCTCTTTTACCGGCCTGACGATTGAGCGGGTGAACGCCCACAGTGGGGTGACGGAAGTGCTGTATCAGGCGCGGGATGGGGCACACGTCGGCGTGGTGACCGTCAGCCCCGACCTGCCGCCGCGCTATGTCTGCATTCACGGCCCGGAGCACCCGGACAGCCAGTGGAAATATGATTTCCACCACCGTCGCGGCGTGATCGTTCAGCACGGCGTGGCGGAAAATCTGGATGCCTGTGATATCACCCCGCCTTTTACCGCCGGGGCGCTGCGCGGCGGATCGCACGTGCATGTGTTCAGCCCGGACGGCTCTCGCCTGAGCTTTACCTATAATGACCACGTGATGCACGAATGGGATGTCGCTCAGGACCTGCGCAACGTCGGGGTAGCGGTGCCGCTGCATGCAGTGTGCCCGCCAAAACAACATCCGCGTGAATATGACGGCAGCCACTACTGCGTGCTGGTGAGCCGTACCACGGCCAGCCCGCAGCCGGGCAGTGATGAGATCAACCGTGCATATGAAGAGGGCTGGGTGGGGCATCAGGGCTATCTGCGCGCTGACGGCAGCCGTCAGCGGTGGGCGCTGGCCTTTATTGGCGATACCCTGGCGGCCAGCGGTGAAAAAGTCGCGGAGGTGTTTATCGTCGATCTGCCGGAAAGCAATGCCGCCTTCGCGATAGCCGGCGATGAACCGCTGGAAGGTCGCGAGCACCGCCTGCCGGCACCGCCGAAAGGGGTGCAGCAGCGGCGTCTGACGTTTACCGCAAACCGCAGGTTCCCCGGTCTGGCAAGCACGCCACGCCACTGGTTACGCAGCTCACCGGATGGCAGCGCCATTGCTTTTCTGATGAAGGATGATGCCGGAGTGGTACAGCTGTGGACCCTGTCCCCGCAGGGAGGAGAACCGGTGCAGATCACGCGCAGCCAGCATGGCGTTCAGTCGGCCTTCAGCTGGCATCCCGACGGTCAACGACTGGCGTTTGTCTGCGACAACAGCATCACCGTTTGCGACGTCACCAGCGGAGCGCTGCGGCGGCTCACTGCCCGCAGCGAGGTTGCCCCCGCCGCAGACGCGGTGGTGTTCTCGCCCGACGGGCTTTCGATAGCGTATTTACGTGACTGCGGCGAGTACCGTCAGATATTTACGGTGCCGGTGCGTTAACGGCGTAGGGCGCGATGGTTTCCTGCATAATCTCGTCGGTATTGTTTTTCTGCTCGCTGCGGCGCACCCGTTCACGCGGCGAGTCAATATCATCCGCGCGGAAATAGTCCAGCGGAATCAACAGCGTATCCATGACCGCAGAGAAGGGCAGATCAATGGCCGCCAGCGGTCTCATTACCCAGCCACTGTCTTTATCCGTTATGACATTTGCGCTGGCGCGCGTGCCGGGGTAATAGCCTTTACTGGGGCCGCTGTGCATCATCAGGCTTGAGCATCCGCTGGTACTGACCAGAGAAAGACAGACAATAAATCCGGTAACATGGCACTTCTTCAATGCTTTCATCTCGATAATCCCTTCCGTCATGGCAAGCCTGGCTGAGACTCATTGCCGGTGTGTAGGCGAACACTCGCCACTCTGCGGTAGCTGATACGTTGACCCGGCGAACTCATCCCTGAGTTTATGACATTCAATGCGATCGGGTGAAAAAATCGTAATTTCACCCCTTGAAAGCATCGTATCTATCACCATTTTACTATTACGCTCAGTGAAACCTGTGCCGACAGGGCAGTGTTTCCTGAGCTGACGACCCGTCCATCATGGAGGGCCGGCATCAATAACTGTAACTCGCTGACTATCAGGAGCTGAACTATGCGTAACTTCGACCTTGCCCCACTTTACCGCTCATCTATTGGGTTTGACCGACTGATCAATCTGCTGGAATCCAGCCAGAACCAGGGCTCCAATAATGGTGGTTACCCGCCGTATAACGTCGAGCTGGTGGCCGAAAACAGCTACCGTATCACAATCGCCGTAGCGGGTTTTGCCGAGAGTGAGCTGGAAATCACCTCGCACGATAATCTGCTCAGCGTACGCGGGTCGCACCCGGACGAGCAGTCAGAGCGCACCTACCTCTATCAGGGGATCGCAGAGCGCAACTTTGAGCGCAAATTCCAGCTGGCTGAACACGTCCACGTCCGCGACGCCAAACTGGAAAACGGCCTGCTGTATATCGACCTTGAGCGCATCGTGCCTGAAGCAAACAAACCGCGCCGTATTGAAATCGTGAAATAATACCGCGCTGTGAACGGGCCGCCATTGGCGGCCCTGGTTTTATGCCACCGCTTCCCGGTGTGCCCGCTCCACTTCCTCCGCCAGAATTCTGATCCCCTGTTCAATCTTGTCGCTGTCCGGCACGTAATTCATGCGCATGCACTGATGCGTGTGCGGCCACTCCTGCTCCAGTCCCGGAAAGAAGAGATGCCCCGGCACCATCAGCACGCCGCGTTTTTTCAGGCGCTGGTATAACACTTCGGTGGTTACAGGCAGATCTTTAAACCACAGCCAGAGGAAAATAGCCCCTTCAGGTTTGTGGATCAGGCAGCGATCGGGCGATAAATAGCGGCGAATGACCGCAATCGTCTGGGTAACGCGCTGCTGATAGAACGGCTTAATCACCTCTTCCGACAGGCGCAGCAGATCGCCCCGCTGGATCATCTCGTTGGCGATGGCCGGGCCAACGCTGCCGGGAGCCAGGCTGATAATGCCATTCATATTACTGACGGCGGAGATGACTTTTTCATCGGCAATGATGATGCCGCAGCGTGCGCCCGGCAGGCCGAGTTTCGACAGGCTCATGCACAGAATAATATTCGGGTTCCACAGCGGACGCGCCTCGCTGAAGATAATGCCGGGGAACGGTACGCCGTAGGCGTTATCGATGAGCAGCGGAATATCATGCTGCTGCGCCAGCGCATCCAGCTTGAGCAGTTCGTCATCGGTGATCACATTGCCGGTCGGGTTGGTCGGGCGCGATACGCAGATCAGGCCGGTATCTGCGCCGATATGCAGATGTTCGAAGTCCACATGGTATTTAAACTGGCCTTCCGGCAGCATTTCGATATTTGGCCGTGTTGAAACGAACAGATCTTCATCCAGACCGGCATCGGCGTAGCCGAGATATTCAGGCGCCAGCGGGAACAGCACGCGTTTTTTGCTGCCGTCAGCGCGATAACCGGCGTACAGATTAAACAGGTAGAAAAAGGCACTCTGGCTGCCGTTGGTCAGGGCAATATTTTCCGGCGCAATATCCCAGCCCAGCTGTTCACGCAGCAGGGTGGAAAGCGAATCCAGCAGCGTCGTTTTACCGCGGGGACCATCATAGTTGCACAGGGCTTCAGCCAGCTTGCCTTCATCATGCATTTGCTGAAATAGCTGCTGGAAATAGTCGTTCATCGCCGGGATCTGTGCGGGATTCCCCCCGCCGAGCATCACCGTGCCGGGAGTGCGTAAACCTTCACCCATATCCTCCATCAGGCGCGAAATACCTGTATGGCGCGTAAATTTTTCACCAAATGCCGAAAAGCTCATACCCTGTTAATCACTTGTTATTTCCAACGGGTGACCACCTTAACGCCAGCACAAGGTTGAATGCAATCCTCCGCCGCCGGGATCGCATTTACCCCATGCGGGTCACTGCTGCGTTGATGTGTGGATGGGGTCTGTTGCATGCATTTTTTTCAGGCTGAATCGTTTTAATTCCCCCGGACATTTACCCCCAATACCTCACATTTTTTTATGTAAATATAGCGTGAAGCGCATTTTTTAGTGATCTACTGCACGTTTAAACCAGTAAAAAATGCTAATAGATCAGTCGGTGATGGCTATCACGTTTTTATTCCACTCTGGTTTGTAGTCTGTGCTGCCATAACGCTTAATCAATTCAGCTACAGGACAAGAACCATGAAAAAAACACTTCTGGCAGGGGTAGTGATGGCGGTAATCAGCGGTCAGGCAGCAGCTCAGACCTGGTTGCTGACGGATGCTGAAACCAGTACGGAAAAGGGAAACTGGCAGGTGAGCAGCCAGCAGCTGAAGCTGGCGGGTGAAAGCTTCAGCATTGAGCAAAAAGTCCTGCACGGCGGCAAGCAGGAGGGTTCCAAAGTGCTGACCATTACCAGCAAAAACGGCCTGACCATCAGCCTCAGCCCGACGCGCGGCATGGATCTGCTCAAAGTGACGGGGCATGGCGTCCGCCTGGGCTGGGATTCCCCGGTGAAGGAAGTGGTTAACCCGGCTAATATCAATCTGGAAAGCCGTAACGGACTGGGCTGGCTTGAAGGCTTCAACGAAATGATGGTGCGCTGCGGCTTTGAGTGGACCGGTCACCCGGTGACTAAAGATGGCATGATCTACACGCTGCACGGTAAAGCGGGCAACACGCCGGCCTCTAAGGTTGAAGTGATCGTCGATGACAAGGCCCCGCATGAAATCCGCATTCGTGGCCTGCTGAAAGAGACCACCTTCAAAAAAGCCAACCTTGAAACCTGGACCGAGCTGCGTTACGTGCCGGGGTCCGATGCCTTCACCGTGCATGATGTGCTGACCAACCAGGCCGATTATCCGCACGACTACCAGATTATCTATCACAGCAACTTCGGTACGCCGATCCTGGAAAAAGACGCACGCTTTATTGCTCCGCTGAAATCCGTTTCGCCGTTTAATGACTACGCCAAAAAAGGGCTGGATGGCTGGAATGTCTACGGCGCACCGACCAAAGATTTTGATGAGATGGTGTTTAATCTGACGCCAAAAGCCGACAGCAATGGCAAAACTGTCGCAGCGGTCATCAACAGCAAGGGCGACAAAGGCGCATCGATTGAATTTGATACCCGCCAGCTTCCGCTGCTGACTATGTGGAAAAATACCGACACCCTGAAGCAGGGTTACGTGACCGGGATTGAACCAGGCACCAACTACGCCTATCCGGTGACGATTGAGAAAGAGCAGGGGCGTGTTAAACAGCTGCAGGCGGGCCAGAGCACTGAATTCACGCTGACCTACACGTTACTGAAAGATGCCAGCGCGGTGCAGAAAGTGGAACAGCGCGTGAAACAGATCCAGGGGGATGACACCGTCGCCATCGACGAAACGCCCATCGCGAAGGAATAACGGATAACGGGCCGATCGAAAAAGACGATCGGCCCCTGCGATGATGTTCAGGTGTGACTTACAGGGGTTGACCGTTTTTCAGGTCAACCCGGTTCAGTCAGCGGTTAACGCGGGTTAACGCAGTTCTTTTCCACCTTGCCGGTCAGCGCGGCAATCAGGTTCTCTACGGCATCCTTCGCCATCCCGTAACGCGTCTCATGTGTCGCGGAGCCGATATGCGGCAGCGCCACTACGTTGCGCAGCTGAAGCAGCTCTGAACTCACCGGCAGCGGTTCCTTTTCAAAGACATCCAGTCCTGCGGCGTGGATCGTGCCCTCTTTCAGCGCCGTAATCAGCGCCTGCTCGTCGACCACCGGGCCGCGTCCGGCGTTAATCAGCACCGCACTCTTCTTCATTTTCGCCAGCTGCTCACGACCGATCAGGTGGTGCGTTTGTTCCGTCAGCGGCAGGCTGATGCAAAGGAAATCGGACTCCGCCAGCAGCGTGTCGAGGTCGCAGTACTGTGCATCAAAGCGCTGTTCGGCTTCTTCATGGTGTTTGCGCGCGTTATAGAGTATCGGCATGCCAAAACCGAGGTGCGCACGCTGCGCCAGCGCCAGACCGATGCGGCCCATACCGAGGATGCCCAGCTTCTTGTGGTGGACATCAACACCGTACCAGTCAGGGGCAATACTTTTTTGCCACTCGCCAGCTTTAACGCGCTCCGCCATTTCCACCACCCGACGTGCGGTACTGAGTACCAGCGCCATCATGGTGTCGGCTACGGTTTCCGTCAGCACCGTGGGCGTGTGCATCAGCAGAACACCGCGATCGTTCAGTGCGGCTACGTCAAAATTGTCGTAGCCGACGGAAACGGTTGAGGCAACGCGCAGCTTCGGCATCTGCTGTAAAAATGCCGCATCCACTTTGCCACCGGAACCGAGAATTCCTTCGGCCTCGCGAAACGTCGCAGCGTGTGCGGCAAGCGTTTCCGGGCTCAGGTCTTTCACCTCGGTCACGCGAAAATGTTCATCCAGACGCGCACGCAAATCTTCAGGTAACGACTTATACAGCACCACAGAAGGTTTCATATGTTCTCCCTAAATCACATCAATTCATCAATAAGCCTGCACGCTCTTCAAACTGAAAACCGCCTCTGTCAGAGAGGCGGTGCCCGTTATTTGGAGGAGAGCGCGCCATCAGGCAGCGGCGACTGTTTATTCTGCGCGGGCTTGACGATCAGCGTCAGCCACACGGAAACCAGTAAAGCACTGCCCATAAAAATATACGAAGCCGACGGGCTGCCGGTGGCACCGTTGAGGTAGCCGACCACCCAGGAACCGAGGAAGGAGCCCAACGCACCCATCGCATTAATCAGCGCCATCGCCCCGCCGGCAACATTACGCGGCAGCATCTCCGGGATAATGGCAAAGAACGGACCATAAGGCGCATACATCGCCGCTCCGGCTATTACCAGCAGCGCATAGGACAGCCAGAAATTACCCGGCCCCACCAAATATGAGCCTAAAAAGGCCATGGCACCAATCAGCAGTAACGGCCAGACAAACAATTTGCGGTTTTGTAACTTATCCGAGGCCCAGGAGACGACAATCATCGCAATAGTGGCAGCCAGATAAGGAACCGACGACAGCCAGCCCGCTTCGACCATGCCCATCTGCGTACCGTTTCGCAGAATGGAAGGCAGCCACAGCACAAAACCGTACACGCCGATGCTCCAGGTAAAATACTGCGCACACAGGATAATGACGTTACGTGACTTAAAGGCTTCAGCATAGTTACGAACGGCTTTCAGGTTCTCCTGCTCTTTCTGTAGCTGCGCCTGGAGCGCGGCTTTTTCCGCATCGCTCAGCCATTTGGCCTGCGCCGGTTTATCCTGCACCAGGAACCACCACGCCACCGCCCAGATCACGGCCGGGAAGCCTTCAATGATGAACATTTCACGCCAGCCAAAGGCGTTGATCAGATAGCCGGACACCACCGACATCCACAGTACGGTCACCGGGTTGCCGAGGATCAGGAAAGTATTGGCGCGCGAGCGTTCCGATTTGGTAAACCAGTTGCTGATGTAGATCAGCATGGCTGGCATCACCGCCGCTTCCACCACGCCCAGCGTAAAGCGGATTGCCGCCAGCATCGGAATGTTACTGACCATGCCGGTCAGGGTGGCGCAGATACCCCATAAAATCAGGCACCAGAACACCAGTTTTTTTACGCTGCGCCGTTCGGCGTAGATCGCCCCTGGGATCTGGAAGAAGAAATAGCCGAGAAAGAACAGCGCACCCAGCAGTGATGACACGCCTTTGGTGATGCCGAGGTCTTCGTTGATGCCGGCGGCAGAGGCGAAGCTGAAGTTTGCACGATCAAGGTACGCCAGGCTGTAGGTGATAAACACGATGGGCATGATGTACCACCAGCGTTTAGGCGCGATTGTCTGATTTTTCATAAGTCTGATCCTCGGTGGCCGCATTCTGTTGTAGGGTTGATGCGGTTTGTTTTTTTCCGGGTCGTGACGGCGTCAGAAGTCACCCAGCGCAGCGCGCGTCGGTAACCCTTCGCTGTCACCGATCGCCTGAATGGCCAGTGAACCAATTTTGTTACCGCGCAATATCGCCGCCGGTAATGATTTTCCTTCCAGTAAGGCACTGATGATGCCGACGGCAAAACCGTCACCGGCACCGACCGTATCAATCACGTTATCCGTTCTGACGGCTGCCACCTGGCCGCTGTCGCCGTCGGCGGTTTTGTACCAGGCCCCGTCACTGCCGGTTTTAATCACCACCGCTTTGACGCCCATCGCCAGATAAAAATCGGCGATGGCTTCCGGCTGCGTGTGGCCGGTGAGGATCTGGCCCTCTTTAATACCCGGCAGCACCCAGTCGGCATACTGCGCCAGACCATTCAGCTGCTTCACCATCTCCGCTTCACCCGACCACAGCACCGGGCGCAGGTTGGGATCGAAAGAGACGGTTTTCCCTGCCGATTTCATTTCACGCGCCGCGTGCTGTAGCAGCGACAGCGAGCTGTCGGAAAGGGCCGCTGCCACGCCGCTCAGGTGCAGATGGCGCGCCGCAGCAAAATAGTCGGGGTTAAAGTCAGCGGTGGAAAGATGGCTGGCGGCTGACCCTTTACGGAAGTATTCCACCTGCGGGTCGGAGCCGTCATCAACTCTGGATTTCAGCTGAAAGCCCGTCGGAAAGCGGGAGTCGGTCGTCACCTGACGGCGATCGACACCCTCCTGATCCAGCTGCTGGCAGGTGAAGCGCCCGAAGGAGTCATCACCAATGCGGCTGACCCAGCCAACGTTCAGCCCCAGGCGGGCGAGCCCGATAGCGACATTCAGCTCGGCCCCGGCAATGCGTTTGGTGAACTGGCTGGCGCAGGCGAGATCGCCGCACTCTCCGGCAACGAACATCGCCATAGCTTCACCTATCGTGACAACATCCAGCGGGTTGTTAGCATCAGTACTCATGATTTACTCCTCACGCAGCAGGTCAACATAGTGGCGGGTGACCGCCACCAGGTCCGGCCCTTCCAGCGGAAATTCAATGGCGCGCGGCACGTCAGCAGGCAGCAGGGCCAGCGTTTCACGCCACAGATTATCGGCCTCATCCAGCGCCACAGCGCGCCAGCCGTCACTCTCAGGCACGGCGGCTTTAACATGGATATAGCTGACATAGCGGCTTAAACGTCTGGCGGCCTCAGGCGGTTGATCGCCCACCCACAGCCAGTTACCCATATCAAAGGTCATGCCGTTGCAGGTTCGGCTCTCACCGCAGGCGTGGAAGAAGCGGTCAAGATTAGTCAGCTTTCCGCACGCGGTCTGGTCGTTCTCCACCACCAGGTGTACTTTTTTCCCGGCAAGTTTGCTGCGCAACTGCTGACATTCGAAGGTTGGCTGATAGTGGCCCAGGGCATATTTTATCAGCTGGGCGTTAAGCTGCTCCGCCTCGGCAAAGTGCTGGTCCAGCCTGGGGTTCAGTGAGCCATCTTCCATAAATAAGGCTTCCGGCACCGAATAGAACGCAACCAGCCTGGCCGTATTGATGGCGGCAGCCAGCTCGGGCAGCGCGGTCAGCTCATGGGCCGTTAACAGTTCGCGCCTGATTTCCACGCCGTCTGCCCCGGCGGCGGCAATAATCGGTAACAGCGCCTGCTGTCCCCCCAGAGAGGCAACCTGCTGTTGCCCGTAGGCGGCGGTGACGACGATGATTTCTCTTTTCATTCATCCTTCCTGCATGGCATGTTCTGTCAAAAACGTTAAATGGAACCGGTTCCAAAAGATAGCAACAGAAGTGGAATTTATGATCGCGCTCACGATGTGCACAATTTGTGGCGGGGAAAGGTCTTAAAAGTGGGGCAAAACCAAAGGCCATTAAAGACTAAAAAACAATCGCTGTAAGACTATGATGCGAAGGTTGAGTAGCCTGTCAGGGAAGGTAATCGGATGAAAACGATCGACAAGAACAGCGACAATTATCAAGAGTTGACCCGTCAGATGGAATCTCTGCATCAGCAGATTGAACAAGCTATGCTGAGTAGCCCGTTAAGCGCGGAGGAGAAGATGGCGGTGCTGATGCGCTTTAATTTAACCATCATGCATGCCACGCGCGGCAGTTTTGTTGAAATGGAAATCTCTGACGGCAGTAAGATCTCCCTCCGGTTGCAGCCGCCTAAAGCGCTGACTCACTGAGGGCGTAAAAGGCGGGGAGAACCCGCCTTGAGTCAGTAACCAGGAATCACATTAATTCCCCATGTCAAAACACCTCGTGCTGCATCGGCAATTATCTCATCATAAGTATCATCAAGTTCTTTGAGGCATTTTTTGGCGGTTTCACCCGCAGCCAGTAGTGATTTGTGTGCTGAACTATAATAATTAAGATAAGATTTTTTCGTAACCCAGGGAAATAAACCTGTGCAAATGCTGCTGGTATCAAAAGAGTTTGAGTTTTTAGCGGTTTTTATATTTGATTTACTTGTTATTTTTAACGTTTCCAGAGGTTTTTTTACTAAAGCAAGTTGAGTGGCTAACATAAGTGAGTTAATGCGGTCGCTATTACTCACTTCTGCTAGCCAGGGAAGTATTGCAAGCCAGTCAGCGTTTCCATCTGCTATGTTTTTAATAACCACCACGTGCCAATAGGAAGCGGAGATGTTATGAGTAAGATATTGATAACCATGTCGGGAAACATTAAGTTTTATTTTTTCCGGTGTTAGCTCACTACTTATTGAAACTGAAGAAAAAATAAAAATTAATAGTGGAATTAATTTTTTCATGGCACCACCAGTAAACCTTCATCTCTGTGTCTCCATATTTCCCTTCTGAGTGAGGGAGGTAAGATAATACAGCCTTCAGATGCCGATCCGCCTGGTCCATATGTGCGCTCACCGTGAATGCGAAAAAGATCACGACCAAACATATTGTTGGACTCATCTGGCTGCAAAACCAGAGTAAGTGGGCCTTTGGTTTGAGTATTTTCTGTAATACGGTATCTCCCCTGAGGAATGGGTCCCAAACCTTTCACATGCTGACGTGAAGGATTATTTTTATTGGTCATTCTCCCTGAGTATCCAGAGGCTTTTAACTCGGAATCCCGAAACATTTCACCTGTACGTTGATGATATATCCATGTCATTGTTATCTTCCCTAAGCCGTTTTTCTTTCATTCCAACTATCGGTATGTTTTATATTTCCATCAATGTAAAGCCAACTGATTTTTTGATACACCATCTCGATATATTCAAAATGATTGTATTGTTCATTCCTAAAATCTTTGACGTCTGCCATTAATGGTATTATCCCTACTATTTTCACATTCTCTAATCTTGTAACGAAGTAGGGCTGCTCTTGACCGGTGTTATTAATTTTATACAAAATAAACTCTGCACATTTCAGTTCATCAAAGCCCAGCAGGCCATGCTGAGTATCCTGTTGAACACTGAGGGCGTAAAAGGCGGGGAGAACCCGCCTTTGGGTTCAGTTACTGGTGACTTGAGTATAAATGATGCCATCAACCAATCCGTTAGTGATGTAATAATTCACACCATTCAACTGAGTAAAATCATCTTCCATTTCTTTCTCACTAAAAAAAATGAGTACGCCATATTTAGGTTTATTTTTGACACCCCATGTTTTAGCTACTTTATTCCACGGTGTTTTGGGGTGGATGTTATTCAATGAAATAAATATTTTTTTATCAGTAATCTTACATGCTGATGATTTATCTAACGAAGAAATAGCTATGCCGGAGAGATAGCCGCGTTGCATTTCATTATCTGATAAAAACCAATAGGTACTGTTGGTAATGGGGGAGTTAAAGCATATCCATCCCGTAATGCCACTATTTTTTATATCTCCTCCTAAGGCCTTCTGAATGTCACTTAGTTTGTCTTTTTCAAATTCAACTTTTTTTCCATTGATTAAGATGGCAGGAATCACATTTTCTTTCGTAAGTAGTTCTGAACCAGAGGTTTCATCAAAGAGTTCGTATTTTTTTGCTATTCCAGTTAAAGGCGATATTTTTTCTGAATGACAAGAGAGTGATACTATGACTAAAAAAAATGTCATAATCTTTTTCATCTTACAATTAACTCCGTGTCGCCACTATTGTAAATGGCTTTGCGAACCGAGAGAGGAGCGATAATGCACCCATTAGAAGAGTCATCAGGATGTTTACTATTCATGCCATGAATTTTGAAAGCATCGCGGCCACACATATCACTACTACTTTTAGGGGTAAGACTCAGCGTATATTTTCCCGTGTGTGGTGAATTATAGGGCGCTCCGATAGTATAGTTTCCATGGGGTAATGGCCCTTTATTTATAATGCATTCCTTTGTGGGATCATCTTTGTATCCACCCGCACCAGCATAATTTGCTGGTAATCTGTTGCTACCATTATGCGTAAATGTGTGATCTCTGACATTATATTCCCAAGTCATAAATAGCTTATGTCCTTTCTAACCATGAGTCCGAGTGAATGATATTTCCTTTAATGAAATCCCAGGTTATTTTATTATATCGCAAGTCAATGTACTCATGGTGGTTGTGTTTCTCCCATGAGGTGTCCTTTATATCCATCATGAGAGGTGTTATTCCAGATACAATTACACCTTCAAGAGAAGTGGTGAAGTAATGCTCTTCTAGTCCTGTGTTATTAATCTTGTAAAATTTAAATTCCGCTTTTCTAATTTTTCTTCCATTTGTTAAGGATTGGTACAAATATGGAGAGGATGAATCGACCTCCTTCTCGAAGCTATAACTACTGTGCAATCTTTTCCCCATTATTTTTCCGCTAAAATTTTTAACGGGAAGTTCAATCGAGTGCATTAACTCCAAAACCTCAATGCTACCCTCTCTGTTTGTGATGTCGACATCACCTTTTATTAATTCCCCTTCCTCATCATAAAGAAAAAGATAAACTGGTATTGCCATCATTTACTCCCTGTAAATGTTGAAAAAACAGAAGTGAAATTATCAGTGAAAGATTAATTTTTCAATAGAACAGGTCGATTATTGCGATGCAGGTCGTATGATAAAAAACCCAACTTGAACGTTGGGTCTGTAGGTTTTATATAATATTACGTCTTCCACTAATTATATTATTGCCGTAGTTTTTTCGTCGATCCGCGCACGATCAGTTCACCGCTGAACAGCTGGTCATGTTTAGGCTGTTCATCACCTGCAATGCGTTTCAGGACCTGCTCCAGCGCGGCATAGCCGATCTGCCAGGTAGGCTGCTTCAGGGTGGTGATACCCACCCCGGCCAGCTCTGCCCATTCCAGTTCATCAAAACCCAGCAGGCCAATCTGCTCGCCCCAGTTAAGGTTCAGACGGCGCAGCGCGCGCGCCACCTGGAGTGTCAGCGCGCCGTTGACCACCATCACGGCACAGGGGGCTGTACGGTGGCGCTGGTAAAATTCGCTGAGAACCGCATCCAGCCGTGCGTTGTCACCCAGGGCAACTTCTGCCTGTTCAGCGGTCAGGTCAGGCTGCCGGGCCATGCGCTGCCGGAAACTGTGTACGCGCTCCAGCCGGGTATTGACCAGCCCCAGCGGTTCGCTGATAAACAGCAGCGCCCGGTAACCCTGGTCCAGCAGATGTTCGGTGGCCAGTATTGCCGCTGCGTGGTTATCCAGGCCGACCACATCACAGTCAAAATCCGGGATTTTTCGGTCGATCAGCGTCATCGGCAGCAGTGACTGTTGCAGCTGATTCAGCGCCGCTTCACGCATCCCCACGGCGTTAACTACCACGCCCTCAACCTGATAGCTGTTGAGCAGATTGAGATAGTGTTTTTCAAGATCGATTTCGTTATTGGTGTTACACATCAGCAGGGTAAAACCGTGGGTGCGGCACGCCGCTTCAATACCGCTCAACACATTGACCGAATAGGGATTGGTAATATCAGCAATGATCAGACCAATCAGTTTGGTGCGCCCGCGTTTGAGACCGCGCGCCATCTGGCTGGGGCGATAATTGAGCGTGGCGATGGCGGATTCAATGCGCGTTTTGAGGTCGGCGGAAAGCACCTCCAGTTCGCCATTGAGATAGCGTGAAACGCTGGTTTTTCCGGTGTTCGCGGCCTTAGCGACGTCGCTGATAGTGGCTTTAGCTGCCCTACGGTTCATGATGTTCCCTGATGAAGATAATGGCGCGAGACTACCACAACTGTCGCGTGACGGCAGCAATCAGGGAAGTTTCAGCTCGGGTTGCCAAAGAACCTGAAGCGTAGAGACATCATCCCCTTCAATCAGCCGCAGCACCATATCGGCCACCTGCTGTCCGACGTCCAGGCGGGTGGCCTGGGCAATGCTGGCCACCGGGTCGGCAATCACCGAATCGGCGGGCAGGCCGTCATACACCATCAGCTCAATGCGCTGCGGCCCGCTGAGCAAACCGGCTTCACGCAGGGCAATGGCTGCCCCGTCACCCAGCATATTGCAGTCCGCAATCACTGCCTGAGGCCGCAGTGGCTGCGCCAGCAGCTGCTGTGTCAGACGGTAGCCTTCCCGGCGCGTGGGTTCTGTCTGCCAGCAGGCGTCGTGCGGCAGACCGCGCTGTCCCACCGCGTCAAGAAACCCCTGGCGACGCTGGCTGACAAAGGTCTGATCGTGATGGCTCCCCAGCCAGGCGAGGCGTGTCAGTCCGCGATCGGCGTAATGTGCCACTGCAAGCTGTGGCCCGGTGTAGTTATCAAAATCGAACCAGGCATAGGGTTTATCCAGCTGGCTGCGGCCCAGCGCCAGGAAGGGAAAACCCAGCTGTTGCAGTTTGATCAGGCGGCTATCATGGCAGGCGGTATGGGCGACGATCAGCGCGTCCACGCAGTGACTGCGCAGCATACGCTGCATGCCTCGGTGGTCGTCGTGCGTGTCATCAGCGATGATCAGCAGATCGACGTCGGACCGTGCCAGCGACTGTGCAGTTGACCCCATCATTTCAACAAAGCTGATATCGTTAAATGGCAGAGGGGCTACCGGGAATAACAGGCCGACCGCATTAGCGCGCCCGGTTTTCAGCCGTCGTGCAACGGTATTGGGGCGATATCCGCGCCGTCTGGCTTCCTGTTCAATACGCAGGCGAGTCTCCTCAGCGACATCATCATAGCCATTGAGGGCGCGGCTGACGGTGGTAACAGAGAGGCCAAGGGCGCTGGCGATAGTTTTCAGTGACATGTTTGCAGGGGGTGATCAATTTCTGCGCAGGTTAGCATAAATTACCCAGGCTCTCTATCAGCGAGGCGCAATTATTCGCAGAACCAGGAATAATCGCCCCGGCGAAGTACGCCGGGGCAGTGCGGGTACTTACAGCGGGCTGAGTGTGACCTCAACGCGGCGGTTTTGCGCTTTGCCTTCTGCGGTACTGTTCGAGGCGACAGGGTTATCCGGCCCCATACCGCGGGTGCGTACGCGGTCTGCCGCCACACCCTGGGTGATCAATGAGCTGCCCACGGCGTCAGCACGCTGCTGGGAGAGGGTCATGTTCAGCTGACGCGAACCGCTGCTGTCGGTGTAACCCAGGATGTTAACGGCTGTTTTCGGATACTCTTTCAGTACCATGGCCACCCCGGTAAGGGTATTGGCACCTGCGGGTTTCAGGGTGCTGCTGCTGCTGTCGAAGGTGACATTATTCGGCATGTTCAGCACGATATTGTCGCCATTACGCGTGACGCTAACGCCAGTGCCTTTCATTTTTTCGCGCAGTTTCGCTTCCTGCACGTCCATGTAATAACCGGCACCACCGCCCAGTGCGGCACCGGCGGCCGCCCCAATCAGGGCTCCTTTACCGCGATCGTGTTTTGAGGAAGAAAGTACGCCTACGCCAGCGCCCAGTGCGGCACCGAGACCGGCACCAATGCCCGCTTTACCCGCTTCTCTCTCGCCGGTGTAAGGGTTAGTGGTACAGCCCGCCAGGGCAAGAGTACCGCTCAGCACCAGGGCAAGGGTCACTACGCTTTTATTCTTCATGGGGGTTCTCTCTCATTGCAGCATCTGGACAACGTTGCCCGTAAACGGGGCCATTATGCCGCTGAAATGTGAGGGAAATACGTAGTCTTATTCCCAATTTTGTAAATGAACGCTACTTCTTATTGTCAGGATGGCAAAAACAGCAGGTCATGTGCTCGCTGATCAGTCCACAGGCCTGCATGAAAGAGTAACAGGTGGTGGAGCCGACAAATTTAAAGCCACGCTTTTTCAGGGCTTTTGACAGGGCATCGGAAAGGGGGCTGGTAGTGGGGGCGCTGCGATAGTCGGTGAAACGGGTGACCTGAGGCTGATGGTCAACAAAATCCCAGATAAACGTCTTAAAAGGTTCGCCCGCCGCCTCCATCGCCAGCAGCGCACGAGCGTTGGCAATAATGGCCGCGATTTTGCCGCGATGGCGGATAATTCCGCGGTCCTGCATCAGGCGTTCGATATCGTCTTCATCCATGGCGGCGACCGCCTGCACGTCAAAATGATGAAACAGACGGCGATAATTTTCGCGTTTTTTCAGCACGGTGAGCCATGATAACCCGGCGACCTGGCCTTCCAGGCAAATCATCTCGAACAGGTCCTGCGTTTCCGTCAGCGGCACGCCCCATTCGTTATCATGATAGGCGATGTATAACGGATCTTCTGATACCCAGCCACAGCGTTGCATTGACTCATCCTTTACTGTTCATTTAAACAGTATATTAACGAAACATCTGGCTGTCGCGCAATAAGTGTTCGTTGCCTTTGCGGCGGGTAAAGCCACAGCGGTCAAAATATTCGAGGATCTGTACCGCCAGCTTACGGCCAATGCCCAGCTGGTCACGAAAATCTGCGGCACCGGTGCTGAGATGTAAAGCCGCACGCTGGCGGATGATATCGGCAAAGCGGGTAATCTGCGCCTGGCTGTAATAGCGGTCTTTGACAATCGCCGTGATGACGCCGTTCTGTGCGGCTTTGTGCAGCGTATGGCGCATCAGCGGCTCCGCAGCGCCGAGCTCTGCGGCCAGATCGCGCACCCACCACGCTTCGCTGGCGAACAGCGGCTCTGCCTGCTGCCACAGCGCGGCCTCCCGGTCATCAAAACTCATGCTGAAATCAGGCAGGTGGAGCCAGCCGTGGTTGTTAAGCAGTTTTTCCTTATCCAGCAGGGCGTTGATGAGATCAAACACCAGCGTCTGCGGCTGGTTGGGCAGGGCGATCCGCCGCAGATGATCGCGGCCAATACCGGGGCGATCGTCGTGATCGCGATGATAATTGTCCAGCGCGGTCAGCAGGTTCTGCTGCCACTCCTGCTGCCGTTTTTGTGGCAGGAGGTAACCCCCGGCCGCGGCGGGCATCACCTCGCTCAGGACATCAGAGACGCTGCCGCTGGTCAGCTGCAACAGCCAGCACAGCTCGGACAATGAATAAGGGCGCTGTTCCAGCAGCAGGCTGACTCTCTCTGCCTCGCTGTCGGCGTTTTCCAGCTGCCTGAGCCAGGCAATAAATTCGGGCTGGCGCTTGCCGCGTTTCGGTGGCGTCAGCAGCAGCACCCGTGCCCCGGCCAGCGTCTGGCGCGCGCTGATATCACGCAGGATCAGCCGGTCGTTATCGGTCAGCCACAGCGGTTTATCGAGCAGCAGCTCGGCAAGGTTATCCTGCAACAGTGACAGGCGCCCGGTGATATGACGGGCGGCGTGATGCAGATGCAGCGGTTGCCCCTGGCGCAGCGGATGATGCAGCGTCAGGCTGACAATCACCCGCGTACAGGGCTCTGCCGGGGCTTCTGTCAGCAGCCAGTCACCGCGCGTGACGTTCTCTTTTTCTACCCCACCGCTCAGATTCAGGGCGATACGCTGCCCGGCATGGGCCTGTTCTGTCGGTTGGTTCTGGGCATGAAGCCCGCGCACCCGCACCGCTTTGTTCATCCCGGTCAGCCACAGGGTGTCTCCGACGCTGACCTGGCCGGACAGCGCGGTGCCGGTCACCACCACTCCGCAACCTTTAACGTTGAACACCCGATCGATCGCCAGACGAAAACTGCGGCCTTTTTCCTGCTGCCGTGTCGGCAGCTGACGCAGGTGATCGCTCAGCGCCGCGATGCCTGCCCCGCTGAGCGTGCTGGTGGCGAACAGGCTTATATGCTGCCAGCCAAGCTGTTGCGTCAGCAGGTGCACCTGCTGCTCCACTTCTGCCAGCCTTGCCCGATCCACGCTGTCGCATTTGGTCACCGCGACGGTCAGCGAGGGCTGCCCGCTCAGCTGCAGGATCGCCAGATGTTCACGGGTTTGCGGCATGATGCCGTCATCGGCGGCGACCACCAGCAGCGCGTGATCGATGCCGCCGATGCCGCTCAGCATGTTGTTGAGAAATTTTTCATGGCCGGGGACATCAATAAAGCCGATGACCTGTCCGTCGTCCTGCGGCAGCCAGGCATAGCCGAGATCGATGGTCATACTGCGCGCTTTTTCTTCCGGCAGGCGGTCAGCATTGACGCCAGTCATGGCCTGTAACAGCGACGTTTTGCCGTGATCGACATGGCCGGCAGTGGCAATAATCATACGGATATCATCCTGATAAAGAGTGCTTCATCTTCCAGCGTTCGCAGGTCAAACCACAGGCTGCCATCGTGAACACGTCCGATAATCGGCACGTCACCCGATCGCAGCCTGGCGGCCAGTGTCATTAGCGTACTGCCGCTGCCGTCCAGCGGCGTGAGCGTGAGTGCGATGGAGGGCAGCCGCTCAACAGGCAGCGAGCCGCTGCCGATTTGTGACTGGCATTCAGCCGTATCCACCCGGAACTGCCCCGCCAGCGCCGCCTGCAACGGGGGCAACAGCCGCTGTGCCTGGTGGGCAATGTCGGACTGAGTGCGGGTCAGCAGACGCAGCGTCGGCAGTTCGCTTGCCAGTTTTTCCGGATGCAGGTAGAGCTGTAACGTCGCTTCCAGTGCTGCCAGCGTCATTTTATCCACCCGCAGAGCACGCTTCAGCGGATGCTGCTGCAGGCGCTCAATCAGCGCTTTTTTACCGACGATAATGCCGGCCTGGGGGCCACCCAGCAGCTTGTCCCCGGAGAAGCTCACCAGGCTGACTCCGGCGGCTATCAGCCGCTGTGGCATCGGTTCCGGCGGCAGACCGTACTGGCTGAGGTCAGTCAGAGAACCGCTGCCGAGGTCGCTGATCGCAGGCAGGTTCAGCGCCTCGCCCAGCTCCACCAGTTCGGCTTCGCTGACGGCCTGAGTAAATCCCTGCACCTGATAATTACTGGTATGCACCTTCATCAGTAGCGCGGTCTGTTCCGTCACCGCCTGACGATAATCTTTCAGATGGGTACGGTTAGTGGTACCGACTTCACGCAGCGTACAGCCTGCCTGCACCATCACGTCGGGAATGCGGAATGCGCCGCCAATCTCCACCAGCTCGCCGCGCGACACCACCACTTCTTTGCCCGCGGCCAGCGCCGCCAGCATCAGCAGGACTGCCGCCGCATTGTTGTTCACGATGCAGGCGTCTTCTGCCCCGGTCAGGCGGCACAGCAGGCGGGCGACGGCCTGGTCCCGGTGGCCGCGCTGAGCCTCATCCAGAGCATATTCAAGGGTGACTGGCGCACGCATCACGCGGGTCACGGCGCTGACGGCCGCTTCCGAAAGCGTGGCGCGCCCGAGATTGGTATGCAGAACCGTCCCGCTGAGATTGAGGACCGGTTGCAGGCCGCTGGTATGGCTTTTCTGCAATCGCTGTGCGGCGTACTGCGCCCAGTCGCTGCTCCAGGCGGGGAGTTGCTGATACTGCCGGATATGCTGGCGCGCCTGTTGCTGCAGCTGGCGCAGCACATCCACCAGCTGGCTGTGGCCCCATGAGTGGCCCAGCGCCTGAAACGCGGGCTGACGCAGCAGGTTGTCAATGGAAGGAAGTTGGCTGAACAGTGTCTTCATCGGTTGGCTCAGTTAGCGGGGGGCTCCGTACGGGCAAAACTGTCTCGCTGGAATAGCGTGGTCGCGAGTTTTACCAGCGCCGGGCGATTGACGTTCCAGCCGGGCGCGACGCGACGAAAATTCAGGTATCCCAGGGTGCAGGCGGTGGCGATATCCGCCAGCGTGATCTGTTCACCGTTCAGCCATTTTTTCTGCACGGCCGCCGCCTCCAGCGCATCCAGCCCACGCTGAATTTTATCGCGCTGGCGCAGCATTTCGCTGGCAGACTGCTGGTCCGGATCTTTCTGCTGTTCGCGGACAATCAGCAGCGCGGCGTCGCAGATGCCATCGGCCAGGGTTTCCAGCTGACGGACTTCCAGCTGGGCGCGGGGTTCGACGGGCAGAAAGGCCGGATCGATATGCAGTTGCTCAAGGTAAGCTGCGATAATCGACGAGTTGTACCAGACTTCATCGTCATCACTGACCAGCGCCGGAACCTTGCCCAGCGGGGTGTAGTCCTTCACCTGGCTGCCTTCGTGCCACGGCGATTCGTTGATGAACTCGAAGGTCACCCCTTTTTCCAGCAGCATCACTGAAATCTTACGAACGTACGGGCTGGTGTAATTGCCGATCAGCTTCATAGGCTACTCCCCTGGGAATAAAAATGGATTCAGACTGCTGCGCGCAAAGCCTTCCTGCTCCATGCGGGCATCAAGGATTAACGACGCCAGATCGTCAGCCACCGGCTCGACGGCCGGATCTTTTTCCTGATACAGCATCTTCAGATAGGTGCCGCAGTCACCGCAGCTTTCCGCCTTAATCGCCGCATTCTCATTATCCAGTGACCAGTAGTGCAGATCCTGCGTCTGCTCGCAGTTACTGCATTTGGCGCGCACCACGTGCCATTCGCTCTCGCACAGATTGCAGTGCAGGTAGCGCAGACCGCTTTTACCGCCCATATGGATCACGCTGGAAACCGGTACGCTGGCGCACACCGGGCAAAACTGGCGCTGTTCGCCCGCCTCTGCCCGTGCTTTGCCGGGGATCAGCGCCGCCATCTGTGCCCAGTAGAGCGACAGAGCGGCCCAGATAAACGGGGATTTATCGCTGCTGACCCGGGCGAATTCGCTGGCAAACAGGGCGCTGGCCATCGCCTCCAGCTCGGCGGAGGAGGCCTTTTCCAGGTTCTCCAGCACCGACAGCGCCTGGCCGGACATCTCCGGTTTCAGCTCGGCGATCAGGGAATGCAGCAGGCGCTGCCAGTGCGCATCGCGCGCCAGCATGTTGATATCCAGCGGCGGCTTGCCGAGGCGGGCGCTCTCCTCCAGTCGGGCGCGCAGATCCATCTCCAGCGGATGGTCGTACAGCACGATCTCCTGAGCGGTGGCAATCACCGCAGCAAAGCGCAAATAATCACCCAGCGGGTTTTTCTCCGCCAGCTGCCGCAAACGGGCAGCACGACGGCTGTATAACTGCTTCAGCTGAGGGAAAAGTAACGGCGGGATCATCTCCGCCGCAGGGGGACTTTTCTCCAGCTGCTCCTGTGGGATAATGCGAATCGTCATCAGGGACCTTTTTCCTGTTGTTTTGAGCCAGTTTGCTGCTCGCGCAGGGTGCGATACCAGCGCGGGTGATGTTTTCTGGCCCAGGAGGTGGTGACCCAGCCCTCAACCATCGCGGTAAGGGTGCCTTTCACCCACAGCGCGGCGTAAACATGCACCATAATCACCACGATCAGCACCACGGCAGAGACCGAATGCACCAGCAGCGCGACGCGTATTAACGGGATGCTAAACCAGGCTGCCAGGTAGGGCCGCCAGATCGCTATCCCGCTGGCCAGCAGCAAAATTAAACTGATTATCGCTGCCCAGAATACGCACTTCTGACCGAAATTATAGCGCCCGGTATCGCCCACTTCCTCGTTCAGGGCAATTTTATGGATATTTTTTGCCCAGATAATGTCCTCGCGGTCGATCAGGTTGTGCCGCCAGTAGCGGAAAAACATCAGCAGGAAACAGGCAAACATCACCACCCCGACGAACGGATGCAGGATGCGCGCCAGCTGCGGCGTACCGAGAATCTGCATCAGCCAGTTAAAGGATGGGAAGAAAAAGCCCAGCCCGCTGACGGCGGCGAGAATAAAGCAGATGGCCACCAGCCAGTGATTGATGCGTTCAGGCGCGCTGTAGCGCTGAATACGTTGACGTGACTTCATGGGCGTTCCTCCGTGTCTTCTTCATCCTCTTCTTCCACCCGGTTCGGCCCGACGCCGACATAGTGGAACACCGAGGCGGCAAAGGTCGCGGCGAAGCCAATAGCGGCCAGGGGTTTCCATATCCCTTTCCAGAAGGTCACTGCCGGGCTGATAGCCGGGGAGTCCGGCAGACCGTGATACAGCGTTGGCCGGTCGGCGTGGTGCAGTACGTACATCACGTGGGTCCCGCCCACGCCCTCCGGATCATACAAACCGGCGTGGGCATAACCCCGGCTGTTCAGTTCGCTGACGCGCCCCGCCGCCACCTCTTTCATCGCTTCTTTACTGCCGAAGTGAATGGCACCGGTCGGGCAGGTTTTCACGCAGGCCGGTTCCTGGCCAACCGTAACCCGATCCACGCACAGGGTACATTTGTACACCTTGTTGTCCTGCGGATTGAGGCGCGGCACGTCGAACGGACAGCCGGCAATGCAGTAGCCGCAGCCAATGCACTGATCGGACTGGAAGTCGACGATGCCGTTAGCGTACTGGATGATCGCTCCCTCCGACGGGCAGGCCTTCAGGCAGCCCGGATCGGCACAGTGCATACACCCATCCTTGCGGATCAGCCACTCCAGCCTGCCGTTTTCCTCCACTTCGGAAAAACGCATCACCGTCCATGATTTGGCCGTCAGATCTGCCGGGTTATCGTACACCCCAACGTTATGCCCCACCTCGTCACGGATGTCGTTCCACTCCGAGCAGGCCACCTGGCAGGCTTTGCAGCCAATACAGGTGGTGACGTCGATCAGCTTCGCCACCTCCTGCTGGTGGTCGCGCGCGCGCGGGGCGGGTGTCGCGCCGTTGGTCGCCGAGCGGCGGATGATGTCCTGAGTTTGATAAGCCATCGTTTACACCTTCTCCACGTTAACCAGGAACGCCTTGAACTCCGGCGTTTGCGTATTGGCATCGCCAACGAACGGCGTCAGGCTGTTTGCGAGGAAGCCTTTCCTGGCCACGCCCATAAAGCCCCAGTGAATCGGAATGCCGATGGTATCGACCTGCTTACCGTCAACGGCCAGCGTACGCAGGCGTTTTGTCACCACGGCCACCGCTTTGATGTAGCCACGCTTAGAGCTGACTTTGACGGTATCGCCCTGTTTAATACCGAGCGAACCGGCCAGCCGCTCACCGATTTCAACGAACTGCTGCGGTTGTGCAATGGCGTTCAGCAGCGAGTGCTTGGTCCAGTAGTGGAAATGCTCCGTCAGACGATAGGTGGTGCCGACATACGGGAACTGGGCGGCTTCGCCCATCGCGTTCAGGTCGTCGGGGAAGATGCGTGCCGCCGGGTTAGAGATTACGCCCGGATGCAGCGGGTTAGTGCCTATAGGGGTTTCAAACGGCTCGTAGTGTTCCGGGAACGGTCCTTCCGCCATTTTATCCAGCGCGAACAGGCGGCCCATGCCTTCCTGCTGCATGATAAACGGCCCGACATCGCTGCCCGGAGGCGCGGCGCTGTAGTCGGGAATATCATCCCCGGCCCATTTCGCGCCATCCCACTTGATCAGCTGGCGTTTCGGGTCCCACGGATTGCCCATCGGATCGGCGGAGGCGCGGTTATACAGAATGCGGCGGTTGAGCGGCCATGCCCAGCTCCAGCCCGGCGTATTGCCTAAGCCGTGCGGATCGCTGTTGTCGCGCCGTGCCATCTGGTTACCTTCTGGCGTCCAGCTGCCGGCGAAGATCCAGCAGCCGCTGGCAGTACTGCCGTCGGCGCGCAGCTGCGCAAAACTGCTGAGCTGCTGGCCTTTTTTCGCCAGCACCGTACCTTTATCATCGACCAGATCGGCCAGCGCCCGGCCGTTGCTCTCCATCGCCACCTCTTCCGATGCCGGAGAGTCCGGCGTCAGATAGTTCCAGCTCATGTTCAGCACGGCTTCCGGCAGCGCGCCGCCCTCATCGGCATACATCTGGCGCAGTCGCAGATAAATACCGGCAAGGATTTCGCCGTCGTTACGTGCGTCCCCCGGACCATCCGCGCCTTTCCAGTGCCACTGCAGCCAGCGCGCCGAGTTAACGATAGAACCGTTCTCTTCGGCAAAACAGGTGGAAGGCAGACGGAATACCTCAGTCTGGATCTGCGACGGATCGGTGCGGTTATATTCACCGTGATCCTGCCAGAAGTTCGCCGTTTCAGTATCGAGCGGATCGATGGTGACCAGGAACTTCAGCTTCGCCAGCGACTCGCCCACTTTCTGCTTGTTCGGGAACGAGGCCAGCGGGTTAAAGCCCTGACAGAGATAGCCGTTCACTTCACCGCGATGCATCATGTCGAAGTACTGCAGCACGTCGTAGCCTTTATCCCACTTCGGCAACCAGTCGAAGCCCCAGCTGTTTTCCGCCTGGGCTTTGTCGCCGTAAAATGCCTTCATCATGCTGATGAAGAACTTAGGATAGTTACCCCAGTAGTTCACCTGCTCCGGCAGCAGCGGTTTTGGCGTGTTAGCCGTCAGGTAGGTTTGCAGGTCGGTCTGCTTGTCTGACGGCAGCGTCATATAGCCCGGCAGGCTTTGCGACAGCAGGCCAATATCGGTCAGGCCCTGAATATTGGAGTGGCCGCGCAGGGCGTTAATCCCGCCGCCTGCCATCCCCATATTGCCCAGCAGCAGCTGGATCATCGCCATGGTGCGGATGTTCTGCGCCCCGACCGAGTGCTGCGTCCAGCCCAGCGCGTACAGGAAGGAGGTGGTCAGGTTCGGCGCGCTGGTTTCCGCCAGCATGGCGCACACCTTCAGGAAGTCGGCCTGCGGCGTACCACAGATATTTTCGACCACTTCCGGGGTGTAACGGCTAACGTGTTTCAGCAGCAGGTTATAGACGCAGCGCGGGTGAGCGAGCGTGTTGTCACGCTGCGCAAAGCCCTGCTCATCCAGTTCATAGTGCCAGCTGGTTTTATCATAGCTGCGCGTTTCCGGGTCGTAGCCGCTGAAAAGACCGTCGTCGAAGCCGAAATCCTCACGCACGATCAGGCTGGCGTTAGTGTAGGCCGAGACGTACTGGTGCTGGATTTTATCGTTTTCCAGCAGATAGCGGATAACGCCCGACAGGAAGGTAATGTCGGTGCCGGAGCGGATCGGCGTATAGAAGTCAGCCACCGAGGCCGTACGCGTAAAGCGCGGATCGATGACAATCAGTCTGGCGTTGTTATGGATTTTGGCTTCCATCGCCCAGCGGAATCCTACCGGATGCGCTTCAGCGGCGTTGCCACCCATAACCACAATCAGATTCGCATTGCGGATGTCGACCCAGTGATTGGTCATCGCACCGCGACCGAACGTTGGAGCAAGACTTGCTACCGTAGGTCCGTGTCAGACGCGCGCCTGGTTGTCGACGGCAAGCATGCCGAGCGAACGGGTCATTTTCTGGGTGAGATAGCCGGTTTCATTGCTGGCAGCCGAGGCACACAGCATCCCGGTGCTCAGCCAGCGGTTAACGGTCACCCCGTCTTTGTTTCTGGCAATGAAGTTGGCATCACGGTCGGCCTTCATCAGCCTGGCGATGCGGGTCAGGGCGTCATCCCAGCTGATAGGCTGCCACTTATCGGAACCGGCGGCACGATAAGACGGCGTTTTCAGGCGGTTTTCACTATGAATGAAGTCAAGCAGGCCTGCCCCTTTCGGACAGAGTGCGCCGCGGCTTACCGGATGGTCCGGGTCCCCTTCAATGTGAAAAATGTTCTCTCTGGCATTTTTCGCCCCGTCGCCCATGCTGTACATCAACAGCCCGCAGCCTACGGAACAGTAGGTACAGGTATTCCGCGTTTCGCGGGCGCGCAGCAGCTTATACTGGCGGGTTTCAGCGAGTGCGGTGGCGGGCATAAAGCCCAGGGCGGCAGCGGTGGTGCCCGCCATGCCCCCCGCACATATCTTGAAAAATCGTCTTCTGCTGACATTCATAGCGTCATTCCTGTTTTGACCTGATTCAACTACTTTTACGGCTCTAATATGAGATGCTCACAACTGGCGCGGTAATTTTTAAGCGCAGGGTTACAATAATACCACAACAACTATGTGGTTGATGGGTGGGAAGCAATCAGTGAACGACGAACAGCACAAAAACGAAATAAACCAGCAAAAAGTGATAGGGGCCGGGCAGGTGCAGGTGTGGCAACGTGATGCCCTGGGGCAGGCACAGGCCGACTGGCTGGCGGAAGAAGTGGCGGTAGCGCTGGTGTATAACGGCATCTCGCACGTGGTGATGATGGCGACGCCGAAAGATCTGGATGCTTTCGCCATCGGTTTCTCACTGTCAGAAGGCATTATTGCCACCCCGGCGGATATCTACGGCATTGATATTGTGCCGGGCTGCCACGGCATTGAAGTGCAGGTCGAACTGTCCAGCCGTCGTTTTATGGCGCTGAAAGCGCAGCGCCGGGCGATGGCCGGGCGAACCGGCTGCGGCGTGTGTGGCGTGGAGCAGCTCAGCGAAATTGGCAAGCCGATCCAGCCGCTGCCTTTTACCCGGCGTTTTGAGCTGTCCCGGCTGGACAGCGCGCTGCGCCAGCTAAAAGATTTTCAGCCCGTCGGCCAGCTGACAGGCTGTACCCACGTTGCCGCGTGGATGACGCCGGATGGCCAGCTGACTGCCGGATGCGAGGATGTGGGGCGCCATGTGGCGCTGGATAAACTGCTGGGGCAGCGCAGCCAGGCCAGCTGGTCAGCGGCAGGCGGGGCGGTGCTGGTTTCCAGCCGGGCCAGCTATGAGATGGTGCAGAAGTCGGCGATGTGCGGCGTAGAAATCCTGTTTGCCGTCTCTGCCGCCACGCAGCTGGCGGTGGACGTCGCACAGCGCAGCAATGTGACGCTGGTGGGCTTCAGCAAACCGGGCCGGGCGACGGTGTATACGCATCCTGAACGGCTGTTTTAAGCCAGCAGCACCTGGGGCAGCAGCGCTTTCAGCGCATTAAAGGCCGGAAGCGGCTGCGCGCCGCTGTCCGTCACCAGCGTGGCGATCTGACGGATGCTGGCATAGCTCATGCGGCTGGTGAGGCCGAGCTTGGTGTGGTCGGCGAGTAAAATCAGCCGTCCGGCCTGTTCGGTCATGGCGCGGGCGATCGCCGCTTCGTGCGTGTGAAAGCTGCTGGCACCCTGCTTTGCGTCCAGCGCCACCGGGGATAACAGCGCGACGTCGGCACGGTAGCGGTAGATCTCGCCAACGGTCAGTTCGCCGCGCGTCTCCTTTGCTCCGGCCAGCATGCTGCCGCCCAGCAGGATCACCTGATTATTCAGCGCGTCGTGTTCTTCTGCGGCACACAGCTTTAACGCGGCGTTGAGGCTGTTGGTGATGATCGTCAGGCCCGACATCGAGCGCAGCTCCTCTGCCAGCATGGTGGTGGTGCTGCCCGCATCGAGAAACACCGTCTGACCGGGTTGCAGCAGCTGAGCGGCCGCACGGGCAATCGCCCGTTTCTCTCTGGCCATCACGGAACTGCGCACCGTCAGCGGCGGCTCCGGGGTGGCGTCCAGCGCCACCAGGCCGCCGTGCACGCGGCGCGCCAGGCCCTGAGCTTCCAGCTCGATAATGTCGCGGCGCGCGGTTTCGCGTGAAATGCCCAACTCTTTGATTATCCGTTCGGTACTGACCTGGCCCAGCGTGCTGAGTAGCGCACGAATGCGGTGTAAGCGTGTTTCCTGCAGCATGATTCTGATTCCCTGACATTCTCTCTGTGGCATAGCCTAACCGACAATCGACCTCTCTGCATGTGTATTTTATTGTACTTGTGTATTTAGTTGCATTTACCGCAAAAGTTGCCATGATGATAATCAGAAAGCGCTGACTGCCTGCCGCCAGGCAAACCTCAATTTTGCAACGGGAGTGATCATGGCCACACGTTCAACCATCATGGATACCAACAGTTTCCGCGCAGAGCATGCCGACGGTCTGAGTGCGGATGTGCGTAAACTGACCGACAAGCGCAGCCAGGTGCTGGGTGAGTCTTACCGCCTGTTCTACCGCAAGCCGGTTCATCTGGTGCGCGGTAAAGGTCAGTACCTGTGGGATGCCGCCGGGGATAAGTATCTCGATGTGTACAATAACGTCGCCAGCATTGGCCACTGTCATCCGGCGGTGATTGATGCGGTGTATCAGCAGATGCAGCAGCTGAACACCCACACCCGCTACCTGCATGAAGCCATCCTCGACTACTCCGAACAGCTGTTAGCGACCGCCCCGGCGGAGATCGACCGCGCCATGTATATGTGTACCGGTTCCGAAGCCAATGACCTCGCAATCCGTGTGGCGCGCGCTTACAGCGGCGGCACCGGGATTATCGTGACTCAGGAGTCGTACCACGGCACCAGCGATCTGACGTCCGGCGTTTCGCCGGCGCTGGGCAGCGGACAGCCGCTCGCCGCGACCACCCGCCTGGTACTGCCGCCGGATCGCTACCGCGTGGAGGCCCCGGATCTCGGCGCCTGGTTTGCCGCTGAAATTCAGAAGCAGATTGATGACATGGCCGCGCACGGCATTAAATTTGCCGGTTTCCTGGCGGACTCGATCTTCTCCTCCGACGGCGTGCTGCCGGGGCCAAAAGGGTTTCTTAAACAGGCGATCGACGTGGTGCACAACAACGGCGGCATCTTTATTGCCGATGAAGTGCAGCCCGGTTTTGCCCGCACCGGCGAGGCATTCTGGGGCTTTGCTCGTCATGACCTGGTGCCGGATGTGGTAACCACCGGCAAACCGATGGGCAACGGCATTCCGGTTTCCGGCCTGCTGGCAAAAAGCCACGTACTGGCGGCGTTCAGCGATGACATTCCTTACTTCAACACCTTTGGCGGCAATCCGGTGGCGATGGCCGCCGCACAGGCGGTGCTGAATGTGATTAAGGAAGAGGGGTTGCAGGAGCACAGCCGCGTGGTGGGGGCGAAGTTGCTGGCGGAGCTCTCCACGCTGAAAGAGAAATATGAGTGCGTGGGCGATGTGCGCGGTGCCGGTCTGTTCATCGGCTTTGAGCTGGTAAAAGACAAGGCCAGCAAAACCCCGGACAAGGCGCTGGCGCTGGATGTCACCGAAATGCTGCGTGAAAACCACGTACTGACCTCCGTGGCCGGTCCGTACGGCAACGTGCTGAAGCTGCGCCCGCCGCTGGCGTTCCAGGAGAGCGATATCGACTGGCTGGTGGGCGCGCTGGACAAATCACTGGCGGCGCTGGGGCGCTGACATCGCGGGCCGGGCACGGCAGACCCGCAGGGCCGATCGGTAAAGACGATCGGCCCCGGCGAGAAGTTTTGCGAAATAATCCCTTAGATCATTTGGTTGTAACCGCGTTGCGATTAGCTATAACCACGCGGTCGCGCCTGCCTGCAAAGATACCCTTACGAACGTCGGGGCATTGATATCCCTTTTCCCGATCATTTATTTAACTATAATGATCCCACTGCTTACGCGGTGCTGAACAGCGAGCGCCGCCCATAATCTGAATGGAGACGATGAACATGAGTTATTCACTGCCATCCCTGCCTTATGCGTATGACGCACTGGAACCGCATTTTGACAAGCAGACCATGGAAATTCACCACAGCAAGCACCACCAGGCTTATGTGAACAACGCGAACGCTGCGCTGGAAGGCACTGAGTTTGCCAACCTGCCTGTTGAAGAGCTGATCGCTAAACTGGATCAGCTGCCCGCTGACAAGAAAGGTCCTGTGCGTAACAACGCGGGCGGCCACGCTAACCACAGCTTCTTCTGGAAAGGTCTGAAAACCGGCACCTCTCTGGGCGGCGACCTGAAAGCAGCCATCGAGAAAGATTTCGGCAGCGTTGACGCGTTCAAAGCAGAATTCGAAAAAGCGGCAACTACCCGTTTCGGTTCTGGCTGGGCGTGGCTGGTTAAGAAAGGCGACAAGCTGGCGGTTGTCTCCACGGCAAACCAGGACAGCCCGCTGATGGGCGAAGCGATTTCTGGCGCATCCGGCACCCCGATCATCGGTCTGGATGTGTGGGAACACGCCTACTACCTGAAGTATCAGAACAAACGCCCTGACTACATCAAGGCGTTCTGGGACGTGGTTAACTGGGATGTGGCTGCAGAGAACTTTAAAGCGGCTAAGTAATCCTCAGGGGTTGTTGACCTGACGGGCGGACCCGTAAAGCGGGTCCGCCTCCGGATGTAAAAACCGGCGCTCTGTGCGCCGGTTTTTTTATGCCTGTCCGCCACTGATGCTTCGCGGCAGGCAGCATAACCACGTTGTATCTGGCAATTATTCCACGCTTTTCCACTGGTTATCAGCGCGAGGTCAGCGCTTCCCCCTGTAGTATCTGGACATCTGGATGGCTAATATTATTTTGTGTTAGCTTATACTCTTTCGTTCGTTGCCTGCCGTGATAATCCATTAAAAAATGCGGTGTACCTGTTTATTGACTGAGCCAGAGAAAACACGCCCATGACCGCGATACATCGCCTTGAAATGCGCCAGATCTCCATCGCTTTTGGCGGTTTTGCGGCGCTTAAATCCGTTAACCTCACGCTGGAAGGACATTCTGTTCATGCGCTGACCGGGGCTAACGGTGCCGGGAAATCCACGCTGATGGCGGTTCTGTCGGGCGCTTACGATCATTACAGCGGTGACATCCTGCTTGACGGTCAGCCGGTCAGTATCCGTTCGCCGCGTGATGCCAAACAGCTCGGTATTCACCTGGTACAGCAGGAAGTCGATGTGGCGCTGGTTGCTGGCCTGACGGTGGCAGAGAACATCATGCTGGATCGCCTGGCTGAAGGCGGACAGCTCTTCCGCTGGGGCGAGATGCGCCGTCAGGCAAGAGCCCTGCTGGCGCAGCTGGATGTGCAGATAGACGTCAGGCGTCAAGTCGGCCAGTGTACGCTGGCGGAAAAGCAGCAGATCCTGCTGGCGCGCGCGCTGTCGCACCACTGCCGTTTTCTGATCCTTGATGAACCCACCGCACCGCTGGACCAGCACGAAAGTGAAAAACTGTTCGCCGTGGTGCGCCAGCTGCAAAGCCAGGGCATCGGCGTGGTGTTTATCTCGCACCGTATTAATGAGCTGAAAGCAAATTGTGACCGGCTGACGGTGCTGCGCGACGGGGCGCTGATTGAAAGCGGGCCGATGCAGGGGCTGAGCGGTGAGCAGATTGTTGAGAAGATGCTCGGCCATCAGCTTGATGATATCTACCCGCCGTCACGCCCGACGTTCAGTGATGACACGCTGCTGCATATCGCCGGACTGCATGACGAGCATCTGCTGAAAGATATCACCCTGACGCTGCGCAAAGGCGAGATCCTGGGGATTGCCGGGCTGGCCGGTGCGGGAAAAACCGAACTGTGCAAAGCGCTGTTTGGTGCCAGTAAAAGCCGGGTACAGCAGGGCGAACTGCACGGTAAACCGTGGAAACCGTCCTCGCCCCATGCGGCGGTCGATAACCGCATGGCGCTGATCCCGGAGGAGCGCCGTAAAGAGGGCATCTTTATTGACGAGTCCGTGGTGATGAACCTCAGCGTGACGGCAGACAACAGCTTTTCACGCTGGAGCCTGTTTGGCCATCGTCAGGCATGGCGCTGGGCCGAAGAGGTGATCGGCAGGCTGGGCATCCGTACCACCGGTCCCCGCCAGACGCTGCGCCGCCTGTCGGGCGGCAATCAGCAGAAGGTGGCGATTGGTAAGTGGCTGCGCAACAACGCCGATGTCCTGATTTTTGATGAACCGACCAAAGGCGTGGATATCAAGGCCAAAACCGATCTGTTCGAACTGATCGACGGACTGGCCCGCCAGGGAAAAGGGGTGATTTACGCCTCCGGCGAATTTTCTGAACTGGTCGGCCTGTGTGACCGTATCTGCGTCCTGTGGGACGGGCGCATTGTGGCGGAAATGGCCGCAAATGACGTCGACGAAGAGACACTTTTACTTTATTCCACCGGAGGAACGCCTGCGTGAGCAGCAAAGAAATTTCCCTGAAGGCGGCACCGTCCGTCCGACACCAGCTGTTTGATTTTCTCTATAAGTGGGGAATGTTGCTGACGGTAGTGGCGCTGATCGCCGGTTTTGGCCTGGCGTCGGATAGCTTCCTTGAACCGACCAATATTATCAATATTCTGCGATCGATCGCCATTGTGACGGTTATCGCCATTGGCGTATCGGTCTCGCTGACCATCGGCGGATTTGATCTGTCCGTCGGCTCGACCGCCTCGCTGGCGAACTCGCTGGTGATTTCGCTGTTCGTCTGGTACGGCTTCGGCCCGACGCAGGCTATCGCCCTGACGCTGCTGCTGTGTACCCTGGTTGGTCTGTTTAACGCCTTTATGATCGTGGTACTGAAAATTCCTGACATGCTGGCGACTCTGGCCAGCCTGTTTGTGGTGCAGGGCGTGGCGATGACCTACAGCTTTGGCGGTTCGATTACTGAAAATATGGTCCTGCCCAGCGGTGATATGGCGGAAGGGACCATCCCGGCGGTGTTCTCACTGCTCGGCCAGGTGCCCATTATTGTCATTGTGATGATCGCGGTAACGGTGGTGGCCCAGCTGCTGCTGTCGCTGACGAAACACGGTCGCCGCATGTATGCCATTGGCGGCAACCCGGAGGCCGCAAGGCTGTCGGGTATCCGCACCACGCGCTATCGCGTCATCGCTTACGTGATCTCCGCCCTGCTGGCGGGGCTGGGCGGTATTCTGCTGGCGTCACGAATTGGTTCGTCGCAGGTTAACGCCGGCGGCGGCTATCTGATGGATGCCGTGGCAGCGGCCTGGATCGGTCTGTCACTGGCAGGGGCCGGAAAACCTAACGCCCTGGGTACGCTGCTGGGTGCAGTGATCCTGGGTGTCTTACAAAATGGCCTGGTGATGCTGTCCGTACCTTACTACGCGATGGACATTATTAAAGGCCTGGTGCTGGCGGTTGCGCTGGCGATTACTTACGTTCAGCGCCGCGAGGCGTAACTTTTCAGACAGGGTTAATATAATGAAAAAAATCACCACATCGCTGCTGGCTCTGAGCCTGCTCACGGCATTACCTGCTTTTGCTGCTGATACGGCGGTGCCTGCTGCGATTGCCAACCATGAAGGCCCGGTACGTATTGCGGTCATCCGCAACCTCGGCTCTGACGACAACACCACGCAGTTTGTGGCCGGAGCCATCCAGGAAGGGCGCAAGCTGGGCTTTAAAGTCAGCACCTTCCTCAGCAACGGGGATGACGCGCGTTTCCAGGATTTCGTTAATCAGGCCATCAGCCAGAAATATGACGGTATCATCCTGTCGCACGGTAAAGATCCGTATTCAACCGAGCTGGTAAAACGTATTACCGACGCCGGGATTAAGGTCTCGGTCTTCGACACGCCGGTGAACAAACCGATCGACGGCGTGACCGTGACCGCCCAGGACGATGCTTCCCTGGCACAGCTATCCCTGGACCAGCTGGTGAAAGACACGAACGGTAAGGCGAATATCGTCAAACTTTGGGTGGCTGGCTTCCCGGCGATGGAACGTCGCCAGGTGGTGTACGAGAAAGTGCTGAAAGCCAACCCGGGTATCCATCAGCTGGAATCTATCGGTGCCGTTTCTTCCGATGTACAGGGCGACACGGCCAACAAGATTGGCGCGATTCTGGCGAAATATCCGAAAGGCAAGATTGATGCTATCTGGGGCTCGTGGGATGCCTTTGCCCAGGGCGCGTATAAAGCCCTGCAGGAGAATGGCCGCACGGAGATCAAGCTGTACAGCATTGATGTCTCTAACCAGGACCTGCAGCTGATGCATGAGAAGAACAGCCCGTGGAAACAGACTGTGGCGGTCGACAGCAAGCTGATTGGGGCAACGAATATGCGCCTGGTCGCGAATAAGATTGGCGGCGAAGCCACGCCGGCGACTTATCAGTTTACTGCCTCCGCTATCTCACAGCAGCAGCTGGCCGCACAGAGCGGGGCTGTTAACGTGGCTAACCTGAATAAAATCATTCCCGGCTGGGGCACGTCCAGCGACTTCGTCGCGCCGTGGTTCGCCACCCTGGAAGCGAAGTACGCGAAGAAGTAATTGCTGGCAGCAATAAAATGACTAACGGCTTATCTGCGTGGGTGGGTAAGCCGTTTTTTTATTGCGGTTCATTGTGCGATACAGACATAAAGCGGTGAGGTACGATCGGAAACCAGCAGGGCATTATCGCTCAGCTGAGACAACTTCAGGATGAAGTCATTTTTTTTCATAAAAGCATGGTAAAAGTCGTCATCCGAGGTGGTATCGACAGCGCTGACAATACTGCTGGCGTAATTCAACTCCAGAATATGATTCTCCGGGTGATACAGAGAGTTCATGATCAGCGTTCTGCTTAGCGTAAAGTGGCCTTTCTCCGTGGATAACTGCCCGGAAAAGCCCACGGCCATACGCTTGCTGCCCAGCGTCACCAGGCTGATGCTTCCCTCCATCTTTACGGTTGAATCCGGTATATCAAGATTGAAATGCACATTCCCTTTGCAGGATATTGCCAGCTGGGGATCCTCTAAAATGTTTTTTTCTCTGGTTAAGCTGATGAGATATATAGCGGTTAAAACAATGATGGCTCCGCTGGCTAAAATGATATTTTTCATGGTTTTTTTATAGTCGCTGAAAGGTAACTTTCGCAATGTGTGAGTTTCTTGCTGTTAATCTGGTGGCACTGAGTGAGAAAAATGACGCCCTCATCGTAATCTCTTCTCGGAAAATAGTTTATAAATCGAAAGTAAACTGTCCTGTTGTTTTTTTTGCAGTTGATGTGATTTTTTTGGATAAATAAATCTAATAAATTTCGTTTTTCTTCAGTATAGCCCGCGCTGTCTTCTGCTAAATCGACTATTTTGCATGAGTCGATAGGAAGTAAAACGCCTTTTTTCTGAATGGATAAGTTATAGGTTACACTAAAAAAAACAACGAGCGTTATCAGCGTAATGAAAAGTAGCTTTACCGTTGAGGGGGTTAATGTTCTTTTTGTTTTTTTCGCCGAAATAAGCGCATCAATTCCTTTACGCTTATTGGTAATAAGCTCTTCGGTCTGATCCTCATCAGATCTGCCCGGTGTAACTTCAGCCTCCAGTCGAAATCCCTTTTTGGGTACGGTTGTGATGATGTTTTCATTAGCCCCCAGCTGTGAAAATATTTTTCTCAAAAAGCTAATGTGATTACTGAGATTATTTCCTGATGGCCGAAGTCCGTGATCTTCCCAAACGGCTTTGAGTAACGCTTCGCGGGTCCTTGTTTTACCGCAACAGGTAATTAATTCAGTCAAGAGTCTGGTGCTCGGCCTGGAGAGTTGCACCGTAGAATTATCTTTATCTATTAGGCTCAGTAATCCATTGAGCGAATCGAAATGGATAGTCTGATTAATAAAATATTCCATTTTTTATTTTCAGCAGGATTCCATCATTTAACGTGTGATTATCTTAATCCTAAGCGGTTATGTCAATGTCTACCCGGTAAGCAGATGTAGACATGATATTCTAATGTCTCGTTTAATTTTTATTATTAATTTCAAATTAAGATTAATTGTTGCAGGCAAATGACTTAATTCTGCTGCTCCAAAGGTCACTTTTTGGTATTTTATATCGAATTATATAAATTTAATGGTTTTTAATTTTGTTATTATTTAATAATTGATATTAAGTTTTGTTTGGTGGAATTGCGTACTATCATGGCTTCGTTGGAACTTCACAGGGTTGATATTTTCAATTATCTAAATTGCAGGAGCAAAATGCACTATAAGGAGCACGAAAATGAGTGAGCTGGTAACTAAGACTATTCAAAGAAGAGCATCTGTTGAACGAGTGATAACGGCATTGAAGGATTTTTTTGAAGAGAACACTTCATCATCCGTTTTAGCCAGCACCAGAGACGTGGCTAACCGTTCAGAATTGAGTATTTATAACGCCAGACATATTTTGATAAAACTGGAGAAAGAGGGTGTCATCACCTCGACTAAGAAAGAAAATAGTAAGAGTTTGTTTTGGAATAAAACAGAATCATTCCGGGCATAACGATGTTGCCTTGATTCAGGCGTATCCACTGCGCGGCGGGGATACGCCCTTTTTCTCACCGAGTCTGTGACCCTGCTTCGGTGCACTACAGCTTTTACCTTTTCAGGTAACCGTTATTTTCCCGGATAAACTTCTGCAATTCTCAGGTCATACACCATGGTTGCGTTAGGTGGGATTTTGGGCGGCATCCCTTTATCTTTATAAGCCAGTTCAGGTGGCACGACGAGGGTGACGGAACCATGATTTTTTAATTTTTGCAGCGCTTCCCTGAAGACCGGGGGAAAAGCGGATAAAGGCTGAGTGAGGACGGATCCATTGATATCCATATCAGTAATGACCTGACCATTCGTCAGACTTTCTTTTACCACAACGTCCAGCGTGGCATTTTTGGGCAGCGGCGTATCACCCTGATAGCTGATATTATACCAAAATCCTGAGGGCGATTTTTTCGTATTTTTCATTTTTGTAAAGCGCTGCAGATACTGCCTGGTCGCTTTATCTAAACTGCTGACTTTTGCCTGCTGATCTTTTTTTACACGGTTGCTGACTTCTGCCAGCGTCTTAGTAATGACTTCCGCAGAGAGTTTTGCCTGCCCCTGGAAAGCATCGATGATACCACTCAGGACCACCTGTTTATCGATTTTGCCGTCCCAGTCGCTATTTTCTGCCTGTATCTGCAAAATTTCGTCCCCAAGAGACATACCTATGGCATAAGCCTCACGACTGTTTTTCTGGTTCAGCTTCTCTGGCGTCAGCGCGGTAACACGACTTTGAGGTTTCATTTCCGCACGTTGTTTCTCGCTTGTCGCCAGCTTTGCCAGCGTACTATCCAGCTGCGTCTGCAATGCGGCGAGCTTCTCATCACGGGCACGACGTTCGCTCTCTGCTTTTTCTTTCTCAGCAGCGCTGCTGGCGGCCTCAACAGGCACGGCAGGATGAAGCTGAAGCTCATCCAGTTTCGCCTGAAGCGAGGTCGCAGTCAGCTGGCTTTTCGCCAGTTCCTCAGAAGTTGGACGTGCGGCGAGCTGTGACTGCAGTTTTGCTTTGTCATTCTGCAACAGGGTCTGGCGCTGCTGCGACTCAGTCAGTTTCTCTTTAAGTGCCAGAAGCTGCTGCTGTTGGTTTTTTTCGGCCTGGCTGTCGGCCTGGTGAGCCTCTGAAATCTGTTTTAACAACCGCTGTTTTTCCTGGTCAAACTTCTGCTGTTCGCCGGTGTTCTTCGCGGTCAACGCCGCCATGGAGGACTGAAGCGTTTTGCGCTCGACCGTCAGCTTCTCTATATTGCTGCTGCTGGCCGCGAGCTGGTTCTCCAACTGGGCAATTTTTTTCTGATACTGCTCACCCTGCTGTTTGATTGCCGCCAGGCTGGCGCTGGCATTCTTCGCGGTTAACGCCGCCATAGAGGACTGAAGCATCTTCCGCTCGGCCGTCAGCTTCTCTAAATTGCTGCTGCTGGCCGCGAGTTGGCTCTCCAGCTGGGCAATTTTTTTCTGATACTGCTCAACCTGTTTTTTCAGGTCGGCCTGTTGAGGGCTGGCGGTATTTTTTGCGGCATCGTTAGCGGCCTGAAGCTGAATA
Source organism: Erwinia sp. Eh17-17 (assembly GCF_039675725.1). Lineage (NCBI taxonomy): Bacteria > Pseudomonadati > Pseudomonadota > Gammaproteobacteria > Enterobacterales > Erwiniaceae > Erwinia > Erwinia sp. Eh17-17. The sequence goes on along the minus strand of NZ_JBDFQT010000004.1, from coordinate 339,602 downwards.
CGCAGAGCTTTTTCAGCATCCTGCACGTCTTTCAGCTGCTTATTAACTTCGGCTAATTTACCCACCAGTGCATCATGCGTTGGCGTATTGGCTGCGGGGATAGCCGCAGAATGTTGCAGTAACGCAATTTGTTTTTTTAGCTGATTAATTTTGCGGTCTTTCTGCACATTCGACTGGGTTAATTTAGCGACCAGCGCCTTGTGCGCTCGCGGATTGGCAGGGGGCCGTTCGGCAGCTGCAGCCTGCTGCTGCTTTCTCAGCTGGATCCGTTCACGGTCTTTTTGCGAGACGTTTTCGACGTTGCTCTGTCGCAGCTTTTCCAACTGATCGCTATCAAGGGCAGAGACAGGGCGTTCGACGTGGGGTCTGGCACCGCTTTGCTGGTCAGGAGGCGAAAGCATGTGAGTGACCGGAGCCTCCTGCTTTTTCTCCTGGTTTGCCAGTGAGGTCGCAAATTCCAAAACGGCAGGGGCTTCGGTTTCTGCGGCATAAAGGTGGTTTGTCCCCAACAGACTGACTACCAGCATGCTGACTGCTGACAGAGCAAACGGTAAACGATATTTCTCCATCATGGATGTGCCTCACCCTTACTTGCCAGGCTGTCCATTAAGGTTTGTGCAATTTTCGAACAAATCAGGTTGGCGCGGTAATGATAAAGGGAGTCCACTGTATCCTGGGTATTGGCATCCACATTTTTACGCATCCCGCTGTACTGGGCTGCGCTGGTCATCAGATAAATGAAGGAATTATTCAACCGATTGTAATCAGGCTGATTCATGGTTTTCAGTGCTTCAAGCTGAGCCTGACATCTTTTCAGATTTTCATTTTCCTGATTGTATTTGGCACTGTGCTCAGTTTGCTGTGGCGAGTCAGAAGAGTGCGGCGTCACCTGACAGCCTGAAACCAGGAAAACCAATAGTACGGCGACTAAGTGGGTTATTGAAACTCTGCAGATTGTTATCATGAAATAGCTCTGGTTAATCACTTAACGAATGATGATCATCACGACAGGGCTGGGCGTTATTTTCTGTTGTCCCGATTCACGCCCCTGCCGGAATTAATGAAATGCGTCACTGCTGCGTATTGACTCACACCAGCCTTCCTGGATTAACCAGTAGTTCAGTTCTGCAGGGCGAATCATATTAAGCTTGGACATAATATTTCTTTTATGAGCGCTGACGGTTTTCTCACTGATATGAAGAAAACGTGCCACGCCGCCATTACTGATACCGCGCGCAAGATAGCGAAGAATTTCAGTTTCACGACGGGTCAGATTATTGTTGGTACGGTTCGAACACGGCTGGATCAATATACTGCGCAGGTTTTGCAGCTGCTCCAGCTGCCTGTTAATCACCAGCAACAGGCTTTCCACCGACTGATCGCGGTAGAGCGTGGCGTAATGGTTAATTTTAGGGGCTTTTTCATCGGGAGAGATGGGATCGCTGGCGCTATCTTTGATGACAAAGATACAGAGAGGGCGCATCGACATGCGGCGATTCAGATAGTGAATGTTCGCAATAGAGAGCGATTCCTCGGCAAGGAATATCACCTTTGCCCTACTGTTGAAGGCACAATCGGTAAAATCAGCGTGAATTCCACGGCTGGAAAAATCTTCAGAAAGACAATCCGCTAATCCAGCAACGTAATAGCGATTCGGATCATTGATGACAATAGTGATGTTATTCTTTCTCATGATTCATTACCTGAAGTTATCCTTAACAAAGACGTCATGGTCTACTCTGAGAGACGCCTCTTCGTGACTCCTGAACAGCATACCTTTAACACATTATATTGAAAATTCGAGATTAACGGTATCAATGTTCTTATTAATTGGTCACTGCGATATTTAATCCTATATTTTGATATTATGTCGGGTCTATGAATCGCAATTGGGATTTAATTTATTTTTTTCGACACTAAATATCGATGTTTTACGACAGGCGACATCGCTGTTTTAAAATATCAGTAGGAGTAATGATTCTGGCAGGTTCAGGTAAAGAAAGAATGTGCCTGAAATAGCAGGCTGACACCGCATGTTTCCTGGGTGCCGGAGCGTGAAGGGGAGGGAGATTTAGCAAAAAAGACAGGATGCTGAGATCCTGTTTTTTCATCATGAAGTGCGGTTCAGAAAGCCGTTTTTGCGAAGCCGGTCATCTCTTTCAGACCCATCTCGCGGCCCAGCGCAGTGGTCGGATGTACCACCACGATACCGCGTACGCTTTTCTTTAGTGCGCCCATGTTAGCCTGCTCTTTCTTGGTAATGGCACGGCTGAACGGCAGCTTCTGCAAATCCTGAGCTTCTTTGCTCAGTTTCTCCGCACGTACACCGCGCAGACGCTCGATCTCTGCTTCTAATTTGTCTTTTTCTTTCAGCAGTTCACCGAGTTTTTCGCTCTCACCGGATGCCAGCAGCACCGGTTCTTTATGATTAAGCGCATCCAGCTTGTCGCTGAGCTCTTTGATTTCTGCTTTAACTTGTTCTTTCATCACGATTGACCATTAAATTGATTCATTACTGCAAAGGATACACGAAAGCGGGGCAAAGAGGGAAAGGGCGGGTTACTTTTTGAAAGCCTGCTTCATACTGATACGCGAGATCAGTGCGGTCAGAGACAGCACCATCGTGGAACGCACCACCTGCTGATAACGCTGCTGCTGCATCGCGCGCAGCCCGGCATCATCACTGACTAAATCAGGACGCGGCGGCAGATCGCTGACGCAGTGCAGCTCATCAAATGGGCCGAGGATTTCATCGTCAGTAAAACGATACTCGTTGCCGTCATGATTCAGCTCTTCGCGCAGTGCCATCAGCAGCTCACAGTCTTCGTACTCGCTGCGGTTAATCACCCCTAAACCGTAAATCAGCTTCAGCCGCACCGACAGCTCGCCCAGCGGGCCATCACCTAGCAGCAGCGGCTCTACGGCGTATTTAACGGCGTAGTCGTCCTTACGAAACACCTGCACCACCAGCATGTTCACTGCTTCTGCCAGCAGTTCAACCGCGACGATCAGAAAGCTTCTTACCGATCGCCCGGCATTCAGGCGTTCGAGCACCCGATTTTCAAAAGCCTGTGGTTGTTCCATGAGTGCCTGCATATCATTCATATGGCGTAATAACGCCTGCGCGGGCACAGCGGAGGTGCTGTGCCCTGGTTGTTCGTCCGTGAGGAGCGCTTGCGCAGACATTATGCCATAGCGTTCCAGGCCTTCACTACCGCCTTCACCACATCGCTGTCACTCTCCAGGCCGGAGATGTGCGCCAGGGTGGTGGCAACGTCCTGTTTCGCCAGCAGGGCAGCCAGTTCCTGCGCCTGGGGATCCTGGTCGCTGCGATAGTGCAGGGCGGCGGCAATCCCGGTGACCAGGTTGTCGTGCGGCAGCTGGTATTCCAGCGCCCCCAGCGTTGGCTTGATCAGACGGTCACCGGCGCTCAGCTTACGCAGCGGCTGACGGCCCACGCGCTCAACGTCATCTTTCAGGTAAGGATTTTCAAAGCGGCCGAGAATTTTCTGGATGTAGGCCGCATGCTTCACCGGGTCAAAATCATAACGCCTGATCAGCACGGCACCGCTCTCTTCCATCGCGCCCTGCACCACGGCACGCACTTTCTCATCCAGGATGGCATCGCGAATGGTCTGGTGACCCGCCAGCTGTCCAAGATAAGCGGCGATAGCGTGGCCGGTATTGAGGGTAAACAGCTTACGCTCAACGAATGCCATCAGGTTGTCCGTCAGTTCCATCCCGGCAATCGCGGGCAGGTCGCCTTTGAACTGGGTTTTATCGACGATCCACTCGCTGAAGGTTTCCACAGTCACTTCCAGCGGGTCGCTGCTGCCTGCTTCAGAAGGGGGGACGATGCGGTCAACGGCGGAGTCAACGAAGCCAACATGCTCTTCCACCCAGGCGTGATATTCCGCAGGCAGGGCGTTCAGTACGTGGCCTTTCAGCTGCGTGGTGCCGCGCACCATATTCTCACAGGCGATAATGTTCAGCGGACGGGTATTAGCGTTATCACTGCGTTTCGCCAGCCCTTTAGCAATGCTGGCAGCAATGCGCTCAAGGATCTGTGGACCAACCGCCGTGGTAACGATATCAACCTCTGCCACCAGCGTGATGATGTCATCGCTGGTACTGTTCACGGCGTTCACGCCCTTTACTACCTCAACCTGTGCCTGCTCGCCCACCACGTGTACCGGGTATTCACCGCGGGCGTTGAGTGCGTCCAGAACCACCTGATTCACGTCGGCGAAAGTCAGCTGAATACCGGCATCCGCCAGCAGTTTGCCGATAAAACCACGGCCGATATTACCGGCGCCAAAATGTAATGCTTTCATAATTGTTCCCGTATCAATGATGCAAAGGTCGGGCATGCCCAAACCAAAAAAGGGCCGGGCATGCCCAGCCCTACACAGAGGTATGATGGTTAAACCGGCTTACGCGCGGGGTTTACCTGACAGGAGGTCGAGCACTTCCTGTACATCCGTCGTGGTGGCCAGACGGGCGATCACGCTGTCATCGTCCAGGGCATTCGTCAGGCTGGTAATCACCTGAATATGCTCGTTGTTACGTGCGGCGATACCAATCACCAGGCGGGCGATGTCGTCCGGCTCTTCACCGAAGTGCACCCCGGCCGGGTACTGGCAGAACACCACGCCGGTTTTCAGCACGCGGTCTTTCGCTTCCACGGTGCCGTGCGGGACGGCAATGGATTCACCCAGATAGGTCGGCGTCAGCTTCTCACGTGCCAGCATCGCTTCAACATATTCCGGCTCAACGTAACCGCCTTTCACCAGCTGTTCGCCGGCAAAGCGGATGGCCTGCTCTTTATCTGCGGCATGGTTACCGAGGAACACGTTAGCGGCGCTCAGTCTGAACAGGTGATCCTGGCCTTCATCAAAGCTGTCGCTCAGCGCGCTGCTGACTTTCTCACGGTGATCGGCACTGCGTCCGGCTTCCACCAGGCGCGCCGTCAGGTCGTTATACAGGCCGCTGTCGAGGAAGTTGGTCAGTGAGATGTGCTGGGCATGAGGCGCCTGGCGCATCGCGCGTTCAGTCAGGTCACGGTGGGTGATCACCAGGTCAACGTCGCCCGGCAGGTTGTTAATTGCAGTGTTGGTGACGGAAATCAGCGTCAGACCGGCATCGTTCACCTTCTTACGCAGCACACCCGCACCCATGGCGCTGGAACCCATTCCGGCATCGCAGGCAACAATGATTTTGCGCACGTGGCTCAGGTCGCTGTGCAGACCATCAGCAGCGGCCGGGGTGGCAGACTGGCCTTTAGACTGGGCTTTCATTTCCTGCACGCGGCGGGAAGCGGCTTCGATATCGTCATCCTCTTTCACTTTGCTGGTTTTCAGCAGAATGGCAGAGACCACGAAGGAGACGGCAAAGGCAGCGAAGATCGCGGCGATGTTCGCGAAGTAAGCTCCTTTTGGCGTCATGGCCAGTACCGCGAGGATAGAACCCGGAGAGGCCGGAGAGACCAGGCCGCCGTTCAGCAGCGTCAGGGTGAAGACACCCGTCATCCCACCGAGGATCACCGCCAGAATCAGGCGTGGGTTCATCAGCACGTACGGGAAGTAGATTTCGTGAATACCACCGAGGAAGTGGATAATCGCAGCGCCACCGGCAGACTGTTTCGCATTGCCGCGGCCGAAGAACATATACGCCATCAGCACGCCCATACCCGGACCCGGGTTGGCTTCGATCAGGAAGAAGATCGACTTACCGGCTTCGCTGGCCTGCTGGATACCCAGCGGCGAGAAGATACCGTGGTTAATGGCGTTATTCAGGAACAGGATTTTCGCCGGTTCCACAAAGATAGAGGTCAGCGGCAGCAGGTTGTTCTGCACCATCAGATTCACGCCTGCCGCGAGAATATGGGACAGACCTTCCACCAGTGGGCCAATCGCCAGGAATGCGAGGATAGCCAACAGCATGCCGATGATACCGGCAGAGAAGTTGTTAACCAGCATTTCGAAGCCGCTTTTGATTTTGCCGTCAACCATGCGGTCGAAGGTTTTAATCGCCCAGCCGCCCAGAGGACCGGCAATCATCGAGCCGAGGAACATCGGCATATCGGCACCGACAATCACGCCCATGGTGGTGATAGCACCCACCACACCGCCGCGATCGCCACCGACCAGGCGACCACCGGTATAACCGATCAGCAGGGGCAGCAGGTAGGTAATCATTGGGCCAACCAGTTTCGCCATGGTTTCGTTTGGCAGCCATCCGGTTGGAATAAATAGCGCGGTGATAATACCCCAGGCGATAAACGCCCCGATATTTGGCATTACCATGTTGCTCAGAAAACGACCAAAGTTCTGGACCCTGATCTTGATATCTGATGAGGACATATAAAACACCCCTTATTAGTTCGCGCCGACAAATAAGAGAGCGCGTTGAATTTTTGTTTTAGACCTGACAGTGGGAAGCCATCAGTATCACTGTATGCAGGCGGACTCTATCACGCGAATATGACGCTGCGTAGCGGGTGGGATAAGTGTGATCCAGATCACTCTTACAGGGTGGGGGTTGGGGTTGTTTTAGTGATGTTCATCACATTTAAGCGCTGTAGCAAAAGGACTTCGCGGTTTTTTTATGCAGGAAAAGCGGTGTGATGTGATATGTGTCACAAATTAGTGTTGGCGCTTTGTTTGTATTTTGTGATGTAAATCACAAATTATTTTCAGGGTGAATGCGTGCGATCACACTTCTTCCGGCAGCAAAATAGTGCGATAAGTCTTATGTAAGAAAATGACAGCGGCAGGCAGAGAAGGAAGCAGAGCGGGTAAAAAAACCCGCTCTGTTATAAACGCTTACTGGAAACTGTTTTTCAGGGCCGCCTGGGCCTGGGTCAGCGCCTGGGCATTGGCACTGAGGTTGCTCATCAGCGTATTGTACTGGTTCGCCTGTTCCTGGGTCGGGAACTGAATAGCAGAACCGTTAAAGCTGACGTTGGCCCCCTGCTGCTGCAGGAAATCACCGGCCTGTACCGCATCCTGGCTCAGAGCCTGTAAGGCAGGCAGCAGCGGCGCTAACGTTGCTGCCGGCTGCGTGACGACTTTGGTATACACATTGTCGTACACGGTTTTCAGTTCAGAGGGCTGTTTCAGCGCGGCTTTGCTGCTGTCGGCCTGGCTCTTCGCTGACTGAATCTGCTGGGTGAGCACGCCAAGCGATCCGCTTGCCTGACGCAGTGCATCACGGCGGGTCAGATAGTCCTGCGGGCTGCGAATTGCCGACAGTTCATCGACCACCGGTTTCATTCCGGAATCCACCGCACGGTTCACCTGCTGGGAGAAGCCAAACAGAATGGCGTAGTCGCTGACATAGGGGCCGAACTTCTGCTTCTGATCTTCACTCAGGCCTGGCAGGTGCTCACCGCTGCGCATCACGGTATTTTGCAGGAAATCGATAAACGCTTTGCGCTGATCGGCTTCGCTGTCGCCGCAGCCGGTCAGCTGCACCGCCAGAAACAGTGCTATAAACGGGACCAGCAGACGCATCCAGATGCGTGATATTCCTGTACTCATAAAAAATAACTCCTGTTAACAAACATTTACCTGATTAGCTGCAGGTAAAATCATGAGTAAATAATAGTCGAAATCGCTTTTATTGGATAGCCGTTGTTTGTGAAAGTTAATTTTGCGATATCTTCCTTTGAACTTGCCTGAAATTTGATAGATTGGACCAATTACGATGATGTCAATTCAAATTTAATTTTACTCTTATAACCGTTAACTCAATGAGTTAGCAGTTGGACTACAATTAATGGAGTAATAAAATGAGTATTCGTGATTTAAATACAACAGAAATAGCTCAGGTAAGTGGTGGTATGTATCCAGGCGATCCTTCATTTGGTGATGCCATTGAATCTTTCTTGCAACTTGCATCAATCTATTCAAAGGCTGAGAAAAGGTATGCGGGTAAAGACCCTCACTATATCGCAGCGGTTGATCCACGTATCAGCAAACCCTTAACCAAGATGATCGATCAGTTTGGCGGAAGCGGTTTTGGTACCCTTTTAACATGGTACAAACAATTCGCCTGAAAACTGTTAACGTTATGATATATAAGGGCCACGATAAAGTGGTCCTTTTGCTTTGTCCGCAATATGAAAAAATACTCAAAAAATATTGTCCGCCTTCACAGATTTGATCCCATACTTGTGATCCTGGCGTTTCCCTGTGCTGCCTCGAAAAAGCGTCCCAGTGGGTGATGTTCGCCAGTATTCAGAGCCTGAGTGTCAGGCTCTATTCCTCTGGTTGTTCACGTTGAAGTGAGTTTTATGAGGTGCTTTTATGGAGACTAAAGATCCTATGTCCGAACTGCTCTTGAGTCTGGAGCAGATTGTGTTGACCCGTAATGTGATGCAGGCCATTCCCGCCCTGAAAAATGAAGTGGCGTTGCCCGAGCCAAAAAGAGTTCGGGAAATTACCGGCATGCAGATTGATGAATTTGCTCAGGCATTAGGTGTCAGCGTTTCTTCGGTGAAAAGCTGGGAAGCGAAACGTACCAAACCGTCCGGAAGTGCGCAGAAGTTAATGCAGTTGATTCAGTCGAATCCGTGCATCAGCAGACAGCTGCTGAGCTGACAGAAAAAACCCGCCAACGGCGGGTTTTGTATTTCCGGAGTAGCCAGAACGCCATCACATCACTGCAGCAGAGAAATATCCGCTACCTGCAGGAACAGCTCGCGCAGTTTCGCCAGCAGCGTCAGGCGGTTGATACGCACTTCTTTCTCTTCGGCATTCACCATCACCTTATCAAAGAAGTTATCCACCGCTTCACGCAGCTGTGCCAGCTCAATCAGCGCATCCTGGTAACGCCCTTCAGCGAAGTACGGCTGCAGTTTGCTGGTCAGGGCCGCCACATAGGTCGCCAGCTTGATCTCTTCATTCTCTTTCAGCAGTGACGCCTGCACGCTGTCGTTCAGCGGTTCGGTGGCTTTTGCGAGAATATTCGACACGCGCTTGTTGGCGGCGGCCAGGCTGGCTGCCTGTTCCAGCGAACGGAAGTGAGACACCGCCTTCATGCGCGCGTCGAAGTCTGCCGGGCGCGTCGGACGACGGGCCAGCACGGCCTGAAGGGTATCGACGCTGTGGCCTTCTTCCTGGTACCAGGTACGGAAACGGCCAAGCATAAAGTCGATCACTTCATCAACCGCTTTGGCATTAGACAGCTTGCTGCCATACAGGCGCACGGCTTCTTCCGTCAGGGTTTGCAGATCCAGCGGCAGGTTCTTCTCAACGATAATACGCAGCACGCCCAGCGCGGCACGGCGCAGTGCGAACGGGTCTTTATCGCCTTTCGGATGCTGACCAATACCGAAGATCCCCGCGAGGGTATCCATCTTGTCTGCAATCGCCAGCGCGCAGGCCACCGGGTTGGACGGCAGTTCATCACCGGCAAAGCGCGGCTGATACTGCTCGTTCAGGGCCACGGCCACGTCTTCGGCTTCGCCGTCGTGACGCGCGTAGTGCATGCCCATCACGCCCTGGGTGTCGGTAAACTCGAACACCATATTGGTCATCAGGTCACACTTCGACAGCAGGCCGGCACGGGTCGCGTGATTGACGTCTGCGCCGATCTGCGCGGCAATCCAGCCTGCCAGCGCCTGAATGCGATCGGTCTTGTCACGCAGGGTGCCCAGATCTTTCTGGAACAGCACGGTTTCCAGACGCGGCAGGTTATCTTCCAGACGACGCTTGCGGTCGCTGTTAAAGAAGAACTCGGCGTCGGCGAGGCGTGGACGTACCACCTTCTCGTTACCGGAGATAATCTGCTGCGGATCTTTCGACTCGATATTGGTGACGAAGATAAAGTTCGGCAGCAGCTTGCCCGCCTTGTCGTACACCGGGAAATATTTCTGATCGCCCTTCATGGTGTACACCAGCGCTTCGGCCGGCACCGCGAGGAATTTCTCTTCAAACTTAGCCGTCAGCACCACCGGCCACTCGACCAGGGAGGTGACTTCTTCCAGCAGGCTTTCGCTCAGGTCAGCGATACCGCCAATCTTCGCGGCCGCGTCTTCTGCACCGGCTTTGATCAGCGCTTTACGCACTTCGAAGTCCGGCTGGACTTTGCCGCGTTCGACCAGGATCTGCGGATACTGGTCAGCGTTATCGATGGTGAACTCAGGCTCACCCATGAAGCGGTGACCGCGCAGGGTACGCGCGGAATCAATACCGAGGATTTTCGCCGGGATCAGTTCATCACCCAGCAGCAGCGTCACGGTGTGCACCGGGCGCACGAACTGCACCTCGGATGCGCCCCAGCGCATCAGTTTCGGGATCGGCAGCTTCGCCAGGGAGGTGGCGATCATCGCGGGCAGCAGGGTCTGGGCGCTTTCGCCGGTCACCTGAGCGCGGTACAGCAGCCATTCGCCTTTATCGGTGCTCAGGCGCTCGGCCTGGTCAACGGTAATGCCACAGCCGCGCGCCCAGCCTTCAGCGGCTTTGCTCGCTACGCCGTTAGCGTCAAACGCGGCCTGAATCGCCGGGCCACGCTTTTCCACTTCGCGATCGGGCTGTGCAGCGGCCAGGTTCGCCACTTTCAGCGCCAGACGGCGCGGTGCGGCAAACCAGCTGACTTCGCCGTGGGCCAGGCCGGCGGCATCCAGTTCAGCGGTCACGTTGGCTGCAAAGGATTCCGCCAGGCTGCGCAGGGCTTTTGGTGGCAGCTCTTCGGTGCCGATTTCCACCAGGAAGGTTTTTTCAGTCATGGCTGCCTCTTATTTCTTGTTATTGCACATCGGGAAGCCGAGTGCCTCGCGGGAGGCATAGTAGGCTTCAGCCACGGCTTTCGTCAGGGTGCGGATGCGCAGAATATAGCGCTGGCGCTCGGTGACGGAGATCGCTTTGCGCGCATCCAGCAGGTTAAAGCTGTGTGCGGCCTTCAGAATACGTTCGTAGGCCGGCAGCGGCAGCGGTTTTTCCAGCGCCAGCAGGCTCTGCGCTTCTTTCTCGTACTGCTCGAAGCAGGTAAACAGGAAATCGACGTCAGCGTATTCGAAGTTGTAGGTGGACTGCTCCACCTCGTTCTGGTGGAACACGTCGCCGTAGGTGGTTTTCCCCAGCGGGCCGTCGCTCCAGACCAGATCGTAAACGCTGTCCACGCCCTGGATGTACATCGCCAGGCGCTCCAGACCGTAGGTGATCTCACCGGTCACCGGCTTACACTCCAGGCCACCGACCTGCTGGAAGTAGGTGAACTGCGTTACTTCCATGCCGTTCAGCCACACTTCCCAGCCCAGACCCCAGGCACCCAGCGTCGGGTTTTCCCAGTTATCTTCCACGAAGCGGATATCGTGAATGGTCGGGTCCATACCCAGCTCTTTCAGGGAGCCGAGGTACAGCTCCTGAATGTTGTCCGGGGACGGCTTGATGATCACCTGGAACTGGTAGTAGTGCTGCAGGCGGTTCGGGTTTTCCCCGTAGCGGCCATCGGTCGGACGGCGCGAAGGCTGCACGTAGGCAACGGCGGTCGGCTCCGGGCCCAGCGCACGCAGGCAGGTCATCGGGTGAGACGTACCAGCGCCCACTTCCATATCCAGCGGTTGGATGATGGTGCAGCCCTGGCGCGCCCAGTAATCCTGTAAGGTCAGGATCAGCCCCTGAAAAGTCTTGGTATCAAACTTTGGCATGTTGATTTCGCACGCGATACGAGTAGTTATAAAAAGTGGGCGTCAGTATACCCTTTGACCGTACCTATTACCAAAATGCCGTGATGATTCCTGTATGAAAATTTTGCTGCCCGCACCACATAATCCCTTCATCCTGGTCCTATTTTTGCCTTTCGCGGTTGTTGAAGCGCAGCCACCTGGCTACCCTCTGTGTCGCATAAGTGCAGATGTGGCCGTGAAATGGAGATGAAATGTCGCAAAAGATTGGATGGATAGAGAACTTACGCGCAGTTGCCTGCCTGATGGTGATTATGATCCATACCACCACCTGGTATGTGACCACCGGCATGTCGGTGGGGGAACACAACTGGGATCTCTCCAACCTGCTGAACTCTGCCTCCCGCGTCTGCGTACCGATCTTCTTTATGATTTCCGGCTACCTGTTCTTTGGCGAGCGCAGCGCGCAGGGGCGGCATTTTCTGCGCATTGTGCTGTGCCTGCTGTTCTACAGCACGGTGGCGCTGGTTTATATCACCCTGCTGACGCCGATTAATGAAGCGATGTCGGTCAAAAACCTGCTGCAGAAGCCGGTGTTTTATCACCTGTGGTTCTTCTTCGCGATCATGGTGATTTACCTGCTGTCACCGCTGATTCAGGTTAAGCCGGTGCGGGCGCGTTACCTGGCGGTGGTGACCCTGGTGCTGGCGCTGCTGGCCAACCCGAACACCATCGACAGCTCGGTTGCCCGCTTCCACTGGCTGCCGATCAACCTGTATATCAACGGGGACACCATCTACTATCTGCTGTATGCGCTGTTTGGCCGGGCGATTGGCATGATGGAGACGCAGAAACGCGGTATTTCCTGGCTGGCGGGGAGTGTGTTTGCGCTCTGCGTGCTGATGATTGCCTTTGGCACCAAACGCCAGTTCGCCATCAACGGGGCGTTTGCCGACACCTGGTATCTGTACTGCGGCCCGGCGGTGTTCTTCGCCGCCGTCAGCCTGCTGGTGCTGTTCAAAAACACCCTCAGCGACCGTGTGAACCCGTTCTTTGCGCTGATCTCCCGCTGCTCACTGCCGATTTACGGCTTTCACGCGCTGTTTATTCACTATATGCGCACCCACGGCCTGGATAACACCGACCATCCGCTGATCGACATCCCGCTGATTTTCGGCATTACTCTGGGCGGCAGCCTGCTGCTGGCGCTGGGCCTGCAGAAGCTGGATAAGCGCCGCCTGGTCAGCTGACTTCTTTCTGCTGCTCCTGTGGGGCTTTCAGCGGGCGCAGCCGCCGGATGCGTGGGTTAAGGATCACCTTCGGCATCCGCACCAGCCTGCGGCGGTTGGGGTTACGCACCGGCCGCTCGTGCCACAGCTTGAGCATAATCACCGTCAGCGCCAGCAGGGCGGTAATACCGTTGGCAACCATCACCGGCACATCATTCAGGCGGTAACCGTACCCGCACCAGCAGGATACGCCAAAGAACAGCGCGGCCCACATCCCCAGCGACAGGCTGCTGGTATCCTTGTTTTTAATAATGTGCAGCACCTGCAGGCAGAACGACCCGGTGGTGACCCAGGCCGCCAGCGTTCCCAGCCACGTTGGCCACGACGAGAGAAAAAAAATCGACAGCAGTGCCAGCACCACGGTGGCGGCAACAATGAGCAGGTTCTTCATAACGTTCGTGCCTCGTGTCTGTAATAAGTCGCTTTGCGGCTTTCAGCTAAAGCGGTTTAGCTTTTCAGTTAAAAACACCGCAATGTTACTGGTAACACTAGCACAGGCGTTGAATGAATTGAAATCGCGTGGCGAATGCCCGCGACCTCAGCGGCGAGATTGTTGCTGCTGTCGATCTCCTGGTATTGGGGATCTGATTTCACCCCTGCCAGCGCTGTAACGCCCGGCGCAGCTGGCGCGAGGAGGAGAACCCGGCCGACAGCGCGGCGCGCTCGTTGCCTTCGCCCTGCTGCAGGCGCTGCTGGGCAATCGTCAGCTTCAGCTGTTCGTGATAGTCACGCACGCTGATGCCGAGATGCTGGCGGAACAGCCGCGTCAGATGGCGCGCGCTGACGTGAACCCTGGCGGCAATCTCGTCCAGCGGCCACTCCTGCTCCGGTTGCAGGGTCAGCAGATCCTGCGCGCGGTGAATGGCCGGGTGAATATGGTTGCGGTAGCGCAGCCAGGGTGACAGCTGCGGATCTTCCCCCGAACGGCGAAAATAGACCACCATTTCCCGTGCCACATCCATCGCCGTCTGCGCGCCGCACAGGCGGTTGATCAGATGCAGCGACAGGTCGATACCGGCGGTGATGCCTGCACTGGTCCAGATGCCGCGATCTTCGACGAAAATGCGGTTTTCTTTGACGATCGCCCCCGGTTCGGCTTTTTTCAGCCGGTCGATCACCGCATGGTGCGTGGTGCACTGCACGCCGTTCATCAGCCCGGCCTTTGCCGCCAGCAGCGATCCGGAACAGATGCACACCAGCGAGACATCACCCGCATGAATGGCGGGCTGGATGCGCATCAGCCAGTGACGTGCCGCCACCGCCTGCGGCGTGTCGAACCACACCGTGGAGTCATGAACGCCGGGGATCACCAGCAGGCTGCCGGCCGGGAGTGACTCCGGCAGCGGCTCAATGCGGCTGATGTACATTTCGGTGGAGGTGAGTACGGATTCATCCGGGCCGATATAGCGCAGCGAAAACGCCCCCGCCGCCAGCTTCAGCGTTTCCGCCGGACCGGTGAGGTCCAGCGTCATCACACCGGGCAGGGTTAAAAACCACACCGGGATCGTCATATCAGGCAAGCTCCTGCAGGCAGCCCTCAGCGGTGCGGATATCGGCAAAACGATGAATCAGCACGCTTTCGGTACGGTGGCGTAAATCGGCAATGCTCAGGGTAATCCCATCGTGGGTGATTGGGAAGGTCAGCGTCGCCTCGGTGACATAGGTCACGCGGTAGCCGAAGTCCGACGCCACGCGGGCAGTGGTTTCGCAGCACTGCTCAGAGCGCAGGCCGCTGATAATCACATGCTTCACCTTGTTCTGTTCCAGCCACTGCTGCAGACCGGATTCCGTCAGGGCGTTATGCACTTTTTTCCGGAAGCTGGCGACCGGCTGGTGAGTCAGGAACGGCAGACGCACCACCAGGCCGGATTCCGGCGCAAAGGCCCCTTCGCTTTCCACATGGAACACATCCACTACCGGAATCCCCTTCGCCTGGCAGCCTGCAACCAGCGTGCTTAACGCGTTTTCGAAGGCCGGAGTTTCCGGGGCTTCGTTGTAGCCACGCTCATAGAAGGACTGCTGGGCATCAATCACTAACAGTACGGTATCGGTCATTTCTGGACTCCTGCGGAATGGGATTAACGCTATGATGGACGGGATAAGGCAAGGAAAGAAGGCCAAAAACGGACAGCTTGCTGTCGGTGGGGGACATGAGAGGAAGTTCGCTAAAAACCGGAGTTTATTTGTGGTCATTGGCGATGGTATACTCAGCCCCTCTTCAAAAGGGAAGATTGTCGTCTCCGGTGAGGCGGCTGGACTTCAAATCCAGTTGGGGCCGCCAGCGGTCCCGGGCAGGTTCGACTCCTGTGATCTTCCGCCAAAGAGTTTCATGTGCCTGAGAAAAACTGCATATCTGTATCCCGCAGCCGCTGGATAAAATCCGCCTGGAGCTGGCGGTGATCGTGCACCATCTGATGCCGCTGGCAAGTCCTACCGGGCTGTTTATTGGCAACGCCAACATCCGGCCCCTGAACCCGAAGCGCTACCTGTACCACGCGTACCTGTCGTTTATGGAGTCCAGGGGGCACCAGCATCCCATGAGCCTGACGGCATTCGGCCAGGCTATCCCGCAGACGTTAAAGGAGTACGAGATAGCGCTGCTGAAGCGCAAGACGAAGAACGGCATTCAGACCAGTTTGGAGCTGAGTGAGGACTGCGAGTCTGACTGGCTGCCGCGCTGTGATGGCTAATTACTCTCGATAAGATCAAACCGGCTTAGGCCGGTTTGTGTCAAGAGCGGACGTTAACTCTAACTTGTGTTGCTTATACTATGTAAAAGAGTTAACAGAAAGTAGTGAGTTTCCAACCGAATGTTTGTCAGTTCCAACGTGAGCAGTTTATGAATTTATTTCCGAACTTAAGATAGATTAGCATCAAAGACTGGTAGAAAAATAAAGGATTCCGAGTGATAGCCGATACTTGTTATAATATTTCAGAAATTTAACTATGGGGGAAAGGAATGGATTACGATGAGTTATATGGGAAATATACTGAAAAGGCTTCGCAGGATCCACATTACGCCCATTATCCTACGATACCGAATGCATGGATTTATATCGCTATTGATATTCGTGATATGAATATGTGTAAAATTGGACTTACTACTAAAGAAGATCCATTAAAAAGAATAAGTGAAGGTAAAACTTATAACCCATTTCTTGAATTATTTACAACGTATCAACTCTCAGCCTGTACTTGGGGATGCTCGCAAAAAGAGTTGAATGATATCGAGAACTATTTTCATCGCAGAAGCACTTTTGGTGGGGCGATAAAACATGTAAGAACTCAGCGGGACTCAGAGTGGTTTTTTAACGATCCTGAGGAGGCGGAACATCAGATTGACTGGATGTTAGCTAAGAGGGGCTTTTCAGTAAGAGGATGGTATCTTTACGAAGTTTATACACGAGAGGACCGGGATCAGGAAAAGTTGAATTATATCAATGTTGATGCTTTAAAAGAAATAAAAACTATATTTAGACCTGACCCGTATGAATATAAAAATAGAGCTTTGACTGCGGGCCTTAAAGATTATCAGTTCGTAGACTATTTCAATTTTTTGGTTGATTTTAACCGAGGGGATGAAATTAGAAAGATATATTTAAAATAAAACTATTCTTATGTGGGATTCAATTTTTTTGTATGGATTATAATCGAATAACACTTAAATCTTTAGTCCATACAGCTACCTCATGACCTAATTATTAAGAATACAACATTAGCTCTCACAAGGAACCACAAAGTCAGCTCCTCGCTCATAGCCGTCATACAACTTTTACGATGGCTTAACTCTCTGCTTGAATGTGACCAGCTCAGTCTGAGCACCTTAGCCACCCAAAACCACTGAACCGGCTTAGGCCAGATTTTTGGGCTTTGAGATAGGAGTGTTCACCCGGGGTGAAGAGTGGTGAAGAGTCACGGTCTAACTGATCATCGATTAAACTATTGAAATTTATTGCAAAAATAGCAAATGTGAACAGGGTGAACAGTTTTCTAGAAAATCATTTTTCTTTGGCATTAGTTCAGTCCTTTACTCAGAAGAATGATCTCAACCAGATTGCTTGTGTATAAGATTGTGTATAGGAATAAATGTTTATTTACGGAAACTTCAGTAAAAACATGAAATTAAAGTGTTTTTATCACTCCTGTGATCTCAACCATTTTTTGGCGTTATCCAAATTTGCCGACGTTTGTTAAATTTTTTAAAAAGTGTAGAGTGTCTTTAGATAAGAATGACAGGGATTTTTTTGCATGTTTAAGATTAACGATCTTATTGATTTACAAGCCCTTTCTGAATCGTCAGAACTTGAGTTTAAACTGGCACAAGGCGCTGATGGCAAAGGAAAGTTACCCGACGACTTCTGGCGGAGTTATAGCGCTATGGCTAATAGCCGTGGAGGCTATGTCGTTCTGGGTGTCAGGGAGAAAAAAGGTCGTTTTTACATAGAAGGCATTGAAGATTTTAATACAGTAAAGAAGCAAATTTTTGATATCTCTAATAATAAGAAAAAGGTCAATGTTAATCTCATCGTTGAAGAGTGTGTTCAATGTGTATCGATTGATTCTAAAACTATACTGGTTGTGGAAATTCGTGCTGCCAGACGTGAACAAAAACCCGTTTACCTGAATAATCAACCCATGACAGAAACCTATATTCGGCGTCATGAAGGTGATTGCCACTGTTCAGATGAACAAATAAAAAGAATGATAGCTGAACAGATAGAAGATTGTCGTGATGATAAAATTCTATCGGGCTTTGACTTCACTGATATAGATCAAAGTAGCCTCCGCGCATATCGAAATTTGTTTGCGCTGGCTAAACCGCAGCATCCCTGGCTTGAACTGGATATTTTTGATTTATTAAAACACTTAGGTGGTTGGAGAAAAAACAGACAGGACGCAGAAGAGGGTGTCACTTTAGCGGGTATTTTAATGTTTGGTACCTGGTCTGCTATTCAGGATGCCGTTCCAAACTATTTTGTTGATTACCGTGAGCGAGACCAGGCTCAACCTGATTTGCGCTGGAGTGATCGTCTTTATCCCGATGGTTCCTGGTCTGGAAATGTTTTCGATTTCTACAGGCGTACTTATCGAAAATTGATAACAGATCTTAAAGTGCCTTTTGAGATTCGGGATGGTATTCGCCTTGATGAAACTAAAGCTCATGAAGCTATAAGGGAAGCATTAGTGAATACCCTGGTTCACGCTGACTATACGGGAAGAAGTTCGATATTAATTGTTAAGCGGCCCGATCTTCTTGGCTTTCGTAATCCTGGTTTGATGAGAATTCCACCAGATATCGCCATGATGGGAGGGGAAAGCGACTGTCGCAACCGCCGCATGCATCAGATGTTTTTGATGATAGGGGCCGGGGAACGAGCAGGATCGGGTGTGCCCAAGATCATTAGTGGCTGGAAATGGGCTAATCAGAGGATGCCGAAGCTCTATGAAAAAACCGAACCTTCAGAACAGACACTACTCGAACTATCCACTGTCAGTTTGATTCCCCATGAAGTTACTGAATTACTTGAAGCATTATTTGGAAAACGTTTTTATCAACTTGATGATTTCGAAAGAATGATAGTGGTCACCGCTGCAATTGAAGGGTGGGTCAATCACGAACGGGCCTGTCAGATGACAACTAAGCACCCTCGTGATGTGACCTTAACATTGCCAAGATTGGTCGATAAAGGCTTCCTTGTCGCCAGTGGCGAAAAGCGCGACAAATCCTACAGCCTTCCAGGAATGGAGCCCCCTTCACCTGAAGACGTATTCGCTAATGCGTTAAGTGTGGCACAAAGCTTAACGCATAGTGGAAGCGACTTAACGCATAGTAGCGATGACTTAACGCATAAAGATCGTCAATCAGAACAGCATGAGAGAGATGATAATGGACGTTTTATCAGTCAGTTACTGGATAAACCGTTTATTGATAGTGTCGATTTATTAACCCATGAATTCCGTCAGCGTCTGGAAGATTTGACCGAATTGTCGAGAAATAATGGGCGTATGGATACGGAAGTCATGAAAAGAATTATCATTGAGCTCTGTGATGGTCACTATCTTTCCGTTGCGGTTATGGAGACATTGCTTGGGAGAAAATCACAAAGCATTCGCCAGAATTATCTTAAGCCGATGGTTGATGCGAAACAGATCAGGCTGGCATTCCCTAATAAGCCTAACTCGCCAAAGCAAGGATATACGCGTTATTAATTATATAAGACTGGATTTTTAAAACCTTTTGGATATTTCATGAGTCATTAAAAAGGGATGGAAATGCCAGTTGTTATTATTTATTCAACTCAATTTTTAAATCCTCACTGTTGAAAATAGTTCCTGTCCATTATTTCCCCATTCTGGAATCCTTCTCGCATTTTATTTCCCCTGTTACAGCGATTTATCATTCTTTTTCCGCTATTTTAGCGTTAGTCATCAGTGTGTTTTTATACAGGAAGGTGATTTTAATAATCGCGGCGCTAACGGGTTCGCACCCCGCCAGCGCCGCTGACCACAACAACTAGATAGGATAGTTATCATGGCTAAATACGATTGTAAGTCACAACCCGCTATTTCCAAAATCCAGCGCGAGCTGAAAGTGGGCTACGTCAGCATCCGGCATTTCGCCGGGAAAATGGGAAGAACGAGTTATTATTCGCGCAGTCCGTCGCTGAATCTGAAAGGTCTGTGGCTGGAAGAGTGCGGTTTTGCCACCGACACGCCCGTAACGGTGCGGGTGATGCCGGGCTGCCTGGTGATCACCGCAAACCCGCCGCCGCCGCCCGTTACGCCTGCCCGTCAACTGCTGGCGCGCAGCGAAGCGCTGCCGGAAGCGGCACTGAAGGAACTGCGCACGGTTATGGAAGCGCTGCTGATCCGCGAAGGGCTGGGCAAGGTGGCGGTTTAAAACCCACAGCGGGCTCTGGCACTGAGGGCAAGAGTGAGGTAAGCCGGGCTTACTCACTCTTCCCCGGACCGGAATGGATTTGTCAGACAACGCCGGGAAGTTTAAGGAATAATTTTAAGAGAGGAAGAGTGATGAAATATCCGGTCTATTTACATCAGGCAGAAAGCGGCACCTGGTCCGGTTTTGTTCCGGACCTGTCAGGGTGTTACTTTGCGGGTAGCACGATTGATGACGCGATTATCGATGCTCATGCTGCTATTGAGACCTACCTTGACTATCGAAGCGAGCAGGGTAAAGACGTACCTGTAGCCCGAACGCTCAACGATCATAGAGACGATGAAGATTGCCAGGGCGGCATCTGGGGTTTCGTTGATATTGATACGTCCAGATATGAGGGCAAAGCGATAAAACTAAATATTACATTGCCGCAGAATTTATTAATAAAAATAGACAGCTATGTGAGTCGCCATGGCGATTTTTCCAGCCGTAGTGGTTTTTTTGCAGAGTTAGCCCGACGGGAGTTGTTAAAACACTCTTAATGTCCCTGTGAAAACCGGGTCTGGAAAGACGGCGTATTCAGCCTCTCTTGCATCTTTCCCCCGCTGCCCTAAAATTTCCCTCTTTCTGGCTCAGGGAATATCGGATGTCACACGCCTGGTGGAAGGACCTGCACGACCGCAATCATGCCTGGCTGGGGCTGGACTTACACAGCCCGACGCCCCTGGCGCAGCCAGTAATGGAAATGCACAGCGGCCATCATGGCCGCATGGCGCTGTCGCTGCGCGGCGTACCGCTGTTCTGGGCCTCCATGCTGAAGGACCACTCCGGCGTATGGCTGGTGTTGAACACGGAGCATCCTGACCCGCAGGGTTTATTACCGCCCGTCACCTCTCAGGCGCTGGAGTCCATTCGCCGCAGCGGGCCGGCGCCGTGGATCGGAGAGTGGTGCCGCTATTTTGCCCGCCAACTGCTGTCGTCCGATGCCCTGCAACTGCCTGCCGGGCGCTGGCTGCTGCGCCCGATGCTGCCCGCCGCCCCCGTTGCGCCTTACTCTCTTCAGCGACGGTCCCCGGTAGAAGACTGGCGTTTTCACGCCCCGGCGCAGAGCGGAAATATCGGGTTTAGCTGGTCGCTCTTCGGGGAGGATATCCCGGACCTGGCGGCCCCGGTTCGCGTCTCGCAGGTTGACTGGTGGTGGAACGGCATTCCGCTGCTGGCGCGCTACGCGGTCCGGCCGGACGCCGGGCGTCTGAAGTGGTGGCGCAAAAAAAGCCGGGAAGGGGCGCTGCCGCCGGTGCTGGTGCGCTACTTTGCCGGGCTGGGGTCGTTCGTTATTCTGGATGGTCACTACCGCTTACAGGCCGCTATCGAAGAGCACCTCCCGCCACCGTTCCTGGTGCTCAGTGAACTGGCGGAAAGAACATTCCCGACAGACCCGGCGCATCAGGCGAAGATCGTGGCTGCGCTGGCAGCACAGCAGCAAAAGAACCCTGCCAGCAGTATCGACGGCATGAATCAGACGCTGATCAACCTGTATGACAATGCGGAGATTTACGCCCCAGGCCAGAGCCGCGCCGTGCTGGGTGAGGGGGAAAGCTGGGCACGGGAGGTGACGGCATATCTGCGCAGGTATGGAGAAGACGCCGTACTGGAGAAAATAAAGCGCCGTTGCGCGTAACGTTCCAGCGTCTTGTACGGCACCACGGAAATAAGGCGGGCAGGGCTGCCCGCCTGTTCTTTAATCAAATACCCCGTTAATCACCGCCGTCACTAAGGCGGTACTCAGCGCAATCAGCACCAGATTGTCACCGACAATCTTCCACTCATAGCCCGGATAATAGGGCAGCTGGTCGAGCATTGAGGCGGGAACGGCTTTTTTCGCAATGCCCGGCGGCAGCGGCTTGCCGCGCGCCAGGTTTTTCGCAATGCCGGGAGGCAGGGACCGGTAGCCGGTCAGGCCATAGTTCAGCGCCAGGTGGCGTGCGGCATCAAAGCTGATATCCGCATTCACCCGGTCCGGCTTGCCGTAATTTTTACGCTGCCCGGAGGGGCCGCCCTCTTTTTTGCCCTGCTTGTCTTTCTGGCTGTGGCCGTGCTTGCCATTGCCTCCGCCATTCCCGTTGCCGTTTCCGTTGCCCGGATTCGCCAGCGCCGGTGCGGCCAGCAGAGAACAGGAGATAATGGCGGCTAAAACAGCCGTTAAACTGCGGCGTCTGAACATGATCGTTTCCCCAGTGGTTTTATCTTAATAAGATTAGGAGAAGCGCGCGTAAATCACCCTATCCTGTCGTCTGATTTTCACTGCGCAGCGCCCGTGTCTGATCCCATCTCCTCAGACTTTGATCATGTTGACCAGCATGGCTACCCACAGCAGAAAGCCTGACAGGAAGTAGCCATAGAGAAATTTATTGCCCGCCGGGAACCGATACGGCCCCTCAATGCCCGACTTTCTTGCTTTTAACAGCAGCAGAGGGGGAAGAAGCACACTCCAGATCACCAGCGCAATGCCTGCATAGGCCAGCGCCGGGATAAAGCCGTCCGGGGTGATGACGCACAGCAGTGCAGGGGGCAGATAGGTCATCGCTGCCGCAGGGAAAGACGATGTAATGCCAAAAAAAGAGGCCATCAGATCGTGAAGATAGTCAAAAAGGCCGAGTGACGCGGAAAGTAAGGACGAGGTCACGGCAAAAAAGGCAAAGAACAATAACAGCGCGTTGATGTAGTGGCTCAGTTCATTTTGGCTCAGGGCGGTCATAAAGACATTAATATTCCCCCCCTGATCTTTGATGGCGGCCAGCGCGCTGCGGTCAAGAATGCCCATCGTCATCGCCAGCCAGTAAATATAAATCAGCGTTGAAATACCCACGCCAAAGCACAGGGATCTGACGACGAATTGATGTTGCTTACCGCCATAAATCTTGATGAGCGAGGGGATGCTGCCGTGGAATCCGAATGAAATAATACACAGCGGAAGTGTCAGTAATATCGCCGGAAGGCTGCCAAACGCGGGATTACTCAGCACCAGTTCCGGCGAGATACGGTTTACATGGCCTGCCGTTGCCATAAAAAAGGCGGTGAACTTCCCGGCAATGAAAAAAGAGATGATGTGGGCAGAAAATCGCCCGCCCTTGCAAACCACTGCCGACACAAACAGGGTGATCAGGATAACGGAAATCACCGGATAGCGTTTTCCCGTCAGGTCAGATTGCAGGGTTGAAAAGACAGCGGAGGCCCCGGAAAGATACGCATAGGTGACAAGGTAGAGCACAAACACCAGGCTCAGCCCGACGATAAAATTAATTTTTCGGCCTAACAGATGTTTTGTAAACGTATGGAAGCTCGAACCCTGCGGAAACCTCATGTTCACATCGACCAGCATCAGTCCTGAGGCCAGCATAAACAGGGCGGAAAAAATAAGAAAAATGGCGCCTTTGGTAAACCACAGTGCTTCTAACGCGACGGGCAGCGCAAACATCCCACCGCCGACAATCGTTGCAACAATCAGGACGGTGCCGTGAAACGCGCTGTTACTGTACTTCTGCATCTTTATACACCATAAAAAATCCCGGCAGGGCGGGTTAAAATTGTCTCTCAGAGTCATGCTTTGAAGGCGCGATGAAGCCTGTCACTCCTCCCTGCGCAGGTCAGGCCGACAGGGTACGCCGTAGGATAGCATGTCCGTTCTGACTCCCCATGATGTGATCCCAGCGACAAAATCCAATACTAAGGTTCATATAAAATGAAATGCTGTTTCATTTTATTGAATTTGACCCGATTTGCCGCTAAGCTGGTTTTATCAGTTACGCTATCGGGCACGCTCCGCCACCTGCAGGGTCACGGAAAGCGCCTGAACATGTTTGGTTTAACTCAAGGAAACAGCATGATTCTGGATAATTTCTCCCTGGCGGGAAAAGTGGCGGTGGTGACCGGGTGTGACACCGGTTTAGGGCAGGGGATGGCGCTGGGCCTGGCGGAAGCAGGCTGCGATATTGTTGGCATTAATATCGTCGAGCCGGTGGAAACCATCGAGCGCATCGCGGCCACCGGGCGCCGTTTTCTCAGCCTGACCGCTGACCTCAGCGACACCAAAGCGATCCCCGCACTGCTGGAGCGCGCGGTCGCGGAGATGGGCCATCTGGATATTCTGGTCAACAACGCCGGGATCATCCGTCGTGAAGACGCCATCAACTTCAGCGAAAAGAACTGGGACGACGTGATGAACCTGAACATCAAGTCGGTGTTCTTTATGTCGCAGGCGGTGGCGAAGCAGTTTATCGCCCAGGGAACGGGCGGGAAAATCATTAATATTGCGTCGATGCTCTCTTATCAGGGCGGCATCCGCGTACCGTCGTATACCGCGTCGAAAAGCGCCGTGATGGGCGTAACCCGCCTGCTGGCGAACGAATGGGCGCAACACCGGATCAACGTTAACGCCATTGCACCCGGCTACATGGCCACCAACAACACGCAGCAGCTGCGGGCGGATGAAGCGCGCAGCGAAGAGATCCTCGGCCGCATCCCGGCCGGGCGCTGGGGGCTGCCGGCCGACCTGATGGGGCCGGTGGTGTTCCTCTCTTCCCCGGCATCTGACTACGTTAATGGCTACACCCTCGCCGTCGACGGCGGCTGGCTGGCGCGTTAACTGACCTTCATTCACTAAAGTGCAGCGGGCGATCCCGCTGTACCACGAGGAGCTACCGATGAAAATTGCACTGATGATGGAAAACAGCCAGGCGGCAAAAAACGCGATTATCCTGAAAGAGCTGAACGCGGTCGCCGGGGAAAAAGAGTATCCGGTGTACAACGTCGGCATGTCCGACGAGCAGGACCACCACCTGACCTATATCCATCTGGGGATCATGGCCAGCATTCTGCTGAACTCGAAGGCAGTGGACTTTGTCGTGGCGGGCTGCGGCACCGGGCAGGGCGCGCTGATGTCCCTCAACCTGCATCCGGGCGTGATCTGCGGTTACTGCATTGACCCGGCGGATGCGTTCCTGTTTGCCCAGATCAACAACGGCAACGCGCTGTCGCTGCCGTTCGCCAAAGGCTTTGGCTGGGGTGCCGAGCTGAACGTGCGCTTTATCTTTGAAAAAGCCTTCGCGGGTGAGAAAGGCCAGGGCTATCCGGCCGAGCGTAAAGAGCCGCAGGTGCGCAATGCGGGTATTCTCAATCAGGTGAAGGCGGCGATCGTCAAAGAAAACTACCTGGATACGCTGCGCGCCATCGATAAAGAGCTGGTGAAAACCGCGGTATCGGGCGAGCGTTTCCAGAAATGCTTCTTCGAAAACAGCCAGAACAAAGAGATCGAAAACTTTGTGCGTGAAATCCTCGCGTAAAATTTTTCCTTTTTGCGTGGATAAAAAAAACCGGTGCTCACTGAGCACCGGTTTTTTATTGCGTCGGCGAGATTATAAAAAGTCCTGGCGCTGCGGGGTGAAGGTATCCAGCAGCACCCCTTTCTCCAGGCAGACGCAGCCGTGAACGATGTCCGGCTTTTTATACAGCGTGTCGCCTGCCTGTACGTCATGCGTCTCGTCACCGATGGTAAAGCGGAAGCGGCCGGACAGCACATAGGTCAGCTGCTCGTGTACGTGGTGGTGCAGCGGGCCGACGGCCCCGGTCTCAAAGCTGACCTCTACCGCCATCATGCTGCCGCCGTGCGCCAGAACGCGACGGCTGACGCCGTCGCCTAAATCCTGCAGGGGTCGGTCCTGTCTGTAGATAAACACGCGTTAATCCTTCTGTAATGAGTGGCGCAGGGTATCCGGGATCTCAGCCAGATACAGCGCGGGAAGCCCTTCATAATCGGTGGTGAACAGCACGTGGCGATCGTCCGGCGAGAAGGAAGGGTGCGGGTGGGTCACCTGGCGGTCACCGTCCAGCACCTGCCAGGAGCTGTTGTGCGCGGCCAGCGGCGCGTACTGCCGCGTCTGCGCATCAAACAGATACAGCCACGGGTCGTTATCAATGGTGTGGCTGGCGGTATCCTTCACGTCCACCGGCGTACCGGAGCCGTCACCGACCAGCAGCGTGCCGTTGTCATTGCTCATCAGATGCGAGCAGGCAGGCATGGTCATCAGGCTGATATCCTCGCCCGTCTGCGGATCAAAGCGGCGGATATGGCGGTCATGCTGGCCCTTCAGGTAGGACACATAGATCAGCGCCGAGCCGTCCGGCACCCAGAACTCATGGGTGCAGCTCTCGCCCGGCGCATGTGTTTTCACTTTGCGCACGTTGCTGCCGTCTTCATTCACCAGCCACATGCGCGCGTCCACCAGGTCGTGCGGGCCTTCATGGCAGAACGCCACGGTGCTGTCGTCAAACGGCCGGTAAATCGGGTGCCCCAGCCACTCATTTTTCTCGTGGATGACGTGAGACTGGCCGCTGAGCAGATCGATGCGCAGCAGACGGCAGCGCGGGTTGCTGTGGTAAAACGTCTGGAAGATCGTCCAGTCAGAGAGCGGCGTCCAGTCCCGGCGGTCGATCTCAATCCCCACCAGGCTGGTGCACTCGCTGTTAGCCACCCAGGTCCCGTAGCCGACCCACTCTTCCGGCACCTGATAGACGGTTTTCTCGCTGAAGTCGGCCAGCGTCACGCGCTGCAACAGGCGTTCATTCTTGACGTAATAAAGGTACTGGTCGTCCGGCG
Organism: Erwinia sp. Eh17-17; assembly: GCF_039675725.1. Classification (NCBI taxonomy): domain Bacteria; kingdom Pseudomonadati; phylum Pseudomonadota; class Gammaproteobacteria; order Enterobacterales; family Erwiniaceae; genus Erwinia; species Erwinia sp. Eh17-17. The sequence continues at coordinate 313,131 of NZ_JBDFQT010000004.1, read as the reverse complement.
AGAGGAAACCGCCAAAGGTGTTATCCCCTTTGCCCTCGGTGAGCTGCACGGCCTGCTGGGTGCGCAGGTCGAGCAGATAATAGTTGCGGTTGCCGTCAAACTCCCCGGCAAACAGCAGCTGGCTGCCGTCGCGCGTAAAGCACTTCTGGTAGAAGTAGTTGCGGTGGCACAGCACGTCAGGCGGCGTTAAGCGCGTGACCCGTGCGCCGGTGTGCGCATCCTGAACGGTGTGGAAGCTGAACGAGATCTGAGAACCTTTAGCCATGATTCACTCCATCGGTGGCAATCAGCGTTACCCTGTGGCGGGCTTCACTTATTAAAATGAAATGCTGTTTCATAAATATGAAAACAGATTACCACTGTGACGAATGAAACAGCGTCAGTTGCTGCCAGAAATGCAAAGGCGATCACAAAACCGCCCGGTGTCCTGCAGAAAAGCAGGAGGATTTGCTCACTGCCCCTGCTGTACGGCTCTGCCGTGTCGCGCTCTTTATGGCCAGGTCTGGGCGCTGATGTTGCTTTTAAGTGTCTGTATTGTGGTAAAAAATAACACCGCAGCGGCCAGGCTCATTGCAGCGGATGCCCCGCAGGCATAGGGTAAAGGGAGGTTTTACGAATAAGAATGCTACACGTATCGCAAATCTGTCTGAGAAATCACCGCCTGCTGTTTTAACTGTGAGTTAATTCACATCTATTCAGCCGCGAGATCTATATAAAACACCGTATCTATAAAAATAAAACAACGGTTCATTTTTACAAAATCTCTCTGGGCGGGGCTCACATGAACGCAGAAAAACCAATTCTCTTCAGACATCAGCTGGCATACGGCGGTGGTAATTTACTCGGTAGCGGGGCGCTGGCGATTGCCGGTATCTGGTTACTCTACTTCTATACTACCTTTTGCGGGCTGACGCTGTTGCAGGCTTCGGCGATCTTCTCCGTCGCCAGCATCATCGATGCCATCAGCAACCCGCTGATGGGCTATCTCTCAGATAACTTCGGCAAAACGCGCCTTGGCAAACGCTTTGGCCGCCGCCGCTTCTTTATCCTGCTCGGCATTCCGCTGATGATGGTCTATCCGCTGCTGTGGGTGGAGGGCTTCGGTTTCTGGTACTACCTCTCTACCTACGTGCTGTTCGAGCTGATCTACACCTCGGTCATGGTGCCGTACGAAACCCTCGCCACCGAAATGACCACCGACTTCTCGGCGCGCTCTAAGCTGACCGGTTACAAGGCGATTTTCGGCAAAGTGGCAAACTTCCTCGCGGCGTTTATTCCCGGCCAGTTTATCCTGATTTACGGCAAAGAGTCCGCAGAACCGTTCTTCTTTACGGCGCTGACCTACGGGGTGATCTTATGCGTGGCGATGATCATGCTGTATATCTCCTCCTGGGAGCGGCCGGTGGAAGAGACCACGCCGGTCGATGAGAAGAAAATGACGCTGGCGAAAACCATGGTGACGCTGGTGCGCGATATGAAATCGACCTTCCATCTGCGCGTGTTCCGCAAGCACCTGGGCATGTACCTGTGCGGGTTCGGCGCAGAGTGGCTGTTTGCCTCGGTCTTCACCTACTTCATTATCTTTGTGCTGCAGTATGACCCGGCGATGGTGGCGGGGCTGAGCAGCCTGAACTCCCTGTTACAGCTGTTCTCTACCGCCATCTTCATCGGCATCTGCGTGAAGCACGGTTTCAGCAAGCCTTACATTCTGGCGCTGGGCATCGTGGTGTTCTCCGTGGTGTGTTACAGCCTGCTGCACTTCCTGCACCTGCCGCAGCAGTACGCGACGGCGGCGATGCTGGCTATCACCGTGGTGTTCGGCATCGGTACGGGCGGCGTGTACTACATTCCGTGGACGGTTTACACCTTCCTGGCGGACATTGATGAAGCCTTTACCGGCCGTCGCCGTGAAGGCATCTACGCCGGGGCGATGACCTTCTCCGGCAAGCTGATGCGCTCGGTGATTGTCTTCGCCATGGGGGCGATCCTCAGCTTCTACGGCTTCCAGTCTAAATCCCAGACGCAGCCGGAAAGCGCCGTCACGGCGATTGCCCTGGTGTTCTGCGTCGGCGTGATTGCGCTGGCGCTGATGGCGATGGTCTTCAGCCACCAGATGAAACTGAACCGTAAAACCCACCTGGTGGTACTGGGCGAGGTCGCCAGGATCAAATCCGGCGGTCTGATCGGCCACATCCAGCCGGAGGTGCGCGCGGTGATGGAAGAGCTGATCGGCTACCCGTATGAAGAGTGCTGGGGCAACAGTAAAGTGTGCCGCAAAATCTTCGATACGCCTGCCGTTGAGCTGGCCCCGGAGCCTGAATCTAAACCGCTGGTGAGCCGCACGCAGCACCCGTAATCCTTCGTTTTACCCAACGCATTCACTCACTCACCCACTGGCCGGGAAACCGGCCAGTGGCCCCCTGCGCACTAAGGATGAGAACCATGATGTGGGAACGTCAACTGTGTATCGTCACGCTGTCTTTCGGGCTGAGTGCGCCCGTGATGGCCACGCTGCCGGACAGCAGCCAGCTGGTCTGGCACAGCATCACCTTCGGTCAGTCAACCGACGTGAATTTTGCCACCAACGTGCTGGCGGAAAAAATCGGCCGCAATGACACCCGGCTGGCCAGCGGCAGCGTGGTGCCGGAGGCGGGCAGCGCGCTGACCGTGCCCTTCACGCTGGAAAGCCGCGGCGGCAAGATCGGCAACAGCCACGACGGGCTGACGTATTACTACACCCGCCTGCCGGCTGCGGCCAACTTCCGGCTGGAAGCGGAGATCACGCTGAACCAGTTCGGCCCCGAAAACGGCGCAAAACCCGCCGGACAGGAGGGAGCGGGGCTGCTGGTGCGCGACATTCTCGGGCCTGCGCGTTCTCCGGTGGTGAAACCGGGCATTGAAGAGTTACCGGCCGCCTCAAATATGGTGATGAACACCGTGGTAGCTGTGGGCGATAAACCGCCGCAGGTGGCGCTGTTTGCCCGGCAGGGCGTGCAGCAGCCGTGGGGCAATACCGGCATCGGCATGGTGCGCGAGCCGTATCATACGCTGACCGGCGCGCAGCACTTTTCACTGCGTCTGAGCCGCACGAACAGCGGGTTTGAGGCCGCGTATGCTCCCCAGGGCAGCAGCGCGTGGAGCAGCAAAACGGTGGCGGGCGCTGACCGCGTCACGCAGCTTGATAACAGCGGTTACTACGTCGGCTTCTTCGCCGCACGCAACGCCAGCATCACGGTGCATCGCGCCACGCTGACGCTCAGCGCGGCGCAGACGCAGCCCGGCGCGCCGTATGTCGCCCCGGCGCTGCCCGCGCGTATTGAAGTGATGTCGTCCCCGGTTCTGACCCGTCCTGATGCTGACTTCCGGCTGCGCACTAACGGCAACGGTCAGCTCGCGGTGAAACAGGGGGGCAACGTGCTGCTCAGCCAGCCGGTGCGCGGCGGGGAGGTCATCACGCTGCCGGTGCAGGCGACCCCGGCCGGCAGCGAGCTGAGCGTGACCTTTACGCCGGACAGCGGCCAGCCCCTGACGCAGACCTTCCCGGTTCGCCTGGCGCAGGTCAGCGATCCGCTGGCGCTGTACGTGTCGCCGCAGGGTGCGACGGGCAACGATGGCTCACGCGCACATCCGCTGGATTTCGCCAGCGCGGTCAATCTGTTAGCGCCGGGCGGCACCCTGTGGCTGGCGGATGGCGACTACCCGGCCAGCACGATCCCGGCCACGGCCAGCGGCAGTGAAAAACAGCCGAAGATCCTGCGCCCGCAGGGCAGCCATGCGGTATTTAACGGGCTGAAGCTCGACGCCAGCTACTGGCAGATTCAGGGGATCACCGTCACGCAGAAAAGCTTCCATATTGCCGGAAGTTACAACCATATCGACCGCGTTCGCGCCCATCACGCCGACGATACCGGCATCTGGGTGGCGTCACCGGACGGTATCGGCCGCGCGCTGTGGGCCAGCCATAACCTGATCAGCAACTCGGAATCCTGGGGCAATCAGGATCCGGGGCGGAAAAATGCCGACGGTTTTGCGGTGAAAATGCGCGTGGGTGAGGGCAACCGCCTGGTGAACTGCTATTCGCACGACAACATCGACGACGGTTTTGACCTGTTTAACAAAATCGAAGACGGCCCGAACGGCAGCGTCACCATCGAAAACAGCCTTGCCGTCAACAACGGCAGCAACGGCTTCAAGCTGGGCGGCGAGGGGCTGCCGGTGGCACACGTGGTACGCAGCAGCGTGGCGCTGGCTAACGGCATGGACGGCTTCAGCGATAACTTCAACCCCGGTGCGCTGGTGGTTGAGGGCAACCGCGCGCTGGACAACCGGCGCTTCAACTACCTGTTCCGGCCATCGCCTTACACCCCTCCCGATAAACAGGGCACCTTCAGCGGCAATATTTCGCTGCGCACGGTGGCGGGAAGCTATGACGACGTGGTGAGCGGCAGGGTTGGTGACAGCAATATTTTTTACCGCGTGGCAACGAGTGAATTAATTAAAGCGACGACACAAAAATAATATCAATACTCTCTTGGGATGACTCAATGAAAAATAACAGACTGCTGATCTGCGGTCTGCTGCTGGCCAGCGCCAGCAGCCAGGCCGTGACGATTGACCTCCGCCATGAGTGGCTGGACGACAGTAAACAACATAAAGACCGGGCGATGGTGTCACACCGTTTTGCTAACGGCTTTGGCTTCTCGCTGGAGGCGAAATGGAAGTCGGGCGGTGACAGCCAGAATAAAGCCTTTACGAATCTGGTGGATAACGGCACCGAGAGCACCGTCAGCTATCAGTATAAAGTGACCCCAGCCTGGTTCCTGCAGCCGGGGTTCACGCTGGAATCCAGTTCGGACAGCAGTATCTATAAGCCGTTTTTAACCACCGGCTATCAGTTTGATAACGGCGTCTATTTCAACGTGCGCTACCGCTATGAATATACGCGCTCGACCAAAGAAAATACCGACGATAAGAAAACCAATCGCGGGGAATTCTGGCTGGGTTATCGCATGGCCGACTGGCGCTTTGAATATAACTATATTTATAAACACAGCGATCAGGTGCTGTATGACAACGACAAGTGGGATTACGAGCAGGATCTCAAGGTGGCGTACAACATCAACAAGCAGTGGACGCCGTATGTGCAGGTGGGCGATGTCTCCGTCAGGAAAACGGCGGATGACCGTCAGACGCGGCTGCGCGTCGGCATTCAGTATAATTTTTAAGGCGGCTTAACCCGCGACGTAAACCGCCCGCCGGACGACCCTGCGGGCGGTTTTGTCATGCGTCATCAGCGCCCGGCGCAGCAGACCGGTCGGATAAGACCGACTCCCGCCGGACGTTATGAGAAAGCGTCAGGCTCCTGGGCGTCTGCCGTCAGTATGCGGCTGATTTCGCTGCCATATCCCCGCACCGTCAGCACCCCATCCAGCAGCTCCACCACCGCAAACGGCACGTCTTCCGCGCCGTCGAGCATCCCTTTCATGATGATAAAGTCGGTATTCTCGCGCCGCACGTAGCCGCCGCGGTGGTCGTGCCCGGTAAAGCAGGCGCGTACCTGATAGCGGCACAGCAGTTCAGCCAGCTCGCCGCCGTTCCACAGGATATGCCCGGTATGCGGGGCCAGCGGATAGTGGCCGAACACCACCACCGTTTCTCCCAGCAGCCGGGCCTGTTTCAGCTGCTCTTCAATCCAGGCGAACTGAGCGCTGCCGACTGCACCGTTCCACAGCTGGCCCTGCGGCTGCTGGCGTGCGATCAGATCGGCCAGCATCGCCTTCGCCTGCTGACGGTCATCGCCGTTACCCTGATTGCAGTACAGGCTGATGTCGTTACCGTCGAAAACGATAAAGCGATAGCCTGCGAGGCGAAACTGATAATAGCTTTTTGGTAAACCGGCGGGCGGCGTGTGTGCCGATGCCAGGCGGTCGGAAATCACCTGTGCGTCATGGTTGCCGATGACCATCGCATGTGGATGGTGCAGCGTTTCATACAGCGGCAGCAGTGCCTGATAGCTCGACCAGTGGCGGTCCACCATGTCGCCCAGCGTCACAACAAAATCGAGCGGCTTGCGGTTTAAGGTGGCAATCGCCTTTGGCAGCTTGTGCAGCGCATGGCGGTAGTAAAGATTTTTAGGAACATCCGCCTCAACGTCGGCGTACTGCGGGTCGGCAATCAGCCCAAAGCGCAGCGTGCTGTCGGCCGGATGGGTGGAGCGCAGCAGCGGTGGCTGATACATCATGGCGGCGGCGCCCAGCGCCTGGCGTTGCAGGTCGGAAAGCGGGTGAGGCGTGGCTTCAAAGGACATCATGAACTCCGTTAGCGAATACCGGCACGCATAAAAGACTGAACAAACTGGCGCTGAAACACCAGGAACAGCAGCAGCAGCGGTAATGAGGTCATCAGGGTGGCGGCGCCGACCAGCGCCCACTGTACGCCCTGCTCCGGGGCGGAGAACAGCTGTAGCCCGACGGTAATCGGGCGCACGTTGACGGAATCGGTGATCACCAGCGGCCAGAGGAAGTCATTCCAGTGGAAGCTGATCGACACCAGCGCAAAGGCGATATAAACCGGTTTTGCCAGCGGCACATAAATCCGGCGCAGAATGGTCCAGCGGCTGGCCCCTTCGACGATCGCCGCCTCTTCCAGCACCAGTGGGATGCTCTTAAAAGTCTGACGCAGCAGGAAAATAGCAAAGGCCGAGGCGAAATAGGGCAGCGCGATCCCCCACAGCGTGTCGCGCAGGCCGAGTGCGCCCACGGTTTTATAGTTGTTCAGGATCAGCACGTCAGGGCTGATCATCAGCTGCAGCAGGATCAGCGCAAACAGCAGCCCGGAAAATTTCAGGCGGAACCTGACCAGCGCATAGGCCGCCATCGTTGCCAGCACCAGCTGGCAGACGACAATCATTAGCACCAGCAGCGTGGTGTTGAGGAAGTAGCGGGCAAACGGCGCGGCGTGCCAGGCATCCATAAAGTTCTGCAGGGTCAGCGGTGAAAACAGCACAAAGGTGCCCTGATCGGACGCCGGATGAATGGCAACCCATATCGCCACCAGAATCGGTAAAAACCACAGCAGCGCCGCCAGCCAGATCGCCAGATTCAGGCACAGGCGTCCCGGTGAAAACGGCCGTGCGGGCAGCGTCATAGTCAGGCTCATTGGTAGTGCGCTCGCTTATCCAGCAGGTTGAATTTCACTAAGGCAATGGCACCGAGGATCACCAGCAGCACCACGGTCATCGCCGAGGCAGCCGGTAAATCCCAGAAGCTGAAAGCCGTCCGGTAGATGTAAAACAGCAGCAGGCTGCTGCTGTTATTGGGGCCGCCGTTCGTCATGGCGATCACCTGGTCAACGATGCGGAAGGCATTCATCGAGGCGTTGATCAGAATAAACAGCGTGGTCGGCATCAGCAGCGGCCACTGCACGCGGCGGAAGAAATAGCCGCGTGAGGCGCCTTCAATCTCTGCCGCTTCGCTCAGACGCGGGTCAATCTGCTGCAGGGCGGCCAGATAGAAGATCATAAAGAACCCGGCCTCGCGCCAGACGGAAACCGCCATCAGGCTCCAGAGCGCGCTGTCGGGGTCGCCCAGCCAGTTGACGGGCGGTAGCGAAAACAGCGCCAGCAGCTGATTCAGCAGACCGAGCTGCGGGGTGTAGAAAAAAAGCCACAGGTTGGCAATCGCGATCATCGGCAGCAGCGAGGGAATGAAAAAGGCGGCGCGGGTCAGCGCACTGCCGCGCAGGCGGCGGTTGACCGCCAGCGCCATCAGCAGCGCCAGACCCACCGCCAGCGGAATGGTGACCGCCGCGTACAGCAGGTTATTGCGCAGCGACAGCATGAAAATATCGTCATCCAGCAGCGCGGCATAGTTATCCAGCCCGACAAAATGGGCCGGATGTCCGTTGCGCGCCGCAGAGAACAGGCTCTCCCACATCGTGGCCACGGCCGGATAATGGGTAAACGTCAGTAAAAAACCCAGCGCCGGTAACAGCAGCAGATAGCCATAAATCTGTGCCGAAAGACCGCGCTGACGCGCGGCAGGCGTGGTGATGTGAAGAGCGCTCATGTCTGGTCCGTTACTGGTAAGGTTTCAGCAGACGGTCAGCCTGCTTCTGCGCCGATTCCAGCGCCTGCTCTGGAGTTTTCTCCTGAGTGACGGCGGCTTCGATCGCGTGGTTCAGCGTTTCCTGGATCTGCACGCTGTTATAGGTGGACAGCTCCGGCTGGGAGTATTTCAGCTGCTCACGCGCCACCAGAGCCTGCGGCACCTGCTTCACGTAGTCCTGCATCACGGCGGTGTCCCAGGCGGCAGGAGAGGTGGCCACATAGCCGGTGGCGATGCTCCAGCGGGCCGCCTGTTCAGGCGCCGACACCCAGCGGATAAAGGTCATCGCGGCTTTCTGCTGCTCCGGAGTGGCATTTTTGAAGACGTAAAGGTTACCGCCGCCGGTCGGGCTGCCGCGCTGGGTTTTCTCCGGCAGCATGGCCACGCCGAACGGGAATTTTGCATTTTCACGCACGGTGGTCAGGTTGCCGGTGGTGGTCACCATCATGGCGGTTTTGCCGCTGATAAAGTCCTGCGGCGTGGTGCTCCAGGCGATAGCGCCCTTCGGTGATACGCCCTGCTTCTGGCCGAGATCGGTCAGCCACTGTAAGGTTTCCACGTTGGCCTTCGTGTTAAAGGTCACGGCGGTGCCTTTACCGTTGTCCAGACGGCCACCGTTGGTGGCGGCCAGCCCCTGGAAGTTCCAGTAACCGTTCGGCGTGGACGGGATCTCAATGCCCCACTGGCTGACGCCTTTATCGTCCTTCACGACCAGTTTTTTGCCGAACTCCACCACCTGCTGCCAGCTGGCTGGCGGCGTGTTGCCGTCCAGTCCTGCTTTTTCAAACGCCTGCTTGTTCCAGTACATCACCACCGTAGAACGCTGGAAAGGAATGCCCCACACCTTGCCTTCAATATGGCGCAGGAATGCCGGGTAAAAACCGTCGATCCACTTTTTACCTTCCGCATCGTTCGCCAGATCGCTGGCGGCCGTTATCGCCCCGGCGTCGATCAGGGAATAGGCCTCAATATCGCCAATCACCGCCATCTGCGGCGCATTACCGCCGCGGAATGCGGTCAGAGCTTTGGTCACCGTGGTGGCGTAATCGCCGGTATACACCGGCTGAATGCTGACGTCCGGGTGCAGTTTTTCAAAGTCTGCGACCAGGGTATCCACGGTGTGGCTGATCTTGCCGCCCACGGCAATCGGATAATACATCTGAAGTTTCACAGGATCGGCGGCGAACGCTGAAGAAGCAGCGCACAGCAGCAGGGCAGACGTCAGGCGTGAGAAACGGAGAACTGGAGACATGGATTTCCCTTAGGCGATAAAAGTGGGGTTAAACGGCATATTTTTGTTCTGACGGTAAAACGTTCTGTTCCGCCCCGTAGCAGCGTTTTCCGCTGGTGGTGACGAAGAAATACTGGCTGGTGGCGGACCATTGCAGCCCGACCAGGCTGTGTTCGCTGAAGCGCCTCATTCCGGCGACCTTAACGGTAATCGGCTCCCTGCAGGCGGCAATCTGGCACACCAGCAGGGTGTCGGCACCCATGTATTCGTAGCTTATCACCCGGCCAGTGAGCGCTGCGTGTTCGGCGGACGTCAGCTGAATATCTTCCGCGCGCAGTCCCAGGCTCAACCCGGTGTCAGCGCTGTGCTCCACCACCGGGACGGGCATCTCGCCCAGGTAGTGATGGCGGCCTTCGCCGCGCAGCGGGATGATATTCATCGGCGGCGCGCCAATGAACTGCGCGGCAAAAATGCTGGCGGGATTGTTATAAAGGTTATCCGGCGTGTCGTGCTGCTCAATCGCGCCGTCATTCAGCAAAATGATTTTGTCGGCCATGCTCATCGCTTCGGTCTGATCGTGCGTGACGTAGAGCATCGTCAGGCCGAGCTTTTTCTGAATCGCGCGGATCTCGCGGCGCATGCTCTGGCGCAGCTTGGCGTCCAGATTTGAGAGCGGCTCATCCATCAGGCACAGCTTATTGTTGGCAATCACCGCACGGCCCAGCGCCACACGCTGCTGCTGACCGCCGGAGAGCTGCGACGGCAGGCGGTCGAGCAGCGGTTCCAGCTCCATCAGGCGGCTGACGTCGGCCAGGCGGGCAGGGAAATGGCGCTTATCTTCACCGCGGGCGCGCAGGCCGAACAGCAGATTTTCGCGCACGTTAAGGTGCGGAAACAGCGCGTAAGACTGGAATACCATCGACAGCTTACGCTGCGACGGTGGCAGCGCCGTGACGTCGGTCTGCTGAAAGCAGATCGCTCCGCTGTCAGCCGATTCCAGCCCGGCGATGGTGCGCAGCATGGTCGATTTTCCGCAGCCGGAAGGACCAAGCAGCGCGATAAAATCACCCTCAGCAACCTCAAAACTAATGTTGTTAAGCGCGGTTTTACTGCCCCAGGCTTTGTGAATATGGTGAAGAGAGAGATAGCTCATGCCAGCTTTGTGTCTTTGCAATAAGGAGTGGGCCTAAGCTAGCGACCCTGTATGAACTTTTTATTAATCCCGCGTGACACTTCTAATATGGCCGGTCCTGACAGGAGATATTGATTCCCGTCATGAATATAGGGATAAAAATCCACTTTTTTTCTGCTAATACCCTTTCGCCGCTCTCCTCTTCAGAATTTTCATTTTTACCTCCTCTCTTTTTTCAGGGCTTTATGTTGCCTCTCTGTTGGTTTCATTATTTGAACCTTTAATGCATCTGACATTAAGCTAATTTAAAAATCTTTAGTCATAAGTGCGGTGTATCTTTCATTTAATTAATTTCAATTTAACGACCTGTGGTCAGGTTAGCTTTTGATTAAATTAAAGCGATATTTTTTATCGCTTTAAAAAATATTATAGAATATTCATCTTTCTTAAATCTGCTGGGTAAATAATTAAATATGTTAAAAAACAGTATGTTGGTGTTTGATCTTGAGTGTCTTTCTTAGTGGAGGTCCCACCCATAACGATAAATAAATTCGATCGATATGATCATTTATTCTTACTTTACACAAATTAGCTGCAATCAACAAACTCGCTCGCACTCTATCTATTTTAAAGAGGCTATTAAGACTCGGTGTAACTGTTCGCATGAAATTTATGTTGTGTCATTTTCTGTCACCAGAATATTTTTTTCTGGTGCGGAGAACCTTTTTTAAAAGAAAGGATAAGTAAAAGCAGCTGCCAGTGAGGCGACTGTTCAATCGTTTTTATGAAAAGGAATTGCAGTGATGAAAAAAAACAATTTCAGACTGAGTGCTTTGGCGGTCTCAGTTATCGTCGGTTTTAGCGGAGCGGTATTCGCAGCGGGCGTCACGCCGGCAGTAAATGACACCACGGCACTGAGTCACAATGGCCAGGGAGAATATACCGGCGGCGGGTCGGTATTTATTGGTGGTGATAATCTGGCCGTGGTTAATGAAACGGTTACCGGTTCCCGCTGGGTGGGCATCAATCCCAACACCCCCGGATTTGAAGCGCTGATCAACAGCAGCGGCTATAAAGCCTATATGGATATGAACGCACCCAGCCTGGGCGGTGACGTTCACTATCCGATCGATGAAGATTACCAGCGCGCCGTTCACGGCCAGCGCCTGGCCCACGCAAGCGTTAAAGACGGTTATTCTGCGCCGGTTGGCGTGGTTGATGGCCTGAAAATGGGCACCGCCGATCAGCGCTATCAGAAAACCCAGTCGGTCACGCTGTATCAGCGTGATGCAGCGGGTGCTATCCAGTATAAGAAAAATGCTGACGGCAGCCTGGCACTGGATAAAGAAAATAATCCAATCCCACTGACCGTGACAAAAACGCTGGTGCTGGACCGTAACTCTGACGTCTATATCAGACCGGTCACCACCGCAGGCGGCGAGTTTGGTCTGCAAAATGCGGAACTCTACTCCAAAGTCGTCAGCCTGCAAAACGACGTGACCGCTGCGGTTGCGGTTAACGGCAATCTGCAGGAAAACACCGCAGACCATCGTGCCCGCGATGTTCTGGTGGTGAAAGATACCACCATCGATAACACGCTGGATCAGGACTCCGTTCGCGTCGGCGCGTCCGGCAATGTTTCCGGTGACGAGCATGCCCACAGCGAGCGTCCTTTCGCTACCGGTCTGAGCATTAACAGCAGCAGTGTGGCTTACCAGTTTGATAAAGACGGCCATGTTGTTAATAACAGCGAGCTGACCCATCAGGTCGCGAACACCGCCAATGTGGTGCTGGATAATGCGCAGATCACCGCGAAGAATATCGCCGCCGTACGCGTGGACGATAACAAGAATGGCTATGTTCACGGCAGCGATTACGACCGTCTGGCGGACAAACATTCTACTGCGGTTGCCATCACCGGATCCGGCCTGTTTGTCGCTATCGGCAACCAGTCCACCCTGACCGGCGGCGTGAACAATGCCGGTAATGCTCTGAGCATGACGGGTCATGCCAACCGTGTGGACGTGAATAACTCAACGCTCAACGGCAATGTGCAGTTGAATCACGACGGCTATCAGCCAACCATCACCGTGAACGTCGTCCGTGACCAGAAAACCGGTGACTACAGCGCCAGCGGTGCGGTGACCAACACGCACCTGCTCGATCGTCAGCATAACGGCACCACCATGAATATCGCTAACCACAGCGTGATCAATGGTGACATCACTGCATCCGGTCAGACAAGTTACCACGTGCAGCTGGTGGACGTGACGGTGGCCGATGCACCGGTCACGCTGGCAGAAAACGTTATTACCGGTTCGGCCTCAGCGACGGCGATTTACCAAAATGCCGTCAGCAGCGCTAACCAGACTCTGCTGGCCAATGTGGATGGCGCATGGACACCGACCACCATTAACATGGATCAGAGCACGCTGAATGGTCGTGTTGCGGGTATCACTTCAGTCGCTCAGCCGGAGTTCATTGTGGGCGGTACCAACGTGATTTCCTGGAACCCGGACCTCAACGTGAAGAACGGTTCAGTCTGGAATGCGGCAGCCACCGCCAATGGCGGTCTTGCGGTCAGTGATGTCCACGACCTGAATCTGTCTGCCTCGACGCTGAATATGATTAACGTGGATACCGACGGTTCAACCCTGGGCGATCGCGGTCGTTATGAAGACCTTGGCGCGGCGCGTGTGGTGGTGCATGGCAATCTGTCGCAGGATAAAGACAGTAACGGCAACTATCTGACGTCCCTGATTAATATAGGTAAAGCCGTGGCTGAACCCCTGCTGAACCTGGGGGGACAATACACGTACGGTTCGATGCAGGTGAAAGGGGCTGCACAGGGGTCATACCAGCTGGCGATTGCCAACTCCGGGGTTGAACCTTACGTGAAACAGGGCTACATCGCGGACCGGGGTGAAAGCACCTATAACCCGCACAGCTTTGTGAACTATCAGGATAAAGGCAGCGACGCATACTTCTACGGCCGTACTGAAATGGGTATCTGGCAGTATGACGCGGTTGACGAGTTCAACGATACCGTTCATGACGAACATAACGTGTACTTCAAAAATAACGGCCACCTGTCTAACAGCGCCGCAACGGCGCTGAGCATGGCCGCTTCTGAAGTGAACGTGGCCACGCTGGAAACCGATGCGTTAACTCAGCACATGAACGCGTCACGTCACGCGGGTGATGAGGGCGGTGTCTGGGTTTCCTACTTCGGTGGCAAGAGCAAAAATACCACCAGTGCGGGCGCCAAATACAAACTGGATACCAACGGCGTCATCCTCGGTGTTGATAACCTGTTTGATGCGAAAAACGGTGGCAGCTGGTTAGCGGGTCTGGCGTTCTCTTCTGCACGTTCTGATATGAAAGTGATGAACAGCAGCGGCGATCTGGACAGCTATGGCGCGCAGTTCTATCTGTCACGCCACTTCGATAACGGCATCTTTGTTGATACCAACGCCCAGTTCGACCACTTCAGCAACAGCGGCGACGCGCATATGCTCGACGGCCAGCGTTCACGTTCTGACTTCTCCGGCAACGGCTATGGTCTGAACATGAAAGTGGGCTACACCTGGAGTGAGCAGGGCTACTTCGCTGAACCGTACATTAAAGCCACTGGCCGTACATTTGATGGCGCACATTACACCATGAACAACGGCATGGTCGTCAGAGCTGACGACTACAAATCTCTGCAGGGCGAGATCGGTGCTGATGTGGGTTACACCTTCGAAATTAATCAGGGTTATATCAAGCCTTACTTCCACCTGTCTGGCATCAACGAGTTCGTTGACAGCAATGAGATGAAGCTGAACAACGTCAGAATGAACAACAGCATTGATGGTGCTGCCGTTCAGGTCGGCGCCGGTGCCGAAGTGAAACTGATGAAAGACGTCGGTGGTTACGCCAGCTTTAACTACACCAAAGGTGACGATATCGAACGTCCATGGCAGGCAAACGTTGGGGTGAGTTACTCCTGGTAATTGTCTGTTAATACTATCCCCCCTCTTTGCAGTAAGAGGGGGGATATTTTTCCAGCTATGGATAGCGAGCTATATGATGAAAAAAATCACAGCGTACGCAGAAAAAAAACAGACAGGAATTCACAAAGTCGTCGCACAAAGCAACCATGACGGCGGGCGTATACCTGAAGAGCTGAGTGAACATGCTGACAGACCGTTATACATCCTGATTGCTCTGTGGTGCTGCCGCCAGAAAAGCTGGGTGGGCAGCAAACAGATCTCCGCCGCGTTTGCGATTACTGAACGCCGTGCCTCCTTCCAGATCTCCTACATTCTTCGCAAAAGCGAGACCATTCGCTGCCAGACACGTAAAATCAAAACGGCAGGTTCACGCCATCTTTGCCAGGAGCTCTTTATCGAGCACGTTTTTTTAACGCCTAAAACCCGGAAAAAAACCGCCAGGCCACACTGTGTTCAAACGCCCACTCAAGAAAATACCTGCCACAGCGAAATCCGCTGGTTACTGAGCCGCTGCTGTACCGGCAAGCCTGTTAGCTGAACCCGACACGTTTTTCTGGCTGGAAACCTGACGCTTTCCCTGCCACACGTAGCTGAAGGTCGCGAACAGGCACAGTGAATAACCCAACAGTTCGCTCCCTTCTTCTGCTATGTTTTTCACCGTTCGGTTGTAGCCATCCAGCATCAGGTGTTCCCAGAGTTCATGCATACCAAACAGCCGTGAGAAAACCAGCGTGGTCAGCATACCGGCGGACATCAGGCTCCACGAAGAGTGACTCATCATGGCCGCCAGGCCGGGGAGTATGCGATGCGGTTCGCGCAGCGCAATGGCCAGGCAGGCCAGCGCCGTTGCCAGGGCAAACCAGAACCAGCTGCCGTGGAAAATCTCATCGAACAGAAAATCCAGCTCGCGGATCAGCATACAGCTGAAGAAACCGGCAACCAGCACCATCACCGGGCGCTGCGCCGCAGAATGTCTGGCGCGGTTGAAGTACATCAGGGCTATCGCCGCCAGCATGACTTCCTGAGCAATTTCAGTGCATGAGGTTTCATGCAGCGCATTGTTTAACCAGACAACATCGATAAATACCAGCCCCATCATCATACTGAGAAACAGCGCGGCGCCTAAAAATGCGAATGTTTTATTTTTTATTATGGTGACGTCTACAGGCATACAACCCCCCTTAAAGAATTGGGGGGCCATGATAGGGATGTTACCGGTAATAATTGGACATTTTATGCGGTTGACGTGATTTACAGCACGTATTGCCATGAATGCCATTATTGTCTAATTTAAATGACTGTTACAGAAGGTATTTTTCTTCCTGCCTGACAAACCAGTCTGCCGGGACATTCCAGGGTGGCTGGTGCAGCTGTTCGATGCCCTGCTCAATAATCTGTTCTGCCATCTGGTGCAGGGTGGGGTTGCCGTCAGTCAGCAGACGAATTTGCACGCGTTTTTCAATCAGATACACCCTGGCAAAATGGGGGTCGAAATGAACGATCGAGCGCGTATTATCGATAATATCGGCCAGTTTGATGGTTTGCGCTTCAGCACAGGCCTGCTGGGTGTGGCGAAAATGCGCCACTTTACGGGCGGTGCGGTTCTGCCCGGCGACGGCTCCCTGATTGGTCAGCATTTCAACCAGCGATGCCACCCTCGCGCCAAAATGTGAACGGATATCCTCCAGCGTGCTGGGCGTATCCTCAACGGTATCGTGCAGCCACGCCGCTGCCAGCATCTCTTCATCATCGCTCACGCTGCGCACCAGTTCGGCCACCGCTGCCGGATGGACGATATAGGGTTCATCGGTATATTTGCGGCGCTGGCCTGCTTCGGCATGGGCTTTGCTGGCGTAACGCTGCGCCTTCTCTTCCAGTGTCTGCATGGTTCACTCCCTGCCATTAAAATTTCTTGCTATTATGTAGCGCACTATTTATATTGTTTTTCATGACTACAGGTAAAGATGACAAAAAAGCGGCGGATGCGCCACTGTTGCTCGATCAACAGCTGTGCTTCGCGCTCTATTCCGCCAACCTGGCGCTGCATAAGCTCTACCGACAGCTGCTGGCGCCGCTGGAGATCACCTATCCACAGTACCTGGTGATGATGGTGCTGTGGGAGCGCGACGACGTCACGGTGTCGGACATCGGCGAGCGGCTTTTTCTGGATTCCGCCACGCTTACGCCGCTGCTGAAACGTCTGGAAACAGCAGGCCTGCTGCACCGTTTGCGCTCGCGCAAAGATGAACGTCAGGTGGTGGTGACACTGACCGACGCCGGCCGTGAGCTGCGTGAAAAGGCGCTGAATATTCCCGAATCTGTGCGCTGTGCTTCAGCCTGCGAACTGGAAAAACTCCAGTCGATGAAGGGTGAACTGGAACATTTTCGCGATAACCTGAACCGCTAAGGCGGTGAGGGTGATCTGCAGTAAAATTGCATTATTATATATAGTGCGCTATTAAATAGTGCATAAATAAACCATAAGGAAACTCACCATGTCTTTAGAAAAAGTTGTCTACCGTGCAAAAGCCAAAGCCACCGGCGGCCGTGAAGGCCGTGCAACCTCATCCGACGGTGTGCTGGATGTCCAGCTGGGTCTGCCAAAAGAGATGGGCGGCGCGGGCGGTAACGTCACCAACCCGGAACAGCTGTTTGCTGCCGGTTACTCAGCCTGTTTCCTCGGCGCGATGAAGTTTGTTGCCGGGCGTGACAAATTCGCCATGCCGAAAGAAGCCTTCGTGGAAGGGGAAGTGGGTATCGGCCCGCTGCCAACCGGTTTTGGCATTGAAGCGACGCTGAACATCCACCTGCCGGGAATGGACAGCGCGGAGGCACAGAAGCTGGTGGATGCTGCCCATATCGTCTGCCCTTATTCTAATGCCACTCAGGGCAATATCGACGTGACGTTAAACATCATTAACTAAGCCGTCTGACCGGGGCTGCGGCCCCGGTTATCCCCCCTGGCTCCCTCCCCAGCCCGCTTCCTCTTCTTTAAACCCAACCCTCTGCCGGTCAGATCGTTAAATAGCGAAATATGCGTTGTTCACAGACTAACGTTCCTGAGTGTGTTTAACTACGCCCCCTGCAATGGGGCTTGATCCCCCCGCTTTTTTTGTCAGAATCCTCTGGTTATGGACGGCCTCAAGGTTTATCGGCTTTATTGCCGAACTCTGGCGCAGTGCCAGGGTCTGATTAGCGTTCAGATCGTGTTAGCAATCGTTTAGGTTACGCCAGGATTAAGGTCGAATGAATTCTATTAAAGTGTTATCCCAGCAAAAGTTATCGCTGTTGCTGGCTGTTTACGTCGGGCTGATTTTGAATCTCCCGGTGTTTTATCGTCGGTTTAGTCCTTTCCTCGATAAATTTGAAGTAATGCAGTGGCTGTCTGCGCTGGCAGAGGGTGTGGCGGCGGTGATGCTCACTTTCTTCCTGTTCCGCCTGCTGTCGCTGGGTGGGAAAGTGTTCTGGCGCATAACGGCCAGCCTGCTGGTGGTGATTTCGGTCTCTGCCAGCTATTACATGGCCTTCTTTAACGTGGTGATTGGCTACGGCATTGTCGCCTCGGTGATGACCACCGATACCGACCTGTCGAAAGAGGTGGTGGGCTATCACTTTATCCTCTGGATGGTGCTGGTCAGCCTGATCCCGCTGGTCTTAATCTGGTGGAGCAGCCTGCGCATGACGCTGCTGGAGCAGCTAAAAACGCCCGGCCAGCGTATTAAACCGCTGCTGTTGATGCTGCTGGCGCTGCTGCTGACGTGGGGACCGATCCGCTATTTCGACAAGCTGCAAAGCGCCAACGAGAAGGTGACTAACGTTGACCTGCCGAGCTATGGCGGCGTGGTGGCGCACTCTTATCTGCCGTCCAACTGGCTGAGTGCGGTGGGGCTGTTTGCTTACACCACTTACGACGAGCGTATGGACAGCGGTAACCTGCTCGATCCGGCGAAAAAGTTCACCTACAAGGCGCCTGAAGGGCTGGACGATACCTACGTGGTGTTCGTGATTGGTGAAACCACCCGCTGGGATCATATGGGCCTGCTGGGCTACGAGCGCGATAACACGCCGAAGCTGTCGAAAGAGAAAAACCTGGTGGCGTTCCGCGGCGAGTCCTGCGACACCTCGACCAAACTCTCTCTGCGCTGCATGTTTGTGCGCGAGGGTGGCACGATGGATAACCCAGGCCGCACGCTGAAAGAGCAAAACGTCTTTGCGGTACTGAAAGAGCTGGGCTTCAGCTCCGATCTTTTCGCCATGCAGAGTGAGGTGTGGTTCTATAACAACACCGATGCAGACAGCTACGCCTTCCGCGAGCAGATTGGCTCAGAGAAGCGTAACCAGGGGAAATCAGTGGACGATATGCTGCTGATCCCGGAGCTGAAAGCCTCGATTGATGACCATCCTAAGGGTAAGCATCTGGTGATCCTGCACACGAAAGGCTCCCATTACCTCTACTCTCAGCGCTATCCGCGTGAGTTTGCGCGCTACCAGCCAGAGTGTATGGGCGTGGATGATACCTGCAGTAAGGCGATGCTGATTAACGCCTATGACAACTCCATCCTGTACGTTGATACCATGCTGGACAGCGTGTTTGACCAGCTGCGTGACAAGAAAGCGATTGTCTTCTACGCCGCCGACCACGGCGAGTCGATCAGCGAAAACATGCACCTGCACGGAACGCCACGCAATATGGCTCCGCCGGAGCAGTTCCGTGTGCCGATGATCGTCTGGGCGTCCGATAAGTATCTGGCTGACCCGACTAACAAAAGCGCTTTTGAGCAGTTACAGGCCGAGCAGAAGGCAGGCAGAACGCATCGTCACGTTGAACTGTTTGACACCATCATGGGTTGCCTGGGTTATACCTCCCCGGACGGTGGAATTAAGCAGGCGAACAACTGGTGTGCTAAACCGTAACTCAACGCCGCCGTAGGGGCTGACCTTCTTTTCCTGTCAGCCCTGAACTACCCGCAGGGGACGCCTGAAAACAGGGTCGTCCTCTGCGGTTTTTTTACCGAATAATATGCTGCTGTTTACCCCTCTTCTTCGCCCCTTGCCGACAAAGAAAACGCCGTGAATGTGTTTAAACGCCTTATCCTGCCGGGATTAAGGACTTAATTCGTGGCGCATTCTGCTTATGACCGATTCCGACTTGTTGCTGATTGCTTATGGCTGCGTTGCAGCATTTTTATCTATAAGTTAGCCATATAGACAACTTTATCGGGTGTTAATCGACCTTTTGTGGATTATTTTACGCGTTTTTTTTCAACGTGATGCACTGGTCAAAGGTTTATCATCCAGTTTTAAATCTGGCCATATCAGTTACAGCTGATGTTTTACGCTGCAAATGTGACAAAATTGTTTTTTTTATATTTGCTTGCTGTTTCTCACAGAAAGAGTAAATACCCCGCGCTTGTATTGACGTTAACTGAAACTATTGACAAATTGGACCCTCAGTACAAAAGGTAAGGGGATTTGTCTGATAGTTTCTTCATCGTCAGATCCTTCCACTCCCGTCCGTTTGACTGACGCCGCAAGGCACCACGCACAGACCACTCACAAAAATTATCGGTCGGCGTACAAGCACTCACTACATCACATCACTATTGGAGCATAAGCATGAGTATTTCCCTGGCTAAATCCGGGATGCTGAAAGTCGGTCTCAGCGCTATCGCGCTGTTGATGGCTACAGGTGTTCAGGCGAAGACCCTGGTTTACTGTTCTGAAGGTTCGCCTGAAGGTTTTAACCCACAGCTGTTTACCTCCGGCACCACCTATGACGCCAGCTCGCGTCAGATCTACAACCGTCTGGTGGAGTTCACCATCGGTACCACTGAGTTACACCCTGCGCTGGCAGAAAAATGGGATGTGAGTGCAGACGGTAAAACCTATACCTTCCATCTGCGTAAAGGCGTGAAGTGGCAGACCACCAAAGACTTTAAACCGACGCGTGACTTTAATGCCGATGACGTGGTGTTCACCTTCGAACGCCAGCTGGATAAAAACAACAAATATCACGGCGTATCCGGCGGCAGCTACGAGTACTTCGAAGGCATGGACATGCCGAAGCTGATCACCAAAATCGTCAAAGTCGATGAAAACACCGTTCGCTTCGAACTCAGCCGCCCGGAGTCGCCGTTCCTCGCCGATCTGGGAATGGACTTCGCGTCGATTCTGTCTGCGGAATACGCCGACAACATGCTGAAAGCGGGCACCCCGGAAAAAGTCGACCTGAATCCGGTCGGTACGGGTCCGTTCCAGCTGCTGCAGTACCAGAAAGATTCCCGCATCCTGTACAAAGCTAACGCCGACTACTGGGGAACCAAGCCGAAGATTGACCGCCTGGTATTCTCCATCACCCCGGATGCCTCCGTGCGCTATGCCAAAATGCAGAAAGGCGAGTGCCAGGTCATGCCGTACCCGAACCCGGCTGATATCGCGCGCATGAAGGAAGATAAAAATATCAACCTGCTGGAGCAGCCAGGTCTGAACGTCGGCTATCTGTCGTTTAACGTTGAGAAAAAGCCGCTGGATAACCTGAAAGTGCGTCAGGCACTGACCATGGCGGTGAATAAGAAAGCGATTATCGAAGCGGTCTACCAGGGCGCAGGGCAGGAAGCGAAAAACCTGATCCCGCCAACCATGTGGGGCTATAACGACGCGGTACAGGACTACCCGTACGATCCGGTAAAAGCCAAAGCGCTGCTGAAAGAAGCCGGCATGGCAGAGGGTTTCGCCATCGACCTGTGGGCGATGCCGGTACAGCGTCCGTACAACCCGAACGCACGTCGTATGGCTGAGATGATCCAGAACGACTGGGCGAAGATTGGCGTGAAAGCCAAAATCGTCACCTACGAGTGGGGCGAGTATCTGAAGCGCGCTAAAGCCGGTGAACACCAGACCGTGATGATGGGCTGGACCGGCGATAATGGGGACCCGGATAACTTCTTCGCAACCCTGTTCAGCTGCGCGGCGGCGAAAGACGGTTCTAACTATTCACGCTGGTGCGACAAGTCGTTTGAAGACCTGATCCAGCCTGCGCGTGCGACCGACGATCACAACAAGCGTATCGAACTCTACAAGCAGGCTCAGGTGGTGATGCACGATCAGGCGCCTGCGCTGATTGTGGCGCACTCCACGGTTTACGAGCCGGTGAGTAAGAAAGTGTCCGGCTATGTTGTTGATCCGCTGGGTGGTCACTACTTCGCTCAGGTCGATATCAAAGAATAATACGGCGGGTTGAATATCGTTAACCCACGTAATTTGCGTAGGGGGTCAGGCATGCCTGGCCCCTCTTTCGCAAGATGTGAGCAATAATAATCCTGTCGGTTACGGCTGCAGGAAATAAAAGAGAATACGGATTATGCTGCAGTTCATACTCCGACGTCTGGGACTTGTCATCCCGACGTTTATCGGTATCACCCTGTTAACTTTCGCGTTTGTTCATATGATCCCCGGTGACCCGGTGATGATTATGGTGGGCGAGCGCGGTATCTCCCCTGAACGTCATGCCCAGTTAATGGCCCAGCTCGGTCTGGATCAGCCTCTCTGGCAGCAGTACCTCAACTATATTAAAGGTGTGATGCACGGCGACCTTGGTATGTCGCTGAAAAGCCGCGTGCCGGTGTGGGACGAATTTGTGCCGCGCTTTAAGGCCACGCTGGAGCTGGGCATCTGCGCCATGCTCTTTGCCGTCGCCGTCGGTATCCCGGTGGGCGTTCTGGCTGCGGTTAAACGCGGTTCCATCTTCGACCACACCGCCGTAGGCATCTCCCTGACCGGTTACTCCATGCCGATCTTCTGGTGGGGCATGATGATGATCATGCTGGTCTCGGTGCAGCTTAACCTGACCCCGGTATCCGGGCGTATCGGTGACACCGTGTTCCTGGATGACAGCATGCCGCTGACCGGCTTTATGCTGATCGACACCCTGTTCTGGGGTGAGCCGGGCGACTTCAAAGATGCCGTCATGCATATGATCCTGCCTGCCATCGTGCTGGGAACTATTCCGCTGGCGGTGATCGTGCGTATGACGCGTTCCGCGATGCTGGAAGTGCTGGGCGAAGACTACATTCGTACCGCGCGCGCCAAAGGGCTGACGCCGATGCGGGTGATCGTGGTACACGCGCTGCGCAACGCCATGCTGCCGGTGGTCACGGTGATTGGTCTTCAGGTCGGAACGCTGCTCGCGGGTGCCATTCTGACGGAAACCATCTTCTCCTGGCCAGGTCTGGGGCGCTGGTTAATCGATGCACTGCAGCGCCGCGACTACCCGGTAGTACAGGGTGGGGTGCTGATGGTGGCTACGTTGATTATCGTCGTCAACCTGCTGGTCGACGTGCTTTATGGCGTGGTTAACCCGCGCATTCGTCACAAGAAATAAGGGGCCAACATGTCTGTTGTGGATCCAGGCAGCGTCAACGCTGCACCCAAGCCGATGACCCCGTTACAGGAATTCTGGCACTACTTTAAGCGTAACAAAGGGGCGGTGATCGGCCTGGTTTACGTCATTGTTATGATTTTCATCGCGGTATTTGCCAGCGTTCTGGCCCCGCATGCCCCTGCCGAACAGTTCCGCGATGCGCTGCTCAAGCCACCGGCCTGGCAGGAAGGCGGTAGCTGGCAGTATGTGTTCGGCACCGATGACGTGGGCCGCGATGTGCTGTCGCGCCTGATGTACGGTGCCCGCCTGTCGCTGCTGGTTGGCTGTCTGGTGGTGGTACTGTCGCTGATCTTCGGGGTGATTTTCGGTCTGATCGCCGGTTACGTCGGCGGCGCAGTGGACGCGGCGATTATGCGTCTGGTCGATATCATGCTGGCGCTGCCAAGCCTGCTGCTGGCGCTGGTGCTGGTGGCCATCTTTGGCCCGTCGATTGTTAACGCCTCGATAGCGCTGACCTTTGTCGCACTGCCGCACTATATCCGTCTGACCCGTGCCGCAGTGCTGGTGGAAGTCACCCGCGACTACGTCACCGCCTCGCGCGTGGCCGGAGCGGGTGCGGTGCGTCAGATGTTCATCAATATCTTACCGAACTGCCTGGCACCGCTGATCGTGCAGGCGTCTCTTGGCTTTTCCAACGCGATCCTCGATATGGCCGCGCTGGGTTTTCTGGGTATGGGTGCGCAGCCGCCAACGCCGGAGTGGGGCACCATGCTCTCCGACGTGTTGCA
The DNA here is from genome assembly GCF_039675725.1 of Erwinia sp. Eh17-17. NCBI lineage: Bacteria > Pseudomonadati > Pseudomonadota > Gammaproteobacteria > Enterobacterales > Erwiniaceae > Erwinia > Erwinia sp. Eh17-17. The sequence continues at coordinate 289,500 of NZ_JBDFQT010000004.1, read as the reverse complement.
GTTCGCGCAAAGTGCCTGGTGGGTGGTCACCTTCCCCGGTGTTGCCATTCTGCTGACGGTACTGGCATTTAACCTGATGGGCGACGGCTTACGCGACGCTCTTGACCCGAAACTCAAACAGTAGGCGGCGAGATGGCACTATTAACTGTAGATAAACTCTCGGTGCATTTCGGCGACGATAAAGCACCGTTCCGCGCCGTTGACCGCATCAGCTATCAGGTAGAGCAGGGGCAGGTTGTCGGTATCGTTGGCGAGTCCGGCTCCGGTAAATCGGTCAGCTCGCTGGCGATTATGGGGCTGATTGATTACCCCGGCAAAGTGATGGCCGACAACCTGGTGTTTAACCAGCGCGACCTGAAGCGCATCTCCGAAAAAGAGCGCCGCCAGCTGGTGGGCTCGGACGTGGCGATGATTTTCCAGGACCCGATGACCAGCCTTAACCCGTGCTACACCGTGGGCTTCCAGATCATGGAAGCGATCAAGGTGCATCAGGGCGGCAACAAGCGCACCCGTCGCCAGCGGGCGATCGACCTGCTTAATCAGGTCGGTATTCCTGACCCGGCGTCACGTCTGGATGTTTACCCGCACCAGCTGTCCGGCGGCATGAGCCAGCGCGTCATGATTGCAATGGCGATTGCCTGCCGTCCGAAGCTGCTGATTGCCGATGAACCGACCACCGCGCTCGACGTCACCATCCAGGCACAGATCATCGAGCTGCTGCTCGATCTGCAACGTCAGGAGAATATGGCGCTGATCCTGATCACTCACGATCTGGCGCTGGTGGCGGAAGCCGCTCAGCACATCATTGTGATGTACGCCGGTCAGGTCGTGGAAACCGGCCTGGCGGTCGATATCTTTAAAGCGCCGCGTCATCCTTATACTCAGGCGCTGCTGCGTGCGCTGCCGGAGTTTGCGGCGGATAAAGCCCGGCTGGCGTCACTGCCGGGCGTGGTGCCGGGCAAGTACGACCGCCCGAACGGCTGCCTGCTGAACCCGCGCTGCCCGTATGCCAAAGATCGCTGCCGCAGCGAAGAGCCACCATTGCGTGATATTGCCGGGCGTCAGTCCAAATGTCATTTCCCACTGGACGATGCCGGGAGACCAGCCTATGAAGCCTGAACACGATAAAGCGACCCTGCTGATGCAGGCCATCGATCTGAAAAAACACTACCCGGTGAAAAAAGGCCTGTTTGGTCAGGAACGCCTGGTGAAAGCGCTGGACGGCGTGTCGTTCGACCTGGAGCGCGGAAAAACGCTGGCGGTGGTCGGGGAGTCCGGCTGCGGTAAGTCAACGCTGGGCCGTCTGCTGACCATGATCGAAACGCCGACGGAAGGTCAGCTGTTCTATCAGGGGCAGGACCTGCTGAAGCACGATCCGGAGGCGCAGAAGCTCAGGCGTCAGAAAATCCAGATTGTGTTCCAGAACCCGTACGGCTCTCTGAACCCGCGCAAAAAGGTCAGCCAGATCCTCGAAGAGCCGCTGCTGATTAACACCAGCCTCACCAAAGCGGAACGCCGGGAGAAGACGCTGGCAATGATGGCGAAGGTCGGCCTGAAAACCGAGCACTACGACCGCTATCCGCATATGTTCTCTGGCGGTCAGCGTCAGCGTATTGCCATTGCGCGCGGTCTGATGCTGGACCCGGACGTGCTGATTGCCGATGAGCCGGTCTCCGCGCTCGACGTCTCGGTGCGTGCGCAGGTGCTGAACCTGATGATGGACCTGCAACAGGAGCTGGGGCTGTCGTACGTGTTTATCTCGCACGACCTGTCGGTGGTGGAGCATATCGCGGATGAAGTGATGGTGATGTACCTGGGCCGCTGTGTGGAGAAGGGCAGCAAAGAGCAGATTTTCTCTGACCCGCGCCATCCTTATACCCAGGCGCTGCTGTCGGCAACCCCGCGTCTTAACCCGGACGATCGCCGCGAGCGCATCAAGCTGACCGGCGAGCTGCCAAGCCCGCTGAATCCGCCACCGGGCTGTGCTTTTAATGCGCGCTGCCATCGCCAGTTTGGCACCTGCGTGCAGCTGCAGCCGCAGCTGAAGTCTTACGGTGGTCATCAGGTGGCCTGCTTCGCCGTCGAGCAGGACGAGAACCCGGCGGCCTAACCAGCGGGTCGACCGTATCCCGCTGCCTGTGGGTCGACCGAAACGGAAGGTCGACCCCTACGAATACCGTATCCCGCTGTCTGTGGGTCGACCGAAACAGAAGGTCGACCCCTACGAATATCGTATCCCGCTGTCTGTGGGTCGACCCCTACGAATACCGTATCCCGTTGTCTTTGGGTCGACCGAAACAGAAGGTCGACCCCTACGAATACCGTATCCCGTTGCCTGTGGGTCGACCGAAACGGAAGGTCGACCCCTACAGATCATCGTATCCCCTGCGATGACCACCCGGCCATTTGTAGGGGCCGACCTTTTTTTCCGGTCGGCCCGCTGTTGCCGATCACACAAAATCCTTAAGCAAAACGCATGTTTTCTCAGGCACTGCTATGCTCAATCAACAGCCCTCTAATCTGTAATACTTAAGCGGAATCTGAGTATGGCGAAGAAATGCAGTGTCGGAAGGGCTTTTGCCAGTGACTTATGTCAAATTTTCACGGTAACGGAGTGGATTATGGGATAGTCTTAACCATCACACCGGCAATGACGCAAAATGAAAGTGTCATTATGAAAAAGGTATTTCAATTAAATGGAATAGCTTAATTAAGCGCGTGTCAAATAATCGATTAAGGCAAATAATCACCCTGTTGATATATTGCTTATGCAATCAATAATTTTAATTATTTCACGTTATTTATTCATTCAAAACCTTTTATCTGTGGTATGAGAATAGTCTGAGTGATTTAAAATTTATATGTTATATTGCCGCGAAATCATCCACCTTGCGCGATCATACTCATGAACAGCTATGATGACCTGCAGCGTTTTAAAGAAAAAACGCAAACAAACCATATTGAATTCAAAGACATGTCCGAGCAGGCGATCAACTCCGACACCACCAACTGGGCGGTGATCAAACAGTTGCTGAATGAGGGCGCAGGGTCGGTACTGGATAGCGTTCAACGCGTCGATCGGGCGGCACCGCAGCCGGTTGATCCTGCGGCCTTTGAGCCCCCGCCAGCCAGTTCGGCGCCTGTCACCTCACACCTGACGGTGCAGTCTTTTGTTGCCACCACGCCCGCGCCATCCGACCGCATTGGCGCTTCGCTGCTGGGCGATATCTCGGCCTCGCTGCAGCCGCCTGTTGCCGCGCCGGTTGAGCCAGTGAAAACGGCACCCGCACCTGCCGCTGAATCGGCTCCGCTGCGCGCCATGCCGGCAGTACAGCAGACCGCAGTGTCCGGGGCTTCCCTGCTGGAACAGCTGGCCGCCGTTACGGCTGCCGCACCGCAGCCTGCGCCCGACGTCGTGCGGGCACCGCCTGCGCCATCCGTGGCCGATGCGCCCGCCAGCGTCAGTTATAAACAGTTGTTTAGCACCGCGGCCGCACCGGCTTCCGCGTCGCTTCCGAAAGATATGTTGTTACAACCCCTGCTGGAGAAAATTGCCTCATGCCGTTAGTTTGTGTCTGCTCCCCTAAAGGCGGCGTGGGTAAAACCACCATGGCAGCCAACCTTGCTCACGCGCTTGCACGCGGCGGCAGCAAGGTGCTGGCGATCGATTTTGACGTGCAGAACGCCCTGCGCCTGCACTTTGGCGTTCCGCTGTCGGATGGCCGCGGATTTGTGGCAAAATCGGCCGAATCTTCCGACTGGAGCCAGTCCATCCTGACGACCGGCGGCAATATCTTCGTACTGCCCTATGGTGAAGTCAGTGAAGAGCAGCGCGTTGAATTTGAAAATAATCTGACGAACGATCCCAACTTTCTCGCCCGTGGGCTGCACTCGGTCCTCAACTATCCAGGCCTGGTGATTATCGCCGATTTCCCGCCGGGTCCGGGTCCTGCCCTTAAAGCTATGACCGCGCTGGCCGATATGCATTTAGTGGTCATGCTGGCAGACACCGCTTCACTTTCCCTGCTGCCGCAGATTGAAAACGAAAAAATGATTGGCGGCGCGCTGAACCAGCGTGGCGGTCACTATTTTATTCTTAACCAGAGTGACAGCCGCCGGAACATCAGCCGTGATGTGACCGCTTTCATGCAGCAGCGCCTGGGCGACAAGCTGATGGGCGTGGTGAATCGCGATGAAAGCGTGGCGGAAGCCAATGCTTCCCAGCAGTCGATTTTTGATTTTAGCCCGGTGTCCGCTGCGGCATTTGATATTGAGCTGATCGGCAAGCGCCTTTCCGCGTTGCTCAATATCAAAGTCGGCGACGGTGAAATGCACGCCCCGCTCAAGTCCCGTTAACAGCTTTATGGCCAGGCAGGGACGCCTGAAGACGCGTGGTCTGTACCACGAATTATAACAATCCGTATTCAGGATGACTTATGAACAAAGTCCTGTTTTATCTTCTGCTGCTGGTATTATCCCCTCTCGCAGCCGTCATCGTTATTACCCCGATGGATAGCCAGAAACAATATATTTTCGGCTTGATTTCGATTGCTATCCTGTTTTTATTAGGGGTCAGCAAAAGCAAAAAAATCTCGCTGGTCATGGTGATGCTCTCCGCCATGATGTCGACGCGCTATATTTACTGGCGTGCGACGGAAACGCTGCATTTTAATTCTGAGGTTGAAGCTATTCTCGGCATCGGATTATTTATTGCCGAGCTTTACGTCTGGCTGATATTAATTCTGGGTTACCTGCAAACGTCATGGCCGCTTAAGCGTACCATTGAGCCGCTGCCTGATGATGTCAGCCTGTGGCCCACGGTCGATGTCTACATTCCCAGCTATAACGAAAGTCTGGATGTGGTGCGGGATACCGTGCTGGCCGCGCAGTGCATCGACTACCCGCGTGACAAAATCAAAGTCTACCTGCTGGATGACGGTAAACGCAGCGAGTTTGCCCGCTTTGCCGCCGACGTCGGCGTGGGCTACATCACGCGTGATGATAACCGCCATGCCAAGGCCGGTAACCTTAACCACGCGATGAAAATCACCAAAGGTGAGCTGATCTGCATCTTTGACTGTGACCACGTGGCAACGCGTACCTTCCTGCAGGCGACCGTGGGTGCCTTCCTGAAAGATGACAAGCTGGCGCTGTTGCAGACGCCGCACTACTTCTATTCCCCGGACCCGTTTGAGCGCAACCTGAAAGCGGCGCGTGAAATTCCGAACGAAGGCGCACTGTTCTATGGCCCGGTACAGCAGGGTAACGACAACTGGAACGCCACCTTCTTCTGCGGCTCCTGTGCAGTGATCCGCCGTTCAGCGCTGGAAGAGATCGGTGGCTTTGCGGTAGAAACCGTTACCGAAGATGCCCACACGGCGCTGAAAATGCAGCGTCTCGGCTGGGGCTCGGCCTTCCTGGCGATCCCGCTGGCGGCCGGTCTGGCGACCGAACGTCTCGGCCTGCACATCGTGCAGCGTACCCGCTGGGCGCGCGGTATGACGCAGATTTTCCGCGTGGATAATCCGCTGTTTGGCCGGGGCCTGAAATGGCAGCAGCGCCTGTGCTACCTCAATGCGATGCTGCACTTCCAGTTTGGTCTGCCGCGCGTCATTTTCCTGACGGCGCCGCTGGCGTACCTGCTGTTTAACCTGAATATCATTCACTCGTCGGCCAGCCTGATCTTCGCCTACGTGCTGCCGCACCTGGTGATGTCGCTGTACGTTAACTCCCGTATGAACGGCCGCTTCCGCGCCACCTTCTGGGGGGAAATCTATGAGACGGTGATGGCGTTCCACCTGGTGATCCCGACGCTGCTTACGATGATTTCGCCAAAGCACGGCAAGTTCAACGTGACGGATAAGGGCGGCCTGCTGGACGTCGGCTTCTTTGATTTCAACATTGTGCGTCCGCACGTCATCTGCGCGCTGCTGTTGCTGGTTGGCGTGGTGAGCGGGATTATCCGCGCCACCGCCCATGATTACTTCGGCGTCGATCCGTATGTCATTGCGCTGAACGTCGGCTGGGCCACCTTCAGCCTGATTATTCTGATGGCGGCGATCGCCGTCGCGCGTGAAACCAAACAGGTGCGTAAAACCATCCGTATTGATGTCGATCTGCCGGTAGTGGTGCATTACGCCAACGGCATCTCATCACGTACCAATACCGTCAACCTGTCGATGGGCGGAGCGCAGATCAACGCCCCTGACCAGCGTCATGAAAACGACGACATTGAAGCGATTGATGTGATCCTGCAATCCGGGGTGATCTCCATTCCGGTACAGATTATCGGCGCTGAAAACGGCGTGATCCGCCTGCAGTTCGATGAGATGCCGCTGTCGCGCCGCCGTGAGCTGGTGCGCGTGGTGCTCTCGCGGGCTGATGCCTGGATCCAGCCGCAGGGGCGCAAAGATAAACCGCTGCGCTCGCTGCTGACGATTATCCGTACCGTATTTGAACTGTTCTGGCTGACCTTCCAGGACCGTCGGGCAAGAAAAAAAAATCAGGCGCAAGTGGAAGAGGATAGCGCGGTATGAAGCCATTATTACTCCGTGCACTGTGCCTGAGTACCTTACTGACCCTGGGCAACGTTCAGGCCGATCCGACCAGCGTCACCAGTGACAGCAGCGCGCTGTCAGATATTCCGCCTCCGGCGGATGTTGGATCCGCCGCGGCCCCGGCTGCTGCGCCTGCTGCGACGTCAGCGCAACCCGCTGAGAACGCTCAGCCTGCTGCGACGCCAGCGCAACCCGTTGAGAATGCTCAGCCTGCGGCTGCGGCTATGGCGGAAGGCGATCTCCCTGCCGGTGATGAAGAGGCGCTGCCGCCGGGCACCAACGAAGGGCTGCCTGCGGGCCTGCCGCCGCTGCCAGCTCCGGTGATGGACGAGCCGGCCGCTCAGCCTGCGGTGTCACTCAACCAGCCGCTGAGCACGACGGTGAGCGTGGCGCAGATGGGCCAGAGCCGGGGCATTACCCTGACCGGCGGTCAGCTGCAGTCCGGCATCGTTTTTACGCTGCCAACGGATGAAGTGGTCACTAACGCACGTCTGAATCTGTCGCTGAAAGTGTCTCAGGCGCTGGCGGCGCGCAACACCTCGCTGCAGCTGATGCTGAACGGTCAGCCGCTGGGCACCCTGCCGCTGAGCGCCTCTGACCGCGCCAGCGAAGACTATCAGCTGGATATTCCGGCCGCGATGGTGGTCTCCAGCAACAACCTGAGCTTTAAAATTAACGATGCCGACCAGCTGCTGTGCGAGCGCGACAGCGCCGAACAGTACCAGGTGACCATCCTGCCGAAAACCACGCTGGCGCTGGAAGGCCAGCAGCTGAACATCGGCACCAGCCTGCGCAACTTCCCGCGCCCGTTTATTGACCCGCTGCGGATGAGTCCGGCCAGCGTGGCCATGGTGTTCGGCGAAGACGTCACGCCGGGTGAAGTCAGTGCGGCGGCGATACTCGCCTCGTGGATGGGCATTCAGGCGGACTATCGCGGCATCAGCTTCCCGGTGCTGCGCGATCGGCTGCCGGAGAAAAACGGCGTGGTGTTGGGTCACCCCGGCGAAAAAATCGGCAGCCTGACCCTGCCCGACAGCGAAGGTCCGTCACTGCATATCGTCGATAACCCCGACAATCCGGTGTACAAGCTGCTGCTGATTGTGGGGAAAAGTGACGATCAGCTGCGTCAGGCCACCTGGCGTCTGTTACAGCCTGTCAGCATCGACGAGTCTGCCCTGGCGGTGGTTCCGCAGAGTATGCCGCAGCGTAAGCCTTACGATGCGCCGCGCTGGATCAATACCGAGCGCCCGGTGCGTCTCAGCGAGCTTCTGCGTAAAGATCAGAACCTGACCACCACCGGCATCTGGCACGATGCGCTGCGCGTGAACTTCCGCGCGGCGCCTGACCTGTTCCTGTGGGACGGCGACACCATTCCGGTACAGCTTAACTATCGATTCCCGTCAGAAAGCTGGATTGATGAAGATAGCTCCCTGCTCAACGTCACGCTGAACGGCACCTTCCTGCGTAACCTGACGGTAAACAAGGTCGGGCTGCTGGAGAATATCTGGCACCGTCTGGGCGGCGACGCGCGTCAGGAGAAATACACCCTGAAGCTGGAACCGTACCTGATTTACGGTGATAACCAGATGCAGCTCTATTTCAACATCAAACCGAAGGCCAGCGCACCGTGCAGCGTACTGACCAATAACAATATCAAGAGCCGGATTGAGGACAATTCGTTTATCGACCTGAGCAACACCCGTCACTTTACGCTGCTGCCGAACCTCTCTTACTTCGTCGGGGCCTCTTTCCCGTTCTCGCGTCTGGCTGACTATTCGCAGACGGTGCTGATGCTGCCTGAGAAGCCAGGTAATGCTGAGATCAGCACCCTGCTGGATATGGCAGGCCGTTCCGGCAACGCCACCGGCGTGGCGCTGACCCAGAACAGCGTGATGTTTGGTATTCCGGCCAGCGGCACGCTGCGCGGTCGCCTGGAAAACAGCGATATTCTTTCTGTTTCCACCCTGGCGCAGACCGGTTTTAACCGCGATATGCTGGCAGCATCGCCGTACGAGCTGAACAACCACACGCTGGGCGTGAAAGTACCCAACACCCTCGACAACCTGCGCGGCTGGCTGACCGGCGACTGGAACCGCCAGACGCTGGACGCTGACCGCTACTTCTCGTCGAACGAAGACTGGCGCGGCTTTATCAGCTATCGCTCGCCGTGGAACAGCAGCCGTCTGGTGGTCATGACCGTCGCCACCGACGATAACCAGCTGGCGCGTCTGCATAACGACATGACGTCATCGCGTATCAATGCGGGTATTCGCGGCGATACGGCGATCATCACCGATGAGAACGGCATCCGCAGCTTCCGCGTGGGGGCCATGTTCCCGAGCGGGCAGATGCCGTGGTACATGATGGTGGTGTGGTATGCCAACCAGCATGCGGTGCTGCTGGCGTTACTGGCGCTGTTCTGTTCAGTGCTGGTGGGTCTGAGCGTATACGTCCTGCTGAAGCGTCACTCGCGGCGTCGTCTGCACCCGCAGAATAATTCCAATACCTCTGGCGAGAAGAAAGAATGATGAAAACCAGACTGACCCCCTTAACCGCCAGAATTCGTCATTGCTGGATGATCGGCAGCGGTCTTGCGCTGTCGGTAATGGCGTTCCCGCTGTTTGCCGCAGACAACAACCCGGCGATTCAGGCGCTGTTTGACCAGGCGAACTACTGGCATCAGAAAGCCCACGATGAGCTGGCGCGCGATGCGCTGAACAAAGTGCTGATGGTTGACGGCAACAACGCTCAGGCACTGTACCTGATGGCGCTGTGGGCACAGCAGGGCGGCGACGGTGCCGCCGCTGCTAAATGGCGCGCGCGCCTGAGCCAGGTCTCTCCACAGGACCCGCGTCTGGTGGAGCTGGACAACGCCCGTCAGCTGCAAACTATCCCGGCAGCGCAGCTGTCGCTCGCCCGTCAGCAGGCGCGCAGCGGCAACACGGCCGCCGCGCTACAGACCTGGCGCAATACCTTCAGCGGCAATGAGCCTCCGGCCAGCGTGGCGGCGGAATATTACCTGACCATGGCCGGTGACCGCACCCTGCTGCCGCAGGCGGTGGACAACCTGCGCCAGTTCTCGGCACAGCATCCGCAGGACATCGGCGCGAAACTGGCGCTGGGTAAGGCGCTGACCTATCAGGAAGCCACCCGCCGTGAAGGCCTGCAAACGCTGGAAGGGCTGGCGGGCGGCAACGCCGACGCCGATCGCTCCCTGCGTCAGGGACTGCTGTGGCTCGGCCCGCAGCCGGGCGATGCGCCGCTGTATCAAAACTACCAGCAGCGTCATCCGCAGGATAAGACGGTGATGGACTACTTCCGTAAAAACGTTGGCGGCGCGGCGAAGGGTCAGGGTTTTACCGCCCTGAACAGCGGCGACGTCAGCGGCGCTCAGACCGCCTTTGACCAGGTTCTGCAAACTAACCCGGAAGATGCAGATGCGCTGGCCGGTCTGGGTTATGTGGCACAGCGCAGCGGCGACTACGCCAAAGCGGCAGACTATCTGGAGCGCGCGGCTAAACTGGGCGGCACCGACAGCCAGCAGCGTCAGCAGCAGGCGGCGGATGCCCGTTTCTACGGCCAGCTGGCTGCGGCCCAGCAGGCACAGAAATCCGGTGACAGTGCCCAGGCGCTGAGCCTGAGCGCACCGTTAACCCAGGCGACAGGCGAGAAAGGCGTGGCCGCGAAGCTGTTCCGCGCCGACGTGCTGCGCCGCAATAATCAGCTGGCTCAGGCTGAACAGACCTACCGCGACGTGCTGGCGAGCGATGCGGATAACCGCCCGGCGAAAGAGGGGCTGTTCTACGTGCTGCGTCAGCAGGGCAACACCGCCGAAGCCAATACGATGCTGGCTTCTCTGCCCTCCAGCGTGCGTGAAGCGGTGACGCCGCGCCCGGTGGCGACCAGCGATCCGGTGCGCCGTGACGCGAAACAGGCGCTGGCGGCAGGAAACCCGCAGCGCGCTATCAGCATTCTGCAACAGGGGATGCAGCGCTTCCCGGCCGACGGCTGGCTGCGTCTTGATCTCGCCCGTATTTATCAGCAGCAGGGGGATTCTGCCGCTGCTGCGGGCGTGATGCAGCCCGCCTTCCGCAACGGGGCCAGCAGCAATGAGGTTTACGCCGCTGCGCTGTTTGCCAGCGAAAGTGGAGCCTGGACCCAGGCGCAGAGCCTGCTGTCACGTATTCCGGCCCGCAGCCAGAACGCCGAAATGCGCGCGCTTATCCAGCGGGTGAACTTCAATCAGCAGATGTCCGTCGCTCAGCAGTATCTGGCACAGGGTTCGAACGCAGCGGCAGCCAATACGCTGAAAGCGCTGGCGGCGAACCCGCCGCAGAATCCGGCCGATGCGGGCAACCTGGCGAAAGGCCTGGCGCAGGCGGGTGATATGACTACGGCGGTGTCCGTGGTGCGAGCCAGCATGCAGCGCGGCGTTCAGGGTAACGCCGGGGACTATGCGGCGCAGGTAGCGGTGCTGAATCAGGCGGGCCTCGGCGGCGAAGCTCAGGCTTTCCTCAACAGCCCGGAGCTTCAGGCGCGCAGTACCAGCACCCAGCTGGCCGCTATTCGTAACGGCGGCGTGATTAATGAAGTGGATAACCTGCGCGAACGTAAACAGTACGCGGCGGCTTACGACAAGCTGATTGGCGCACTGCAGAAAGATCCGCAGAACAGCGACCTGATGTTTGCCATGGCACGTCTCTACCAGTCCGGCAAAATGAACAAAGAAGCGGCGGTGGTGTATGACTACCTGATGACGCGTGATACGGAAACGCAGGATGCGCGTGAAGGGGCGATCAACACCGCCCTGGCGCTGAATGACGTGCCAAAAGCCCGTGCGCTGACCAGCGGCCTGCGCGGTGAGCCTTCGCCGGAACGCCTGCTGCTGCTGGCACGCGTTTCCGAAGCGGAAGGCGACCACAACCAGGCGCTGAGCTACCTGCGCACCGCCAAAGGGAAGATGATTGGCCTGGACGGCAGCAGCGTGGGCAGCGCGGCCGGTATGGGTGGCCTGACGCTGTCTGATAACCCGTTTATCAACCGCACCACCATGACGGTACGCAAGTCGCCGTCGGTGTATGGCAATACGATGCCGTGGCAGCAGGCCCCGGATGCGCGAGACTATCGGGACATCGACGGAGCCGAAGGCGGGCTGACCCTGGTCGGCGGTGGCTCTGCGGCCGCCACGCAGCAGAACCAGACGCTGCACCAGATCGACACCATGATGGACGAGCTGCAAAAGGATACCGGCACCTGGATGCAGGGCGGGGTTCAGATCCGCGCCCGCGACGGCGAAAACGGTTTAAGCAAGCTGACCGAAGCCAAAGCGCCGCTGGTGTGGTCCAGCTCTCCGCTGGGGGATGCGCGCTTTGACTTTACCGTCACGCCAATGACCCTGAGCGCAGGCAGCGCCAGCGGCGACGCCTATCGTCGCCTGGGCACCGGTGGCTCCAGCGTCGCCGTCGAGAACCTGATCCAGAATATCAAGAACGAGCAGACCAACTACAGCGGCCTGACTGCCGCCGAGAAAGCCACCTTTGATGCGGCTAACCCCGGCGTCAGTGCCGCCCTGAACAACCTTAACGGTATTGATAGTGCAGACTTCAACCCGTTCACCAACAGCGGTCTGAGCAACCTGCAGAACCTGAACAATAACGCCACGCTGGCACGATACCTGGCAACCTCGTCACGTAAGGTGAACGTCGATACCGCGACCTCATCCGCGACGGATTCCCAGACCGCCAGCGGGGTCGAGCTGAACCTGGCGTTAAGCGGCGACAGCTACAAGATTGACCTCGGCAGTACGCCGCTGGGCCAGGACCTCAGCACGCTGGTCGGTGGCGTGAAGTGGGCGCCGAAGCTGACGGACTACCTGACGCTGATCCTGACCGGTGAGCGCCGTGCGGTGACCGACAGCCTGCTCTCTTATGTCGGCGTGAAGGACAAATACTCCGGGAAAAGCTGGGGCCGCGTGACCAAAAACGGCGGCAACGCGATGCTGAGCTACGATGACGGCGACGCCGGATTCTACGTCGGCGCGGGCGGCTACAGCTACCAGGGTGAAAACGTCGCCAGCAACACCTCGTTAATGGGAAGTGCCGGTGCTTACGTGCGTCCGTTCCACTTCAGCGATCGCGAACTGAAAACCGGGATCAACATCAGCTGGATGGACTTCTCGAAGAACCTGAGCAACTTCAGCTACGGTCAGGGCGGCTACTTCAGCCCGCAGAACTATGTCAGCGTGTCGTTCCCGGTGGACTTCACCCAGACCTATGATGACCTGAGCGTGAAGGTGGGCGGTTCGGCGGGCTATCAGTCCTACACTCAGGACCAGAGCGCTTACTTCCCGAACAACAGCGATTACCAGTCACTGCTGGAAAATGCCGTGACGGCGGGCTACGCCAAAGAGGCTTACTTCAGCGGCGGCAGCAAGAGCGGCATTGGTTACAACCTGCACGCGGGTGCGGATTACAAAATCAACAAAGACGTTACCATCGGCGGTCAGTTGGGCTATGACACCTTTGGCGACTATAACGAAAGTACAGCGCAGCTCTACTTCCGCTACATGCTGGGAGGCAAATAAGCATGAGTCAGTTACAGGAACGCACTCTGCAGTATTACCGTCAGCAACAGTACCAGCCGGGCTGGTTTGATCTGCTGAGCGTGATGATTAACGGGATGCTGAATAATGCCGGTGAACGCGAAAGTCAGGCGTTTTTACGCCAGATGGGCGATAACCTCGCCAGTCGTTACCCGCTGGGCGCCATCGCCACCGTGGCGGATCTGGAAACGCAGATCAATCAGGTGCTGGGCCGCTTCAACTGGGGATTTGTCGATCTGCAACCGTCTGAAACGGCGATCGTCATCGATCATCTGGCCTTACCGCCGGGCGACGGCGTGATGCCGGATCGTCAGTGGCGTCTGGCGCTGGGCGCGGTGCTGATGGGGCTGTACGCCCGCTGGCTGCGCGTTCAGGGCGGCAGCGATAAGGTGGCGCTAACCTGTGAAGAGACCGGTGAAAGTTCACTGCGTTTCCGCTACCAATCATGAGGAAAACGATGATGGCAATGCTCAGAACGGGCATCATCCTGTTCGCACTGGCGCTGGGGATCGCCCAGGCCAGTGCCGCAGACGGCTGGAGCACCTTTAAAACCCGCTTTATGACGTCAGAAGGGCGCATTCAGGATACGGGCAATAAAAACGTCAGCCACACGGAAGGCCAGGGTTACGGGATGCTGATGGCGGTGTATTACAACGACCGCAGCAGTTTTGACAGCCTGTGGCGCTGGACGCAAAACAACCTGAGTAACCCGACTAACGGTCTGTTTTACTGGAAGTATATCCCTGGTAACGCCGATCCGGTCAGCGATAAAAACAACGCCTCCGACGGTGATGTGCTGATCGCCTGGGCGCTGCTCAAAGCGGGTGAGAAGTGGCAGGAACCGGCGTATTTACAGCAGTCCGACCGCATTCAGCGGGCGATTGTGGCCCATAACGTGATCACCTTTGCGGGCCGTACCGTGATGCTGCCGGGTGCGCAGGGCTTCAATAAAACCAGCTATGTGGTACTGAACCCGGCCTATTTTATCTTCCCGGCGTGGCGTGATTTTGCCCGGCGCAGTCATCTGAAAGTGTGGAATGCGCTGACCAGTGACGGGCTGGAAATGCTGTCTGAGATGCGTTTTGGTGACAGTGGTCTGCCGCTGGACTGGGTGGCGATGAACGCCGACGGCTCGATGGCTCCGGCCACCGCCTGGCCGCCGCGTTTCAGCTACGATGCCATCCGCATTCCGCTCTATCTGCACTGGTACGATGCGCAGTCGTTGCAGCTGGTGCCGTTCCAGCGTTTCTGGATGAACTTCCAGCGCCTGCAAACCCCGGCGTGGATTGACGTGCTAAGCAATAATCCAGCGCCGTACATGATGGCGGGCGGTTTGCTGGCAGTGCGGGATTTGACGCTGGATGATACGGGCTATATCACGGATTCATTGAGCAGCAGCGAGGATTATTACTCTGCCAGCCTGCATCTGCTGACGTATCTGGCGCTGAAAGACCGTTAATTTCCTTCCCTGAGGGGTCGGGCATGTCCGACCCCTGCACCAAACGCGCCCGTCATACACGCTGTGTGAACCGGAGCCGCATCGGCCCCCTCCCATCAGTATCACTGCGGATCCTTTTTTACGGGATGACGTCGTGTTACGTCAGTCGCCTGGCGTCATTTCATCTATTTTCCTCACCTCCGCCAGGATCTGCACATCTTCAAACCAGGTCATTCTCTGGCTGAAAATCTCAGCGGATGGCCGGCCGAAGATGTAGTGCAGCGCCGTCTCCAGGTCGGCTTCACGGCAGGAGGTGAGGAACAGGTACAGGCGGTCTTCTGAGCGGGTGAACAGGTCGCCGTAGCGGCGCGGTCTGCACAGCGTTATCGCCTGCTCCGGGCTGAACTCTGGCGCCGGGCACAGTGCCACCAGCAGACCTTTACCCTTCTCCGGCAGCAGGGGGTTTTCGATGAGCTGCGTGACGCAGCGGCAGAAATGCGCCAGCGGCAGGTAACCTTTCTCCTGCAGCGGCTGCATGGAATTCAGCAGAATGCCGAGATCAGCGGCCACGTGGCGGTGATACTTCTGCCCCTGCAACCCTTCAAGGGCGGTCAGAAAGCGCGGCAGGGGGGCGTCGAAGGGCACGATGAGGTTGACGCCGCAGGCCAGCAGCAGGCGCTCATCGCTGTAGCGCAGCGTGGCCTGCATTTCACGTACCACCATTTTCAGGGCACTGCCACAGGTGCGGCGCAGACGGTGAATATCGCCCGCCAGTGTGACAATCTGCTCATTAGCATGCAGGTTAAATATCACCGTAGCGGCGCTGGCCTGCTTCACCTGCACTGCGCTGGCAAGCTGGCTGTTATCATCAAATAACATCCATATGCCCGACAGCGGCAGCGTCCCCGCCAGCACGCTTTTTTCAGCCAGATACAGAGGCTCATCCTCTGAGGCTAAGGTGAGCGTTTGCGCCGCATCGTGCCGCTGAATGAAAGAGTCATCAAGTAAAGTCAGACGCAGCGATTGGTCCACCAGCATCACGCTGTTATTGCTCCACCATTGGACCCGATAATTCCAGCTCTCCTGCTGCCATTCCAGATGGGATAAACCGTCTAAATGGCGATAGCATTTTTTTAAATCATCACGCAGCCCGTCAACCCCGGCCCCTGCGGTGATAATCAACAGCGTTGAATTTCGCGCACTCAACCCTGTCTGCATCTCTTTGAGCCAGCGGCTGAACTCCACTGAAGATAAACTTTCCCAGGTGCTGAATGTTGTATAAAACAGCAGAAGCCGGGGTTCGTCGTCGAAAGTACGCGACAGCGCTGCGCTTAAATCTACCAGCGCCTCTGGCGTTTCTGGCAGCGTATAGCGAGGGATGTGATGGCCGTCAGCCTGCGGGATGGCCGCCAGCAGGTGCCGGAGGTTGCCGGCCGTGCCGATCAGGGCTAATGAGCGCTGAGCGCTGAGGATCGGGTGTATCAGTGGGGGGGCATCGTCCTGGCGGTTGACGGTCATCCAGTAGCAGCCTGGCGATTGCATCAACACTAATTCGTTTTGCACCTGACCCAGCCCTAAGCTAAATGAAATCGTCATAAGATATTTCGCACCAGGGTAATCCAGCATAATGACAGCCCGGATAAAATGTCCGGGCCCTTTGTAACTTCGTCAATATACATTACAACGTAAACCCTGCCAGTGAATGATTGGTGATGACGTAGTGTGATAAACCCGATTAATCAGCGGGCAGCCCCCACCCTTTTTCACCGGCTCCGGCCGCAGCAAAATACCAGGAAAACGCCTAAACGAGCGATTGCGGCTTGTGGTAGCTTAAAAAGCGGTTGCCATAGGATATACTCAGGGCTGTTTTTTGCCCTATACGCGCTGAACAACGAATTCAGCGCTTCGGAGAGCAGGCTTGCGCGTCAGTCGTTCCTTAACGATTAAGCAAATGGCGACGATTTCCAGCATTGCCGTCGTCACTATTTGCATTTTTATCGTCATACAGCTTTTTCATTTTGTGCAGCAGCGCAGGATTGACTATGCCCAGCAGATGGAAAATGTGGCGCATACCGTGCGTCAGCCGCTGTCACAGGCCGTACTGAAGGCGGATATCCCTCAGGCTGAATTTATACTTAACTCGCTGCGCCCGGCGGGCATTCTGGCGCGCGCAGAAGTGCTGCTACCGAACGGTTTACAGGCGCTGCACACGGATTTTGAACCTGAAAAACCGGTGCCGCGTTTTATCATGGATCTGTTTGAACTGCCGGTGCAGATCACCGTTCCGCTTTATTCAGTACAGCCTGCCAACCCGAAGCCGCTGGCTTATCTGGTTTTACAGGCTGACTCCTGGCGCGTGTATCAGTTTATCCTCAGCGCCGTCTCCACCATGGTTACCGCCTACCTGCTGCTGGCGCTGATCCTCTCTGTCTCTATCAGCTGGTGCATCAACCGGCTGATGGTGCGGCCGCTGCGCACCATTGCCCATGAGTTACAGGACTTAACGGCACAGCAGGTGGCAAACCATCAGCTGACGCTGCCGCATTATCATCGCGATGACGAAATCGGTTTGCTGATCCGCAACTATAACCGTAACCAGCAGATTCGGACTGCGCTGCAGGATGACCAGAACCCGGGTTCTGGCGCAGCGCCGTGCACGGCGCTGGAAAAGGTTATTGTTCAGGCACTGGCAGCGGAACAATTTGCGCTGTGGATGCAGCCGCAGATCGATATGCGCAGCGGCCAGCTGGTCGGCGCGGAAGCTCTGTTACGGATGCGCCAGCCGGACGGAAGCTGGTCTCTGCCGGAAGATTTGATCCCCAGTGCCGAAAAGATCGGATGCATTACCGTGCTGGGCCGCTGGGTGTTTGAAGCGTCCTGCCGGGTGCTGGCAGACTGGCAGGCGCGGGGGATTGCGCTGCCGCTCAGCGTTAATCTTTCGGCGGTCCAGCTGCGTGAACCGCAGATGCTCAGCCATCTGCAGGCGCTGATGACCCGCTACCCGATCCGCCCCGGTAGCCTGGTGCTGGAGATCACGGAAACCGCGCAGATTGGCGAGCCTGAGCAGGCGCTGTGCCTGTTGCAACAGCTCAGCCAAGCCGGGGTTTCCGTGGCGCTGGACGACTTCGGCATGGGGTACGCCAACCTGAACTGGCTGAACCAGTTTAAAACCCTGCCGATTGCCAAACTGAAGATGGACCGCAGCTTTGTGGCGATACTGCCACATGACGACACCATGGTGCAGATTGTCTCCTCGATTGCCGATATCATGCAGCTGGATGTCATTGCCGAAGGGGTGGAAACCCGCGAGCAGCGCGACTCGCTGCTGGCCCACGGCATCCATACGGGTCAGGGCTATCTCTACTCTGAGGCGCTGCCGCTGGCCGAGTTTACTCAGCGTTATCTGCGCTAAAACCGGCCTGCCGCATATCGTCAGGCCGGGGATTCATTCCGTCTCCGGGGGAATTTTCCCCTGTCTGCGCGTTCTCCGGGTACATTTCAGCAATACGTAACTGATAGACCATGGTGGCATCAGGCGGCACCCTCTGGAGATAGCCCCGCTCGCCGTAGGCCAGTGCCGGAGGGACCACCATCGTCATCGATCCATGGTTCTTCAGTAGCAGGATCGCTTCTTTAAACAGCGGTGGAAAATCAGCGACCTTCTGTGACAGCGTGGTGCCGGAGATTTCCATATCATGAATGACGGTGCCGTCGGTCAGCGTCTCTTTTACTACCACATCCACGATTGCACCTGACGAAATGACGCTATCACCTTCATAATCAATGTGATACCAAAAACCACTTTCCGAGTATGTTACTTCTTTATGCTGTTTAAAGGTCCGGAGAAAATCCTCATCCATGGGGTATTGACGAAGAAGGCGCTCTTCCCGCGCCTGACTGAACTCTGCCTCTGCGGCCCGCTGCACCTCAGCCTGAGCGGCTGTATGCTGCGAAGACTCAGCCGGGTGTGCGGTTAATGTGCGCTGTTTTTCTGTTTCAACGGCCTGACCATTCCCGCTCTCCGCACGGAAAGGAATGCTCGTGTGGGGCAGCCCTTCCTGCATGGGGGCATTCAACGCGGCGGACGCGGACCTTTCCACGGCCCCCCAGCCAGCCTGTAGCAGAGAGTTTTCAGTAAATGGCAGCATGGCAGGGAGCGTATTTTGCTGCGGCTTTTCGGCCTGTGAACAGGAGGGGGCCAGACTTACCGTTATCAGCGTAAGCCATGCCAGCGTCCTTACCCGGTGGGTCATTTTAACCATTTTCCCTGTGCTTGCCGATTGGGCACGTTATGTAATGACGCGCTGACGATACCGGGCATGACCTGTATCTCAGCGCCACCATTCCGTTCGGTGTTCCGATCTGCGGCGTACGTCCTGCATAATCAACGCAGGGCGCGCCATGATGTTAAAAACGGTGGTTTCAGACCTGGTGAGACTTTCCGACGATTTTTGTCATAGCGTTACCGATTAGCCATTGATACAAGTCAGTGGAGCGCGGCAGATTGAGTCTTGCCATCGCACTGCGCTTGTGGCAACTCACTGTCTTACCGTTAATTCTCAGCAAAGAAGAGATCTCATTGATACCCATGCCACGGGACAGGAAGTACAGAACCTGTTCCTGGCGACTTGTCAGCACTATATTGCCGGAGGGGGTGCAGGGTGTCTCACACGCCTTTTTTTCAGCGGCAACGATGTTATCGAGCAACTGCCTTAATATCTCTTTCCCCTGGTGGCGATAAAACACCGACGGGATGTTATATCTGGAAAAGTGGTGGTTTTTTTCCGACATCACCATCACCAGCTTTTTCATGTAGGGCGCTTCGCGTATCAGACCCAGCGGGAGTGAGGTTTCCGGGGAGTCAGGCGCCCAAAATATCATATCAGCGATAGGGTAGGCGTAAGGGACGGACAAAATAAAGACGGGTATATTCCTCTGCGAGAAATACTCCTCAATGTAGCTTTGCAAACCCGTTGAAAAAATTCTATTCGAATCGATAATCAGAACTTTAAATATGCGCTTCACTTTGCTGCCTCCTTTTTGTTATTGATTTCATCCGTGCGGAATCGCTTATCATCAGGAAACATAATAAAAGCCTCCTGTTTTATCTTGTGATACTGACCGTCAGCCTTCAGCCAGGCTAAAACACTGACCAGATTGCCATACACATTTCTGTCTATGCGGGACAACAGGTAACGCTCAGCCCAGTGTTGATACTGGTATAAACTGTTTATATTTGCGGCGTGATTAAAAACCAGCAGGTCGTGGAGATGCTTATCGTACTGCCAGCGTTCACGGTTGACCCACAGGTCATATTTCATGACGGCATGCGCCCGCGTGATATCCCGTAACTGATGGCGTTCTGCCGAGGTCAACACCAGATTGGCGTACAGCCCCTGTGAAAACAGCCCCAGGGCCGCCAGTGACAGAGCAATAATCGGCACCTTGATCCTGTTTATCCTGCGTGGGGCGATGCAGGCCTGGGGAGTGATATTCAACTGCCCGGCCAACAGCGCCGCCAGCATTAAAAACACCGCCCAGTGCGGCGCTGACGAAGTAAATGGAAACTCTGTCTGAGTATGCAGCAGCATCGGAATCAACACGGCCGTGATCGCCAGAGGTAGCGGACTGCTTTCACTGTCACCCACGGCGGAGAAGGCCATACGGATGGCTCGCCAGAAGACACAGGCTCCGGCCGCTATCAGCACTAAGATGCCACACAGCGCCACCATTCCCCCTTCAACCCACCACAGCAAAATCTCATTGTGTGGGTGACGCACCACGCCTAATCCCAGGGTAGAAAAGTGGTGTGCGGCACGAAAGTGCTGGAAACTGTATTCGAAGCCACCATAACCCCAGCCGAGAAAAGGCCTGGCAGCAATCATCTTCAGCGTGTTCTGCAATATAATCAGTCGGGCTTGGTTTGAATCCGCGTGAGTAACCGACGGCAGCTCACCTTCCCGGCTCACTATCAGAGCCAGGGTCAGGCCCGTCAGCATCAGTCCTGCTGCCAGCGCCGTTTTTTTCGGCGCAACCCTTAATCCCACCGTCAGCAGTAGCAGGACCGCCACGCTTCCTCCCAGCCAGCCAATGCGTGACTGTAGCCAGACCAGCAGAGCGGTAAACAGCACCAGCAGCGCCGCCAGAAGCGAGCGGGTGATCTGTTTCATTCGGTGACGGGACGGATTCACGCCGGGAATAAAAAACATCACCAGCGCCAGCGCCAGGCCGGTTGCGATGAAACTGGCCAGCAGATTAACCTGCTGAAAAACGCCGTAGGGGCGGTTGTTCAGGACGGGGTAGGCAAAAAAATCGGGCACCCGGTGCGGCGCAAAAAGCTGTCCTGTGGCAATCACCGCCTGAAGCGTGATGGCACAGAGTAAGCCGGTGAGTAACCAGCGAAACTTTTCCTGAAACAGAGCGTACTGTCGCAGCGACATCGCAAACAGGGCTCCTGCCATCAGTGCCATGCAGCGTGCACCTGCAGTGTCGTACCACTGACTTTTCGTCGTGAGTACAGGCAGGGCCAGCAGTACCAGCGCAAGTAAAATAATGCGCGTGGTGGTGCCCAAAAAAAGCGCGTTATGATGGGGCAGACTTATCCATATACCCGCAGTAATGGCAGCCATGACTGCCCACGTCAGGATATTCAACGGCAGTTTTAACCCTGACCCGCCCATATTCGGCAGGTAAAGCGGTAGCAGCAGTACAAGCCAAACCATTAGCAGAGAAAGCGGTAGCCATTGCGCAAAAGGGAAAAATGAAGAGTGAGTCTTTTTTTTTATTGAGTACATGCACTTGCCCGAAAATTTGAGATTTTTCGCCTCTGTGAAGCCCGCTGTCGCTACCCTGTGCAGGCTGCCTGATAAATGACTTCTGCCGCGTATGGCAGGGAAGTGGAAAGCGCCTTTCGAATTATTATATCGAAAAACAACATCATTGCAGGATTAATACTCAATAATTGCAATATTAATTATAATTGTTCTGTTTAATTAATTTCTTTTGGTTTTTTGTTCTGTGTTTATTACTTTATTATTAAGCGATCCGTCTATTGTTGTGAAATTAACCTCTCAGTGTTTATTTGCTGTTAAGAAATAAGTTTGTTTGTAATAATGTTTCTCAGACGAAATGCAGGGAAGTGATATTTCATGGGTTATTTAACATGACCTTTAAATGAATATTCATTTAACCGTCGTCTGCTACCATTTTTTACGATTAGGGCGGTGAACGTTTGTTCCCTTCCTCAGAAAATAGTTTTCAAAAATTTCATTTAAAGGAATGTAAGATGAAAATGAACAAAATTGTTCTGGGCTTAACACTGGCCATGGGCATCACCACTTTTGCTCATGCAGCAGCGGTTGTTGACGAAGGGCACGGTACTGTAACCTTTACGGGTTCAATTATTGATTCACCATGCTCAATCGATCCGGACAGTATTGACCAGACAGTAAACCTGGGTCAGGTCTCTACCGTTGCGCTGTCTGAAAACAGCAATAAAGGCATTTCTACGCCAAAGAATTTCTATATCAAGCTGGAAAAATGCAACCTGGAAGGCGCCAATAAAGCGGTGAGCGCGACCTTTACGGGTGCAGCGGGCAATACTAAAGGCATGCTGGGCATGACCGGTACGGCTAAAGGTGCAAGCATTGCGATGACCGACGGTAGCGGCAAAGTGCTGGAGCTGGGTAAAGCAACTTCTGCTCAGTCGCTGCAGGATGGTAACAACACCCTGGCGTTTTCAGCTTACCTGCAGGGTGACGGTGCATCTGAAGGTATTACCCCGGGTGAATTCAATAGCGTAACTAACTTCACGCTGGCTTATCAGTGATATAGCATCATCTTAAGCATGTGGGGCCACCCACATGCTTTTTATCCACTATTTTTGTCGGGTCATTTATGTACGCAAAAATAGGCATCAGCGCGCTAGTGTTATTTAGCATTATCAGCGGCTTAAATCCAGTTTTCGCCAGTCAGCCTCTGGGCTGGGGGCGGGTGAAGATGTTGGGAGCTATCCTTGAAACAGCCTGTGCGATTGATACGGAGAGTCGTGATCAAACCATTGATATGGGCTTTATTCCGACCGTTCAGATTATCCGCGCCGGCCACAGCATCGATCAACCGTTAACCATCAAACTGGTTAATTGCATGCAGGCAAAAAAATCGAAAAATACACCTGACGGACAGCATTATCAGATTACCTTTGAAGGCAGGAATGATACCGGATTATTCGGTTTAAACGGTGACGCGCAGGGCGTCGCGCTGCAAATTGTCGACGGTGAGGGCAATGTTGCAATACCAGGATTACCGCTACCTAAACGGAATGCCACACAAAATGAGATGCCGCTGCAATACTCGTTGCGGTTAGTGAGCAATCATAAGCTATTACTTGCCGGTGAGTATTTCTCGACGGTGAAATTTAAAATGGATTACTACTAAAAAAACTTCATCAGATTTAAGTGCCTTAGGTGATTAAACTTTATTTTTTTAATCAACGTGGCAGATGTCTTTAAAATGGAAGTGGCATCGGATGGAATATTATAAGATACCTGCAGAAACCGCGTTGTCACCGTTTAATTTATGGGCTTTACGTCCACGGCTTCTGACGATAATTATCAGCGGCTTGATCTGTGGCGCCATCTTTTCCGTAAAGGCGGAAGAGTTTTCATTTAACACGGATGTACTGGATGTTAACGACCGGAGTAATTTCGATTTAGATCAGTTTTCGCGTAGTGGCTATATTATGCCCGGCGATTACGTCATGTCGATTCATATTAATAAGCAAGAGCTGCCTGAGCAGCCAGTGACCTATTACGTCCCTGATAACGATCCTAAAGGTAGCGAGCCGTGCATTACCCGCGAAATGGTCAAAAAGTTTGCTCTGAAACCGGGCATGAACGATCGGCTGACATGGTGGCATCAGGATCAGTGCCTGCGGGTCGACAGTCTGGAGGGGATGACCACCCGGGGCGATCTGGGTGCGGGTGTGCTGTACCTGGGGATTCCTCAGGCCTGGCTGGAGTATACCTCCGATGACTGGGACCCACCGTCTCGCTGGGACGATGGTATTCCAGGGATCCTGATGGACTACAACGTTTATACCCAGACCCAGCGGCAGTTAAAAACGGGGACACAAAATAGCAGCGTCAGCGGCAATGGGACCGTTGGTGCCAACTACGGAGCCTGGCGGCTGCGCGCCGACTGGCAAACCCGTTATGACCATCAGGGGGGAGGGGAGCCCTCGACACAAAAGAGCTGGGACTGGAGTCGTTACTACGCCTACCGCGCCATCCCACGCCTGGGCGCATCACTGACAGTCGGTGAGAACTACCTTAACTCCGACATCTTTGACAGTTTCCGCTTTGCGGGTGCCAGCCTGATGAGCGATGACAGCATGTTACCGCCTAATCTGCGTGGATATGCGCCGGAGGTGACTGGTGTGGCGAAGACTAATGCCAAAGTCATCGTCAGCCAACAGGGGCGTGTGATTCATGAAACGCAGGTGGCTTCAGGGCCATTTCGTATTCAGGATCTTAACGATGCGGTGACAGGTCAGCTTGACGTGCGGATAGAAGAGCAGGACGGGAGCGTGCAGGAATTTAAAATCAATACCGCCAGCATTCCCTATCTGACCCGTCCCGGAACGGTGCGCTACAAGGTGGCCATCGGGCGGCCTGATAACGTGCAGCATCAGACAAACGGACCGTTGTTCACCACCGGGGAGTTCTCCTGGGGGATCAGTAACGGCTGGTCAGTGTATGGCGGCGGAGTAACCGGTGGTGATTACCATGCTGTAGCCATCGGGATGGGGCGCGATCTGCTGATGTTCGGCGCGCTGTCGTTTGATGCAACTCAGTCGCGGGCGAGCCTTCCAGGTGAAGAAGCAACGCTGTCCGGGGGATCGTACCGGCTGAGTTATTCAAAGTCTTTCGACGACTACGACAGCCAGGTGACCTTCGCCGGCTATCGTTTCTCGGAACAGAACTATATGAGTATGAGCGAGTATCTGGAGGCGCGTTCGGATGGCTTACGTTCACAGAACAGCAAGGAGATGTACACCATCACCTTCAATCAGCAGTTCCGTGAGCTGGGCATGAGCGCCTATCTGAACTACAGCCATCAGACCTACTGGGATCGTCCGGCTAATGACCGCTATAACCTGACTCTGTCGCGTTATTTTGATCTTGGCCGTTTTAAAAATATCAGTCTGTCAGTGACCGGCTATCGCAATAAATATAACGGCACCAACGACGACGGGATGTATCTGTCACTGTCGCTGCCGTGGGGTAACCGGGGGTCAGTGGGCTACAGCAATTCGTTCAGCCGTGGCAACAGCTCTCACCAGGTGAACTATTACGACCGGCTTGATAATGATGACAGCTATCAGGTCAGCAGCGGAATGTCACGCAGTGGTAACACCGCCAGCGGTAGCTACAGCCATCAGGGGAACCTCGCCCAGGTCAACGCCAGCGTCAGCTATCAGGAGGGGAGCTACTCTTCTGCGGGATTGTCGTTCCAGGGAGGGGCAACCGCGACGCTGCAAGGGGCTGCGCTGCATCGCGGTGGAGCACAGGGAGGAACCCGGATGTTACTGGACACCGATGGTATCCCCGGAATTCCAATTAGTGGCTATGGGGCAAACACGCTGTCCAACCGCTTTGGAAAAGCCGTTGTCACCGACGTCGGCAACTATTACCGCAACCGGGTGAGTATCGATCTCAACCAGATGCCTGAAAATGCCGAAGCGGTGCATTCGGTGGTACAGGCCACTCTGACGGCCGGGGCGATTGGCTACCGCAAGTTTGAGGTCATTGCCGGTGAGAAGGCGATGGCGATGATCCGCCTTGCCGACGGTTCCGTACCGCCATTTGGGGCGACGGTACTGAACGCGAAAAAGCAGAACGTCGGCATCGTCAGCGACGATGGCAATGTTTATCTCAGCGGCATCAGAGCCGAGGAACGCATGAGCGTGAACTGGGGTGGGAAAGCACAGTGTGAGCTGTCGCTGCCGGAGGTGCTTTCCAACAGCGGCCAGACCGACTTACTGCTGCCGTGCCGACGGCTGAGCGCGGAAAACGACTGATCCCTGAGCCGGGTTGCGCTGAATCAGGGAGACCCGGCCCTGAAAACCTTCGAATGAGACTGAAACCATGAAACTGAAAATGACCACCACCGTATTGACCGGCAGCCTGCTGCTGACACTGACAGCACCGTCAGCCTTTGGCGCGATTGCACTGGACCGCACGCGTGCGATCTACGACGGCAGCCAGAAATCGATCAGTCTGAACGTCAGTAATGAAAATAAGCAGTTACCTTATCTTGCCCAGGGCTGGATAGAGGATGCACAGGGTCACAAAATCACCAGCCCGCTGACGGTGTTGCCACCGGTACAGCGTATAGAGCCTGGTGCAAAGAGTCAGGTGAAGGTGCAGGGACTGCCGGCGGTCAACAGCCTGCCGCAGGATCGCGAATCGCTGTTCTATTTCAATCTTCGTGAAATTCCGCCGCGTACTGACAAGCCAAACACCCTGCAGATTGCACTGCAGACGCGCATCAAGCTTTTCTATCGCCCGGCTGCGCTGATGAATACCACCGGGTCAATGAGTGTGCCGTGGCAGGAAAAAGTCACGCTGACCCGGCAGGGCGATCGTTACGTGGCGACTAACCCCACCCCCTATTATGTCACGCTGGTGGACGGCAGCCGTGCGGCCAAAGGAGAGTCGGCAAAAGGTTTTGAACCCGTGATGCTGGCGCCGCAGGGTAAGGCCACGCTGTCGGTCGGCGTCGGTGAACTCGGCAACAGTCCGGTTCTGACCTATATCAACGATTACGGCGGTCGCCCACAGCTTAAATTCATCTGTAGCGGGAGTACCTGTAAAGCTGAGGCCGTGAAGCCCTACTAATCCGGTCTTCACTCATGACATCAGGAGGATGTATGCGGCAGGAAAAAAGGCAGACGGGATGGGGTCATCCGTTATCTGGCTGTCGGCGCTACCGGCAAGCGAATGGATTCACTGTGCGAATCCGGTCGATCCTGAGCGTTGCGGCTCTCGCCATATTGTTCCCGGCGCACGCCGTGAATAACGTGCAGACAGATGAAGCCAACGGTGTCATGCAGGTGCGCGGCGTGTTGAGTGAAAGCGCCTGCCGGCTGGCGATGAACTCTGCCTGGCAGGATATTGACCTGGGCCACATTGCCACCGGTCGCCTGCGCCATGTGGGCGATAGCGGTACGCCGGTAGACGTCCAGCTCTATCTGGAAGACTGCGTCGCAGGGCCGGCGCGCTCACTGGATGAGCGCAGCGGTAATCTGCGCTGGAGTCCGGGCCAGCCCGCCGCGACTATCAGCTTTGTTGCCCCGGCCGATGCCGACAACCCGCAGCTGATCAGAGTGCAGGGGGCGGGCGGTCTGGCTCTGCGCATCACGGATAAACTGGGCCGGGATGTTCGTCTCGGCAGTAAGGGGGCCGATCTGCTATTAACGCCGGGCAGAAATCAGCTGACTTATACCCTCACTCCGGTACGCACTGCTGCACCCCTCAAGGCTGGCGCATTCCGGGCGAAAATCAACGTGGGGCTGAGCTATGACTGACAGAATAATGGCAACGGGCCGCTGTGCCCTCGTCTGTTTCGGCGGAGCTTGTTGTCTTCTGACCAGCCTGTTTGCTGCAGCCGTGACGAATGTCACGGTGAAAGTGATCGTTGTTGCCCCGCTGGTCTGCGTGATCAACGGTAATCAGCCAATCCAGGTCAACTTCGGTCAGATGGTGCGTATTGATAAAATTGATGGGAGTTATGCCCTCACTGAAATCAACTATGATATGACCTGTCAGAACAATGCAAACAACGCGCTTAAATTAAAAATTAGCGGGCAGGCCACCAGTTTTGATAGTAACGCAATAAAAACGGATCAGGCCGCCCTGGGGATCGCTCTTTATAATGGCAGCACCAGAATCAGCCCCGATGAGTGGGTGAATTTTACCTGGCCTGATAAACCATTGTTAAAAGCCGCTCCGGTTAAGCAAAAAAATGCCTCGCTGAAAGCGGGTGATTTTTCAGGTGCGGCGACCCTGACGCTGGACTATCAATGAAAAAATTAAAAAAAAATTTGATCGCAAAAAACATTATCCTCTCTGTGATCATGAGTACGATGAATTATTCCTCCGCGTGGGCAGTGTCCGCTGATATGCAATTTTCAGGAAGACTGATCGATCCTAACTCATGCATCGTTGAAAATAAAGAAAGTGGTGTTTTTATAGATTTTGGGACGGATATTGTTCCCTGGAAAATTGATGGCGAAAATTACAGTCGGGAGATAGAGTTAAACATAGTCTGTAATGTTCTGGCGACTAATGCATTAAAGATAAAATTTGATGGCGCTTCCCCAGAATCAGGGTTTGATGACAATGTCGTAGGTCTGACTAACAGGGATTTAGGCATTGCATTGACACTGGATGACAAGAAAGTTTCCATTAATGAATGGGTTAACTTCACATATCCTAAAGAATTAGTTTTGAAAATGACCCTGGTTAAAAATCCGGATGTGAAAATCGCTGCTGGCTCATTCAGCGGTTATGTCATTACTTATATTGATTATCAATAACAATGAAAAATAAACACTTTATTATATTTTTATTTCTTCAGTTTTTTATCACTTTTCCTTTTTCTGCGTCAGCGGCCAGATTGACGTTTCAGGGGACGGTTTTGGATGATCCTCCTTGTATCTTCAATAGCGGAGCGGCGATCGTTGTCGATTTTGGCCCGTCGGTAATGACCACCCGTGTAAATGGTATTAATTACATCAAAGATGTCAATTATAATCTGGAGTGTACGAATCCGCCGCTAAATGCATTGCGTCTGCAGATAAAAGGACTCGGTGCGAGTTTTGATATTAAAAGTTTATCCACCAATAAAAATGATCTGGCCATATTGTTTTATGCTAATGGTCAGGAGTTTCCTGTCAATCAGTGGTTTAATTTTACCAACCTGAAGCAGCCTGAAATAAGAGCTGTACCCATAAAAAACCCGGGCTCTACCCTGACGGGGGGGGCTTTTATCGCAACGGCAACCATGATGATTGAGTATCAGTAGGTCTCTGAGATATAACAAGATGGAAAATAAAAAAGTGGGTTTAATGATAGCTCTCCTCATGAGTACCAACGGATGGGCCGATGATAATCTTATCTTACAGGGCACATTACTGGAACCACCCGACTGCACGTTTAATATTGGTGTCGTGGACTTTGGCGAACGGGTTGGCGTGAATAAAGTCGACGGCAAAAACTATAAACAGACCATAAACTACTCCCTTGTTTGTGAAGCTGATTTAAAGCCGTGGGCGATGTCACTTTTCCTTACGGGAGAGGTCACCCCTTATGATAATGCTGCAATCCAGAGCAATATGGACGATCTGGGTATTCGCCTGTTGATAGATGGTAAGCCTTTTATGACCAACATCCTGATGCCGTTTAACCCGGACAAGCTGCCGGTTATCGAAGCCGTTCCGGTAAAAAAACCGGGCAGCACTCTGACCGCCGGGGCATTTAGCGCAGCGGCAACGCTATGGATAAATTACCAATGATAAATTATCGCGACACGGGCCTGCACCTTTGGGCTGTTAGCTGGCAGGTCATTACGGGGCTTTTATTGTCGGGTTCCTGCCCGGCAGTATATGCGCAAGAGAATCTGATAATGAAAGGTGCGCTCGTGGAACAACCCTGTTTGATCGCGCCAGGTGATGAGAACATCTATCTGGACTTTGGGACGATTATGGAAAAATATCTCGCGACTAATCAGCGCACGCACGCTCAGCCCTTTCAGATAAACCTGCGGGATTGCGATCCCGAACTGGCTCGCTCGGTTAACATCACTTTGAATGGCCGTGAAAGTTTAAGCTTGCCTGGCCTGCTGGAAATCGACAGTGCGAGTCAGGCTTCCGGGGTGGCTATTGGCATCGAAACGGCTGAAGGAATACCGCTTAAAATTAATGAAAAGAGTGGATGGCAGGGGCTGCGGTCAGGCGAAAACAGCATTCCGTTAAAAGCTTATGTTCAGGTGGAGCCAGAGGCATTAAAAGAAAACAGCATTAAGTATGGTCAGTTCAGCGCAGTCGCCACCTTCAGCCTGGGATATCAGTAAACATAACCGGTGCTGATTTTTTATTATGAATATTTTTATAAATTCTTACTTTTATTTATGTTAACACAGGCATGAATGATCATTATAAAGCCGGGTTGAAACTTCCGAGTTAGTTGAGACCCGGCTAATGTAATTACGGTTTATACACAGTCCATATCGCGGAATGGTGATAATAAAATCGTCAGGGAGCCCGTTTTCACTCAGCAAAATACGGGTGCGAAAGATCAGCTGATTAAAACTGTTTTCTTTATTTTTTCCGGTGGAATCATTCCACACCATGGAAAAAAGAGCCTCTTTTTCATTTATCCCTTTAATCAGGGCATCGATGAGGCGTGTCTGGTATTTACTTAACGCCACCTCTTTTTTTTGGCGTTTGAAGGTCAGTTTTTTAACATCCAGGACCAGCATATCATTTTCAAAGTACGTGACATTTTTCATAAGCAGTAGAGAGGGCTTTCCCGTTTAATAAGATGATTTACATCATCAGATATCATTCCTCTGGCTTGATGAGCGGGTCGGCATCGTCCTGATGAGCCCCGGCAGGCGGTTTATATCAACAAGGACGATGCGCCGGGATATCTGAATCATTTTGAAGAAATAACTCTACCATTGCAGCTGATTTTTAGGTCTTATATCTCGCAATTGCCTGTTGATTTAGTTAAAAGTTCTTATTATTATGATAATATAGGTTTAAATGTTACTTTTGTGGCTTTTTGATAAATTGCGATAGACTCAGATTAAGATTAGTTTGACTCATTTTTTTGTTTTTCAGGGCAAACCCTGGGCAATGCTGTCTGTATTTAGCAGGAGACGTAAATGTGCTGTTCGGGTAATGATAATAAGAATTGTTCGGTTTTAAGGGGCGGCCATGCGCTATCTGATTAACAGTATGGTGGTATTTAATCCTGCGGATTACACACTGATTAGCAATGATAAAAGTGTGGATATGCTTACCCTGAGCAGAATAAGTGGTGAGTTATTGCAACTTTTTATTATTCACAATGATGCGCCGTTAAGCCGGGATGCCATTCTTTTTGAACTGTGGGAAAAACGCGGGCTCAATGCCTCAAGCAATAACCTTAATAACTATGTTTCTATGCTGCGTAAAGCACTGATGCAGTGTGGGTGTGAAGGCCTCATTACCACGATCCCTAAACACGGTTTTATTTTCAGTGCAGACGTGACGGTACAGCCTCCGGCAGAGGTTGATACCGGTCTGCCCGCTGATATTATGCCTGAACTCAATCATGTTCCGCCCGTCATGCCCCGCAAAAATAAAATCAGAACAGGGGGGATCATTCTGTTATCTCTGGTGGTGGCCTTTTTTATCGCCGCTCTGTCTTACCAGACTTACGATTATTATCGTCTGGCATCAATCAGAACTGAGCTATTCCGCAGCGATCAGTGCCGCTTCTGGCTGATTGACGATGTGACACGCAGAAAGGCACCCGACCAGGCTATCGCCAGAATTAAGAACATTGTCAAAGAGGAAAAAATAAACTGTCGCCTGCCGGTGAACGTCTATTTTTCTTCTGACAGACTGATGGACTCTCGTGGCGTTGCAGTGGTGAACGAGATGTTCAGCTACTGCGCCTATAACAGTAAAGCACCCTGTGACAATTTTATCTTTTCGCGTTACGAAGGACAGAATGATTAAGAGAACCGTTATCCTCCCTTTGACACTCATCGTGCTGGCCCTGTCAGGAGGCATTGCCTGGACAGTATGGGGGCCGCTGCTGGGTGAAGACGAATTTGATTGCTGGGGACGGCTCCATACCCGTATTCAGGTCGGTGACTGCCAGAGAACCAGCGCAGCGGATGTTTTTCTGTCGATGCAGGCTGATGGTAAGGGTTACCTGCTGGTCAATGGCAACTGGTCATGTCAGAACTCATTACAAAATGTGGTGGAAGGGACGGTGAATTTTACTTTTGAACAAGAGGGCGATTACTTCGCCATTCGGGCAAAGGAAAAAGTCCCTGCACTGGAGAAAATTATCGGCGCTTTAAGATACGAGTCGCTGAAGTTAAAAATTACTCCGCTTAAC
This sequence comes from Erwinia sp. Eh17-17, assembly GCF_039675725.1. Lineage (NCBI taxonomy): Bacteria > Pseudomonadati > Pseudomonadota > Gammaproteobacteria > Enterobacterales > Erwiniaceae > Erwinia > Erwinia sp. Eh17-17. Next base: position 257,724 of record NZ_JBDFQT010000004.1, on the reverse strand, counting down.
TCAGCCGATTATATTCTGCAGTTGCCCAACGAAAAACTGATGATCTGCACGAAAAATTAACCCGGCTATTTCCGGCATCAGCAGAGCGTTCAGTCAGGCCAGATGCTCAGAACAATACGGCATCGACCACGGGTGTGGCAGTAAAGGTACTGGCCGTTATTGCGCTGAGAATCGCGCGTTAATCGGGTCAGATTTCACTTTCTTTAGTTATACAACCTGGGGCTGAAGTGATTCAGCTCATAAAACCAGGTGATGGACGCTGTCGGCCCTGGCCGGGGTGTATTAATCCTGTTAACTGAATGTTACTTTCGCGCTGTCATTGATTATAACAACAGCAATTCAGCCGTTAACGGGTACCTTATGAAAACATCACTGTTCAAAAGTCTCTATTTCCAGGTGCTGAGCGCCATCGCGATTGGCGTGCTGCTGGGCCACTTTTACCCTGAGTTAGGTGCCCAGATGAAGCCGCTGGGCGACGGGTTCGTCAAGCTCATCAAAATGATTATTGCCCCGGTGATCTTCTGCACCGTGGTGACCGGTATTGCCGGTATGGAAAGCATGAAAGCAGTAGGGCGCACCGGTGCGGTGGCGCTGCTCTATTTTGAAATCGTCAGCACCATCGCCCTGATTATTGGTCTGGTGGTGGTTAACGTGTTGCAGCCGGGTGCCGGTATGAACGTTGACCCGGCGACGCTGGATGCCAAAGCGGTGGCGATGTATGCCCAGCAGGCGGAGCAGCAGGGCATTGTCGCCTTCCTGCTGGATGTGATCCCCGGCAGTGTGGTGGGCGCCTTTGCCAGCGGCAATATTCTCCAGGTGCTGCTGTTCGCTATCCTGTTCGGCTTTGCCCTGCACCGCATGGGCGATAAAGGCACCCTGGTGTTCAACTTTATCGACAGCTTCTCTAAGGTCATTTTCGGCATTATCAACATGATCATGCGTCTGGCCCCGATTGGTGCCTTCGGTGCCATGGCCTTCACCATCGGCAAATACGGCGTCGGTTCACTGGTGCAGCTCGGCCAGCTGATTATCTGCTTCTATATTACCTGTGTGCTGTTCGTGGTCATTGTGCTGGGGCTGATTGCCCGCGTGGTTGGCTTTAACATTTTCAAATTTATTGCCTACATCAAAGAAGAGCTGCTGATCGTCCTCGGCACCTCCTCTTCTGAATCCGCCCTGCCGCGCATGCTGGATAAAATGGAGAAGCTTGGCTGTAAGAAATCGGTGGTGGGTCTGGTGATCCCGACGGGTTACTCCTTTAACCTCGACGGCACCTCGATTTACCTGACCATGGCGGCGGTATTTATCGCCCAGGCCACAAACAGCCATATGGATATCTGGCATCAGATCACTCTGCTGGTGGTGCTGTTGCTCTCTTCCAAAGGCGCCGCCGGGGTGACCGGAAGCGGCTTTATTGTGCTGGCGGCAACGCTGTCGGCGGTCGGGCACCTGCCGGTCGCGGGTCTGGCACTGATCCTCGGCATTGACCGCTTTATGTCCGAAGCGCGTGCGCTGACGAACCTCATCGGTAACGGCGTGGCGACCGTGGTGGTGGCCAAGTGGGTTGGCCAGCTGGACGAGGAACAGTTAAAAGAGACGCTGGATGCCGGTAAAAATCGCGCAAAAACAGCCTGAAACATCGCCATAAGTACTTAATTCACAAAAAATCACCGCAAATGCCCGTCGTGACTTGCCCCTCACGGCGGGCATTTGCATAATAACCCCTCTGTACCCGTCATACTTCAGGCTGTTTCTGCGTTGGCTTCTTTCCGTCACCCGCATCACTTACCACCGTGAGCGCATCGGGACTCCTTCTCTTGCCGCCCTGAAGCCGCTCGAATGATTGAGGGTATATTTTTTATTTTTCATTCCGCTGTGTGACATCCTCGCCGATGCGTGGTCTAAGAAGCTGTTCCTTTAAAAAACAGCGGCTTTCCGCAGCTATCTGCCACCCTGGCGGAGGCTGGCCGTAGACCGCCAGTGAAAATTTTTGGGTTTGTGATTGAGTAGGGGTTCACATGCAGGGCACCAGAATTCGTTTATTAATTGGTGGAATATTACTGGCCGCAGCCAGTAGCACTGTACAGGCTGAAACACTCCAACCCGATCCTGCCTGGCAGCAGGGAAAACTGGAGAACGGTTTTAACTGGCAGCTGTTAACCACCCCCCAGCGTCCAAGCGACCGCGTTGAGATACGCCTGATGGTGAACACGGGCTCGCTGGTGGAAAGCGCCCAGCAGGCAGGCTACAGCCACCTGATACCGCGCCTGGCACTGGTCCACAATGCTACGCTCGACCCGGCCCAGCAGCGCTCGCTGTGGCAACAAAGTATTGATCCGCAACATCCGCAGCCGCCCGCCATCACCTCTTATGATTACACGCTGTACAGCCTTAGCCTGCCGAATAACCGCCCGGAACTGCTGAAAGAAGCGCTGAACTGGCTGGCCGCGACCGCAGGCAAAATGACGATTAACGATCAGGTAGTCAACACCGCGATCAACGCCGACGACCCGATTGCCACCTGGCCGGCTAATCCGCAGGATGTCTGGTGGCGCTATCGTCTGAAAGGCTCCGCCATGCTGGCGCACGATCCGTCTGCCGCAGTGAAAATGCCGGTCGATATGGCGCAGCTGTATGCTTTCTATAAGCAGTGGTATACGCCCGATGCGATGACGCTGTTTGTGGTCGGTAACGTTGACAGCCGCAGTCTGTCCGAGCAGATCGCCAAAGTTTTCTCCCCGCTGGAGGGCAAGCGTGACCAGCCCTCCACGATGCCCACGCTCTCTCCGCTGCCGCAGCAGCCGGTGAACCTGGTGAACAACGCGCTCACGCAGGATCGCCTGGCGCTGGTGTGGGATACCCCGTGGCAGCCTATCCGCGAGTCGCAAAACCTGCAGCGGTACTGGCAGAGTGACCTGGCGCGTGAAGCCCTGTTCTGGCACGTCCAGAAAGTGCTGAGCGACAACAAAACCCAGGGTATGCAGGTTGGTTTCGACTGCCGGGTGCTGTATCAGCGCGCCCAGTGCGCCATTAATATGGATGCCGACAATGCGGCGCTGAACAACAATCTGGAGATGATCGCGAAAGAGATGGTCAGCGTGCGCGATAAAGGGCTGTCGCAGCAGGAGTTTGACGGCCTGATGGCGCAGAAAACCAGCGAGCTGAATAAGCTGTTTGCCACCTATGCGCGCACGGATACCGACGTGCTGATGAGCCAGCGCCTGCGTTCTCAGCAGAATGCGGTCGTGGACATCGCTCCGGAACAGTATCAGAAGCTGCGTCAGGCCTTTTTATCCGGGCTGACGCTGGATATGCTCAACCAGGAGCTGCGTCAGCAGTTAACGCAGGATATGACGATGGTGCTGATGCAGCCGCAGGGTGAGCCGGAAACCAAAGTGAAGATGCTGCTGGAGAACTGGCAGAAGATAATGACGCCGGTAGCACCCGCCGCCGCGCCTGCTGATGCTGCACCGACCGACGGCAGCCCACCTGCCTTGTAAGGCAACCTTTATCCGGTTGATCCTTATCTTTTCTGACTGATGCAGGGGCGGACCTTTTTGGGGCCGCCCCGTGCTATTCCTGCATCACCATTTCCGCGCGCGCAGCCATTCGTTGACCAGCATTGGCCAGCTGGCTAAAGGAAGGTCGGCGACGTTGCGAATGCCGAAGCCGTGGCCGCCTTGCTCATAAAAATGCAGCTCGCAGGGGACCTGGTGTTCGCGCAGGGCGCTGAACATCACCATGCTGTTATTCACCGGCACGGACGCGTCGTCCACAGCGTGGATCAGCAGCGTCTGCGGTGTTTTCTCACTGACGCGGGTCTCCATTGACCAGGCATCAATCTCCTTCTGGTCCGGGCGCTCGCCCAGCAGCTGCAAACGTGACCCGGCATGGGCCAGCCCGTCGCGCATGCTAATCACCGGATAGATCAGCACCTGGGCGTCAGGGCGCGGCGAGAGGGCGTCGGCGGCGTCCTGCACCGGATAAAGCTTCTCGGCAAAGCGGTTCCCCAGGCTGGCGGCGACATGGCCTCCGGCGGAAAAGCCCATCATCACAATATGCTCGCCGTTGCGGCCGCGCTGCGCCCGTTCACGCAGCACCCTGACCGCACGCTGGGCATCCGCCAGTGGCGCATCCGCCCCCTCGTGGTGACCGTCAGCAGGCAGGCGATAGGTCATCACCGCCAGCGTGTAGCCCATCGAGGTAAAGAACATCGCCAGCGCGCTGCCCTCCTTGTCGATCATAATGCGCTGATAACCGCCGCCGGGAGCGACCAGCAGCGTCACGCCGTTGGAGTTTTCCGGGTGCCAGACGGCCAGCTCCGGGCAGCGCACCCCGCTGGCAGCGCGGTCAAAAGGCTCATACTGTTTGGCCAAATCAATAATCTGCGGCTGCGCCCGTGAGTCACTGGCACCCGGTGCATCACCGTTCGGCCAGAGGTTAAATATTTCAGCGTTCATGGGCGCTCCTGATTATTGTTATAGTCATAAATAAAATTATAGAAGCCGCAGAAAAAAGGACGGGGATATTTATCACGGCGTATTGAGGAGAAACAGTGCCGCTTTCTTCCCCCGTCGTCTACTATTTCGCATCGCTGTCAGGCAGTTTCGGAATATACTCAATTTTCAGCCTCAGCCTGCGTTAAAGCCCCGACTCCCGGGTCTCTCTGGCTATTTACATTAGAAATTTTAAAATATTACCCTAAACGCAAACTATTTAATGGCGCGCTGTTTTTACTGGGAAATAAGCTATTCAGCGCAGAGACAGGTTGCAGGTAATAATTTGTCGTAAGATTTTTGATTAATCATATCGGCGTATTATTCCCTCCAGGGTTATGCTGTACCTCGAAACCTGAACGGGAGCGATGATGAAACTGAGTATACGCAGTGCCATGGTTTTCTTACTGGGGATCGCCATCAGTCTGCCGCTGTTTGCGCAGCCGTATGCGTTTCTCAACGCCAGCGAGCTGGCGCTCAACAAAACGCGTTTACAGCAGCAGCAGGCGCCTGCGCCGACGCAGCAGGCCTGGAAGGCGCTAAAGCGCGAAGCTGACCGTGCGCTCACCGCGCCGCTGCTCAGCGTGACGGATAAGGGACTCACGCCGCCCGGCGGCTCAAAGCATGATTATCTCAGCCTGAGCGCCTACTGGTGGCCGGACGACAGCGCGCCGGGCGGCCTGCCGTGGGTGCGGCGTGACGGTCAGATCAACCCGGCCAGTAAGAACAATGACAGCGACGGCGTCCGGCTGGCGACGTTTACCGCCAGAGTGCAGACCCTGACGCTGGCCTGGTATTTTTCCGGCGACGAACGCTACGCCAGCCGGGCAATTGCGCTGATCCGCCACTGGTTTATCGATCCCGCCACGCGCATGAACCCCAACCTGAACTATGCCCAGGGTGTGCCGGGCAGGGCAGACGGGCGGCGCTCCGGCGTGCTCGACGGCCGTTACTTCGCCACGCGCCTGGTTGACTCTCTGCTGATGCTGCGCAGTGCGCCCGGCTGGCATGCGCAGGATGAACAGCAGATGCAGCAGTGGATGAGTGAGTATCTGCACTGGTTGCAGACCAGCAGGCTGGGGAAAAGCGAAGCACAGGCGCAGAATAATCACGGTAGCTGGTACAACGCCCAGGTGGCGGGCATTGCCTGGTATCTGGGGCGAAAAGAGGAGATTAAACCGATGGTGGAACAGGCGAAAAGCCGGATGAACAGCCAGTTTGACGCCGACGGCAGCCAGCCGAAAGAGCTGGCGCGCACCCGCTCGTTCCACTACAGCGTATTTAATTTGCAGGCACTCACCGCGCTGGCGACCGTGGCGCAGCACAGCGGGGAAGGCGATCTGTGGCATTACCGTACGCCGCAGCAGGTCAGTTTGCTGACCGCGCTCGACTTTATGGCGCCCTTCAGCAGCGGTGACAAAACCTGGCCCTACCGCAGCCTCGACCACGCGGGTGGCGTACAGATGATCCCGCTGCTGTCGCTGGCCGATAATCAGCTTAATAGCGATCGCTATCAGGCGAGGATCCGCCAGACAGGATGGGATCGGCCTGCCAGCGGGCAGGCGCGCGGGGCAACGATCGGAGCACTGCGCGACACCTGGCTGCTTGCCGTGCCGCGCTTCGCCGTCAGTCCGGCATCGCCTCGCGGGGAATAATCGCCCCGCGATGCTGGATCACCGTGCTGGCGGTCAGGTGCCCGCGCTGCGCGGCAGCCGTTGCGCTGCCGCCGGTCAGGCGCACGGCCAGATAGCCGGCGCTGAAAGAGTCCCCGGCGGCGGTGGTATCCACCACGGCAGACGGCGGCAGAAGCACGGCAGGGATCTCCAGCAGCGGGTCGGCAGCGTTTGCCACCAGGCAGGCTTCAGCCCCGCGTTTAATCACGATCTCACTGACGCCAGCCTGCCGGGTGCGGGCGATCACCTCTGCCACCGGCACTTCCCCCCATAGCAGGGTTTCATCATCCAGCGTCAGGAACGCGATATCGGTCACCGCGAGCATCGCCTGATAAGCGGCCCTGGCATCTTCACGGCTCTGCCACAGGCGCGGGCGGTAGTTATTATCAAAGATGATTTTGCCGCCGTTGCGGCGGCAGGCGGCCAGCAGCGTATACAGGGTTTCCCGGCTCTGCGGGCTTAAAATCGCCAGGCTGATCCCGCTCAGATAGAGGTAGTCATAGTGTGCCAGCTGCTGGCAGATATCTGCTGCGCGCTCACCCTCCAGCCAGTAGCGGGCGGCTGCGTCGTTGCGCCAGTAGTAGAAGGTGCGCTCACCCTGCGCGTCGGTTTCAATCACATACAGCCCTGGCAGCTTGTTCTCCATGCGCTGGGTCAGGTCGGTATGCAGCCCTTCGCTTTGCCAGGCGGCGATCATCTCACGGCTGAAGCTGTCGTTGCCCAGCGCGGTGACATAATCCACCCGCAGCGCCTGTTCCGGCACCTGGCGCGCCACATACACTGCGGTGTTCAGAGTATCTCCGCCAAATCCCCGGCTCATATCGCGGCCCTGCTGGGAGAGTTCAATCATACATTCGCCAATCACGGCCAGTTTCTGTTGCGTCATGATCATTCTCGGTTTAAAAAATCTGTCCTCAGTCTCGCCTCGCCGGCGGCAACAGTCAATGATTTAAAACGACGTTTTATTTTTATTGCGAGGGCAGTTTACTCCCGACCAACTGCTGATAAAACGCCCTAAATTGTCGCTGTTTTAGCGATTGAAATGTCGTGTGATTGTTACCATGAATGCCATTTTCGTGGCTGCAGTGCGGATAACGTTCTCAGGGGCGTTGCCGATACCTGCAGCACGGAATGCCATATGAAGGCGATCTCACACAATAAGGGTCACAATAATGGTGCTGAATAGCCTCAGTCACCGGTTACCGAACGCAATTGTTGAACAAGAGCAGTGTAAAGAACCTGCCTGGTGGCAGCAGTGTCAGCGTTCCTATAACTTCCAGCCTATATACCGCGTTAACGGTAGCCTGATGGCAATTGAGTTGCTCACTGCGGTCTTTCACCCGTCTGCGCCGGGCCAGAGAGTATCGCCGGAGTTTTATTTTGCAACGCTTGAGATCCCTCAACGCCTGCATATTGTGGCTGAGCAGCTGACGCTGCTGGCCAAATGGGAAAGAAAATTTATCCGTACCAACATAGTCGCGTCGGTCAATATTGACGGGCCAACGCTGCTGGCTATCCAGCATAACAGTCCGATTCGCCAGCTGATTGCGCGCTGCCCGTGGGTGCGTTTTGAACTGGTCGAGCACCACGTGCTGCCACAGGAAGTGATCGTCGCGCAGATGCCGGAACTGGGGCCGCTGTGGCTGGACGACTTCGGATCCGGCATGGCGAACTTCTCTGCCCTGACTGAGCTGAAGTATGACTACATCAAGCTGGCGCGCGAGCTGTTTATTCTGCTGCGCGCCAGCGACGAGGGTCGCAACCTGTTCAGCATGCTGCTGGCGTTGATTAATCGCTACTGCAAAGGGGTGATTGTCGAAGGGGTGGAAACGGAGGAGGAGTGGGAGCAGGTGCGAAACTCCCCCGCCTGTGCCGCTCAGGGCTATTTCTTTGCCCGCCCGATGCCGTTTGAACAGCTGGAAACCCTGCCGCTGAACCTTGTCTGATCCCATGTTCTGACGTCTCGACTATATTTACCGGGACGGATAGCGATCAAGGAGACGACGAATGTCGCGTACGGGGAAAGTCATTAGCTGGATTGTCGGGATTTTTGTGTTGCTGGTGGGGGTGGCGATCGTGGTCATCGCCACCTTCGACTGGAATCGCCTGAAACCCACCATCAATCAGAAAGTCTCGGCCGAAATTAACCGCCCGTTTGCCATTCGTGGCGACCTGGGGGTGGCATGGGAACGTCAGCGTGACGAGCCAGGCTGGCGACGCTGGGTGCCCTGGCCGCACATTCATGCCCAGGACATTATGCTGGGCAACCCGCCTGAAATATCCGATGTCACGATGCTGCATCTGGCGCGTATTGACGCCACTCTCTCACCGCTGGCGCTGTTGAGTAAGCAGGTCTATCTGCCGTGGATCAAACTGCAACAGCCGGTAGCGAAGCTGGTGCAGACCGCCGACCGCAAAAATAACTGGACGTTTAACCTCGCCGGTAGCGATGAGAAGCCGGGCGAGCAGCCCCCCTCCGCCTGGTCTTTCCGTCTGGATAACGTCGTCTTTGACCAGGGCACGATCGGCTATCGCGATGCGGTTAACAAGGCCGATGTGCAGGTCACCGTTGATCCACTGGGTAAACCCGTCCCTTACGCGCAGCTCGCCGGGGGCGAAGACGGGCAGAAAGGCGCGGCCGATTTTGTTTTCGGCTGGCGTGCCAGCGGCACCTATAACAATGAAAAACTGAACGGCGAGGGTAAGATCGGCGGCATGCTGTCGCTGCGCAGTGCAAACACCCCGTTCCCGCTTCAGGCCGACGTGCGCAGTGGGACCACCCGCGTGCGGTTAGCGGGCACCGTGCAGGACCCGATGAACCTGGGCGGGTTGGATATTCGCCTGCGCTTCTCCGGTGAGACGCTGGCCAGCCTCTACGGGCTGACCGGCGTGCTGCTGCCGGACACGCCGCCGTATGAAACGGATGGGCACCTGTCGGCGCGCTTCCGGGAGAAGGGCGCTGCGGTGTTCCACTATAAAAACTTCAATGGTCACATTGGCGACAGCGATATTCACGGCTCCCTGACCTACCGCCAGGGTGAACCCCGGCCGAAGCTGGAAGGTTCCCTGGAGTCCCGCCAGCTGCGCATGGCCGATCTCGGGCCGCTGATTGGGGTGGATTCCGGCAAAGGCAGTGAGCAGAGCGCTACAGCGAAGAACCAGCCTGCCGACCGCGTATTGCCGCATGATAAATTCGACACCAAAAACTGGGACGTGATGGATGCCGACATCACCTTCAAAGGCCGCCGCATTGAGCACAGCAGTTCCCTGCCGATTAGCGACCTGTCGACGCATCTGATGCTGAAAAATGGCGACCTGCGCCTCGACCCGCTGCGTTTTGGCATGGCCGGCGGCAGCCTGAATGCCAGTATCCGGCTGGAGGGGGACAAATCCCCGATGCAGGGCCGTATCGATCTTCACGCCCGCAAACTCAAGCTGCGCCAGCTGTTCCCGGATGTAGAGGCGATGAAGAGTGCGCTGGGCCAGATAAATGGCGATGCCACCCTGAGCGGACGCGGAAACTCAGTGGCTGATCTGCTGGCGACCAGCAACGGCGATATGAAGCTGTTGATGAACGATGGCCTGATTAGCCGCAGCCTGATGGAAATTGTCGGTCTCAACGTCGGTAACTACGTGGTGGGTAAGCTGTTTGGTGATGATGAGGTACGAATTAACTGTGCGGCGGCGAATCTGGACGTGAAAAGCGGTCTGGCCACCTCGCGTCTGTTTGTGTTTGATACCGAGAACGCGATTATCAATATCACCGGCACCGCGAACTTTGCCAACGAGCGGCTGGACCTGTCGATTAACCCGGACAGCAAAGGCATCAGGATCATTACCCTGCGTTCACCGCTCTACGTGCGCGGCACCTTTAAAAACCCGGATGCCGGGGTGAAATCAGGTCCCCTGATTGCGCGCGGTGCGGCGGCAGTGGCGCTGGGCGCGGTGGTGGGACCGGCCGCCGCGCTGCTGGCGCTGATCTCACCGAGTGATAACGATGACAATCAGTGCACCCGCGTGTTGCAGCAGATGAAAAGCGGTAAATAACGCTGTCGGGCCCGACCCGTTCCGATACGTACGTTAATAACCGTTCCGATACGTACGCTGATATCTGTTCCGATACGTACGTTGATATCCGTAGGGGGCGACCTTCTTTTCCGGTCGACCCGTTCCGGTGTACGCGTTAATTCCTATTCCGATACGTACGTTGATATCCGTAGGGGGCGACCTTCTTTTCCGGTCGACCCGTTCCGGTGTACACGTCAATTCCCGTTCCGCATCAGTTAAATAACGATTCGTCGCGCGTCTCTTTGCACAGGATCAGCGCAATCAGCGTCAGGCAGGCCATCGCCGCCAGGTAAACGCCGACGTAAAACAGCCCGTAATTGTGCGCCAGCCAGGTGGCGATATACGGTGCCACAGACGCCCCAAGAATCGACGACAGGTTATACGAGAACGACGCCCCGGTGTAACGCACTTCGGTCGGGAACAGCTCTGGCAGCAGCGCGCCCATCGGGCCAAAGGTCAGCCCCATCACGCTCAGTCCACAGACCAGGAAAGCCATAATCAGCATCGTGTTACCGGAGCCCAGCATCGACGGGAACACCATCGCGAAGCCGATAATCATCAGCGTGATGACGATCATTGTCTTACGGCGGCCAAAGCGGTCAGCCAGCAGCCCGGCAATCGGCACCATCACGCCAAACCCAATCACCGCCACCATCAGCATCCACAGGAACGTATTGCGTGGGATCCCCAGCCCGTTCGGGGCCGGCGTGGTGCCGTAGGTCATCGAGTACACGGTCATAATGTAGAACAGCGTATAGGTTGCCAGCATGATGAACGTGCCGATAATCGTGGTACCCAGATGTTTCGTCAGCAGGGTGCCAATCGGCACTTTCACCTGTTTTTTCTCTTTCTGTACTTTGGCGAACACCGGCGACTCATGCAGCGACACGCGCACATACAGGCCAATCAGCACCAGCACGGCAGAGAGAATAAACGGTACGCGCCAGCCCCAGGTCATAAACTGCTCGTCGGTCAGCAGCCAGGAGAGCAGCAGGAAGGTGCCGTTGGCAAAGAAGAAGCCAATCGGCGCACCCAGCTGCGGGAAGGATCCATACAGGGCACGTTTTTTCGCCGGCGCATTTTCCGTCGCCAGCAGCGCGGCTCCGCCCCATTCCCCGCCGAGTCCCAGACCCTGACCAAAACGCGCCAGCGCCAGCAGCAGCGGGGCGAACACGCCGATGGTGTCGTAGCTCGGTAGCAGGCCGATGGCCACCGTGGAAATTCCCATGGTCAGCAGCGAGGCAACCAGCGTCACTTTGCGCCCGGCGCGGTCACCGAAGTGGCCAAATACCGCTGAACCAATCGGGCGCGCAATAAAGGCGATGGCGAAGGTGGCAAGCGACTGCAGCGTGGCCACGGTCGGGTCACCCTGCGGGAAGAAGATATGGGGGAAGACGATCACGGCCGCAGTGGCATAAATATAGAAATCGAAGAATTCGATAGCGGTTCCGACCAGCGAGGCGATCACCACTTTACCGCGAGAATTGACGGGCGTGGCGTCGGTATCGGTGTCGACAGATGGCGCGATGGAAGCTTGCATAATTGTTTCTTATTAGTAGAAGTGAACAAGGAATCTTACGCAGAGCGAAAGCCGCATTCAATGGTGAAAACCCCCGCTGCGCCCGGCCTGGCGACTGAAAAGAGGATAATTTTCAATACGCGATATTTGCACGAAGATGGCAGGGTGAAATCGTCTATTTCTGGCGGGAATCACTGCAAAAGGGCTAAATAAAAGTTATCCCCCAGCGATAAATGCTGACTATTGCTGAAATAATCGCCACTACCCGCGATTTTCAACTGGTCGCGGCGCGCTGTTTTGCGTTTTACGCTACCCGCGCCGCAGGTTAACCCCTCGACACATCCTTTAACGTAAAGGGGAATCCGGGTGTTTAAGAAGATTCGTACTTCGTTGATAAAAGGTTTACTTAGTAAACAGTTCCCACGGTTTACAACCTGCCACCCGCGGTTTAGAATTCGGCCACTTTCTTCTAAGGAGCACACAATTGGACAGTCACCCTGTAACTGAAACGTTATAAAGGCAGGCCCACGCCAGTTGTGCGCCTGCCGTTTACCGGCGGGCCATGTTTCCTCTCTCCCCTGAGTCGTTGCATCCCGAAATCTGATATCCGATATCGTCCAGGCAGACTGCCGGACAGGGATTGCTTATGCATCGTTTACACGTCACACCACAACGTCATCACCTGTTTCCTCCCGGTTTAACGCGGCTTATCGGCACGTAACCGGTGCGCCTGCGCGCGCTCCCGATGGTGCAGCAATTTTTACCCTAAGTCCCATCAGCACTTCGCTGGACAGCCCGGCCGCTGCGGCTTACTAACAGGAGCATCACGATGAAAGAACCTCCATCCCGAGAAAGGCGGCGGTGGCAACAGAGGAGGCATAACGGCAACTAACGGCTGTTCCCTTCGCTCCGCCAGCTCCGCCCCCCTGAATGAATGAAAAATCCTCGTCAGCAGGAAGGCTTTCCTGCGCGTAAAAAACACCTCATTAAAGGGAGCTGGCTCATGAAAATGCATAAAGCCAACCTGAAAATGGCGCGCGACCTGGCAATCGCCAGCGCGGCCACCCAGAGCCTGGATAATACCCTCGCTCGTCTTAATACTCAGCGTCAGGGACTGACTCTGGAAGATGCAGAGGGACGTCTGCAGCACTATGGTCCTAACCAGGTCGCCAGCGATAAAGCCCCGGCGGCGCTGGTGCAGCTGATCCAGGCGTTTAACAACCCGTTTATCTGGGTGCTGATGGTGCTGGCGGCCATCAGCTTTGTCACTGACTACATCCTGCCGGCGCGCAGGGGCGAAGAGACCGATCTGACCGGCGTGATTATCATGCTGATCATGGTCAGCCTCAGCGGACTGCTGCGCTTCTGGCAGGAGTACCGCACCAATAAAGCGGCGGAAGCGCTGAAATCGCTGGTCAGCACCACGGCCACGGTACTGCGCCGCAGCCATGCCGACAGCGAGGCGGTAAGCATTGAGGTGCCGCTGCAAAACGTGGTGCCGGGCGATATCGTGCTGCTCTCCGCCGGGGATATGATCCCGGCCGACGTGCGGCTGCTGACCTCACGCGATCTGTTCGTCAGCCAGGCGGCGCTGAGCGGTGAAGCGCTGCCGATTGAAAAGTTTGACACCCACAGCCAGCCGCTGGCGGGAAACCCGGCGGCGGAGATTGACGAGCAGGCGTTGCTCAGCCAGCCGGGCATCTGCCTGATGGGCACCAACGTCGCCAGCGGGAGCGCCACGGCGGTGGTGGTGGCCACCGGCAGTCAGACCTGGTTTGGATCGCTGGCGAAGTCACTGGTAGGTGAGCGCCCACAAACCTCCTTCGACAGAGGTGTCAACAGTGTCAGCTGGCTGCTGATCCGTTTCATGCTGGTGATGGTGCCGATTGTTCTGCTGATTAACGGCTTCACCAAGGGCGACTGGAGCGATGCGCTGCTGTTCGCGCTGGCCGTCGCGGTGGGCCTGACGCCGGAAATGCTGCCGATGATTGTCAGCTCCAACCTGGCGAAAGGGGCGATCGCGCTGTCAAAACGCAAAGTGGTGGTTAAGCGCCTGAATGCTATTCAGAACTTTGGCGCGATGGACGTGTTATGCAGCGATAAGACCGGCACGTTAACCCAGGACCGGATCATCCTCGCGCAGCACCTCAACCTGCACGGCCGGAGCGATGAGCGCGTGCTGCAACAGGCGTGGCTCAACAGCCGCCATCAGACCGGGGTGAAGAACCTGATGGACAAGGCGATCCTCGGCTTCAGCCAGGGCAGTCAGGCGGTGAGCGGGCTGTGGCGCTATCGTAAAATCGACGAGCTGCCGTTTGATTTTGAGCGTCGTCGCCTGTCGGTACTGGTGGCCGATGAGCAACAGCAGCTGCTGATCTGCAAAGGGGCGGTCGACGAGATGCTGGCCGTCTCGACGCACTGGCTGGAGGGTGATGACGTGCGCCCGCTGGATGATGCCGCGCGCCTTAACGTGCAGTCATTAGCGGAAGCGTATAACCAGCAGGGCTTCCGCGTATTGCTGGTGGCATCTCGCAATGTAAGTGAGCACACGCTAACTACTCCGCTGAGCGTAGCCGATGAACGCGATCTGGTCATTACCGGCCTGCTGACATTCCTCGACCCGCCAAAAGAGAGCGCCGCAGCGGCGATTGCCGCGCTGCATGAAAACGGCGTGACGGTGAAAGTGCTGACCGGGGATAACGCGACCGTCACCCGTAAAATCTGCCGTGAGGTCGGGCTGGATCCGGGCACGCCGCTATGTGGCAGCGAGATCTCACGCATCAGCGACGCGGAGCTGGCGCGGCTGGTGGAGCAGAGAACGCTGTTCTGCCGCCTCAGCCCGCAGCAGAAAACCCGCGTGCTGCAGGCCTTGCAGAGCAACGGCCACACCGTCGGCTTCCTTGGGGACGGCATTAACGATGCGCCCGCGCTGCGCGCTGCCGATATCGGCATTTCCGTCGACAGCGCGACCGATATCGCCAAAGAATCGGCGGATATCATCCTGCTGGAGAAAAGCCTGCTGGTGCTGGAGCAGGGGGTGATTAAAGGGCGCGAGACCTTTGGCAATATCATCAAGTACCTGAACATGACCGCCAGCTCCAACTTCGGCAATGTCTTTTCGGTGCTGGTGGCCAGCGCATTTATTCCGTTCCTGCCGATGCTGGCGATTCACCTGCTGTTGCAGAACCTGATGTATGACCTGTCCCAGCTGGCGCTGCCGTGGGACAAAATGGACAAAGAGTTTCTGCGTAAACCACGCCAGTGGGATGCGAAGAATATCGGGCGCTTTATGCTGTGGATGGGGCCCACCTCGTCAATCTTCGACATCACCACCTTCTGCGTCATGTGGTATGTCTTTGCGGCGAACAGCGTCGAAATGCAGTCACTTTTCCAGTCTGGCTGGTTTGTAGAGGGACTGCTGTCACAGACGCTGGTGGTGCATATGCTGCGCACGCAGAAAATCCCGTTTATCCAGAGCCGCGCCGCGCTGCCGGTGATGCTGATGACCGGGCTGGTGATGGTGCTGGGCATTCTGATCCCGTTCTCACCGCTGGGCCATGCCGTGGGTCTGGTGCCGCTGCCGTGGAACTACTTCCCGTGGCTGCTGGCGACCCTGCTGGGCTACTGCCTGCTCACTCAGGGGATGAAACGCCTGTATATCCGCCGTTTCGGCCAGTGGTTCTGAGGGGATATCAGGATGAAAAAGGATAATGCAGTTACCGCTATCGTGCTGTTTTTTATCGGCCTGGTGATTTTTTCCAGCAGCATCGCGATGATATTTAGCGGGTAACCTGGCGGGTTGACCGAAAAAGAAGGTCAGCCCCCACCTCATACCCCGTAGGGGTCGACCTTTTTTTCCGGTCGACCCGTTCACACGACCCGTCCGCTTATCACGGCCGTATAAACCGCAGATAAATAAAACGAATCACGTAAAACTCAATCACCCCCAGCAGTAAAAACCACAGGCAGAACACCAGCGTATACAGCTGGCTGATATCATCCAGGTGGAACATGTCGACCAGCCTGCGCGCCAGCGTCAGGCCGAACGAGGGCGCCGGCAGCAGCAGCGCGGAGAGAAACCCGAGCAGCAGGGTGCTCATCGGCATCAGGAAAGTTTCAAAAGGGTTTTTCATCACAATTCCGTGTTAATCAGTTGCCGCTATTTTCAGTGAATCCCCGCGCATCTTCAATCATTAAACCACCAGAGCCGGGGGGACGTGCTCGCGCATCCAGCGCACAAAGCTGCGGCGTTTTTCCGACGGACTGAGATCCTGACGCCACAGCAGGTTAATCGGGCGGCTCTCCGGCTGCCACGCTTGCAGCAGCGGCACCAGACGGCCGGCGGCAATATCCTGCGCCAGCAGAATGCGCGGTTGCAGTATCAGCCCGGCCCCGGCCAGCGCCGCCTGACGCAGGGCCTGGCCGTCATTACAGGTAAAGCTGTTGTCGAACGGCCAGGTGACCGTCCCCCACTGCCAGGCATTGTTCTTGTTCCAGGCCCTGTTCGCCAGGCAGCGGTGCTGATGCAGGTCGTCCGGCGTTTGCGGGGAACCGTGCTGCGCCAGGTAGTCCGGCGCGGCGCACACCACCATCTGATACTCGCCAAGAAACTGAGCGACCAGCGGTTCACTGTGCTTCAGCCCGCCGATGCGCACAGCAAAATCAAACCCTTCGGCGATCAGATCGACAAAGCTGTCGTTCAGGTCCAGCTCAATCTTTACCTGCGGATAGCACAGCTGATAGCGCGTCACCACCGTGGCAATGGCGCTGGCCCCAAGATTCAGCGGCGCGCTGATGCGCAGCAGGCCTGACGGCGTGCTTTTCATATTCTCCACGCTTTCATCCGCTTCGCGCAGCTGCGCCAGCGCCATTTTGCACTGCCGGTAATAGCTCTGCCCGGCTTCCGTCAGATGCTGACGCCGGGTATTGCGCTGCAGCAGACGGGTATTAAGCACGGTTTCCAGCTGACGCACATGCTTGCCGACCATCACGGCGGTGATGTCCAGCCGCCGCGCCGCTTCGCTGAAGTTGCCGCTCTCCACGGCGCAGATAAAGGCTTCAATACTGCGTAATTTATCCATGATTACAAACTCTGGGTTTGGAGTTCCCGAAAGTATCGCTCATTTATCCCACAACTGCACTGCGCCACAATCAGCGGACTTACCTAACCGGCAGGAGAGAGCAGATGAAAATTTTAGTGATTGGTGCATCCGGCACCGTGGGTCAGGGTATTGTCAGCGAGCTGAGGCGTGACCATCAGGTGATCCGCGTGGGAAAAACGCAGGGGGATTTCCAGGTGGATCTGACCTCAGAGGAGAGCGTGAAAGCCCTGTTTGCGCAAACGGGTAAAGTAGATGCGGTGATCTCCGCCACCGGTGGCGTCCACTTTGGCCCACTTTCGGAGATGACCAGTGAGCAGTTCAACCACGGCCTGCAGGATAAGCTGATGGGGCAGGTGCGGCTGGTGATGATCGGCAAAGATTTCGTTAATCCGGGAGGGTCTTTTACCCTGACCAGCGGGATCCTCGCGCAGCAGCCAATCCGTACCGGGGTGAACGCCACGGCGGTGAACGCGGCGCTGGAAGGCTTTGTGCTGGCCGCCGCCACTGAGCTGAGCGGCCTGCGCATCAACGCCGTCAGCCCGACGGTGCTCAGCGAAGCGCTGGAAAGCTATGGCCCGTTCTTCCCCGGTTTTGAGAGCGCCCCGGCCGCGCGCGTGGCGCTGGCCTATCGCCGCAGCGTGGATGGCGTAGAAACGGGCCGCGTCTATCGCGTCTGGTAATACCCGCGATTCAGGGCAGTAAAAGGGGGGGATTCGTGCGGATAACGGGCGAAATATCCCCCAGTCACGTCAGGGATGTATATCCCTACTCTTTTTGTAACACGGTAATTCTTTTAGAGTTTTCGCTCTGATTTTCACCGCTAAAATAGCCACTGTTAAAAAGTATAGCCGAGGCTATACTCAAATCCCTGATTTTACTGTCTTTTTTTCTTCTGAATTGCGTGCTAGGATGCGTCTCACTTGAACTGGCTCAGGGTTGTTTTGACAACATGAGCTGATGTTTTAACGACCTGGAACGTATCTGTCTCTTCAGACAGGATAAATACAATGAACCTATACGCAACCCTGATTCTGGCTTTTGGTATGTCGATGGACGCCTTTGCGGCGGCGATCGGCAAAGGCGCCAGTCTGCATCGCCCCAGCCTGAAAGAAGCACTGCGTACCGGCCTGATCTTCGGCGCGATAGAAGCACTGACTCCGTTGATTGGCTGGGCGATTGGCCTGGCTGCCAGCCAGTACATTATGGCGTGGGATCACTGGGTGGCCTTCGGCCTGCTGTTTATCTTAGGCAGCCGGATGATTGTCGAAGGGCTGCGCAAAAAAGAGTGCCGGCCGGAAGAAGCGCCAGCCAGTCACGGTTTCTGGCTGCTGGCCTGTACTGCCGTGGCGACCAGCCTGGATGCGCTGGCCGTCGGCGTGGGCCTGGCATTCTTACAGGTCAACATTATTACCACCGCGCTGGCGATTGGCGCTTCCACCATGATTATGGCTTCCGCCGGTATCCTGCTCGGCCGTTTCCTCGGCCCGGTGATGGGAAAATGGGCGGAAATTTTTGGCGGTGTCGTGCTGATCGGCATCGGCTGTAGTATTTTAGTGGAACATCTGGGCCGGTGAGCTGACGCTCCGGCCTGTCAGGGGCGGAGTGGATATGGCGTTATCGATAGTTGACTGGCACAGCCGCAATCAGATTGAATGTTCGCACCTTACCGCCTCCCATGCGGCTTTCCCGCTGCACACCCATGAAGAATACGTCATCAGTGCCAACCTCAGCGGCATTGAAACCCTCAGCCTGCACCAGCAAACCCTGTCGGTACAGGCCGGTGAGATCACCCTCTATAACCCCGAAACCTTGCAGTCCTCGCAGTTTGGTGCCGACCCGGTAGAGTTTTTCAGCGTGCATCTGCCCCAGCAGGTGTTTGCCGATCTTGCCGATCGTAAACAGCCGATCCTGCGCGAAGGGGTGCTGCGCGATCCGGCGCTGTTCGCGGCGATCTGCAGCTACGTGCAGTCGGCAGATGAGGAGCAGGTACAGCAGCAAAATCTGCTGTGGCTGACCAGCCAGCTGCTGAAACACAGCCACGGAGGGGAGAGCATGGCGGCCACGCTGTCCGTCGGGCGGGCGCTGGAATGCATGCGCGATAACCTGACGATAAAGCTGACGCTGGACGAGCTGGCCGCCGCTGCCGGACTCAGCAAATACCACTTTGTGCGCCAGTTTCGCCAGCAGATAGGCATTGCCCCGCTGCAATACCACATGCAGCTGCGCCTGCTGGCGGCGCGCAACCTGCTGCGTCATCAGCACAGCGCGCTGGATGTGGCGCATCGCTTAGGTTTTTACGACCAGAGCCACTTTATTAACAGCTTCCGCAAAATGATGGGCATCACGCCGCACCACTATCTGCGCATCGTCAGCCGATAAATTCGCGGTAGCCGGAGATGATGACGTAAGCGGCGAAATAGCAGAAGATCGCTGCCGAGGCGATATACGACCAGCGCAGCATCTTCGCTCCGAGCATGCGCCCGCCGACGCTGCCCACCGCACACAGCACCGCCGTCCAGGTCACACCCGCCAGGAAAAACCCGCTCAGAAACCAGCCAGAAGCGGCCGTGCCGCCGCTGCTCATGCGCGAAATCAACGCGCCGCCGACCGCCGCGAACCACAGGATGGCCGTGGGTGACGACATCGCCAGGACGATACCGCGGAAAAAGTTCTGACGAATGCTCAGGGCCTGACCGATATCCCCGGCGCTGAGATCGGCCGTCGGGCGCATTGCGCTCTGCACCATCTTCCACGCAAACCACAGCAGCATCAGCGAACCGCCGATCCACAGCACCCAGCGCACCGGCGTGAACTGCAGCAGCACCGCCATGCCCGCCATAGCGAGGATCGCGTAGATCAGATCGCCCACGCAGGTGCCGATCCCCAGCCAGAAGCCGTGAAAATAGCCGCGCTGCATGGCGAGGGTGATCATCGCGATATTGGCGATGCCAATATCCAGACACAGGGAAAGACTGAGGAGAAAACCGTTCGAAAAGGGCATTGGCGTCCGATCCATGATGAGAGAAGCCGCCATTATCTGCGCGCAGGCCTGCAAAATATTGGAAAAAATTGCGCAGCAGATGAAGGGATAAATGCGGAGGCTGGCCAGGTCGTTTAGGAAAGGTTTACCTTTTTATCGGCATACTTAAGCCAATTTTGTGATCTGGCTCATAAAATATTGCCTGAAAAACGTGCAACAGGTATAATTTTTTAGCGTTATTAATTGATGCTGCATACAGGTCACCATGAAAAAATTCTTTAAATACGTGTTTCGGGTTTATGTCGATACCTTCAAACATGTACCGCCAGGCGCTATTCTTTAGCCCGGCTGCACCGAAAACCCTCGATAACGTCGGCCAGGGATTGGACCGATGGTTATCACCTCCTGCGATCGTCCCCTGAGAAAAATATTGCATAACCGTGCTGTCTGCGCGAGGCTGTCTGTTATGCAAAATACTCAGCTGTTCCTCACCGCGACCACCACCACCACCACCGCTTCCGGCGGCGTGTGGCGAGTTTGCGTGTCTGAGTAGTTAGCAAACCTTCCCCCACCCGCCGGTTTCCGACGGGGCTGCGCCATTCTCCGTCGTGACTGGTATTTATCAGGATCGTTAAAGGAGAAATAACATGTCTGACGCTTCCGCGCTGTTAGTGATTGATATGCAAGCGGGTTTACTGCACGGTCCGCAGGTTCCGCATGATAAAACGCGTTTAATCGCCAATATTGCCCACCTGGTGACGACCGCGCGCGCGCAGCAGGTTCCTGTCTATTTTGCTCAGCACACGGGGCCGGCGGATTCACCGATCGCCGCAGGCAGTGAACGGTGGCAGCTCGCCGCTGAACTGCCGCTGGCGCAGACGGACCGCTGTTTTAACAAATCCCACCCAAGCTGTTTTGCCGGTACGCCGCTGCTGGCGTGGCTACAGGCCTCCGGGGTGAAGCGGCTGACGATCGTCGGAATGAAAACCGAATATTGCGTTGATACCACCTGTCGGGCGGCGGCAGATCTGGGGTTTGAGGTGGTACTGGTGAGCGATGCGCACAGCACCACGGACAGCGAGGTGTTAGCGGCAGAGCAGATTATTGCCCATCATAATGCGACGCTGGCGGGGCCGTTTGTGCGGCTGGTGAAGACGCAGGCCCTGAGCTTTGCGTAAGCCAGCCGGGGGAGTTAAGCCGGGTTAACGCAGTAAGGCCTGACAGGGCCTTACTGCGGGCAGATGTGCGATCAGACGGTCGGTCCGGCCTGGGCGATACGCGCTCCCTCTTCGGTGCGCGTGTACTGTGCGAAGTTGGTGATAAACAGGTGGGCTAATTTTTCAGCCTCGTGCTGCCACGCTTCCGGGCTGTCCCAGCCGTTGCGCGGGTCGAGCAGGGCATCGGCCACGCCCGGCACCTGTTCCGGGATCATCAGCCCAAAGACCGGCAGTTGGGTGTCATTTTGCTCAATGGTCCCGTTCAGGATCGCGTTGATAATATTGCGCGTATCCCGCAGCGACAGGCGCTCTCCCTTGCCATTCCATCCGGTATTGACCAGCCAGGCTTCTGCCTGAGTTTCCGCCATTTTTTCTGCCAGCACGCTGGCATAGCGGGTCGGGGGCAGCATTAAAAAGGCGGCACCATAGCAGGCGGAAAAGGTCGGTGTCGGCTGGGTGATGCCGCGTTCGGTACCGGCCAGTTTTGAGGTAAAACCGGACAGGAAGTGATACTGCATCTGTTCCCTGGTCAGGCGCGATACCGGGGGCAGTACGCCGAAAGCATCTGCGGCGAGAAAAATCACTTTCGAAGGATGGCCCGCAGCGGAAACCGGACGGACAATATTCTCAATATGGTCCAGCGGGTAGGAAACGCGGGTGTTTTCAGTTTTGCTGCCGTCCGCGAAGTCGATGCTGCCGTCGTCTCTCACCACCACGTTTTCCAGCAGCGCGTTACGGCGGATAGCGCGGTAAATTTCCGGCTCTGCGGCTTCACTCAGGTTAATGGTTTTGGCATAACAGCCGCCTTCAAAGTTGAAGACGCCGTCCGCATCCCAGCCGTGTTCATCGTCGCCGATCAGCTCGCGCAGCGGGTCGGTTGACAGCGTGGTTTTACCGGTGCCGGAAAGGCCGAAGAACAGCGCCACATCGCCCGCTGCGCCGCGGTTGGCCGAGCAGTGCATGGAGGCAATTCCCCGCTGAGGCAGCAGGTAATTCATCACCGAGAACAGCCCCTTTTTCATCTCGCCGCCGTACCAGGTGCCGCCGATCAGCTGAATTCTTTCGCTCAGATTGAAGGCCACAAAATTCTCAGAGTTCAGCCCCTGGGACTGCCACTGGCTGTTAGTACATTTCGCCCCGTTCATCACGATGAAGTCAGGGGTAAAGTCCGCCAGCTCTTGCGCTGAAGGGGCAATAAACATGTTTTTGACGAAGTGTGCCTGCCAGGCGACTTCCGTCACCACTCTCACTGCCAGGCGCGAGTCGGGGTTAGCCCCGCACCAGGCATCGACCACGTAGAGTTTTTTCCCTGACAGCTGCTGGCAAACCAGCGCCCGCAGTTCTGACCAGGTGTCCTGGGAGAGCTGCTTATTATCGTTGCGGCCATTTCCGGCGTCAGACCACCAGACGGTATTCTCAGTCAGTGCATCCCTGACGATGTATTTATCACGCGGCGAACGCCCGGTGAATTCCCCGGTATCGACGGTTACTGCCCCGGAGGCGGTCAGGCTGGCGCGTTCCCAGCCGGTTAACTCCGCCGAGGTTTCATGCTCCATCAACAGTTCATAGCTGGGGTTGTAAATCACATCATCAAGGTCGGTAATACCAAGGTCTGACAGGGCTGCTTTAAGGGATGCGGTGCTGGACATGAGATACCTGACTATTAGTGGCCGGAGAATGAGTTAATGGTTTGTTGCGAACAGTGGAAGGGATACTAGCACTGGATAACAGATGCTCTAATTGCATAATTTCTATGCTGCATGCTAAATTTGCATAGCGTTTTTGCGACATGGGAAACAGACAGCGATGATCGGCAACCTCGAAGTAAAGTGGTTTTATGATGTGATTGCACTGGAAGAGAGCCGCAGTTTTACCCAGGCGGCGGAGAAAAGAAATATTTCGCAGTCCTCTTTCAGCCGTCGTATTCAGTCGCTTGAGTCAGCCCTGGGTTTTATGATTTTTGACCGCAGTAAGAACCCACTGCAGCTGACGCAGCAGGGCAAAAATTTTATCGGCTATGCCCGCAACATGCTGGACGATATGGATTTTCAGCTCAGCCGAATCAAAGGGTTAGACAATCTCAGACAGAGCATCAAGATTGATGCGGCCCCGTCACTGTCGGTGCTGCTGCTGCCCGAAATGATTGCAGGTTATAACGACAGCCTGGAGCGTATTCACTATGTTGAATCGATTAACGTGGATGAGGCGGTCTATAACCTGAAAGAGGGGAAATGTGATTTTATTCTGAGTTTCTACAACGAAGAGCTGATGAACTATCCCTTTGTAAACCATAAAATTTTTGACTCTCACCTCCATCTGGTGACGCCCTGTGATCAGAGCGGCGAGCCGCTGTATTCCCTCGACCACGATATTTTACCGTTAATGAAATATGCCAACGACAGCTATATGGGGCGACAGGTCAATCAGGTGATCGACAGGCTGTCCGACGACACATTTTCCCTGCGGTTTGTCTCGTCGATGAGCGAGCTGCTGAAGCGCATGATCGTCAACGGTCAGGGCGTAGGCTGGCTGCCGCAGTATTCCATTAAGGATGAACTGCGGGAAGGGAAGCTGGCGATTATGGATCCTGCGGTATCGCTGGATATCAAAGCCTATGTCTACCGCTCCGGGTCAAGGCTCAACCTCTCTGCGGAGCGGTTTTGGCAGTATATTCGCGCCCAGCCAACGCGGCGGGAATAAAAGGGGAGATAAGAGAGCTGTGTCAGGCGCACGTTTTCCCTGTCCGCCCGCGGCGGGGCGAATTAGCCGAAGTCCACCCAGGTCGCACCCGCATCCGCCGACTCAACGCAGCGCTCAACCCACTGCACGCCCGCCACCCCGGCATGTACATCGGGATACCAGAAATCAGCCAGCAGTGCCTTATCACCGCGATCGGTCGCGTCCATCGCTATCGCAAAACGGCGGTACAGATTCGACCAGGCTTCGAACAACCCTTCCGGGTGGCCGCCGCCGATGCGGTCCTCTTCCCGCGCGCGCGGGGCCAGGTAACCCATGCCGCGCTCCAGAATGCGCACCGGTTCACCCTGAATTTCATAGCGTAGCTGGTTCGGCTGCTCGTCCCACCACTCCAGGCTGGCTTTCGATCCGATCACGCGGATCTTCTGGCCGTGCATCGATCCGCAGTTCACCGCCGAACACCACAGCGATCCCACCGCCCCGTTATGGTACTCCATCAGGACAAAGGCGTTATCTTCCAGCGGTGCGCGGCTTTTGACAAAGCTCTGGCGTGAACACATCAGGCGTTTAATTTTCAACTCCGGCAGCATGGTTTCCGCCAGGAACAGCGGGTGCGTCGCCAGGTCGCCCAGCACGTAGCTCGGCCCGACGAATTTCGGGTCAACGCGCCAGCGGGTACTTGGATTATCCAGCTCTACCGCTTCATGGTGGAAGCCGTGCGAGAATGACATATTCACAATGCGGATATCGCCCAGCAGACCTTCGGCAATCATGCTGCGCGCCTGCTGGATCAGCTGATGGCCGGCATAGCCGTAGGTGACGCCGATAATTTTATTCTGCCTGTGGCTCAGGTCAGCCAGTTCTTTCGCTTCTGCGGTGGTGAAACACAGCGGCTTTTCACACACCACGTGCAGGCCCGCTTCCAGCGCGGCCCTGCAGATAGCAAAGTGGGTGCTGTTTGGCGTGGCAATGGACACCGCTTCTATACCGTCAGCGCGTGCGGCTTCCTCAGCAAACAGCGTCTGATAGTCCGGGTAACAGCGATGCCCCGCAACGCCCAGGCTCTCGCCGAAAGTGCGGCCGCGTGCGGCGTCAATATCGAATGCGCCAGCCACCAGAGTAAAGGTGTTGTCACGCAGCGCCGCTGAACGGTGGATATAGCCAATCTGGCTGGTGCCGCCGCCGCCGACCATGCCCCAGCGCAGAGAGCGACCGAGAGGTTTAATGCCGTTAATCATCTGATGTTCCTTAATTAAAATCCGACAGAGTTGAGGTAACGCAGACTTTCAGTCACGTCGTGCAGGCTGCCGTCGGCATGGCGCGGGTCACGCTCCTGTTCGATGGTGATCCAGCCCTGGTAATGGCGCTCCGCGAGGAAGGCACGCACGGCCGGGTAGTCAATCGCCCCCTGACCGATCGGGCACATCACCCCCTCTGCGCAGGCGGCAAAGAAGTCGGTTTCACGGGCAATTACGTCGCGAAACACCGCGTTGTTCACGTCTTTGAAATGCAGATAGTCAATGCGGTCAAAGTAGTGCGCCAGCGCGGGGATCGGGTCCATACCCGCGTAGTAAAGGTGCCCGGTATCGAGGCACAGGCCCGCTACGCTGTGCGGGATGTACTGCACCAGCTTTTCCAGCTCATCGGCAAACTCAATGCTGCCGCCCGCATGCGGATGGATCACCGGGCGTACCCCATAGGTTTTGGCAATGCGGCTAATCTCGCAGATATGACCCGTCATGCGCTGCCAGTCACTGTCGGACAGGCGTTCGGCTTTATCGTACTGCCCGGCAAGGCGCGCGCGGTCGGCGTTGCCGAAGTCGATAATCACCAGATACGGTGCCGGTAAGTTAGTGCCGTGAACGGGCGCTGCCGTCGGCACCTGTGACAGATTGCGGCACAGGTTATGGGTCAGCTCCACCATCGCCGGGAAGTTGGCTTCGCTCACCAGGTCGTCAAAGAGGGTGCCCGCCACCAGCGTCAGGCCATACTGATTCAGCTTTTCAGTCAGCAGTGCCGGATCGGTGGGCAGATAGCTCCACGGCCCCAGCTCAATACTCTGGTAGCCCGCCTGCGCCGCTTCTTTCAGCACTTTCTCATAGGGGGGCAGGTGCGGGTTCTTCGGGTCATCCACGCCCCAGCTACAGGGGGCGTTAGCAATGTGGATCTTTGCAGGTTCTGATACGTTCAGCGGCACAGGAGAATCCTTCAGGTTTTTATTTGAAGGCAGTATCAAACAAAAATTCCATTAGCAACAATGATGGAATGTTTGTTTTTTGATGGCGATCGCACTATTTTTGATAGTTTTAAATGATAAAATTCTATCATTTTCGCTAATTCAGAACGTTATGCAAAAAGGCGCAGTCAGGGGAGCCGGGCTCAGACCGCGGCGCAGGTCGCGCCGCGACGGACAGCGTGTCTCAGCCCGGAGGGGATCAGTAATTTTCTTTGGTAATCAGCTCAAAACCGCTGGTCAGGGTGATAAACCCGCCGCGTTCTTCCCGGCGGGACTGCTGCATCGCCTCAATAATGCGGGCGGCCAGCTCATCCAGCCGGTGAGCGATCATGATGTCCAGCGTACCGTCAATCAGCGCCAGCTGCGCATCCTGCAACGGACCGTGACAGATCAGCGTAATCTCATGCCGTCTGCCGCTGTCACGCAGGGCGTTGACCACGCCTTCCACGCCGCCGCAGGGCGCATAGATCACTGACAGCTGTGGATGATGGCGGATCAGATCGGCCGTCACCTGATAGCCCTGCTCCACGTTCTCAAAACTCTTGACCGGTTCCAGCACCGTATGACCGGTGGCATATTCCCGCAGGTAGGAACGGAAGCTGATTTCGCAGGTTTCCTGACATAAAAAGCGATTATCACCGACGATAACCCCCACTTTACCCGGCGGCCCGCTCAGGCGCTGCACTGCCCAGGCAGCGGTCCGGCCTGCCTTGCGGTTATCAAGGCCGATATACCCGGCATGGCCACACGCAGAAAGATCCGACAGCACGGTGAAGACCTTGACCCCTTTCTGGCTGGCTTTTTCAACAGCGCGGCGTATCAGGGCATTATCCAGCGCAATCAGTGCCAGCACGTTGACGCGGTCGCTCAGATCGTCAATGGCGGCGGCAGTCTCTTCAATGGCGTGAATATCATGAAAAGCAAATTCGATCCGGGTGCCTTCCTGCAAATAGGGGGCGGCGTGATGTTCTAAGGCTCTGGCGAGCGTATCGTAAAACGAATAATCGCGGGAAAGCAGGATCACGCCAACGCGCAGCGTGCCACCGCCGTGGCGCGGAGCAGCAACAGAGAGGAACGCCGGGTCAAAACGATAGCCGAGTCGGGAAGCGGCCTGAACCACGCGCTGCTCAGTGTCTGGCCGCACCGGGGCGCGGCGGTTGAGCACCCGATCGACCGTCGCGACACCAACGCCCGCTTCGCGGGCGATATCCGTGAGTGTGGTTTTTTTCATCTAAGGCGTCCTGATAAAATGTATGAAAGAAATCTATCATGTCCGTTGGGCCTGCAACAGCGAGGGCGACTGAGTAAGTTCTCAGGATATGACCCCGGTCAGATTATTTTTTTTATTTAGAGTTAAATCAGATGTAAAAATTTCATTATCAGCGGGCGTTCGTCAAGCTAAAAATATCCGGATGTTTCCAGAATTATGCTATCTTGCTGCAAACATACCGCGTGGTATCTTTAAAACGAAACATCATGATCAAAAACACCATTGCATCCCGTTCTATCCGCGAAGCGCTCTGCTGCGATCGGGGCTATAAGCGTAAAAAACAACCTGAACAGGTCAGGGCCGCGCTGATCCACTGCGCCGCCGAACTGGCCGCGCAACAGGGGCTGAACGGCGTAACGGTGCAGGCCGTGGCGGCCGCTGCCGGCGTGACAAAAGGGGGATTCTTCCACCACTTTCCCCACAAGCAGTCGCTGCTGGATGCGGTATTTGACAGTTTTATGGCGGAGAATGAGCGGGCGATTGACCGCCTGCTGGCCGTCGATGGATCGTCGCCGGGCTGTTTTACCCGTGCCTATATCAGCGTGGCGTTTGACGATATTTTACAGGCCGAAAAGAGCCTGCGCGTTCCGCTGTCACTGTCGATGATGGCGTCGCCGGAACTGTGTGCCCGCTGGGCGGCATGGCTGGCTGGCCGACTGCAACGGCATCATGAAACGGACAGCCAACCCCAGCATGAAGTGGCGCGGCTGGCCGCCGACGGGGCATGGCTGGCCTGTTCGCTGGGTCATACGGCGGGCACCACTAACCCTTTGTCCCTGAAAAACCATTTGCTGACACTCACCAGAGAGCGTAATTCATCGTGAAAACGACCTTCAAACAGGAAGTTGTTTACCAACTGCTGCACTGGCTGGAAGGGAATATCCATACGCCGCTCACCATCAACGACTTCGTTGAAAAATCGGGCTACTCGAAGTGGCACCTGCAGCGTATTTTTAAAGAAGTGACCGGGCAAAAGCTGGCGTCTTACTGCCGTCAGCGGCGGCTGACCTCCAGCGCCTTTATGCTGCGACTGTTTGATAAACAGATCGACTCCGTCGGCAGCGAGCACGGTTTTTCCAGCCATAACGTCTATCACAAAACCTTTAAGCGCCATTTCAACGTCACCCCCGCGCAGTACCGCGATGCGCTGCACTGGTCGTGCAAAGGGCTGTGCCCACCGATCAATCTCACCACGTTAGCGGTGCCGGAAGGCCAGATGGTGGAGCTGGAGGCGCTGACCCTGCAGGGGCGGGTGACGGATCACGCCTTCACGCTGGACACGCTGTGCGACTTTTGCTGGGACCAGCGTGAAACGCTGTGGCAGCAGCAGCTGGCGACGACGACGGTGATGCCCGGCGAGCTGTACGCCCTGACGAAGGTGATCAAAGGCGGCCCGCGCGCCGAAGACTGTGCCACCCTGCAATATCTGGCCTGCCTGAACCCTGAGGCAGCGGGGGGAGAACCACAGCCGGTGCAGGTGACCGTCGACAGGCAGATGTATCTGCATTTCATCTTCGAGGGTGACGTGCAGCAGTACGCTGACTTTATCAGGCTGGTTTATGAGCATGCGCTGCCGACCGCAGGAGCGGTGCGCCGCGATGGCTATGACATTGAGCGTATCGACCCGCAGTGCTTCAGCGCCTCACGTTCCGGCAGAATTGACTACTACGTGCCAGTGGTTGCCTGAGCGCTTCATATCGGGGCGGATTGCGGTGGGGATGTCGATGGGGATGATGGCCGGGATGGCCGGGCGGTAAAATGCGGTATGCCCGTTCCCTGTTATCCAGGGACCGGGCATATCACCTCAGGCAATATCACTCATTGCACTGTTGCTGTTATTTCAGCAGTTCAGCCGTCATATGAACGCTGTTGTTGGTGTTGGCTTCAGTAATTTTGTATGAAGACGCACCCGCCTGCTGTGCCTGAGCGGCGATGCTGGCTTCAGCGCTGTCCAGAGTAGTCCCGGTCGCGGTAACAGTCTGAGCAAAGCTGGCGAAAGAAACGGTAGAAAGCACGAGAACTGCTGCAAAAGTTTTGATAGATTTCATGGGGTCATTCCTTCATTAAGTTTGTTTAGATAAGGCGCTCTGCCTCGTTGAAAACAATAATACGCGGGCTAATGAAGTTGTGATAGCGGAGTGATTTGCTCTTCTTGTTCAAAAAAATTGCGCAACAATTGACGTTGTTTTACGCTTAATAAGCTGGCCTGACAGAATGGACAATTTATGACAGTGATCGTTAACGCAGTGACCATTAATTCTGCTGCTGACCCGGATTAATGGTCACCGCTCGCGCGCAGTCAGCGGCGTAACGTATCCAGGAAGTGTTTTTTCACTTTTTCCGCCTCGACCGACAGGCAAAGCTTTTGCACCCGGCATCCGGCAAACGGATCGTCACAGGATGCCACGCTGTTAAGCTGGCGCAGCGTCTGGCCGCGGCTGATGCCGTCGGTCACCACCCGCACCGGCGACTCTGTGATGCCAAACCACGACGGGTGGTTCAGCCAGGCGATGGTCAGCGTATCGTGCAGCGCCATGCCTTCAACGCCCTCTTTTTCAAGGCTGTATTGCAGGTAGCTGCGGGAGATCGCTTCCAGCACCGGGTGGCGCAGGGCGCGGATGTCATCGCCGCTGACCCGCACCCGATGCGTCACGTCCAGCGGCAACACCACCACTGGCAGCGCGGAGTTCAGCACCTGGTCGGCGGCATGCGGGTCTTTCCAGATATTAAACTCAGCGAAAGGCGTGACGTTACCGCTGTTGCCCAGCGTGCCAAAAGCACCGCCCATGATCACCAGCTGCTTAATCTGCGGCACGATATCCGGCGCCTGATTAATCGCCAGCGCGATATTGGTCAGGGGGCCGATGGCGACCAGGGTCAGTTCGTCGGGGTGAGCGCGAACGCTGTTGATAATAAAGTGAATGGCGTTGTCGGCGGCCCCGTTCCACGGGTTGTCAAAGACGCCGCCCAGCCCGTCGGCCCCATGCACATCCCAGGCGGGGGCAGAGGGCGCGAGCGCCAGCGGCCGGGAACTGCCGCGATAGATCGGCACATCCAGACCGATTTTCTGGCTGAACAGCCGGGCATTACTGACCGCCTGTTCGACCGGCACATTGCCGAAGACGGTGGTCACACCGAGAATATCCATGCTTTTCGCCGCGTAGGCGAGGGCAAAGGCGTCATCGACGCCAATATCAGTATCAAAAATAATTTTCTGCATCAGAAGCTCCTTATCTGCCGGGCTGCGCCCGCTCCTCCCTGCCCGTGCTGTCAGGTCGTCAGCAGCGTGTGCAGCGCCTGTAAATCCTGTTTTACCCACTCCAGCTCCTGGGCGAATTTCTCGTCCGACACCAGCGGCTGACGAAATACGGTGATCAATACCTGAGACCCTTCTTCATTGGCCACGATACGCATCGGGACAAAGATTTCTTTGCGGTAACCGCTGTCAATGTAGTGGTCCATGATGCAGAAGGGATTGTGCCCGGTGAAGCGCACTTTTACCGGCCCCTGGGGACCGCGCCCTTTCCAGCCATTGCCTTCCGGCTCCAGCGGCCCCTGGCTGAGACCCGACGCCCATTTAGGGAAGAATTCGGGTTTCCAGATCGTTTCATACAGGTCTACCCAGTTACGGTGGATAGCCAGGCTAAGGGTGTGTGAGGACAGCATAAAACCTCCGGTCAGTGTTCAGTAACGAATTTAAGCACCCTGACTGCCAGATGAGAAGCCCCATCGGATCAGTTATATCGATACCACGACACAGCTCGCAAATAAATGTAAGCGATTTCAATGACCGCTAACGGCTTGTTTTGCCTGGTTGTGCGGCCTATAAAGGACGCTTAACTCAGGAACGGGAGAGTGATGTGAAGCAAGGGGATATCGGGCGCTTAGTGCTGCTGGCCGCCATCTGGGGGGCGAGCTTTCTTTTTATGCGCGTGGCCACACCGTATTTTGGTTCGCTGAATACGGCTTTTCTGCGCGTGCTGTTTGGCTGCGGAGGGCTGTTGACGCTGCTGCTGGTGCTGCGGGTTAAGATTAATTTTAACGGC
The DNA here is from genome assembly GCF_039675725.1 of Erwinia sp. Eh17-17. Classification (NCBI taxonomy): domain Bacteria; kingdom Pseudomonadati; phylum Pseudomonadota; class Gammaproteobacteria; order Enterobacterales; family Erwiniaceae; genus Erwinia; species Erwinia sp. Eh17-17. The sequence continues at coordinate 226,420 of NZ_JBDFQT010000004.1, read as the reverse complement.
CGGGCGCTGCCCGCCATGTCGCTGGGGGTGATTAATTCGGCGGTGCCGTTTGTCATGTACTGCCTGGCGGCAAAGTGGCTGCCCGCCGGCTATTCCGCCATCCTCAACGCCACCACTCCGCTGATGGGGGTAGTGGTTGGCGGCCTGTTTTTCAGCGAAGCGTTTACCCTGAGAAAACTCGCCGGGGTGCTGCTGGGCCTGGTGGGCATTGTGCTGCTGACCACCACCGGCAGCCTGGCGCTGTCGCAGGACGTCCTGTGGGGCATTGCCGCCTGCCTGGTGGCAACGGCCTGCTATGCCAGCGCAGGCTTCCTGACGAAAAAATGGATTGGCGATCGCGGCGGGATGGATGCCCGGCTGGTGGCGCTGGGCAGTCAGATCGGGGCCAGTGTTTTTCTGCTGCCGGTGTTTATCGGGTCGCTGATCGTTCAGCCTGCGGTGCAGTGGGATCATCCCGGCGTATGGCTGTGCGTGCTGGCACTGGGCCTGGTGTGTACCGCCTGGGCCTACATCCTGTTCTTCCGCCTGATTGCCGACATCGGTCCGCTGAGAACGCTGACCGTGACCTTCCTCATCCCGCCGTTTGGCGTTCTGTGGGGGTATCTTTTCCTGGGCGAAACCCTGTCAAAAGGGTTTATCGCCGGGGCGCTGGTGATTATCGTCGCGGTGTGGCTGGTGGCGGGCGGGGTGAAACCCCAATCCCGCATTGAAGCGGTGGCGGTCGACAAGCCCTGACTCAGGTCGGGATACGGTTATCCGGCATTTTGGGCCGGGTAAACAGCTGCTGATAGATCCAGCCGAGCACCACGCTGGTCAGCCAGGATACCGTCAGCAACAGCAGCCAGATCAGCGGCGTAAAGCGCGGTGCGTAGATAAACGGCTGGAAGAAGTAGTAGCAGTAGAAGGTGTGGGTCAGCCAGATAAAGGTGGAGCGCTGGCCCAGCTCTGCCAGCAGCGCCTGGCCACGGCCGGGCAGGCGCTGGCAGACATCAAGGCACAGCACGATAAACAGCGGCGTAACCAGCGCCAGCCCCATATTGGTCAAGCCCGGCAGGCGCGCCGCGGCATAAATCACGCCGATAAACAGCAGCGACAGCGGCCAGAACAGGCGGCGCTGCAGGGCCTGCTGCGTCAGTGAGGCCACATCTCCGGCATGTCGTCCGGCCAGAAAACCGCAGACAAACGGCAGCAGCCACATCCCGTACAGCGCAATATCCCGTTCGACCCAGCCCTCATGGAAGTAGCGGAAAGAGAGGTTGCCCGCCACCATCAGCACCAGCGCGGCACCCAGCAGCTGGCGCGTCCCCATTCTGCGCATCAGCGGCAGGGTGCACAGGTAGGCGATGTACAGCACCAGGAACCACCACTCGCCGTTCCACGTGGTCGATAATCCGCTGAGATTGAGCAGCACGCTGGCGATGTCGGACGAGTAAGCGCCGCTGCCGTTGAACCACATCATCCCGACGGGCACGAAAATCAGGCATACCAGCCAGAACTGACTGTAAATTCCCCAGCTTTTTTTCAGCAGATCGCGCCAGCCGCGCGCACGGCTCATGGCGAAGCCGTAGCCGGAGAGGAATAAAAACATCGGCACGCAGATTTTTTCAAACCCGGCAACGGCGCGTTCAAGGTTGAACCACGGCAGCAGATGCTGCACGGGCAGCGCGGGGTCGATGCGCTCCGGGAAGGCAAAAAGATGGTGCCCCACCATAAACGCAATGGCGATACCCTTCAGCCACGCGGTTTGTTGTCTGGAAATCTGCATCACTGCCCTCACTCGGCTGGCGCCACGTTGCTGCGACTATAAGACAGGAAAAGTGCGTGTCGGAACTGAATAATCACGGCGCGTTTTCATTTCAGAATAACCACAGGGCGGTTGAGTCCGGTATTGACTGGAGGCGTGACGGTGATGGCCAAAAGGTATGGCGGTGATTTTTTCGGTCATGGTCAGCGCAGCAGGCGGCTTGCAGACGGGTGTTCTCACGGGATTCTGGAGGAAATGATGGCTAATTTTGTTCACGATCTGCGTTCTGCACTGGCACTGCTGGCGGGCTGACCGAAAAAGAAGGTCAGCCCCTACGTGACGGTCGGGACATTAACCGTAGGGGGCGACCATTTTTCCCGGATCATCCCTTTTACCGGTGATGGCGGGCTGACCGAAAAAGAAGGTCAGCCCCTGCGTGACGGTCGGGAAATTAACCGTAGGGGGCGACCATTTTTTCCGGTCGCCCCGTGTTACAGATTTCCGCCGGCAGTGATGCAGACCATTTTTTCCGGTCGCCCCGAGCCGCGGATTTCCGCCGGCATACCGGTGATGGCGGGCTGACCGAAAAAGAAGGTCAGCCCCTACGTGACGGTCGGGACAATAACCGTAGGGGGCGACCATTTTTTCCGGTCGCCCCGTGCCACGGATTTCCGCCGGCATACCGGTGATGGCGGGCTGACCGAAAAAGAAGGTCAGCCCCTACGTGACGGTCGGGACAATAACCGTAGGGGGCGACCATTTTTTCCGGTCGCCCCGTGTTACAGATTTCCACCGGCAGTGATGCAGACCATTTTTTCCGGTCGCCCCGAGCCGCGGATTTCCGCCGGCATACCGGTGATGGCGGGCTGACCGAAAAAGAAGGTCAACCCCTGCGTGACGGTCGGGACAATAACCGTAGGGGGCGACCATTTTTTCCGGTCGCCCCGTGTTACAGATTTCCGCCGGCAGTGATGCAGACCATTTTTTCCGGTCGCCCCGTGCCGCAGATTTCCACCGGCAGTGATGCAGACCATTTTCGCCGGTACCCTGTCCATTTTTATACTTTTTTTACACCCCAGCCCCGCATTTTTACATCAACTTTGCACGCCGCTCGCAACAATAGCGTTACTGAAAAACGCCTCTGGAGGTGTGTTGTGAGCGTCGCTGTCATTACCGGCATTGTGCTGGTCTGTTTGCTGCTGGGCTACCTGGTGTATGCCCTGATCCGTGCGGAGGAGTTCTGATGGCCGCCCCCGCATTTTTACTGATTGCCACCTATCTGGTGCTGCTGATGGTGCTGGCCCGCCCGCTGGGCAAAGGGCTGGCGCGGCTGGTGGATGACCGACCGCTTCCCGGTATGGCCGGGATGGAGCGCGTGCTGTGGCGCATGAGCGGCGTAACGGAAGAGGGTATGAGCTGGCAGCGCTATCTGTGGGCGATCCTGCTGTTTAACGCCTGCGGCCTGCTGCTGCTGTTCGTCATGCTGATGAGCCAGGGCAGTCTGCCGCTTAACCCGCAGCAGCTGCCGGGCCTGAGCTGGCACCTGGCGCTGAATACCGCCGTCAGCTTTGTCACCAATACCAACTGGCAGGCGTACGCCGGGGAAAGCACCCTGAGCTATTTCAGCCAGATGGTGGGCCTGACGGTACAGAACTTCCTGTCGGCAGCGACCGGGATTGCCGTGGCCTTTGCGCTGATGCGCGGTTTTGCCCGCCGTGCGCTGGGTGAGCTGGGCAACGCCTGGCGGGATATCACTCGTATCACTCTGTATGTGCTGCTGCCGCTGTCGCTGCTGATGGCGCTGTTCCTCGTCAGCCAGGGCGTGCTGCAGAACACCGACGGCTACCTCAGCCTGACCACGCTGGAAGGGGTGAAACAGACCCTGCCTATGGGGCCGGTGGCCTCACAGGAAGCGATCAAAATGCTCGGCACCAACGGCGGTGGCTTCTTTAACGCCAACTCCGCGCATCCGTTTGAAAACCCGACCGTTTACAGCAACTTTGTGCAGATGCTGGCGATCTTCCTCATCCCGGCGGCGCTCTGTTTCGCCTTTGGCGACGTGGTGCGCGATACGCGTCAGGGCCATGTGCTGCTGTGGGCGATGTCGCTGATGTTTATCGGTGCGGTGGCCGTGGTGATGTGGGCCGAACTGAACGGTAACCCGCACTTCCTGACGCTGGGGGCAGACAGCGCCATCAATATGGAAGGTAAGGAGACGCGCTTCGGCATTCTCAACTCCAGCCTGTTTGCGGTGATCACCACAGCGGCCTCCTGCGGGGCGGTCAATGCGATGCATGACTCCTTTACCGCACTGGGCGGCATGGTGCCGATGTGGCTGATGCAGATCGGTGAAGTGGTGTTTGGCGGCGTGGGTGCCGGGCTGTACGGCATGCTGCTGTTCGTGCTGCTGGCGGTGTTTATCGCCGGACTGATGATCGGTCGCTCACCGGAATACCTCGGCAAAAAAATCGACGTGTGGGAAATGAAAATGACCGCGCTGGCAATCCTCGTCACCCCCTGCCTGGTGCTGCTGGGCACCGCGCTGGCGATGATGACCGAAGCCGGGCGCAGCGGCATGCTTAACCCCGGCACGCACGGCTTCTCGGAGGTGCTGTACGCGGTGTCCTCGGCGGCGAATAACAACGGCAGTGCGTTTGCCGGGCTGAGCGCCAACACGGCGTTCTGGAACCTGCTGCTGGCGTTCTGCATGCTGGCGGGCCGCTTCGGCATCATCATTCCGGTGCTGGCAATTGCCGGGTCACTGGCGCTGAAAAAGGTCCAGCCCGCAGGCCAGGGCACGCTGCCGACGCACGGGGCGCTGTTTATTGCCCTGCTGATTGGCACCGTACTGCTGGTCGGTGCGCTGACCTTTATCCCGGCGCTGGCCTTAGGGCCGGTGGCGGAACATCTGCAAACGATCGGTCGTTAACGGGCGGAGAAGAGTCATGAGTCGTAATCAACAGGCGCTGTTTGACGGAGCGCTGATGCGTACCGCGCTGCTCGATGCGTTTAAAAAACTGGACCCGCGTACCCAGGTACGCAACCCGGTAATGTTTGTGGTGTGGCTGGGCAGTATGCTGACCACGCTGCTGGCCATCGGTATGGCCAGCGGGAAAACGCCGGGTGACACCGGTTTTACCGCCGCAATCGCCGTCTGGCTGTGGTTTACCGTGCTGTTTGCCAATATGGCGGAAGCGCTGGCGGAAGGGCGCAGTAAAGCGCAGGCTAACAGCCTGAAAGGTATCACCAAAACCAGCTTTGCCAAAAAGCTCGCTGAGCCGAAATACGGTGCCGGCCATCAGTCGGTGGCCGCTGAATCACTGCGCAAAGGCGACTGGGTGCTGGTCGAAGCGGGCGATATGATCCCCTGCGACGGTGAAGTGGTGGAGGGCGGTGCCTCGGTGGACGAAAGCGCCATCACCGGTGAGTCGGCCCCGGTGATCCGCGAGTCCGGCGGCGACTTCTCGTCGGTGACCGGCGGGACGCGCATCCTCTCTGACTGGCTGGTGGTGCAGTGCAGCGTCAACCCAGGGGAGACGTTCCTTGACCGTATGATCGCCATGGTGGAAGGGGCCAAACGCCGTAAAACGCCGAACGAGATCGCCCTGACTATTCTGCTGGTGGCGCTGACCATCGTCTTCCTGCTGGCGACCGCCACGCTGTATCCGTTTACCGCCTGGGCGGGCAATCCGGTGAGCCTGACGGTGCTGGTGGCGCTGCTGGTGTGCCTGATCCCCACCACTATCGGCGGCCTGCTGTCGGCGATTGGCGTGGCCGGGATGAGCCGTATGCTGGGGGCCAATGTGATTGCCACCAGCGGCCGTGCAGTGGAAGCGGCAGGGGACGTGGATGTTCTGCTGCTGGATAAAACCGGCACCATCACCCTGGGTAACCGCCAGGCAACGCAGTTCCTGCCGGCGTCCGGCGTCAGTGAACAGCAGCTGGCCGATGCCGCGCAGCTGGCCTCGCTGGCGGATGAAACCCCGGAAGGGCGCAGTATTGTGGTGCTGGCGAAGCAGAAATTTAACCTGCGCGAGCGCGACCTGAAAAGCCTGGATGCCACCTTTATTCCGTTCTCGGCGCAGACGCGCATGAGCGGGGTTAACGTGCAGGACCGCACGGTGCGTAAAGGTGCCGTGGATGCGGTACGTCGCCATATCGACAGCAACGGCGGCCAGTTTCCGCCGGAAGTTAACGGGCTGGTGGAGCAGGTGGCGCGCGCGGGCGGAACGCCGCTGGTGGTGTGCGACGGTGCCACGGTACTGGGCGTGGTCGAGCTGAAAGATATCGTGAAAGGCGGCATCAAAGAGCGCTTTGCCGAACTGCGCAAAATGGGGATTAAAACGGTGATGATCACCGGGGATAACCCGCTGACCGCCGCCGCTATCGCCGCTGAAGCCGGGGTGGACGACTTCCTGTCCGAAGCCACGCCGGAAGCCAAGCTGGCGCTGATCCGCCAGTATCAGGCAGAAGGGCGGCTGGTGGCGATGACCGGGGACGGCACGAACGATGCCCCGGCGCTGGCGCAGGCCGATGTGGCGGTGGCCATGAACTCCGGGACGCAGGCGGCGAAAGAGGCGGGCAACATGGTCGATCTCGACTCTAACCCGACCAAGCTGCTGGAAGTGGTGCATATCGGCAAACAGATGCTGATGACGCGCGGGTCGCTGACCACCTTCAGCATCGCCAACGATGTGGCGAAGTATTTTGCCATTATCCCGGCCGCCTTTGCCGCCACCTTACCGCAGCTCAATATGCTGAACGTGATGCACCTGCATTCGCCCAACTCCGCCATCCTGTCGGCGGTGATCTTCAACGCGCTGGTGATTGTCTTCCTGATCCCGCTGGCGCTGAAAGGGGTGAGCTACCGTCCGCTGAGTGCCGCCGCGCTGCTGCGACGTAACCTGTGGCTGTATGGCGTGGGCGGCCTGCTGGTGCCGTTCGCCGGAATAAAACTGATTGATATGTTGCTGACCCTGCTGGGCCTGGCATAAGGAAAATAATGATGAGCCAATTACGTCCTGCCCTGTTTTTACTGATCGTTCTGACGCTGGTCACCGGGCTGCTCTATCCTCTGTTAACCACCGGCCTGGCGCAGTGGTGGTTTCCGCTACAGGCGAACGGTTCGCTGCTGCGTGAAGAGGGGGGCGTGCGCGGTTCTGCCCTGATCGGCCAGAGCTTTACCCGTGCGGAATATTTCCAGGGGCGGCCATCGGCAACGGGCGATGCGGCGTATAATCCACTGGCCTCCTCCGGCAGTAACCTGGCGGCCAGTAATCCGGCGCTGGATCAGGCGGTAGCCGGACGTGTGGCAGCGCTGCGAGCCGCGAACCCGCAGGCCAGCCCGCAGGTGCCGGTGGATCTGGTGACCGCCAGCGCCAGCGGGCTGGATCCACAGATTTCGCCAGAGGCCGCGCACTGGCAGGCGGCGCGCGTGGCGCAGGCGCGAAGCCTGCCGCTGGAAACGGTGGAGCGACTGATTGACGATAATACGATGACGCCGCGCCCGGCGTTTATCGGTGAACCGGGTGTTAACGTGCTGAAGCTGAATATGGCGCTGGATGCATTACAGCGTTGAACCACGGCGGGTGGGCCGGCTTTTTCGCTCCGCCCGCGTTTGCGATGCGCAACCGCCCATAAATAAGGAATCTGATGAACGACGAACTCCAGCGCCCGGACCCGGATGCGCTACTGCGCCTGGCGGCGGAAAGTCGGCGCGGTAAGCTGAAAATTTACTTTGGCGCCTGCGCGGGCGTGGGGAAAACCTGGGCGATGTTGCAGGAGGCCCGCCGCCTGCGCGCGCAGGGGCTGGAGGTACTGGTCGGCGTGGTGGAAACGCACGAGCGCCCGGAAACGGCAGCGCTGCTGGCCGGACTGACGATATTGCCGCGTCGCGCCACCGGGCAGCATCGGCACCCGGAGTTTGATCTTGATGCGGCGCTGGCCTGCCACCCGGCGGTGATCCTGATGGACGAACTGGCGCACAGCAACGCGCGCGGTTCGCGCCATCCTAAGCGCTGGCAGGACATTGAAGAGCTGCTGGATGCAGGGATTGATGTCATGACCACCGTCAACGTCCAGCATCTGGAGAGCCTGAACGATGTGGTTGGCGGCGTGACCGGCATCCGCGTGCGGGAAACGGTCCCCGATCCGTTTTTTGACGCCGCTGACGAGGTGGTGCTGGTGGATCTGCCGCCGGACGACCTGCGCCAGCGGCTGAAAGAGGGCAAGGTTTACATCGGAGAAGGGGCGGAGCGCGCCATTGAAAACTTCTTCCGCAAAGGCAACCTGATTGCCCTGCGCGAGCTGGCGCTGCGCCGCACCGCCGACCGCGTTGACGATCAGATGCGCGCCTGGCGCGACACCCAGGGGCGCGAGAAAGTCTGGCACACCCGCGATGCCATTCTGCTGTGCATCGGTGACAACAGCGGCAGTGAAAAGCTGGTGCGCAGCGCAGCAAGGCTCGCCGCCCGGCTCGACAGCGTGTGGCACGCGGTGTATGTCGAAACCCCGCGCCTTTATCGCCTGTCCGAAGCGCGGCGGCGCGGTATTCTGCGTACCCTTCAGCTGGCGCAGGATCTTGGCGCGGAAACCGCCACCCTCTCCGACCCCAGCGAAGCCAACGCGGTGCTGCGCTACGCCCGTGAGCATAACCTCGGTAAAATCATTATCGGCCGTCGCCCGACCCGGCGCTGGTGGCGCGAACGTTTCGCCGACCGCCTGGGCGAGCTGGGGCCGGATCTCGATATTCTGATTGTCGCGCTGGACGACCCGCCGCCGGATGCCGCCAGCCCACTGGCCCCGCGCACCGGCAGCCCCGAAGGGAAATGGCGCGCCCAGCTGCGGGGCGGTGCCGCCGCGCTGCTGCTGTGTGCGCTGATCACCGTCGCCGGACGCTGGCTGCTGCCCGCCGTTGACTCGGTGAACCTGGTGATGGTCTACCTGCTGTCCGTGGTGATTATCGCCCTGCGCTACGGTCGCTGGCCGTCGGTGGTGGCCACGCTGATGAATATCGTGGCCTTTGACCTGGTGTTTGTCGCGCCTACCGGCACCATGGCGGTGTCGGACGTGCAGTATCTGGTGACCTTCGGCGTGATGCTGGCGGTCGGGGTGATTGTCGGCAATCTGACCTCCGGGGTGCGCTATCAGGCGCGGGTGGCGCGCTACCGCGAACAGCGGGCGCACCATCTGTATGAGATGGCGAAAGCCCTCAGCCGGGCGCTCAGCCAGCGCGATATCGCCACCACGCTGCAGCGCAGCGTGGAAAGCACGCTGCACGCCCGTAGCGAACTCTATCTGCCCGACGAGCACGGCGAGCTGGTCGCGGTGGGTGAGGCGCATCTCAGCGCGGTGCCGGATCGGGCGATAGCGCGCTGGAGCTTTGACAAGGGCCAGCCCGCCGGGGCGGGAACCGATACGCTACCCGGCGTTCCCTGGCAGATGCTGCCGCTGAAAAGCGGCAGTGAAACGCTGGGCCTGCTGATCCTCGAACCGCTGAACCTGCGCCAGCTGATGATCCCGGAGCAGCAGCGGCTGGTGGAAACCTTCACCGTGCTGATCGCCAACGCGCTGGAACGCATGAACCTCAGCCAGCGTGAGGCGGTGTCCAGGCTGGCTGCCGAGCGTGAACAGCTGCGTAACGCGCTGCTGTCGGCGCTGTCACACGACCTGCGCACGCCGCTGACGGTACTGTTCGGTCAGGCTGAAATTCTCACTCTGGACCTGGCGTCTGAAAACTCGCCGTATGCCCCGCAGGCCAGCGCGATGCGCGAACAGACGCTGAATACCATTCGTCTGGTGAATAACCTGCTGGATATGGCGCGCCTCCAGTCCGGCGGCTTCCATTTGCGCCGCGAGTGGATGGCGCTGGATGAGCTGGTTGGCAGTACGCTGCGCCAGCTGGCCCCGCTGCTGGCCGGGCGCCACCTCACGCTGGATCTGCCGCCGCTGCTGCTGATTGACGTCGATGGCCCGCTGATGGAGCGGGTGCTGAGTAATCTGCTGGAAAACGCGCTGAAGTATGGCGGTGCAGAGGCGAACATCGGGATTGCAGCGTCGCAGCCGTCGGCGCACCAGCTGCTGCTGGAGGTCTGGGACAGCGGGCCGGGCATTGCTCCCGGACAGGAAAAGCGGATCTTCGAAAAGTTTTCACGCGGCGACAAGGAGTCGGCGGTGCCGGGGGTTGGGCTGGGCCTGGCAATCTGTCAGGCGATTGTCACCCTGCACGAGGGGACAATCCGGGTGGAGAACCGGCCGCAGGGCGGGGCACGCTTTATCATCACGCTGCCGCTTACCCCACCGCCGATGATTGAGGACTATATTACGCCAGACACGACGCAATAAATTCTGCGGCACGCGCTGCACCCTGCGCCGAAATGGTGTGACCCACGCCGGGCTGAAACTGGCTGCTGACCGTAACGCCGAGGGCGCGCAGGCGCTGCTCTGCGGATTCCCCCTCCTGCACCGGGATCACGTCATCGGCCATGCCGTGTACCAGCAGCACCGGGGTGGTCAATGCCGGGGTGAACGGCTGGGGCGACGACAGGCGGCCGGAAAACGCGACAATACCGGCGACCGGCCAGCGGCCGGATACCAGCGTGTCCAGCGCCATAATCGACCCCTGCGAGAAGCCGAGCAGCACCACGCTGTCCAGGCGGTCGCTCATTTGATGCCGGTCGAGGATCGTCTGGAGTGTCTGGTCAAACGCCGCCCGCGCCTCTGCCACGCGGTCGGGGCGGTTCTCCGGGGTAATCCCCGTCAGGCTGAACCACTGCCAGCCTGCGCCGTGTTCAAAATGATACGGTGCGTTGGGGCTGGCAAAGCTTACATCCGGCAGTAACGGGGCCAGGTGATCGCCCAGGCCTGCCAGGTCGTCGCCGCTGCTGCCGACGCCGTGTAGTAAAATCACTAATCCTTTGGTCATCTCTGCCTCCTGAGCTCAGTTTTGTGGGCGGAGCGTTGTCCGGCCCTGCCGTCATTAAACCAGCCGCACGCCGCTTTGTGCATCAGACAGCGGTTTTTTTTCGCATTTAATCCCCAGGCCCGGCGTTTGCCGGTGCGCACGAACAGTCGACCCACCTCAAAGAAATGCACTAAACTCCAGGTTTCCTGCCGTACAAGTGAGCCTGCTCTATGCTGTATCGCCGTTTTGAAAGGATGATCAATATCTTCAGGGAGGCCCCGGCCGACACCCCGCCCGACAATGTCTGGGCATTCTATCTGTTCTATCTGCGTCAGGTGTGGCCGTGCTTCGCGCTGTTGCTGGTGATTGGGCTGGTGGCGTCGCTGATCGAAGTGGCGCTGTTCCGCTATCTCAGCCGCATTATAGACCTGGTGAATACCAGCCCTGCCGCCACCTTCTTCAGCGATCACGGCAGCGAACTGCTGTGGATGGTGGCGGTGGCGCTGATTTTCAGACCGCTGTTTATCGGCCTGCACGACCTGCTGGTGCATCAGACGATTAACCCCGGCATGACCAGTATGATCCGCTGGCAGCATCATAACTACGTGCTGCGCCAGAGCCTGAACTTCTTCCAGAACGACTTTGCCGGGCGTATCGCCCAGCGCATTATGCAGACCGGTAACGCCCTGCGTGACTCTGCGGTGCAGGCCGTCGATGCCCTGTGGCACGTGCTGATCTACGCCGTCACCACGCTGGTGCTGTTTGCTGAAGCCGACTGGCGGCTGACCATCCCGCTGCTGATCTGGATTGTCGGCTACGTGCTGTGCCTGCGCTACTTTGTGCCGCGCGTGAAAGCCCGTTCGGTCGCTTCCAGCGATTCGCGTTCGCGCCTGATGGGCTGCATTGTGGACGGCTACACCAATATCACCACCCTGAAACTGTTCGCCCACAGCGACCTGGAGCGCCAGTACGCGCGCGAGGCGATTGGCGACCAGACGGCGAAAACCCGCAGCCAGGGGCGCATGGTCACCGGTATGGATGTGGTGATCACCACGCTGAACGGCCTGCTGATTATCAGCACCACCGGGCTGGCGCTGTGGCTGTGGACGCAGTCGCTGCTCAGCGTCGGGGCGATTGCGCTGGCCACCGGGCTGGTGATCCGCATCGTCAATATGTCCGGCTGGATTATGTGGGTGGTGAACGGCATCTTTGAAAATATCGGCATGGTGCAGGACGGCCTGCAAACCATTGCCCAGCCGGTAAAAGTGAGCGATAAAGCCCAGGCTCCGGCCCTGAAGGTACAGCAGGGTGACATTCATTTTGACGGCATTCGCTTTAACTACGGCGGCGAACGCACGGTGATCGATGATTTACAGCTGACCATCCGGCCCGGTGAAAAAATCGGACTGATCGGCCCGTCCGGCGCCGGGAAATCGACGCTGGTGAATCTGCTGCTGCGTCTGTACGACCTGAACGGCGGGCGTATTGTTATCGACGGGCAGGATATCGCCGGGGTCAGCCAGGAGAGCCTGCGCGCGCAGATTGGTATGATCACCCAGGATACCTCGCTGCTGCACCGTTCGATTCGCGACAACCTGCTGTATGGCCGTCCGGATGCCACTGAAGCCGAGCTGATGCAGGCGGTTCACCAGGCGAAAGCCGACGAGTTCATTCCGCTGCTGTCGGACTCGCTGGGGCGCACCGGGCTGGATGCGCACGTCGGCGAGCGCGGCGTGAAGCTCTCCGGCGGCCAGCGCCAGCGTATTGCCATTGCCCGCGTGCTGCTGAAGGATGCGCCGATCCTGATTATGGATGAGGCAACGTCAGCGCTGGACTCCGAAGTGGAAGCGGCGATCCAGGAGAGCCTGGAAACGCTGATGGGCGGTAAAACGGTGATTGCCATCGCGCACCGGCTGTCGACCATTGCCCGTATGGACCGGCTGGTGGTGCTGGAACAGGGGCGGATTGCCGAGATCGGCAGCCACAGCGAACTGCTGGCCAAAGGCGGCCTGTATGCCCGCCTGTGGCAGCATCAGACCGGGGGATTTGTCGGCGAACCGTGACGGGGGCGACGCGGGTCGGGCATGCCCGACCCGTGAATGATTACCGGCGATCAGCCTTTATACGGCTTCAGCTCAATCCCGTAGGCCGTACCGTTAACGTATACCTTCAGATGTTTGGTTGAGGCGTTAAACTGGTCGTTGTTTAACACCTTACCGCGCATCAACAGCTCATTGTCGTTATTAAAGCCAAAGCCGACGGCAGGTCGCCCCTGCCAGTGCTGGTGGAAAGCCGTGTCGGGCGCGGCATCCAGTACGGCGATCTCTTCAGCGCTGGCAGCGCGGTAGGCTTTATCAAACATAAAGTGGATCCCGGCGCTGTAGCGGTCGAGGGAGTTGGTTTCCAGCAGGGCGCTACAGAATCCGGTGTATTTGGCAATTTTAACGTACAGTCTGGTTTTTTCCCCCGCGCTGCCCGGCTGTAACAGGACGCGCGTCACCGGGCAGGATCCCTGGCCGGACCAGGTGGCGATATAGCTTTTATCCCCGGTTTTCTGCAGGAAGATATCCGCAGCTCCTTCGGCGGTGCGTTCCGTGGCGTCAGTCTGGGTGGTGGGCATACTGCTGTAAAATGCCGAGCCGATAATGCGCATACGTGCCTGGGTGGTGTTATGCGAAAAGAACAGCTCGCCCACGTAGAACCACTTCTCTTTATCGCTGCGGTTATCCATGCGCTCCGTGCCGGGAGTGGTGAGATACTCGTAGTTCAGTGAGCCGTTAATTTTGATACCGTGGTTTTCAATGCTGACGTTGCCCTGCTCGTAGATCGACAGTTCCGGCCAGTCCTCAATGCCGCTGCCGTCAACAAAATCAAACCCCTTGCCGTTCTGCACGTTGAACTGCTGATTGACGATGCGCGCGCGGTAACAGCGCAGCGGGTTGGCACAGGTTTCCATATTGAACGCTTCAATCGACCACTGGCCAAAGGCGATATTGCCGGGGTACTCGCTGTGTTCGATCCAGCCGTTGTAGATGGCAGACTGCCCGGCGCGCTGCAGGTCGATGGCGGGATTGGGGCCGGTACTGCGCTGAATATTGAAGTTGCACAGCTCAATGGCGGTGATATGGTCCCATTTGCCCTGCACCTGACCGGACCAGGTGCCGTAAACCACGGTGCCGGTACAGTCGCGGGCGTACCACTGGTCAATTTTACAGTCGAGGGTGTCCACCAGGTCCAGCGAGCGTCCGCCCATATTGTAAAACATCACGCTGGTGACGCGCACAAACTGCCCGCCGGGAATAATGTTTTTAAAGAAGCCTTTGGTATTTCTCGCTCCCTCTTTACTCTCACCGTCAACAATCAGGCTGGAGACTTCCATATAGCGCGCTTTCACGCTGAACATTACATCACTGGCTTTATCGGAGACCAGCTGCGTGGAGGGATAATAGCCAAAGTTAACGTGCTCACCCGCTACGCGGAATTTAGCCACTTCTTCGCCGGAAATATCAAACTTCGACAGCATAAATTTTCCGGCGGGGAATTTGATACCGAGGGTGGGATTAACCCGCTTCGACCAGGTCCACATGCGGTTAACCGCTTCAATACAGTCGGTCTTGCCGTCTGCCAGCGCGCCAAAATGGACTACGGTGACGTCGTTGTAATCGGTCAGCGCGCGTTTCCAGCGTTTACCGCCCGGCGTCACGCAGTTGACGCCGTGATCGTGCGGTGTGGTGGTGTCACTCACGTCAAAGACAAATAAGCCGCCGCCCATTTTATAATCTTTGCGGTACTCCAGCACCATCGCCACTTCACCCATGCCGCTGGGTTCGGTCAGGCGCAGATCTTCAAATGTCTTCACGGTGATAACGCTGGTAGGAATGCTGGCGTTCGGGCTGTTAGAGCTGGACGTCGTTGCTGACATAAGTTACCCCGGCAAAATATAAGGTGAAATGGTGAAATCCATTAAAGTATATTCGGGGATAATGTTGGCGCGACGTCAGGGCCAGCCTTAACCGGGTGATTAAGCTGATGAATTTCACTTATGTCAGGGGATAAGGCTGCTGTCTGACGCAATTTCATCAGCGGATAACGATATTTACCAGATTATCCTTAATACGATTCTTCTTACTCCAGGGACTGACGCCACGGCAGGGCGGAACGCGCCTCTGCTGCCCATGCCTGCACCCCGTCGCGCTCCTGCTGCAGGAAATCAGCAACCGCTGCGTGTAAACCCGGATGGCGCAGCCGGTGCCAGGATTCGGTCAGCACTGGCTCAAACCCGCGGATCAGCTTATGTTCTCCCTGGGCTCCGGCGTCAAAGCGCTTCAGCCCGTGCGCAATAGCGTACTCCATGCCCTGATAAAAACAGGTTTCAAAATGCAGGCGGTTGAACTCCTCCAGACAGCCCCAGTAGCGGCCGTAGAAGGTGTCACCATCGACCAGGCTGAAGGCCATCGCTACCGGCTCCCCGCGCTGGCTGGCGATCGTCACGCGGATCGCCTGCGGCATCCGTTCTGCCAGCAGGCTGAAGAAAGTGCGCGGCAGATAAGGCTGGCGGCCGCGAATCAGGTAAGTATTGGCATAACAGGCATAGACAAAATCCCACTGCGTCTCATCCAGCTCCGCGCCCTGATACCAGACAAACTCCACGCCCTGGCGGGCGACCAGCTCGCGCTCTTTACGCAGCTGTTTGCGTTTGCGTGAGGTCAGCAGGTCGAGGAAGTCCTGGAAGTCGCGAAAACCCCGATTGTGCCAGTGGTACTGGCAGCCGAGGCGCGGCAGCCACAGCGGATCCTGCTGTAGCGCCTGCCTGACGCGATCATCGCTGAAATTAATATGGCCGCTGTACAGCTGTTGCTGTTCGAGGAACGTCGGCACTGCCTGCAACAGCTGCGTGGCCGCCTGCTCATCGCCCAGCACCCTTGCGCCACTGACCGGGCTGAAAGGCACTGCCGACAGCCATTTCGGATAGTAGGGGATCCCCGCCCGCTCGCTGGCCTCGGCCCAGGCGTGGTCAAACACGTATTCCCCCATGGAGTGGGTCTTCGCGTAGCCCGGCATCGCCGCCCGTGGCACGCCGTTTTCCACCCACAGCAGATGCTGCGGCAGCCAGCCGCTGTGACGACTGACCGCACCGCTCTCCTCCAGCGCAGAGAGAAAGGCATGGCGCATAAAAGGCTGATCGTTGGGGGCCAGGGCATCCCACTGGCTGGCAGGTATCTCGGCCAGCTGGGTCAGGACCATCAGGGACATCGGCGTGCTCCGTATTTACCACAGGGAAAACGCTACGTTGACTGCTTTTCGCGCCGGGATCAATCCGTTATTCCTGCGCTTAGCATGTAAAGAAGCCTCATACTCATTCTCATTATCATTTAGCTTTGCTATTCTTGCCGCCCTT
This sequence comes from Erwinia sp. Eh17-17, assembly GCF_039675725.1. NCBI lineage: Bacteria > Pseudomonadati > Pseudomonadota > Gammaproteobacteria > Enterobacterales > Erwiniaceae > Erwinia > Erwinia sp. Eh17-17. The sequence continues at coordinate 210,376 of NZ_JBDFQT010000004.1, read as the reverse complement.
ATACGCGTTATCACACGGGCGCGGCTTACCGGTTTACAAGGCGGATTTATGGCGGATGTTCAGGGTTATCGCTTATTTAATGTGGTGCTGGCACGTAAGAAGGTGCTTTCACCTTCGATGCTGTGCTGCGTGTTCAGCGGTGATGACATTCGCCAGATGAAGATGGACGCACCGGACCAGCGCATCAAACTGCTGTTCCCGTCGCTCAACGGCACCCCGTCAACGCTGACCAACGACGGTGAAAAAACCTGGTGGGAAAAAGCGCGGGCGATGCCGCAGGAAATCCGTCCCATCGCGCGCACCTACACCCTGCGTCACGTCAATGCCGGGGCCGCCGAGGTCGAAGTGGAGTTCGTGATGCACGGCACCGAAGGCCCGGCCTCTGCCTGGGCGCTGAGTGCGGAGCCGGGCGCGGCACTGCAAATGGTGGCCCCGAATGCCGCCTGCCCGACCAGCAGCGGCGGCTACGAGTGGGACCCGCACCCGGACGTTGAGCGGGCGCTGGTGATCGCCGACGAAACGGCGCTTCCGGCGGCGAAGGCGATCCTCGAACAGCTGGCAGGCTGGCAACATCCACCGCAGCTGCAGGTGTTCCTCGAAGTGCCGAAACGCGGCGACTGCATTGATCTCAGCCACTACCGCTTTGCCGACATTCACTGGCTGCCGCGTGAAGAAAGCGGCGCGTCGCACGGCGAAGCGTTGCTGAGCGCGGTGCAGCAGCGGGTGACGCTGCCGGAAAGCGCTCTGGTACGCGGTGAACTGCGTGAAGAGAGCGAGGGGGATATTCTCTGGGACCGCGCCGACAGCGCAGATCGGCGCTTCCACGGCTGGGTGGCTGCGGAATCCAGCGCCGTTAAGCAGCTGCGCCGCTATCTGATTGGCGAGCGCGGCCTGTCGCCGGAGTGCATCAGCTTTATGGCCTACTGGAGCCGTGGCCCGCGCCGCGAGGGGTAATCAGCGCGTCATCAGCCGCTGGCTGGTCTCTTTCAGCGTGTTGTAGAACCAGGTTTTGGCGGTGATATCGCCAATCTCCGTGTGGGCATAAAGGTATACCTCCAGGTTCGGCAGCTTAAACGGCAGTTCGATAATCCGCCCGTTGCCGCGCGCAACGTAGATTTTCGCCGCGCTGGAGGGCAGGGTGACCAGCAGCTCGCTGGAGGCAATCAGCTCCCCCAGCGCCGCAAAGTGCGGTACTTCCAGCGCGATGCGGCGCTCAAAGCCGTACTCTTTTATCCGCTCCTCCACCATGTAATGCCCGCTGATGGTCGATACAATAATGTGCTGCTCTTCCAGGTAGGCACTGAGCGTCAGCGTCCCGCCAATGCGCGGATGCTGGTCGTTCAGCAGGCAGACATAGCGCTCATCCATAATCCGGTCACGCTGGGCCAGCGAGATGCTCTCGTTGCGGCTGCACAGCGCGGCGTCCACTTTTCCGGTCAGCAGCCATTCATCCAGTTTGCGCATCTCAACGGGGATCACTTCCAGCTGTACGTTAGGTGCGACGGCGCGCAGGTGACGGACCAGGCCGGGCAGCAGCAGCAGTTCGCCGAGGTCCGAGAGTGCCAGACGAAATTTGTGAATGGATGTGTCCGGGGAGAAGCTGCGGGTGTCCGCCACCGCCTTCTCAATGCCGCTCAGGGATTTCTTAAACACGCTGTAGAGCTGCGTGGCCGTTGGGGTGGGCAACATTCCTTTGCGGCTGCGTTTAAACAGCTCGTTGCCCGTGGTATCCCGTAGCCGGGCCAGGGCGTAGCTGGCCGAGGGCTGGGTGATAAACAGACGTGCAGCGGCCCCGCTGACGCTCTGCGTTTCATAGATCGCGATGAAAACCCGGACCAGGTTGAGGTCCATATTGGATGGCATATAGTCTCTGTCTATAAACGAAGATTCAAATTATCTATTTGAACTATTTTAAGCGCTCTAATACCATCCCTTCCACGTTTTTTTGATATGTTCTCACTTTTTTTTCATATCGTATTTAATTCAATAAAATCAAAACAATAAACAACTTCCCTGAATTTTCAAGGCAGGAGTGGGCGTCTGACGCCCGTCATCGCGGAGTGAAATATGAAAAATGAAATCGTTGACGTGATCGTCGACTGGATAGACGATCATTTAGAAGAAGGCCTGAATATTGAAGCGGTCGCGGCAAAATCGGGCTACTCAAAGTGGCACCTGCAGCGCGCATTCAAGCAGCAGAAAGGCATCACGCTGGCGACGTTTATCCGCAGCCGCCGTCTCGATCAGGCGGCGCAGTGCCTGGTGAGTTCGACCAAAACGATTATGACTATTTCGATGGACCTTGGTTTCTCTTCCCAGCAGTGCTTTCAGCGGGTGTTTAAAAAACACTTCAATGTGACCCCGCGTGACTACCGTATTCAGTACCGCCAGTATCACTAAGCCCCGGAGGCCCCGTGCCACAGTTGATTAAAATCGCCGCCCTGCTGGCGGTGCTGTGCCTGACATCCCTGACCCAGGCCGCTGCGGCCAGCCCGCAGGCAGACAATGGCAGGGGGAGCCCGTTCGGCTATGAGCGCCAGAAGCAAAAGATGATGCGGCCGATTAACGATCTGCTGCCGCAGGGCAGCCGTGACGAGGGGCCGCAGGGGCGCGAATAGCGTGAGGGGGCGTCGGGGCAGGATGCTCAGATGCCACTGGCGGTCATTCTGCGCCCTTTTTTCCGCTCTCAACGTAAAGTCGCTTAAATTCCACGCTTTTAAGCGCCAGCGTGTTGAAAAAGTGCTTCTGCCATCGGGTATACTGTTCGCCCTGTTGAATTGTGAACTGGATGCTATGGAACGTTTCGTCGAAAACCTGATTTACTCTGCGCGCTGGCTGCTGGCTCCGATCTACCTTGGGTTGTCGCTGGGATTAGTGGCGCTGGCCATTAAGTTTTTCCAGGAGCTGATCCACCTGCTGCCGCACGTGCTGGAAATATCGGAAAATGACATGGTGCTGGTGCTGCTTTCGATGATCGACATGACGCTGGTCGGCGGGCTGCTGGTGATGGTGATGCTGTCGGGCTACGAGAACTTTGTCTCTAAGCTGGATATTGACGAGAACAAAGAGAAGCTCACCTGGCTGGGCAAGATGGATTCCGGATCGCTGAAGAATAAGGTCGCGGCGTCGATTGTGGCGATTTCATCGATCCATTTACTGCGAGTCTTTATGGATGCGAAGAATATTCCGGATAACAAACTGCTGTGGTACGTGATTATTCATCTGACGTTTGTGCTGTCGGCGTTTGTCATGGGTTATCTCGACAGCATGTCGCGCAAAGAGAAGATTTAAAGGCGCATCACCGGCAGGGCCCGACCGAAAAACAGACGGTCGGGCCCTGCAACAGAATGCGATGGCGTGGCTGTTTTAAACCTTCAGCGCACGCCTCCCGACGCCGTACCCCATCACCAGCAGCGCCCCCGCTGCCCCGGCAACCCAGTGCAGCCACGCCAGATGGCCGGTCAGGTGCTGCAACGCCGGGTCACTGACCAGCATACTGCCCGCAATCCAGCCGATTAACGCGCCGCCCAGCGTGACGATAAACGGGAAGCGTGTCAGCAGTTTCAGCACCAGTTTGCTGCCCATCATGATAACCGGAATGCTGATCAGCACGCCGAACGATACCAGCCAGACGTTGCCATTCCCGGCGGCCGCCACGGCCAGCACGTTATCCAGCGACATCACCACATCGGCCAGCGTAATCGTCAACACCGTTTTCCACAGGCGGCTGTCGCTGTCGACCGTGGTCTCTTCCTCTTCGTTGCTGACCAGCTTAAAGCCAATCCACAGCAGCAGCAGGCCGCCCACCACCTTCAGCCACGGCAGCGCCAGCAGCTGAACAGCAATAATCAGCAGCACCACCCTGGCGACTATCGCGCCAAACGTGCCGAGAATAATGGCTTTTTTCTGCCTCTGCGGCGGCAGTTTGCGGCAGGCGAGGGCGATAACCACGGCGTTATCTCCCCCCAGCAACAGGTCAATTAATACGATTTGCAGCAGGATGACGGCAAAATCCAGATGTTCGAACCCCATAAACACTCAATCAACTCAGAGAAAAAAGGTCACCGTGGCGATCCTGACAGGGACTGGCGGCGAAAATCATCGACGCTAATCTGATATTTCTTCAGTTTATTATATAACCCGGCGCGTGACAGCCCCATTTGCCGCGCGGCCTGACGCAGGTTGCCGTCCAGCGCGCTGAGCGTGGTGATGATATGCGCACGTTCGTTATCATCAAGGCGCACGGACTGCGCAGCGGAAGAGCGTGAGGACACCGGAAGCCGCTGGCTGTACTGTGTGACTTCGTCCGGCAGATCGCCGGCATCAATCAACAGTCCGCTATGCATATTGATCGTCCGCTCGACGATGTTTTCCAGCTCACGCACGTTGCCCGGCCAGGGGTACTGGCTCAGGGCCTCTAAGGCACGCGGGGTAAACTGCACGTTGGCCTTTTTCAACTGAGCGCAGACTTTTTGGCGGAACCATTCGGTCAGCGCCGGAATATCGCTGCTGCGTTCGCGCAGGGCCGGAATGGGAACAGAGATAACGTTCAGACGGTAGTAGAGGTCGCGGCGAAAGGCGCCGGTTTCCACGGCTCTGATCAGGTTGCAGTTGGTGGCGGCAATAATGCGCACGTTCACTTTCACCGGCAGCGAAGCACCGATGCGCACCACTTCACTCTCCTGTAACACCCGCAGCAGGCTGGCCTGTGCCTCCAGCGGCATATCGCCGATCTCATCCAGAAACAGCGTTCCCCCCTCTGCCAGTTCGAACTTGCCGGCCGCGCCGCCGCGCCGCGACCCGGTAAACGCGCCGTCCATATAGCCAAACAGCTCGCTCTGTACCAGGTCGCGCGGCAGTGCGCCGCAGTTGACGGCGATAAACGGCTCGCCGCTGCGCGGGCTGCCGTTGTGGATCGCCTGGGCAAACAGCTCCTTGCCGGTGCCGCTCTCGCCGGTCAGCAGCACCGTGCTGTCGCTGCGGCAGCTGCTGCGTGCTTTATCCATCGCCACCTGTAGCGCGGGCGCACTGCCGCACAGCATATCAAAGGTGTAGCTGGCGCTGGCCCCCATCACCCGGCGGGTAATGGCGCGGATACGCTGATTTTCACGCAGGGTAATCACCCGGCCGCCGGCCGGTGCAGACATCACCGACACCAGGCAGGAGATGCGCTGACCCTCTGCGGGGGTGAAGATGATTTCACGGTCGTTACAGAAGGTCATGGTGGCCAGGCGCAGATTTTCCGGGTTAAGCCTTTCATCGATCTGCTGGCCTGCCCGCGCTTCGCACTGGAAGATCTGCCGGGCATAGCGGTTGATGGTTTTGATCGTCCCTGAGCGATCGAGCACGATCACCCCTTCATTGAGCGTTTCAAGTATCGACGTCTGTTCGGCCAGCAGCGCCCGCAGCATCAGCTGCTGGCGAATGGCTTCGGCAGCGGCCTGCACCGTGCCGAGGGTGTGATAGTGAAAATTATCCTGGCTGGCAGTGAGCGTCAGCACGCCGATCATCTGCCCGTCGGCATCGCGGATGGGCGCGGCGGTACACTGCAGGCGGCGCTGGCGCAGGGCAAGCTTCCAGTTTTCGCCGTTGAGCAGATAGACCAGCCGCTGCTGTTTCAGACAGCAGGCCGTGCAGTTGGTGCCCATTTCAGATTCGGTGAGAATGCTGCCCACCGGGGTCAGGTCGCGCCCGCAGCAGGAGAGCGTGATGCCCTGCGCGCTGGTCAGATTGATGTGGCCGTCGGGGTTGTAGGCCAGCAGGTTTTCCATAATGCTGCCTGCCACCTCAATCAGTTCGGCATGGTCGGCCTGAATCTGTCTGACCTCATCCTCCGGCGGGGAGGTATAGGCAAAGTGCGACGGGTCAATCCCGGCGTCGCGGCTGCGTTTCCACGAGCTGAGCACCTCAGGGCGGACAAACGTCGGCTCCCGCCCGGCGTCAAAGTCGACTCTCGCCTGTTCCAGCAGGCTGTCCCAGCGGCTGGCCTCGTTTCCCGTCGGCAGGCTGAGTTTGCCCTCGTTTTCGCTGTCGATTGCACCCGCAAAGTTTGCCTGATTCATACTGCTTCTCCCCCGCTCACAGAAGTGTCCATTTTATCGACATGTTAAGTTGACATGTTTTTTTTGTGTCCATTTTGTGATCGCCAGGCACAGGGAAAGGCGCACCACCCGGCCTTACGCACTCTGGCATAGGGTTTGCTTATGTCTGTTTAACGCTAAAACAGTCAGCCACCTGAAGGGGAACAAGATGTCAGCTACACACAATCGCGTACGAGTGGGATTAATCGGAGCCGGGCGCATGGGAAGTTTCCACGCCACGTCGCTGGCGCAAAAGGTGCCGGGTGCGCTACTGGCCGCCGTGGCCGATCCGGTGCCGGGTGCCGCGCAGCGGCTGGCTGAAAAGCTCGGTGCCGGGAAATTTTACAGCGAACCACAGGCGATGCTCGACGATGCGGACATTGACGCCGTGCTGATTGCCACTCCGGCGCGCACCCACGCGGAGCTGGTGGTCGCCGCTGCCCGTGCCGGAAAGCATGTGTTCTGCGAAAAGCCGATGGCCATTACGCTGGAAGAAGCCGATCGCGCCATCGCCGCCGCCAGAGCGGCGAACGTGGTGTTGCAGGTCGGGTTTAACCGCCGCTTCGCCAGCGGTTTTGCCGCCGCGCTGGCCGGAATTAAAGCGGGGGAGATCGGCACCCCGCAGCTGATTCGCTCGCTGACCCGCGACCCGTCGCCGCTGCGCGATCCGGCCGGTATCCCGCCCTGGACCATCTATCTGGAAACGCTGATCCACGACTTTGACACTTTGCTGCACTGCAACCCCGGCGCGCAACCGGTGGAAGTGTATGCCATCGCCGATGCGCTGGTGCGCCCGGACTTTAAAGACCGGGGGCTGCTGGATACCTCAGTGGTGACGATCCGCTTTGATAACGGTGCGATAGCGGTGGCAGAGGCCAACTTCCAGGCCGTCTACGGCTACGATGTGCGGGCGGAGGTGTTCGGCAGCAACGGCATGTTCCAGATGGGCAATATCAACGTAAATAACTGCGTACGCTACGGCGCGGGTGGGATCTCGATTGACACTTCGCGTCAGGATACTGACCTGCTGGCAGATGCCTATATTGCCGAGCTGAGCGAATTTGTCCGCTGCGCGGCCAGCGGTGACACCCCGCGCGCCACCGGTGACGATGCGCGCAACGCGCTGGAAATTGCGCTGGCCTGCATTGACTCTGTGCGTCAGGGTAAACCGATTCAACTACGAGGATAACAATGATGGCGGATTATCGTCTTTCAGTATCAGCCGAGATGGTTTTTCTGGATTTACCGTTTATCGAACGGGTGCAGCGTATTCACCAGCTCGGTTTCGGTGTGGAAATCTGGCACTGGAATAATAAAGACATCGACGCGCTGGCCGCAACCGGGGCGCGTTTCACCTCGATGACCGGCTACCTGACGGGCAACCTGACGGACGACGTGGAGATCGACTCGCTGCTGAGCAGCGCCGCAGAATCACTGGCCGTCGCGCAGCGGCTCAACTGCCCGAGCCTCAACCTGCACGGTACCGGGCTGGACAATCAGGGCCTGCCGGTGAAGCCGGTGGCGGTGGTGACCGGCGAAATGTGGGTAAAAGCCGTGCGGACCCTGGAAAAATTAGCCGCGCTGGGTGAGAAAGCCGGGCGGGTATTTACCCTGGAGAACCTCAACCTCGCGGTGGACCATCCGGGCACGCCGTTTGCCAGAGCGGCCGATACGCTGGCGCTGGTGGAGGCGGTGAACAGCCCGTATCTGAAGATGAATCTTGACCTGTATCACGCGCAGATCGGCGAAGGCAACCTGATCGAGCTGGTCAGGCGCTGTGGCGCTGCCATTGGTGAAATCCAGGTCGCGGACGTGCCGGGGCGCTGCGAGCCGGGTACGGGCGAAATCAACTATCGCGCGGTGGCCAGCGCGCTGCGCGCCATGAACTATCGCGGGACCATCGCGCTGGAAGGCTGGGCGTCAGGCGACAGCGAAGCTGCGCTGGCCGCGTTCAAAGCACATTTCGATTAATTAACGCAGTGATGCGGCAGCGTCTGGCCGCTTTTACTCAACAAAATAATAACTTACCGACACCTACAGGAATCTCTCTATGAACGTAAATAAAATCGCACTGCTGATCGGGGCGCTGATACTGGCCCCCGCTTCCCAGGCAAAAGATCTGCGTATTGGCGTGGCGCTGGCGAATTTCGACCTGAATTTCGTTTCTATCCTGCGCACCCAGATGGCGAAGGAGATGGAAAAGGAGCACATCCGCGGGCAGTTTGAAGATGCCAAAGGGGACGTTGCGGTCCAGGTACAGCAGGTTGAGAACTTCATTAATCAGGGCGTTGACGCCATCATCCTCAATCCGGTGGATACCCAGGGGGTGAAACCGATGATGGAAGCGGCGAAGCGCGCCAATATTCCGCTGATTTTCGTTAACCGCAAGCCGGAGCTCGAACTGAGCGGCAAGATGGCCTACGTCGGATCTGACTCGATGCTGGGCGGGCGCATGGAGATGGAAGCGCTGGCGAAAAAAATGAATTACAAAGGTAACGTTGCCATCCTGATGGGCGCGCTGTCGGCGGAAGAAGCCCGCCAGCGCACCAAAGCGACGGAAGACGTCATCGCCAAATATAAAGAGATGAAAGTGGTTGAGAAGCAGTCTGCCCAGTGGATGCGTAATGAAGCGGTGGATGTCACCTCCGGCTGGCTGCTGTCCGGCGATAAAATCGATGCTATCGCCGCCAACAACGATGAAATGGCGATTGGGGCGATTATGGCGCTGAGCCAGAGCGGCAGAAAAGATATTCTGGTGGCGGGCATCGACGGCACCCCGGATGCGCTGCAGTTTATTAAAAACGGTAAGCTGGCGCTAACCGTGTTCCAGGACGCCGCCGGTCAGGGGAAAGGGGCGGTGACCATGGCGAAGCAGGTCATTGATGGTAAGGCGGGCGATAAGTTTATGTGGATCCCGTACCAGGTGATTACCCAGGAAAATTACGCCGAATTTGCCAGTAAAAACGTCAAATAATCCCCGCCGGACTCTGGTTTTCGGGGTCCGGTGGCCTTCCGCCTTAATATTTCCTCTCCGGCGATGAAAAAAGTGTGATCTCAGTAGCATTTTATGCGTGATATGCATACTATTTCGCCACTGAGTCAGTCCCGTCTGTGGCTCAACAATTATCCCCCTGTTTTCTGCTGAGAATGTTGGACATGCATCTTGATTAGTCGCCGCCGGTTCATATTGGGTACCGGTGCGTTTATGCTTGCCATGAGCACCGATAAGCTGTTCGCCCGTCAGGATTTTTTCCCGCTGTGGCCCGATCAACCCCCCGGTGGCGGCGGGCCGAGTGGGACGCTGCGCATTTCGGCTAACGGCTCGTGGTCTAACATTGTCAGCCCCGGTATTCAGCGCTTTGTGCCGGAAAATCCCAACGGTCGCGCGGTACTGATTGCCGCAGGCGGGGGCTATCGCTGGATAGGCATGGGGCGCGAAGGCTGGCCGGTGGCGCGCTGGCTGAACAGCAAGGGCTATACCGCCTATGTGCTGAGCTATCGTCTGCCGGGTGAACACTGGCAGGATGGCAACCGCGTGGCCTTCCAGGATGCGCAGCGGGCGATCCGCCTGGTGCGGTCGATAGAAAACAACGTGCACCTGCTCGGTTTTTCTGCCGGTGGTCATATGCTCGGCCTGGCCGCCGCGCGCCCGGATTATGCGTCCTACCCTGCGCAGGATGAGATTGACCAGATCGTGCCGAAGGCGGACAGCGTGGGTCTGATCTACCCGGTGATCACCCTTGAACCGCCTTATACCCACACCAATACGCATCTCTCGCTGGTGGGCAATCATCCCTCCCCGGCGGAAGAAGCCAACTGGTCGGTGCAAAACTACGTCACCCGCGCTTACCCGCCGCTGTTCCTGGCTCAGGCGGAAGATGACCGCACCTCTGACCCGGAAAACAGCGTGATCATGCACGATACCTGCCGTAAAGCCGGGGTATCGGTGCAGATGATCCGTATTTCACAGGGCGGCCACGGTTTTGGCCTGGGGAAAGCCGGTACGCCCGCGGCCATCTGGGATGAAGCCTATGCGGTGTGGCTGGCAGCACACAGCTGACGCGCGGGCAGGGATGCCCCGCTTTTAAAACCCATCACATCGCGTTTGTCTTCTCTCTCCACGACCGGACACAGGCGCTCAGGATAGTTCTGACGCAATTGATCAACAGGAAATACTGTCTGTTCCCCCTCCGTGCTTTGCCAAAAACCCCCGTCAAAAAAATCTGAACAAGTTACCAAATTCTTTCCGTTATCAACCGGGACGGCCATTTCGTATTGTGTCAGCACGCAAGACAAACCCGAAACCTGAAACGTAAAAGGAATAAAAAAATGTCTAAATTCGACCTGCTGGACCCACAGAACTCCACCCTGATTTTCATTGACCATCAGCCGCAGATGTCGTTCGGCGTCGCTAACATCGATCGTCAGCAGCTTAAAAATAACACCGTTGCTTTGGCAAAAGCAGGAAAGATTTTTAACGTGCCGACCATTTATACCTCGGTGGAAACCGAGAGTTTCAGCGGCTACATCTGGCCGGAGCTGCTGGCGGTACACCCGGAGTCCGCGCCGATTGAGCGCACCTCGATGAACTCCTGGGAAGATGAGGCGTTCGTGAAGGCGGTGAAGGCGACGGGGCGTAAGAAGCTGATTATCTCGGCCCTGTGGACCGAAGTGTGCCTGACGTTCCCGGCGCTGATGGCGATGAAGGAAGGGTTTGAGGTTTACGTGGTGACCGACACGTCAGGCGGGACCAGCGTGGACGCGCACGAGCGCTCTATTGACCGCATGGTGCAGGCGGGGGCGGTGCCGGTGACGTGGCAGCAGGTATTGCTGGAGTACCAGCGCGACTGGTCACGCAAAGAGACGTATGACGAGGTGATGAATCTGGTGCGCGAGCACAGCGGCGCGTACGGCATGGGGGTGGACTACGCCTACACCATGGTACACAACGCCCCGGCCCGCAAAGCCTGATAACCCACTGATGCCGGGGATGATTCGCGTCACCCCGGCAGGAGAGAACCATGTGTAACGCTTCCCTTTCTGCTCTGTCCTCCGGCGTGTCCTGGTCTGTCACCGTGGGCTGGCTGAGCGCGCTGGCGTATGTGGCATCGAACGATTTGAGGGCGGAAAAATGAATCAGCATCATGCAGGCGGGGCGTTTGCTCCTCTGAAGCAGGGTCTGTTCGCGGTGATCTGGGCCGCGACGATCCTCGGCAACACCGGGAGTTTTATGCGTGACGTGGCCAGCTCATGGCTGGTCACCGGGCTGTCGTCCAACCCGGCGGCGGTGGCGCTGATGCAGACCGCCGCGACGCTGCCGATTTTCCTGCTGGCGATCCCTGCCGGGGTGCTGTCCGATATTCTTGACCGCCGCCGCCTGCTGATTTTTGTGCAGCTGCTGCTGGCCAGCGTCAGCGGCACGCTGCTGTTCCTGTCGCATCATAATCTGCTGACCGTGGAGTACCTGGTGGCGCTGACCTTTATCGGCGGTATTGGCGCGGCGCTGATGGGCCCGGCCTGGCAGGCGATTGTGCCGGAGCTGGTGCCGCGTCCGCAGCTGAAGAATGCGGTGGCGCTCAACTCGCTGGGGATCAATATCGCCCGCGCCGTCGGTCCGGCGACCGGCGGTCTGCTGCTGGCGGCGCTTGGGGCCTGGGCCGCCTACGGTGCCGATGTGATGAGCTATGTGTTTGTGATTGCCGCCCTGATCTGGTGGAAGCGGCCGCAAAAGGCGAAAACGGAACTGTCCGAACACTTCCCCGGCGCGTTCCGTGCCGGTATCCGCTACGTCAAAGCCAGCCGTGAACTGCACCGGGTGCTGGTCCGTGCCGCGATTTACTTCCTCTTTGCCAGCGCCATCTGGGCTCTGCTGCCGCTGGTTGCGCGCAATCTGCTGCAGGGCAGCGCCGGGTTTTACGGCACCCTGCTGGGCGCGGTGGGCGTGGGGGCGATTGTCGGCGCGCTGCTGCTGCCTTTACTGCGTCAGCGGATGAACGTGGACGGATTGATGCTGCTGTCGGCGGGGCTGTCCGCGCTGGTCATGGTGGTGATTGCCCTGCTGCCGGCCAAAGCGCTGGCTCTGCCGCTGATGGTGCTGCTGGGTGTCAGCTGGATTATTGCCCTGACCTCGCTGAACGGCGTGGCGCAGGCGGTACTGCCGGACTGGGTGCGGGGTCGTGGCCTGGCGGTGTATCTGATGATCTTTAACGGCGCGATGGCCGCAGGCAGCCTGTTCTGGGGGCTGGTGGCACAGGAAACCGGGCTGGTGAATACCCTGCTGATCGCCGCCGTAGCGCTGACCGTCTCCGCACTGCTGTGTCTGCGTCTGAAGCTCCCGGCCGGGGAAGCCGACCTGCAACCTTCCGGCCACTGGGATGAACCGGTATTAGAGACGGAAGTGACGGCAGATCGTGGCCCGGTAATGATTCAGATTGAGTACCAGGTGAAGGCGGAGGACCGCCCGGCGTTCCTGGCCGAGATTAAAAGGCTGTCGCTGACCCGCCGCCGCGACGGCGCTTACGCCTGGGGCATTGCCGAGCACAGCCACGATGCCACCACGCTGATTGAATGGTTCCTGGTCGAGTCCTGGCACGAGCACCTGCGCCAGCATCAGCGGGTTTCGCATGCCGATGCGGATTTACAGAGCAGCGTGACGCGCTTCCACCAGGGTGAGGACAAACCGAAAGTGCATCACTTTATCTCGCTGGAATAATCCCTGTCAGGGGGCGACCTTTGGTCGGTTCGCCCCCTGCATCGTGTTTATTCGGGCTGGTCGCCGTCCCGGTTTCCGGCCTCTAACGCCAGCAGCAGCGTCGAGAGAGAGGCATCAAGATTGGCCAGCGCGTCGGCAGGCAGTACCGACAGTATCTGGCGCTCATTCTCAACGTGCGGCCCGACCACGCGATTAATCAGTGCCAGCCCCTCCGGGGTGAGCTGCACGAGGGTGCTGCGGGCATCCTCTGCGTTGGCGATGCGCGCCACCAGCCCACGGCTTTCCAGCCGCTTCAGACGGTGGGTCATGGTGCCTGATGTCACCATCAGCGTCGAGAACAGGGCGGTAGGGCTGAGGCAGTGGGGCGCACCCGCGCGCCGCAGCGTCGCCAGCATATCGAACTCCCAGCTGGTTAAATCAAAACGCGAAAACCAGGCTTCAAGCTGCTGCTCCAGCAGCACGCTACAGCGCTTCAGGCGGCCAATGGGGCCCATCGGGCTGGCGTCCAGGTCGGGACGTTCGCGTCGCCACTGTTCGAGGATCGTATCGACCGCATCGCGCGGCGGCTGGCTGACAGTCTGTTTCATTTGTCTTGACTTCAAGGTAGTTGATCAACACAATCATGATATCTTGAATTGAAGGTAAAGTCATGAACACCCAATCCTCTCTGCGCGACATTATGCTGACGGCCCTGGCGCCGGCTATCTGGGGCTCGACCTATATCGTGACTTCACAACTGCTGCCGCCGGACCGGCCGTTTACCGCCGCGCTGATCCGCGTGCTGCCTGCCGGCCTGCTGCTGCTGCTGTTTACCCGGCAGCTGCCCGCCCGACGGGACTGGTGGCGTTTACTGGTACTCAGCGCACTCAATATCGGCGTGTTCCAGGCGCTGCTGTTTGTTGCCGCTTATCGCCTGCCCGGCGGGCTGGCCGCGGTGCTCGGTGCCATCCAGCCGCTGCTGGTGATGGTGCTGACATGGACGGTGGATCGCCGTTCACCGGCGCAAATCACCCTGTGGGCCTCTGTGGCAGGCGTTATCGGTATGGCGATGCTGTTGCTGTCGCCGCAGACGGTATTTGAACCGGTGGGGATCGCGGCGGCGCTGCTGGGGGCTGGCTGTATGGCGACCGGCGTCTGGCTGACGCGCCGCTGGAAGATCGATCTTCCGGTCCTGTCGCTGACCGGCTGGCAGCTGGCGATCGGCGGACTGATGCTGGCCCCCGTGGCGTGGCAGGTTGAGGCCCCGCTGCCCGCGCTGACGCTGCAACAGTGGGCGGCGTATGCTTATCTGAGCCTGGCCGGTGCGCTGCTGGCTTATACCATCTGGTTTCGCGGTGTGGCGCGGCTGCCGACGGTGGCGGTGGCCTCGCTGGGCTTACTCAGCCCGCTCTGCGCCGTGGGGCTGGGCTGGGTGCTGCTGGGGCAGTCGATGACCGGCACGGCACTGGCCGGCCTGGTTGTGGTGCTGGCCAGCGTGTTTGCCGTACAGTGGAACACCGCGCGCGGTCGCTAAATATGCGGGCCACCGATCGTTTTACTGCGGACGCCCGGAAGGACCGGGCGTGACGCGTTACTCCGCCGCATACACGCTGCGGATCCCCTCAAAGTTCTGCAAGCGTTCACGCCACCACATCGCGGCGTTGCCGGTGGCGCTGTCGTTCCAGGCCAGAAACGCCTGGTCGCGCCGGGTTTCGCTGTCCAGCTGGCGTTCGACCAGCGTACCTTTTTCCAGATGCGGCGCCGCCAGATAGCGCGGCAGGTAGCCACAGCCCAGCCCGTCCACCTGCGCCTGAACTTTGTCACTGAAGCTGTGCACGCTGAGGATGGGCTGTTCGTCGAGCACGCGCAGATCGGTGCCTTCGGCGTGACGCGAGGTGTCGTGGACCACCACGGCCCGGTACTGGCGGATCTGCTCGCGCAGCAGCGGGGCAGGCAGCGCCGCCAGCGGATGATGCGGCGCAATCGCAAAGGTATATTCCAGCCAGCCCACCGGAACGCAGCTCACGCCGCTGTGGCGCACCGGTTCCTGTACCGCACCGAAAACAATATCCGCCAGACCGTAACTCAGCGCTTCCCAGCAGCCCGCCAGCACGTCCTGCCGGAACAGCAGCCGGGTGTGTTGGTGCTCCTGATAGAAGGTATCGATCAGCCCGGACAGCAGCGCAAACGGCACTGTGGCATCCAGGCTGATGGTGAGCTGACTTTCCCAGCCGCTTTCCACGTACTGCGCCTGCTGTTCCAGTTCGCTCACGGCGCGCAGCAGAATGCGTCCTTTTTCCAGCATCAGACGCCCGGTGGGGGTAAATGTGGCACGGTGACCGGAGCGATCCAGCAGCGTGATATTTAAATCGCTTTCCATCTTCTGCACCGTGTAACTCAGCGCGGAAGCGGTTTTAAACAGCCTGGCCGCCGCTGCGGCAAAGGTACCGTGGCGGTCCAGTGCATCCAGAATCAGCAGCGCTTCAAGGTTTAATCGCATGGTGCTCCCCAAACCCAAAATTTATTTAACAACAACCTGAATTCTTTCCGTTATCAACCGGGACGGCCATTTCGTATTGTGTCAGCACGCAAGACAAACCCGAAACCTGAAACGTAAAAGGAATAATAAAATGTCTAAATTCGACCTGCTGGACCCACAGAACTCCACCCTGATTTTCATCGACCATCAGCCGCAGATGTCGTTCGGCGTCGCTAACATCGATCGTCAGCAGCTTAAAAATAACACCGTTGCTTTGGCAAAAGCAGGAAAGATTTTTAACGTGCCGACCATTTATACCTCGGTGGAAACCGAGAGTTTCAGCGGCTACATCTGGCCGGAGCTGCTGGCGGTACACCCGGAGTCCGCGCCGATTGAGCGCACCTCGATGAACTCCTGGGAAGACGAGGCGTTCGTGAAGGCGGTGAAGGCGACGGGGCGTAAGAAGCTGATTATCTCGGCCCTGTGGACCGAAGTGTGCCTGACGTTTCCGGCGCTGATGGCGATGAAGGAGGGGTTTGAGGTTTACGTGGTGACCGATACGTCAGGCGGGACCAGCGTGGACGCGCACGAGCGCTCCATTGACCGCATGGTGCAGGCGGGGGCGGTGCCGGTGACGTGGCAGCAGGTATTGCTGGAGTACCAGCGCGACTGGTCACGCAAAGAGACGTATGACGAGGTGATGGACCTGGTGCGCGAGCACAGCGGCGCGTACGGCATGGGGGTGGACTACGCCTACACCATGGTGCACAACGCCCCGGCCCGCAAAGCCTGATGGCCTGGCCCCCTGAGGGGGCATAAAGGAGAACGTCGTGGATTATCCCCATCAGCCTGAACATATCACCCTGGTGATTACGCATCGCCTGTTGCCCGAAAAGCAGGCCGAATATCAGCGCTGGCTGGAAGCCATTATGCCGCAGGCGGCGTTGTTCCCCGGCCATCTGGGCGTCAACATACTGCGCCCGGTTCACGGGGAATTGACCTGGACGATACTGGTCAGATTCGACAACCTGGACAATCTTTATCAGTGGCTGAACTCAACGCAGCGTGCGGCGCACGTGGCAGAGCTGGCGGGGCTGCTGGCGGGGCAGGAGCATATTGAGATGCGCCCCGGCGCGGCATTCTGGTTTACCCCGGTCGACCCGGCGCGGGTGGCACCGAAGCAGTGGAAGCAGTTTCTGGTTACCCTGGCGGTGATTTTTCCCTCCACTAATCTGGTTCCCTGGTTCTGGGGGGCAGTGCTGCCCGCCAGTAAAGGAACGCTGTGGGGACATTTTCTCAACGATGCCTGCGTGGTCGGCCTGGTGGTGTATTTTTGGATGCCGGCGATAACGCGTTTATTAAACAACTGGCTGTCCCCGCGCGGGAAAATCAGCCCGGAGAGTAATGATGAATAATGCCTCATTGATTCTGACCAACGGCAAATTCCACACCGTTGACCGCGAAAACCCGCTGGCGACGGCGGTGGCCATTAAAGACGGTAAATTCCTCGCCGTGGGCAGCGAAGCGGAAGTGATGCAGTTTGCCGGTAATGACACCCGGCTGGTGGACCTGAAGGGCCACACCGGTATTCCGGGGCTGAACGACTCGCACCTGCATCTGATCCGGGGCGGGCTGAACTACAATCTGGAGCTGCGCTGGGAAGGTGTACCGTCGCTGGCTGACGCCCTGCGCATGCTGAAAGAGCAGGCGCTGCGCACGCCAAATCCGCAGTGGGTGCGGGTGGTGGGCGGCTGGAACGAGTTCCAGTTTGCCGAACGCCGTATGCCGACGCTGGATGAAATTAATGAGGCGGCCCCGGATACGCCAGTATTTATTCTGCACCTCTACGACCGTGCGCTGCTTAACCGCGCCGCCCTGCGCGTGGTGGGCTATACCAGAGACACGCCAAACCCGCCGGGCGGGGAGATCCAGCGCGACGGCAACGGCAATCCGACCGGCATGCTGATCGCCCGTCCGAATGCGATGCTGCTGTACTCCACGCTGGCAAAAGGGCCGAAGCTGCCGCTGGAGCAGCAGGTGAACTCTACCCGCCAGTTTATGCGTGAGCTGAACCGCCTGGGGCTGACCAGCGCTATCGATGCGGGCGGCGGTTTCCAGAACTACCCGGATGACTATGCGGTGATCGGCGAGCTGCACGAGAAAAAACAGCTGACGGTGCGCATCGCCTACAACCTGTTTACGCAGCGGCCCGGTCACGAGCTGGAAGATTTTGAGCGCTGGACCGATATGCTGAAGCCGGGCCAGGGCACTGATTTTTATCGCCATAACGGCGCAGGCGAGATGCTGGTGTTCTCCGCCGCCGACTTCGAAGACTTCCTCGAACCCCGGCCCGATCTGGCCCCCGGAATGGAAGACGAGCTGGAGCGCGTGGTGCGTCACCTGGTCGAGCACCGCTGGCCGTTCCGCCTGCACGCCACCTATAACGAGTCGATCGGCCGCATGCTGGACGTGTTCGAAAAGGTGAACCGCGATATTCCCTTTAACGGCCTGCACTGGATTTTCGACCATGCGGAGACCATCACCGAAGCGAATATTGAGCGGGTGAAAGAGCTGGGTGGCGGTATTGCGGTTCAGCACCGTATGGCGTTCCAGGGCGAATATTTTGCCGAACGCTACGGCCACGAGGCGGTGAAGCAGACGCCGCCGGTGGCAAAAATGCTGGAAGCCGGGGTGCCGGTTGGCCTGGGCACCGATGCCACCCGCGTTGCCAGCTATAACCCGTGGACCGCGCTTTACTGGCTGGTGTCCGGCCGCACCGTCGGCGGCATGGCGATGTATGACGTCAGCGCCCGTCTGGACCGCGAAACCGCGCTGATGCTCTGGACCCAGGGCAGCGCCTGGTTCTCCAGCGAGCAGGGGAAAAAGGGGCAGATTAAAGTGGGGCAGCTGGCTGACCTGGCGATCCTGTCACAGGACTATTTCAGCGTCAGCGAAGAAGCGATTAAGGGGATCGAATCGGTGCTGACCGTGGTGAATGGCGACGTGGTGTATGCGGCAGGCCGCTTCAGCCCGCTGTCGCCGCCGCCGGTGCCGGTGTTGCCGGAATGGTCGCCGGTGGTGACCACGCCAGGCCATTACCGCAGCGCACCGCCGCTGGCGAACGGGCGCGTGGCTTTTGCCTCACAGCCGCACCAGTGCAGCGGCCCCTGCGGCGTTCACAGCCACTCGCACGATGTGGCGCGCCGCTCCGGCGTGCCGGTGTCGGATGATAATGCCTTCTGGGGCGCGCTGGGCTGTTCCTGCTTCGCGTTCTGATTGAGGGTCAGACCTGCCTCACCCCGGCAACGCCAGCGCCTGAGCCGTTTGCAGATTTTGGATGAGCCCGCGCTGGGCTAGTCAGGCCCGCTCAGCGCACCGATCGCCGGGTCGTGATAGTTCTCATCAATCCTGATGCCTGCCGCGCGCAGTCGCGCTTCCTGTTCCGCCCGCTGTTTCGCCATGGTTTTCAACAGCGCAGGTAACAGCGTTTTCCAGCGGTGACGCTCCTCATACGGAAAATAGTCCTGATACGTCTGTTGCTCACTGCGGAACACCAGGGTGTACAGGTAAGTCGCGCGTTCCTCAGGGGCGGTGTCGCTGTTCTGACGCTGTACGCGCAGGGTCAGGTATTCATTACCGCGGTAAAAATACCAGTCGGCTAAAAATGGCAGCGTTCGCCACTGCGCGTTATTGAGCGGCGATGACGGGTCGTTAAACGGCGTCGTGAGGCTGGACGTGGTCATCACCTGTTCAATCCGCACGGCGTTAGCCACTTCAGACCCCGGCAAGCGCGGATCATCCTGCATAATAAAACGCTGCCATCCGGCGGCCTGAAGGCGCTCAACCAGCTGATAGAACCACCTGCGGCTATCCGCCAGCAGGCTGTCTTCCGGCAGGCCGAGGGGGTAGATATTGATCTCATCAAAACGATGGTGATTCTCTTTGTAGACCGGGGCGGTAAAAGAGAACACCCCGTCGAGGGTGAAGGGGCGATCGCCGCCCAGCACCAGATTGAGGGTATTGCCGCTTTGGGATGGCTTAGTGAAATTATACCAGCACATCGTGTCGTCACAGTCGCGGGTCAGATCCTCCCCCAGCGCAGACTGCATCCCGTCTGTGGTATCGCCCAGCCACACCTTAACGGTGCGGGTGACCGGCGCACTGGCGTTATCACAGCCTGAGAGCAGCGCGATGAGACAAAGTAGTAACGATTTCATCGTTCAATCTCCCGCAAGGGTCATCAGCCCTGTTCTGCTTTCAGCAGGGCTAACAGCTCTTTATCGTTGAGGTGAAACGCCAGTTTTTCGGGCAGGGGGCGTTCAAAGTCGCGCAGTCCGCTCAGCGTGTAGAAAAAGTTGCTGTTGTAGAACGCATTAATGGCGGCCAGCTCAGGCATCAAATCCAGCATCGGGGTTGCGGTGTTGTAGCCAGAACGCACCCTGGCCAGCGACTCCAGAGGCTCGCTGCAGGCATCACATCCCAGGTTCAGGCCTTTTGCCCACAGGCGGTAGGCGTCTGTCCGGTGTCCTTCAATCCATGCCAGCCTGCCGAGGCTGGCATAAGCCGGCGCGTAGCCCTGCTTAACGGCGCATTCCAGCATCTCTCTGGCAATGGGGTGCAGCTCTCTGACCTGGGGAACGAGGGTGCCTGCGACCAGCTCCATCGCCTGCGGACTGCCGCGATCGACGGCGGTCGACAGCAGACGGTACATGGTCTTGTAGTCACGACCATACAGAGAGGAAGCCCAGGCATAGGCGGCGATCGGGACACCCTGCTCAATCATTTTTTGCAGGGTCGCATTGGCCTGCTTCGTGGCTTCCGGGCTGGCCGGGTAACGCAGCGTCCAGACAGTATCCAGCCAGACGGCCTTCCAGCTTCCGGCTTTGACGGCCGCCGCCAGTAGCTCTTCACGCTGTTTTTTGTTTCCGGCATCCTGCCAGAAATTGTCTACCGCATCGCCCCTGGCTGCGTAGTCAACCAGCTGTCGAAAGGCCGCCGCTGCCGCCGGACTTTCCTGCGGTGTGAACGCCTCTTCGCTGCGGCAGACAAACTTTTTGTCTTTGAATTCCGCCACTAAATGCGGTTCCGGCGTGAGCTCGCCCGCGTTGCCATAGGCGGTGGGCCGATGGTTGAAGTCGTCTAACGTTTTGGCCGCTGACGCCGCACCGCAGATAAACAGACCAGAAAGTACCAGAGCAGCAAATGAAGCGAATTTCATTGAGTCCCTTAGTCCGGAGAGGCACGCTGCCTGAGCCGGTGAGTATGGATAAATGCAGGGTAGTATTCCCCCGTTAAAGGCGTGCGAAATCACATATCCGCTGCACTGTTCTTTTGACGGGTGCGGGATTCCTCTATTCTGACCCTCACAGGTTCAGTCACCGGAGCGCAACAGCTTACCTCATCATGAATAATACCCCGACAGAAAAACAGACCCGTCATGCCGCAGGCCTTACCCGGCAGCAAAAGCACCGCGCGATTGGCATTGTCGCCGGGGAGTTCAGTAACCCGTATACCCTGACCCTGCTGAATGAAGTGACGCGCCAGCTTCACCAGCGCGGCGCCAGCGCCGTGCTGTTAAACGTGGACGACGATGCCAGCTGTCAGGCCGTTTTACGCACGGCCGGGCAGTTACCGTTAGATGCGCTGCTGTTTCTTACCCACCCCCTCAGCGCGGAACAGCTTGCCGCGATTGAGGAGTGCTATCCGCTGCCCGCCATCCACGTCTGCCGCAGCGCGGCAGAAGAGGGGGAAGCGGCGATCGGTGTTGATGAGTATGCGGCCGGCGAGCAGATCGGCCGCCTGCTGCTGTCGCAGGGGTATCAGCGTTTTGGTTATCTGCAGGGTCAGGAGGTCGCTTCAGCGCCCCTGCGGCGGATGGACGGTTACGCTGCCAGTTTGCAGGGCGCGGGTAAAACCCTGAACAGCGTGCTGGTGGCGGGTCAGTCCGATCGGGAGATGGGTTACAAAGCGATGATGGCCTACCTGAAAACCACCTGGGCCTCTGAGCGCATCGAAGGGCTGTTCTGCGAGAACGACGTGCTGGCTTTTGGTGCGATGCAGGCGATTCGTGATTTTGGCGAAGGCGCGCATATCGGTGTCGTGGGCTTTGACGATGTCAGCGAAGCCCACTCTTCGATGTGGAGCCTGACCACCTGGGCCCAGCGCAGTGACCTGCAGATTAACGAGGCGCTCAATCGCCTGCTCGACCAGCGCACTGACGCACAGGGCGTATGGCGCAAGGGTGAACTGAAAATCCGCCATTCGCACCTGAGCCGCGAAGTGCATGGCGAAATGTCCCAGTGCGGCTGCGCCAGCCGGAGCTAACCTCTTCATCCGGCTATTTGCTACGTAACAACGGGGGCTGTCTGCCCTCGTGAAACGCGTGGCTCTCTCTGCCTGATAAAAAACGCCCCTGAAAAGGGAAAGAATATTCAGCAATACCTGTAGTCCTTTTCATCTTCTGGACTCATCCTTTTCGTCAAATACTATCAGCAACAGGCTTTTTAGTACCGGTCTCTAAGTTGGTGGTTTTCTTATTACTTCCTGATATTGCTAATAAAAGCCTTAACTACTTATTAATTAATGTATTTAACAGGCATGTTTCGTGCTTTTTTTACGCCGGTATACCCCTATTGTGGTATGGCAGGATGTGAGTAATATGCAGCTCAGACGCAATGAATGGATTTAGTCAGGGATGGCGTCAGTTATTAAGGAATGCTTCGGTAAAGGAAATAAGAAGCGGATCAGGGATGAGATGGTTGAGTCTGTTATTACCTGAGAGTGTATTTGTGCAGTGGCATTTTATTATTTTTTTGTAGTCATATTTTCCTCAGGGATGAGGTTATTTTTTCACGGATATTATTTCGGTAATCCACCTCTCTTTAGTGAATGAATACGCGTTAATGATCAATTTACAGGAAATGAATCCTGCATATTAACCTGTTGTAAAAAGGAATGAGAGTAATGAAAAAAGTTATTTTGGCGGTATCTGTTATTACTGCATTTGGTATGGCAAATATGGCACAGGCTGCGTCCACCGGTACGATTACTTTCAACGGTGAACTGACCGCCACTACCTGTGACGTCAGCGTAGAAGGCCAGGGTCCGGACGCGACGGTTGTACTGCCAACGCTGGGAACTAACGTGCTGGATGTTGCCAGCAAAACTGCGGGCAACACCCGCTTCAACATGGCGCTGACCAACTGTGCCGGTACGCTGCAGACCGCCTCTGCGTTCTTTGAAGATGGCGCGACGGTGAATGCACAGGGCCGTCTGATCAACTCCGGTACGGCCACCAACGTTGACCTGCAGCTGCTGGATGGATCCGGTACGCGCGGCGTGATTAACGTTGGCAGCGGCGACCAGATCACTAACACAACCTATGTGGACACCTCGACTGGTTCTGCAACGCTGCCTTACGACGTACGCTACTTTGCAACGGCGGCAACCACTGCCGGTACCGTTGTCAGCAGTGTAGTTTACAGCCTGCAGTATAAATAATCTGCTGGCAGATCATAAAAGGGCAGTCATAGCTGCCCTTATTTATCTTACTGAGAAACAGCTATGCCTCGCTTATTTATTTATTTCCTTCTCTCCCTGTTCACTGCCTTTTTCAGTCTGCCATCCTTTGCCGGTGTCATTATCAGTGGGACACGCGTGATATACCCCGCCGGGCAGAAAGAGGTGACGATAAAATTAGATAATGTCGGAAAGTCTCCGGTGTTGGTTCAGAGCTGGATAGATAATGGCGACGCTGAGGCGAAACCGGAAAAAATTCAGGTGCCGTTTATATTAACGCCGCCGATTAACCGTATCGAAGCGAAAAAGGGTCAGACCCTGCGCCTGAGCTATACCGGTGCGCCGCTGCCGTCGAATAAAGAGTCGGTGTTCTTCCTTAATGTTCTGGAAATTCCGGCCAAAGATAAAACGTTGCAGTCTGACAATCTGCTGCAGATGGCTTTTCGTTCGCGTATCAAGCTCTTTTTCCGTCCGGCCGGACTGACGGGCAACGCCAACGATGCCGTCAAAGCCCTGACCTGGACTGCCAGCCCCGGTGGCGTCACCGCGGTTAATCCGACGCCTTATAACGTCTCCCTGGTCGAGCTGTCGCTGGGTGGCAAAAAAGTCGAGGGCCAGATGGTTCCGCCGAACGGCTCACTCTCTTTTGCCCTGCCGGGTGCCAGAGCGGGCAGTCAGCTTGCCGTCAGTTCGGTCAATGACTACGGCGCGATCGTCAACGGCAGCGCCAGCGTTAAATAGCCGCACTCTCTCCCAAAACTATGACCAAAAGGCCGGAGCCAGGATGAAACTGAATTCTGTTGCGACACATGGTGTTTCCCCACGCCAGGGAACACTCTCCACGCTTTGCGTGCTGATTGCCGCTGCGCTCTCCTGCCCGGCCTTTGCTACAGAGCCACAGAATATTGCCACTAACGTTGAGTTCGACCCGTCGTTTCTTAACCTGGAAAACAAAAGTGATGTTGATCTGTCGCGCTTCGCCAACGGCGCATCAGCCACACCGGGGACTTACCGCGTATCAGTGAGCCTCAACGGCGAGCCGATCGGTAACGAAGAGGTCACCTTTACATCCCGTGCAGATAAGTCGGTTTATCCGTGTCTCACCCCTACCCTGTTGCAGGGCATCAACTTCAACGAAGCGAAACTGCCGAAAGATTTCCTTCAGCCACTGGCGGGCGAGGACGCGTGCCTGGATTTACAGGCGCGCCTGCCGGAATCGCGCATTGAATTCGACAGTAATGAGCAGCAGCTGAACCTCAGCATTCCGCAGGTCTACCTGCTGCAGCGCGCGCGCGGCAGCGTCAATCCGGCCCTGTGGGATAAGGGGGTCACCGCCGGCATGTTGGGCTATAACCTCAGCGGTTACAGCAGCAGCGCCCGGGGGTATCAGTATCAGTCGCTGTATGCCGGAGTGAACGCCGGGCTGAACGTTGGCGCGTGGTACTTCCGCCATAACGGCTCCTATAACGCCACCGATCACGGCGGCAAGCACTACGATGCAATCAACAGCTACGTGCAGCGCGATATTCCGGCGATCAAAGGTCGCTTCCTCGCCGGGCAGTCGAACACCCAGGGACAGCTGTTTGATACGCTGGCGTTTACCGGCGTACAGATTGCCAGCGACGAGCGCATGCTGCCACAGTCGCTGCGCGGCTATGCGCCCGATATTCATGGTTTTGCCCGCACTAACGCCCGCGTTACCGTGCGCCAGGGCGAACAGGTGATCTATGAAACCACCGTGCCGCCGGGCGAATTCCTGATCAATGATCTTTATCCGAGCGGCTACGGCGGCGACCTGGCGGTCACGGTGCGCGAGGCCGACGGTACTGAACAGCGCTTCCTGGTGCCTTATGCTTCGGTAGCTGCGCTGTTGCGCCCCGGCAGTGACCGTTACTCGCTGACCGCCGGAAATCTGCGCAGCGACTATCTGCACGATAAGCCCGCGCTGTACCAGGGGACTTATCAGCGCGGGCTGACCAACGCCGTCACCGGCTATACCGGTATGCAACTCAGCCAGAACTACTACGCCCTGCAGTTCGGCGCGGCTATTGGCACTCCGGCAGGTGCGGTCAGCGCTGACGTTACTCAGGCGCGAGCACACCTGAATAACAATGGCCTGAGCTACTCCGGGCAGAGCTATCGTCTGAGCTACAGCAAGCTGATCAGTGAAACCAACAGTAACCTGGCGCTGGCGGCTTATCGTTTCTCGACCAGCGGTTATATGGATTTCATCACCCACGCTCAGGCGCGCGACGCGCTTCAGCAGGGCATGGATCAAAACAACATCGTCAGGGCGAAGAACCGCCTGACGGTGACCGCTTCACAGGGGCTGCCGGGCGCATGGGGCCAGTTCTATATCAGCAGTTCGGTACAGGACTACTGGAATAAAAACGGCAGCGACAAGCAGTATCAGCTTGGTTACAGCAACCGCTACCGCAGCCTGACGTACGGCATCAACGCCAGCCGCACCCAGTCCGGCTACGGCGTGAATCAGAACAACTACCAGCTGACCTTCAGCTTCCCGCTGGGGCGTGCCGATACCGCCTATACGCCGCAGGCAAGACTGGACTTCAACCGCGACAGCAACGGCAACAGCGGCCAGCAGGCGACGATTTCAGGCGCGGCGGGCAGCGAAAATCAGTACAGCTACGGTATCTCCGGGCTGCATAACAACAGCGGCAGCAGCGGCTCGGTCAACGGTCAGTATCGCGCGCCTTACAGCTCGCTCAATGCGGCTTACAGCACCGGGCGCAACTACCACAGTGAATCGCTTGGTGCCAGCGGCACGCTGGTCGCCCACGGCGGCGGCGTCACCGCCTCGCCTTACGTGGCGGATACCTTCGCGCTGGTCGAGGCGAAAGGGGCGAGCGGGGCGCACGTCTCTAACTATCCGGGCGTGACGATCGACCCGTTCGGCTATGCGGTGGTGCCGTACCTCAATCCGTATGAGATGAACGAGGTCAGCATCGACCCGAAAGGGACCGCCGCCGATGTCGAGCTGGACAATACCACCCAGCGCGTCGCCCCTTATTCCGGGGCGGTGGTGAAGCTGAAGTACCAGACGCACAGCGGCAGCCCGATCCTGATTAGCGCCACGCTGGAGGGCCAGCCAGTACCGTTTGGTGCCGAGGTACTGGACAGCGCGGGCAACAGCGTCGGCGCGGTTGGCCAGGGCGGGCAGATTTACGCGCGCATCAGCGAACCGCAGGGCGAGCTGCGGGTGAAGTGGGGAGAGGGCGTGGCAGAAAGCTGCCGCATCGGCTACCACCTGATGCCGCAGGCGAAAGGCAGTGAAAACGCGGTAGTGCAGCAGTTTAACGGGGTCTGTGCCTTCCCTGCCGCTTCCGCAGATACGCAGCTGGCCGCGCAGTCGCTGCCGACACCATCTTCAGCAGGATAAGGCTATGAATAATATGCAATTGATTAAAAAAGGGGTGATGCGCAGCACGCTGCTGCTGTCACTGCTGATGGCCGCGACGGGAGCCAGCGCGTTGACCTGTGAATTTAGCCCGGGCTCCGCACTGATTACCATGCAGATGCCGATTCAGGGAAGCAATATCACCGTTGGTCCTGATGTGCCAAACGGTACGGTGATCCATGAGCAATACTATCGGCCTTCTGGCCCGATTAGTTTTCACTGTAGCAATAATAGCGGGATCTATCAGCCTTCATCGAGCTATCGATTCACGCACCGTCCTTATCCGGTATCGAGTTCTGATGGCGGTGTCTCCGCGTATGCGGGCAAGATTATGGAGACTAATGTGCCGGGTATTGGCGTACTCTTTCGCCGTGGTACCGATGCATCGGTGCCCATAGTCCCTTTTAGTCAGAATTCATGGGGTGGCACCAATGCGGCTCCAGCTTACACATTTACGGCTAATAACGGCTACGACTTCGATATGGTTTTAATCAAAATCGGGGATATCCAGCCGGGTGTTTTAGACGGGGCTTCGTTGCCCACGCTCGGCTCTTTCTTTGAAGCCTCAAACATTACGCCAATTAAAGCCGTGGAAACCAGCTTTGTTGGCTCGCTGAATATCGTCTCAGCCACCTGTACCACGCCGGACGTCACGGTGAATATGGGCAGCTACGATATCGGGCAGTTTAAAAATGCGGGAGATGGCACGCCCTGGAAGGATGCGTCAATCATAATGACCAACTGCCCGCGCTTTTACGGCAAACTGACCGATGGACGCAACAGTTATTATTCCGACAATGGCAATAGCGCTATCGGTGCGATGACACCTAATTCAATCAGCGTATCGATTCAGCCGAATACCCCGGTAACAGATTCAGTAAAGGGTATTTTTAATCTGCAATCGGGAAGCGGCACCGCTTCCGGCGTGGGTATTCAACTTGCCTATGGAGCCACGGGGCAGGTGTCCCCACCTCTGGTTAATTTTGCGATAGCAAAAAACACGCTCTTAGGCAGCGCTGACATCAGAACAAGGGCTGTTGCGCTGGTCGCCCGCTATATCAAAACCAGCGGCCCGGTCACGCCGGGCAAAGCGAATGCCACGGCGACCTTTACCATTAACTATTACTAGTTTCTGACGGCATAAAAAAAGCCAGCATTCGCTGGCTTTTTTATCTGCATCGGCGCAGTTAGCGCATGGTAACGAACTCTTCCGAACCGGTCGGGTGGATCGCGACGGTGTTGTCGAAGTCTTTCTTGGTCGCGCCCATTTTCAGCGCCACGGCGAAGCCCTGCAGCATCTCGTCCATGCCGTAGCCGATGCCGTGGATCCCGACGATCTTCTCATCGGCACCGACGCACACCAGCTTCATGCGGCACGGCTGGCGGTGCTGCGTGACGGCGGTGTACATGGCGGTGAAGGACGATTTGTACACCTTCACCTGGTCATCACCAAACTTCTCGCGCGCTTCCGGCTCGCTCAGGCCGACCGTGCCGATTGGCGGATGGCTGAACACCACGGTAGGCACGTTGCTGTAGTCCAGGTGCTCGTCCGGCTTGTTGTTAAACAGGCGCTCGGACAGGCGACGGCCAGCGGCGACGGCAACCGGGGTCAGTTCGACCGCGCCGGTGTTGTCCCCCACGGCGTAAATCCCTTTCACGCTGGTGTTCTGGTACTTATCAACGCTGATGTAGCCTTTTTCGTTCAGCTTAACGCCGGTGACCTCCAGGTTCAGGTTGTCGGTCATTGGCTCGCGGCCAATCGCCCATACCAGGCAGTCAACCGTCTGCTCCTGGCCATTTTCCAGCTGTAAGGTCAGGCTGCCGTCGGCATTTTTCACTACCGCTTTCGGAATCGATTCGGTGTGCAGCGTCGGGCCTTCGGCGTTCATCACCTCCACCAGCGTATCAACGATCAGCGGATCGAAGCTGCGCAGCGGCGCGTGTTTACGCACGTACAGGTGGGTTTCAGAGCCCAGCGCGTTCAGCACCCCGGCGATTTCCACCGCGATATAGCCTGCACCGACCACTGCCGTGCGTTTTGGCAGCGCCTGCAGTTCAAAGAAGCCGTCGGAGTTGATGCCGTATTCCGCACCCGGAATGGTCGGCTGGCTTGGACGGCCGCCAGTGGCGATCAGAATATGGTCGGCGGTAATTTTCTCACCGTTGACTTCAACGGTGTGCGCGTCAACGAAACGGGCATAGCCCTTGATCACGTCCACGTTGTTTTTGCCCAGTACGTTGTCGTACGAGGTGTGGATACGGTCGATATAGGCACTGCGATTTTTCAGCAGCACGTCCCAGTTGAACTGGTTAACGGTGGTATCGAAGCCGTAGTCCGGGCCGTAGTTATGGATAGCTTCGGCAATCTGGGCGGCGTGCCACATCACTTTTTTCGGTACGCAACCGACGTTCACGCAGGTGCCGCCGAGTTCTTTCGCTTCGATCAGCGCACATTTCTGTCCGTACATAGCCGCACGGTTAATGGAGGCGATACCGCCGCTGCCGCCGCCGATGGCAAGGTAGTCATAATGTCGGGTCATCGAGTCTTCCGTTTAGTGAGAGTCTGTCCAGACAGGCTGCAACAATGATGCCTGTCCGGCCAGACCCTGATTGAGTTAAATCAGCTGGCATAGAGTGTAACGCCACAAGGGGAAAAGCCGCAAAGGTTGCGTCTATGATTGTGATAGGGGGAGGCACAGAGCGCACCCTGTGCCTGTTTTTATACCGGGGAAAGTACCGTCTGCATCAGCAGCTGGTTCAGGGCGTTGGCATCGCGGCGCGGTGTGTCATCCAGCGGCGGACGCTCCTGCCGTGCCAGCTGCTGCCCAATGAAGGCATGGATCCGCTCACGGCGCGGGCCGTACTCCGCTTCACCCGCCTGGCGTTTATTTTCCAGCAGGGCGTCGATCTCTGCCCGCAGCAGCGGGTCGCTTACCGTTCCCGCCATTAGCCGGTCAAAACGCATTGGCGGTATGCCTTTCCCGGCTTCGATCCACTGCACGGCCAGCAGCGGGCGCAGCACGTAGAAGTACTTTTTCAGCCGCACCGACTCGCCCTGTAAATAGCCGCGAAAGTTCTTCTTCGCCATCGACAGATAGTGGTAGCGCGCCCGCAGATCGCTGAAGAAATCCGGCACCAGCCCGCGTAAAGCCTGCACCGCGTCCGGGTGCTGGCGATAAACCACCGGCGAGTCCAGCCACTCCATCAGCGTCGGGTTGGCGGCCTTCAGCAGCCCCAGCGTTTTGCGCAGCTCCCAGCCGCAGACGTCCAGCTCGCTGTCGATCGGCCGTTCGATTACATCACGCGGCGGCTCCACGCGCAGATACCACTCAGGCTGATGCACGTAGATAAAGCGCACATCGTAGTCGCTGTCGGGTGAAGCGAATCCCCAGCCCCGGCTGCCGGACTCGCAGGCGTACAGCACGCGCACGTTTTCGCGGACTTCAATCGCCTTTAATGCTGCCAGCACCCGCTCGCGCATCGCCGGGCTGACGGCTTCTTCTGTATTCATCAGGTTTGCTCCTTATCCTTTAACACACACGACCTGACGCAGCGTATGCACAATCTCTACCAGCGATGACTGGGCCGCCATGACGGCATCAATATCTTTATAGGCCATCGGGATCTCATCAATCACGTGGCTGTCTTTGCGGCACTCAACGTGGGCCGTGGCGCGCTGCTGGTCGGCCACCGTGAAGCGGTTTTTGGCTTCCGTGCGGCTCATCACCCGTCCGGCACCGTGGCTGCACGAGCAGAAACTCTCTTCATTGCCCAGCCCGCGTACGATAAAGCTTTTTGCCCCCATCGAGCCGGGAATAATGCCCATCTCACCTTTGCGCGCTGACACCGCGCCTTTACGGGTGATCAGCACCTCTTGCCCAAAGTGCGCTTCGCGCTGCACGTAGTTGTGGTGGCAGTTGACCGCCTGCTCTTCGGCGATAAACGCCTTCGGCAGCACCTGAGCCAGCGCGCTCAGCGTCTGCTGCATCATCACCTGGCGGTTGTGGCGGGCAAACTCCTGCGCCCACGCTACCGCTTCGAGGTAGTCGGCAAAGTGCTGGCTGCCTTCGCTGAAATAGGCCAGATCGCGATCCGGCAGGTCGGCGATGTGCTGGCGCATATCCTCGCGGGCGAGGGTGATAAACAGGTTACCAATCGCATTGCCCACCCCGCGCGAACCGCTGTGCAGCATCACCCACACCCGCTGCGCTTCGTCCAGGCACAGCTCAATAAAGTGGTTGCCGGTGCCCAGCGTGCCGAGGTGATGATAGTGGTTAGTTTTCAGCAGCGCCGGGTAGCGGTCAGTGAGGCGTTTAAACCCTGCGTCCAGTACCTGCCAGTGGCGGTCTACCGTGGGTGGCGGTGTCTGCCATGCTCCCCGATCGTTGCGCGAGCGTCCGCTGCTGCGGCCGTGCGGCACCGCGCGCTCCATCGCGCTGCGGATGCCCAGCAGATTATCCGGCAGGTCGCTGGCCGTCAGCGAGGTGCGCACCGCCATCATGCCGCAGCCGATATCCACGCCGACCGCCGCCGGGATAATCGCGCCCAGGGTCGGGATCACGCTGCCGATGGTCGAGCCTTTGCCGACGTGTACATCGGGCATCACCGCCAGATGTTTATAGATAAACGGCATCCTTGCCGTGTTCAGCAGCTGTTGCTGTGCTTTGGCATCGACCGGTACGCCCTCGGTCCACATTTTTATCATTGCCGCGCCCGGCGCGGTCAGCTGTTGCAGACTCATTGTCAGTTCCCTTTTATCTGTACCAGTCCGTTCAGCACCTGGTCCAGGCCGCCGAATACGGAGATTTTATCGATGCGCTCTGCCACTCTTTCCAGCGTTTCCAGCTCCTTCAGGCGCAGTGCGACCGGGTTGTTTTCCATCACTTTGGCCGTATTCAGCAGCGATCGGGTGGCGGCCGTCTCTTCGCGCCGACGGATCACGTTTGCCTGGGCCGATTTCTCCGCCTCCACCAGGCGGGTAAGGATGGTCTTCATCTCTCCCGGCAGGATGATGTCTTTCACCCCCAGTGAGGCCACTTCCATCCCGTAAGCCGCCACGTTCTGGCGGATCTGCGTGCTTACCAGCTCATCGATCGCCTGCTTATTTTCCAGCAGTTCGTCCAGGCTGCGCGTCCCGACCGCTTCCCGCAGCGCAAACTGCAGCTCACGGTAGAGGTATTCCAGCGGTTTGGTCAGCTGCGCATAGGCGCTCATCACATCGCTGTAGCGCCAGTTGGCCGCCAGATTGATGCGTAAGCTGACTTTATCACGCGTCAGAATCTCCTGGCCGCTCACTTCCAGCGCCTGCACGCGGGTGTCCACCACCTCAACATCAACCTGATGGTTGAAGCGCCAGTAGCCGCTGGCTCCGGGCGGCAGCAGCGCCTGCGGCATGCCGTCAACCTTCAGGATGCCCACATGCCAGGCCGGTATCTGCACCAGCAGTACTCCGGCGTTACCGGCCACCACGTGCTGGCGCAGCTGTGGCTGCATCAGGCTGGCGACGATGGTCGCCGGGATCTCTACCGTATCGGTGGACAGCAGGTCGACGCGCTGCGCGCTGCCGTTCAGCCACCACAGGCGGCGCGTACCCGGCGGCAGGATCTCCACCAGCTGGTCATTTTTATAGTGCAGGCCGACGCAGGTTTCAGGCACCGCCACCGTCTGACAGAACTCGCTTACCCACTGCGGGTGATACTGTTGCAGGTAGTCGGCCAGGGGACTATCCAGCGGCTCATTCAGCCCGAAGGTCGCGACCTGGAGCTGAAGGCGCCAGTCGCGGAAACGATACTCCCCGGCTGGCAAAATTTGTTGGTATTCATCGTTCTTTGACAGCAACGCGATTTGACCTTTCCGTATGGTGAATTTCTTAAACATCTTATCTCCTTAATTAATTTGGGCACCGCGGAGCGCGGGCTGCGGCGTGAAGCCTGGGGGAGCATCTGAGCGGCACCCGGTACGGCGGCGGCGCGGAGATGATGCCCCAGACCCGACGCGTTAGCCGGTGCTCCGGGTGGGCTGCTGACTGCACAGCCGGGGTACTGCTATTCAAGGCTCCTGGGAGAGAGGTGCGAAGCCGGGAGTCGAACCCGTTCTGGCCCTGTGCCCTTCGCAAAATGTCTGGTGCTGACGGAACGCCTGCGGGAAAACGGTCATCCGTTCCCGGTGCGCCGGCTGGGTTCATAACCCTGGCATGATTCAGCATATCGACGGGGTAACTATTGCCAGAAGCGTGCCAGGGTGAAAAAAAAGGTGAAATTATTTTTAGTTGATTGATAAATATCATTTTTATTTTTACGCGAAAGAAAGGGCTTGCTGCGGGTTGAGGGAGGAATTTATCCTGTGGGATAAATATTGCGATAAAAGGATAAGGCATGAAGCGCAGAGTGGTGATAGGCATGCTGGGAACCACGCTGGATAAGCGGGGCAAGCGTGAAAACCGCTGGAACAAATGGCGACCGACGCTGGGGCTGTGCATGCAGCCGGATCTGCCGGTTGACCGCCTGGACCTGCTGCATCAGCCCGACCGTCAGACCATGGCACAGCAAATGTCGGAGGATATCGCGCTGGTCTCGCCGGAAACCGAGGTGCGGCTGAACCCGATTACGCTGAATGACCCGTGGGATTTTGAGGAGGTGTACACCGTCCTGCTCGATTTTGCCCGCCACTATCCTTTTGATACCGAGAATGAAGAGTATCTGGTGCATATCACCACCGGAACGCATGTGGTGCAGATCTGCTGGTTCCTGCTGACCGAGGCACGCTATCTGCCCGCCAGACTGCTGCAAACGGCCCCCGCCCCGCGTGAACAGGAGAGTGCCAAAACCGAGGGCGTCTGTACGCTGATTGACCTCGACCTGAGCCGTTATGCCACATTGACCAGCCGCTTTATGCGCGAACGTCAGGAGTCGGTATCGCTGCTGAAGGGCGGTATTTCCACGCGTAACGCCACCTTTAATAACCTGATCGATCAGATTGAACGGGTGGCGCTGCGCTCGGACGCGCCACTGCTGCTGAGCGGCCCGACCGGGGCGGGCAAATCGTTTCTGGCCGAGCGAATTTATCAGCTGCGCCAGTCACGTCATCGGGTCAGCGGCAGGCTGGTGGCGGTCAACTGCGCCACGCTGCGCGGTGATAATGCCATGTCCACGCTGTTTGGCCATGTGAAAGGGGCCTTCACCGGCGCGTTGCAGCCGCGCAACGGGCTGCTGCGTGAGGCCGACGGCGGCATGTTATTTCTTGATGAGATTGCCGAGCTGGGGCTGGATGAACAGGCGATGCTGCTGAAAGCGATAGAAGAGAAGCGCTTCCTGCCGTTCGGCGCGGATAAAGAGGTCAGCAGTGATTTTCAGCT
Organism: Erwinia sp. Eh17-17; assembly: GCF_039675725.1. Lineage (NCBI taxonomy): Bacteria > Pseudomonadati > Pseudomonadota > Gammaproteobacteria > Enterobacterales > Erwiniaceae > Erwinia > Erwinia sp. Eh17-17. The sequence goes on along the minus strand of NZ_JBDFQT010000004.1, from coordinate 176,836 downwards.
GATCGCCGGGACCCATCGCGATATGCGCCAGTGGGTGGCGGAAGGGCGCTTCCGTGAGGATCTCTATGCGCGTATTAATATGTGGAGCTTTACGCTGCCGGGGCTGGCGGAACGGCGTGAAGATATTGAACCTAATCTGGAGTTTGAACTGCTGCGCTTTGCCAGCGATGCCCAGTCGCAGGTGCGTTTTGAGCCGCAGGCGCGTCAGCGTTACCTGCAATTTGCCTGCGCGCCTGCTGCCCTGTGGCGCGGTAACTTTCGCGAGCTGAGCGCCTCCGTCACCCGCATGGCCACGCTGGCGGATAACGGCCGTATCGAACTGGCGCAGGTGGAAGAAGAGATCGCCCGCCTGCGCGCCAGCTGGCAGCTTGAACCCACGCTGGTGTTACCGGAGACGCTGGATCTGTTTGACCACAGCCAGCTGGAGACGGTGCTGAAGGTGTGTCGCGAATCCGCATCGCTGTCGGAGGCCGGCCGCACGCTGTTTGCCGTTTCACGCCAGCAGAAGAAACAGCCGAATGACGCCGACCGGCTGCGCAAGTATCTGGCCCGTTTTGCGTTAGACTGGGACAGCGTGAAGTCGGGTGAATTACCGCAACAATAGCTCAGGGAGTCCGTCAATTATGCAATTGCAGTTTTTAGGTACCGGTGCCGGAACGCCCGGTCGCGAGCGCAACGTCACCAGCATAGCGCTGGATTTGCAGGGGGTGCGCAATGCCACCTGGCTGTTTGACTGCGGGGAGGCCACGCAGCACCAGATCCTGCGCACCCCGATCAAGCCGGGGAAGATCGAGAAGATCTTTATTACCCATCTGCACGGCGATCATATTTTTGGCCTGCCGGGTCTGCTCACCAGCCGGTCGATGAACGGCTCTACCGACCCCATGACGATATACGGCCCTGCGGGGCTGAAAACCTTTGTCGAAACCACCCTCAGCCTGAGCGGCTCGTGGCTGACCTTCCCGCTGGAGATTATCGAAATTAGCGCGGGTGAGGTGTGCAACGATGAGCATTTCCGCGTAACGGCGTACCCGATGACCCATCCGGTGGAGTGTTACGGCTACCGCATTGATGAGCATGATAAGCCGGGCGCGCTGGATGCGACGAAGCTGGCCGCCGACGGCATTCCTGCCGGGCCTTACTTCTATGACCTGAAGCACGGTAAGCGCGTGACGCTGCCGGATGGCCGGACCCTTAACGGCTGGGATTACGTGGGCGATAAAATCAAAGGGCGCAGCCTGGCGATTTTTGGCGATACCGCACCGACGGCGGCGGCGAACGAAATGGCAGCGGGGGTAGACCTGATGGTGCATGAGGCCACGCTGGAAGTGGCGATGGAAGAGAAGGCCAACAGCCGCGGGCATTCCACCACGGCGCAGGCGGCAAAAGTGGCGCTGGAAAGCGGCGCAAAACGGCTGATTGTTACGCATCTCAGCACGCGTTACCTGCGGGGTGATAGTGAACGGCTGCTGGCGGAGTGCCGGGCGGTGTTTGAACACACCGAGATGGCGCATGATTTCGCGGTGTTTCCGCTCTGACTGTGATAGCGGGCTGACCGAAAAAGAAGGTCAGCCCCTACGCGATCGCGGAGGAATTACGCGATTGGGGGGATTACGCGGTCGGATGGGGATTTTGCGGTCGGATTGAGGATTACGCGACCGGATGGGGGATTACGCGACCGGATGGGGAATTACGCGACCGGATGGGGAATTACGCGGTCGGATGGGGATTTTGCGATCGGATTGGGGATTACGCGTTTGGATGGGGGATTACGCGACCGGATGGGGGATTATGCGGTCGGATGGTGAATTACGCGGTCGGATGGGGATTTTGCGGTCGGATTGGGGATTACGCGTTTGGATGGGGATTACGCGACCGGATGGGGGATTACGCGTTTGGATGGGGATTACGCGGTTGGATGGGGGATTACGCGGTCGGATAGGGATTTTGCGGTCGGATGGGGATTTTGCGGTCGGATTGGGGATTACGCGACCGGATGGGGGATTACGCGGTTGGATGGGGGATTACGCGGTCGGATGGGGAATTACGCGGTCGGATTGGGGATTACGCGGTCGGATGGGGATTTTGCGGTCGGATGGGGAATTACGCGGTCGGATTGGGGATTACGCGTTTGGATGGGGATTACGCGGTTGGATGGGGATTACGCGACCGGATGGGGATTTTGCGATCGGATTGGGAATAAATCGTAGGGGGCGACCATTTTTTCCGGTCGCCCCGTGCCGCAGATTTCCACCAGCAGTGATGCAGACCATTTTTTCCGGTCGCCCCGTGCCGCAGATTTCCACCAGCAGTGATGTAGACCTTTTTTTCCGGTCGCCCCGTGCCGCAGATTTCCACCAGCAGTGATGTAGACCTTCTTTTTCGGTCGCCCCGTGCCGCAGATTATTCCGGCACGATCCAGCTGACTTTGTGGTGACCCGTACCTGAAGGCACCAGCACTTTTTCCAGCCACGGCAGCACGTTGTTCATCTGCTGCTCCAGCTTCCACGGCGGGTTAATCACGATCATGCCCGATGCGGTCATGCCAAAGCGATCACTGTCCGGGCGCACGCCCAGCTCGATCTGCAGAATGCGGCGAATACCGGTCGCCTGCAGTTCGTTGAACATACGCTTGATCTGCTGGCGCAGCACTACCGGATACCACAGCGCAAACACACCGGTACCGAAGCGCTTGTAGCCTTCCTGGATCCCCTGCACCACGGCCTGATAATCACTTTTCATCTCATACGGCGGGTCGATGAGGATCAGACCCCGGCGCGACGGCGGCGGCAGTTTGGACTTCAGCTGCTGATAGCCGTCGGCACGGGCGAGACGCGCACGGTCATCTTTCTGGAATTCGCTGCGCAGCATCGGGAAGTCGCTGGAGTGCAGCTCGGTCAGCTGTAGCTGGTCGTGCTCGCGCAGCAGATGACGGGCGATCAGCGGCGAGCCAGGGTAGTAGCGCAGTTTGCCGCCGGGATTGTAGTTCTTCACCACGCTGATATACGCGGCCAGCTCTTCCGGCAGGTCATCCTGCTGCCAGATGCGCGCAATACCTTCCAGGTACTCTCCGGTACGCTCCGCATGCTCACCGCTTAACAGATAACGCCCGGCACCCGCGTGGGTATCGAGGTAAAGATAGGGTTTTTCCTTCTCATTTAACGCGCTGATAATCAGGCTCTGCACGGTATGTTTGAGAACGTCGGCGTGGTTGCCGGCATGGAAGCTGTGGCGATAACTGAGCATGTATTGGGATAATCCGGATGGTAAATGCGAGCGTGCCGCCACCGGGCGGCACAGGTTGCGCTCATTATAGCGAAAACGGCTTAAAAAAGCGCGTTCAAGTCGGGATTCGCTGCCAGACCGGATAGGTGAAGAACAGCAGGTGCAGCATATTAAAGGCGAAATGTACCAGCGTAGACACCCACAGCCGCCCGCTCCACAGCCAGGCCAGGCCGTAAATCAGCCCGGCCAGTGTGGCAAACAGCATCAGCAGCAGGCCGCCGGAGAAATGAGCGAAACCAAACAGCAGGGCGGCAATCAACAGCGCTCGTTTATCGCCCAGCAGCTGGCTCAGACGCTGCTGGATATAGCCGCGAAACAGCGCCTCTTCGGCCAGACAGACAAAAAACAGATTGGCCAGCATAAACGATCCCAGCCACTCTGGCCGGTGCAGCTCGACTCTCAGCCCCCCGGCTAACGTTGCCAGCAGCAGCAGCAGCGGCAGCGACATCAGCAGCACCAGCCACCAGAGCGCGTTCGCCGGGGGTCTAGCCGGCCGTTTCAGCAGGGTGGGCAGGCAGGCTAACAGCAGAAAAGGGATCAGCGCTTTATCAATGTTGTAATAAAAAGTGAAGGGCGCGCTTTGTGGCCCGGCCTGTTCACCAGACACAATGATCAGGTTATTAAACCCTGGGATCATATGCAGCATCAGGGCGATTGCACTGACCACGAGGATGATTTCGCCGGGCAGCGAGAAGGCATGCGGTTGCTTCTTACCGCCGCAGTAGACGGCGACAACGCCGATGACGAGCAGCGCGATAATGCCCGGCGGTTGCAGGGTATGGTCAGACACCGCCAGCCCCAGTGCAATGGCAAGAAGCACCAGAGAACTGCGCAGATAAATAGGTAGAAAAAGTAACGAGGCCGCCAGCGTATACCACATAAATAACCTCCCTGTTTGTAACGGAGTTATACGACGTATTAAAGCGGGGGGAGTATGCTACGCCAGACGGAGTGTGGCAATGCGTAAAGTGCGGTAAAAATGGGCTTCTGCGCGCCGTGAATGGCACCGTCGCTGCCCTGACCCATTGATTTTCTCTGTGCTTAACCCCATCTTAAATAAATCGCGCGAAAACATGCGCCCCATATCAACGATTAAAGGACTGCGCTATGACCAATCCGTTACTCTCCTCTTTTACGCTTCCCCCTTTCTCCGCCATTCAACCTGAACATGTGGTGCCTGCCGTGACTCAGGCGCTGAATGACAGCCGTGCAGCGGTTGAAAAGGCGGTTGCTCAGGGCGCGCCGTACAGTTGGGATAACCTGGTACAACCGCTGGCCGAAGTAGATGACCGCTTAAGCCGCCTGTTCTCACCGGTCAGCCATCTGAATTCGGTGAAAAACAGCCCGGAGCTGCGCCAGGCCTATGAGCAGACGCTGCCGCTGCTGTCTGAGTACAGCACCTGGGTAGGCCAGCATGAGGGGCTGTATCAGGCCTATCGCGACCTGAAAGAGGGGGCAAACTTCGCCGCGCTGGATCTGGCGCAGAAGAAAGCGGTGGATAACGCGCTGCGTGATTTCGAACTGTCCGGTATTGGCCTGTCGAAAGAGAAGCAGCAGCGCTATGGCGAAATCTCCGCGCGTCTGTCCGAGCTGGGGTCGACCTACAGCAATAACGTGCTGGATGCCACCATGGGCTGGAGCAAGTTGATCGCTGACGAAAGCGAACTGTCCGGCATGCCGGAAAGCGCGCTGGCCGCCGCCAGAGCGCAGGCCGAAGCCAAAGAGCAGGAAGGCTGGCTGCTGACGCTGGATATTCCAAGCTATCTGCCGGTGATGATGTACTGCGACAACCAGGCGCTGCGCGAAGAGCTGTACCGCGCCTACTCCACCCGTGCCTCCGATCAGGGGCCGAATGCCGGCAAGTGGGATAATAGCGAGGTGATGGCGGAAGAGCTGGCGCTGCGTCATGAGCTGGCACAGCTGCTGGGCTTTGATTCTTATGCTGACAAGTCACTGGCGACCAAAATGGCTGAAAACCCGGCGCAGGTGATCGACTTCCTGACCGACCTGGCTAAACGCGCCCGTCCTCAGGCCGAACAGGAGGTGGCTCAACTGCGCGCCTTCGCTCAGAAAGAGTACGGAGTAGATGACCTACAGCCGTGGGACATGACCTATTACGGCGAGAAGCAGAAACAGCATCTGTACACCATCAGCGACGAACAGCTGCGCCCGTACTTCCCGGCTCAGCGCGCGCTGGATGGCCTGTTTGAAGTGGTGAAGCGTATTTATGGCATCACCGCCAGCGAGCGTCACGACGTGGATGTTTACCACCCGGACGTGCGCTTCTTTGACCTGTTTGACGACAGCGGTGAGCTGCGTGGCAGCTTCTATCTGGACCTGTATGCGCGGGAAAACAAACGCGGCGGGGCATGGATGGATGACTGTGTGGGCCAGATGCGTAAAGCCGACGGTACCCTGCAGAAGCCGGTTGCTTACCTGACCTGTAATTTCAACCGTCCGGTGAGCGGCAAGCCTGCACTGTTTACCCATAATGAAGTCACCACCCTGTTCCACGAGTTCGGCCACGGCCTGCACCATATGCTGACGCGCATTGAAACTCCGGGGGTGTCAGGCATCAGCGGTGTACCGTGGGATGCCGTCGAGCTGCCAAGCCAGTTTATGGAAAACTGGTGCTGGGAGCCGGAAGCGCTGGCATTTATCTCCGGCCACTACGAGACCGGGGAACCGCTGCCAAAAGATCTGCTGGATAAAATGCTGGCGGCGAAAAACTATCAGGCAGCGCTGTTTATCCTCCGCCAGCTGGAGTTCGGCCTGTTCGACTTCCGCCTGCACGCCGAGTTTGACCCGGCGAAAGGGGCGTGGATCCTGGAGATTCTGCAAGAGATTAAAGCTCAGGTGGCCGTGGTGCCGGGGCCGTCGTGGGGCCGCTTCCCCCATGCCTTCAGCCACATCTTTGCCGGTGGCTATGCCGCAGGTTACTACAGCTATCTGTGGGCGGATGTGCTGGCGGCGGATGCCTATTCCCGCTTTGAAGAAGAGGGCATCTTTAACCGGGAAACCGGGCAGTCCTTCCTCGACAACATCCTGACGCGGGGGGGATCGGAGGAGCCGATGGAACTGTTCCGTCGCTTCCGTGGCCGCGAGCCGCAGCTGGATGCGATGCTGAAACACTACGGCATCAAAGGGTAAGTTATCAGTGAACATCTGTTTGTTAGATGAAACGGGCGCCAGCGATGGCGCCTTATCTGTTTTAGCCGCCCGCTGGCAGCTGGTACACGATGACGATGCGCTGATGGCGCTGGTGCTGACGGTTGACCATCTGGAGCTGCGCAAGCGCGATGAACCGAAGCTCGGCGGCATCTTTGTCGATTTTGTCTCCGGGGCAATGCTGCACCGCCGCAAGTTTGGCGGTGGCCGCGGTGAAGCGGTGGCGAAAGCGGTCGGCATAAAGAGCGGCTACCTGCCCGATGTGGTGGATGCCACCGCCGGGCTGGGGCGCGATGCATTTGTGCTGGCGTCTGTTGGCTGCCGGGTGCGGATGCTGGAGCGCAACCCGGTGGTGGCCGCGCTGCTGGATGATGGTTTACAGCGCGGCTACGCCGATGCGGAAATTGGCCCGTGGCTGCGCGAGCGCCTGACGCTGCTGCATGCCTCCAGCCTCAGTGCGCTGACGGATATCAGCCCGCCGCCGGACGTGGTGTATCTTGACCCGATGTATCCGCACAAGCAGAAAAGTGCGCTGGTGAAAAAAGAGATGCGGGTGTTTCAGTCGCTGGTGGGGCCGGATATTGATGCCGACGGGCTGCTGTTGCCTGCACGCCAGCTGGCGAAGAAACGCGTTGTGGTTAAGCGCCCGGACTATGCGCCGCCGCTGGCCGGAGTGGCTACGCCAAATGCCGTCGCCACCAAAAGCCACCGTTTTGATATTTATGCGCCGCTGGCGCAGGGCTGATTGAGCGCTTTGCCAGCGAACACGGGTCGACCGGAAAACGCGGGTCGACCGGAAAACAAGGGTCGACCGGAAAATAAGGGTCGACCGGAAAATAAGGGTCGACCGGAAAACAAGGTCGACCAGAAAACACGGGTCGACCGGAAAAAAAGGTCGACCCCTACGTACCTGTCGCCGGTCAGCCAGTGATGCCTTAGTCGTCCTCGTCATCGCGCAGCGGCACGATCAACATATCAATATGAACGGTGTTGATCAGCTGGCGGGCAGAGGACATCAGTTTGCTCCAGAAATCCTGGTGGTGCCCACACACCACTAAATCTACCTGATACTGCTTGATGGCGTCGACCAGCACCTGGCCGAGGTCGCCGCTGCCGCTTAGCGTTTCGGCAATCGGGTAGCCTGCGCTGTTGGACAGGTCGGTCAGCGCGGTGTGCGTCTCTTCAGAAATACGTTTCTGCATATCCCCAAGGTTAACGTCAATCAGACCGGTGTAGAGATCGGAATAGTTCACATCAACGTGGATCAGGGACACTTTGGCGTCGTAAGGGCGTGCCATCGATACGGCCTTGTCGACCAGCAGTTTACTTTCCGGCGACAGGTCGACGGCAATTAAAATATGTTTATAGGCCATTTGAATACTCCTTTTCACGTAAGTGTTGGGGCTAAGTATAGCGAAAATTGCTTCCGGGTGTTGGTACACAGGGCAGCGTTTGCGAGGGCGATCAACATGATTTTTTGTCTAAAATCCGTCGCGGATGAAAACAGCACTGGAAAAAATTTAAACAGATCTCCTACACTGATTACAGACGGCATTAAAAGTACATTTTTTCGCCGTCCGGCGGGCAGCAATCATCTTAATAATAAAAGTTGGCTAACCATCGGGATTGCACCCGGCTCTGGCCGCGTAGCGTATTTCCTGATGAAAGTCCGGGAGGGGATCATGATCAGCACCGTTGCGCTTTTCTGGGCTCTTTGTGTCGTTTGTGTAGTGAATATGGCGCGCTACTTCTCTTCGCTACGGGCACTGTTAGTGGTGCTGCGTGGCTGCGATCCGCTGCTGTATCAGTACGTGGATGGCGGGGGTTTTTTTACGTCTCACGGGCAGCCGGGTAAGCAGGTCCGGCTGATTGGCTACATCTGGTATCAGCGCTATCTCGACCATCATGACGATGAGTTTATTCGCCGCTGTCAGCGGCTGCGAGGCCAGTTTGTTTTAACCAGCGCCCTGTGCGGGCTGGTGGTGATTAGCCTGATTGGTTTAGCCATCTGGCATTAAAAAAAGGGCGGCCATTAAAATGGTCGCCCTTTTTTGCATCGTACAGTAGGGACGGACCTGCTGTTTCGGTCCGCCCGCAACCATATCAAATCAATTTCAACGCCAGCCAGTACAGCACACCGGAAAGCACAATCGACACCGGCAGGGTTAACACCCACGCCAGCAGGATGTTCTTAATGGTGCGGCCCTGAACGCCACCGCCGTCAACCAGCATCGTACCGGCAACGGAAGAGGAGAGCACGTGGGTGGTAGATACCGGCATTCCGGTATAACTCGCCACGCCGATAGAGACCGCGGCCGTCATCTGCGCCGACATCCCCTGGGCGTAAGTCATCCCTTTCTTACCGATTTTCTCACCGATGGTGGTGGCAACACGGCGCCAGCCAATCATCGTACCCAGCGACAGCGCTAACGCTACGGCCAGAATAATCCACACCGGGGCATACTCAACGGTATTCAGCAGGTCGCCTTTCAGCTTGCTGAGGAAACGTTTGTCGTCTGACGTGGTTTCCGGCAGCTTGGCAGTTTTTTCTGCGGTATCCGCGATGCACATCAGCAGGCGACGCAGCTGGCTGCGCTGCTCGACGCTGAGCGTGTCATAGCTGGTGAGATTGTTCAGCAGACCCTGCGCTCGCTGGATAGCAGACAGCGCGCGTGCTGCATCGCAGTGGAACTCTTTCGGGCCTGACGGCACTTCTTCCGGGGTTGGCAGCGCCGGAGGCGTCATCTGGATGATGTGTGTCAGCGATGCCGCATGCTGATCGTAATACTGCTCCAGGTGGTTAACCGCATCGCGCGTGCGCGTGATGTCATAACCGCTGGAGTTCATATTGACCACAAAGCCCGCCGGTGCCACGCCAATCAGCACCAGCATAATCAGGCCGATACCTTTCTGACCGTCGTTTGCACCGTGCGAATAGCTGACGCCAATCGCCGAGACAATCAACGCGGTCCGCGTCCAGAACGGTGGCTTTTTCTTGCCGTCGATCTTTTCACGTTCAGCCGGGGTCATGTGGACACGCTGACGTTTTTTACTGCCATTCCAGTAACGGCGCAGCAGAAACACCAGTCCACCCGCGACGACCAGGCCAACAATCGGTGAAATAATCAACGACATGAAGATGCCAATCATCTTAGGAATATTGAGCGCATCAACCACCGAGGTGCCAGTCAGCAACGCGTTGGTGAGGCCAATACCGATAATGGCACCGATCAGGGTGTGGGAGCTGGAGGCCGGTAACCCGAAATACCAGGTACCAAGATTCCAGATGATAGCTGCCAGCAGCATGGAGAAGACCATCGCCAGACCGTGAGCAGAACCAACGTTAAGCAGGAGATCGGTGGGGAGCAGATGGACAATTGCATAAGCTACGCTTAAGCCGCCCAGCAGCACACCAAAGAAGTTGAACACCCCGGCCATCACCACCGCTAACTGCGATCGCATTGCACGGGTATAAATTACGGTTGCTACCGCGTTGGCCGTATCGTGGAAGCCATTGATTGCCTCATAAAATAATACAAACAACAGAGCAAGAACCAGGAACAGGCCGGTATGTAAATCAAGACCAGCAAACAGATGTAGCATAAGCGTTACGCCATTTTGGAGGACATGAACGCGGCGCATTATCAGCGACAAACTACGCCGGGGGGAAGGGAAATATAGACTTTTTTTGACATTAATGTGTCAGTAGCGTGAAAATTTCAGGCGAAAGCATTTTTAAATCATGAGGTTACAAAATGTTTCAGCGCCGATCTGGCGTGACACTGGCATCCCGGAGGCCAACTCACTACAATCAGCGTTTTTGCAGGTCGGCGCGGAGTGTGTGGTGGAAAAATTTGACGTTATCGTAATTGGTGCAGGCGCAGCTGGCCTGTTTTGCGCAGCCCAGGCGGGTCAGAAAGGGCGGCGCGTACTGTTGATTGATAATGGCAAAAAAGCCGGACGTAAAATTCTGATGTCGGGCGGCGGTCGCTGTAACTTTACCAACCTCTATACTGAACCCGCCGCGTATCTGTCACATAACCCGCATTTCTGTAAGTCTGCCCTGGCGCGCTATACCCAGTGGGACTTCATCGATCTGATCAATCGCCACGGCATTGCCTGGCATGAGAAAACCCTCGGCCAGCTGTTCTGTGATGACTCCGCGCAGCAGGTGGTCGATCTGCTGCTGAAAGAGTGTGAACAGGGCCAGGTAACGCTGCGTCTGCGCAGTGAGGTTGTCTCCGTTACCCGTGACGACAGCGGCTATATGCTCCAGCTGAACGGTGCGCAAGTGCAGGCAGAAAAGCTGGTGATTGCCAGCGGCGGGCTGTCGATGCCGGGCCTGGGGGCGTCCCCGTTTGGCTACAAAATCGCTGAACAGTTCGGTCTGAAGGTGTTCCCGACCCGCGCCGGACTGGTGCCGTTTACCCTGCATAAGCCGCTGCTGGAACAGCTTCAGACGCTGTCCGGCGTGTCGGTGCCATCGGTGCTGACCGCTGAAGACGGTACGGTGTTTAAAGAAGCGCTGCTGTTCACCCATCGCGGCCTCTCCGGCCCGGCGGTGCTGCAACTGTCCAGCTACTGGCTGCCGGGTGAGTTTGTTACGGTTAACCTCTCCCCTGGTCAGGACATCGATGCGTTTATCAACGATGAGCGTCACAGTCATCCGAATCAGAGCCTGAAAAACACCCTGGCAAAACTGCTGCCGAAGCGCCTTGTCGAGTGCCTGCAGCTGCTGGGCAGCGTACCGGAATGCACGCTGAAACAGCTGAACAGCCGCCAGCAGGCCGATCTGGCGAACGCATTGCACCAGTGGAAAGTGCAGCCGAACGGCACCGAAGGTTATCGCACGGCGGAAGTGACGCTCGGCGGCGTCGACACCACGCAGCTCTCCTCAAAAACCATGGAAGCCCGCGATGTGCCGGGCCTCTATTTTATCGGTGAAGTGGTCGATGTGACCGGCTGGCTGGGAGGGTATAACTTCCAGTGGGCGTGGAGCTCCGCCTGGGCGTGCGCGCAGGCGCTGTAACAGGGTCTGCTCAATGCCCTGAGCAATCAGCCAGCGGTGAAAACCGCACTGCGCCAGGTCTGTTCAGAGCTGCAATCGCATCTGAAGTCATCGGGAGCACAGCAGAGGGTTCCGGTCAGTCCGGAGCCCTTCAGCCAAGCCCCTTTATCGGGACTGCAGCGGTGCCAGTGAAAAATGCGGATGGCGGCCTGCCAGCAGCAGCAGGAATTCATATTCCGTCTGGCCCAGCTGGCCCGGTTTGCTGGCGGCCTCTTTGGTCTGCCAGACCCGCAGGCTCAGGCCAAACCGTTCGGCAGCCCCCTCCTGTGAGAGGCCGGCAGCCAGGCGGAGTTCACGCACGTTAGTCATGACAGGCACAGAGTGCTGAAGTGTTGGGTTTGGCATAGGCCTTTCCTCTGTATAATTTTTTTGAGTTGCTGCATGAGTTTTCCCTGGTGTGGTCATTTTTATCAAAAGTTGGAGCAAGACGGTCTTTTAGTTATCGCGCTATCTAATCGTGCGATACCTTTATGCTTATGATTGTGGCATTAACCGGAAAAAAGAGAAGGGAAAGTTGATTAAATCTCTCGCTCGTCAGACTGAAAGATTTTTTTTAAACGTTGGTAAAAACTGAGGAGAGCCGCCCTGCGCCTGCCTCTGGCAACTTTAATCGTTTTTTCCTCTTACACTGAGAGGCGTCATAAGCGAAAAAATGGCCCTGTGAGGCGCCATTTTTCATCACGGCTGTTTCTTCGTCGCTATGACGCGTCCGCCGTTCGAACGGGTGCGTAACCGCATCCGGCGCGGATTGATGTCACGCCGGATTCTGATCCGGTGATTGACCCGCACCCCTATCGTTTTACGCGTTTCTGAACCTCAGGGATTCCAGAGATGGATGCCGTCCCGGCCGGTGCGCTTGACGTTATACAGCGCCTGGTCGGCATTGCGCAGCCACTGGTGAATAGAGTCGGCTGTGCCTGCCGGGGCAATGCCGACGCTCACCGAACACTGAAAGTCCGGGGCGGCGGGAAGCCGGATCTGCGCGATTTTCTCTTTCAGCGTCGCGGCGAGGATCACAATGCTGTTGTGGTCTGCATCGCGCACAATCACCCCCAGTTCATCGCCACCGAAGCGCGCCGGAATATCGCGCGTGCCAACCTCATTGCGCAGCAGGCGTGAGATCTCCGCCAGCAGATAATCCCCGGCTTCATGGCCGAAACGGTCATTCACCTGTTTGAAGTTATCTACATCCAGCAGCATCAGCCACGCATGGCTGTCGCCGCGCTGGGTGCGCAGGTATTCGCTTTCCAGCCGACGGTCGAACAGGCGGCGGTTAGGGATTTTCAGGCTGGGGTCCATCAGCGAGATGCGTTCCAGCTCACGATTCTTACGGCGCAGTGTCAGGGTCAACTGATAGGAAACCGCACTCAGGACCAGCATATAGCAGGTGGCCAGCGGCAGGGTCAGCCAGACGGTGCGCGTGCTGAAGGTGCTTACCAGCGGCATCCCTGCCACGCTCCACACTGGAATAAACGCCAGCAGGAAAGCGGCGATCGCTGATTTCAGCTGCGGCCAGCCACCGGCCGCATAGCGGTCTGAGGCCAGCACCGCCATGATGATGAAAGAGGGAACGGGGCTGAGGCCCATCAGCGCCACCCAGACCCCGCCAAAGGCCGCATCGACGGTCAGATTACGCCGCTCGGTGTTGGTCGGGTCGCGTGAGGAGTGTGCCAGAATCCAGGCAATGACCGGCCAGATAAAGGCATTAATCGCCAGCAGGATAGCCAGCCACAGTCCCCGGTCCAGCTCAGTCAGTACCGACAAAAATGGGAAAAAACACAAAAAAGTGCCCAATTGTCGCATGGCGAACATGCGACGAATAAAGCGTACAGAGCGCTGTTTTAACTGTGTGTCATCGGGGGAATAATAGTGCATGTGTACGCGACATTGAGCCGATCAATGCTGCAGTGTATCGGAAAAAATAAAACCTGTTAGGAATTTTCTTGAAACCGAAAGGCTAAATCTTCAGCTGGATACGGATGGCACGGATGACTAAATAAATTAACCTTATAATTCTTGCGGTTAGAGAAGCATGCAAATGATGCGGCGCTCGGTAGCGAGATGAGAGCGGCGAGGAGTGTAATCGATCCGGCAATCAGGGCAATGGCCAGTGTGTCTGATCGGATTTGTCAGGATATTTTATATATAAAATGAAAGTCTGTAGATTACAAAAATAAACATTATATTTCTATTTAATACAAAATAGACCATTTATAGCCCCAAAGAAGTAAGGTATTTGTAAGTTATTTTATTTTTTTTGCTAAATATAGCATTTATTCTACTTTTTATTGCACGCGTAGCAGAGGGTGACGGTACGGCTGAGTTTTACTTATTAAGCTAATGCAACGCACAGATGAAAAAGTATAAAAAACCGGCTAATAGTTTTATAACCCCCGGAAGAGGCGGGCTCTGCACGGTCTGCATCATTATTGATAGCAGTAAATGGTCACAGGAAAAAGAGGCCTGAAAAGCTGACGGTTACACCATCGTGCGCGAGGTGAGTTGGAATAAAAATTCATCCAGAGTAATGATTTTAGATCAATGTGTTTACAGGTTGTGTATTGCGATATTTAATTCTGAGTTGTTGTTGTCCTGCGATTTTATAGATCGAAAAATTAAAAATTGGCCTTGATACTGGGTTTTTTATATTGTTTTTCTGATTTCATCAATTTTGACTTTAATTGTTCCCTGAACCTGGTAATAATTGTGGGGACAAAAAGCGATGGGTATTGCCAGTCTGATACTGACTTTTTGTAATACGCTAAAGGGTTTAGCGTGGTCATCTGTTTTCACTTACTGATGGCACTAACGGAAGTTAAATCTTGGATGTTGATTTTTCTATACTAAGGATAGGAACATTATATGAAATTGAATAAATTCATGCTTGCTGCAGTTATGGCTTTCGGCTCTGTTTCACTGGCTCAGGCAGCTGTAGTAGATCAAGGGCATGGTACTGTAACATTTAAAGGTTCTATCATTGATGCGCCTTGCTCAATTAAACCTGATTCAGTTGCTCAGACCGTAGACCTGGGCCCAGTGTCTAACGTTGCGCTGAAAGATGGTGGTCAGTCCACACCTCGTCCGTTCACCATTAAGCTGGAAAACTGCGATCTGGTTTCCGTTGATCCGGGTAAAAATAACAATGTTACCCTGACCTTTACCGGTATGGAATCTTCAGCGAAAGATGGTTTGCTGGGTATTACGGGTACCGCGAAGGGTGCAGGTATTGCGATTACTGATGGTTCTGGTCAGAACATCACTTTAGGGCAGCCATCTAAAGCGCAGCAGCTGCAAAATGGTGACAATACCTTAAGCTTCTCTGCTTACCTGAAAGGCAATGATGCGGATATCAAGCCTGGCGATTTCCAGTCTGTTGCAGACTTTACTCTCGCCTACCAGTAACTAGTTATCCTGGTCTGACATTTAAATGGCATGTCATTATATCGCATGCCATTTAAATAAAAATGTTGGCATAGGGAAGGCGCCAATGAGGAAGTTTATATTCAATGTGTGCATGCTATACATTTTACTGGTACTGACACCCTTCCAGTCACAGGCTGCTAAATCGACGCAAGGTTGGGGGCATGTGAGCATGCACGGGTCTATTATTAACACCGCCTGTGCTATTGCTACAGGCAGTCGTTCCCAGTCTATCGATATGAAGACAGTTCCGGCGAGTAGCATTCTGCTTAACAACCATGGAATGGAATACCCTTTTAGTATTAAGTTAATAAATTGTGAGTTGGCTAATGTTGATCCACATCGACCTGACTGGCATAGCTTTCAAGTGACATTTGATGGCGATACGGATGCAGATGGCAGGTTTTTTTCGGTCAAAGGTGATGCGAAGGGTATCGCGCTTGAAATAATCGATAGCACTAACAAAAAAGCATTGCCAGGTGTGGCTATGCCTGCTGAAGATATTATTGAAGGGAATAAGGATCTTAATTTTAGGATAAAATTAGTCTCCAACTCTAAGAAGTTAAAGTCTGGGAGATTCTATTCAATAATACGTTTTAAAATGGATTATTATTGAGTGCTGATAAGGCTATGATCGGCATGGTGTAATTTATAGGGATATTACAGGCTGGTTATTATGTTTTTATATTCTACGGAGAGCGTGTCCAGAGTTAAAATTGTCAGTATCTTGGTATTTATCGCATTAGCAAGCCCATCTGTCTATTCTGCGGATAATATCCAGTTCAATATGGACATTCTGGATGTTAACGACAAGAAAAACATTGACCTGAGCAGGTTTTCCCGGCGCGGATACATCATGCCCGGTGCCTACAATATGGACTTACACATTAATAAAAATGAAGTGCCCGACCAACCGGTAAATTTCTATCCCCCGGATGACGATCCCTCCGGAAGTGAAGCCTGTATTACACATGAACAGTTGGAACTGCTTGGTCTGAAGCCAGAAATAGCAGAGAAGCTAACGTGGTGGCATGATAATCAGTGCCTGAATCCAGACAGCATCAAAGGGACCAGTGTTCATGCTGACCTTTCAGAGGCGGCTCTTTATTTAAGCATTCCCCAGGCCTATCTGGAGTACTCTTCCGACGACTGGGAACCTCCCTCCCATTGGGATAATGGTATCCCTGGTTTGCTGCTTGATTACAACGTAAATGCTCAATCACAGCATCAGCAGCACTCCGGTTCAAATTACAACGTCAGCGGTAACGGTACTCTCGGGGCGAACCTGGGAGCGTGGCGTTTTCGTGCGAACTGGCAGGCAAGAATGGAAAAGTATAGCGGTTCAAAGGGCAATACGCGGACTAACTGGGACTGGAGCCAGTATTATGCTTACCGGGCTATTGCATCACTGCGTTCCAAACTGACGCTAGGTGAGAACTATCTAAACTCTGATCTATTCGACAGCTTCCGTTTCACTGGGGTGACGCTGGCATCGGACGATAAAATGTTGCCGCCTAATCTGCGTGGCTATGCGCCAGAAGTTGTCGGCATTGCAAGAACTAACGCCAAAGTTACCGTTAGCCAGCAGGGGCGCGTACTGTATGAAACCCAGGTAGCTTCTGGGCCATTTCGTATCCAGGACCTGAATGACGCCGTAACGGGCGATCTGATGGTCAGGGTAGAAGAAGAGGATGGCAGCGTTCAGGAATTTAAGGTCACTACGGCGAATGTACCGTATCTGACACGCCCCGGAACGATACGCTTCAAAATTGCAGCGGGGAAACCCTCTGATTTCGAGCATCATTCGCGCGGTCCACTGTTCGGTACCGGCGAGTTCTCCTGGGGGATCAGTAACGGCTGGTCAATGTACGGCGGTGCGCTGGTGGGTAATAACTACAACGCCTTGTCGTTTGGTGTCGGACGTGACCTGATGATATTTGGTGCCTTAGCTCTGGATGCCACGCAGTCATGGGCCCATTTACCGCAAACTGGGGGGACGCTTAAAGGTGGTTCGTATCGTTTGAGTTACTCAAAAACGTTTGAAGAAATTGACAGCCAGGTCACCTTTGCCGGTTACAGATTCTCGCAAAAGGATTTCATGAGTATGAGTGAATATCTGGATGCGCGCTACTACGGTACGCGTCAGCAAAGTAACAAGGAAATGTACACCATTACTTTCAATAAACAGTTCCGCGACAGTGGGCTGAGCGCTTACCTGAACTATAGCCACCAGACTTACTGGAATCGCCCAACGACCGACCGCTACAGCATGACGTTATCCCGCTATTTTGATATCTGGAAGTTTAAGAACGCGAGTGCGTCACTATCAGCGTTCCGCAATAAATATAATGGCCGCGACGATAATGGTATGTATCTTTCACTGTCGCTTCCTTTGAGCACCGGAGCGAGCCTGAGTTACAACCTGTCGGTGAATGGTCGTGATACTTCCCACACGGTGGGATATTACGATCGTGTTGATGAAAATAACTCTTATCAACTGCAAACCGGCATTTCTCGCAATGGCGGCCAGCTGAGTGGGTATTACGATCATGAAGGTGATATCGCGCATCTGAGTGCCAATGCCAGCTATAAGGAAAGCGAGTACAGCTCAGTGGGTATTTCCGCTCAGGGTGGAGCAACAATAACACCTAAAGGTGGTGCGCTTCATCCGGTCACCACTGAGGGAGCAACGCGGCTGTTGCTGGATACTCAGGGCGTTGCGGATATTCCTGTTGCAGGCTATGGCGCCGCTATCAGGACCAATTCCTGGGGTAAGGCTGTCGTCGGGAATATTAGTGACTATTATCATAATCAGGTCAGAATCGACATTAATAATCTGCCGGAAAATGCAGAGGCCACCAAGTCGGTTGTGCAGGCCACATTAACAGAAGGTGCGATTGGTTACCGCAAATTTAGCGTCATTTCAGGTATGAAAATGATGGCTATTATCCGCCTGGGTGATGGTAGTTATCCGCCTTTTGGTTCAGAAGTGTTTAACCGGCGTAAACAGCAAACGGGCATCATTAACGATAACGGCAGCGTTTATATTACCGGCGTTAATCCCGGTGAGAGCATGACGGTAAACTGGGATGGAAAAGCACAGTGTGAAGTGGAGATTCCTGTTTCTGTGTCAAAATATTTTACGCAAAATCTGTTGTTGCCTTGTACTCTTTTAAAAGAAACCATTTCGTTAAAAGAAAATGAAGGTGAGCAGTAGTGATCAAATAGTTAAGAGATTTTATTCCCCAGCTTCGGGCTGAGGATGTATGAACGCGATAAAAATATTTATTATCAATTTTACTGGGAAAGTATAAAAACATTATGATGGTTTATGGAGTAATCGATATCATGCTTAGCGCTCTGAAAAAAACAGTTTATTCTGCATTGTTCGTCATGGTCGCTGTGCAACAAGGCCATGCTGCCATTGCCCTTGACCGTACTCGCGTTATATTCGATGGCAGCCAGAAGTCGGTTAGTTTGAGAATTAGCAACCAGAATAAACAGTTGCCCTATCTTGCTCAGGGGTGGCTTGAAGATGAAGAAGGGAATAAAATTAAAAGCCCGCTCATTGTGTTACCTCCCGTGCAGCGTGTTGAACCGGGAAAACCCGGTCAGGTGAAAATCCAGGCATTGCCGGCTGTTGCGGGTTTGCCCCAGGACCGTGAGACAATATTTTACTTTAATCTACGTGAGATTCCACCAAGAAGCGATAAATCAAATACGTTGCAGATTGCCCTTCAGACGAGGATTAAGTTATTTTATCGTCCCGCATCGATTATGCCTAAAAGTAATCAATCTCCGTGGCAGGAGCAGCTGACGTTGAGCAAAAAGGGCAATAAATTCATCGTCAATAATCCGACTCCCTATTATGTCACCATTGTGGATGCCAGTAATAAAGTCAAAACCAGAGGTCCGAAAGACTTTGTACCCTTTATGGTGCCGCCTAAAGGGGAGTCGGAGCTGAGTGTCAGTGCCCCTGTCGTCGGAAATACACCTGTTCTGACTTATATTAATGATTATGGCGGTTACCCACAGTTGAGTTTCCACTGTGAGGGAAGCACCTGTAAGGTTATTCCTGAAAAGTCCTGAACGGAAAGTGACCTGTTGCCGCGTTCATGCTGACGATCGAAAAGGTAATATAAATGGATAAATATTATTACGAGGGTGATGAGCTAATGGGCTGTCTTAAAGGAATGAGGCGCCATGCCAGCCGCGGTTTTCTGCAGATAATATTGCTGTTATGTACGCTTATTTTCACTACGCCACCCTCACATGCGACAGATAACTGGAATGTTGAAGGGGCTAATGGTGTGCTTTATGTTTATGGTGCGCTGACTGAGAGCGCCTGTCGTCTGGAAATGGATAGCGCCACGCAGGAGATCGACTTAGGTGAAACCGGCACCGGGCGTCTGATCAAGCCCGGCGCTCAGGGAACGCCGGTCAGTTTTAAACTGCGCCTGCAAGATTGCCTGCGCACCACGCTAAGCCAGCGTGATGAACGTACCGGAGCATTGATTACCGCCATTCATCAACCTTCGGTGACGTTAAGTTTTCGTGCCGTGTCGGACATGGATAATCCCCGGTTAGTTAAAGTGCAGGGGGTATCTGGCCTGGCATTACACCTGATGGATCCTGAAGGCCGTGATGTCCGCCTGGGTAGCCGCGGTAAGCCGCTGCTGGTCACGCCGGGTCAAAATGTACTGACTTATACCGTGGTGGCTGAGCGTACCATTGCCCCTTTAGTTGCGGGAGCATTTTGGGCGGTAGTTAACTTTCGGTTAAGTTATGACTAAGGAAAATAGCGTGGTGACTTCCCTTAATCTGAGGCTTTTATTTGCGAAATTATTAAAACTTACTTCTTCGAATTATCTTCGCAGTATTGCTTTTTTTCTTATTTTACAGGGGGGGAACGTTGCTCAGGCCCAAACGTTGGTGACCGTGAGTGGGGTTTTGATTGCCCAGATATCCTGCGTCATTAATGGCGAAAAGATGATTGATGTCAATTTCGGCGACCATGTTGCTATCGCCAGGGTTGACGGGAAAAATTATAAAAAAAATATCCCTTACACTTTGGTTTGTAAGGGTAATATCTCTAATCCCATGCGAATGAAGATTGCAGGGACTTCGACATCTTTTGATAAGACTGCTTTGACGACAAATGTCGATGACTTCGGTATCGCATTATTTATCAATGGTAAAAGACAGGTGATCAATGACTGGATGGAATTTGACTATGAAAAAAAACCCAGGTTAACCGCCGTGCCTGTCAAGCGACCGGGAGCAGTATTAAGCACGGGTGACTTTAATGCTACTGCAACTCTGCTGGTCGATTATCGGTAATGGAGAGGAGGTTTTAAATGATTAAATTATTCGCGCTGGTCGTTGTGTTAGTTTCCTGTGTGCCTGCGGTTGCTGAAGAGAATATGTTTTTACATGGCACGTTAGTACAGAATGCATGTACTTTATTACCAGAAGATGAATACGTTTCTGTGGATTTTAAAACTATTGCTAATCGCGATCTTTACTCATACACCCGAACACCCTCTAAGCCTTTTAGTATCCGCTTTATTGATTGTGACACCTCTGTAGGGAATATCATTAAAATAAAGTTCACGGGCACTGAAAGCAAATCCCTTCCGGGATTACTGGCTCTGGATGCTGGCAGTAAGGCTTCCGGTATTGCTATCGGTTTGCAGGATGCGCAGGGGGCTGCCTTACCCCTGAGACAGACCACAGTGCTTAAAAATATCAGCAATGGTAATAATGTTGTCACTCTCAAAGCCTATGTCGAAGCTGAACCCGGCGCGATTTCTCAACGAAATATCAAAGAAGGTTCGTTTTCCGCCGTCGCCAATTTTACTATTGAATATGAATAATTATTTCTGGGTTTAACAGGTATGAGAATATGATGAAACTAAAGCGGATCATTTTTTACGGGATGTTATTACTCACAGCATCAACCTGTCGGGCCGGGCTTTATCCCGTAGTGGTTGGATTTAACTCAATACTAACACCCAGTACTGGCGTTTTTCCATATGTTTCCTCGCTAATGGGCGTCACGTGGGGGTTGCGCGAAGTGGGGCCAAATAGCGAAACTCCGATTATAGCCCCAACGTATGTAGGTGTAGTGACTCGTAGTTTTCGTAAAGGCGGCGACCCTACTTCGGATCAAATTATTACTATGGCCTATTCTAAGATCGCTGTAGACAAACCTGGGAGGTCGGTTGGCGACTATGCCCGGGAAATGTATGCGAAGGGCATGCTACCGAAAAATCTTACTTTTAATAACATGATGCCCTGTTTAGGCGTGGGGGCCGGGATGCATCACAGCCTGTGGGCAACGGTACAGATGCCCACAGGTACCTGCTATGAGCTACCACCTGGGGAACAGTGGTGCGATACCGACCAGTCTGATCTGAAGATTGATTTTGCAACCCTGAATATGTCATCTGGCCTTCACCAAAAGAGCGAGGCTTTTCATTTCAGGTGTACCGGCGCCATGAAAATGAGGCTGGAATTTATCGATAATAATTTCGATTTATCTAACGGTATGACGTCTAAAATGGATGTGGTAGAAAGCGGTGATGGCTGGATTAACGGCAGTGCTGGCGATAATCTGGTGCATATCCGCAGCACAATTAACACCGACACGGCGACAAAAGCGGGCCCTTTCAGCGGTTCTACCATTCTGGTTATCAAATATTTTTAATGACGATAATCGGTCGTTGCATTAATTTTCTGTGTGCCTGATGTTGCTGGAGAAAATATGTTTTTACATGGTAATTGAGTACGGGTATGTGTAATTTATTCCAGTAACATGATTTTTTTTGTCTTTTTTAAAGCTATTTAAAACTATTTTTAAATGCTATCTTTACTCATTCATCTGTTTTTTATTTTTATCAGCTTGATGAAAATATAATTAAAACG
Source organism: Erwinia sp. Eh17-17 (assembly GCF_039675725.1). NCBI lineage: Bacteria > Pseudomonadati > Pseudomonadota > Gammaproteobacteria > Enterobacterales > Erwiniaceae > Erwinia > Erwinia sp. Eh17-17. Next base: position 154,968 of record NZ_JBDFQT010000004.1, on the reverse strand, counting down.
ACGTTATCGGGCACTGAAAGTCAATCCCTCAATGGTCATTATATGTTGACTCTGAAAATGTATATCGACGCTGGATTCGGCGCGGTTTCTCAACAAAATATCAACGAAGGGTCATTTTCCGCCGTTGCCAATTTTACCATTGAGTATGAGTAATGATCTTTGGGTTCAGGTAAAAATATGATGAAACTAAAATCAGCCGTTTTTTGCTGGCTGTTATTACTCACAGCATCAACCTGTCGGGCCGGGCTTTATCCCGTAATGATCGGGTTTGATTCAATAACAATTTCTCCAGGCTTCCCATGGGTCTCCACGATACACGGGGTCAGGTGGGGGCTGCGCGAAGTGGGGCCAGATAGCGAAGTTCCGATTATACCCCCTACGCGCGTGGGTACCGTGATACGTGTGAGTCGTGACATCGGCCATATTTATAATGAACCAAAGACGGTTGTGCCCTTTAAGACCATCATTGTAGGCAGTCCAGGCGGGACGATTGGCGATTATGCCCGGGAGGTTTATGAGAAGGGGATGCTACCGTCTTCTTATATTACTTATGATAACCTGAACGCCTGCATCGGCGTGGGGGCAGGGCAGCAACTTCAGGCGTGGGCTTCTGTACAGATGCCCTTAAGTACCTGCTATGAGCTACCGCCTGGGGAACAGTGGTGCGATACCGACCAGTCTGATCTGAAGATTGATTTTGCAACCCTGAATATGTCATCTGGCCTTCATCAAAAGAGCGTGGCTTTTCACTTCAGGTGTTCCAGCGCCATGAAAATGAGGCTGGAGTTTATCGATGATAATATCGATTTATCTAACGGGATGATGTCCAAAATGGATGTGGTTGAAAGCACTGATGGCTGGATTAACAGCCTTGGCGGCGATAACCTGGTGCATATCCGCAGTACGATTAACACCGACATGGCGACAAAAGCGGGCCCTTTCAGCGGTTCTACCGTTATGGTTATCAAATATTTTTAATCAGGACTGTGCCAGCAGCCTGACGCTGCTGGCATCGGTTCAATCATCTTATTAAAACGAGTAGTTGGCCGAAACCGAGACGTTACGCGGCGCACCGTAAACCACATAGGTGCCGAGGTAGTCGTAATACTCTTTATCGAACAGGTTGTTAATATTTGCCTGAACCGAAAGCTGCTTCGTTACCTGATAGCGGCTGAACAGATTCACCAGGGTTACCGGTGACTGGTCGATGTAATCCGCCGGAGCACCATCAACGTTCGCCCAGGTTTTGTTCTGCCAGTTCACGCCACCGCCGACGGTCAGGTCCGGCAGCATCGGCAGACGATAGCGGGTAAACAGCTTGGCGGTGGTACGCGGAATTTCCGGCATCACGGCGGTGCCGTTACGCTGTTCAGCAATATAGCGTGAGGCGCCGAAGGTCATCTGCCAATTATCGGTCAGCGCTCCGTTTACTTCAAACTCTACGCCACGGCTGACGGCATCAATCGATTCATACGCGTATTCCGTTGAGGTGCCGATGGTGCCGTAAGTATTGTTGCCCAGGTTGTTCTGTTCGGTGCGAAACAGCGACAGGGTGGCGGTCAGACGGCTGTTATTCCAGTCCCCCTTCAGGCCCGTTTCATAGCTTTTCCCCGTTACCGCGCCGATGTATTTTGCATCCGCACTGCGGAATGTCTGCGGCTGGAAAATCGAGGTATAGCTGGTGTAAACCGAATACGTGTCGTTGATGTCATAAGTCAGACCGGCATAGGGTGCAATTTTGCTGCTGGTTTTGTTACCGCTGGTGCCGTTGCCTCTCCAGTCGGTATAGCGCGCCCCCACCAACAGCGACAGCGGATCAGCCAGTGAGAAACGGGCGGCGGTATAGGCTGACTTCTGACGAATGGTATCGTCTTTCTCCACCTTCCACGCGCTCCAGTCTCCCTGGTCGATGTTGCCGTCCCAGTTGTTGAAGCCGTTGACGTCGGCAGAAGAAATATCAGAGAACGAGTTAAAGAACAGGCTCTCCTGTTTGCTATAGCTACCGCCTGCCATCAGTTCATGAGTGCGGCCCAGCAGCTCAAAGGGGCCGTTGGCGTAGATGTCAACGGCGTCCACTTTACGTGAACCTTTATTCCAGCCGTCGAAAGGCGCAATGCCCGCCCCGGTGGCTTTATCCGGGTAGAGGTATGAGCTCATCAGCCGGGTGTCGAAGGTGGTTTTCGCATGTGAACCGTTCACCTGCGCCTGCCAGCCGTTATCAAATTTCTGCGTCAGGGTGGCGAAGACTTTATTCGACTCTTTATCGCTGTAAGTCCAGTCTGCTGCGGTGTTGTTTTCACGATCGTAACGGGTACGGCTGCCGTCGGAGTAGAAGGTGGGTAATCCGCCCCAGGTCGGGTCGTTGGTATGGCTCTGCTGATAGTCCCAGCCGAACGACAGCGTGGTGGAGTCCGTCAGGTCCGCATCCAGCACCAGAGTGAGGAATTTTTTACGCGCACTGTAGCGATCGATCCACTTGTCGTTATCCTGATAGCCGCCGATAGCCCGGCCACGGACAGTGCCTGATTCATTAAGCGGGGTGCTGATATCACCCGTATAGCGCTGTTTGTCCCAGCTGCCGGTCTCCGCCGAGAAATTGCCGGTCAGCACTTTGCTGTCAGCGTGTTTGCGCACCATATTCACAGACGCTGACGGATTACCGGAACCGGTACTCAGACTGTTGGCACCGCGGATCACTTCAATACGGTCATAAATCTCCGTATCTCCGGCGGTATCGCCTAAATCCCACTGGTTGTCGACAACGGTCGGGATGCCGTCAAACAGGTAGTTGTTAATCATAAAACCGCGTGAATAGTAGTTGGAGCGGTCTGAATCGATATTAGATGCGGAGACACCCGTGGTGTTGCTTAACACCTCGCCGATGCTTTGTAGTTTTTGATCCTGAATACGCTGCTTAGTCACAATCGTGGCAGACTGCGGGATATCGCGCAGCGTCAGCGGCATTTTGGTGCCTGCACGGGTGACCGGAACGCTGTAGTCAGTGGTGGCCTGCGCTGCTGCGGTATCCGCATTCGCTTCCACGGTCAGCGTGTCGGTGGTTTTGCCATCGGCGGCGAAAGCGGGCTGTAACGCAGCCATCACCAGCAGTGCGGCAATCGATGGCGTGAAAATACCGGCGGCGGAGCAGGATAAAGAATCATTTTTATGACTGACTTCAGGGCGAGAGATTGGCACGGTCATTCCTGGAATAAGTTGCTGATGTTGAGTCAATACCGGCACCGGGCACAAAAATATCTACCGGTTATCCTTAGGCGGTATATGTACTCTGACTTATCCATGACGTTGCGGTGAGGTCCACTGATACGACAATCAGGCGATTTTCGCCTGTAATGGTAAAGCAAATGAGAACTATAATTATTAAGAGTTAAGGTGTAAATAAATATTATCGGGCAGGGAAAACAAAAAGATAAAAGAGACGGGCCGGACAGGTCGGACCCCGGTGAGGGAACGGACGGGGCAGAGCATACCCCGTCCGTTGTAGGCCGTGCGGATTACTGTGCCGGCATCTGCGCGGGTTGTTTCAACAACTGACGTTTCTCAGCCACTTCCTGCTCTGTCACGGCCGGTGCGGCATTGCCCCAGCTGTTGCGGATGTAGGTCATGGTGGCGGCCACCTGCTGGTCAGAAAGCTTCCAGGCAAACGGCGGCATCGCCCCGCTGGTCGGGTTACCGTGTGTCACGGCCCCGCGCCCACCCTGCAACACGGTGGTGATCAGCGAGGACGCGTCCGGGGCCATGATGGCCGGATTGTTGGCCAGGCTCGCCGCCAGCTGTGGAATGCCCTTACCGTCGCTGTTGTGGCAGGCGGTGCAGTTAGCGGAGTAGACGTTCGCCCCCGTGCGCATCTGCTCACTGTCAGCGGCCAGCGCGGCTGGTTTCTGACGGTCAGACCCCGGCTGCGATTTGATATATACCGCAATCGCTTTCAGATCGTCATCGCTGAGATGCTGGGTCGAGTTGGTCACCGCTTCGGCCATCGGCCCGGAGGCGACCGCTACGTGGTTACTGCCCAGTTTCAGATATTGTACGACCTGATCCTCACTCCAGTCGCCAATACCGGTGTAGCGGTTACTGGTGATCTCCGGAGCGTACCACTCGCCCAGATTACTGCCCTGCAAATAGTCACCGGTATCGCCACCGATGATATTTTTGGGCGTATGGCAGGCGGCACAGTGTTCCAGCCCCTGAACCAGATAGGCACCGCGGTTCCACTGCGCTGACTGACTGCTGTCCGCTGCAAATGGCGCGTTCTCGAAGAACAGCAGGTTCCAGCCCATCATCGCCAGACGGATGTTATACGGGAATGGCAGGTTGGTTTCCGTAACCTGATGATGTACCGGCTTCACCGAGCGCATGTACATCCACAGGTCGTGCATATCCTCATCGCTGACCTTGACGTAGGCGTTATATGGCATCGCCGGGTAGAGATTCTGCCCCTCTTTGCCCTTGCCGTGACGAACGGCGCGATAGAAATCACGCTCGGTCCAGTTACCAATGCCGGTATCTGCATCCGGGGTAATGTTGCTGGCAAAAATTCCGCCGAACGGCGTGCTGATTGCATAGCCACCGGAATAAGCCTGTTTACTTTCCGGGGCGGTGTGGCAGGCGACACAGTCACCGGCCAGCGCCACATAGTGGCCGCGCTCCACGGCGGCGGCATCGGCCGCCGTGAGCGGCTGTTTCATCAGAATCTGATCGTCTGCCACATTATCGGCACGGGTATTACCGTTCTGGTACAGCAGTACGCCCGCCACCACGGCTGCCACCGCCACGGCGGTGAGGGCTAATTTGAATTTTTTCATCTCACACCTTTACCAGCGGGCCGGGGTTTTTCAGGTACTGCTCAATGATGGCTTTCGCCGTCCACAGGCTGAGCGCGCCAATCGTGCCGGTCGGGTTATACCCGGCATTGTTCGGGAACGATGAAGCACCAAGCACGAACAGGTTGTGCGCATCCCAGCTCTGCTGATAGCGGTTGAGCACGCTGGTTTTCGGGTCGGTGCCCATCACCGCACCGCCGATGGTGTGGTCGCTGGCAAAGTTATAAGGCGAGTAATTTCCGGCGGCGGAGTTGGTGCCCAGGACGATCTCTGCGCCCATCGCTTTTCCTATCTCCACGCTTTTCTGTTCAATAAACTTCGCGGAACGACGGTCGTTATCGTTGTAGTCGAAGGTGACGCGCAGCAGGGGGTTGCCGTTATCGTCGTTATATTCCGGATCAAGATCGAGGTAGTAATCCTCGTGCGAGAAGCTGGTGCCCTGGCCGAAGATAAAGGTGCCGTTCTGGAAGGCGTGGGTGTAGGCTTTTTTCCACGCTTTACCCCAGCGCGGCGTTCCCGGCGGCAGCGCATCGGCATTGCCGATAGGACGCGCACCGCGTGCCACCACCAGGATGCCCGCGCCGCCGATGAAATCGAGATCGCTGTGGTCAAAGTTATCGCCGTTAAAGTCATCCACCTGCTGCGACAGCGCGCCGGCCCCGATGTACTGGTTCAGGTTCTCGTCTTTAAAGAACAGGCTGGCACCGGATACGGTCTGGAAGCTGTAGGCGCGGCCGACCACGCCGGTTTTACTCAGCGGATCGTAAGGCTGGCCGATTTTCGACAGCAGCAGCAGGCGCACGTTCTGCATCTGGAACGCAGACAGCACCACGATCCCTGCCGGTTGTTCCCACTCTTTTTTATTCTTATCAATGTAGGTGACGCCGGTGACGGTTTTGCCATCGTCAGCTTTGTTGACGCGCACCACGGCGGAGTCGGTCAGCACGGTGAAGTTTTCACGCTGCATCAGCGCCGGGATCACACAGGCGTTCGGGCTGGATTTGGAGAAGTTGCCGCAGCCGTAATAGAGGCAGTAGCCACAGTAGGTGCAGGGGCCCATGCGCACGCCGAGCGGGTTGACATAGGCGCGGGACGCCTGGCCTGCCGGAACCATAAACGGATGCTGGCCGAGGGATTTGGCCGCATCACGGAACAGGTCGGTCAGTCGCATACTTTCCAGCGGCGGCAGCGGATACTCGCTGCTGCGGTTGCCTTCAAACGGATTGCCGTCAGCGAGGGTTTCGCCATTCAGCCGTCCGGCTTTACCGGACACGCCGGCGATCTTCTCAAAGCGGTCGTAGAACGGTTCCAGCTCATCATAGGTTACGCCCCAGTCCTGTAGAATCAGCCCCTTAGCGATTTTTTCTTTCCCGTAGCGCGCCACCGTCTGGCTGTAAGGCTCCAGATCCCATGGGGTGAAACGCCAGGCCATACCGGCCCAGTGCGTACCGGAACCACCGACGTTATAACCCAGCTCGTTCAGGTTCCAGTCGCGGGAGGGCAGCGCTTTCTGCGTAACATTATTACGGAAGGTGGTGGTTTCCACGGCGGGCGGCAGCAGCATACTGCGGCGCGTATCCCAGCGCAGTTCGTCAGTATCGATCGACGGCGGGAAATCGGTGGCGGTTTCAAACCACGGGCCACGTTCAATGGCCACGACGTTCAGGCCTGCGCGGGTCAGCTCTTCGGCAATCAGAGAACCGCACCAGCCCAGACCGACAATTACCACATCAGCGTGTGGACGAATATTTTTCATTTTAAGACTCAGTTACAGGGAGTTATCGATCAGGCTGGTCGGGATAATGTTCAGCTTCTGGCCTTTTTTGCTCAGCAGGTCGCGGAAATCATAGCGCGCGCCGGGGAAGCCAATCATTTTCCAACTGGTCATCCCTTTATTGCCGCCGTAGATCGGGTCAGCCAGGAAACCTTCGCGTACGTTCTGCAGCAGCAGTTCGAAAAACACTTTCGTTTCCACTTCCGCGCCCAGATTGAACTGGTTGGCTTCCATCGCATGTAGCACCTGGTCCTGCTGGTCGCCGCTGAGGTCGACGAACTTTTTCGCAAACTGCGCCTGGGTGGCGGCATCCAGCGCGCTCAGCCCCTGACGATAGCGCTGCGCAGGCGTCAGCGGTGACTGCGGCCCCTGCTCCGGGGTGCCTTTTACAAAGCGTCCAAGCCGGTAAAGGGCCACGGCATTGCCATAATCCCCGGCCAGCTGGCGGTCGATAAACACGGCACAGCCCGCATCTTTCCCGCCCAGGCTCATCTCATCGGCGGGAATAAAACGGTCGGCAATGGCTGCCACGGTGTCGAACTCATGGCGCGTAAGGAACTGCAATCCTCCGGTGCGCGGAGGCGGGGGCGGGGTATTGATCTGACCGGCTTCCCAGGGCTGACCCCCGCTGACTTCCCTGGCGTCGGCCACGGGCAGCGTGGAGGCCAGGCCAAGAGCGGCGACTGACGTGAGGAACTCTCTGCGTTTCATGACATTTCCCTGCTTCTCAAATAATTAACCGTGGTTGCCGGCCATCGTCTTTTAAAAAAAAGACAGCGCTGCGCCGCGTCTGCTTATTAATAAACAGAGTTATTGAGCGCGGGCGAAAAGAGCACCGTGATGGTCAGTTTTTATTTTGGAGTTTCCAGAAGTATTATTATTATTATGCGTTACATGAATTTAAAATAATTAATAACTTAGTAACATTGCGGGTATGATAAAATCTTTCGTTTCGCCTGCATACCGTTGCCTTGATGGTTTTCCATCAGAGTCATCATGTTTTGTATGGATAACGAGCAAAAACCGACGGTTGTTTTTTTTGGCAACAATTGCCGCCTTGCCTGTGTGCCGGGCTTTTCCGTACACTCAGCGCGTTTCTCGTGGTTTTTCTTGCTGTCTTTCAGCCGGGTAAGCGGTGGCGACTTCTGGCTGATAGCATCAGAAAATGAGAGGGTTGGGAGTCATAATGAAAAAGCATACGCTTGATATGCTGGCCAAAAAAGCAGGTGTCGGTGTGGCAACTGTTGACAGGGTGTTAAATGAACGCGGTGGCGTTTCTCCGGAAATGACGCGTAAAGTATTACTTGCCGCGCAGGAAATTGGACTCAACAGAATATTACCGGCGGCTTATCAGCAACCGTGGCAAATAGAAGTTTTTCTCAGCGGTAACGGGTCATTTTTCTTTAAACAGCTGGCGCAGGATTTTGGTGAAATAGCCAGTCATCTGGGTTACCGGCGCATGACATTATTGAGAACCTTTACCGCAGAAACTCAGCCAGAAAAACTGGCACGCCTGATTGTCGACAGCAGTCAGAAACGTGACGGGATGATTGTGGTCGCTCACCACTCTCCGGCGCTGTATGAGGCACTGGCGGTGTGTAAAGCACGCGGCGTACCGGTGATCACCATCGTTACCGACCTGCCGGATGCCGAGCGCTTATGCCACGTGGGGATTAATCAGATGCAGGCCGGGCGCACCGCCGGGTTGATGATGGGGCGTATGGTCAGGCGCGCCGGTGAGGTGGTGATGGTCAGTGGCCGCTGTGATTACAGCGCACACCGCCAGCGCATTGCGGGTTTCCGCGCCGTGCTGGAGCAGAAATTTCCTGAGCTGCGGCTGCGTGAAGTGCTAGCCGGGCAGGATCAGCGCGAGGTGATCAGCCGCCTGCTGGAGGAAAATCTGAGTGACGTGCAGAATATTGTCGGCCTGTATAACACCGGATCCGGCAATACCGAAGTCAGCGCGGCGCTGGAACGCCATAAGCTGCTGGGCAACTGCGTCTATATCACGCACGAGCTGTACAGCATCACCCGGCGTCTGATGGCCGATGACCTGCTGGCGCTGACGCTGGATCAAAATGCACGTATGCATGCGCAGCTGGCGACGGATATTTTGCTGCGCCATCTGGAAGAGGGATATCAGCCGACGCTGTACGCTGATGGAAAGGTGGATTTTCGCTTGATTACGCCGGAGAACGCGTAAAAACGGGCGGGGGCTGGCCCCGCCCGCTACATGATTACCGGTTTAAAAATCGGCTTTCAGTACCACGCGGAAATTGGCTTTTCCGGCGCGCACGTGGTCCAGCGCGTCATTGATTTTCGACATCGGGAAGAACTCGACGTGCGGTGCAATATCGCGACGTGCCGCCAGTTTCAGCAGCGAACGCAGCTGGCCTGGTGAACCGGTGGAAGAACCGGTAATCGCTTTGTCGCCCATGATCAGGTCAAATGCCCCCACCTGGAACGGCTTCATTACCGCACCCACGGTGTGGAACTTGCCTTTCGGCGCCAGGGCATCGAAGTACGGTTTCCAGTCGAGGTCAACGGCCACGGTGCTGAGGATCAGGTCGAAACGTCCGGCCTGCGCTTTCAGCGCCTGCGGGTCACGGCTGTTAACCACTTCATCCGCACCCAGATCGAGGATGGACTGCTTTTTATCCGCCGTAGAGCTGAACGCCACCACTTCGGCCCCCATCGCCCGCAGGATCTTAATCGCAATATGGCCCAGGCCACCAATGCCGATCACGCCCACGCGGCTGGTGGCAGTAATATTGCTCATCAGCAGCGGTTTAAACACGGTGATGCCGCCGCACAGCAGCGGACCGGCGGCCGCAGCATCCAGGCTTTCCGGTAGCGGGATCACCCACTGCCAGTCGGCGCGCAGCTTCTCGGCAAAGCCACCGTTGTTGAGGATGGTCGGGGTGGTGCCCTGTTCACAGTTAACCTGCTCGCCGTTGATGCAGGCATCGCAGTGCTGGCAGCTCTTTGCCGTCCAGCCAATGCCCACGCGCTGGCCGACGGACAGCCCTTTATTTTTTGCCGCCTCGCCGAGCGCGGACACGCGCCCGATCACTTCATGACCGGCGATGGTTGGATACTGCGAAATGCCCCATTCGTTGTCGATCATCGACAGGTCAGAATGGCAGACGCCACAGTATTCCACCTCGACTTCCACTTCCTCTGTGCTCAGTTCGCCTGCGTCGAATTCATACAGCTCAAGAGCCTGTCCTGCTTTCATGGCCGCGTAGCTTTTAATTTTCATTTAATACCTCAGATTCGGTTTACGGTCAGAAAAAAAAGGGTCGACCGGAAAAAGAAGGTCGACCCCTACTGTCCGGGCGACCGCTTTTCTGGTCGCCCTGCGTGGTTACTCGTTAATACGCGGGTGCTGATCGATCAGACGGGAGCGTTTCGCTTCCAGTTCGGCGATCTGCTCGCTGATATCTTCGATTTTATGCTCGATGTTATCGTGGTGCTCCTGCAGGATCTCTTTGGCTTCTGCCATATCAGAGGCCGCAGGGGTGGCACCGCGCAGCGGCATATTGGCGGTTTCTTTCATGGTCAGACCGGTGATCAGACCAATCACCGCTACCACCATCAGATAGTACGCAGGCATATAGAGATTGCTGGTGGTTTCTACCAGCCATGCTGCGACGGTCGGCGTCAGGCCCGCAACCAGAACGGAGATGTTAAAGGCACTGGCCAGCGCGCTGTAGCGGATATGGGTCGGGAACATCGCTGGCAGAGAAGAAGCCATAACGCCCGTAAAGCTGTTGAGGATCACCGCCAGCAGCAGCAGACCGGCAAAAATCAGCCCCATTACGCCGCTGTTAATCAGCATAAATGCCGGAATGGACAGCACCAGCAGCGCGATGCTGCCGATAATCACGAACGGACGACGACCAAACTTATCGCTCATCAGGCCCATCACCGGCTGGACAAACAGCATACCCAGCATGATGGCGATGATAATCATCACACCATGGTCTTCCGAGTAGTGCAGGTTATGTGACAGGTAGCTCGGCATGTAGGTCAGCAGCATGTAGTAGGTGACGTTGGTGGCAATCACCAGGCCCACGCAGGAGAGCAGGCTTTTCCAGTGCTTAGTGGCAATCTCTTTGAACGACACTTTCGGGCCGTCAGCCAGACCTTCACGATCGCCCTGTTCCAGTTTATCCACGTGCTGCTGGAACGCCGGGGTTTCTTCCAGCGCATGGCGCAGGTAAAGCCCGATGATACCCAGCGGCAGCGCCACGAAGAACGGAATACGCCAGCCCCAGGACAGGAAGTTCGCTTCACCGATCACCGCAGAGATCAGTACCACCAGTCCGGCGCCGAGGACGAAACCGGCGATAGAACCGAAGTCCAGCCAGCTCCCCATAAATCCGCGCTTGCGGTCCGGTGAGTATTCAGCAACGAAGATCGATGCTCCGGTATATTCACCGCCCACCGAGAAGCCCTGGGCCATTTTACACAGCAGCAGCAGGATCGGTGCCCAGATGCCAATTGAGGCATAGGAAGGAATCAGGCCGATACAGAAGGTACTGACCGACATAATGATGATGGTAATCGACAGGATTTTCTGACGGCCGTATTTATCCCCCAGGGCGCCAAAGAACAGGCCACCTAAAGGACGGATCAGGAAAGGAACGGAGAAGGTTGCCAGAGCGGCAATCATCTGTGTGCCAGGATCGGCACCGGGGAAGAAAACCTGCCCCAGAGCATAGGCGACAAAGCCATAAACACCGAAGTCAAACCACTCCATGGCATTGCCCAGTGAGGCGGCGGTGATGGCTTTACGTAATCTGGTGTCATCAATAATGGTGACGTCTTTTATCCCGATAGGCTTAACACGCTTCCTACGTAGCTTCATAAAGAACACCCTGTAATTATCTGTTTTTCCAAATAAATATTCACGCTGTTCAGGTCTGGTCCGTGTTGTCTGCCTGACCTGTCACGGGTGAAAAACCTCCAGCAAAATGCGCCATCGTCAGGCATTGGTTATGTTCCAATACAGCACGGCAGCACACTCTGACAGCTAACAGTATATCTGCTCTTCGCACGGTCACATAATTTCACATAGAAACATCTGAATGTTGACAGGAGAAAATCGGTGTTTTTTCACGCGAAACAGCACGGATTCGCCGGAAATAGTGGAAAAGGTCGACGCACTGACCCGTAAACTCATAAGGTAAATTGATGAATTCTAATGGGAATAATCTTAATTTTGTGATGGAGGAACTTGATCCACTGTCGGCTATCGGTAATACTCGTCGCCGCCTTTTGGGGGGGATGTGAACAAGACGAAAAAACAAAATTTCCAGAACAGCTGGTTGAGCGTGCTGGACAGTGTTGAAGAAAATTTAAAGCATTATGGTGCCATTCCGGTCTTTAGCTGAGCGGCCTGTCTGACTGCTGTGCCATCCAGGCCATCAGCGCGTCATTATTCATCGGGCGCGCATAGTAGTAGCCCTGCATAAACGCCACGCCGTGATTTTTCAGGTATGCCATCTGCATGGGGTTTTCTACCCCTTCTGCCACCACCTTCAGCGCCAGACGATGTGACAGCTGGATGATGGCATCCAGCACCGGCGTCTCACCCTCTACGGCTTCAATCGCGTTCACGAAACCTTTGTCGATTTTCAGGTAGTCGATAGGGAAGGTTTGCAGATAGGTTAGCGAGCAGTGCCCGGTGCCGAAATCATCAATCGCGACGTGCATACCTTCCTGGCGCAGCTCGGACAGCTTACGGGCCACCATCGCCCCCTCGCTGATCAGGCTGCGCTCGGTCAGTTCGAGCGTGATCGCCGGCTGAATGTGCGCCACGCCTGCGGCGAACTGGCGGATATCGCGGACAAAATCATCATGCTGCAAATGCTCAGCCGCCACGTTAATGCCGATATGGAAACCGGGCGCAACCTGCCAGCTGGCGCAGTCTTTACTGACCAGCGTCAGTAAATGCTGGGTCAGCGGAACAATCATCCCTTCCTCTTCGGCAGCGGCGATAAAGATATCCGGGCGCACCCAGCTACCGTCCGCACGCTGCCAGCGCATCAGTGCTTCAGCGCCGGCCAGCATTCCGGTTTCCAGGCTACACACCGGCTGATAGTGGACGGAGAACTCATGGCGGGCGATGGCGTGGCGGATCTCATCATGCCAGGAACTGCGACGCTTCAGCCAGCTGCTGGTGATTGCGATGAACAGCAGCGAGAGAATAATCGCCATCGGCAGGAAGGTGAACAGCACCTGACGCCAGCTTTGCAGCGCTTCGGTGCGCGGCGCAGTGATATTGATGTCGATAGGATAGCGCGCTGAAGTGCGGCTGTAAGTGCTGCGGCCGAGAATACCCGGCGAATCACTGAGCGCTTCACCGCTGGTAATGGCGAAGCCCCGGTTAAAACGCATCGTAATATGGTAGCCGTGCTGCATGCCTGCGGCCTGCATGATATCGATCAGGTACTGGCCGTCAACAACCGCATAGGTGCCGAAGCCGCCCGGCGTTTCACGCACAAAAACCACGGCCGGACGGTCGCGTACGCCGAAGGTTCCGGCTATCGACAGGCTCCACCAGGCTTTTCGCAGGGCAGGCATCGGCGTTTGCATCATGGTTTCCAGCGAACCCTGTGCATCACCAAAGGCCGATGAGCAAAATATCCTGAAATCCTGCGTCACGCCGACCGAGCGGAAATAGGCGAACAGTGTGCCGAACTGCTGAAGCTCTCGCTTCATCTCGTCGCACTGGCTGTAGCTGAACCTGCGCAGGCGGTCAGACATATTCCAGGCCATATCGCTGATGTGGTCGGCCTGGCTGAGCAGCATAGAGGCCGTCACCTCCTGCTGGCGCTGGACGGCCTGGCGGGCTTCAATAAAGGTGAATATCAGGCAGAGTATCAGCGGCAGCAGCCCGGCGAGGGTCAGCCAGAGATACTCATGTTTAGGCTTTACGATGGCTTGCAAGCTGTTCCCCTGTGGCATTAAGGCGCACGAAAAGACTGCAAATAGCGGAAAAGGTCGATTTTACGCCGCATGTTATCAAGTAATTATCGTCACGCTGCAGCAATCAGTAAAAAATTTTTCCGGTCATGGCATCTGGCCTGGCCGGATAAGTGCGCCTGCGGGCCCGTTAAGGACGTGTGCTTACCCGGATGCAGGGAATGCTTGCCGCAAATTTACCGCTGTCGTAAGTTAGTTTTTTTGACGCTAAAACAGGGCAATAAGCATGAAAATGAGTGATATCCCTTTCGGAACAACGACCTGGTCAGCGCTGGAGGCGACGGAGCATCCGGGAGAGACCGGCACCGCCTGGTGGAGGACGCAGCAGTTTGGTGAAATACGCGTCAGAAGGGTGGATTACAGCGCGGGCTATCTGGCCGATCACTGGTGCAGCAAGGGGCATATTCTGCTGTGCCTGTCCGGTGAGTTACATACCGAACTGGATGATGGCCGGGTGTTTACCCTGACCGCAGGCATGAGCTACCAGGTGGCGGATAACGCGGAAGCGCACCGCTCATGGACAGAGAGCGGTGCCAGTCTGTTTATTGTGGATTAACGCCTAATCGTTAAAAAAGATCTGTTTTAACGCCAGCTCCACGCCGCGAATTTCTGCCAGCCCCTTCAGTCGGCCAATCGCCGAATAGCCGGGGTTGGTTTTTTTATGCAGGTCATCGAGCATCTGATGGCCGTGGTCCGGGCGCAGCGGGATGGCGCGCTGGTGGCCCGCGCGGCGGCGTTTCTGCTCTTCAGCCAGAATCACCTTAATCACCCCCACCATATCGACATCTCCCGCCAGGTGTGCGGCTTCATGGAAGCTGTGCGGATTGGCTTCACGTTTCGTCGAACGCAGATGAGCAAAATGGATGCGGTCGGCAAACGTTTCTGCCATTTTCACCAGGTCATTATCCGCGCGCACGCCGTAGGAACCGGTACAGAAGGTGAAGCCGTTATGCACGCTGTCGACGGTCTCTTTCAGCCACTGCATATCTTCAATGGTGGAAACAATACGCGGCAGGCCGAGGATCGGACGCGGTGGATCGTCCGGGTGAACCGCCAGCACAATGCCCGCTTCCTCAGCCACCGGAACGATGGCGCGCAGAAATTCTGCCATATGTTCGCGCAGCTTCGCGCGATCGATGCCGTCATACTGCGACAGCTGCGCCTGGAACTGTGCCAGCGTGTAACCCTCTTCCGCGCCCGGCAGCCCGGCGATGATATTGCGCGTCAGGGTGTCAATCTCAGATGCGCTCATCGCGGCAAAATACGCGGCGGCCTGCTGCTGCTCGTCGCTGCTGTAATCCCGCTGCGCGTTCGGACGCTGCAGGATATGCAGTTCGAAGGCGGCAAAGGCGATATGGTCAAAGCGCAGCGCTTTCGCCCCGTCCGGCAGTGTCCAGCCGAGATCGGTGCGCGTCCAGTCCAGCACCGGCATAAAGTTGTAGCACACGGTGTCGATGCCGCAGGCACCGAGATGGCGCAGCGACTGCTGATAGTTGGCGATGTATTTTTTGTAGTCACCGCGCTGCGTTTTAATCGACTCGTGGATCGGTACGCTTTCCACCACCGACCACACCAGGCCTTTTTCTGCCAGCAGTGCCTGACGTGCCTGAATTTCCTCTACCGGCCATACGTCCCCGTTGGGAATATGATGCAGGGCGGTAACGATGCCGGTGGCACCCGCCTGACGGGCGTCGTCCAGTGATACCGGGTCTGCCGGGCCGTACCAGCGCCATGTGTGTTCCATAAATTCTCCTTTCGGGGCTGTCTGCCGATAACGCCCCGGATGTTAAGTTGATGAGTCACTAATCGGGTCTTTGACGATAAAGAAGTAGGCGAGTGCCCCCGCGAAGGTCACACAGGAGCAGATCACCAGCGCCATATTGAACGAGCCGGTGGTATCGACCACCCAGCCGGTGACAATCGGCGCGAATGAGGCGCAGATAAAGCTGCCGAAATTCTGAATACTGCTGACCGACGCCACCATGCGCGACGGAGCCATCACCTGCACCAGCCCCCATGCCGAGGTACCGGCGAAGTGGACAAAGAACAGCGCCAGACTGATAAAGCCGACGGCCATGGCGGTAGAGGTGGACTGCACCACCAGCAGGGTACAGGCGGCGGAGCACACCAGGCCCAGGCAGATCAGCACCTTACGGGTTTTTGCCAGCGCATAGCCACGCCGGGCCAGGCGATCGGCCACGGTGCCGTTGACCAGCATTCCGATCGATCCGAACAGGAACGGGATGGCGGCAACCCAGCCGGTGCTGCTCAGGCTGAGGCCGCGTTCGGCCTGTAAATAACCCGGCAGCCACGAGAGATACAGCCAGCCGGTGTAGTTCACGCCGCTGAAGCCGAGGATCATCCCCCACACGGTGCGCTTCTTAAATAAAGCTCCCCACTCCTTCAGCGATACGCGGGTTTTCTGCGACGGCGTGGAACCCTGGTCCAGATACTGCTGTTCTTCCGGCGTCAGGGCAAAACGGTCGCGGTTGCGATACCACGCGTACCAGCACAGGGCAATCGCCACCCCGGCCACGCCGATAATCACAAACATCATGCGCCAGCCAAAGGCCAGCATCAGCGCCACGAGGATCGGCGGCGCGAAGGCCTGACCAAAGGTGGTGGAAGAGTTAAAAATCCCCATCGGCAGGCCGCGCTCGCGGGCGCTGAACCAGTCGTTGACGACCTTGACGCCGCTTGGCATAAACGGCGCTTCACCGATACCAAGCCCGATACGCAGCATAATAAAGTGGCTGAAGCTGTTTACCGCCCCGGCCATTGCCTGCATCACCGACCAGAACAGCAGGCCGCCACCGAGCACAATACGCGGCCCGAAACGGTCGAGCAGCAGCCCGCTGGGTAGCTGAGAAATACCGTAGGAGAGGGAGAAGGCCGACAGCAGCACGCCGAACTCCGTGGCAGACAGGCCGAGATCCTGGCGGATCGCCGCATTAGCGATCGACAGCGATCCGCGATCGAGGAAGTTAATGATCCCGGCGAAAAACAGCAGCGTCAGCGAAACGGTTTGTATCCGCCTGAGGCGGCTGGATTTTTGTAAAGGTGATTCAAAGTCAGAAACCGTCATCGGTGTTCCTTGTGCGGCTCAACGGCCGTTTTATGGTCGGTAGTCACAGCGTCTTTTTGGCCCAGTGGTCAGGCCGCTGGACCAGAGCATAAACGCTAACCGCGTCAGAGTTCCGTGACAGCGATCGCAGCCCGGCCATTTTTTCCCCGATTCAACCACGCGGTGAGGCATGCCTCGCCCGGCTGTGGACCCCTGTGATAAGCTCAGCCCATCACATCCTCCGCCCGGAACAGGTATGGAATTACCGACACTGAAAGTAGAGCGCCTTTACCGGCAGATTTCTAACCTGCTGATTGGCTGCATTAAAAAGGGACAGTTTCCCGCCGGGGCGATCCTGCCGCCGGAAAGAGAGTTGGCCAAACAGCTGGGGGTCAGCCGCTCGTCGATTCGTGAAGCGCTCATCGCCCTGGAGATCACCGGCTGGGTAGAGATCCGCACCGGCAACGGTGTCTACGTAATGAACCCGCTGCCGCAGGTCGACACTGCCCCGGCGGAAGAGGAGTTCAGCCTCAAGGCGCTGATCCAGGCGCGTCAGGTGTATGAAGCGATGACGGCCGAACTGGCCGCGCGCAACGGCAGTGACGACCAGCGTGCGGAGTTGCAGGAGATCACCCAGGACCTCATTCAGCTACACGTTAATGACGAACAGTTCCTGCGTGAAGACAAGCGTTTTCACCTGCTGATTGCCGCGATGACCGGCAATGAGGTGCTGCGCGATATGATGGAATACCTGTGGAACAAGCGTAAAAGTTCGCGCTTTGTGCGTCTGGAGATCCACTATGCGGAGAGCGATTTTCCGCGTGAGATGAATCAGGACCATGCCGATATTGCCGCCGCGATTATCGCGCGGGATGCCCCGCTGGCACGTGCCTGTATGGAGCGCCATTTACAGCACGTATACGATCGGTTGTTCATTGAGTAACGGGGGTTGATATTACGGGCGGACCGAAAAAGAGGGTCCGCCCCTACACCGATCGTTCCGCGTGCTGGCGGACACGGACTCACGTGCCACCCGCGTGTTCCGTAGGGGGCGACCTTTTTTCCGGTCGCCCGGTGTTATGGCGGACACGGACTCACGTGCCACCCGCGTGTTCCGTAGGGGGCGACCTTTTTTTCCGGTCGCCCCGCGCTTCAATGCGATTTGCGCCCGTTGCCCAACAGGATCGCCAGCTTGCTGCCGCCGGGGGTGGTTTCCATCAGAATTTTACAGACGCTGGTCAGCGGGACCGACAACAGCATTCCGACCGGACCGAGTAGCCAGCCCCAGAAAATCAGCGACAGGAAGACCACCAGGCTCGACAGGCCCAGGCCGCGCCCCATGACCCTCGGTTCCAGCAGATTGCCCAGCAGCATATGGATGGCGATAAACAGCGTCGCGACCAGGCCGGCCTCCAGCGGAGTATTCAGCAACAGAGCCTGCAATACCGGGGGAACACCGGCGATCACCGGCCCGATATTCGGCACATAATTCAGCACAAAGGCCACCACGCCCCACAGCAGGGCAAATTTCACCCCCAGTGCCAGCAGAGCCAGCCACACCAGCACGCCCGTCGCCAGGCTGATCAGCGTCTTCAGCGCCAGATAGTGGGTGACCCCTTTCAGCGCCCGGTGCATCCCGGCAATGCGGATCTGCGGATTGACCAGCGCATAGCGCAGCTTATACGGCAGATGATGAACTTCAAACAGCATGAAAATGACCGTCATCATCACCAGAACAATCTGCGTCATCGCCCCGGAGAACTGCCCCAGCATGGTGGTGGCAACATCCATCACGGCATTGGGGTCCAGACGCTGCGCCAGCGATTCAGGGGAGATCATGATATGAAAGCGGGCAGCAAAATGCTGGAGTACCGCAAGTTTCTGTTCCGCCTGTGCCTGGAGCTGCGGATAGACTTCGCTGAACTCCTGCAGTGAACCGGCAATCATCGCAATTAACAGGCCCAGCACAATCATCAGCAGGAGCACCACCAGGCCGATGGCGAGGCCACGCCGTATGCCGCGCCGCATCAGCCAGGTGACCAGCGGGTTAAGTACGATGGCGAAAAACAGCGCCATCAGGAAAGGCACCATGATGTCGGCAGACAGCTTGATGCCGCCCAGAATGACCACCAGCGTCGCCAGCTTTAACAAAATGTTTTGTCCGATCTTCTCCTGCTGCAAGGGTTCCATTGCTTCTCCGTTTAGACACTATGCGCAGCAAGTGTAGCCGCTGTGGCAGGGTAGCCATTCACTTTCGGAATGATCGGGTTTTTAACGCAAGACGGGCAGGGGGCGCGGGATGCCACACCCCAGGGAGGGAAAGAGACAGGCAGGTAGCGGGTGTCAGCGTCCGCGTCGTTGCAGGATCGCCAGCGCGCTCAGCATGAGCGCCAGCCCGGTACCCATGGCGATGCTGGCCATCGCCATGCCCTGGCCGACGGAACCCTGCTCAAATTGACGCCAGATAAACACCGATACCGTCTGTGTGCCCGCCGGGGCCAGCAGCAGGGAGGTCACCAGTTCACGCGAGGCGATGGCAAACACCATCAGCATCGCGGCCAGCAGGCTGGGGAACACCAGCGGCAGCACAATGTGGCGCAGTGCTGCCCAGGCGCTGGCCCCGTGTACCCTGGCGGCGGGTTCCAGATTACTGCCCAGCTGTTTCAGCGCACTGCTGACATAGCGCACCGGCCAGGGCAACAGCAGACAGCAGTAGGAGAGCAGCAGGATCGGCCAGCTGTTATACGGGGTTACTGGCCAGAAGGGCTGATTCCACAGCAGGATCAGCCCGACGCCCACCACCACGCCCGGCAGTGCGGCGGGCAGCAGCGACAGCGCATCAATCAGCGCCGCCCCGCGAATACGCCGTACCACCACCAGCCATGCCGCCAGAAACCCCAACAGCCCGGTGATGAGCGCCGTGCCCAGCGCCAGCCCGACGCTGGTGGAGAGCGCGGTCAGCGCATCTCCCTGAATGGCAAACAGAGCGCTGAAGTGGCGCAGCGTCAGGTTACTGAGGTGCATTCCGCCGGACAGCGTGGATAGCAGCGCCGTCAGCAGCATTGAACTCATCGGGATGACCACCATCAGTGTGGCCACGACACCGAACAGCAGCAGCACCGGCCAGCGCCACGCGCCGAGCCGGATGCCGCTGTTCTGCGCGGGTTTGCCGTTAATGCTGGTAACGTCTTTATTGCCAACCAGCTTTTTCTGCAAGGCAAACGCGGCCAGCGCCACCAGTACCAGCAGCACGGAGAGCAGCGACGAGCCAGGCAGATCGACAGGCCAGTCGGCCAGCCGTTCTTCTATACCGACCGTCAGCATCACCACGCCCGCGCGCGACCCAAGCGCGGCGGGCACGCCGTACTCTTCAATCGCCAGGGTAAACGCCAGCAGTACGCCCGCCGCCAGTGCGGGCAGCAGCATCGGCAGGGTGACGTGCCAGAAAGCACGCCAGGCGCCGGCACCGTGAACCCGCGCCACGGTGGCCAGCTGCTGCCCGCTCGCCAGCAGGCTGCGCGATACGGCAAAGTAGACCACCGGAAAGATATTCAGCGTCATCACCAGCGTGATGCCGCTCTGACTGAACAGCAGATCGTTGAGATCGACACCGATCGACTGATACAGATAGCCGTTGTGTTGCAGCGCCAGCATCCAGCTGAGGGCAGAAATATAGGGCGGAGTAAGGAAGGGGATCAGCAGCAGCAGATCCCACCAGCGTGCCAGCGGCAGGTGGAAAAGCCCGCGCAGCGTACCGAGCGGAATGCCGATCAGCGCACTCAGCAGCGCCACGCTCAGGCCGGTTGTCAGCGTGCCGCTGAGCAGCGCGGGCAGCTGCGGGTCAGCCAGCAGGGTCGGAATCGGGGTGAACGCACCGGCCAGCGAGCCCTGCGCCAGCGCCGGAAACAGCCCCTGTAACAAAATAAACAGCAGCGGCATCGCCACCAGGATCAGCAGCAGGGCCACGGTCAGCAGTGGGAGTAAACGAGAGTTCATTGCGGGTTCCTGAAGGGGCGCGCGGACGCGCCGCCCCTGGCAAGATTAAGGATGGCTGAACAGCGCGCCGAAGCGTTGCAGCACGGAACCCCGGTCGGCGCTGCCGCCGCTCTGCGCAGGCAGGAGGGTCAGATCGCTGAGCAGCGGGCGTCTGGCACCCACATCGGAACGCGCCGGCATCAGCCAGGCATCGGCCACTTTCTTCTGACCTTCTTCCGACAGCACATAGTCAATAAACGCTCTGGCATCTGCGGCGTGTGGGGTGCTTTTCAGGATCATCATCGGGCGTGGAGCCACGACGGTGCCGCTGGCCGGGAAGATCACCTTGATGGACTCACCGTCCTGAATGCTGTTATACGAGACGTAGTCGACCGCGCCAAAAACGGCGGCCTTCGCGCCCTGTAGCACCGGGGTCAGCGCCTGGGCGTTGGGCCCGGCGATCGCCATACCGTTCATTTTCAGCTTGCTGAACAGCGCCCAGGCGCGGTCGCCCATGCTGTTTTGCAGGCCGATCAGCAGGTCGAGTGAGGCACCTGACAATGAGGGATCGGGCGTGGTCACCCGATCTTTAAAGGCGGCACTGGTCAGATCGTTCCACTCTTTCGGCTCCGGGGTGCCGCTTTGGGTATTCCAGACAATCCCCAGCGCGGAGATGCCCTGCGCCACGTAAGCGTCAGTTTTAAAGGCTGCCGGAACCTGCTCTGCATTCGGGCTCTGATAGGGCAGCAGCCAGCCGCGCTGATCCAGCTCTTCTGCCGTATCCCACGAGGCGGAAATCAGAACATCGGCCTGCGGGTTAGCCTGCTCCGCTTCCAGTCTTGCCATCACTTTGCCAGTGGTAGCCTGGAAAATATTGACCTTCACGCCGGTCTGTTTTTCATAACCCGCCGCGAGGCTTTTTGCCAGCGAGCCCGGCCCGGCGGTGTAGACCGTCAGCGCCTGGGCGTCAGTTATCATCATGCCGGAAGATAGCAGCATTGCCAGAAGTGCTCCTGTTTTCATCGGGTTAAACAATTTCATGCAAGTTCCCCAGAGAGTGATGTAACGGTTTGAATAGCAGAAACAGATCCCGCAGCCAGCCAGACGATACGGTCGGCCAGCATCTCAGCTTCGCTGCGATCGTGGGTGACGTAGACGGCGGTGGTGCCGAGCTGGCGCAGCAGGCTGGCCATCTCGCGACACAGGGATTCACGCAGATCGCGGTCAAGATTTGACAGCGGCTCATCGAACAGCAGGATCTTCGGTTCCGCGATAATCGCCCGCGCCAGCGCCACGCGCTGCTGCTGCCCACCGGAGAGGTCCGAGGGTTTGCGCCCGGCGAAGTCGGCCAGGCCGACGCGCTGTAACGCGGCCATCACCCGCTCACTGCGTTCACGTGCGGCAACCCGGCGCATCAGCAGGGGAAAAGCGACGTTCTGCGCCACGCTCATATGTGGCCACAGGGCGTAATCCTGAAAGACCATGCCAATATCACGCTGTTCGGGTGGCGTACAGCAATCGGCACTGGCCACCAGGCGTTCGCCAAAATGCAGCGTGCCCTGCTGGGGTTGCAGCAGTCCGGCGAGTAATTTCAGAATGGTACTTTTGCCGCAGCCTGAGGGGCCAAGCAGGGCGACAATACTGCCCGCCCCGATGTTGAGATCGAGGTGGTCGAGCACGGTCTGCGTGCCGAAGGCATAGTGAATGCCCTCGAGTGTGACTGAGGTTGGAACTTGCATCAGATTGTTATCCTCTTTGGGACTTAGTGCGGCGAAGTATAGGAGGGGTGTGTGACGGATTTATGGCGGAAGAAAGACGGCCGCGCGGATTGCAGGGGAGGCATGCCCGTCCGGGGTTTTTCTGTGGGGAAAAAAAACAGTCCCGGTGAGGGGACCGTTGTCAAATGACACAGATAAGATGAAGACGTTTGTCGCGCAGGGCCCGATCTTTTTTCGATTGGCCCGCGTTCTATTTAACCCTGCAGCAGTTCAATACTCTGGCGGATTTCACGTTCGATATCGTCCGCACTCCAGTTGTCCATCACTGAGGCAAACGGCTCGAAGGCGTACACGCCTTTGTAGCCCAGCTGTTCCAGACGCTGTACCTGCCAGACGCTTTTCAGCAGGTCGTCGCCGCTCAGCATCAGGCGCTCTTCGTCAGTCAGTTCGTTTACCGGGCGGCCGTCGATGACGCCGGACAGATGCACCAGGCCAATCTGATTCACATCAATACCGTCGGCAAAGTCCTGCTCTGCGCCTTCGTACAGATGGTGGTGGAAGGTATCCAGCACAATTTTGAACGGCACCGCGGCCTGTTGGATCAGCTGCTGCGCCTGAGCAGCGGAGCGCAGGGAGCTGACCGGAAAGCCCAGCGGCTCGACCAGGCCTTCCACGCCGTAGCGGGCAAACAGCGGGGCCAGCGTGCTCAGAGCCTGCTGTGTGTCTTCGGCTGAAATCTTTGTACCGTCGTTAAGCGGGCACATCACCAGCGCTTTGGCGCCAATCCCCTGGGCATCTTTCAGCAGGCTTTCAGCGCGCGCCAGCAGATCGTCGCTAATCTGGTTAAACGGATACAGGGCGTTGATGGTGACAATTTCCAGACCATACTTTTCCGCCAGGTCGCGAACCTGCTGGTGGCTCAGGTTATCGGTGACGCTGCCGCCTTTCATATCGTTACGCAGTTCCACTTTATGCAGGCCCAGCTTTTGCACCAGTTGGAAAAACGCCTCAATGCTGAGGGCGGGAGCAATTTTACGGTTAACACAGAAACGGATTGGATCGATAGCCATCGTGTGGCTCCTGTTGAGTAGGGGGAACGTCAAAGAAAATTACCCCGCCAGCTTTATTGTCGGACTGTAAGCCGGTCGGGGGTGGGACATGACACATAAGAGAACATTTATTTCATAATTAGTTAATAATGAAATTTAAATTTTTAGATCCATCTCGCAAAATTTCACTATTCGCGTCAGTAAACTGGCGAAAGACAGCGTTATCCTGGCGTTTAAGCCAGGCTAAATACCGCGTGATATCGGCCCGCCAGTGAAACGCCTGCTCCGCATGCTGCCTGCTCTGAGGGCTTTTTTTATCTCCGTTACGGGCGCGGGATCGTTAACCGACCTGATACAGGGTAAAAATGCGATCCAGGCCGCTAAAAATGAATTTTCTAAAGTGAATTATTTGAAAAATTTATTTCAATATTATACTGTCTCAGCATGAATCACGGTTTCGCCCGGCGTGGCAGCGGTTTGACGTCAGACTGCCTGCAGGGGAACTCACTACTTATACAGAGGCCAGCACATGACTATCGTAGGAAACTTTATTGGCGGTAAAACCTCTCTGAGCGCCAGCAATGAAACCATTCCCGTTTACGATCCGGCAACCGGTCAGCCGGTGCGTGAACTGACGCAGAGCACCAGTGATGAAGTGGCTAATGCCATTGCCGTTGCGCATGAAGCCTTCGATAGCTGGTCCCGAACCTCTCCGCTGCGCCGCGCACGCATTCTGTTTAACTTTAAAGCCCTGATGGAAGAGCACCGCGATGAGCTGGCTACGCTTATCGTCAGCGAGCACGGTAAAGTGTGGTCAGATGCCCTGGGTGAGCTGACCCGTGGTCTGGAAGTGGTGGAGTTTGCCTGCGGTATTCCGCACCTGATTAAAGGCGAGAACTCGGCCGATGTGGGGACCGGCGTTGACAGTTATTCGCTGATGCAGCCGCTGGGCGTGGTGGCCGGGATTACCCCGTTCAACTTCCCGGCGATGGTCCCGCTGTGGATGTTCCCGATTGCGCTGGCATGCGGTAACACCTTCGTGCTGAAGCCGCCGGCTCTTGACCCGTCAGTGTCGGTACGTATGGCTGAGCTGCTGACCGAAGCCGGTCTGCCGGACGGCGTGTTCAACGTTATCCACAGCTCGAATGAAAATGCAGAACAGCTGTACAAAGATCCGCGCGTGCAGGCCGTGAGCTTCGTCGGTTCTTCCGGCGTGGCAGAACACATCTACACCACCGCCAGCGCCCACGGTAAACGTGTGCAGGCATTCGGCGCGGCGAAAAATCACGCTATCGTGATGCCGGACGCCGACCTGGATGCCACTGTCAATGCCATCATGGGCGGCGCATTCGGCTCTGCCGGTGAGCGCTGCATGGCCCTGCCGGTGGTGGTTGCCGTCGGCGACGACACCGCAGATAAACTGATTGCCGCATTGACCCCGCTGGTGAAAGCCCTGCGTGTTGGTCCTGGCATTCATAAAGGAAAAGACGAAAACGAAATGGGGCCGGTCGTCTCTGCTGCGCACCAGAAGAAAGTGCTGGGCTATATCGATAAAGGTGAAGCTGAGGGCGCGAAGCTGGTGGTTGACGGCCGTGGCATTCAGGTGGAGGGCAATCCTGATGGCTATTACGTCGGCGGTACGCTGTTCGATAACGTTACCACCGATATGGTGATCTGGCGTGAAGAGATCTTCGGGCCGGTGCTGAGCATCGTCCGCGCTCCTGACTATAAAACGGCACTCGACCTGGTGAACAGCCATGAGTTCGGTAACGGCAGCGCTATCTTTACCAGCAATGGCCACACCGGGCGCGATTTCGTGCGCGAAGTACAGGCAGGTATGGTCGGCGTGAACGTTCCGGTTCCGGTGCCGATGGCCTTCCACAGCTTCGGCGGCTGGAAGCGTTCAGTGTTCGGTGCGCTGAACGTGCACGGGCCGGACGGTGTGCGTTTCTACACCCGCATGAAAACCGCTACCGTGCGCTGGCCGAGCGGTCAGAAAACCGTGTCAGAATTCAGTATGCCAACGTTAGGTTAATTCTCAGCAGGGGCGAGGCTTACCCCGCTCCTACGGACAGAGAGGCTGTATGTCATTGCTATCCAAAGTAAAAAAGCCGGATGCGCAGGGCCGTATCCAGCACGTTACCCCGGAAAGTGCAGGCTGGCGCTATGTCGGTTTCGACGCTTATCAGTTGAAAAAAGGTCAGACGCTGCGGCTTGAAAGCGGCAGCAGGGAACTGTGCCTGGTGCTGGTGGCGGGACTGGCGTCGGTGAAAACCCGCCTGGCGGAGTTCCCGAACATCGGTAAACGCATGTCGCCCTTTGAACGCACGCCACCTTACTCGGTTTATGTCCCGGGTAACGAGCAGGTGGACGTGGTGGCAGAGTCCGATCTTGAGCTGGCGGTGTGCAGTGCGCCCGCCACCGGGGGCAAGCTGCCTGCACGCCTGATCGCTCCCGCTGATGTGGGTGTTGAGCAGCGTGGCAAAGGGAACAACAAACGTCTGGTGCACAATATTCTGCCTGACGATAAGCCCGCCGACAGCCTGCTGGTGGTGGAAGTGTACACCGACGAGGGCAATACCAGCTCCTACCCAAGCCACAAGCACGACCAGGAAGATTCCCCTGACGAAACCTACCTGGAAGAGACGTATTACCATCGTTTCAACCCGGAGCGCGGTTTTGCCATGCAGCGCGTCTATACCGACGACCGTTCGCTGGATGTCTGTATGGCACCGTACAATCAGGACGTGGTAACCGTACCGCGCGGCTATCATCCGATGTCGACCGTGGCCGGGTACGATAACTACTATCTGAACGTGATGGCCGGGCCGGTTCGCCTGTGGAAATTTACCTGGGAGAAAGATCACGCCTGGGTGAACAGCGACGAGTATCCGCGTAAGGGATGATTGATACCCGGTGTCCATTGTTGTCCTGATATAAAAAAAACCAAAGGGCAGCCCTCGCGGGCTGCCCTTTGGCGTCAATACGCAATCACAGTGAGGTAATCAGCAGCACCGCGTTGCCGGTGAAGGGGCCGGTTTGTTTGACTCCAGTGGGGCGTGTAATCACGCTGAAGGTCACATTATCATTGCCAACATTGTTTACCAGCCTGCTGGCGAAAGAGCCCATCGGCGGCACGGTGACACCATTATGCTGCATCACGACCCCAATATCGGCGTTCGTGGTTTTAATCGCATCGGCAGAGAAGGTAGCTTTATCGCTAATCAGGTTAATTTTAATATCCTGAGTCACGGTGGTGTTGCAGCTGTAGTTTAGCGCGATATTTTTTTTATAGGGGGTTGTTTCGGGACGGGTTGTCACCAGCGCAGCATCAATAGTATCGAATTGCACGGTGATCAATCTTCCGCCGTTGATGCCGCATACTACCGGAATTGGCATTATTGCCGTTTCAGTAATCAGACGATAAATAGGCGTATTCGCCCATTTGTTCGCGGAAGCGTAACGGAATAAATTAGCCAGTTCAACGCCGCCAGGAATAATAAATCCACCACCAATAACGTCTCTGCGTAATCTGAATGTAATAAAACCGCTATTGCCATACCAGGCATTAACAATTTGACTTATCCCAACCCCATTTGCCCCTGCGGTAGCGCTACTTAGGTATAAATTTTTAAATGGACTTGTTGGTGAGTAATTGGGAAATGATATATTTATTTGATACTCAACTTCGTTATTCAGTATGAACCAGTTTTTCTCAGACGACGGCATAAGGTTGACATCTGAACGGAAAAAAGGAGCACTTCTAATTCCGGGGGTAAGGGAATAACACAAGCCTGAATAAATCGCAGGATTGGTAGAAAAGTTAATTTTCCCTGTTGCGCCTGCTTTATTGGATGGAAAGAGGGAAAGAGAGGGCTTTATCACCAGGTTATTCATCGGGTCTGCCCAGCAGGCACCATCAACATAGCCTTGTGCCTGAAAAACTGAAGACGCCATTATCGTGAGCGTTAACACGACCAGGGACACTAAATGCCTCATCCTGAGTTTTACCTGATAATCCATGCCGTTTCTTCTTTTCAATTACGTCAATATATGTTGAGGAATAGTAACCTTGTTCATCCTGTTGGCAATAATAAATTCCATCAAAAAAAAGAATTTCGATATTTTATTGTAATTTATTTAAATAATTAAGTCTGAATGGTTTGCAAATATCGCAGAAAATAACCTCATAGCGATGAAATATCGCATGTAAAAAATTTTTAGACCAAAAGTCGCAGATTTACATCTGTAGTGGAGCCTTCTGATGAAGGCTAGCGCTTACAGGCCGGCCTAAGTCATTATGATAAGGGGGAGGGAAAATATGGCAGGGGAAAATGTCGCAACGAAGCGCTGCGAAACAAGTAGTGAATAAAATTGAATTACTGGAAAGTGACTATCAACGTAGCGGAAGCTGTAAAAGCTTTCGTCTGCGGCAGTGGGCTGCCCGGATTAATAATGGGTGCGGCTTCCAGTATCATGGTTTCGGGCTGGCTGGGCAGGTTGAACCATGTGTTAAGAACGATTGGCGTTTGGTTCTGATAAAAGCGAATGCCTAAATCGGGGATCTCATGGGTCTGCAGCACGTCTTCGCTAAAACCTTCAACACCCGAAAGCATCATCTTCATGGATTTATAGTTGGCATTTGGTTTACTGGTGCAGACCAGATTATAGTCGACCTTTTTAATAAACATTTTACCGTCCGCTTTATTGATCGGGACAGTACCAAAATCAACATCTATCCGCTTACCATTGTTTAGCTTGCAATCTGGTGGGGCGATCACCACGCCTTTTATCAAAACCTCTGTGCCGCCTTCACCGGCGGTACCTGCAGCCACAGCGTTCCCGGTAGATAAACCGCAACTGGCAAAAATGAGGGCCAGAAAACTCTTCCATGAAAACATAATTTTTCCTTAATCCTTGCAGAGGAAATAAAAACCATAAGCATAATTGTATAAATCAGGGAAAGGAGAAGCCAGCGCTAATCAATCTGAAGAGATGGATGCGATATTAAATATCGTATATTAACGGGTTCCCACCACAGTCACCCGCTGGAAATAATTTATTTTACTTCGGCGTTATTGAGCGCGAGGGAGACTGCCAGCGTTTGCGCCAGGCACAGTGAAGCCACCTGCGAACGGAAGCCGTCGACCTGCGCTTCACGCACCACAAAACAGACGTCGCTGAAGGCTGCCAGCGGGCTGACCTGGCTGTCGGTAATGGCAATCTGATGGGCACCACGTTTTGCACCCAGCTCAACCAGCTCCACCGCTTCACGTGCATACGGCGAGTAGCTGATGGCAATGACAACATCTTTGGGGTTCACCATGCTCAGCTGCTCGGCAAACATCCCGCCCAGGCCGTCGATCAGGAAGGCACGGCGCTCAAGGTGACGCAGCGCATAGGTCAGGTAAGAGGCCACGCTGAACGAGCGGCGCAGGCCAATGACATAGATATTATCGGCTTCATCCAGTAGCTTAACGGCTTTATTCAGCTGGTCGGGATTAACCTGCATCGCCAGCTGCTGCAGCGCCTGCGAGTTGACCATAGTGAAGACGTTGAGGATTTCCGCCGGGCTCTCCGGGGCGCTCTGCGCTTCGTCCGTTGCCGTCTGGCGGAACAACCGTGCGCGCTCGGTATAGTTGACCGTCTCTTCCATCAGATGCTGACGGAAAACCTGTTTCATTTCGTTGAAGCCGCTGAAGCCAAACGCATTGGAAAAACGGATCAGCGTGGAGGGCGGGACTTCGGCCTGCTGGGCAATCGACGCCACAGTGTCAAAAGCGATGCTGTTGCTGTTGTCGAGAATATAGCGAGCCACCTGCTTCAGGCGTTTACTCAGAGTGTCATAACGGCGACGGATTTCGTCCTGTAACAGGGAAAGCTGAGTTGGGTTATTAGTCATTGCAAGGCTCGCTAAAAGGAAAATAGTGTTCTTTCGTGCGTTATTCTAACAGATGAACGAAAAATTTCACTTGATGAAAAAAGAGTTAGCTTTTATTTCATCAGGGATGGGAATGAGGTCACAGATTCGTGACCTGAGGTTGAGCGCCAGAGTGAAATATCGCAGCGTCAGGCCTTTGGCGAATATTTTCAGGCAGTGAAGTGTCCCTTCTTTGACATACCTTCCAGTTAACAACGTGGTAAACATTAAGATTTGGGAACCATGTTGCTGACGACTTTGCACCGGTTGTCACTGCAGCTGAAGGTCAGCACAGGGCGTCCACCATAATCGTTGAGGTAGGTCAGTACCGGCGCATTACCGTAATCGGCAGCGCGGCCTGTAAGACGTTCACTGTCGTGAGGGGCGATCATCACTGGGGTAAAACCGGGTACGCTGGCACTATCTTGGCGGGTTTGAGCATCGACCAGGGTAATAAAATAGGCACTGGGGTTGCTTATCGTCCAGGTATCATTGTCCCTTTTCATCACCAGCTCTGACTGCCACGGCGTGGCCAGGGTATTTCGCGGGGCTTTGAGCGCCAGGGGGCGGTAAAACACCTTGATGCGATTCTGCAGGGCGATGTTCAGGGTGCCTGGCGTATTGTTGCGCGGAGGGATCTCGCGCAGATTGAGGTAAAACAGTGTCTCCCGGTCCTGGCGCAGCAGGTTAAGAGTGGGCAACGTCTGCAGTTTAATCTGGGTTTGTGCTCCCGCCTCAATACGCTGGAGCGGAGGCAGCAGCACCAAAGGGCCGTTGATTTTTTTATTATCCGCATCCTCAATCCAGCCCTGGGCAAGGTAAGGAGTATCCGCGTTTTGATTGGTCACCAACAGGCTGGCACTTTTTTTATCGCCGTCTAAAATAACGCGTGAATCCTGTAGGGTGATCGCCGCGTGGGATATTGGCATGTGGTAAGCAGACAGTTGTATGGGTAGTAGGAAACTGATAAAGAATTTCTTTTTTTTCAACATAAAAAGCTCAATAACTGAAAATGATTGCAGAGTGATAAAAGATGTCTGCATGGTGGTTATTTCCGACTTATGGCCGAAAAATAAATATCCGCAGGCAAGCATGCTCTAAATTTTGCTAACGGATTATTGAAAGCGATTTTAAAGTGTGCTGATGATCAGCACCGTATTGTTGTTCTCGAACGGCCCTGTAGCGACGGTTGCCACCGCAGGATTTTTTACCACGGTGAATTTCACTTCATCGTTACCCTGGCCATTGACCAGACGGCTATTAAAGCTGGTATGGGGGGGCACCACTTGTCCACTGCGGGTCATCACTACGCCGATATCCTGGTTGCTAGTTTTTATCGCATCGCTATAGCCAGCGGCTTCGGCGAACAGGATCACCTTAATATCCTGGGTCAGTGGGGTAGCACAGTGATATTGCAACGACGCAGGTTTGACATAAGGCGAGGTTAAATAACTGTCAGTCAATAATGTATTATCCACGCTGGAAAAATCGATTTTTATCAAGCTACCATTATTTATTTTGCATTCAGCGTTTGATTTAATAATAGAAGCTCTGCTGGTGACGCTGAATATTGGTATTGAGGATCTCTGACCCAGGCCAAAGTAGTGGTAAACTTTCAGGGTGCGAATCCCTGCGGGAACAAATGCTGCACCACCAATGATATTTCTCCTGACAACGAAATTGTTAAGGCTCCATATTGAAAAACCTATGTATTTACTGTTTACCCCTGTTTTTACAATCGGATACTCATTATTTACCCGATAATCCATTACAGGTGTTGTAATATTATAATCTGATGGAAAGCCTCCAGAAGGAATATTCACCGCGGCTAACTTTATTTTAATGTCCAGGTCGTCTGTGAACTTATAATACCCTGGGTTTATATCAGAGGGGGGAAGTAAGGGGTCAACTTCGGCTGCGATATATGAGGTGTATTTATGTAAATAATTATCAGAGCTGGCATAACAAAAAATTGATCGTGCGGAGTCTATTCTTCCTCCGCCTGTACTTATGTTGCTTCCTTTGTTAGCACCTATTGAACTGGGGACAGCAAAAGAGTTTTCAATACCAGCCCAGCATCCACCATCAGGCATCCCCGACGGTGGTGTTGTTTCGGCGATAACCGGCGCACTGAATATAAATAATACCAGGATCTTCCAGGAAAACATCATTTTCCCCATTAAAAAAATAATTGTAGTATTATAGTTATTCATTAGGGTGTTGTTAATGGTGAAATTACCCTGCTACAATATTCGTGTTTTTACTCTGTCATAAATAAAACAGTAACGCAGTATTCTCGATATGACGTCGCGGAATGATATTAATGCGACATGATATATCGCTACATTAATTTATTATATCGATGTTGTGCCATTGTAAAATGATTATTTTGATGGTTGCTGACTGTGTTTAATCCATAAGCCAGTGGGTTTTCAGAGGGTAAATAAAACGCCGCAGGGAGAGAGGTATCTCCCTGCGGCGTGAGTTGAGCCGCGTTTAATTACTGCGCCGGGCGTGCTTCGCGCCAGTAGCCGATCAGCGTCAGATAGTTGCTTTTCACTTTCTCAACCAGCGCGGCGTCATCCAGTTCGCCCTGTAACCACTGGCGTGACGGCTGGCCGAAGATGGTGCGGCCGACGGCAAAGCCTTTCACCCACGGGGATTTGGCGGCGGCAGCAAAGCCTGCTTTCAGCTCGGCTTCTGGCGCATCCAGGCCCAGCAGCAGAATGCCACGGCAGTGTGGATCGTGCTTTTCAATCAGCGCGCTGATTGCCGCCCAGCTGGCGTGTGACAGTGGCGGCAGTTTCCACCAGTCAGGCTGAATTCCCATGCTGTAGAAGTGAGTCAGGATCTCCAGATAGTATTTCTCATCCTTGTCCGGATGACTTTCCGGCAGGATCACTTCCAGCAGCAGCTCGTGGCCAGATTTGTTACAGCCATTCCATACGTCGAGGATCAGCTCGTCCTGCTCCTGACGCATCTCTGCGCTGTCTTTCGGGTGATAGAAGGTCAGGCACTTCACCACGTGCTCCTGTGGCCAGTCGATCAGCTGCGAACCGATGTTGCCGTGCTCCAGACGCAGCGGGCGCGAACTGGGGAGCTCAATCGGGCGACCAATCCACCAGCCTTTACCGGTGATGGCATTCAGCGCCGGCTGACCGTAGGTGGTATCAGCGAGGATACCGCAGCGGCCGTTGTCCAGCCCGGCCTCTTTCGCCGCTTCCTGCGCACCTTTCAGCAGCAGCAGTTTGAGGTCAGGAATGCGCGAATCATCCACGCCCGCCTCACTGGCCATATCGGCCAGCTGTTTGCGGTGGTCAAAGGCAAAAATATTCAGTTCATTCCACTGCTGCTTGCGGGTGGTCACGCGATGCAGGTGGTTAAGGCGGCTGTCGAGATCCGGGCGTTTTACGTCATTATCGCGGCTGAGGAAGTCGTCCAGCTCTTCTTTGGTCGGCATCGCCGGGGCGCAGCCGTGGCGTGAAACTACCAGCGCGCCGCAGGCATTGGCGTAACGGCAGGCCTGTTCCCAGCTCTCATCGTTCAGCCAGCCGCGCAGCAGGCCGGACATAAAGGCATCGCCCGCACCCAGCACGTTCAGCACTTCCACACGCACGCCGGTTTGCAGTTGGGTCTGCTCCCAGCTGTCCGGGATCTCGCCTTCAAATACCACACAGCCCAGCGGGCCGCGTTTACACACCAGCGTGGCTTTAGTGGCTTTGCGCACGTTTTTCAGCGCGGTCAGGCTGTCGGTGCTGCCACCGGCAATGTGGAACTCTTCTTCGGTTCCGACCACCAGGTCGAAATAGTGCAACACTTCCTGCAGCTGCTGCGTCACTCGTTCGGACTCAACAAAGCGGGTTTCGCCATCGCCCAGGGAGGTCAGACCCCAGAGAACCGGGCGGTAGTCGATGTCCAGCGCAGTGCGCAGACCATGACGGCGGGCAATATCCAGCGCTTTCAGGACCGCAGCACGAGTATCTGGGTGTGACAGATGGGTGCCGGTAACGGCCACGGCACGGGAGGAAGCGATGTAATCCTCCTGAATATCATCCGGCACCAGGCCCATATCGGCACAATTATCGCGGTAGAACACCAGCGGGAAGGTTTCCTGATCTTTAATGCCTAAGATGACCAGCCCGGTCAGACGGGTTTTATCGGTAATCAGACTTTGGGTGTCACAGCCAACACGCTGAAGCTCTTCACGCAGGAAGCGGCCCATATGCTCATCACCTACGCGCGCCAGCATGGCGGATTTCAGACCCTGAATCGCGGTGCCGTAAGCCACGTTGCCGGAGGAGCCCCCCAGGTATTTTGCAAAGGTGGTTTCATCTTCAAGGCGCGCACCGATTTGCTGGCCATAAAGGTCGACGGCGATGCGTCCGATACAAATCACATCAAGCCGCTTCTGTTGTGTACTCATACCTGTTGTTTCCTCTGTTTATACCCAGCCACCCTGTCGTCTGACGACAACGCCAGTAATTTTGGGTAGTGCCGATGCTGTTGAGCGTGTCCAGCGGATCGTGCGATGTGGGCCCGATCGATTCCGGATCTAACATAGAGCAAAGTATGAGGAATAAAAATTCCAAATTCAATATGAAATGAAATTATTGCCCCAAAAGTGTGAGGTGGTTAAAACTCTTGCCGTGCGGATTTATCCCCCCGTGAGACAGCAGGCATTTCGCGCGATTCCAGAGATGTGAGCCGTCTCTCATCTTTGCCAGCGCTTCTCAGGGAACGTGTTGAAGTGAAACGATTTTTCGCATTTAGTCGTCACAGCATTGTTATCGTTTCATTTACGGGTTGTGAATCACCCTATTCATAGCGGTTTCACCGCAGAATTTGATCTCTCTCGCAAAATGAAATGTTTCTTCTGTAATTGTGTTTAGTGAAAAAAATATTTGTTTATAATCGCTTCACGTTTCACTTATAGCTGTCGCTGTTCAGTTACCAAGGCGACCACAAATGCGAACCCCGGCCGAACTTCTGATGTGGCCGCCGATTCATAAAGGAAGAGCAAATGGGCAAGACTAGATTAACCACGGCACAGGCTCTGGTCAGATTCCTGGACAACCAGTATCTGTCGGTAGACGGCGTTGAAACCAAATTTGTGCAGGGTA
The DNA here is from genome assembly GCF_039675725.1 of Erwinia sp. Eh17-17. NCBI lineage: Bacteria > Pseudomonadati > Pseudomonadota > Gammaproteobacteria > Enterobacterales > Erwiniaceae > Erwinia > Erwinia sp. Eh17-17. The sequence goes on along the minus strand of NZ_JBDFQT010000004.1, from coordinate 120,514 downwards.
TTTTCGCTATCTTCGGTCATGGCAACGTGCTGGGGTTAGGCCAGGCGCTGGAGCAGGACAGCGGCGATATGGTGGTGTACCAGGGGCGAAATGAGCAGGGTATGGCACATGCCGCCATCGGTTTTGCCAAACAAAAACTGCGCCGCGAGATCATCGCCTGTACTTCCTCAGTGGGACCCGGCGCGGCGAATATGATCACCGCTGCGGCCACCGCGACGGCGAACCGTATTCCTTTACTGCTGCTGCCGGGCGATGTCTTTGCCACCCGCCAGCCCGATCCGGTGCTGCAGCAGATCGAGCAGAGTCACGATCTGAGCATCAGCACCAACGACGCCTTCCGCGCCGTCAGTAAATACTGGGACCGCGTCAGCCGCCCGGAGCAGCTGATGACCGCCTGCATCAACGCCATGCGCGTACTGACGGATCCGGCCGATACTGGCGCGGTGACGATTTCGCTGCCGCAGGACGTGCAGGGTGAAGCCTATGACTATCCGGACTACTTCTTCCAGAAACGCGTACACCGTCTGGAGCGTCGTCTGCCAACCGAAGGCCAGCTGGCCGACGCGCTGGCGCTGATTGCCGGTAAGAAAAAACCCATGATTATCTGCGGCGGTGGGGTGAAATACTCCGGTGCGGGCGATGCGCTGCGTACTTTTGCCGAGCGCTACAGCATTCCGTTTGCGGAAACCCAGGCGGGCAAGGGCACTATCGTCTCTGACCATCCGCTGAACGTCGGCGGCGTGGGTGAAACCGGCTGTCTGGCGGCTAACCTGCTGGCAAAAGAGGCCGATCTGGTGATTGGTATCGGTACGCGTTACACCGACTTTACCACCGCCTCAAAGTGGATATTCCAGAACCCGGACGTCAGCTATATCAACATCAACGTCAGCAATTTTGATGCTTATAAACTGGACGCCGTGCAGGTCGTGGCGGATGCGCAGGCAGCCCTGAACGCACTTAACGATCGCCTGGCCGCTACCGGTTTCAGCAGCGGCTGGGGGGAGAAAGTCTCTCAGGCGCAGAGCAAGCTGCTGAAAGAAACTCAGCGCGTTTATGCCTCGGTTTACAGCGGCGCCGACTACGTGCCGGAGATCGACGACCATATGGATCGCGACGCGGTGTGGGCGGAATTCAACCGTCTGACCGGCTCCTTCCTGACGCAAAGCAGCGTACTGGGTACGCTCAACGAGCGCCTCCCAAAGGATGCAGTGATTGTTGCGGCAGCGGGCAGTCTGCCGGGCGATCTGCAGCGCATGTGGCGCACCAAAGATTACAACAGCTACCACGTCGAGTATGGCTATTCCTGCATGGGTTACGAGGTCAACGCTTCTCTGGGCGTTAAGCTGGCTGAGCCGCATCGTGAGGTCTACACCTTCGTCGGCGATGGCTCGTTCATGATGCTGCACTCCGAGCTGGTGACCTCGATCCAGGAAGGCGCGAAGATCAACGTGATCCTGCTGGATAACATGACCAACGGCTGTATCAACAACCTGCAGATGGAACACGGCATGGACAGCTTCACCACCGAGTTCCGCTTCCGTAATGCCGAAGGCGGCAAGCTGAACGGCGGTTTTGTGCCGGTGGATTTCGCGGCTATCGCGGCGGGCTACGGCTGTAAAACCTATCGTGTCACCACTCTCGAGCAGTTGCAGGCAGCGCTGGTGGATGCGCAGAAACAGACGGTATCAACGCTGATTGATATTAAAGTTCTGCCAAAAACCATGATCCATAAGTACTTCAGCTGGTGGCGCGTAGGCGGTGCCCAGGTGTCCACTTCAGAGCGCGTAGACGCCGTGGCCCGGATGCTGAACGACCATATCGATCAGGCGCGTGAATATTAAGAACTAACGGTTTTTGTTTGTTTTTTTGATTGATTGAACGGGCGTATTCGCTGCGCCCGCTTACCCCCCTACTAGTAAGGAAAGACCATGACTTTAAAACTCGGTGTAATCGGAACGGGCGCAATTGGCCAGGAACATATTCGTCGCTGCAGCAAAGTGTTGCAGGGCGCACAGGTTGTTGCGGTTTCTGACATCAATGTGGAGGGTGCCAAAGCGGCCCTGACCCGTATTGGTATTGACGCAGAAGTGTTTGCCAACGGCCATGACGTGGTGAATTCACCGAACGTTGATGCCGTACTGGTCACCTCCTGGGATCCGACGCACGAAGAGTTCACCCTGTCGGCCATTGCGGCGGGCAAACCGGTATTCTGCGAAAAGCCGCTGGCGATGAGCGCTGAAGGCTGCCGCCGCGTGGTGGATGCGGAGATCAAGTTCGGCAAGCGCCTGGTGCAGGTGGGCTTTATGCGCCCGTACGACAGCGGCTACCGTGCGCTGAAAGACGTGATCACCAAAGGTGAAATTGGTGAGCCGCTGATGCTGCACTGCGCGCACCGCAACCCAAGCGTACCGGAAAGCTACACCACCGATATGGCGATCACCAACACCCTGATCCACGAGCTGGATGTGCTGCGCTGGCTGACCGAAGATGATTACAAATCGGTACAGGTGGTGTTCCCGCGTTCGACCTCGAAAACTCACGGCAAGCTGCGCGACCCGCAGGTGGTGCTGTTTGAAACCCGTAAGGGCATCCGCATCGACGTAGAGATCTTCGTCAACTGTGCCTACGGTTACGACATCCAGTGTGAAGTGGTCGGTGAGGAGGGTATCGCTAAGTTGCCTGAGCCTTCTGCCGTACAGATGCGTAAAGACGCCAAACTGTCGACCTCGATCCTGACTGACTGGAAAGACCGCTTTATCGATGCCTATGACGTTGAGCTGCAGGCCTTTATCAACGATGCCACCGCAGGCAAACTGACCGGGCCATCCGCCTGGGACGGCTATGCAGCCTCCGTGGCTGCCGATGCCTGCCTGAAAGCGCAGGAGAGCGGTGCCATCGAGCCGGTAGAACTGCCGCAGCGTCCAACGTTCTACAATAAGTAATTTCACCTGACGCGCTTAGCCCCCGCCTCAATGGCGGGGGCTCACCGTAAAACAGCGTGCTGATTTATTCACGGAGAGTCTGATGAAAATTGCCTTTGATGTTGATGTCATCCGCGATATGGGCATCACAAAAATGGTTCACCAGGTGGCTGACTGGGGTTACAAATACATTGAACAGTCCCCGCATCCGCAGATCAACCCGTTCTACAAGCATCCTAAAGCCAGCCGCGAAATTATCACCGAGTACAAAAACGCGCTGCGTGAGACGGGGCTGGAAATCTCCTCATTTATCGTGGTGTACCGCTGGTCCGGTCCGGACGAAGCGCGCCGTCAGGCCGCCGTCAGAAACTGGAAACGCATGATTGAGATCGCAGTGGAAATGGGCGTACAGGTGATTAATACCGAACTTTCCGGTAACCCGAACGAACCTGAAATCTGTGAAGAGATGTTCTATCGCTCGATGGAAGAGCTGCTGCCGATCGTTGAGCGTGAGGGCATCCGCATCGAAATCCAGTCCCATCCGTGGGATTTCTGCGAAGAGAGCAACGAAACCGCCGACATGGTGAAATCGTTCCGCAGTGAGAACGTCAAGTATCTGTACAGCGTGCCGCACACCTTCTTCTACGACAAAGGTAAAGGGGATGTGAAAAGCATGCTGGAGTATTCCGGCGTAGACCTGTCGCACGTGCTGATCGCCGATACCATGAACCACACCAAACACTGTCGTTACATTGTGAACCCGCCGGGCGTTGATGCGACCATTCACCAGCATGTGGGCGTGGGCGAAGGGGAGGTCGATTTCCAGACGCTGTTCCAGACGCTGCGCGATATGGACTTTGCCAACCGCACCTTTAAGGTCGGTGGCGAGTCGATTATTGCCTCTTCACTGTTTGGCTACCCGGAAAAAATGAATCGTCAGGCAGTCGAAACGCGCGAGCTGATCGAGCGTGAACTGCTGAGAAAATAATGCAGGGCGGCGGCTGCCGCCTGGTGAATCTCTGAGGTAACACCATGAACAAAGATAACGTCAGACTGGCGATCGCGCCGATTGGCTGGACCAACGATGATATGCCAGAGCTGGGTAAAGAGAATACCTTCCAGCAGATCGTCAGTGAAATGGCGCTGGCGGGTTTTACCGGCAGTGAGGTGGGCAGCAAGTATCCGCGCGATCCGGCGGTGCTGAAGCCGATGCTGGATATCCGTGGTATTGAGATCGTCAATGCCTGGTTCAGCACCTTCTTCGCCAACGGCGACAAAGCCAAAACCATTGATGAATTCATCAACCATCGCGATTTCCTGCATGCGATGGGGGCAAAAGTGATCGGCTGTTCAGAGCAAAGCCTGAGCATTCAGGGCACCACCAAAGCGGTGCTGGAAGAGAAGCCGGAGTTCACCGATGAGCAGTGGCGTCTGACTACCGAAGGGTATAACGAACTGGCAAAACTGGCGGCAGAGAAGGGCATGACTGTTGGCCTGCATCACCATATGGGGACCGGCATTCAGACCACCGCTGAAGTGGACCGTTTTATGGCGGAAACCAATGATGATGTTTATCTGCTGTTCGATACTGGCCACGCTTACTATTCAGAAGGCTCGCAGGAAGCGATGCTGGCGATCCTGACCCGATACCTGCCGCGCATCAACCACGTGCATCTGAAAGACGTGCGTGATGAGGTGGTGGCTCAGGTGAAAAGTCAGAAACTGTCCTTCCTGGATGGCGTAAAGAAAGGCACCTTTACCGTGCCGGGCGACGGCGTGATTGATTTTGATCCGGTGTTCAAAATCCTCGACGATTTCGGCTACAAAGGCTGGATGGTAGTGGAAGCAGAACAGGACCCGGCGCTGGCGAATCCGTTTGAGTATGCGGTGAAAGCGCGTCAATACATTCGCGAACACGCGGGTCTGTAACGACAGGGGCCGATCGTTTTTCCGATCGGCCCGTATTACGTCTGAACGGGTCGTTATTTCAACGTAATGGTATTAATAATACTTTCCGCTTCGGTCTGCGCCTGCTGCTGATTTTCCGCTGGCAGGGTGATTTGCAGCGTCAGCAGTTTGCCGTCCACTTTCCCCAGTACCACAGAAGACCAGGAAGACTGGTTGTTGGCAGAGATCACGGTATCCAGCTGCTGAAGCGGCTGGCCTTTCACCGTAATCGCTTTGTTGGTCACCACCTGTAGCTGCGGGTCACGATTGCGCTGCTGTGCTTCCAGACGACCTGCCAGCACGTCCAGCCCTTCATTGGTGCTTTCGCCGTCAATCACGATAATCGCTTTCTGGCCTGACTCATCGGCATAGACGTGCATATTGTTGGCCTGAGTTCCGAGCTTACCGCTCTTATCAGACATACCGGCCGGCAGGGTAAAACTCAGCTTGCCATCCATCAGAGTGACATTCTGGTTTGACTGGCTGCTGCTGACGCCATTGTCGTCGGCTGCGGCCTTTTCATCTTTCTTGCCATCACAGGCCGCCAGACCGGTTACCAGTACAGCGATTCCTGCATATTTTAGTAAGTTACGCATCAGAGTCCCTTTTCACATTGGTCGCGTAGAATTCAGGACTTCAATACAAACGTATTCAGCGGCTAAAAGCAACTTAACAACGATGGCAGGACACACTAACCAAAGTTGACTCCCGCACTGCGGGACTTCTCTGCCAGCCGCTTCAGGGCGGCATTCAGCAGTACGCCGTAGGCAGGCAGGAAGAACACCATGCAGATAAGCACCTTGAAGCTGTAGTCCACCAGCGCGATTTCCACCCAGTGCGTGGCCATAAACGGGTCCGGGCTCTTATAGAACGCGATAAAGAAGAAGGCCAGCGTATCGCTGATATTGCCGAGGAACATCGCGGCGGCAGGGGCCATCCACCATGCTGCTTTCTGGCGCAGGCGGTTAAAAACGTGAATATCAAGGATCTGGCCGAGCGCATAGGCCATAAAGCTGGCGCAGGCGATACGGGCAACGAACAGGTTCATCTCCTCCAGCGCCGCGAACCCCTGCCATTCGCCCTGATAATAGAGGGCGGATATGGCGTAGGAAATAAACAGCGACGGGATCATCACCGCCAGAATAATACGACGCGCCAGCGGAGCACCAAAAATGCGTACCGTCAGGTCAGTCGCCAGGAAGATAAACGGGAAGCTGAAGGCACCCCAGGTGGTGTGCAGGCCAAAAATAGCCACGGGCAGCTGCACCAGGTAGTTACTGGAGGTGATCACCAGCAGATGGAAAAGGGACAGCCAGACCAGCGCATGGGTGCGCTGACGCGTTGAGAATGCAATCATCGTTGTAAGCCTTTTTTAGATTGGGGTGAGGGAACCCATGAAAATTTGTACGTGTTTCGCTCAGGCGAATTCGCGGCATATTACCGCGTTGCCTTGCTATTGCAATGGTTAATTTTAGCGCAAACGTTATCGTGGGATTGATCCCTTGCACCGTCAGCGGCTGGCGCTAAAATAGGCGCCAATTTGCCATTCCGGATTGAGAATATCATGAGCGACCTTTTCGCTAACCCCGACCAGACCTTAGATGCGCTGGGCCTGCGCTGCCCGGAACCCGTGATGATGGTGCGCAAAACCGTGCGCCTGATGCAGGAGGGGGAAACCCTGTTGATCATCGCCGATGATCCGGCAACCACGCGTGATATCCCCGGTTTTTGCCGTTTTATGGAACATACGCTGGTGGCGCAAAATACTGACGCCCTGCCGTATCAGTATTTGCTGAAGAAAGGGTTGTAGTGTAGGGCCCGGCCTTCTGTTTCGGTCGGGCCGGGGGATTGCCCCTATATCATTCGGGTCGCCCGGTGCAGGATTGTGACACTGACATCCTGCTATTTCTTACGCAGTAACCGCAGTGCGTTAGCTGTCACTAACGCGGTAGCCCCTGAATCTGCCAGCACCGCCAGCCACAGTCCGGTAATCCCCATCAGCGTGGTGACCAAAAATATCCCTTTCAGCCCCAGCGCCAGCGCTACGTTCTGGCGGATATTGGCGTGGGTGGCGCGCGACAGGCGGATCATCGACGCCAGGCCATTCAGCCGGTTGTGGGTCAGCGCGGCATCGGCGGTTTCCAGCGCGACATCGCTGCCGCTGCCCATCGCTATACCGATGGTGGCGGCTTTCATTGCGGGCGCATCGTTGATTCCGTCACCGACCATCGCCACCGGCTGCTGCTGGTTAAGCTGGCGGATGGCCGCGACTTTATCTTCCGGCAGCAGGCTGGCACGAAAATCGATGCCGAGTTCACCGGCAATCGCCGCTGCCGCACGCGGGTTATCCCCGGTCAGCATCACCGCCTGAATATCCAGCGATCTCAGTTCCTCCAGCGCAGCTCTGGCGTCGCTACGCAGCGTGTCGCGCAGGGCAATTATTCCCAGTAGCTGCTGACCGTCGTGCACCACCACCACCGTATTGCCTGCGCTTTCCAGCGCCTCTGTACGTTCACGCTCAGGGGCCAGCAGCGCTGCGGGGACCTTAACAGGTGAACTTATGGTCAGTAAGTAACCACTTACTTCTGCTTCTACGCCACTCCCGGCCAGCGCCCGCTGAGCACTCGCCTGCGGCAGGGGCAGCTGGCGCTGCTCCGCTGCCGCCACGATGGCCAGCGCCAGCGGATGCGACGAACCCAGCTCAATAGCGGCGGCCGTTGCCAGCAGGCGGTTTTCATCCAGCGCGCCCAGCGGCACGATAGCGGTAACCTGCGGTTTGCCTTCGGTCAGCGTGCCGGTTTTGTCAAAGGCGATGGTGCGCACGCTGCCCAGGCTTTCCAGCGCGGCGCCGCCTTTGATCAGCGCACCACGACGGGCCGCTGCGGCCAGCCCGGAAGTGATCGCCGCCGGTGTGGAAATCACCAGGGCGCAGGGGCAGCCGATCAGCAGCAGGGTGAGTCCTTTGTAGATCCACGGCTGCCAGGCGGCCGCGAACAGCAGCGGTGGTACCAGGGCGACGATCAGCGCCATCAGCATAATCACCGGGGTGTAGATGCGGCTGAAGCGGTCGAGGAACCGTTCAATGGGCGCACGACGCTCTTCGGCTTCTTCAATCAGATGCAGAATGCGGTCGATGGCGCTTTTGCCCGGCTCCGATACCACTTCCAGCTGGACCAGACGGTCAACGCTCAGACAGCCTGCGTTGATCTTCTCACCCTGCTGGCGTTCGACCGGCACGGATTCCCCGGTCAGGGCGCTTTCATCAAAGCTGGCGAAGGCGCTGAGCAGCTTCGCATCCGTCGGCAGGCGGGCACCGGCTGCCACTTCAATCACCTCGCCGGGGCGCAGCCCGCTGACGGGTACGCTTTCCCGCTGGCCGTTTTTCAGGCGCAGAGCGACGTCCGGTTTCAGCGCCATCAGCGCCGTGACGCCTTTGCGTGCGCGCCCGGCAGCAAAGGACTCCAGCCGCTCCCCCAGCATAAACAGCAGCAGTACCATCGCCGCTTCGGCAGTGGCACCGATAAACAGTGCGCCGATGGCGGCAACGCTCATCAGGGTTTCAATACTGAACGGTGAACCGCTGCGCATCAGACGCAGGGCGCTGCGGCCAATTGGCCAGACGCCATACAGCGTGGTGGCTATGAACGCTGCCTTGCCCGCCGGATGGTTGAGACTTTCCAGCAGCCAGCTGGCCGCCATCATCACACTCAGCACGATCAGGCTCAGATTTTCCTGCCAGAATCCTTTTTCGGCTCTGGGCGGTGGGGCGGCGTCGCTGCGGTGTAGCTGGAAACCGGCCAGTGTGACCGCCTGTTCAATCTCATTACGGATGTCGCTGCTGGCGTCAACCAGCAGTTTTTCACTGGCAAACACCACGCGGGCGCGGGCGATATCAGGCAGTTTTTTGACCGCAGTTTCGACCTTGCGTGCGCAGGCCGGGCAGTCCATCCCCGTGACCTGCCAGCTGAAACTGAGGACGCCAGCGGGCCTGTCGCCCTCGTCATCGGGGTCCTGCCCCGAACTGCAGGCGCTGTCTCCACAGCAGGGAGCCTCGACGCTGGCTGCACTGACCGCTGTGATTTTTTGAATAACGGGGCGCGGGCGGGTGCTGCATCCGTGCTGAGTGCTGGCATGGTGGTGACCACAACCACATGAAGAGTGCTGCTGCATAACGCCTCCTGACCGGTAACGACGGGCAACACTGCCCGCCGATGCCCATCTTACACTCTGGAGTGGACTCCAGAGTCAAGCGTTAATGCAGATTACAGCCACAGGGCGCGCACGATCATAAAGTGACCGGCAAAATAGCAGGCGGCGATAATGGCACGGTCGGCGCTGAAGCGGCGGCGATAGTGGCTGAGCAGCCAGACAATATTCCCCAGCAGCAGCAGGACAGCCCCGGCCATCAGGGTAAAGGTATAGTCGGTCGGGCGGATGAAATATTGCTCAGCGCCCAGCCAGACCATCAGCAGCGTCACGCCGACAAAGGTACAAATCGGCCAGCGCAGATCCTCCAGACGGCTCCAGACGGTGGCGATAACCAGTCCGCCGATAATCAGCAGCGCCAGCGGAATGGGCCAGAAGAAACTCAGCGTCATCTGGCTGGCGAAATAGAGGGTGTACAGCAGGTGGGAAACAAAGAACGCGCCAATGGCGTACAGCATGCGTTTGTTGGGCAGCAGGGTCAGCGCATCACCGACCAGCGTTGCCAGCACGCCGAACAGGATCAGGTAGTCCGTGGTTTTCAGCACCGGAGCCTGCCAGGCCCAGGCCAGCAGTAACAGCATGGTGACGGGTTTAAACACCCAGCGCTGCCACTGGGGGCCGCGGTAGGACGCATCCACGTACAGCCAACCCGAAAAAAGAACCGCAAGGAAAGACCAAATCATATTGTTATCCTTAGATTAAAAACTCCGCAACTTCAGATCAGTTTAGGTTAAGCGCAGGAGATGTGACAATGAGAGGGCTCCGGTTGTATCCTTATTCGTTCTGCTCACTTTCGCCTCCGGGAGGATGAAGAAACATGAAGCCCCCTCTGATCTTTTTTATCGTGCTGGCCATTATTGCCATCTTAGCCACCCGCCAGTTTATCAAACAGAGGCGTGAAGTCGCGGTGAATGATGCTTCGCCAGTGCGCAGCCTGATGGTGGAAGTGAAAGCAAAACGTGAATACCCGGCACCGAACCGCCGTTCGCGCCAGCGCGAGCATATCCCGGTGGAAGAGATGCGTTACGAAGCCTGGTTTCATCCCCTGAATGGCGCGGGTGATTTTAAGCTGGAGTTAACCGCCGGGGATTATCATCAGATGGATAAGGGCACTAAAGGCGAGCTGAAGGTGAAGGGAACGCGATTTGTTTCGTTTATTTCCGGCACCAGCGCGGCTCACTGATGCCGGAAACACCGCTTACTGCTTAGGAAAATTCTTCTTTTGCCAGGCCAGCAGCTCGAATACGCCGAAGAAAAACACTTTGGCCTGCATGGCACCGCTCAGTTTCTCCGCGCCTTTCGGCTGAGTGGTGCGCATCAGCACCAGCTGCAGGCCGTGCATAATCACCATGAAAAACAGTGCGACGTTGACGAAATACGTCAGCGGTTTCGGAAACGGATGAACCACGTTAAGCAGTAAAAAGGCCCAGACAAACAGCATCAGCACGCGGCCTGCATTAATCAGCATCGGAAATCTCCTTATCAGTGCTGCGACGAATATACAGGCGATAGGCCACCTGCCCGGCAATTTTTTCGCGGTGGATCTGCCAGTTGACCGGCACCGGCGGTACACCGTGCTCCACTTCACTTTCAACATACACCAGCGCGCCATCGCTCAGCCAGCCGTTAGTTTCCAGTAGCCCGACGGTTTGCTCCAGCAGCCCTTTGCGAAACGGCGGGTCGATAAACACCAGGTGATGTTCCTCCCCTTTCTGCGCCAGAAATTGCAGGGTGTTGGTATTGACCACGCGTCCGCTTTTCGCCCCCAGCGTAGCGAGGTTTTTTTCCAGCTGCTGGGCGACCGGGCGCTCCAGCTCCAGCAGGGTAGCGCTGGCCGCATGGCGCGACAGGGCCTCCAGACCGAGCGCGCCGCTGCCGGCGTAGCAGTCCAGGCATTTAGCCTGCTGAATATCAGCCGCCAGCCAGTTAAACAGGGTTTCACGTACCCGATCGGTCGTCGGGCGCAGGCCCGCGCTGTCAGGTACCGGCAGCTTACGGCCACGCCACTGCCCACCAATAATACGTATTTGCCCGGCTGCGCCGCTGCGGGGTTTCTTATTCATCTTGCTGAACTCTTAATAATTTGTTGCATAGTTTAACGGGCTAACCGGGTGGAGGAAACGTAAAAAGGGTGCTGTGATGCGCTCTGTAGAAAGTGTTAGACTAAGGGATTAATTAACAGATTAATTTTCGTACCGGAACCGGAACGGTTTTTCCCGCGAGGAGTGTGGTTGCACCATGGCAAAGAATAAAAAACGTGGCTTTTTTTCCTGGTTAGGTCTGGGGCGTGAAGAACAGGCGCCACAGGAAGAGGTAAAAGAAACGTTACCACCGCAGCCCTCTGCCGATACACCCGCTGAGGTGCCTGTAGCGGCACCTGAAGCCGAAGAGCGTCACGATGCTGAAGCCGCCGCCCGTGCAGAGGCCGAAGCCGCTGCCCGTGCAGAAGCCGAAGCCGCCGCCCGTGCAGAGGCCGAAGCCGCCGCCCGTGCGGAAGCCGAAGCCGCCGCCCGTGCAGAAGCCGAAGCCGCTGCCCGTGCAGAGGCTGAAGCCGTTGCCCGTGCAGAAGCCGAAGCCGCTGCCCGTGCAGAAGCCGAAGCCGCTGCCCGTGCGGAAGCCGAAGCCGCTGCCCGTGCGGAAGCCGAAGCCGCTGCCCGTGCGGAAGCCGAAGCCGCCGCCCGTGCGGAAGCTGAAGCTGCCGCCCTTGCAGAAGCCGAACTGGAAGCGGCTGCGCTGGCGGCCGCCGCTGCGGAAGAAGAGCCGGAAGCGTTGGTGGAACAGGCGCGACCGACCAAAGAGGGTTTTTTCGCCCGCCTGAAGCGCAGCCTGGTAAAAACGCGTCAGAATCTGGGTTCGGGCTTTATCAGCCTGTTCCGCGGCAAGAAAATTGATGACGATCTGTTTGAAGAGCTGGAAGAGCAGCTGCTGATTGCCGACGTCGGCGTGGAAACCACGCGTCGTATTATCGCCAACCTGACTGCTCAGGCCAGCCGCAAAGAGCTGCGCGATGCCGAAGCGCTGTACGGTCTGCTGAAAACGGAAATGTCCGGTATTCTGGCGAAGGTTGAATCCCCGCTGGATGTCAGCGGTAAAACGCCGTTTGTGATCCTGATGGTCGGTGTCAATGGCGTGGGTAAAACCACCACCATCGGTAAACTGGCCCGTCAGTTCCAGGCCGAAGGCAAGTCTGTGATGCTGGCGGCGGGTGATACCTTTCGTGCTGCTGCCGTTGAGCAGCTTCAGGTGTGGGGCGAACGTAACCATATTCCGGTGGTGGCGCAGCATACCGGTGCAGATTCTGCTTCGGTGATCTTTGACGCCATCCAGGCGGCGAAAGCGCGTCATGTGGACGTGCTGATCGCCGATACCGCCGGTCGTCTGCAAAATAAAGCGCACCTGATGGAAGAGCTGAAAAAAATCACCCGCGTGATGAAAAAGCTTGACGACCAGGCGCCGCACGAGGTGATGCTGACCATTGATGCCAGCACCGGCCAGAATGCTATCAGCCAGACTAAACTGTTCCATGAGGCCGTCGGGCTGACCGGGATTACCCTCACCAAGCTGGACGGTACGGCAAAAGGTGGGGTGATCTTCTCGGTGGCAGATCAGTTCAACATTCCGATTCGCTATATCGGCGTTGGCGAAGGCATAGAAGATTTACGCTCGTTTAAAGCTGACGATTTTATAGAGGCACTTTTTGCCCGAGAGGACTAATTAGGATGATTCGCTTTGAAGAAGTCAGTAAGGCTTATCTCGGCGGTCGGCAAGCGCTGCAGGGGGTAGATTTTCATCTGCAACCCGGCGAAATGGCGTTTCTGACCGGACATTCCGGGGCAGGGAAAAGTACTTTGCTGAAGCTGATCTGTGGCATTGAGCGCCCGAGCGCGGGGCATATCTGGTTTGGCGGTCACGACATCAGCCGCCTGAAAAGCCGTGAGGTGCCATTCCTGCGCCGTCAGATTGGCATGATCTTCCAGGATCACCATCTGCTGATGGACCGCACAGTGTATGACAACGTGGCAATCCCGCTGATCATCGCCGGTGCCAGCGGGGAAGATATTCGCCGCCGCGTGTCGGCGGCGCTGGATAAAGTGGGCCTGCTCGACAAAGCGAAAAATTTCCCTATTCAGCTTTCCGGCGGTGAACAGCAGCGCGTGGGCATTGCCAGAGCGGTGGTGAACAAACCGGCGGTTCTGCTGGCGGATGAACCGACCGGTAACCTCGACGAGGCGCTGTCAGCCGACATTCTGCGTCTGTTTGAAGAGTTCAACCGCGTCGGGGTCACCGTGCTGATGGCAACGCATGATATGGGGCTGATTGGCAGTCGTCATTACCGGCTGATGACGCTGAGCCAGGGACGTTTGCACGGAGGTCATCGTGGTCAATAAGCGCAATACACGCCCGGCAGCGGCTAAAACGGTCAAACAGAAGCAGCCGTCGAAAAGCAAAGCACTGAAGGGCGGCTGGCAGGAGCAGTGGCGTTATGCCATGCACGGTTCGCTGTCTGATATGTGGCGTCAGCCGCTGGCCACGCTGTTGACGGTGATGGTGATCGCCATCTCTCTGACGCTTCCCAGCGTGTGTTATATGGTGTGGAAAAACGTCAGTCAGGCCGCAGACCAGTGGTATCCGGCTCCGCAGCTGACGGTCTACCTCAGTAAAACGCTGGATGATGATGCCGCTGAAAATGTGGTGGCTCAGCTGAAGAAAGAAGAGGGCGTTGATAAAGTCAATTATCTGACGCGTGAAGAGGCCCTGGGCGAGTTCCGTAACTGGTCCGGCTTTGGTGGCGCGATGGATATGCTGGAGCAGAACCCGCTGCCTGCCGTGGCGATTATCACCCCGAAACTCAATTTCCAGAACTCCGGCACCATGGATAACCTGCGCGAGCGCGTTTCGAAGGTGCAGGGTATCGATGAAGTGAAGATGGACGACAGCTGGTTTGCCCGCCTGGCCGCGCTGACCGGATTGGTGGGGCAGGTGGCAGCGATGATCGGCATCCTGATGATTGTGGCCGTGTTCCTGGTGATTGGTAACAGCGTGCGGCTGAGCATTTTTGCCCGTCGCGACACCATTAACGTGCAGAAGCTGATTGGCGCGACCGATGGCTTTATTCTGCGGCCATTTTTATACGGTGGTGCGCTGTTAGGCTTCAGCGGGGCACTGCTGTCGCTGGTGCTGTCGGAAGTGCTGGTGATGCGCCTGGAGTCCGTAGTGACGCAGGTGGCTTCGGTATTTGGCACCACCTTTGGCCTGCATGGCCTGGCGTGGGACGAAAGCCTGCTGCTGCTGCTGATTGCCGCGATGATTGGCTGGATTGCCGCCTGGCTGGCTACCGTACAACATTTACGCCGATTTACGCCGCAGTAACCCCTTTACACGTTTTTTTGATATAATCTTCCTCTGCTGCGTGAGCGTTAGCCGCAGAGGAAGTTCATCAGACTGTCACTTCCCCCTGCAATTCTGGCTTCTGCCACGCGCCCAAAGCTGTGCGTTAAATATCCACAGACAAAATTGAACTTGTGGATAACTTTAGGGTCTTACCCGGCAGAAAGTGGTAAATGACTTCGCACAGATTGCTTTCGATTTCGGTAAAGAATTCGCGTAGTGTAGTCACCGCGTCAGGGAGTGGCGCCGTTAGTATGATGATTAACACAGAGAGGACTTGAATGACCAAAGATATGCACACTTTAGCTATTGCTCCTTTAGGTAACCTGGATGCTTATATCCGGGCTGCTAATGCCTGGCCTATGCTTACGGCGGAAGAGGAAAAAGCGTTGGCTGAACGGCTGCATTACCAGGGCGATCTGGAAGCGGCTAAAACGCTGATCCTGTCCCACCTGCGCTTTGTCGTTCACGTTGCGCGTAACTACTCCGGCTATGGCCTGCCGCAGGCAGACCTGATTCAGGAAGGGAACATCGGCCTGATGAAAGCCGTGCGCCGCTTCAACCCGGAAGTGGGTGTGCGTCTGGTCTCTTTTGCCGTGCACTGGATCAAAGCTGAAATTCACGAATACGTACTGCGTAACTGGCGTATTGTGAAAGTCGCCACTACCAAAGCCCAGCGCAAGCTGTTCTTTAACCTGCGTAAAGCCAAGCAGCGTTTAGGCTGGTTCAACCAGGAGGAAGTGGATATGGTGGCTCGCGAGTTGGGTGTCACCAGCAAAGACGTGCTTGAGATGGAGTCGCGCATGGCAGCGCAGGACATGACCTTTGACCCGACGCCGGACGATGAAGGTGAAGGTCGCTCAATGGCGCCGATGCTCTACCTGCAGGATAAATCTTCTGATTTTGCTAACGGCATTGAGGAAGACAACTGGGACGATCACGCCGCTGATAAGCTGAGCGATGCCATGCAGGGTCTGGACGAGCGTAGCCAGCATATTATTCGCGCCCGCTGGCTGGATGACGACAACAAAACCACGCTGCAGGAGCTGGCCGATCAGTACGGCGTCTCGGCTGAGCGTGTGCGTCAGCTCGAAAAGAACGCGATGAAAAAATTGCGTCTGGCGATCGAAGCGTAATAACTGATTCTGACGCAGGGGCTGGCCTTCTTTTTGTAGGGGCTGGCCTTCTTTTTCGGTCAGCCCGGCTGTCCTCAATCCTTTCTTATTTCACCCACACCCCATCCTGCTGCACAAACCCCGTTGCCTGCATAAACGCGGCGATAACCTCTGGTGATGAACTGCCGTCCTGACTGACCGTCCAGCGTTTTACCTGTAAATTTTGCGCCAGCGCCTCCTGCAGTAAATACTGGCCAACGCCGCGCCGCCGCGTCACCTCACGTACTTCCAGCTCCGACATATGGCCTTTATCACCGGTAATGTCCAGCCACACCGCCGCCAGCAGTCGATCGTTAAAGCGTGCTGCATAGAGCCGGTGCACCTCACTCAGCGTTTTTTCCAGCCCCCCGACGTCGGCCTGTGGCCAGATTTTTTTTAAATCGCTGCGATCCTGCTCTGACAGCTGTTGCAGACGGATGATAGTCAGTTTCATCGATTTAACCCGGTCTTGAGAAAGGCATATTGTAGCGAAGTTGACCATACTATGACGTGTAAGTTTTTCTGCACAAAAACGAGGCGATGTGTGGGTGTCTTAAACAGTTTGCCGAGTAAATCATTATCGCAGCGCTTATCAGGCAGCATAATCCCCTGGGTTGCTGTCTGTTATGACACCGTTAATGTTAGTGGATTGTCCTGTTGGCCCCGCTATTTACTGAATATGTCGGTTGATTTACAGCAGAATATTCCTGTTTAATAACCTGAAATTTAAAGCCTTATTCAAAAAAAATGCCGGTAATCATTCTAACTCGTTCTTAGTTAAGCGTTTATCGCTGATTCCACGGCAAATAATAAGCAGCAACCACAACAGATGGGGTAGTTCGGATGAAAATGAGTAAAGGTAGTGCGTTCCTGGCGGGCTGTGTTGCTCTGGCAATGAGCCACGCAGCAATGGCGAAAGATATCAAAGTGGCGATCGTCGGTGCCATGTCTGGTCCGGTAGCGCAGTATGGCGACATGCAGTGGACCGGCGCTCAGCAGGCGATTGCTGATATCAATGCTAAGGGCGGCGTTAACGGCGATAAACTGGTCGCGGTAAAATATGACGATGTCTGTGACCCGAAACAGGCTGTCGCGGTAGCGAACAAAGTGATCAACGACGGTATCCGTTACGTGATCGGCCACCTGTGCTCCTCTTCCACTCAGCCCGCTTCTGATATCTACGAAGATGAAGGCGTGCTGATGATCACCCCGGCAGCCACTGCCCCTGACCTGACGTCACGCGGCTACAAGCTGATTATGCGCACCACCGGCCTCGACTCCGACCAGGGCCCTACCGCCGCAAAATATATCCTGAGCGAAGTGAAGCCGCAGCGTATTGCCGTTATTCACGACAAGCAGCAGTACGGTGAAGGCCTGGCGCGCTCCGTGCAGGATAGCCTGAAAAAAGGCGGCGGCAACGTGGTGCTGTTTGAAGGCGTGACCGCCGGAGATAAAGACTTCTCCACGCTGGTGGCGCGTCTGAAGAAAGAAAACGTCGACTTCGTCTATTTTGGCGGCTACCACCCGGAAATGGGCCAGATCCTGCGTCAGGCGCGTGCCGCCGGTCTGAAAACCCAGTTTATGGGCCCGGAAGGCGTGGGTAATGCTTCCCTGTCAAACATCGCCGGTGCGGCGTCCGAAGGGATGCTGGTGACACTGCCAAAACGCTATGACCAGGTTCCGGCTAACAAAGCCATCGTTGATGCGCTGAAAGCGAAAAAAGAAGACTCTACCGGCCCATTCGTCTGGACCACCTACGCGGCCTTACAGTCACTGGCGACCGGCATGGAACGCAGTAAAAGCGTAGAGCCGGCAGATATTGCGAAGAACCTGAAAGAAGGCGCAGCGGTGCCAACCGTGATGGGAAATCTGAGCTGGGACCAGAAGGGCGACCTGAAGGGCTTCGAGTTCGGCGTCTTTAAATGGCACGCTGATGGTTCATCAACCGCAGTGAAATAAACCAGGCTGTGGGCCAGGCATGCCTGGCCCCTGCATGACTGGGGTGCAACGGAATTCGCCCGTAGGGGTCGGGCATGCCCGACCTTTGTTGTATTTTCGTAAGGGTTTAAGGTATGTCCGAGCAGTTTCTCTATTTCCTGCAGCAAATGTTCAACGGCGTGACGTTGGGCAGCACCTATGCGCTGATTGCCATTGGTTACACCATGGTCTACGGCATTATCGGTATGATTAACTTTGCCCACGGCGAAGTGTATATGATCGGCAGCTATGTCTCGTTTATCGTGATTGCTGCGCTGATGATGATGGGGATTGATGCCAGCTGGCTGCTGATTGGCAGCGGCTTCGTGGTCGCGGTGGTGATTGCCTCCTGCTACGGCTGGAGCATTGAGCGCGTGGCCTACCGGCCGGTGCGTTCCTCTAAACGTCTGATTGCCCTGATCTCCGCGATCGGGATGTCGATATTCCTGCAAAACTACGTCAGCCTGACCCAGGGTTCGCGCGATCTCGCGCTGCCAGGCCTGGTAACCGGGCAGTGGACGCTGGGCGAAAGCAACGGCTTCGCCGCCACGATTTCCACCATGCAGATGGTGATCTGGGGCGTGACGTTCCTTGCCATGCTGGCGCTGACGCTGTTTATCCGCTATTCGCGTATGGGCCGCGCCTGTCGCGCCTGTGCAGAAGACCTGAAAATGGCCAGCCTGCTGGGTATTAACACCGACCGCGTGATCTCACTGACCTTCGTGATTGGTGCCGCGATGGCGGCGGTGGCGGGCGTGCTGCTCGGCCAGTTCTACGGTGTGATCAGCCCCTACATTGGTTTTATGGCCGGGATGAAAGCCTTTACCGCTGCGGTGCTGGGTGGGATCGGCAGTATTCCTGGCGCCATGATCGGCGGCCTGATCCTCGGTATTGCCGAAGCCCTGACCTCGGCCTATCTCAGTACCGAATACAAAGATGTGGTGTCGTTCGCGCTACTGATTGTGGTGCTGCTGGTGATGCCTACCGGTATTCTCGGTCGTCCGGAGGTTGAGAAAGTATGAAGAAGCTCAACCTGATTAATGCCTTTGTTTCATCGCTGATGCTGCTGGTGCTGGCGGCGTTCTTTATGGGGATGCGCCTGGATCTTGAAGGCACAAAGCTGGTGGTCAACAACGCCGGAGAGGTGCGCTGGAACTGGATTGCTCTTGGCTGTGGCGTGGTGTTTCTGTTCCAGCTGCTGCGCCCGATGGTGCAGAGTAGCCTGAAAAAAGTCTCCGGCCCGTCGCTGGTCCTGCCGGGAATTGATGGTTCAACGCCGAAACAAAAACTGTTCCTGCTGGCGCTGATCGTGGCGGCGGCCGTCTGGCCGTTCCTGGTGTCGCGCGGTACGGTGGATATCGCTACCCTGACGCTGATCTACGTGATGCTCGGTCTGGGGCTTAACGTGGTGGTCGGCCTGTCCGGGCTGCTGGTGCTGGGTTACGGCGGTTTCTATGCTATCGGTGCCTATACCTTCGCCCTGCTGAATCACTACTATGGCCTTGGCTTCTGGCAGAGCCTGCCGCTGGCCGGTATGGTTGCCGCAGGCTTTGGCCTGCTGCTCGGTTTCCCGGTCCTGCGCCTGCGCGGTGACTACCTGGCGATTGTGACCCTCGGCTTCGGCGAAATTGTGCGTATCCTGCTGCTGAACAACACCGAGATTACCGGTGGCCCGAACGGCATCAGTCAGATCCCGAAACCGTCGTTCTTTGGTCTGGAGTTTAACCGCAGCGCCCGCGACGGCGGCTGGGATACCTTCCATAATTTCTTCGGCCTGAAGTACGACCCCAGCGACCGTATTATCTTCCTTTATCTGGTGGCGCTGCTGCTGGTGGTGATCACGCTGTTCGTGATTAACCGGCTGCTGCGGATGCCGCTGGGCCGGGCATGGGAAGCCCTGCGTGAAGATGAGATTGCCTGCCGCTCGCTGGGCCTCAGCCCGACGCGCATCAAGCTGACCGCCTTCACCATCAGCGCCGCTTTTGCCGGTTTTGCCGGATGTCTGTTCGCCGCCCGTCAGGGTTTCGTCAGCCCGGAATCCTTCACCTTTGCCGAATCCGCCTTTGTGCTGGCGATCGTGGTACTGGGTGGTATGGGGTCGCAGTTTGCGGTAATCCTCGCGGCCATCCTGCTGGTGGTATCGCGCGAGCTGATGCGTGACCTTAACGAGTACAGCATGCTGGTGCTCGGTGGTTTAATGGTATTGATGATGATCTGGCGTCCGCAGGGTCTGTTGCCAATGAAACGCCCGCATCTGAAGTTGAAAAGTGCGGAAAAAGGAGAGCAGGCATGACTCAGCCTCTGTTAGCCGTCAATGGCCTGATGATGCGTTTCGGCGGTCTGCTGGCCGTCAACAACGTGGAACTGGAACTGCGCCCGCAGGAAATCGTTTCGCTGATTGGCCCGAACGGGGCCGGTAAAACCACGGTATTTAACTGCCTGACAGGATTCTATCGCCCGACCGGCGGTTCCATCAGGCTGAGAGACCAGCAGCTGGCAGGGCTGTCGGGGCAGAAAATCGCCCGTATGGGTATTGTGCGCACCTTCCAGCACGTGCGTCTGTTCCGTGAAATGACGGTGATTGAAAACCTGCTGGTGGCTCAGCATCAGCATCTGAAAAGCGGCGTGTTCTCCGGCCTGTTGAAAACGCCTGCATTCCGCAGAGCGGAGAGTGAAGCGCTGGACAGAGCGGCCACCTGGCTGGACCGCGTCGGGCTGCTGGCGCTGGCCAACCGCCAGGCGGGTAATCTCGCCTACGGTCAGCAACGCCGTCTGGAGATCGCCCGCTGCATGGTGACGCGCCCGGAAATTCTGATGCTGGATGAACCGGCGGCCGGTCTGAACCCGAAAGAAACCCACGAACTGGACGAGCTGATTGCCGAACTGCGCAACCAGCACAACGTTTCGGTACTGTTGATTGAACACGATATGAAACTGGTAATGGGTATTTCTGACCGCATCTACGTGGTGAATCAGGGGACGCCGCTGGCGAACGGTACGCCGGATGAGATCCGCAACAATCCGGACGTGATCCGAGCTTACCTGGGAGAGGCATAACATGAGTCAGGCAATGCTTTCCCTGAATAACATCAGCGCGCACTACGGTAAAATCCAGGCGCTGCACAACGTCAGTCTGCATATTAATCAGGGCGAAATTGTCACCCTGATCGGCGCGAACGGCGCGGGTAAAACCACTATTCTCGGCACGCTGTGCGGTGAGCCGCGAGCCACCGAAGGGTCGGTCACCTTCGACGGTAAAGACATTACCGACTGGCAGACGGCGCGCATCATGCGTGAGGCGATTGCGATAGTGCCGGAAGGCCGTCGCGTATTCTCGCGTATGACGGTGGACGAAAACCTGGCAATGGGCGGCTTCTTTGCCGAGCGTCAGCAGTATCAGCAGCGCATTAAGCGCGTGTATGAGCTGTTCCCGCGTCTGTACGAGCGCCGGGTCCAGCGTGCCGGCACCATGTCGGGCGGTGAGCAGCAGATGCTGGCCATTGGTCGTGCGCTGATGAGCCAGCCACGTATGCTGCTGCTCGATGAGCCGTCGCTCGGCCTGGCGCCGATTATTATCCAGCAGATCTTCGACACCATCGAGCAGCTGCGTCAGGAAGGCATGACGATTTTCCTTGTCGAGCAGAATGCCAATCAGGCGCTGAAGCTGGCCGATCGTGGCTATGTGCTCGAAAATGGTCACGTCGTGCTGGAAGACACCGGCGATGCGCTGTTAGCTAATGAAGCCGTCAGAAGCGCCTATCTGGGCGGATGATGCCCCCCGTAGGGGCCGACCATTTTTTCCGGTCGGCCCTTTGGGACGGTCATTTTTCCGGTCGGCCCTTTGGGACGGTCATTTTTTCCGGTCGGCCCTTTGGGACGGTCATTTTTTCCGGTCGGCCCGTGCCAATGATCTCCACGATCTAACCGACGTATACCGTCACCTTGCTGTCACCTCGTAGTCATAAACCTGTTATTTTTCTGTCATTTTCGCGTGTCATGTTACCTCCCGAATAAAAGAATGCGCGATATCGCGCTTTACAATACCGGGCACAGGAAACCGACATGTCATCATTCGCATTTCGTCACACCGCAATAAGCGTGGTACTGGGACTGACCTTCAGCGCCAGTGCGCTGGCCGCCACCGAGATCCCGTTCTGGCACTCAATGGAAGGTGCGCTGGGTGAAGAAGTTAACTCGCTGGCAACCCGCTTCAACGCTGAAAACCCTGACTATAAGATCGTACCGACCTACAAAGGTAACTACGAGCAGAGTATGTCAGCCGGTATCGCAGCAATCCGTTCTGGCAAAGCGCCAGCGATTTTGCAGGTGTACGAAGTGGGTACGGCGACCATGATGTCGTCGAAAGCGATTGTTCCGGTGAACGAAGTGTTTAAGAACGCGGGCATCGCGATGGATCCTAAGCAGTTTGTCCCGGCCGTCGCGGGCTACTACAGCGATGCGAAAGGTCAGCTGATCTCCCAGCCGTTTAACAGCTCCACCCCGGTGCTGTACTACAACAAAGACGCCTTCAAAAAAGCCGGTCTTGACCCTGAGCAGCCACCAAAAACCTGGCAGGACCTGGCGACATACTCCGCCGCCCTACGTAAAGCGGGCATGACCTGTGGTTACGCCAGCGGCTGGCAGGGCTGGATCCAGATTGAGAACTTCAGCGCCTGGCACGGTCTGCCTGTTGCGACGAAAAACAACGGTTTCGACGGCACCGATGCGGTACTGGAGTTCAACAAACCGGTACAGGTTCGCCACATCGCCCTGCTGGAAGAGATGAACAAGAAGGGTGATTTCACCTACTTCGGCCGTAAAGATGAGTCTACCGCCAAGTTCTACAACGGCGACTGCGCCATCACCACCGCATCTTCCGGCTCACTGGCCGATATCCGCAGCCATGCCAAATTCAACTATGGCGTGGGCATGATGCCATACGATGCCACCGTGCCGAATGCACCACAGAACGCCATTATCGGCGGTGCCAGCCTGTGGGTGATGAAGAACAAAGACGCAGAGACCTACAAAGGCGTGGCCAAATTCATGCAGTTCCTGGCCAAACCAGAAATTGCCGCCGAATGGCACCAGAAAACCGGCTACCTGCCGATTACTACCGCCGCCTATGAGCTGACCAAACAGCAGGGCTTCTACGATAAGAACCCAGGGGCTGATATTGCTACCCGTCAGATGCTGAACAAGGACCCGCTGCCGTACACCAAAGGGATGCGTCTGGGCAATATGCCGCAGATCCGTACCGTGGTGGATGAAGAGCTGGAAAGCGTCTGGACCGGCAAGAAAACCCCGCAGGCGGCTCTGGATAGCGCCGTTGAGCGTGGTAATCAGCTGCTGCGTCGCTTCGAACAACAAACCCGGTAAGAGTGATCGGGTGGGTCTTTGACCCCCTGACGTAGGGGCGGATCAACGATCCGCCCGCCAGGGCCGGCCAGAACAACGGCTGGCCCCTACAACGTTTTTTGCACGAGATAAACCGCTATGTCCCAACCCCGTCCCGTCTTTCGCGCCAAAGCGCTGCCCTATCTGCTGGTGCTGCCTCAGCTGTTGATCACCATCATTTTTTTCCTCTGGCCAGCCGGTGAAGCCCTGTGGTACTCGGTACAAAACGTCGATCCTTTCGGCATCTCCAGCACCTTTGTCGGGCTGGAAAACTTTATCCGCCTGTTTAGTGACCGCTACTACCTGGACTCTTTCTGGACCACGATGGTCTTCAGCGGTCTGGTGACCGTGATCGGCCTGGTGGTGTCCCTGCTGTTTGCCGCGCTGGTGGACTATGTGCTGCGCCTGAAACGTTTTTATCAGACGCTGATGTTGCTGCCTTATGCGGTGGCTCCTGCGGTGGCGGCGGTACTGTGGATGTTTCTGTTCAGTCCGGGCCTCGGCCTGATTACCCATTTCCTGGGGCTGATGGGGTACAGCTGGAATCACGCACAAAACAGCGGTCAGGCGATGTTCCTGGTGGTTCTGGCCTCTATCTGGCAGCAGATGAGCTACAACTTCCTGTTCTTCTTCGCCGCCTTGCAGTCGATTCCTAAATCGCTGGTGGAAGCCGCCGCGATAGACGGAGCCGGGCCGGTGCGCCGCTTCTTCAGCCTGTCGCTGCCGCTGATTGCCCCCGTTGGCTTCTTCCTGGTGGTGGTCAACCTGGTGTATGCCTTCTTCGACACCTTCCCGGTGATCGATGCCGCTACGGGCGGTGGGCCGGTGCAGGCGACGACCACGCTGATTTATAAAATTTATCGCGAAGGCTTTGCTGGTCTGGACCTCTCCTCGTCGTCGGCGCAGTCCGTCGTGCTGATGGTGCTGGTCATTATTCTGACGGTGATTCAGTTTCGCTATGTCGAGAAGAAGGTGCGCTACCAATGATCGAAAACCGACGCGGGCTGGACATTTTCAGCCATACCCTGCTGGGCCTCGGGATCATCACCGTCCTGTTCCCGCTGTACGTGGCGTTTATTGCCGCCACCCTCAGTACGGAGCAGGTGTTCCAGGTGCCGATGCCGCTGATCCCCGGCAGCCACCTGTGGGAGAACATCTCCAGCATCTGGACCCACGGTGTCGGGCAAAACAGCGCCCCCTTCAGCACCATGCTGATGAACAGCCTGATTATGGCGCTGGCGATCACCACCGGAAAAATCACCGTTTCCATGCTGTCGGCCTTTGCGCTGGTGTGGTTCCGTTTCCCGCTGCGTAACCTGTTCTTCTGGATGATCTTTATCACTCTGATGCTGCCGGTTGAAGTGCGTATTTTTCCGACGGTCGATGTAATTGCCGACCTCAATATGCTCGACAGCTACAGCGGATTAACCCTGCCGCTGATGGCCTCTGCCACGGCGACCTTCCTGTTCCGCCAGTTCTTTATGACGCTGCCGGACGAGCTGATGGAAGCGGCGCGGATTGATGGTGCCAGCCCGATGCGCTTCTTCTGGGACATCGTGCTGCCGCTGTCGAAGACCAATCTGGCGGCGCTGTTCGTGATCACCTTTATCTATGGCTGGAACCAGTACATGTGGCCGCTGCTGATTGTCAGCGACAGCAAGCTGGGCACGGCCGTCGCGGGCATCCGCAGCATGATCGCTACCGGCGATGCGGCAACCCAATGGAATCTGGTGATGGCGGCGATGATCCTCACGCTGATCCCACCGGTCGTAATTGTTTTAGTGATGCAGCGCGCCTTTGTGCGTGGTCTGGTTGAGAGTGAGAAATAAACTATGGCAGGCGTAAGACTTCAGGCCGTCACCAAATCCTATGATGGCAAGAACCAGATTATCCAGCCGCTGGATGTATCGATCCGCGATGGCGAGTTTATGGTGATGGTGGGGCCAAGTGGCTGTGGTAAATCAACGCTGCTGCGGATGGTGGCCGGGCTGGAACGCGTGACCAGCGGTGATATTTATATCGATACGCGCCGCGTCACGGAAGAGGAGCCGAAAGATCGCGGCATCGCGATGGTGTTCCAGAACTACGCGCTCTACCCGCACATGAGCGTGGAAGAGAATATGGCCTGGGGCCTGAAAATTCGCGGTATGGGTAAAGAACAGATCCGTCAGCGCGTGCAGGAAGCGGCGCGCAGTCTGGAGCTGGAAGCGCTGCTGCAACGCCGGCCGCGTGAGTTGTCCGGCGGCCAGCGTCAGCGCGTGGCCATGGGACGCGCCATCGTGCGTGAACCGGCGGTGTTTCTGTTTGATGAACCGCTGTCGAACCTCGATGCGCGCCTGCGCGTGCAGATGCGCCTTGAGCTTCAGCAGCTGCACCGCCGTCTTAATACCACCAGTCTGTATGTGACGCACGATCAGGTAGAGGCGATGACGCTGGCGCAGCGCGTGATGGTGATGAATAAAGGCATCCTGGAACAGCTGGGCACGCCGGTGGAGATCTATGAACGCCCCGCCACGCGCTTCGTGGCCAGCTTTATCGGCTCCCCCGCCATGAACCTGCTGGAAGGGCAGATGAACGCTGACGGCTCGCGTTTCAGCCTGAGTGACAGCATGGCGCTGCCGCTCAGCGTGGCGAAAGCAAAATGGGCCGATCGGACATTGACGATGGGGATCCGCCCGGAGCATATTGAGCTGTCGTCTGAGCGCGAGGGGGGCATCCCGCTGGTAGTGGATATGCTGGAAATGCTGGGGGCGGATAACCTCGCCCACGGCCGCTGGGGCAAGAATAAAATGGTGGTACGTCTGCCGCACTCGGTGCGCCCTGAGATGGGCAGCACGCTGTGGTTACAGATGCCTGCGCAGACGCTACACTTCTTTGATAGTCACGGACAACGGATCGAATAATGACTCACACCTGGCCATACCCGCCGATTGTCGCCCATCGTGGCGGCGGTAAACTGGCGCCGGAAAATACGCTGGCGGCCATCGATATCGGTGCGCAGCTGGGGCACCGGATGATTGAGTTTGACGCCAAGCTGTCGCAGGATGGCGAAATCTTCCTGCTGCACGATGATACCCTTGACCGCACCAGCAATGGCTGGGGCATGGCGGGGGAGCTGCCGTGGGAAAAGCTGGCTCAGCTTGATGCGGGCGGCTGGTTCAGCCATGCGTTCAGTGACGAACGCCTGCCGCTGCTGGCCGAGGTGGCGGCGCGCTGTCAGCAGCATCAGATGATGGCAAATATCGAAATCAAACCGACGCCGGGGCTGGAAGTGGAAACCGGGCGGCTGGTGGCGCAGGCGGCCCGCGTGATGTGGGAAAACCAGACGCAACCGCTGCTCTCGTCATTCTCTTACCGTGCGCTGGAAGCCGCGCAGCAGGCCGCACCAGAGCTGCCGCGTGGTTTGCTGCTCGACAGCTGGGATGAGAACTGGCAGGCGATGACGCAGGCGCTGGACTGCGCGTCGATTCATCTGAATCACAAGCTGCTGGATCAGGCGCGCGTCGCGCTGCTGAAACAGGCGGGGCTGCGTATCCTGGTGTATACCGTGAACAAACCTGAGCGGGCGCGTGAGCTGTTACAGTGGGGCGTGGATGCCATCTGTACCGACCGTATTGACATCATTGGGCCGGATTTTTGCTGATGTTACCATCGGGTCGGGCGTGCCCGACCCGGCGGATTCACTCACCGGCGGGACTCACCCCGCCAGAAGGCTGGTTTGATTTGATCTGACCGTCTTTGGTGCGCTGGGCCGCACTGTCGCGCTGCTCCTGCAATTTACGCTGCAAATCCTGCTGCTGACGCTGCTGATCCTGCTGTAACTTCATCTTCTGCTGCGACTGCTGGTTCTGCATGTTCTGCTGCAGGCGCTGTGTGCTGGGGTTATAACCCGGCTGCTGTGGGTTATTATTATTGCTGTTATTGTTCAGCATATTTGCCATACCGGTTAACGGCAGTAGTGTGGCAAAAACAACTAACCATTTCATTCTCATTTAACATCCTCCGTGTTCCTGCCATAAGTCTATGACACCTGTCATGCTTCTTCGCCAGGAGTGCTCCTGATTTGCGTTAATGTTCGCCTTTCCGCCGTTTTTGTGCATATTTATCAAGGGCAAACACAATGTAAATATAATTAAAGGATGTAACAATGATGACACAAGTTACGTTGAAACGCCTGTCGTGGTCGCTGTTAGCCGGTTTACTGGTGTGGCAGGGAGCGAATGCGGCCCCTGCGGCACCGCCCGTTTCTTATGGGGTAGGGGCGGACACTTTCCATCCGGTAAAGGCGCAGCACGGGATGGTTTCTTCCGTGGATGCGACGGCCACCGCCGTCGGGGTGAAAATCCTTGAGCAGGGGGGGAACGCGGTGGATGCGGCGGTCGCCGTCGGTTATGCGCTGGCCGTCACGCACCCGCAGGCGGGGAATCTTGGCGGCGGCGGCTTTATGCTGCTGCGCACCGCCTCCGGGAACACCACCTCGATTGATTTCCGCGAGATGGCTCCGGTACAGGCCAGCCGCGATATGTTCCTGGATGCCGCGGGCAACGCCGACAGTAAAAAATCACTGACCTCGCACCTGGCGTCCGGCATTCCCGGCACCGTGGCGGGTTTTGCCCTGGCCCAGAAGAAATACGGCACGCTGCCGCTCAGCACGCTGATCAAACCGGCGCTGGAGCTGGCCCGCAAAGGGATTGTGGTTAACGAGTCGCTGGCCGACGACCTGAATGTGTATGGCAGGGAAGTGCTGCTGGCGCATCCGAACAGTAAAGCCATCTTCTTTAAAGCCGACGGCAAACCCTACCTGAAAGGAGAGAAGCTGGTACAGCGCGATCTGGCGCGCACGCTTGAACTGATTGCGCAGCAGGGGCCGGATGCCTTCTACACAGGCAAAATCGCCGATGAGATCGCGGGTGAGATGCAACAGCACGGCGGCCTGATAAGCAAAGCCGATCTGGCAAACTACCGGGCGATTGAGCGCAAGCCGATCGGCGGCACCTATCGCGGCTATGAAGTCTTCTCCATGCCGCCCCCGTCTTCCGGCGGTATCCACATTGTGCAGATCCTCAATATCCTGGAAAACTTTGATCTGGCGAAGATGGGCTTCGGCAGCGCCGATGCCATTCAGGTGATGGCGGAAGCGGAAAAATATGCGTATGCCGACCGTTCTGAGTATCTCGGCGATCCGGAGTTCGTCAAGGTGCCGTGGCAGGCGCTGACCAGTAAAGCTTATGCGAAATCGCTGGCTGAGCAGATTGATCTGGCCAAAGCGCGGCCTTCTGCCGAAATCAAACCGGGCAAGCTGGCACCGTATGAAAGTAACCAGACCACGCACTTCTCGGTAGTGGACAAAGACGGTAACGCGGTTGCGGTGACCTATACGCTGAACACCACCTTCGGCAGCGGGATTGTGGCGGGCAATAGCGGCATCCTGATGAATAACGAAATGGATGACTTCTCGGCCAAGCCGGGTACGCCAAACTTCTTCGGTCTGGTGGGCGGTGAAGCCAATGCGATACAGCCTTACAAGCGCCCGCTGTCGTCCATGTCACCGACCATTATTGCCAAAGATGGCAAAACCTGGCTGGTTACCGGCAGTCCTGGCGGAAGTCGTATTATCACCACGGTGCTGCAAATGGTGGTGAACAGCATCGATTTCAGGATGAACGTGGCGGAGGCGACAAACGCACCCCGCTTCCATCATCAGTGGCTGCCTGACCAGCTACGCGTTGAAAAAGGCTTCAGCCCTGACACGCTGAAACTGCTGAGTGACAAGGGGCAGAATGTGAAGGTAATGTCTGCCATGGGCAGTACGCAGAGCATTGTGCTGGGGCCGGACGGCATGCTTTACGGCGCGTCCGATCCGCGCACCGTTGATGATTTAACGGCCGGATATTAAGGTAGCGGGCCGCCCCTGCCTTCAGGGGCGGCCGTGCAAGGGGGGCATGATGCTGGCGCGTCTGTTAACTTTTTTCCCCGCCACCAACGAAAAGTTCCCGCCGGGACCCTTTAGCGGTATATCGCTGTTATTAGCACGTTTATCCTCCGTTTTTCCTGCTTTTTAACGTATATTCCCGCCATGTTAAGCGCCATATCGTCTGCGCGATGGCAACCCGGATGTGGTATCACAAGGAATGTTATGAAGCTCTCAGCGATAGTTTTTTCCGCTGTCGTTACGTTAATCGTTGCGGCACCCCCCGCGTGGTCTGACCGCGCCCCCTCTCCCGGATCCGCGCCGCTGTTAACGGTGACCGTCAGACCCGACGCTTTAATTATACCGGTGACGATTCACGGCAGGGTTTATCACTTTCTGCTGGATACCGGTATGGCCACGCTGGTGATTGATAATCCGCTGGCACATGAGCTCACGCGCAAAGCATCCCCGGAGCAGATATCGCCGCTGTATCAGCAGATACTCTCTGCCGGTCTGCGCACGGCCGGTGGTGCGCTGGACCAGAAAGATCTTCAGGTCTGGCAGCCGCTGGCCATTGCTATCGGTGACGTGGTATTACCGGCTACGACGCCCTGGCTGGGGGCCGATCTCAGCGCTCTGACCCAGGCGACCGGCGTGACCATTGACGGTATTGTCGGGAGGGATATTTTTCGTCAGTTCACCTGGCAGGTCGACAACCAGACGCATCAGCTTACCGTCTGGCCGCAGGTGCCGGGCGCGCTTGATTATCCCTACTGTGAGCCTTACCTTGACGGGAATGATGCAGGGCCCCGGCTGACGCTGGACTACCATCATCGTCCGGTCACGATGCAGGTCAATACCGGTGTTGATTACAGCTACATCAGTGCCGAAATGATCAATGTCAGTCGTGAACAACCTGAAAGTGCCGTGCTGACGAGTGTCGATCAGCCGGTGCTGGGTATCGGCGGGGAAGAGGTAAGCGATGGTTACTCGCTGAGTGGACTGTCATTTAACCAGATACCGCTCGGAAAATTGCTGGCTCGCGAGAGTAAGCACGGTGCCTTTGGTCTGGGAATGAACTTTCTGGCGCGTTTTGACCGTTACCTGTTCATACCCGGAGAGATGCAGTTTTGCTACAGTGAACAGCACTTCACCCGGGATGAACCGGCCCCGCTGCGCCTGCTGGCGGTCCGCTATTACGCGAAACACGTCGAACTGTTTTCAAACCCCCCGGCCGCATTACTTCCCTTCGGGCTGCAAAACGGAGACGCACTGCTTGAGGTCAACGGCAGCCAGGTCCAGCCTGAAGAAATTCATCGTATCCGTAGCGCGCTGGCTGATACGCCGGCAGGGCAGTTGACGCTCAAAATTGAGCGTCGGGGAAAAATTAAAACCTTGCACATCTGAAGCGATCAGGGGCGAAAACGCGCCATGTAGAGTGCATCAACCTGCTTTCCGTTGCGCATCGCATAGCGGTGGGCGCGGCCTTCGGTGGTAAAACCAAACTGTTCATAGAGGCCGATGGCAACCAGATTGTCGGCAAACACCGTCAGCTCTATCCGGTCCACGCTCAGCCAGTTATCACATAAATCGATCAGGCTGTGCATCATGGCCTTTGCGACACCCCGTCCGCGATAGTGTGTGCTGACGACGATGCCAAAAGTGGCAGTATGGCGGCGGCGCAGTCGGCTGTTAACCTCTACGGTGATCTCGCCGGCGATGTCATCACCCACGCAGGCAACCAGGATTTGCAGGCCTTCGCGCTGGGTGCTGAGAGAATCCTGCCATAACCGCAGAGAGGCGTGAGGAATACGTAGCGTATCGGCATAAACGTCCGGCTGACAAAATATCTGGTGCAGGGCTTCTGCGTCCTCTTTCAGTGCATGTCGGATGACAATTTCACTCATTCTCTCTCTCCGTGTTTGTAGAATTCCTCTTTAAAATCAGGGTTTTTCACGCTGATATCAAGCAAAAAATAATCAGAAAATCACTTTACAATTGCGAATGATAATGATTATTATTGTCATGCGTTTTCAGGAAGGCCTCTGGCGTACCCTGAAAAAGCACGACATTGCTCACATTGCTTCAGTATTTCTTAGCCAGCTCGGGTGCTGGCTTTTTTTTTGCCTGTTATTCCACAAAAAAGCTCAGAAAGTCCTTTGTTTTATGACTAACAATGAATCACTGTGATGATTCATCAATAACGGCAGCCATCCATTCGGTTTTTTAATCAACAGACGCGCTGAATTACTGCTGAACATCACTTCGAATTTTTTGAACAGAGAAGACAATTTTCTCCGCTATCATCCACAGTGCTATAAGTCCAGACTGTGTGAAAACGTTTAGGAGAATTGAATATGATTTACTTACGCAAAGCACAAGAACGCGGTCATGCTAACCATGGCTGGCTGGACAGCTACCACACCTTTTCTTTCGCCGATTACTACGACGCCAATTTCATGGGCTTCTCGGCGCTGCGGGTAATTAACGAAGATGTGATCGATGGCGGTCAGGGGTTTGGTACACATCCCCACAAGGATATGGAAATCCTGACCTATGTATTGTCCGGTACGGTTGAACACCAGGACAGCATGGGCAACAAGGAGCAGATCCCGGCGGGTGAGTTCCAGATTATGAGCGCCGGGACCGGCGTGCGTCACTCTGAATACAATGCCAGCAAAGACGTCCCGCTGCATCTGTATCAGATCTGGATTATTCCGGAAAAAACTGGCATCGAACCGCGCTACGCACAGCGCCGCTTTGACGATGTGCAGGGTCGCCAGCTGGTGCTGTCACCGGATGCCCGCGACGGTTCACTGAAGGTGTTCCAGGATATGACGCTGTCACGCTGGGCGCTGAAAGCAGACGAGCAGGGGAGCGTGGATATCGAAGACGGTCGCCGCATCTGGATCCAGGTGGTGAAGGGGGATGTCACCGTTAACGGCGAAGCGGCAACCACCTCTGATGCCTTTGCTATCTGGGATGAAAAATCCCTGGCTATCACCGCCAGCAGCGATGCTGAAATCCTGCTGTTCGACCTGCCAGCGGTCTGATAACAACCTGTGTCACACTTTAAGGGGCGAGATAATCGCCCCTTTGTCGTTTTTGCCCCCACTTTTGTTACACTCAGCTTAATTTCGTCCTCAATAGCTGAAGTCCAATGAAGAAAAAAAGACCGGTACTACAGGATGTTGCCGATCGCGTAGGCATCACCAAAATGACCGTCAGCCGCTATCTGCGCAATCCCGCTCAGGTTTCTGCCGCGCTGCAGGGCAAGATTGCCGCTGCGCTGGATGAGCTGGGTTATATCCCCAATCGCGCTCCCGATATGCTGTCCAATGCGACCAGCCGGGCGATTGGCGTCCTGCTGCCCTCGCTGACTAACCAGGTGTTCGCCGATGTGCTGCGCGGTATTGAGGCGGTGACGGATGCCGCAGGCTATCAGACGCTGGTCGGGCACTTCGGTTACAGTGCGGAAAAAGAAGAGTTACAGCTGCGATCGCTGCTTGGCTGGAATATCGACGGGCTGATCCTCACCGAACGCAACCATACCGCCGCCAGCCTGCGCATGATTGAAACGGCGGGTATTCCGGTGATTGAGATGATGGACTGTGTTTCACCGTGCCTCGATATGGCCGTGGGCTTTGATAACGTCGAAGCCGCGCGCCAGATGACCCACGCCATCCTGCAAAAAGGCCACCGTCATACGGTGTACCTTGGCGCGCGCCTCGATGAACGCACCCTGCAAAAAGAGCGTGGCTATCGTCTGGCGATGCAGGAAGCAGGGCTGGAACCCCGGTCTGTCATGATGGAGGAAGCGTCGTCATTTTCTGCCGGAGCCATGCTGATGTGTGAAGCGCAGAAACGCTATCCGATGGCCGACAGCCTGTTCTGTACCAACGATGACCTGGCGGTGGGTGCGATGTTTGAGTGCCAGCGCCAGGGGTTGCAGGTGCCAAAGCAGATGGCGATTGCCGGTTTTCACGGTCACGATATTGCTCACGTGGTGAACCCACCTCTGGCGACGGTGCAAACGCCGCGCGAGCGCATGGGCTATGAGTCGGCCACGCTGCTGCTGGCGCGCATTCGCGGCGACGCTGTTGACCCGTCACCGATCGATGTTGGTTTTACCATTTCACCGGGGGGCAGTATTTAATCCCCTCTCACGTCATTCGGGTCGGCCTTGTCCGGCCCGTGCGGATTTTTTATCGAATTGTCCCTTTGTGCCCCTTCTGTCTGAATCTGTCGTTTTTTTGACGTCCCTCACATTTACCAGCTTTTTCCGCCATGGCTGTTGCCATAATCACTACACATCCAGACAATGTTACCGATAACAAAAAAGCCCGATACACCTGCACACTCTCTAGCGGAGCCTTAATAATGACGACTCAATCAACGCCTAATCACGTCTTTGTACTGATGGGTGTATCCGGTAGCGGTAAGTCCGCCGTTGCCAATGCCGTGGCGCATCAGCTGAAGGCCGCGTTCCTCGACGGTGACTTCCTGCATCCGCGTGCCAATATCGAAAAAATGTCGCAGGGCCATCCACTGAATGACGATGACCGTCGTCCGTGGCTGGAAGCGATCAACGATGCGGCCTTTGCCATGCAGCGCACCAACGATGTGTCGCTGATTGTCTGCTCGGCGCTGAAGAAGAGTTATCGCGATATTCTGCGCAAGGGGAATAACAATCTCTCCTTTGTCTACCTGAAGGGTGACTTCGATACCATTGAGTCGCGCCTGCGCGCGCGCAAAGGCCACTTCTTCAAACCGCAGATGCTGGTCACCCAGTTTGCCACGCTGGAAGAGCCAGGCAGCGACGAGAAAGATGTGCTGGTGGTGGATATTAATCAGTCGCTTGATGAGGTTGTTGCGGCAACCCTCAAATCCATTGATGGTGCGGCAGAAAAAACTAAGTAGGGTGTGATGAGTACTGCAACACTGGTGTTAACGGCAGCGGGCTCGGTTTTGCTGCTGCTGTTTTTAGTCATGAAGGCGCGAATGCACGCTTTCGTGGCGCTGATGTTAGTCTCCATCGGCGCAGGTCTGTTCTCCGGGATGCCGCTGGATAAAATTGCCACGACGATGGAAAAGGGCATGGGCGGCACCCTGGGTTTCCTCGCGATTGTCGTCGCGCTGGGCGCGATGTTCGGGAAAATCCTGCATGAAACCGGGGCGGTCGACCAGATTGCCATCCGCATGCTGAAAACCTTTGGCGAAAGCCGCGCCCATTATGCGATGGGCATTGCCGGGCTGATTTGTGCCCTGCCGTTGTTTTTCGAAGTGGCGGTGGTGCTGCTGATCAGCATTGCGTTTGCCGTAGCGCGCCGCACCGGCGATAACCTGGTGAAGCTGGTGATCCCACTGTTTGCCGGGGTAGCGGCGGCGGCGGCGTTCCTGCTGCCGGGGCCCGCTCCGATGCTGCTGGCGTCGCAGATGCATGCCGATTTTGGCTGGATGATCCTGCTGGGACTGTGCGCGGCCATTCCGGGGATGCTGATTGCCGGGCCGCTGTTTGGCCGCTTTATCAGCCAGCACGTGACCTTTGGCGTTCCGGCGGAAGGTGATCATCCGGAGTTTGATGAGAGCAAGCTGCCCTCCTTTGGCTTCAGCCTGTCGCTGATCCTGTTCCCGCTGCTGCTGGTCGGGCTGAAAACGGTCGGCGCACGTTTCACCGCGCCGGGTTCCACCCTGTACGAGTGGCTGGAATTTATCGGCCATCCGTTTACCGCCATCCTGCTGGCCTGTCTGGTGGCGATTTATGGCCTGGCGTATCGTCAGGGAATGGACAAAGAGCGTGTGATGGAGATCTGCGGTGCTGCACTGCAGCCCGCCGGGATTATCCTGCTGGTCATTGGTGCCGGTGGCGTGTTCAAACAGGTGCTGGTGGATTCGGGCGTTGGCCCGGCGCTGGGCAATGCGTTAACCGGTGCCGGTCTGCCGGTCGCGCTCGCCTGCTTCGTGCTGGCCGGGGCGGTGCGTATTATTCAGGGCTCGGCCACCGTTGCCTGCCTGACCGCCGTCGGTCTGATTATGCCGGTGATTGAACCCCTGCATTATTCCGGGGCACAAATGGCGGCCCTGTCGATCTGTATCGCCGGTGGCTCGATTATCTGTAGCCACGTCAACGACGCCGGTTTCTGGCTGTTTGGCCGCTTTACCGGTGCCACGGAAGGGCAGACGCTGAAAACCTGGACGCTGATGGAAACCATTCTCGGCACGGTCGGTGCCATTGTCGGCATGATTGCCTTTGAATTGTTGTCGTAATTGATGTTGCGGGCCGACCGGAAAAAAGGGTCGGCCCCTGCAGAACCCCGTAGGGGGGACCTTCTTTTTCGCTCCGCCCGCAGGCATCACAGTTTCAGATACGCGCGTATCCCATCCAGAAACATCTGCGTCGCCAGCATAATCAGTATTAACCCCATCAGCCGTTCCAGCGCATTAACCCCTTTGTCCCCCAGCAGCCGTAAAAACAGCCCGGACAGCAGCAGGATCACCACTGTCAGCCCCCAGGCAATCAGCAGTGCGCCGACCAGGTGGCCCATATTATGCGGATACTGGTGCGACAGCAGCATCAGCGTGGCGAGCAGCGAAGGGCCGGCAACCAGCGGAATGGCCAGCGGCACCAGGAACGGCTCTTCCCCTGCGGAAAGCCCGGTGCTGCTGCTTTCCTGCGAAGGGAAAATCATTTTAATGGCGATCAGGAACAGGATAATCCCGCCGGAGATTGACACGGTTTCCGTTCGCAGGTTGAGGAAGGCGAGAATTTTCTCTCCGGCGAACAGAAACAGCAGCATGATGCAGAGCGCGATCAGCATTTCGCGCATCAGCACCACCCGACGACGTTTCGGCTCCAGATGTTTTAAAACCGACATAAAAAT
Organism: Erwinia sp. Eh17-17; assembly: GCF_039675725.1. Lineage (NCBI taxonomy): Bacteria > Pseudomonadati > Pseudomonadota > Gammaproteobacteria > Enterobacterales > Erwiniaceae > Erwinia > Erwinia sp. Eh17-17. The sequence continues at coordinate 84,732 of NZ_JBDFQT010000004.1, read as the reverse complement.
CGGCAAATTGCCCAGCGGATCCATAATCAGCAACAATAATATCGTCGCAGAGATCATTTCAGTCATCGTTGTTGTTCTCGTTAGTCATCAGTGCTGTGACGTTATAAGCGTCGCTGCTAAAAAAAACCATCTAATCGATTTAATTCACTTGCCACTTTTCCTGCAACTTGTAAGGTTTAGCAATCAAATTCTTTTAACTTTAACAGGTCAGGCACTCATCAGGTGCGGCCTGATGCAGGTGTAAATAATGAAATCTGTAGGATTAGTTGGCTGGCGTGGGATGGTGGGCTCGGTTCTGATGCAACGCATGAGCGAAGAGCGCGATTTTGATATCATTCGCCCGGTATTCTTCTCGACGTCTCAGCACGGTCAGGCGGCTCCGGCTTTCGGCGGTCAGTCTGGCGGAACGTTACAGGATGCCTTTGATATTGAGGCGCTGAAAGCGCTGGATATCATCATCACCTGCCAGGGCGGCGACTATACCAGCGATATCTACCCTAAGCTGCGCGCAGCGGGCTGGAACGGTTACTGGATTGACGCGGCATCGACGCTGCGCATGAAAGATGACGCTATCATCATCCTCGACCCGGTGAATCACAAGGTGATCCACGACGGTCTCAACAACGGTATCAAAACCTTTGTTGGCGGTAACTGTACCGTCAGCCTGATGCTGATGTCGCTGGGTGGCCTGTTTGAAAATAACCTGGTGGAGTGGGCCTCTGTGGCGACCTATCAGGCGGCCTCAGGCGGCGGTGCGCGCCATATGCGTGAGCTGCTGACCCAGATGGGTATGCTGCATAATCATGTGGCGAAAGAGCTGCAGGATCCGGCGTCTGCCATCCTCGACATTGAACGTAAAGTGACCGAGCTGAGCCGCACCGGCTTGCTGCCAACCGATAACTTCGGCGTACCGCTGGCGGGCAGTCTGATCCCGTGGATCGACAAACAGCTGGATAACGGCCAGACGCGTGAAGAGTGGAAAGGCCAGGCGGAAACCAACAAAATTCTGCGCACCAGCAGCGTGATCCCGGTTGACGGTCTGTGCGTTCGCGTTGGCGCACTGCGCTGCCACAGCCAGGCGTTTACCCTGAAGCTGAAAAAAGATGTGCCACTGGCCGAGATCGAGCAGATGCTGGCCGCCCACAATGAGTGGGTGAAAGTGGTGCCGAACGACCGTGATATCTCAATGCGTGAGCTGACCCCGGCGGCAGTGACCGGAACGCTGAATACGCCAGTGGGGCGACTGCGTAAGCTGAATATGGGGCCGGATTACCTCTCGGCGTTCACCGTCGGTGACCAGCTGCTATGGGGTGCGGCAGAACCCTTACGCCGTATGCTGCGTCTGCTGGTCGGTTAATGCCGATATGTCCCCCGCGATTCGCGGGGGAAGTGTCCAGCTATGTCGGTATGCATCATCTTTTTTCACTACTATTATCTGTTCCATTCCTTTTTTAACTGGCGATTCCCCTGCGCCAGATCTCAGCGCCTCCCCCTGTATGGGGCCTTAGCCTGAGTGGATCCGTAAGGATTCAGCCGTCCCTGCCTTATGCTTTTACAGCAGCAAACTTTGAGCTGAAGAAATATTTTACGCTTTCCTCCGTAGCTATTGTTGTCCCCTGGCTATGCTTAAAAGCCACTGTCCCTAAAAGATTATTATTTTCGTTACGTCATTTTACGCATGCTGCGGTAGTTTTTTTCCCAGTGGATGGTCATCTCTGCCGGTCAGCATGCTTTGGGCTCAATGAAGAGCAGCGCACTGGGGACAGCCGCAGTCAGGGTTTCAGCCAGTCGCCTGCCAGTCATCACGGGAAGAAAGTCATGTCAGAGCTTATGGATCGACGTGTGATTAATGCTTTAGTCTCTGGTCATTTTGCTGACCCCTTTTCACTGCTGGGTATGCATAAAACCGATAAAGGGCTGGAGGTACGCGCACTGTTACCGGACGCCAGTGAAGTCTGGGTCATCGATCCCAGTACGGGTAATCAATGTGCCCAGCTGGAGTGCCGGGATGCGCGCGGTTTTTTTCAGGGGGTGATACCCCGACGCAAGAATCCGTTCCGTTATCAGCTCGCTGTCACCTGGCACGGTCAGCAAAACCTGATCGATGATGCCTATCGCTTCGGCCCGCTGTTGCCGGAAATGGACAGCTGGCTGCTGGCGGAAGGTACCCATCTGCGCCCCTATGAAACCATGGGTGCGCACGCCGATGTCATAGATGGTGTTATCGGTACCCGCTTTGCCGTCTGGGCTCCTAATGCTCAGCGTGTTTCCGTTGTCGGTGAATTTAACTACTGGGATGGACGCCGGCACCCGATGCGCCTGCGTCGTGAAATTGGCGTCTGGGAGCTGTTTATCCCTGCCGCTCGTCCGGGGCAGTTGTATAAGTTCGAAATTATCGACAAAGACGGCCAGCTGCGGCTGAAGGCCGACCCGTATGCGTTTGAGGCGCAGATGCGCCCGCAGACGGCCTCGATGATCTGCGGTATTCCTGAGAAAACCACGCTGTCGCCGGAACGCCAGCGCGCCAATGGTTTCGATCAGCCCATCTCGATTTATGAGGTGCATCTTGGGTCCTGGCGTCGTCACACCGATAACCACTTCTGGCTGAGTTACAAAGAGCTGGCAGAGCAGCTGGTTCCTTATGCCAAAGAGATGGGCTTTACCCATCTTGAGCTGCTGCCAATCAATGAACATCCTTTCGACGGGAGCTGGGGCTACCAGCCGCTGGGAATGTATGCGCCCACGCGGCGTTTCGGTACGCGCGACGATTTCCGTGCCTTTATCACGGCCGCCCACAATGCCGGGCTGAACGTGCTGCTGGACTGGGTGCCTGGCCACTTCCCTTCGGATGATTTTGGCCTGGCGAAGTTTGACGGCACCGAGCTGTATGAACACGGGGATCCGCGAGAAGGTTTCCATCAGGACTGGAACACGCTGATTTATAACTTTGGTCGCCGTGAGGTTAGTAATTATCTCGCCGGCAATGCGCTGTACTGGGTCGAGCGCTTCGGCATTGACGGTCTGCGCGTGGATGCCGTGGCATCAATGATTTATCGCGACTACAGCCGTGCTGAAGGCGAGTGGGTACCGAACCACGAGGGTGGGCGCGAAAATCTGGAGGCGATCTCCTTCCTGCGCTACACCAACCGCACCCTCGGTCACGCGGCTCCCGGTTCGATTACCGTGGCAGAAGAGTCGACTGATTTTGATGGCGTGTCGCGGCCACCGGAGACGGGCGGCCTGGGCTTCTGGTTCAAGTGGAACCTCGGCTGGATGCACGACACCCTCGACTACATGAAGCTTGACCCGATCTACCGCCGCCATCACCACAACCTGATGACCTTCGGGATGCTGTACAACTACACCGAAAACTTCGTGCTGCCGCTGTCGCACGATGAAGTGGTGCACGGCAAGCGCTCAATTCTCGACCGTATGCCGGGCGATGCGTGGCAGAAGTTCGCAAACCTGCGCGCCTACTACGGCTGGATGTTTGGCTTCCCCGGTAAAAAGCTGCTGTTTATGGGCAATGAGTTCGCTCAGGGCAAAGAGTGGAACCACGATACCAGCCTCGACTGGCACCTGCTGGAAGGGGACGACAACTGGCACAACGGCGTACAGCGCCTGGTGCGCGACCTGAATCATACCTATCGCGATAATCCGCCGCTCTATCAGCAGGACTTCGACCCGGCGGGCTTTGAGTGGCTGGTGGTGGATGATTTTGATAACTCGGTATTTGTCTTTGTGCGCCGCGATCGCGACGGTAATGAGCTGATTGTCGCCAGTAACTTCACCCCGGTGGCGCGCCATGACTATCGTTTTGGCGTCTCAGGCGCCGGGCGCTGGCGCGAAGTGCTCAACACTGACTCTGAACACTATCACGGCAGCAATCACGGCAATTTCGGCGTGATCCATACCGATGACTGGGGCAGTCACAACCGCAGCCACTCGCTGAGCCTGACCCTGCCGCCGCTGTCAACGCTGTGGCTGGTGCGGGAGGCGCAATGATGCCGCTGCGCGAGGGGCTCCCTGCGCCGCGCGGAGCCAGTTACGACGGTAAAGGGATCAACTTCACCCTGTTTTCGCAGCATGCGCAGCGCGTTGAGCTGTGCCTGTTTGATGACAGCGGCAATGAGACCCGCGTTGATCTCCCGGCGCGCACCGGAGATATCTGGCACGGCTATCTGCCCGCCGGGAAGCCGGGGCAGCGTTATGGATACCGCGTACACGGTCCGTGGCAGCCGCAGCAGGGGCAGCGTTTTAATCCCGCCAAGCTGCTGCTGGACCCCTGTGCGCATGGCGTGCAGGGAGAGGTGAGCGACGACCCGAGCTTCCAGTGCGGTGTTGATCAGCCTGATGTGCAGGACAGCGCAGCGCTGGCACCGAAAGGGGTGGTGCTGGCGGATGATTTTGACTGGGAAGAGGATGCGTCACCGCGTGTGCCCTGGGGCAGCACGGTGATTTATGAGGCCCACGTGCGTGGCCTGACAATCCAGCATCCTGATATTCCGCAGGCAATACGCGGCACCTATGCGGCTCTCGGCCACCCGGTGATGATTGACTATTTTCAGCGTCTGGGGATCACCAGCCTTGAACTGCTACCCGTGGCCTGCTTCGCCAGTGAGCCGCGTCTGCTGCGCCAGGGGTTAACCAACTACTGGGGTTACAACCCGCTGGCCTGTTACGCGCTGGAGGGGCGCTATGCGTCAGGTCAGGATCCGCGTCAGGAGTTTCAGCAGGCGGTGAAAGCCCTGCATCAGGCCGGAATTGAAGTGATCCTCGACGTGGTGTTTAACCACACCGCCGAGCTGGAAGAGACCGGCCCGATGCTGTCGATGCGCGGTATTGATAACCAGAGCTACTACTGGCTGGACGGGCAGGGGCAGTACCAGAACTGGACGGGCTGCGGTAATACGCAGAATCTCAGCCATCCACAGGTGATGGAATGGATGCTCGACTGCCTGCGCTACTGGGTGGAAGAGTGCCATGTTGACGGCTTCCGCTTTGACCTTGCCACCGTGCTGGGGCGCACGCCGGACTATCATCAGACGGCGCCGCTGTTTCTGGCGATTGCCGCTGACCCGCTGCTGTCGGCCTGCAAGCTGATTGCGGAACCCTGGGATATTGGCCCCGGCGGCTATCAGGTGGGCAATTTCCCTCCGCCGTTCGCCGAGTGGAATGACCATTTCCGCGATGGCGCACGGCGCTACTGGCTACACGGTGAACTGTCTAACGGCGACTTCGCCCGCCGTTTTGCCGGGTCGAGTGATGTCTTTGACCACAGCGGCAGGCGCCCTTCCAGCAGCATCAATCTGATCACGGCGCATGACGGTTTCACGCTGCGTGATGTGGTCAGTTTTGATCGCAAACATAATGAGGCCAACGGTGAAGATAACCGCGATGGCAGCAACAATAATTTCAGCCATAACCACGGCTACGAAGGACTGAATGCGCCATTGCTGATTGTGGAGCATCGCCGCCGCAGCGTACATGCCCTGCTGACGACGCTGCTGCTGGCACAGGGCACACCGATGTTACTGGCCGGTGATGAGCACGGCCACAGCCAGCACGGCAACAACAATGCTTACTGCCAGGATAATCCGCTGACATGGCTTGACTGGCAGCATCACGACCGGGGGCTGTTCGCCTTCACCGCCGCCCTAATCCATCTGCGCCGTCGTATTCCGGCACTGCAGCAGGATCGCTGGTGGCAGGAGGGCGACGGCAGTGTCGAGTGGCTGAATGACCAGGGGCAGCCGCTGACGACCGGAGAGTGGGAGCAGGGGGAGCATCGTTTGCAAATCAGGCTTTCACAGCATTGGTTGCTGACGATCAACGCCACCGAAGAGGTGTGTGACCTGGTGTTACCTCAGGGGAAATGGCACGCCATTCCTCCCTTCGCCGGGGATGATAACCCGATTCTGTCAACTGTCTGGCATGGGGCGGCTCACGGTGTGTGCGTGTTCCAGGAACAATCATAATAGGAGTCAGACATGGTCAAATTAGATAAGAACGACCCTGTAATGCTGGCAAGGCAATTACCTACACAAACGGTGGCGCTGATCCTCGCGGGCGGCCGCGGCACGCGCCTGAAAGACCTCACCGCCAAGCGGGCAAAACCGGCGGTCCACTTCGGCGGGAAATTCCGCATCATCGACTTTGCGCTCTCTAACTGCCTGAACTCGGGCATCCGGCGCATTGCGGTGATCACCCAGTACCAGTCACATACGCTGGTGCAGCATATTCAGCGCGGCTGGTCCTTCCTCAATGAAGAGATGAACGAGTTTGTCGACCTGCTGCCTGCCCAGCAGCGCCTGTCAACCGACCACTGGTATCGCGGTACGGCCGATGCGGTGACGCAGAATCTCGACATTATTCGCCGCTACCACGCGCAGTACATCGTGATCCTCGCCGGGGACCACATCTACAAGATGGACTACTCGCGCATGCTGATCGACCACGTGGAAAACGGCGCGCGCTGCACCATCGCCTGCCTGCCGGTGCCGCTGGCCGAGGCCAGTTCATTTGGCGTGATGAAGGTCGATGACGATAACAAGGTGGTGGAGTTCCTCGAAAAACCCGATAACCCACCGTCAATGCCCGGCGATGACAGCAAGGCGCTGGCCAGCATGGGCATCTATGTTTTTGATGCCGAATACCTTTATGGCCTGCTGGAAGCGGACCAGGAGCTGCCGCAGTCGAGCCATGATTTCGGCAAAGATTTGCTGCCGAAAATCGTCGCCAGCGGTGAAGCCCTGGCCCACTCGTTCAGCCTCTCCTGTGTTCAGCATGATGAAACTGCGGAACCTTACTGGCGTGATGTCGGTACGCTGGAGGCCTACTGGAAAGCCAACCTGGACCTTGCCTCGGTAACACCAGAGCTGGATATGTATGACAGTACCTGGCCGATCCGTACCCATATGGAACCTCTGCCCCCTGCCAAGTTTGTGCAGGACCGTTCCGGCAGCCACGGTATGACAATGAATTCACTGGTATCAGGGGGCTGCATTATCTCTGGTTCTGTGGTGGTGAACTCGGTGCTGTTTTCACGGGTTCGGATTAACTCCTTCTGCAATATTGAGTCGTCGGTATTACTGCCGGATGTGGAGGTGGGACGCTCCTGCCGCCTGCGTCGCTGTGTGATAGACCGCGCCTGTGTACTGCCAGAAGGAACGGTGATTGGCGAAAACCCGGATGATGATGCCCGGCGTTTCCACCGGTCTGAAGAAGGGATTGTTCTGGTTACCAGGACCATGCTGGCGAAATTAGGCTGGTGTTAGTACAAAGGAGCCGATAATGCAGGTGCTACACGTCTGTTCAGAAATTTTCCCGCTGCTTAAAACCGGCGGACTTGCTGATGTTATTGGGGCATTACCGGCAGCGCAAATTGCAGACGGGACGGATACGCGGGTGTTATTACCGGCATTTCCCGCTCTGACTAAAGCCATCACCAATACCCAGGTGGTCGCAGGGCTGCAAACTTTTGCCGGCTATGTCGAGTTACTCTTTGGTCACTATGATGGCGTCGGGATCTATCTGATAGATGCCCCCGGCCTGTATGACCGGCCGGGCAGCCCGTATCACGACGAGTCGCAGTATGCCTATCCTGATAACCACGTGCGCTTTGCGCTACTGGGATGGATGGCCTGTGAGCTGGCGTGTGGTCTGGATAACTGGTGGCGACCGGATGTGGTCCATGCGCACGACTGGCATGCCGGACTTGCCTGTGCCTATCTGGCCGCGCGTGGGCGTCCGGCCAAATCGGTGTTTACGGTGCATAACCTGGCGTATCAGGGCCTGTTTGATGCCCGGCATCTGGACCTGCTGCAGATCCCGCCGTCATTCTTCACTATGCACGGGCTGGAGTTCTTCGGACAGATCTCCTTCCTCAAGGCCGGGCTGTTCTATGCCGATCATATTACGGCGGTCAGCCCGACCTATGCGCGTGAGATCACCCAGCCGGAGTATGGCTACGGCATGGAAGATCTGCTGAAGCAGCGCCAGCTGGAAGGGCGGCTGACCGGGATCCTCAACGGCGTCGATCCGGCTATCTGGGACCCGGAGCAGGATCTGCTACTGAATGCCCGCTACAACCGTGATGTGCTGGATGCCAAGCTTGAGAACAAACGGCAGCTGCAAATCACTATGGGGCTAAAGATCGACGAAAAAGCGCCGATCTTTGCTGTAGTCAGTCGTTTAACTAAACAGAAAGGGCTCGACCTGGTGCTGGAAGCTCTTCCGGGGTTACTGGAGCAGGGCGGCCAGCTGGTGTTGCTGGGGGCGGGTGATGCCGAATTGCAGCAGGGGTTCCTGGCCGCCGCCGCCGAATATCCGGGGCAGGTGGGGGTGCAGATCGGCTATCACGAGGCCTTCTCTCACCGCATTATTGGCGGGGCCGATGTGATTATGGTGCCAAGTCGTTTTGAGCCCTGTGGTCTGACGCAGCTGTACGGGCTGAAATACGGTACGCTGCCGTTAGTGCGGCGTACCGGGGGGCTGGCTGATACCGTCAATGACAGCTCTCTTGAAAATCTGGCGGATGGTATCGCCAGCGGTTTTGCCTTTGAAGACAGTAATGCCTGGTCTTTATTGCGGGCTATCCGACGTGCTTTTGTTCTCTGGTCCCGCCCCTCACTGTGGCGCTATGTTCAGCGCCAGGCCATGGGGATGGATTTTAGCTGGCAGGTGGCGGCAGTGGCCTACCGCGATCTCTATCAACGTTTGTTGTAACCAGAAAATGGGAAATTTGATATGAACGCACCCTTCTCCTATGCCTCACCGACGCTCAGTGTAGATGCACTAAAGCATTCGATAGCCTATAAGCTGATGTTTACCATCGGCAAAGACCCGTCTATTGCTAACAAGCATGAATGGCTCAACGCCACCCTGCTGGCGGTGCGTGACCGCATGGTGGAGCGCTGGCTGCGCTCGAACCGTGCTCAGCTGTCGCAGGATGTACGCCAGGTGTATTACCTGTCGATGGAGTTTCTGGTCGGACGCACGCTGTCGAACGCACTGCTGGCGATGGGCATCTATGACGATGCGAAGTCGGCGCTGGAAGAGATGGGCTTTGATCTTGAAGACCTGATTGAAGAAGAGAGCGATCCGGGGCTGGGCAACGGCGGGCTGGGGCGTCTGGCCGCCTGCTTCCTTGATTCACTGGCGACGCTGGGCCTGCCGGGGCGCGGTTACGGCATTCGCTATGACTACGGCATGTTTAAGCAGAATATCGTTGATGGTCGTCAGGCTGAGTCGCCGGACTACTGGCTGGAATACGGTAATCCGTGGGAGTTCCAGCGCTTTAATACCCGCTACAAAGTGCGTTTTGGCGGGCGTATCCAGCAGGAGGGCAGCCGCGCACGCTGGGTGGAAACCGAAGAGGTGCTGGCCACCGCTTACGACCAGATCATTCCGGGTTACGATACGGATGCTACCAATACCCTGCGGCTGTGGGGCGCGCAGGCCAGTAATGAAATCAACCTGGGGAAATTCAACCAGGGCGATTACTTTGCCGCTGTGGAAGATAAAAACCATTCGGAAAACGTGTCTCGCGTGCTCTATCCCGATGATTCCACCTATTCGGGGCGTGAGCTGCGCCTGAGGCAGGAGTATTTCCTCGTGTCTGCCACGGTGCAGGATATTCTTCACCGCCACTGGGCGATGCATCAGACCTTCGACAACCTGGCCGATAAGATTGCGCTGCACCTGAATGACACGCATCCGGTGCTGGCCATCCCTGAACTGATGCGCCTGCTGATCGACGAGAATAAATACACCTGGGATGATGCGTTCGAAATCACCTGCCAGGTGTTCTCCTACACCAACCACACGCTGATGCAGGAAGCACTGGAGACGTGGCCGGTCGATATGATTGGCAAAATTTTACCGCGTCATCTGCAAATCATTTTCGATATCAATGACTACTTCCTGAAAACCATTCAGGAATACTACCCGGATGACTGGGAGCTGCTGTCGCGTATCTCGATTATTGATGAGAACAACGGCCGCCGCATTCGTATGGCCTGGCTGGCAGTGGTGGTCAGTCACAAGGTTAACGGCGTCTCTGAGCTGCACTCCAATCTGATGGTGCAGTCGCTGTTCGCTGATTTTGCCCGTCTGTTCCCTGGCCGTTTCTGCAATAAAACCAATGGCGTGACACCGCGCCGCTGGCTGGCACTGGCCAACCCGGCGCTGTCCGACGTGCTGGATGAGGCGATTGGCCGTAACTGGCGTACCGAGCTGAGTCAGTTAGATGAACTGAAACAGCACATCGACTACCCGGAGTTTATTAAGCAGGTCAGCAGCGCCAAGCTGGCTAATAAAAAGCGCCTTGCCGCCTGGGTCAGCCAGAAGATGGATATCGTTATTGACCCGCGCGCCATGTTTGACGTGCAGATCAAGCGTATTCACGAGTACAAGCGACAGCTGCTCAACGTGCTGCACGTGATTACCCGCTATAACCGCATCAAAGCTGATCCGACGGCTGACTGGGTGCCTCGAGTGAATATTTTTGCCGGGAAAGCCGCTTCGGCCTACTTTATGGCGAAGCATATTATTCATTTGATTAACGATGTGGCGCAGGTGATCAACAACGATCCGCAGGTGAAGAATAAGCTGAAAGTGGTCTTTATTCCTAACTACGGCGTCAGCCTGGCGCAGATCATTATTCCGGCGGCGGATCTCTCAGAGCAGATCTCGCTGGCAGGAACGGAAGCGTCGGGCACCAGTAATATGAAGTTCGCGCTGAACGGTGCGCTGACCATCGGTACGCTGGACGGGGCGAACGTCGAGATGCAGGATCACGTCGGTGAAGAGAATATCTTTATCTTTGGTAACACCACGCCGCAAGTTGAAGCGCTGCGTGCCAGCGGTTACAACGGGCGTGATTTTTACGAGAAGGATGCTGAGCTGCATCAGGTGCTGACGCAGATTGCTACCGGCGTCTTCAGCCCTCAGGAGCCGGGACGTTACCGCAATATCTTTGATTCACTGGTGAACCTGGGCGACCACTATCAGCTGCTGGCTGATTATCGCAGCTATGTTGATACACAGGATAAGGTCGATAAGCTCTACCGCAATCAGGATGAGTGGACGCGCTGTGCCGTACACAACATTGCCAATATGGGGTATTTCTCGTCGGATCGTACCATCCAGGAGTATGCGGATGAGATCTGGGGGATTAAACCGGTCAGGTTGTAAGCGGGAAGGAGAGGCCCGACCTTAACAGAAGGTCGGGCCCTGGAATCGAATGCTATCGGACGCTTAGCGATGGAGAATTTGTCTGGATTCCGTAGGGGGCGACCCTTTTTTCCGGTCGCCCCTGTTTTTATGAGGCCAGCGATAACGCCGCAGGTTTTTTACCGTGCTCGGCCAGCCATGCGGTAATCCGCGCCTGCTGCTCTTCGTTCAGCCACATCCCTTCTTTCGTCCGGCGCCAGATGGCATCGTCGGTCACGCGCACCCACTCTTTCTCGACCAGGTAACGCAGTTCCGCTTCATAGAAGTGGTGGCCAAACAGCTCGCCCAAATCGTCGAGGCTGGTGGCGTCTTTCAGCACTAATTCCGTATTGCTGCCGTAGGTACGCGCATAGTGGCGCGCCATCGCTTCGGTGATGAACGGGAAGCGGCGACGCAGCGTTGCGGCGTAATCCTGAGGCGTACCGGCGAAGTTACCGCCCGGCAGCACACAGCTTTTGGTCCAGGCTGCACCCGCATGCGGGTAGTATTTGCTCAGTTTCTCCATCGCGTGCTCTGCCAGCTTGCGATAGGTTGTGAGCTTACCGCCGAATACCGACAGCAGCGGAGTCTGGCCCGCATCATCATGCACGTCCAGGGTGTAATCGCGGGTAATTGCCTGAGGGGAATCAGACTCATCATCACACAGCGGGCGCACACCGGAGTAAGTCCAGACGATATCGTTACGGCTGATGTCTTTCTTAAAGTGGGCGTTAAACACCGTCAGCAGATAGTCGATTTCGTTATCGTCGATTTTGACGTTATGCGGGTCGCCTTTGTACTCGACGTCGGTGGTGCCGATAATCGAGAACTCATCCATCCACGGGATCACGAACACAATACGGTTGTCTTCGTTCTGCAGGATATAAGCCTGCTTCTGAGTGTGAACGCGGGGGACCACGATGTGGCTGCCTTTGATCAGACGGATGCCGTAAGGGGACTTCAGCTTCAGGCTGTCGTCAAACAGCTGTTTCACCCACGGACCCGCCGCATTCACCAGGCCTTTGGCCTGCCAGGTGAAGGTTTTGCCGCTATCGACGTCTTCCGCTTCCACGTTCCACAGGCCATTTTCACGCCAGGCACGCGTCACGCGAGTGCGGGTACGCACTTCGCCGCCGCGCTTTTCAATTTCCTGCGCGTTCAGTACCACCAGACGGGCATCGTCCACCCAGCAGTCAGAATATTCGAAACCGCGCACGATTTCGGGCTTCAGCACCGAATCTGAGCCAAAACGCAACCCTTTGCTGCCCGGCAGGCTGGTGCGTTTTCCGAGGTGGTCGTACATAAACAGGCCAACGCGGATCATCCACGCCGGACGCAGGTGCGGGCGGTGCGGCAGGCGGAAACGCATCGGGAAAGCGATGTGCGGGGCCATTTTCAGCAGCACTTCGCGCTCGGCCAGTGCTTCACTGACCAGGCGGAATTCATAGTGTTCCAGGTAACGCAGGCCACCGTGGATCAATTTAGAACTGGCGGAAGAGGTGGCGCAGGCGAGGTCTTGCGCCTCCAGCATCAGCACCGACAGTCCGCGCCCGGCAGCATCAGCCGCAATACCGGCACCGTTAATGCCGCCGCCGATTACGATCAGGTCTTTGGTTTCCACGTCATCTCCTCCGATGTTCGGAATCTTTCAATAATGTTCGTTTTCGAACATTATAGTAATCGTAAAGCCACATTGACGCCAGCGTTAACCTAATAAAAACATTTATGCGTGATGCAGGTAACATAATTGCTGCAAGAAAAAGACGATCTCCCTGCTGACTGCCGGGTTATTGTGCGCCTGCTTCAGGCTACAATGGGGGTAATTTGGTCACTTTTTTAGCTTTTGACGAGAACCCACCATGGAACAATTTGAGTGCATCGACGTAGCGCAGGCGCAGCAGAAGCTGGCCGCAGGGCAGGCTTTGCTGGTTGATATTCGCGACCCGCAGAGTTTTGCTGCGGCCCACGCCAGCGGAGCCTTCCATCTGACCAATGATTCCCTGCCGGCCTTTATCGCCCAAGCGCCGCTGACCACCCCGGTGCTGGTAATGTGCTATCACGGCAACAGCAGTAAAGGTGCTGCGCAGTATTTACTGAATCAGGGCTTTACGTCGGCTTACAGCATTGACGGCGGTTTTGAAGCCTGGCGCACGGCATTCCCCCAGCAGGTGGATAACGCGTAACTTATCGCAGGCCAGGCGCTTTCCCCTGCAATCTGTAAGGGGAAATCGTTATACTGTCCGCTTTGTCTGGTTAGATTGTAAGGAAGCCGCTTCTATTATGCGCATCACCCATTTTACTCATCTGCGCCCGGCTCAGGCGTTTGTCGACTACATGGCGACGCGCGGCGTGACGTTGCGCATTGAGCACGACGGCGGCTATACGCTGTGGCTCGATGATGAATCCCAGTTCAGCGTGGTCGAAAACGAACTTAATCAGTTTATCCGTGACCCCAACCACGTGCGCTATCAGGCGGCAAGCTGGCAGTCAGGCACCACCGACAGCGGTATTCATTATCAGCACACCTCACTGCTGGCGAACGTGCGTGAACGCGCCGGGCCGTTAACCCTGCTGGTGATGGCCGCCTGTATTCTGGTGTTTATTCTGATGCAGGTATTCGGCGACCAGGCGGTGATGAGCCTGCTCTCCTGGCCCGACGCAGACCAGCATTTTGAACTGTGGCGCTGGTTCAGCCATGCGCTGCTGCACTTCTCGTTACTGCACATTCTGTTTAACCTGATGTGGTTTTGGTATCTTGGCGGCACGCTGGAAAAGCTGCTCGGTAGCGGTAAGCTGTTTGTTATCATGCTGATTTCCGCGTTGCTCAGCGGCTGGATGCAGGCGAAATTTAGCGGCGTGCTGTTTGGTGGCCTTTCCGGCGTGGTGTATGCCCTGATGGGCTACTCCTGGCTGTGCGGTGAGCGCTGCCCTGAACGCGGCATCTACCTGCAGCGCGGGTTGATGGCTTTCGCGGTACTCTGGCTGCTGGTGGGCTATTTCGGCTGGTTTGGCCTGTCGATTGCCAATGCTGCTCACGTTACCGGGCTGCTGGTCGGGCTGGTGATGGCCTTTGTCGATACGCGTCAGATAAAACGGTAAAAGGGGAAGATCTTGAAGCAGACACAACGACATGACGCCATCATCGAACTGGTGCGTCGCCAGGGATATGTCAGCACCGAAGAGCTGGTCGAACATTTTGACGTCAGTCCGCAAACCATTCGCCGCGACTTAAACGAGCTGGCCGAGCAGAATAAAATTCAGCGCCATCACGGCGGCGCGGCGCTGCCTTCCAGTTCAGAAAACACCGCCTGGCAGGACCGAAAAATGATGTGGTCGGCCGAGAAAGCGCGCATTGCCCAGCGCGTTGCCAGCCAGATCCCTGACGGGGCATCTCTGTTTATTGATATCGGCACCACGCCGGAAGCGGTGGCCCACGCACTGATGAACCACAGCAATCTGCGCATAGTGACCAACAATCTCAATGTGGCCGTGCTGCTGATGGCGAAGCCCGATTTTCGCCTTATCCTGGCGGGGGGCGAGGTTCGCACCCGTGACGGCGGTATTATGGGGGAGGCCACTCTCGACTATATCTCCCAGTTCCGTCTCGATTACGGCATTCTCGGTATCAGCGGCATTGATATGGACGGTTCACTGCTGGACTTCGACTATCATGAAGTGCGCACCAAGCGGGCGATTATCGAGAATTCCCGCTGCGTGATGCTGGTGGCTGACCACTCTAAATTTGGCCGTAACGCGATGGTAAATCTCGGCAACATGGGATTAATCGACTATCTGTTCACCGACCAGGCCCCCCCTCCGGGCGTGATGAAAACCATCGAGCAGCACGACGTTCATCTGGAGCTCTGCTAACCCGGCAGCGGGCGGCCAAAAAAAGGGCCGCCCGCGACTGGCGCGTTTTACGAATTCACTCATACTCAGATTAGTCTCTCTATTTTTCCGTCCCTTTCCCCCATTGTTGGGCGTGCAGCCTGCTCTGCACCCTGCTGCCGTGCGCTTTATCCGGGCTGCCAGTCCGGTTAGTTGTGTCCCTCTAGCTTGTTGTTTTGGCTTTTTTTTCGCTCATCGCATTCTGCGGTGAGCTTTTTTTCGTTTTGGCGTCTTAACTGTAAGGTGCCTGGTCACATTTTCGCCCGTCTATTTTAAGAGGGACTGTATGTCACAACAGAAATTCAACCGGGCGCGCTTTGATGCGGCCCTGACACGTCAATGGCAACACCTGGGGTATGCCCGCGCCGCAGAGATGACCTCCCACCAGTGGTGGCAGGCCGTCAGTGGGGCGCTGGCAGAACTGCTGGCGGCGCAGCCGGTGGCAAAAACGGGGAAGCAGCAGCGCCACGTTAACTATATTTCCATGGAGTTTCTGATTGGTCGTCTGACCGGCAATAACCTGCTTAATCTGGGCTGGTATGACGAGGTCAAAGCGGCGCTGGCACAGCACCAGTGCGACCTCAGTGAACTGCTGGAGGAGGAAGTTGATCCGGCGCTGGGTAACGGCGGTCTGGGACGGCTGGCGGCCTGCTATCTGGATTCGATGGCCACGGTCGGGCAGTCGGCCACCGGTTATGGCCTCAACTATCAGTACGGCCTGTTTCGTCAGTCATTTGACGACGGGCAGCAGAGTGAAGCCCCGGACGACTGGCAGCGCGAACGTTACCCGTGGTTCCGGCATAACGCGGCGCTGGATGTGAGTGTCGGCATTGGCGGCACGGTGATTAAAAATGCGGATGGGGAGATCGCCTGGCATCCGGCGTTCACCCTGCGCGGTGAAGCCTGGGATCTGCCGGTTACCGGCTATCGCAATGGCGTGGTGCAGCCGCTGCGCCTGTGGCAGGCTACGCACGCCCATCCGTTCGACCTGACGCTGTTTAACGACGGCAAATTCCTCAAGGCTGAACAGCAGGGTATAGATGCCGCGAAGCTGACGAAGGTGTTATATCCCAACGACAATCATCAGGAAGGCAAGCGTCTGCGCCTGATGCAGCAGTATTTCCAGTGCGCCTGTTCCGTGGCGGATATTCTGCGCCGCCATCATCTCGCCGGGCGCAGCATTGAGACGCTGCCGGATTACGAGGTGATTCAGCTCAATGATACCCACCCGACGATCGCCATTCCCGAAATGCTGCGCGTGCTGCTGGATGAGCACCGGTTAAGCTGGGATGAGGCCTGGGCCATTACCCATCAGACTTTTGCCTACACCAACCATACCTTAATGCCGGAAGCGCTGGAGCGCTGGGATGAGCGCCTGGTGCGCAGCCTGCTGCCGCGCCATTTCATGCTGATTAAAGAGATCAATCGCCGCTTTAAAAAGATCGTGGATAAGCAGTGGCCGGGCGATGCGAAGGTCTGGGCGAAGCTGGCCGTGGTGCATGATAAACAGGTGCGTATGGCGAACCTCTGCGTGGTCAGCGGCTTCGCCGTTAACGGGGTGGCCGCGCTGCACTCCGAACTGGTGGTGAAAGATCTGTTTCCGGAATATCACCTTTTGTGGCCGGAGAAATTTCATAACGTCACCAATGGCATCACGCCGCGCCGCTGGCTGAAGCAGTGTAATCCGGCGCTGGCCGGGCTGATTGATGAAACTCTGAACGTGGAGTGGGCGAACGATCTGGATGCGCTGAAAGGGCTGGAGGCCTTTGCCGACAATAAAGCGTTCCGCAAACGGTATCGCCAGATTAAGCACGCCAACAAGCTGCGGCTGGCAGAGTATATCGTGCGGCGAACCGGCATTGTGGTCAACCCGGACGCGCTGTTTGACGTGCAGATCAAACGGCTGCATGAGTACAAGCGTCAGCATCTGGGCCTGATGCACATTCTTTCCCTCTATAAGCGACTGCGCGATAACCCGGCGCTGGATGTGGTGCCGCGCGTCTTTCTGTTCGGGGCGAAAGCCGCGCCGGGCTACTACCTGGCGAAAAATATCATCTACGCCATTAACAAAGTGGCAGAGAAGATCAATAACGATCCGCTGATGGGCGACAGGCTGAAGGTGGTATTCATCCCTGATTACCGCATTACGGCGGCAGAGCTGATGATCCCGGCCGCCGATCTGTCAGAGCAGATCTCAACCGCCGGGTATGAAGCTTCCGGCACCGGGAACATGAAACTGGCGCTGAACGGGGCGCTCACCGTCGGCACGCTTGACGGGGCCAACGTGGAGATCGCCGAACAGGTGGGTGAAGAGAACATTTTTATCTTTGGCAACACGGTGGATCAGGTGAAGGCGCTGAAAGCGGGCGGCTACGATCCGATTAAACTGCGTAAGAAAGATAAACATCTCGACAGCCTGCTGAAAGAGCTGGAAAAAGGGTTCTTCAGCGGTGGGGATAAGCACGCTTTCGATATGATGCTGCACAGCCTGGGTAAAGGGGGAGACCCGTGGCTGGTACTGGCCGACTTTGCCAGCTACTGCGAAGCGCAGCTGAAGGTGGAGGCGCTGTATCGCGACCAGGAAGCCTGGACGCGGGCGGCGATCCTTAACACCGCCCGCACCGGGATGTTCAGCTCCGACCGTTCGGTGCGTGACTATCAGCAGCGTATCTGGCAGGCAAAACGATAAGGAGCGGCTTATGGATGCAAAGAAGTTTGAGCAGGCCGCAGCGGCGGCGGGGATTGCGGCAAAATATATCAATGCCCGCGGGCAGCCGGAAGCGGTCTCTGCGGAAACGCGGGAAAAGCTGCTGGCGGCCATGGCGGCGCGTCCCACGGCGGGCAGTGCCCCGCTGCCCCCCTGTAAGGTGCTGCTGAAAAAGCGCGCTCAGCAGCTTCAGGTGGACGGCAAAGGAGACTACCAGTGGCAGTTAAACACCGAGCAGGGCAAAACGTATCAGGGCGTGGTCAGCGCGGGTGAGAAACTGGCGCTGCCGGCGAATCTGCCGGAAGGCTATCACCAGCTGCAGCTGACGCAGGGTAAAAAGCAGTGGCCGTGCCGGATTATCATTGCGCCAAAACGCTGCTATGAACCGGCAGAGCTGAAGCGCGGGGATAAGCTGTGGGGCGCCTGCGTGCAGCTCTACACGCTGCGTTCGGCGCATAACTGGGGCATCGGTGACTTTGGCGATCTGCAGCGGATGGTGAGTGAGATCGCCACGCGCGGCGGCGCGTTTATCGGGCTGAATCCCATTCATGCGCTTTACCCCTCGCTGCCTGAAAATGCCAGCCCGTACAGTCCCTCTTCGCGCCGCTGGCTGAACGTGATGTACATCGATGTGGCTGCCGTCGCGGATTTTCAGCACGATAAGGCCGCTCAGCGCTGGTGGAACAAAAAGAGCACCCAGGCCGCAGTCCAGGCCGCACGTGACGCCGACTGGGTGGATTACGCGCGGGTCGGGGCGCTGAAAATTGAAGGACTGCGCTTTGCCTGGCAGCACTTTGCCGGGCGTGACGCGCAGGAGGCCAGCGTGGCCGACTTTGCGAAATTCATTGAGGAAGGGGGGGAGAGCCTGCAAAACCAGGCTGCCTATGATGCACTGCACAGCGCCCTGCTGAAGGAGGATGCTACCCGCTGGGGCTGGCCGGTATGGCCGGAAAACTTACAGCACGGTGACAGTGAGGCGGTACAGCAGTTTTGCCGTGAGCAGCAGGATGAAGTGCGTTTCTGGCTGTGGTTGCAATGGCTGGCTAACCGCCAGTTTGATGCCTGCTGGCAGCGCTGCCAGCAGCATCAGATGCCGGTGGGGCTGTACCGTGATTTAGCCGTTGGGGTCGCGGAAGGGGGCTCGGAAACCTGGTGTGACCGCGAGCTTTACCGGCTGAAAGCCTCGGTGGGCGCACCCCCGGATATCCTTGGCCCACAGGGACAGAACTGGGGGCTGCCGCCGATGGATCCGCAGGTGATGCGTGACCGCGGCTATCAGCCCTTTATTGAGCTGCTGCGGGCCAATATGGCGAGCTGCGGTGCGCTGCGCATCGACCATGTGATGTCGCTGCTGCGTCTGTGGTGGATCCCTTACGGTGAAACGGCAAACTTCGGGGCGTATGTTCACTATCCGGTGGACGATCTGATGGCGATCCTGGCGCTGGAAAGTCAGCGCCATCAGTGCATGGTCATCGGTGAGGATCTGGGGACGGTACCGGAAGAGATTGTCGGTAAGCTGCGCGACAACGGGATCTACTCATGGAAGGTGCTCTACTTTGAGCAGGAGAGCGAGGATCGCTACCGTGCGCCGTCAGCGTGGCCGCGCCAGGCCATGGCCAGCGCCACCACTCACGATCTGCCGACGCTGCGCGGTTTCTGGACATCCGGCGATCTCACGCTCGGTGAGTCGCTTGGCGTTTACCCGGACAAGCTGATACTCAGCGGACTGTTTGACCAGCGCACCCGGCAAAAACAGGCGCTGCTGGCAGCGTTGCACCGCTTCGGCTGTGTGCCAAAACGCTGTGGTAAACGGGCGGATAAAATGGCGATGAGCGCAGTGCTGAACCGGGGTTTACAGCGCTTTATTGCCGACAGCAACAGCGCTCTGCTGGGGCTACAGCCGGAGGACTGGCTGGATATGGCGGAGCCGGTGAACGTGCCGGGCACTACCGATCAGTATCCCAACTGGCGGCGTAAACTGAGCGTCACCCAGGAGGTGATGTTTGCCGATAGTCAGGTTAACCGGTTGATTAAGGACATCAATCAGCGGCGCAAAAAATCATAGGGGTCGGGCATACCCGACCCCTTTATGGCAGATGTTCACTTCGCGGGCGAGGCTATACCTCGCCCCTACGCGGTAAAAGCTTTGAAAATGATCGACCCGTTCACGCCACCAAAGCCAAAGCCGTTGACCAGCGCATTGCGGATTGTCACCTGCTGTGCCTCGTTGCGGATCACCTTCAACCCTTCTGCCGCACTGTCCAGCCGGGTAATATTCAGCGACGGCGGCGCAATCTGCTCACGCATCGCCATCAGCGAGAAGATCGCACCGACCGCCCCGGCAGCACCCAGCAGATGGCCGGTGGCAGATTTCGTCGACGAAATTGCCGCACGGGCACCGTCGCCCAGCACCCGGCGCAACGCATTAATTTCGGCCAGGTCACCTACCGGGGTGGAGGTCGAATGGGCATTGATGTAGTCCACATCGCGTCCCGTCATCCCGGCCTGTTGCAGTGCGATGCTCATTGCGCGGGCGGCCCCTTCACCATCTTCCGGACCGGAGGTGATGTGGTAAGCATCGGAGGTGGTGCCGTAGCCGACCACTTCCGCCAGAATCGTGGCACCGCGCGCCTGAGCACGGGTCAGCTCCTCCAGCACCAGCACTCCGGCACCTTCCCCCATCACAAAGCCGTCACGCCCCTGGTCAAACGGGCGTGAAGCCTGCTCCGGATGTTCATTAAAGTCGGTAGAGAGCGCACGGGCGGCCTGGAATCCCCCCAGCGATACCGGGTTGATACAGGACTCACAGCCGCCAACGACGGCGATATCAGCATCATCAAAGCGAATGGCGCGGAAACCGTCACCGATGCTCTGAATACTGGCCGCACAGGCAGAAACCGGCGTACCCAGCATACCCTTAAAGCCATATTTTATTGCCACATGCGAGGCGGCGAGATTGGCGATGAATGAAGGGATGGTAAACGGTGACAGTTTGCGACTGCCTTTCTCGGCTACGGTTTTGACGGCATGACCAATGGCATGAAAACCCCCGATGCCGGTGGCAATGATCGTGGCGGTACGTAATTTTGCCGCTTCAGTCAGGGTGTGCAGCCCGGCCTGAGCGATAGCCTCTTCGGCGGCGGCCAGGGCCAGATGAATAAAGCGATCAGCTTTGCGCTGCTCTTTTACCGGGATTAATGCCGCAATATCAAAACCGTGCTGCGCATCCTGCTCAATGGAGGGAACCTGCCCACCGACGCGGATGGCGGTATCGCCATAGACTTCTTCCGGAAGATGGCGAATCCCCGACTGCCCGGCAATCAGCCGTTGCCAGCTGCCGTTAACGCCATTGCCCAGTGGGCTGATCAAACCCATGCCCGTGATCACGACTCTTCTGCCAGTGTTGTTCAACATAATGACCTGCTGGTTGCGAAAACAGATTTCAGTGTACACGTGTAAGCTGAAAGATCCATAAGGAATCGTAGCAGGGGCAAGCAGAGCTAAAAAATGCGGGAGGGGTTGTTCTGGAAACTGCGGGGTGGGTATGCCCACCCCGTTAAGAAGGGGTCTGTCAGTAGAAAGAGTGGTCGCCGCGCTGGTGTTCGGTCAGATCACGCACGCCTTTCAACTCAGGGAAGGCGGCCAGCATCTCTTTTTCGATGCCTTCTTTCAGGGTCACATCGACCATGGAACAGCCGTTGCAGCCGCCGCCAAATTGCAGGATGGCAAGACCGTCATCGGTGATTTCCATCAGCGAGACTTTCCCGCCGTGGCTGGCCAGCTGTGGGTTAATCTGCGCCTGCAACAGGTACTCCACGCGCTCCATTAACGGGGCATCGTCGTTAACTTTACGCATTTTTGCGTTTGGCGCTTTCAGCGTCAGCTGTGAACCGAGATTGTCGGTAACAAAGTCGATCTCAGCCTCTTCCAGATACGGGGCGCTCAGCGCATCAACGTAGGCTGACAGCAGGGGGAACTTCAGTTCCGTATCGGTCGCTTCGACGGCATCGGGCGGACAATAGGAAACACCGCACTCGGCGGTAGGTGTACCCGGATTAATCACGAATACACGAATTTGGGTGCCATCTTCCTGCTTTGACAGCAGTTTTGCGAAGTGCTCTTGTGCAGAGTCGGTAATTAGGATCATGGCGATTGCTCAATAGTTGACTAATTTCGTTGGTTATAATACGCCCATCACCGACGCTCTACAAGGTTCGGCACAGGCACCATATCTGTACGCTGGCGGCGCCGTGGGCCAGCAGCAGGCGGCTGATCTCGGCGACAGTGCTGCCGGTGGTGACGACATCATCCAGCAGGGTGATATGCCGGCCACGCACATCGGTTTCAAGCCTGAAAGCACCGCGCAGATTCTTGCGTCGTGCCAGCGCCCCCAGCTGGTGCTGAATTTTTCCAGCCCGAACGCGTGTCAGGGCGCGCGGAAGATAGCGGCACGCTACCCGACGTGCCAGCCAGCGGGCCATATCATCCAGTTGATTATAGCCACGTTGCCACGCCCGGCGCTGATGCAGCGGCACGACCAGCAGCAGGTCGGGGCGTTGCAGCCCGGTTTCCCGACGCTGCACTAACCAGCATAGCAGTAACAACCGGGCCAGCATTACCGCAAGTGCTGTCGTGCGATAAAACTTAAGCCGGTTCACCAGCTGGTCCAGCGGCCGCTGCCAGGGGGTCACACGGACTAACCGCTGCCACGGCGGCGGGCGACGCAGACAGCGGCCACACTCTCTGTCAGTCCGGCGGCTGGGCAATCCGCAGCGCGGGCAGCAGGCCGCCTGGTTCAGAAACTGGCGCAGACAGACGCTGCACACCCCGTGCTGTGAATCGGCGAGCGGCATCAGGCATAGCCAACAGCCTGCCGGGATTGGTAGCATGGCAACCTCATCTTAAAAACAGGACCATAACCCATGAGTACGCTTCACCGGGAGACCATTGGCCGCGGCGATCGCCATCTTGTGCTGCTGCACGGATGGGGACTGAACGCCGGGGTATGGCATTGCATCAGCAATCGACTCAGCGCACATTTTTGTCTGCACCTGGTGGATCTGCCCGGCTATGGTCACAGTCAGGGCTTCCCGGCAATGACGTTGCCAGAGATGGCGGCACGGGTTGCGGCGCAGGCCCCGGCGCAGGCGACCTGGCTGGGCTGGTCGCTCGGCGGGCTGGTCGCCAGCCAGATAGCGCTTGATTCCCCAGAGCGGGTAAACGGACTGATTAGCGTCGCGTCTTCGCCGCGTTTCAGTGCCGAAGCCGACTGGCCAGGCATCAAGCCGGAGACACTGACCAATTTTCAGCAGCAGCTGAGTGAAGATTTCCAGCGCACGGTGGAGCGTTTTCTGGCGCTGCAAACGCTGGGCACCGACAGCGCACGTCAGGATGCCCGAGCCCTGAAAAGCGTGGTTTTTGAACGCCCGGTTCCAACGGAGGAGGTACTGAACGGCGGTCTGGAGATCCTGAAAACGGCCGATCTGCGCAGCGGAATGGAAGCACTGGCGGTGCCGCTGCTGCGCATTTACGGTGCGCTGGACGGACTGGTGCCGCGCAACATTATCCCACTGCTGGATGAGCGCTGGCCCGCGAGCCGCAGCGTGCTGATCGACAAGGCCGCCCATGCGCCGTTTATTTCCCATCCGGAGATTTTCTCGCAGCAGGTGATTGATTTCTGCACGACACTGCGGCCCTGAATACCGGACATGACGCGGCGGTGCCAGTGGTCATTTTTTGCAACAATTCACAACGTTGCTGCTTTTCTCTGCCGGGACAATAATGGACGAGGCAGTGAAATTTCGCTGCCAGGCTTAACTGGAAAGGCTGACCTAAGGAGAGGTGGTTGTATGAAAAAGCCAGTCGCTGTTTCTGCCCTGTTGTTCACTGCCCTTGTGGCGTTTAATGCCGGGGCAGCGGAGCAGATAGACCGGGATAAAGCCCAGGAGATGAAGCTGGAAAAGATCGGCACCGTGACGACGAACTCCACGAGTGACCCGATGGACGCCAACGCACGGTTATCCCAAAAAGCGGATGCGCTGGGAGGGAAATACTACGTGATCATTGCCGCCCAGGAGGGTAACCGCGATCACGCCCTGGCTGAAGTGTACCGGTAAGCGGTATTGCCTGCCCGCTTGCCGTCGGGCAGGTTCAGATTTTCAGCCAGTGAAACGCCCATGCCTCCAGCCGCAGTCCCTGCGCGCCATCAATACGATCGCCACTGACGATATCCCGATACCAGCGCCCCTCCGGCAGCGTGAAGCTGGCCGCTTTGCCGCTGAGGTTAAACACGCACCACAGCGACTCCTGTTCATCTCTGGCCTGACGTTTCAGCACCAGCAGTGAATTATCACTGTCGATGATGCTCATCGGGTTATCGGGATGGAAGGCGGGCTGACGGGTGCGTAACTGGATCAACTGGCTGAGGGCGAAGTAGACGCGCTGGCGCAGCGAATCCTTCCTGGTCAGCGCCTGCTCAATCTCGCCGACGGCATATTTCTGCCGGTTAATGGCGCGGTTATGGCCAGCGGCTTTAACGCCCTCAATATCGTTACGCGACCCGAGAATACTTTGTACGTAAATCGCCGGGACGCCGGGGAAGGCCAGCAGCAGCGCATGAGCCAGCAGAAAACGGCGCAGTCGCGTATCGTCGTCGTCGTCTTTCTGGTTCAGCGCATCCATATAGGTGACGTTGATTTCGTAAGGGCTGGTGGTGCCATCCGGGTTATTTTTATACGACACCAGCGCTCCTTCCATCGCCAGGTCGCGCACCAGCGAAACGATCTCGGTTTCCGGCAGAATACCGCGCAGGGGGTTCAGGCCGATGCCGTCGTGGGAGGCGAGAAAATTAAAGAAGGTGGTGGTCCCGCTGCCGCCGTCGAGTGACGAGGCCCACTGGCGCAGCGCCCGCGATGAACCATTATGGATGGCATGCAGCACCAGCGGCGGCAGGGAAAACTGATACACCATCTGCGCTTCGTCACGGCCGTTGCCAAAGTAGCTGATATTGTCCTGGTGCGGCACGTTGGTTTCCGTCAGCACCACGGTTCCCGGCGCCACTTCGTCAGCAATGGCGCGGAACAGCTTCACCAGCTGATGGGTTTTTTCCAGATGAATACACGAGGTGCCGGGGGTTTTCCACAGATAGCCGACGGCGTCGAGTCGCACGTAGTCGGCCCCTTTTTGCAGGTAATCCAGCAGCACGTTAACCATCGCAATCAGGACTTCCGGGTTGGCGAAGTTCAGATCTATCTGGTCGGCACTGAAGGTGCTCCAGATAAAGCGTGTTTCGCCGTCGGCCATCTCAAACGGCGTCAGCAGCGGCGAGGTGCGCGGGCGGGTAACGGCGCTTAAATCGGTGGCGGGGGGCATACTGATAAAGAAATCATCCCAGCCGGGATCCTGTGCCAGATAGTGCCGGAACCACGCGCTGTGGGCCGACATATGGTTGCAGACAAAATCAAACATCAGCCGCGTGTGCTGGCGCAGATCGGCGATCTCCTGCCAGCTGCCGCACGGTGGATTAACCTGATGATAATCCATCACCGAGAAACCATCGTCGGAGGAGTAGGGGAAAAAGGGCAGCAGATGCACCAGGCTGAAGCTGGACGCAAGGTGTTGCTGCCAGAAGCGGGTGAAGGTGGTCAGCGTCGGCGCGTTCTCCGCGTGAAACTGGTCAGCGTAGGCGATCAGCACCACGTCTTTTTCATCCCAGTGGGCCTTACGCGGATGAGGAATATGCTGCCGCGCATCGTCAATCAGCGTATGCAGCCGCTGCAGGCACGATGGCGGAAACGCATATTCGTAGATTTTATCTATTAAGTTATTGATAATATCCATTATTATTTAGCAGGCCACCGCGAGTGAAGAATTCAGGCGTTATTTTTCACTGTAGACGCTGGTCAAAAAATCGCAACCCCTGCACGCGGTCAGCGCGCGGATTAATGGCAGCCGCCGTTGCGGCTACAGTCCGCACAGCCGTCGCGGATAATGTTTTTGACCGGGATCGGCGCGGGTCCAACCCTGATACGGCGCAGTGCGGCCAGCAGCAGCGCGTTGAACAGCAGCACAATAGCGATAATCAGGCTACTGCTGCCCGGATGCTGGTGGAAGCTGGCCAGCTGATAAAACAGCGTTGCCAGCGAATACGCCAGGTCCAGGCCCCATAAAATTGAGAACAGCATCCAGCGGCTGCTGCTTTCGCGGGCAATCGCTCCCATCACCGAGACGCAGGGCACGTACAGCAGGACAAAAATCAGGTAACTGTAGGCGGCGGCGTCGCTGGCGAACTTGCTGTGCATGGTGCCCATGGCCCCGCTGGCCATCTCGGCATCGCCTTTACTCGCTTCAATCGGGTTGGCGAGCACGCTGAGGCTGAAGGTGGCTTTAATGCCCTGCCAGGTTTCCAGCACGGCGTCATACAGCTGAGCGCTCAGGCTGAACTGGCTGGCATCAAATGGTTGTTGCAGGGCTTCGGCGGTATACAGGGTGTTAAGCGTCCCCACCACCACCTCTTTCGCCATCGCACCGGTCAGCAGACCGACGGTCGCCTGCCAGTTATCATTATGTACCCCGATCGGGGCCAGCAGCGGGGTCAGGGTGCGGCTGACGCTGGCCAGCGCGGAGTCATTAAGATGGTTCACCGGCTGGCCGCTGAATGAAAAGCTGTTCAGCGCGCCGATGAACATACTGACCATCACGATCACTTTCCCGGCGCGCAGCACAAACCCGCGCAGGCGCTGCCAAGTCTGCAGCAGCAGGCTTTTCGCGTGCGGTACGTGCCACAGCGGGAGTTCCATCACAAAGGGGCTGGCCGCACCGCGCATCAGAGTGTGTTTAAGCAGCAGGCCGGTGGCAATGGCCGCGCAGATGCCCAGCAGATAGAGGCTGAACACCACCAGCGCGCCGCGCTGGCCGAAGAAAGCCGCAGCAAAAACCGCAAAAATAGCCAGCCTTGCGCCGCAGGAGATAAACGGAGCCATCAGGACGGTGATCAGCCGCTCGCGCGGTGCGTCCAGCGTGCGTGCGCCCATCACTGACGGCACGTTACAGCCAAAGCCGACGATCAGCGGCACAAAGGATTTACCCGGCAGGCCGAGCGCCTGCATCAGCCTGTCCATCACAAACGCCGCGCGCGCCATATAGCCGGAGTCCTCCAGCAGGGACAGGAACAGGTACATCATGCCAATCTGCGGCACCAGCGGCATGACGGTATTGATCCCGCCGCCGACACCCTGAGCCAGGAACAGCGTCAGCCAGACCGGCAGATGCAGAGTGGCCCCCAGCCACTGTGTGCCCTGAATAAAGATCGCCGCCGATCCGAGGTCAAACAGCGGCTGTAACGCGCCGCCAAGATTGATGGCGAGAAAAAACATCAGGTACATCACCAGCAGAAAGAGGGGCACGCCGAGCCAGCGGTTCATCGTCAGCTGATCCAGACGCTGGCTGAAAACGGCGCGGCGGCCAGCCTCATGAATCACCCGCTGGCACAGTGCTTCGATGAACTGATAGCGGCAGCTGACAATGGTCTGCGCGGCATCGTCCCCCAGCTGCTGCTGAAGTGCGGGTAACAGCGCAGCCGCAGCGGGAGCCTGCTGCTGGCTGCCGATATCGCCTTCCAGTATTTGCAGCGCCAGCCAGCATTTCTGCCGTGGCGGAGTCGAGGCGGGCAGCGCCGCCGTTAACGCCTCCAGCACCGGCTGCAACGGCGCGGGATACGGAACCGTCAGCCGGGTTTTCTCAGGCATATAGCGGTCAATGGCCTGCTTCAGCGCCTCCATGCCGCGCCCGCGCGTGGATACCATCGGCACCACCGGGCAGCCCAGCGCCTGCTCCAGCGCAGTAAGATCCATTTTCGTCTGCTGGCTTTCGATAATATCCAGCATATTCAATACCACAATGCAGGCCTGCCCCATCTCCAGCAGTTGCAGCGTCAGGTAGAGATTACGCTCCAGGTTACTGGCATCCACCACGTTGATCGCCAGGTCGGCTTCGCCCTCCAGCAGATACTGGCAGGCGATCTGCTCGTCCAGCGACGCCTGTGCTGACAGGGTGGTGAGCGAATAGCAGCCCGGAAGATCCACCAGGCGCACCCGATGTTTTTCCGTCAGGAAGTGCCCCTCTTTGCGTTCGACGGTCACGCCCGCCCAGTTGCCGACTCGCTGGCGCGAACCGGTAAGCTGGTTAAACAGGGTGGTTTTACCGACGTTCGGATTCCCCGTCAGCGCAATGGTGAGGGTTTTCATGCCACGTCTCCGGCCGCGTTAATCACTTCCAGCTGAAGCAGAGAGAGATCCTTTTTCCGCAGCATCAGGCTGACGCGCCGCATTTCGATATGTACCGGATCGCCGAGCGGAGCCACGCGGATTAGTTGAAACGTGGAGCCGGGCAACAGGCCAAGCGCCATGAGTTTTTGGCGAAATGCCGGATTGATGGACGGCGAGAAACCGGCGATTCGATAGGACTGCTCTGGGATAAATTGCATGGGTTGTGCCTGCCAGATAAAAAGACACTGAGAATTTTAATGAGAGTGATAATCGCTCATATTGATATCGGGCAACTTATAGCGTAACAGCGGGAGGAGGGTTGCGGAAAAAGAGCGGGCCATAAGGCCCGCCGGGGTGATTAGCTTTTTTTGCCAAACGCGGCAGCGAGGGCATCGCCCATCGCACTGTTACCCGCGGACGACGCGGCAGGGCGTTTGGTGCTGGTTTTTGCCGGGCGGGCAGCGTCACGACCGTTAGCGGCGCTGTTACCGCCGCCGCGACGCGCACCGGTTTCACCCGGCTGCTCGTCCAGACGCATGGTCAGCGCAATACGTTTACGCTGCAAATCGACTTCCATCACTTTCACTTTCACCACATCACCGGCTTTCACCACTTTGTGGGGGTCATCGACAAACTTGTCGGCGAGCGAAGAGATATGCACCAGGCCATCCTGATGAACGCCGATATCGACGAAGGCACCGAAGTTGGTCACGTTGGTAACGGACCCTTCCAGTACCATGCCCGGCAGCAGATCGTTCATGGTGTCAACGCCTTCGGCGAACTGCGCGGTTTTAAACTCAGGGCGCGGATCGCGGCCCGGTTTTTCCAGCTCTTTGATGATGTCGCTGACGGTCGGAACGCCGAAACGCTCATCGGTAAAATCGACGGCTTTCAGGTTGCGTAACTCCGTCGGATTCCCCATCAGGTCGTTCAGAGCCTGTTCGGTCGCCGCGAGAATACGCTCGACGACCGGATAGGCTTCCGGGTGAACCGTTGAGGCATCCAGCGGGTTATCGCCCTGAGTGATACGCAGGAATCCGGCGCACTGTTCGAAGGCTTTTGGCCCCAGACGACCCACTTTCAGCAGCTGCTGGCGGTTCTGGAAACGGCCGTTTTCGTCACGCCAGGCGACAATATTCTGGGCGATCATTTTGCTCAGGCCCGCCACGCGGGTCAGCAGCGGAACGGAAGCGGTGTTAAGGTCCACGCCCACGCCGTTCACACAGTCTTCCACTACCGCATCCAGTTTTCTCGCCAGCTGGCTCTGGCTGACGTCATGCTGATACTGACCCACGCCGATGGATTTCGGGTCGATCTTCACCAGCTCAGAGAGCGGGTCCTGCAGGCGACGGGCAATCGACACCGCACCACGTATGGACACATCCAGGTCCGGGAATTCCAGCGCGGCGAGTTCAGAAGCAGAATAGACCGAGGCGCCGGCTTCGCTGACGATCACTTTCTGGCCCTGCACCTGTGGGAACTGCTTCTGCACCTCAAGGTAGAAACGCTCGGTTTCGCGTGAGGCGGTGCCGTTACCGATAGCGACCAGCTCAACCTGATGTCGGGTACAGAGTGCCGCAACGGCAGCGGCGGCTTTGGCGGTCTGTCCGGTATGCGGATAAATCGTGTCGGTCGCGACCAGTTTCCCGGTGGCATCCACAACCGCGACTTTGACCCCGGTACGCAGTCCGGGATCGAGACCCATGGTGGCGCGCATGCCCGCCGGAGCGGCCATCAGCAGATCGTGCAGGTTGCGGGCAAAAACGTTAATGGCTTCATCTTCGGCGCGCTCGCGTACTGTGCCCATCAGCTCGGTTTCCAGGTGCAGCAGGACTTTGATGCGCCAGGTCCAGCTGACCACCGCTTTGCGCCAGGCATCCGCCGGGGCATTGTTCAGGCGCAGGTTCAGGTGGTCAGTGATAATCTGCTCGCCGTGACTTTCACGCGGCGGTTCATCGAACTGTGGGTCAGCGTTCAGCGCCAGCTGCAGGATGCCTTCATTACGGCCACGGAACATCGCCAGCGCACGGTGCGAAGGAACGGTGGCTAACGCTTCATGATGGTCAAAGTAGTCGCGGAATTTTGCGCCTTCCTCTTCTTTACCTTCAATCACCCGCGCGACCAGATGCGCATTTTTCCACAGGTAGTCGCGCACTTTAGCCAGCAGGCCGGCGTCTTCCGCAAAGCGTTCCATCAGGATATAACGGGCACCGTCGAGTGCAGCCTTGGTGTCAGCCACGCCTTTATCGGCATCCACATAGCGGGCTGCCAGCTGCTCAGGGTCATGCTCTGGCTGCTGCCACAGCGTGTCGGCCAGCGGTTGCAGACCGGCTTCAATGGCAATCTGTCCACGCGTGCGGCGCTTCTGTTTGTACGGCAGGTAAAGGTCTTCGAGTTCGGTTTTGCTCAGGGTGGCGTTGATGGCAGCGGCCAGCTCGTCGGTCAGTTTTCCCTGGTCGGCAATGGATTTCAGAATCGACTGACGGCGGTCGCCCAGCTCGCGCAGGTAGCCCAGGCGAGTCTCCAGCTGGCGCAACTGGGTGTCATCTAACCCACCGGTCACTTCCTTACGGTAACGTGCGATAAACGGCACGGTATTTCCTTCGTCCAGCAGGCGAACTGCGGCTTCAACCTGCTCTGCTCTGGCCTGTAGCTCACCGGCAATCAGGCGACTCAGTGAATTATTCATCATGGTTGGGATACTTTTTAGCTGAAGAAATTGGCAACAGTTATACGGATTGCAGCCGCAGATTGCCAGCTATCGGGCCGTCTGCGCTGCGGCAACGTGATGATTAGGACTCTTTTACATAGCTGATGTCGTTGACGTACCACAGCGCTTCCCCTGCCGGGGTGTGGACAATAGCGGCATCGCCCGCCTCTTTTTTCAGCAGGGCGCGCGCCATCGGCGCATCAATCGAGATATAGTCATTACGCCCAAAGATTTCGTCATAGCCGACGATGCGAAAACGTTTCACATCGCCGTCATCGTTTTCCACTTCGACCCAGGCACCGAAAAACACTTTGCCATCCTGCTGTGGGGAGTAGTCAACAATACGCAGCTGCTCCATACATTTGGTCAGGTAACGAATACGGCGGTCGATTTCACGCAGGCGCTTTTTATTGTACTGATAGTCGGCATTTTCGCTGCGGTCGCCAAGGCTGGCAGCCCAGGTCACTTTTTTGGTGACTTCCGGGCGCTCTTCGCGCCAGAGAAAGTCCAGCTCCTGCTTGAGCAGGTTGTAGCCCTCACGGGTGATCAGTTTGGTTTTCATCGTTGCATCATCGTTGTCGTGATATGGGGACTATTTTGTTGTGCCACGTGTCGGGATGCAAATCCGATGTTCCGAATTATTCCGCAACGTTACTGCTTGTTTGTCATGATAAATACCGTAGCAAATGCGCGGGCGACGGGATAATTTTGGGGGTGATTTCAAAGATAAGCTGCTGTTTAATATGCTTTGTAACAATTTCGGCTACAATATAAACCATTATTGACTGTTACATTCAGGCATCCTTTTTGAAAATACAGGCTCAGGCAATTGCGCCTTTGGAGTAGCGAAATGCAAGAGAATTACAAAATCCTGGTGGTAGATGATGACATGCGTTTGCGTGCACTGCTGGAACGTTATCTGACCGAGCAGGGTTTTCAGGTACGCAGCGTAGCCAATGCCGAACAGATGGATCGTTTGCTGACCCGTGAATCTTTCCATCTGATGGTGCTTGATCTGATGTTGCCGGGAGAAGACGGCCTGTCTATCTGCCGCCGCCTGCGCAGCCAGAGCAACCCGATGCCGATTATTATGGTCACCGCGAAAGGCGAAGAAGTGGATCGCATCGTCGGGCTGGAAATCGGTGCTGACGACTATATTCCAAAACCATTTAACCCGCGTGAACTGCTGGCACGTATTCGTGCGGTTCTGCGCCGTCAGGCAAATGAGCTGCCGGGTGCGCCTTCTCAGGAAGAAGCGGTGATTGCGTTTGGTAAGTTCAAGCTGAACCTCGGCACGCGTGAGATGTTCCGTGAAGACGAGCCGATGCCGCTGACCAGCGGTGAATTTGCGGTACTGAAAGCGCTGGTGAGTCACCCGCGTGAGCCGCTGTCGCGCGATAAACTGATGAACCTGGCACGCGGCCGTGAATACAGCGCCATGGAGCGTTCTATTGATGTCCAGATTTCCCGTCTGCGCCGTATGGTAGAAGAAGACCCGGCTCACCCGCGCTACATCCAGACTGTCTGGGGCCTGGGTTACGTCTTTGTGCCGGACGGCAGTAAAGCATGAGGCGATTCCGCTTCTCTCCCCGCAGTTCATTTGCCCGCACCTTACTGTTGATCGTTACCCTGCTGTTTGTCAGCCTGGTAACGACCTATCTGGTAGTGCTGAACTTTGCTATTTTGCCGAGTCTGCAACAGTTCAACAAAGTGCTGGCCTATGAAGTGCGTATGTTGATGACCGACCGGTTGCAGTTGGAAGATGGCACACAGCTGGAGGTGCCACCGGCCTTCCGCCGTGAAATCTACCGTGAACTGGGCATCTCGCTGTATACCAATGCAGCGGCGGAAGAGAGCGGATTACGCTGGGCGCAGCACTATCAGTTCCTCAGCCAGCAGATGGCGCAGCAGCTGGGCGGGCCGACCGATGTTCGCGTCGAGGTGAATAAAAACTCGCCGGTGGTATGGCTGAAAACCTGGCTGTCACCGGACATCTGGGTGCGCGTACCGCTGACCGAAATCCACCAGGGGGATTTCTCCCCGCTGTTCCGCTATACGCTGGCGATTATGCTGCTGGCGATTGGCGGTGCCTGGCTGTTTATCCGCATTCAGAACCGCCCGCTGGTGGAGCTGGAGCACGCGGCGCTCCAGGTGGGTAAAGGGATTATTCCGCCGCCGCTGCGTGAGTACGGGGCCTCTGAAGTCCGCTCCGTGACGCGAGCCTTTAATCAGATGGCGTCCGGTGTTAAACAGCTGGCCGATGACCGTACTCTGCTGATGGCCGGGGTCAGCCACGATCTGAGAACGCCGCTGACGCGGATTCGTCTGGCGACGGAAATGATGTCGGAGCAGGACGGCTATCTGGCGGAGTCGATTAATAAAGATATCGAAGAATGTAATGCGATTATCGAACAGTTTATCGACTATCTGCGCACCGGGCAGGAAATGCAGTTTGAGCGCGCCGACCTTAACAGCGTTCTCGGTGAAGTGGTGGCGGCGGAAAGCGGCTACGAGCGCGAAATCGAAAATGCCGTGATGTCGACGGAGCTGATGCTGGATATTAATCCGCTGGCGATCAAACGCGCGCTGGCCAATATGGTGGTCAATGCGGCCCGCTATGGCAACGGCTGGATCAAAGTCAGCTCAGGGCGTGAATTACATCGTGCATGGTTCCAGGTTGATGATGATGGTCCGGGGATTGAACCCGACCAGCTGAAACACCTGTTCCAGCCGTTTGTACGCGGTGACAGCGCCCGCAGCACCAGCGGAACCGGTCTGGGTCTGGCGATTGTGCAGCGCATCATTGATGCTCATCAGGGGTCGCTGGAGATTGGGAAAAGCGAGAAGGGCGGGCTGCTGATTCGCGCCTGGCTGCCGATGCCTCCGGCAACGCTGCCCGCCGGGCCTGTAGCCTGACCCGGATTAACTGAAGCACGGGGCGACCGAAACAGAAGGTCGCCCCGTTGTTCATCCGGTATTGCTCGTCAGAGCACCGGCCCCGCTTTCACCAGCGCGGCTCCTGCCTGGGTATCGGTAAACTTGTCAAAGTTAGTGATAAAACGCTGCGCCAGATCGCGCGCCTTACTTTCCCACTCGGTTTGATTCGCATAGGTGTTACGCGGGTCGAGCAGCGCGCTGTCAACCCCCGGCAGGCTGAGCGGTATCTCCAGATTGAAAACAGGCAGGGTCACCGTATCGGCATCGGCAATCTCGCCGCTGAGGATCGCGTTAATAATCGCTCGCGTATCTTTGAGCGAAATACGTTTGCCGCTGCCGTTCCAGCCAGTATTCACCAGCCATGCCTCTGCCCCGGCGGCTTTCATCCTCTTCACCAGCACTTCAGCGTACTGTGTGGGATGCAGCGTCAGGAACGCCGCGCCAAAACAGGCGGAGAAGGTCGGTGTGGGTTGCGTGATGCCACGCTCAGTACCGGCCAGTTTGGCGGTAAAACCTGAAAGGAAATGATACTGGGTCTGGTCGGCCGTCAGGCGGGCTACTGGCGGCAGTACGCCAAACGCGTCGGCGGTGAGGAAAATGACCTTTTTCGCATGGCCCGCTTTCGAGACCGGTTTCACGATGTTGTCGATGTGGTAAATCGGGTAGGAAACGCGGGTATTCTCGGTCTTGCTGCCGTCGTCAAAGTCTACGGAACCGTCGCTACGCACCACCACGTTCTCCAGCAGGGCATCAGGGCGAATGGCGTGATAGATTTCCGGCTCAGCCTGTTCTGACAGCTTGATGGTTTTGGCGTAACAGCCGCCTTCGAAGTTAAACACGCCGTCATCATCCCAGCCGTGCTCATCATCACCAATCAGCTGGCGTTTCGGGTCGGTCGACAGGGTGGTTTTGCCGGTGCCTGACAGACCAAAGAAGATCGCCACATCGCCTTTTTCGCCCACGTTAGCTGAGCAGTGCATCGAGGCAATCCCTTTCAGCGGCAGCAGGTAGTTCATGACGGCGAACAGCCCTTTCTTCATTTCGCCACCGTACCAGGTTCCCCCGATCAGCTGCATATTCTCTGTCAGGTTAAAGGCGACAAAATTCTCAGAGTGCAGCCCCTGCTCCTGCCAGTCAGGATTGGTACATTTGGCACCGTTCATGACCACGAAGTCAGGGACGAAAGTTTTCAGGCTCTCTTCGTCCGGGCGGATAAACATATTCTTCACAAAATGCGCCTGCCAGGCGACTTCGGTAATAAAGCGTACGCTCAGGCGAGAGTCGGGGTTCGCACCACACCATGCATCAACCACAAACAGACGTTTGCCGGATAGCTGCCGGGTGACAAGAGACTTCAGCGATTGCCAGGTCTCCTGTGACAGGGGCTGGTTATCATTTTTACCTTTTCCCTGGTCATTCCACCACAGCGTGTCGCGGGTGGTGGCGTCGCGCACCAGGTACTTATCTTTCGGCGAGCGGCCGGTAAAAATACCGGTATCAACCGCCACTGCGCCAGACTGGGTGACGATGCCGCGTTCAAATCCGCTTAAACCTGGCTGTGTTTCTTCCCTGAACAGCGTTTCATAGCCAGGGTTATGAACCACCTCAACCGTATCAGTGATGCCATAAGCGACGAGGTCCTGCGGGGTCAGGTCGTTAGTGCGCATGTTACTGCTCCTTTGTCGGTTTTGTACTGCAGCAAATTGTCGGGGTATTTCAGTGTTATTAGCGTCACGACCTTTCACGTCCTTCAGGGCCGGAATGCCACGATCGCGCGCAGTTTACACCCGTGAGCAGGTAGCGAAAGGGTCAAAGAGGAAAAATGAGAAGCCGCCCCTGATTCGATGAAAAGCCCTGGTGGCTGTTGCATTCATACTGCTAACCTGGCGGTGTTTGTTAGTGGAAAAGACTATTCACTGGCGGTTTTACTGGTGAAAAACTCGGCATTGTGCGACGGGCGTATCGCTTTGTCTTTAAGTGGCAATGCACGGTTGGAGGCGGAAAAAGTGCGGAGGCAGGAATAAAAAAGGCCGGATAATATCCGGCCCTGAATGATTAGTGAACCTGAGCGTCACCGGACGCAGAATCGTTACGAATCGCGGCAATATCGACCGCATCATAGACATAATGATTGCCACA
The DNA here is from genome assembly GCF_039675725.1 of Erwinia sp. Eh17-17. Classification (NCBI taxonomy): domain Bacteria; kingdom Pseudomonadati; phylum Pseudomonadota; class Gammaproteobacteria; order Enterobacterales; family Erwiniaceae; genus Erwinia; species Erwinia sp. Eh17-17. The sequence goes on along the minus strand of NZ_JBDFQT010000004.1, from coordinate 48,872 downwards.
GTAATCACAGTGCATATCGATGTTGCCATCTTCCTGCAGGATCTCATCCACTTCTGCTTCCGGCAGCGTGCGCAGGACTTCGCCGCAGCGTTCGCGCGAGCAGGTGCATTTGAAGCTGACATTCTGAGGTTCGAACAGCGTCACCTCCTCCTGATGATAGAGGCGCCACAGGACATCATTAGCCGGCAGACCCAGCAGCTCTTCGGTTTTAATGGTTTCTGTCAGCGTGGCAAGGTGGTTGAACTCGTCCAGACTGGCGTCCTGAGCCGGTAACACCTGTAACAGGATACCGGCGGCACCCGTCTGCGCTTCTGCCGTACCCGTACGAATGAACAGACGCGTTGGCAGCTGCTCTGAGCGCATAAAGTAATCTTCCAGGCAGGCGGCGAGAGTGTCACCTTCCAGACCGACCACGCCCTGATAGCGTTCACCCTCTTTGGGTGAAATGGTGATCACCAGATAGCCATTACCCACCATCTCTTTCAGGCTGCTGCCGTCGGCGATCTCACCCTGCATCCGCGCTACGCCGCGCATCTCCTGATGATTGTTACCGTTGATAACCGCCATGCTCAGCGGACCGTCACCCTGCAGCTGAACCGTAATATCACCGTCAAATTTCAGGGTGGCGGTCAGCAGGCTGGTTGCGACCAGCAGTTCACCCAGCACCTGCTGCACGGGCTGAGGATAGTCATGTCCGTTGATAATCTCGTGCCATGTCTGGGATACGGTGACCAGTTCGCCACGAACAGCATGATTTTCAAACAGGTAACGGTGCATCTGGTCTTGCTGGGACATAATATTTCTCTCAATTGTGGCGTTATTCGTCGCCAGAATGTTTAAATTTCATCAGGTCGCGACGTTCCTTCTTATCCGGACGTCGGTCAGGGTGCGGCATAGACAGTGCGTTCATTTTACGCGCCAGTGCTACTTTTTCCCGCTTCTCAATACTTTCTGGCGTTTCGCGATACAGCTGCTGAGCGACGGTGGCCGGGCCACGTTTATCACTGACCGCTTCAATCACCACGGTGCGCTGATCGTTCCCCTGGCGCAGCGTCAGTTCGGCTGACACTTCCACCAGTTTGCTCGGTTTGCTGCGCTGGCCGTTGTAGTGCACCTTGCCGCCTTCCACCATTTCGCGCGCATCGGCACGGGTTTTATAAAAACGCGCGGCCCAGAGCCATTTGTCGAGCCGTACCCCTGCGGAGGGTTTCTCTTTCATCGCTACTCCTTTTGGGAATACCCCTATATAGGGTTCCCCCCGCCGTGTTTCAAGTCGCGGGGGAGGGGGGATCCAGGATTATTTCGGGTATGACGCGGAGAATATCAATGATTAAAAAATAGCACAGATGCGCCTTATCAGAACATCGGGCGCACAGTCTGCATATCGTTTAACGAATGATTGAAGCATTTATCGTAGTACTGATGAATTTCCATCATACGAACGCGATTGCGGTGAATGCGGCGCAGCGCCAGCAGCGTATTAACCACCAGGCACAGCGCAAGCATCAGCAACAGCAGGCTGCTGCCCAGATAGTGCCACAGCGTAATAGTGTCCGGCTCACTGTGCAGGGCAATATGGCGCGTGCCGTTAGCATCGGTGGTGATACTGGTGATGATGCCGCTGGCTTCAAACGGGGTATGCAACAGCATGCCCGCCAGGCGTTGCAGCTCCGGCCACTGATCCGGTGCGTTGTAATCGAACAGTGAGGCGACCGGTGCCGGCTGATTCACCAGCTGACGGCCTTCATCGCTGTAGATCAGGAATCCGCCCGGAGGAGGGCTGTTTAACGCCTCTGCGGCACGGCGTGTTTCACGATAGAAGAACGATGATGTTGCCGTGTTCACCAGGTTTTCCAGCGCTTCGGCGCTGACCGGGCGCAGCAGCACGTTCATTCCGTTCAGCGCACCGGAGTTGGCGCGCTGAACCAGAGTCTGCCAGTCCTTAGCATTGCCAAGGTTCACCAGGGCATTTTTCAGGCGCACACAGTCCTGCTCCTGATTACACAGTTCCTGGGTCTTCTGCACGATATCGGAAAAATCATCCAGCAGGATCATGCCGGATTTCTGGATGGCGGTCGCCAGCTGCGGGTTAAGCTTGGGATCGGTGCTGGTCTGCGGGTGTAGCTGCAGATGGGTGGTATCCAGCAGCGCGGTCGCTTTATCGATAATATCGGACTGCGGCAGCGGTAACGGCTCGGCATTATTCCAGTAAACCGCAGAGCAGTCGAAAGGCATATAGGCGTAGGTGCGGTTACCCTGATAGATGGCAGGAATTGAACACATTCCGGTGCCTTTGACCTTCAGACTGTCACCGACGTGCAGCGATGATTTTTCCAGTGCATTCACCTGGGTGAATTGCAGACTTTCTGTCCCTTTAATCCACGCCATGCTCAGCTTGAGCGGCATTGACAGGGGGATCCAGGCGACCAGCAGCACCAGTACCAGTAGAGAACCGGCCGCCAGCACCACGTTTTTACGCCAGCGCTGAATGGGGAAATTACGCACCTCATCCTGCAGGGAGAGGAAGCGCCCCTGGCGAACCACCTGACGGTTAAGATAGATATCGACTTCGGTCGTCTGCCCCAGATCCTGAGCCACATAGCTCTGCCAGTGCGGCGGGTAGATTAAATCGATGATGCCCAGCGAGATGTTGCTCACCTGGCCCTGGTTCGATTCACCAAACAGGCCCCAGCGTTTTGGCGCGCCGCGCAGGCAGTGGATTTCGCGCAGATCTTTCTCCGTCGGGCGGCGATACAGCAGCCACAGACTGGCTGCAATCATCGTGAACCCTGCCAGCACCAGCCACGGCATCAGCACCCGCGGCCCCACCAGGCTAACGAAGAACAGCAACATGCCCAGCGCAATGATCACGGCTTCGCGCGTGCCATCCGGGCGGCTCAGGGCATACTCTTCCAGGCTCTCTTTGCGCACCCTGAGCAGTTCAATGTTCTCGCCTTCTTCCTTACGGATTGACGCATTTTGCCCGCTGGCACGGACCACCGGAGCCAGTGCGGGAGATTCCCAGCTGTACTGGGTCAGAGAGTGACCGTTTAACGAAATCACCAGTGGAATAGATTGCGTTTTGATCAGCTCAACATAGTTCTCTTCCGCAATATATTGCTCCCACAGCGGCGGCAGATGCACTTCAACGGCATCAAGGTAGTAGCGCCATTTGTGGGGTTCATCAGTGGAAAGACCGTAGCGGGTAATAGAGCGGGTGACGGGGTAGACATTGTTACTTTGAGAAGTGAGCACTAACTGTTCTGGTGAGCTACTGGCGCCGGTGGGCAGAGTTCCACCGCGATTTTTTGCCAGCAATAAGACGTAACGCTCTACCGCTGTGCGCTCTTCGTCGCTCAGTTTACGATAGGGGGGACTAATGAATGGCAGTGGTTTCGCCAACGGCGGACGATGCCGCATAGCGTACCAAAAGAAACAACCTGCCGTCACCGAACAGGCCAGCATCACAGCCAATATGATGACTATTGTGCTCATGCTCCCCTCATTCCTGCCACGATGCTCCTGTCGTTATTCTCGCATAAGACTGTGGTCATATTAACCCGAATCGCGATTTTAGACAGTGCTGGCAATCCACTGTGTGATTAAAAATAGCGCTAAAAATCATAAAATTAGAATAATTATATAGCATGGCCAAATGTGATGTTACCAGGCATTTGCTGGCGGAGATATCGGCATATTCCTAATTATTAATCCGATAATTGACATTTTTTAAAAGATTTTTCTCATGTTTACAATGATTTGTTATAAATAAGTAAAATCATACATGCGATGATTGGATTCCTGCGGCGGCTGCCGCACAATGGACCATAACACGGTCAATGTCCGGTTTTGTAGGGGCATGACGTTAACCTTTTCGGCTTTTCGCTGGGGCCAGTATGACCAGACAATTACAGAAACCTACCATCCACAGCGTTGAGGCTGTTGCGCGATCCAGACTGTTTACCGTTGAGGCAGTGGATCTTGAGTTCAGTAACGGTGCACGCCGGGTTTACGAACGCATGCGTTCTTCAGGTCGTGAAGCGGTGATGATCGTCCCGATTATTGATGACCATCTGATTCTGATTCAGGAATATGCCGTCGGGCTGGAAAGCTACGAGCTGGGTTTCCCCAAAGGACTGATCGATCCGGGGGAAACGCCTTTTGAAGCGGCTAACCGTGAACTGAAAGAAGAAGCCGGTTTTGGCGCTCATCAGCTGGAAACGCTCGGCAAGCTGACGATGGCGCCCTCCTATTTTTCCAGTCAGATGAACATCGTGGTTGCTGAGGGGCTTTACCCGGAGCAGCTGGAAGGGGATGAGCCGGAGCCGCTACCGCAGCTGCGCTGGCCGCTGGATAACCTGCTGGCGCTGCTGGCAGAGCCTGATTTCTGCGAAGCGCGAAATGTCAGCGCGCTGTTCCTGGTACGCGAGTGGCTGGTGAAGCAGGGCAGGTTAACCTATTGATAGTAAATAAAAAGCCCACGCTAGCGTGGGCTTTTATCTATTAATCATCGATTACTATCAGAATAGTTCGTGGCTTTCCCCGTTGTCCATCAGCGTGGTGCCGACGTCATGCACGGAATACTCTGTCGGCTGGGTGCCGTTGATAAAGTACTCAGCGCGGGTGTTGCCTGAGCCATTGGCCAGTTTGCCGGTGCTGCGGTCGATGTTCACCGTCACCACGCCATCAGGCGGCGTCAGCGGCTGTACGGGCACGCCATCCAGCGCGGCTTTCATGTAGTCATCCCAGGCCGGTTGTGCACTCTTAGCCCCACCTTCGTAGCCGGAGATCTGATCCCTGATGGCACCGGACGCCGTGGTGCGACCCAGATCGCGGCGATGATCGTCAAAGCCGATCCAGACGGAAGTGACAACGCCAGGACCATAGCCTGAGAACCAGGCATCTTTCGAGCTGTTGGTGGTCCCGGTTTTGCCGCCGATATCATTACGCTTAAGATCGCGCCCTGCACGCCAGCCGGTTCCCATCCAGCCTGGTTCCCCGAAAATATTCGAGTTCAGCGCGCTTTTGATCAGGAACGACAGCGGGGTGTTGATCACATGCGGAGCATACTGCTGGCCGTTATCTTCGCGCACCTGCTGCTGTGTCACCTGTTCCAGCTGTGGCTGCGGAACGGCCACGTTGTTGCCCTCTGACGAGACCGCGACGTTTTCCACGCTGTCTTCACTCAGGGCTACTGCTTTCTTCGTTTCACCATAAATGACCGGCAGATTGCATTCCGGGCAGGCGACTTTCGGTTTGGCTTCAAACACGTGGTTACCCTGCTCATCATCGATGCGCGTAATAAAATACGGATCGACGAGGAAGCCGCCGTTCGCCATCACCGAGTAGCCGCGTACCATTTGCAGCGGGGTGAAGGAGGCCGAGCCCAGCGCCAGCGATTCCGTGTGTACTATGTTCTGTGCCGGGAAGCCGAAGCGCTGCAGGTACTCAGCAGCATAGTCGACACCCATCGCACGCATAGCGCGCACCATCACCACGTTTTTCGACTCGCCCAGGCCCTGACGCAGGCGGATAGGCCCGGCGTAGGTATTGGGGGAGTTCTTCGGACGCCAGTCTGCACCGGCACCCGCATCCCAGCGAGAAATGGGAACGTCATTGAGGATTGAGGCCAGCGTCAGACCGCGATCCATCGCCGCGGTATACAGGAACGGTTTGATATTCGATCCGACCTGACGCAGCGCCTGAGTGGCACGGTTAAACTTGCTCAGATTGAAGTCAAAGCCACCCACCAGGGCACGAACGGCTCCATCGTGTGGGTCAAGCGACACCAGCGAGGAGTTAACATCCGGCACCTGAGCCAGCTGCCAGTCTTCATCGACCTTACGCACCCAAATCTGCTGGCCTGGCTGCAATACCTGGCTGACCGAGCGCGGTGTGGCGCCCTGCAGTGTGTCCGATTTGAAAGGTCGGGCCCAGCGTACGCTGGCAAGATTCAGCGCGACATTACTGCCATCCCGCATGATGGCCGTGGCTTCATCGCTGGCGCTGGTGGTGACGACGGCCGGGATCAGCGGGCCGTAAACGGGCAGAGACTTCAGCGTTTTCATTATCTCGCTGTGGCCCCAGGCCGGCTCACCCACTTTCCACAACACGTTGGCCGGACCGCGGTAGCCGTGACGCATATCGTAGGCGATCACGTTGTCCTGCACCGATTTCTGCGCGGCCAGCTGAAGCTTGCGGGTCACGGTGGTATAAACCTTGTAACCATCGTTATAGGCATTCTCGCCGTAACGCTTGATCATCTCCTGACGCACCATTTCCGTCAGATAAGGCGCTGAGAAAGCGATCTCCGGGACGTGGTAGTTGGCCACCAGAGGGGTGCTGCGCGCCTCGTCGTACTGACTCTGGGTGATGTACTGCTGGTCAAGCATACGTGCCAGCACCGTATTGCGGCGCTGCACTGCACGATTGTGCGAATACAGGGGGTTGAAGGTCGACGGCGCTTTAGGCAGGCCGGCGATCATCGCAATTTCACTCAGTGACAGCTGGTCGACACTCTTACCGAAATAGACCTGCGCGGCAGCGCCTACCCCATAAGCACGATAGCCGAGATAGATCTTATTCAGATACAGCTCCAGGATCTCGTCTTTGCTCATCATCTGTTCAATACGGATGGCGAGGAATGCTTCCTTGACCTTACGAATCAGCGTGCGTTCCGGGCTGAGGAAGAAGTTACGCGCCAGCTGCTGTGTGATGGTACTCGCCCCCTGAGAGGCATGGCCTGAAACCAGGGCCACGCTGGCCGCACGGAAAATACCAATCGGGTCGACGCCGTGGTGCTCATAGAACCGGCTGTCTTCCGTCGCGATAAAGGCCTTTACCATCAGCGGGGGGATTTGTTGCAGCGTCAGTGGAATACGGCGTTTCTCGCCATACTGCGCGATAAGCTCGTTATCGGCACTGTAAACCTGCATCGGCGTCTGCAGACGCACGTCTTTCAGCGTAGCGACATCCGGCAGCTGTGGCTCTATGTATTTGTACAAACCATAGATCGAGCCAGCTCCCAGCAAGATGCAACACACTGCAAGGATCAATAAATACTTTACGAACTTCACCTGATATTTCCCACTTAAAGTCGGTTGGGCAGTTTATAAACAATTGCGCGGTAGTATAAAGACAAGCCAGTACCTTGGATACGTCCTTTTCAACTGACGACAGGGAGATCGCGTCAATGGCTTTTCAGACATGGCAAGTCGGGCTGGATATTCAAAACGGGCAGCTCTGTGCCCTGGGCATCCAGCGCCGTCGAAACGGCTGGCAACTGCGTCACTGGTGGCAGCATACGTTGCCGCAAGATACGTTAAGAAATGGCCTGGTGCAACGCCCGGACGCCATCGTGGCATTGCTGCAACGCTGGCGGCGACAGCTCCCCTCCCGCATCTCACTGCGCGTAGGCTTTCCCCCACAGCTGGTGATGCAGCGTCAGGTCACGTTGCCCACTTTGCAATTACGTGAACCCGATCGTAGCAGCTACATCGTGGCGGCGGCGAGACGATTTTTCCCAATCGCACCGGAAGCGCTGGCGCTGGACTACCGCAGCGGCAGCGGTGAGGAGGCGGCGGTCTATCTGACGGCGGCGCGCCGGGAGGCATTGCAAAACTGGCTGGACTGCCTGCACCAGGCGTCACTGACACCTGACGTGCTGGAGCTGACGCCAGGCGCGCTCTGTGCGCTGGCCCAGGCGCTGGGTCTGGATGCCCCGGCGGCGCTGGTTCACCGGCTCAGCGATCACTGGCTGTGGTACGCACCAGACGCGACGGAGCAGACCTGGGGCTGGTGTACGCTCGAAGAGGCCGCAGATTTCGGCGCATTGCAGCAGCGTTATCTGCAGCAGTGTGGTGATATCTGGTACAGCTCTGCCCTGGCAGAGGCGCGACCGGAAGGAACACATGCCCTGATGCCGCTGGCAGCATTGCAGTGCTATCAGCCGCCGCTGCCCGTCTGCGACGGCACTTTTTCCCTTGCTGCCGGGCTGGCATTACGCCCGCATGACTGCTGATGGTCTGGGTTAATTTACTGCCCTGGCGGCAGGCAGCCCTGCAAAAACGCAGGCGGATCTGGCGGCGGCTGGGCGCACTGATGCTGCTGTTGCTGGCCGTCTTTTTGCTAAGGGGGCAGTGGCAGCGCCAGCTTAATCAGCAGCAGGCCGTCACGCAGCACCTGTGGCAGCAGGCGCTGGGCGGCGTGGCAGCGCTCAGCGGGCGATTAAATACGGCGCAACAGCAGCTAAAGCAGCTGCAGTTACAGAGGGAAAAACAACAGCGCCGTCAGCAGCAGTTAGCGCAGTGGCATGATTTTGCACGTCGGCTTGGCGCGGTTTTCCCGCCGGATATCTGGCTGAATGCCCTGCATAAAACCCCACAAAACCTGACGCTGAATGGAACCGGCAACAGCATCCAGCACCTGCATCAGCTGCGCGATCGGTTAAGTGAGTTCCCTCTGTTTGAACAGGTGGTACTGGGGGGCATTGAGCGCACCCGCAGCGGAGACATGACCTTTGCCATGCAGGCCACATTGATCGCTCATGGGGACGTAAGTGAATGACGTATCGGGCGCTGACGGACGGGTTGCTGCGGGGAGTATGGGGGCAACTGACCTGTTTTTTCGCCATAACACTCTTGCTGACCCTGTTGCTGTGGTCCTTCTGGTGGCATCCCATACAGCGGGAGCAACAGCGCCTGGCCCAGCAATCCCGACTGCAAAGCCAGCGCTACCGCCAGCAGCTGCACGCTTTGCGCACCCTCCCCTCACTGGCTGCTCTACAGCGGCAGACTGAGCACCTGCAACACCAGCTCCGGCCGGCGACGCCCGTGGCATTTTCTCTGCCAGCCATGCTGGAGGCCAGCGGTGCCGTGCTGGAATACTGGCATCCCGTTGGGAAGGGCGGCGAACTGGCACTGCATCTTGAGTGGTCACAGTTTATCGCGCTGCTGAATTATCTCTCTTCCCTTCAGCCTGTGCTGCCGATCCCTCGTTTTAGTCTGCAACACGATGCGCAGCAGCTGCGGCTGGTCATGGAGCTGACGGATGAACACTAAATATGCCTGGGGTCTGCTGCTGCTGGCCTTAAACGGCTGGGCCCGTGACCCGTTTTTCCCTCCTGGTGAGCAGCGCTGCCAGACCACGGTGCCGGCTGAGCTGGAGTGGCGTTTACTGGGCATCATTGGCCGTGGGCCGCGTTATGACGCCTGGCTGCGCTCACCTGAGGGGACATTACAGCGGCAACAGCCCGGTAGCCGACTGTCTGATACGAACTGGCGAGTCGCCCGCGTTGAGGAATGGGCGGTCACTCTTACCCCGATACAGGACTGCCAGACGCCGCTGCGGCTGGCACTAAAAGGACGACAAAATGCTCAGAACGATTTGCCTGTGGCTGGCGCTGATTAGCCCGGTATGCGCAAGCGAAGCTCCGTTATCACTGGCCTTTGATGCGGCACCGGTCGCGCAGATTTTACAGGCCCTGGCCGATTATCAACAGCTTAACCTGATGGTCGCGCCTGGGGTTGAGGGGACACTTTCGCTCCGTTTAAAACAGGTTCCCTGGCAGCAGGCTTTGCAGCTGGTGTTGAAAATGGCGCGGCTGACTTCTGAACGGCAGGGGAATGTGCTGCTGATCTTTCCGGCGGGCTGGCAGCAGGATGAACAACATCAGCTCGCTGCGCGTCAGGAAGCTCACCAACAGACGCTGCCGTTACATAACCGCACGATTGTTCTCCGGCATGCGGAGGCGGTGGCGGTAGAGGCCAGCCTGCAACAGGAACGTGCGCGTCTGATGACGGCGCGTGGAAGCGTAACCCTGGACAGCCGTACCAACAGCCTTTTGCTGCGCGATATTGACAGTGCGCTGGCGCAGACGGAACGCTGGGTGCGCCAGCTGGATGTGCCGCTGGCTCAGATTGAGCTGGCCGCGCAAATTGTCACCATCAGTGAAGAAAATCTGCGTGAAATCGGGGTTAACTGGGGGCTGAGTGGGGCAGAGCAGGTGTCAGACGCGCTGCGAGCCAGCCAGCTGCGCGTGGATCTGGGGGTTGGGCACGCTGCGGGCGTCGCTGGGTTAACACTGGCCCGGCTGGATGGCCGCCTGTTGGATCTTGAGCTGAGTGCGCTGCAACGAGAGCAGCAGGCGGATATTATCGCCAGCCCGCGCCTGATGACTTCCCATCAGCAGACGGCCAGTATTAAGCAGGGGACAGAAATCCCCTATGAGGTCGCGACCGGTAACAGTGGTTCAACCACGATGGAATTCAAAGAGGCGATGCTCGGCATGGAAGTCACCCCTGTCGTTCAGGCCAGTGGTCGTATTTTACTGAAATTACATATTTCTCAGAATATGCCGGGCCGGAACATGCGAAGTGGGGATAACGAGGTGCTGACCATCGATAAGCAGGAGATGAATACCCAGGTGATGGTGAAAGATGGACAAACCCTGGCGCTGGGGGGGATCTTCCAGCAACAAAGCGGCTCAGGGCGGACAAAAGTGCCTTTATTCGGCGATATCCCGCTGCTGGGCGGGCTGTTTCGTCACGATGTTCGTGAGCAAAAAAGGCGAGAATTGGTGATCTTCATCACGCCGAGATTGATTCGTAGCGATTAATGCGTTTTTTCAGGCAAACTGGAGAACCTGCATGTTTTTTCCGGAATTGCTGACAGTTGCGTTTGACGCAAGGGCGGAATTAGCTTACAAGGTTTAGCGATTTTGAATTACGGGCCAGGTGCCCTTAGCAGCGAATGCTTTTTAACCGTTTTTTATCGTGCGCAACCGGCGTAGCCGATGCAACCACATCCGGCTGATAAATGAAGCGGACTGAAACGCGCCAAAATATTGCGTGCAATGGGCAAGGTAAATTTAATCGGTTGCCAAAACACCTTCAGTGTTGAGATAATTTTTAGTCTGACTCTCGCACTATCGCTCATGAGGTTTCAGTTCATGTCCTGCCTGGTTTAAGGCGGGGTATCATTAACGAATTGTCTTAGTAATACCGAAAAAATGGCAGAGAAACGCAATATCTTTCTGGTTGGGCCTATGGGTGCCGGCAAAAGCACTATTGGGCGTCAGTTAGCTCAACAACTCAATATGGAATTTTTCGATTCCGATCAAGAAATTGAGCGTCGTACCGGAGCGGATGTGGGCTGGGTTTTTGACGTCGAAGGCGAAGAAGGTTTCCGCGATCGCGAAGAAAAAATCATTAACGAACTCACTGAAAAGCAGGGCATTGTGTTGGCGACAGGTGGCGGTTCCGTCAAGTCGCGCGAAACGCGCAATCGTCTCTCCGCCCGTGGCGTAGTGGTTTATCTTGAAACGACTATCGAAAAGCAACTGGCACGTACACAGCGCGACAAAAAACGTCCGTTGCTGCAGGTGGATTCTCCACCGCGTGAAGTGCTGGAAGCATTAGCCGATGAACGCAATCCTATGTACGAAGAGATTGCTGACGTAACCATCCGCACTGACGATCAGAGTGCGAAAGTGGTGGCTAACCAAATTATCAATATGTTGGAAAAGAGCTAAGTCTTGCTCTGAAGGCCCACGCTGTGGGCACAGCAAAAAAGGTGATACAGCGTCATGGAGAGGATTAACGTAACTCTTGGGGAGCGCAGTTACCCCATTACCATCGCCGCCGGGTTGTTTGCAGATCCGGCTTCTTTTTGGCCGCTTAAAGCGGGCGATCAGGTCATGCTGGTAACCAACCAGACGCTGGCTCCTCTCTATCTTGACTCACTACGTTCCCGCCTTGAAGGCATGGGCGTGGTGGTCGATCAGGTCATCCTGCCCGATGGCGAGCAGTTTAAAACGCTGAGCGTGATGGACCAGGTCTTTACCGCTCTTTTATCCCGGCCTCACGGACGCGATACGACCCTGGTGGCCCTGGGTGGCGGTGTGATTGGCGATTTAACCGGGTTTGCCGCTGCCAGCTATCAGCGTGGCGTGCGTTTTATCCAGGTGCCAACCACACTGCTCTCTCAGGTGGACTCCTCCGTCGGCGGTAAAACTGGGGTTAACCACCCACTAGGCAAGAATATGATCGGGGCGTTTTATCAACCGGCCTCGGTGGTGATCGATCTCCATTGCCTGCAAACACTGCCCGCGCGTGAGCTTGCTTCCGGGCTGGCTGAAGTGATCAAATACGGCATTATTCTCGACGGGGAGTTTTTCACCTGGCTGGAAAATAATCTGGACGCGCTGCTGGCGCTGGATACCCGCGCAATGGCGTACTGTATCCGCCGCTGCTGTGAGTTGAAAGCTGAGGTCGTTGCGGCTGATGAACATGAGCACGGCCAGCGCGCGTTGCTGAATCTTGGGCATACCTATGGCCATGCTATTGAAGCCCATATGGGTTATGGCAACTGGCTGCATGGTGAAGCGGTGGCCGCCGGGATGGTCATGGCGGCGCGCAATGCCGAACGCCTGGGGCAGTTCAGTTCCCAGGATACCGACCGTATCATCGCGCTGTTGCAGCGTGCAGGGTTACCTGTACACGGGCCGGAAACGATGGCTGCTGCTGACTATCTACCGCATATGCTGCGCGATAAAAAAGTTCTGGCGGGCAAGCTGCGGCTGGTGCTTCCGCTGGCAATCGGTAAAGCCGAAGTGCGCAGCGGTGTGCCACATGATATGGTTCTGGCATCGATTCAGGATTGCCAGAAGCCGTAACGACTATCTGAGGCCAGGCATCCTGGCCACTATTTCTGCTGTATTTGCCGTTCACAGGGTTTGAGCGGCATCGCCGCTCTATGGGAGGGGGTTAAATGGACGAGTTTAAACCGGAAGACGAGTTAAAACCTGACACCAGCGACCGCCGACCAACGCGGTCTCGTAAAACGTCTTCTGCGCCAAAAGTACCTGTGTCCCGTCAGCATATGATGATGGGTATTGGTATTCTGGTGCTGTTATTGCTGGTACTGGGTATTGGTTCTGCGCTGAAATCGCCGGACAGTGCCCCGACGCAGAAGCCTGCAACGCCAGCGGGTAACGCGAACACCAGCGGCAACGGCAGCGGCGAGAAAAATATCGACCTGTCAGGCTCCTCATCAATGAGTGGCCAGGGTCAGCCTGTGACCTCAGAAAACCCCCCTCCGGCGAACACGGATACATCCGCTTCTCCGCAGAATGTGGGTGTCCCACCAATATCGCCGACGCCGACAGAAGCACCGCCGGTGCAGACTCCGCCTGACCAGCAGCGTATTGAGCTGCCGGGCGATCTGAACAGCGCGCTGAGCAATCAGCAGGGGCAGGTTGATGCCGCCGCGCAGGCGGGTCAGGGCGGTTCTTCACTGCCGACCGGCGCGGCCACGGTCGCACCGGGTGCAGCGACGCCACGCGCTACAGCCAGCAAGCCGGTTACCGCACCACGGCCGACAGCGACACACCAGAATAAACCCGTTGCCCATACACCTGCAGCCAGTAAACCTGCGGTGAAAGAGAGCAAGCCAGCGGCAACGGCCAGCCATAGCGGTACGGCCAGCCGCAGCGGTTCAACCCCTGGTGGTAACTACACGTTGCAACTCAGTAGTGCATCGCGTTCTGACACGCTGAATGCCTGGGCGAAAAAACAGAATCTGAGCGGTTACCACGTCTATCAGACCACCCGTAACGGGCAACCCTGGTATGTGCTGGTGAGTGGCTCTTATGCCACCTCTGCTGACGCGAAGCGCGCTGTCGCCACGCTTCCGGCAGCCGTTCGTGCTCAAAATCCGTGGGTTAAGCCGGTCAGCCAGGTGAAAAAAGAAGCGGGTAAATAATCATTCTCAGCCGGGGCAACCCGGCTTTCCCTGAAGTGTGTGCGTACCGCTGGTGCGCAGAGCATTCAAAGCGCAGATATGCTGTCGGTGTAACCACAGCCTGATGAGTAAAGTAATTAACGACGGCATGAAAAAAAATCGCGCTTTTTTGAAGTGGGCAGGTGGTAAGTACCCGCTGCTCGATGATATCCGACGCCATCTCCCGGAAGGGGATTGTTTGATCGAACCCTTCGTCGGGGCGGGTTCGGTATTCCTCAATACGCAGTATTCCAGGTACATTCTCGCTGACATTAATAGCGATCTGATCAATCTCTACAACATCGTCAAAGAGCGTACCGATGAATTCGTCGCGGACGCTCGTGAGCTCTTTGTTCCTGAAGCGAACGAGTCGACGGTGTATTACGCCTATCGCAAAGAATTCAATCTGTGCCGTGACGACTATCGCCGCGCGGTGCTGTTTTTGTATCTTAACCGGCACTGTTATAACGGCCTGTGCCGCTATAACCTGAGCGGTGAGTTCAACGTGCCATTTGGCCGCTACCGTAAACCTTACTTCCCGCAGGATGAACTCTACTGGTTTGCCGAGCGTGCGCAGCAGGCGATCTTTGTCTGTGAATCCTACGATGTTACGCTGGGAAAAGCGCAACAGGGCGCGGTAGTTTATTGCGATCCGCCTTATGCGCCGCTGTCTGCCACAGCCAATTTTACGGCATATCACACGAATAGTTTCACCATGCGCGAACAACAGCATCTGGCCGAACTGGCTACGATGTTGGCGCAGGAGAGCAGCATTACCGTGCTGATCTCCAATCATGACACCCCGCTTACGCGAGAGTGGTATCAGGCTGCGACCAGGCTGCACGAAATCAAAGTGCGCCGTTCAATCAGCAGTATTGGCGGAAGCCGCCTCAAGGTTAATGAACTGCTGGCGCTGTATACGGGCCGGTGATGAGAGCCTGACATCAGGCACAACCAGGGAGAAACGGATGAAACAGTTTTTAATTGCCCCATCAATTCTTTCCGCAGACTTTGCCCGCCTGGGTGAAGACACCGCCAAAGCGCTGGCTGCCGGTGGTGATGTGGTGCATTTCGATGTGATGGATAATCATTACGTTCCTAACCTCACAATGGGCCCGATGGTCCTGAAAGCCCTGCGCGATTACGGTGTGACGGCACCGATTGACGTGCATCTGATGGTGAAACCGGTTGACCGTCTGGTACCTGATTTTGCTAAAGCCGGTGCCAGCTATATCACTTTCCATCCTGAAGCCTCTGAGCATGTTGACCGCACTTTACAGCTGATCAAAGAACACGGCTGCAAAGCGGGTCTGGTGCTTAACCCGGCGACGCCGCTCAGTATTCTCGATTATGTGATGGATAAACTTGATGTGATCCTGCTGATGTCGGTTAATCCGGGCTTTGGCGGTCAGTCGTTTATTCCCGGTACGCTGAACAAACTGCGCCAGGTGCGCAAGCTGATCGACCAGAGCGGTTACGACATCCGTCTGGAAGTGGATGGTGGCGTTAAAGTGGATAACATTGGCGAGATTGCGGCGGCAGGTGCGGATATGTTCGTCGCCGGCTCGGCTATTTTCGGTCATCCGGATTACAAAAAAGTGATCGACGATATGCGCACCGAACTGGAGAAGTCCCGTCATGGCGCATTTCACTAATGTCCGTGCGCTGGCCTTTGACCTTGACGGCACGCTGACCGACAGCGCGCCTGGCCTGGCCCGCGCCGTTGATGGCGCGCTCAGCGCGCTGGATCTGCCGGCCGCCGGGATTGAGCGTGTCTCAACCTGGATTGGCAACGGCGCGGATGTGTTGATTGAACGAGCCCTGACCTGGGCACTGGGCCACCCCCCGGAAGCCGGTCTGCTGCACGATGCGCGCGTGCTGCTGGACCAGCATTACGCCTCGCACGTTGATGGCGGCAGCCTGCTCTATCCGCACGTCAAAGAGACGCTGGCAGCGCTCGCTAAGCACGCGCTGCCGATGGCGCTGGTGACCAATAAACCTACGCCGTTTGTCGCTCCGCTGCTGGCATCCCTGGGCATTGCTGAGTATTTCTCGCTGATCATCGGCGGCGATGATGTGGTGGCGAAGAAGCCCCATCCGGCTCCGCTATTCCTTGTGCTGGGCACATTTGGGCTGTTGCCGGGTGAGTTAGTGTTTGTCGGTGACTCCCGCAATGATATTCTGGCAGCACAGGCGGCAGGATGTCCCTGTATCGGTCTGACCTACGGCTATAACTACGGTGAATCAATCGCCACCAGTAAACCGGACGTCACGCTCGATCACTTTAACGATTTGTTGCCCGCACTCGGGCTGTAATTATTCAGGACGGAAAAATGAGCAAACCCATCGTATTTAGCGGCGCACAGCCTTCAGGTGAACTGACCATCGGTAACTATATGGGTGCGCTGCGTCAGTGGGTACAGATGCAGGATGACTATCACTGCATTTACTGCATTGTCGATTTGCACGCCATCACCGTACGCCAGGACCCGCAGGCTCTGCGTAAAGCCACGCTGGACACGCTGGCGCTTTACCTTGCCTCTGGCATCGACCCGCAGAAGAGCACTATCTTCGTCCAGTCGCACGTGCCGGAACATACCCAGCTCGGTTGGATCCTCAATTGCTACACCTACTTCGGTGAGCTGAGCCGCATGACCCAGTTCAAGGACAAGTCGGCGCGCTTTGAGGAGAATATCAATGCCGGTCTGTTTGATTATCCGGTACTGATGGCCGCCGATATCTTACTGTATCAGACCACTCAGGTGCCGGTCGGTGAAGACCAGAAGCAGCATCTGGAACTGAGCCGCGATATCGCTTCGCGCTTTAACGCGCTGTATGGCGATATCTTCAAAGTGCCTGAGCCGTTTATCCCGAAATCCGGCGCGCGCGTGATGTCGCTGCTGGAGCCAACCAAAAAGATGTCCAAGTCTGATGATAACCGCAACAACGTTATCGGTCTGCTGGAAGATCCTAAGTCGGTGGTGAAGAAGATTAAGCGGGCGATGACCGACGGCGATGAGCCACCGGTCGTGCGTTACGACGTGAAAGAGAAGCCGGGCGTGTCGAACCTGCTGGACATTCTGTCAGGCGTTACCGGTAAGCCCGTTGCCGAGCTGGAAGCGGAGTTTGCCGGTCAGATGTATGGTCACCTGAAAGGGGCCGTTGCCGACGCAGTATCACAGATGTTAAGCGAACTGCAGGAGCGCTATCACCGTTACCGTAACGATGAAGCCTTCCTTGAGCAGGTGTTACGTGACGGCGCGGCAAAAGCCCGTGCGCAGGCGCAGGATACCCTGAAAAAGGTGTATGAAGCTGTCGGCTTCGTCGCACAGCCTTAACCGGTTTTGCCGGGGGCGATCTTTTTTGCGATCGCCGCTGCCCGGCGGAAACTGTCGGTACGGGTCGACCGCAACAAATGGTCGACCCCTACGGCAGTTTAAAGCAATAAATCCCCCAGACCTCTCCTCCAGACACGGTGAACAGTGATAGTGTTAACGCATCTCATCGATAATGGAGGGCTGCCATGCAAGCCGAATTACAGTGGATTAACCATGTTCGCCTGCCGCAGCGAGAAGGGCTGTGGCAGATTGAGATCCGGCAGGGCAGGATTGCAGGCATCGTGCCGCAGCCCACGGCCTGTGCCCGTGGGGAAGCGCTGGATGCTGAAAGCGGGCTGGCCATTCCCCCTTTTATTGAACCGCATATTCATCTGGATACCACCCAGACCGCCGGTGAACCCGCGTGGAATCAGTCAGGCACGCTGTTTGAGGGCATTGAGCGTTGGGCAGAGCGCAAGGCGCTGCTGACTCACGAAGACGTAAAGCAGCGCGCCCGTCAGACGCTGAAGTGGCAGATTGCCAACGGCATTCAGCATGTCCGTACCCACATTGATGTTTCCGACCCCTCGCTGACGGCGCTGAAGGCGATGCTGGAAGTGAAGCAGGAGATGGCGCCCTGGGTGGAGATTCAGCTGGTGGCCTTCCCGCAGGAGGGGATCCTCTCTTATCCAGATGGTGAAGCGCTGCTGGAACAGGCATTACAGCTGGGTGCCGATGTGGTCGGGGCGATACCGCACTTTGAGTTCACCCGCGAATATGGCGTTGAGTCACTGCACCGCACTTTCGCGCTGGCGCAGAAGTATCAGCGGATGGTGGATGTTCACTGCGATGAAATAGATGATGAGCAGTCGCGCTTTGTCGAAACCGTCGCCGCGCTGGCGCTGCGTGAAAAGATGGGCGCGCGCGTGACGGCCAGCCATACCACGGCGATGCACTCCTATAACGGCGCTTACACCTCACGTCTGTTTCGCCTGCTGAAGCTCTCCGGGATTAACTTTGTGGCGAACCCGCTGGTGAATATTCATCTGCAGGGGCGTTTTGACACCTATCCGAAACGCCGGGGCATTACCCGGGTGAAAGAGATGCTGGAAGCCGATATTAATGTCTGCTTCGGCCACGATGATGTGTTTGACCCCTGGTATCCGCTCGGAACGGCCAGCATGTTGCAGGTGCTGCATATGGGAATGCACGTCTGCCAGCTGATGGGCTACGAGCAGCTGGATGCGGGGCTAAAGCTGATCACCTCCTTCAGCGCCAGAACACTCCAGCTGAAGGATTACGGTATTGAGATCGGCAACAGCGCCAGTCTGGTGATCCTGCCTGCGGAGAGCGGCTTTGACGCGTTACGGCGTCAGGTGCCTGCCCGTTACTCCATCCGCCACGGGCGGGTGATAGCCGAAACGGTGCCCGCTACCAGTACCATCCATCTGGATGAAAGCGAAAAGGTGGATTTCAAACGATAAAACCGCCGTACGGGGCGACCTTTTTTTCCGGTCGCCCCGTGCCGATGATTTGCAACGGAATTCGGACAGACTGCAAAAGACGGTCTGTCCGAATCAGATTTTAATGCGAACCCATATGTCCGTGCAGTTTGTGCTTGCTGACAAAGCCCAGCAGCAGACACATGACAAACACCACGGCGTACAGTCCGTTAGCGGTGGCCAGCGCCGCATGTGCGCCGCCTTTCTCCACGATCGGCCCGGTGACCACGAAGGTCAGCATGGTGCCGACGGTACCGCATGTCAGGATGAAGTTCACCAGCTTCGGTGAGGCTACTTTGGTCTGCAGCGAACCGAGCGTGATGATGGTGGTATAGATAGCGCTGGAGAAGAAGCCCAGGCTCATCATGATCCACTTCAGCATTGAGGCATCACTGGCGGAAATAAACCAGTACATCAGCGCCGTCGCTGCCAGTGCCAGCACCGTGAGAATACGCTGAGGATCGAAGAAGCGCAGAATGGCGCTGAAGGCCCACATACCGATCATATACGCGGTCCAGAAGTTACCCACCAGACTACCGGCCTGACCGATATCCATACCCATCGTTTTGGTTGCATACAGCGGCACCCAACCGATAAAGCCAAGCTGGCCGAGGATATAACAGAGCGCGGCCACCGACAGCAGGCCCACGCCGATACCCCATTTCTCTTTCACTACCGGCTCGCCGCTGGCGGCTTTTTTTCCCAGTACCGGGAATTCGAAGCACAGTGTCAGAATAAAGATCGCCACGTAGATGACGCCGATGCAGGCATACACCCAGTACCATGGCAGAGAGCGTGCGAGAATGGCGGCGGCAATAATTGGGAAAATCGTCCCGGCCATGCTGAAGAAGGAGTCGGTAAACAGCAGGCGGGAACCACGCTGACGCCCTTCATACAGATGAGTGATCAGGAACGTACCGATGGACATGGTAATACCGCTGACGACCCCGAGAACAAACATACACAGGGAGAAGACGGTAAGACTATGGCTGTTCATCAGCCCGAGTACCGCCAGCACCATCAGCACAAAGCCGAAGATCAGCTGACGCTTCAGTGGGACAATTTCCATCAGCCAGGCGTTAAGAAATACCGCCAGCAGAATACCGGCATTCAGGAAGGTAAAGGTGTTGCTCATCTGAGCAACGGGCAGCTGGAAATAAGCAGCAATATCCTCCAGTACCATACCGGTGACGATAACCACTGCACCGGTCAGCGCATAGGAGAAGAAGCTGATCCAGGTAAGCCCGATTCGATCGCGATTTGTCATAGTGGAAACCTGTGTGAAAGAGATGTTTGTCGAGCGGAATGCCCGTACCAGACAGGGTGAGTTTAACGATATTCGTGATCTGCTTAAATCTTTACTGAAACTAATATTTTCATATTTCATTCATAACGTGATCATAATCACCATTTTGCCTTATTCGGTAACGTTTGCTTTCAGATAGTTGCCGCGTAAATAAAGGTAAAACGCTGGCGCGTTGTCAGGCGCCTCTTTACAATTAGCGTTGTTTTTATGGTTTGTTGCACTCAGTAAGGAATCTTTCATGTTGAAACGTACGTTGACCGCGGTGGCGACCGTTCTCGCGCTGTCTTCCATTTCTGCCTCCGCCATTGCTGCGAAGGGGGATACGCACGTGCTGCTGACCACTTCCGCAGGCGTTATTGAACTGGAATTAAACAACCAGAAAGCACCGGTATCGGTGAATAATTTTGTTGATTACGTGAATAGTGGTTTTTATAACAACACCATTTTTCACCGCGTGATCCCAGGCTTTATGTTGCAGGGCGGTGGCTTCACCGCCGATATGCAGCAGAAACAGCCTAAACCTCCGATCAAAAATGAAGCCGATAACGGCTTGCTGAACAAACGCGGCACCATCTCGATGGCGCGTACCGCTGAGAAGGACAGTGCCACCAGCCAGTTCTTTATCAACGTTGCCGATAATGCTTTCCTCGATCACGGCCAGCGTGATTTCGGTTACGCCGTCTTCGGTAAAGTGGTGAAAGGCATGGACATTGCCGATAAGATCGCTCAGGTTCCGACCAAAACCTTCGGCCCTTACCAGAATGTCCCGGAAAAGCCGGTTGTCATTCTCTCTGCCAAAGTGCTGCCATAATCTCGCTTCTGGCACCTCTGTCAGGGCCGCCTGTTGGCGGCCCTGTTGTTACGGACCCTCCATGCTACTGCTGATCGACAATTACGACTCCTTCACCTGGAACCTTTACCAGTATTTTTCTGAGCTGGGGGCGGAGGTGTGTGTGCGCCGCAATGATGACATCACCCTCGACGACATCGCCGCGCTGGCTCCTCAGCATCTGGTGATCTCCCCTGGCCCCTGTACGCCCAATGAGGCCGGGATCTCGCTGGCCGCTATCCGTCATTTCGCCGGTAAAGTGCCGGTGCTCGGCGTTTGTCTGGGCCATCAGGCGATAGCACAGGCGTTAGGTGCGCGCGTGGTGCGCGCGCGCAAGGTGATGCATGGTAAAACGTCGATGATTGAGCACCGCGATGCCGGCGTGTTTGCCGGGCTGAATCATCCGCTCACGGTCACGCGCTATCATTCACTGATTGTTGAAACCGCCAGCCTCCCTGCCGAATGTGAAGTCACCGCCTGGACGGTAGACGATGACGGGCAGCCCGATGAGATTATGGGCTTTCGCCACCGGACGCTGCCGCTGGAAGGCGTGCAGTTTCACCCGGAAAGCATCCTCAGCGAGCAGGGGCATCAGCTTCTGGATAATTTCCTCCGGCGTTGATTAATGTTTGCCTTTTAGTGACTTTCTATGCATATTTTATGACTATATTTTCACTTTTCTGAAAAGATTAAATGGCGAGGTAGTGAATGGCGGCGGAAAAATTAGCGGTAACACGCGCAACGTTTGATGAGGTGATTTTGCCTGTTTATGCACCAGCACAGTTTGTGCCGGTCAAAGGCAAAGGCAGCCGCGTGTGGGATCAGCAGGGTAAAGAGTATATTGATTTCTCCGGCGGCATTGCGGTAACGGCGCTGGGACATTGCCATCCGGCCCTGGTTGAGGCGTTAAAAACGCAGGGAGAAACCCTGTGGCACACCAGCAATGTTTTCACTAACGAGCCGGCCCTGCGCCTGGCCACCAAACTGATTAATGCCACTTTCGCCGAGCGCGTGTTCTTTGCTAACTCCGGCGCGGAAGCCAACGAAGCGGCGTTTAAGCTGGCCCGTTACTACGCGACCAAGCGCCACAGTCCGTTCAAAAGCAAAATCATTGCCTTCCACAATGCCTTCCACGGCCGTACGCTGTTTACGGTGTCCGTCGGCGGTCAGCCGAAATACTCCGATGGCTTCGGGCCAAAACCGGCGGATATCGTGCATGTGCCGTTTAACGATCTGGCGGCGGTCAAAGCGGTGATCGACGATCACACCTGCGCTATCGTGGTGGAGCCGATTCAGGGGGAGGGCGGCGTTATGCCGGCAACGCCTGAGTTTATGCAGGGTCTGCGTCAGCTTTGTGATGAACATAATGCATTGCTGGTGCTGGATGAAGTACAGAGCGGGATGGGGCGCAGCGGTAAGCTGTTTGCGCACGAGCATTATGGCGTACAGCCGGATATTCTGACCACTGCGAAAGCGCTGGGCGGCGGTTTCCCGGTCAGTGCCATGCTGACCACCAACGAGATTGCCTCCGTCATGGCACCCGGCGTACACGGCACCACTTACGGCGGTAACCCGCTGGCCTGTGCGGTGGCAGAAGCGGCGCTGGACATCATCAACACCCCAGCCGTGCTGGACGGCGTGGCGCAACGGCGTCAGCTGTTCGTCGCGGCGCTGGAGGCGCTGGATGCCCGTTTCGATCTGTTCAGCGATATCCGGGGTAAAGGGCTGCTGATTGGTGCGGCGCTGAAATCACAGCATGCCGGTAAAGCGCGCGATATCCTTAACGCTGCGGCAGAAGCGGGTGTGATGGTGCTGGTGGCAGGGACTGACGTGATACGCTTTGCGCCGTCGCTGGTGATTGAGCCGGCCGATATTGCCGAAGGCATGGCGCGCTTCGCGACCGCCGTCGAAAACGTACTGAACTGATCGCCCGACCCCAGGGGCGACCTTTTTTCCGATCGCCCCCGGGGTATTTACGATGATTTCCCCAACCGCCGTAACAGCCAGCGACCGTGATGCGGGCGCTGGCTCCAGGTCAGTGACGAGATGGTGTGCATCACGCTGAGATGGCCCAGGATCCGTTTGACATGCCGTTCCATAATCGTCACCGGACCCTGATGGAAATCTTCCGGCGCGTCCAGCACGTTACTCCCTGAATCGGGCCCGTCATATTCCAGGCGCTGCTGACAGCGCTGCAGGGCGATTTCACATGACTGTAAATAGCGCTCCGCCAGCGACGGGGTCAGCATGGTGTGTTCACGCGCCAGGATGGTCATGGCGTTGATATGTTCAACAATAAACTGGCTGTGCGTTACCCACAGCTGCATATCAGACAGATAGCGGGAATTAAAGCCCGGCTCCTGCATCGCCTGATGCAGTGAGTTAAACAGCGCATTATGTGCCTGATTGACCCGCATCCGCTGGTACGCCAGCTTCACCGCCTCCTGCTCACTGCCCAGCAGCATCTGCAGGGCTTCCTGATAGGTTTCCAGCGCGTCGTGCGCATTCTGACGCATCAACCCGCTCTGCCACTGCGGCCACAGCCAGATCATGCCGGCAAACGCAATCAGACAGCCTATCAGCGTATCCAGCAGGCGCGGCACCAGGAACTGCGCCCCGTTGAGGGACAGCAATTGCAGCGAATAAACGGTGGTGACGGTAAATCCAATCGTGGCCCAGCCGTAAAATTTACGGATAAACAGGTAGCTCACCAGGGTGATGGCCAGCATGATCAGCAGCACCCAGGACTCCGGGACATGCAGGCCCAGCGTGGTGGCGGCAATCACCAGCCCGGCCAGCGTACCCAGCGCTCTGTGCTGAATACGTACCCTGGTGGCGCTGTAACCATTAAGGCTGACAAACATCACTGTCATCAGGATCCAGTAAGGCTTCGGCAGGTTAAAGAACAGTGCCAGAGAGCTGGCAAAGGTCAGCATAACGGCATAGCGTGCGGCGGTGCGCAGGGCCGAGGATTTCAGCGACAGGTAGCTTTTCAGCGCGGGAAGCAGCGGCAGGCGGCGCTGGCGGTCGGCCATCAGGTCGCGACGGTACAGCGGGCGCTGGGTGCGTAGTACCCGTGCAATGCGGCTGAAGTGGTAGTAACAAAAGTTACCCACCGGGTTATCCGGATGCTGACGGGCGATTTTCTCCAGCGCCTGCAGCGGTTTGTCCATGGTGAAACGTTGCGCAAAACGGTGGTAGAGAATGTCATCCGCCAGCACCCGCAGCCGGGCGGCAATGGTCTGGGCATTCCAGCGGATCACCGCCTCAGCGTGGCTCTGCTCCACCAGTTTCTGCACTTCTTCCGGCTGATGCAGACTGACCGCAATGTGTTCCTGTAAGTCGAGTGCCACCTGAAACGCCCGCGTCAGGCGCTGATAGTGGTTATCGCGGCTGGCGGACAGCATATGCATCTGCTGGTAGCAGGTGTTAATCAGATCGACCGCTTTCTGCTGGCGTGCCAGCAGCGGCGGCAGGGCAGTTTCCGGGTCAGTCAGTCGGGTGAGCAGGGTGTATTTGGCGTCGCAGTAGTCGGCCAGCTCGCGGTATAGCAGACTGAGGGTTTCGCGCATCGGCTGCTCTTTCCACAGCCAGAACCAGAACCAGTTAAATGCGCCGTACCAGACGGTGCCAAGAATATACAACAGCGGTGGCTGCCACATCGGCATCCGCCCGGCAAGGCTGAGGGTGAAGATGGCAGCGATCAGAGAAGCGGGTAACAGACGGCCATGAAGCGGACTGATTTCACCGGTCACGCCCAGCAATAATGCCATGACCAGCAGGATCACCGGCAGCGGCACGCCTTCGGCTCCGGCGTACTGGATTAAAAAACTGCTGAAGGCGAACAGTCCACCGCCCACTATCAGGCGTTTAAAGAAGCGTTTGTGCGGGGTATCAAGACCGGCGTTATTACAGCAGGCAGGCACCAAAGAGAACAGCAGACCGCTTTGCAGTTCACCCAGCATCCAGCCAATGGCCACAGGTAAACACAGCACCAGCGTTTGCCTGAGCGCATAGTTAACTTCGGGATGATAGATGATTCGCCGCCACATGATCCACACCAAATAAAAACGGCGCGACAGGGCGTCGCGCCGTGGGGTCAGAGCCGGTTAACGTGTGCCGTAAACAACGATAGTTTTACCGTGTGCGGAGATCAGGTTCTGATCTTCCAGCATTTTCAGAATACGGCCAACGGTTTCGCGGGAACAGCCAACAATCTGGCCGATCTCCTGACGGGTGATTTTAATCTGCATACCATCCGGGTGAGTCATGGCATCAGGCTGCTTCGCCAGATTCAGTAACGTCTGGGCAATGCGCCCGGTAACGTCAAGGAAAGCTAAATTACCCACTTTCTCTGATGTGACCTGCAGTCGACGCGCCATTTGTGAAGACAGGCGCATCAGGATGTCAGGATTCACCTGAATCAACTGACGGAATTTTTTGTAGGAGATTTCAGCCACTTCACAGGCTGTTTTTGCACGTACCCACGCACTGCGCTCCTGACCTTCTTCAAAGAGGCCCAGTTCGCCAATAAAGTCGCCCTGGTTGAGGTAAGAGAGGATCATCTCTTTGCCTTCTTCATCCTTGATTAACACCGCTACAGAACCTTTAACGATGTAGTAGAGGGTTTCCGCCTTTTCACCCTGATGAATCAGCGTGCTTTTGGATGGATATTTGTGAATATGGCAATGTGACAGGAACCATTCGAGAGTAGGGTCTGTTTGCGGTTTGCCGAGAACCATTCGCTGTTATCCTCTGTTGTAATCGTGCCTAATCTACCCTGTATTCTACGTGCTGCAGCGGCGTCGCCGCTGGCCTGCTGCGCGAAATATTTAGGGTATCAGGGTATGAGTCCCTGCCAGGCGTTGAAATATTCAAGCGTTCCCATAGGAAATGATACGGGCCTCTGTTAAGAGCATGGCTCGTGCTGTCGTCCCGTTTTTACCTTGCATTCTCATGCCAGTAAAATATTGCAGCTTTGTTTGTAGCACAGCTTTACCAGACTGTCTTCTGTTGTCTCGCTTCAGCATAATTTGAAAAAGGGAGCATTGCCGTTTTTCCTGGCGCGGCGTACTCTGCGGTAACTGAATGAATTCGAGGATTTAGTTATGCAGGCACGTGTTAAATGGGTTGAAGGGCTGACATTTTTGGGAGAATCCTCATCTGGCCATCAGATTCTGATGGATGGAAACTCAGGGGATAAAGCACCCAGCCCGATGGAGATGGTGCTGATGGCGGCCGGAGGCTGTAGCGCCATTGATGTGGTCTCTATTTTACAAAAAGGCCGTCACGATGTGGCCGACTGTGAGGTGAAGTTAACGTCAGAGCGTCGTGAAGAGGCCCCGCGTATTTTCACCCATATCAATCTGCATTTTATCGTCAGCGGCAAAGCGCTGGGGGATAAGGCGGTGTCCCGCGCGGTCGATCTTTCCGCAGAGAAGTATTGCTCGGTGGCCATTATGCTGGGCAGCGGGGTGAAAATGACGCACAGCTACGAAGTCATTGAGCTGTCCTGATGACTGTCACTGGGGTTAATGCCGGTGCAGGCCTGGTGGAAAAGCGTCAGTAATCGCTGTGCTCTCGCTATCAGCGGAGATTTTTTCGACCTGATTGCGACATAGGGTATCAATGGCTGCACGTGAATATTTAATCCCACCTGGAGCCGCTCAGCCGATTTTCTTGCCTTCAATCAGATTTTTGACCAGCGGCCCCATAATCAGCTCCATCGCCAGCCCCATTTTGCCTCCCGGCACCACCAGCGTTTTAATATGAGAGATAAACGAGCCCTGTAACATCGACAGCAGGTAAGGGAAGTCGATATCTTCCAGCCCCTGGAAGTGGATCACCACGAAGCTTTCATCCAGAGAGGGGATACCGCGTGCGGCAAACGGGTTGGAGGTATCCACCGTCGGCACGCGCTGGAAGTTGATATGCGTGCGCGAGAACTGCGGGGTAATGAAGTTGATGTAATCCTCCATTGAGCGCACCACAGAGTCCATCACGGCTTCGCGCGAATGGCCACGCTCGCCGGTATCCCTCACCAGCTTCTGTATCCACTCCAGGTTGACGATTGGCACCACGCCGACCAGCAGGTCCACCTTTTCGGCTACGTTGTGCTGTGGCGTCATGACGCCGCCGTGCAGGCCTTCATAAAACAGTACGTCGGTCGGTTCCGGCAGGGGTTGCCACGGGGTAAATGTGCCCGGTACCTGATTCCACGGCACCGCTTCATCATAGGTGTGCAGATATTTGCGCGACTGGCCGGTGCCGCTGTGGCCATACTCGCTGAAGGTTTGTTCCAGCAGACCAAAGTCGTTGGCTTCCGGGCCAAAATAGCTGACGTGTTTGCCCATATCGCGCGCTTTACGGATCGCCATGTCCATTTCCGGCCGGGTAAAACGGTGAAAGCTGTCCCCTTCGACCTCGGCAGCGCGCAGGTTGAGCTGCTGGAAAATTTTTCTGAAGGCCAGGCTGGTGGTGGTGGTTCCCGCCCCGCTGGATCCTGTGACGGCGATAACCGGATGTTTGGCTGACATGGCTTACAACTCCCTGGAAAGGTCTGACGGACGGATCATTGGTACCATGTTTCGCCGGGCAAAGTCATCTCCGCTTATTCGCGAAACTGGCCACGCGGCATGATATTGACGGACTCATGCAGTTCGGACCAGACCAGCACCACCTCGCCGCTGCTCAGTTGGCGGCGAACATCGTCCACTTTCTGTTGCAGCGATCGCTCCTGTTCGCCGTAGTCAGTGCCCTCACGCAGCACAAAGGATTCAATCAGATTGTCGAGCGTTTCGTTATCAAGGTCTTTCCAGGGAATAATCATTCGTTGTCCAGCCAGGTTGCAAGCCATTGCGGAATACGCTGTTCCAGCCACATCTGTGGTTTACGCAGCGTGCCGCCTACAAAACCCACATGCCCGCCGTGCTGCGTCAGCTGATACTCAACGCCGGACGGCAGCAGGGCGATATCGGGGATCACTTCCGGGGTCATAAACGGGTCATCTTTAGCGTGAATAATCAGCAGCGGTTTACGCACGCCGGGTAACAGTGGCATGGCGCTACAGCGGCGATAGTAGTCGCTGGCGTCAGTAAAACCGTGCGCGCGGGCGGTGATGGCATCATCAAAGTCCCGCAGCAGGCGCAGGGATTTGAGCTGGGCGAGGTCGACCGGCAGCGTGCCCGGCCAGGCCTGTAATTTGCGGGCGGCATTCTGCTTCAGCAGATTAAGCAGGTAGCGCTGGTAGACGCGGGAAAACCCCTGCTCAAGCCGCTGGCTGCACGGTTCCAGCATCAGCGGTGCCGAAACCACGACGCCGGCATCCAGCAGGCAGTCTTCGCCCTGTTTGCCCATCAGGCAGGCCAGCATATTCCCCCCGAGCGAGATCCCCACTGCGGCGGTGGGCACCTGGCCCCATTCGTCACGCAGCCACTGCAAAAAGTAGCTGGCGTCCTCCGTCTCGCCCGAATGATAAATGCGGTTCAGCCGGTTCGGTTCGCCGCTGCAACCGCGAAAGTGCATCACCACTCCCAGCCAGCCCCGATCTTTCCACGCCTGCAGCAGGCCGTGTGCATAAGGGCTGTTAAAGCTGCCTTCCAGCCCGTGAAACAGCACCACGCGCGGTTTATCGCGGGCACCTGCCGGGTCTTCGCTCCACGCCAGATCAACGAAGTCGCTGTCGGGCAGGGTCAGGCGCTGCCAGTGCGGGCGCAGCGTAATGCGGCGGCGCACCAGACGCGGCAGAAGGGTTTGCAGATGCGGATTGCTGCCCCCGGCCAGCGGACGGAAAACGCTGTCGTTCAGGTGACTAAAATTCATGTGGTCAGAGCT
This sequence comes from Erwinia sp. Eh17-17, assembly GCF_039675725.1. Classification (NCBI taxonomy): domain Bacteria; kingdom Pseudomonadati; phylum Pseudomonadota; class Gammaproteobacteria; order Enterobacterales; family Erwiniaceae; genus Erwinia; species Erwinia sp. Eh17-17. The sequence continues at coordinate 20,306 of NZ_JBDFQT010000004.1, read as the reverse complement.
TGTAGGATCCATGGCTCACTGTTAGCTTCGTCGGATTAGTTATTTTTCAGGGGGGCGAGGAGCACCCGTTCTATGGAACTGAGTCTGTTTTTGTCAATGCTGGGCTTTCTCTGGGTCGCCGCCATCACGCCAGGCCCTAATAATATGTTACTCACCGCCTCTGGTGCTAATTTTGGTTTTCTGCGCTCTCTGATGCTGCTGATTGGCATCATGATCGGGATGCAGGTCATGCTGCTGATGGTCGCCTTTGGCGTCGGTGGTCTGATTCTTCTTTACCCCTCGCTTCACCTGTTCCTGAAAATTGCCGGTAGCGTCTATCTGCTGTGGCTGGCGTGGAAAATTGGCAGCGCGGAATATGAAAAGCTGGAGACAGGCAGTGCGCCGGCGGCACCGATGCCATTCTGGCAGGGGGGGCTGTTGCAGCTGATTAACCCGAAAGCCTGGCTGATGGCGCTCGGTGCCGTGGCCAGCTTCAGTCTGGCGGGCGAGGCGTATAAAGGTTCGGTGATCGCCATCAGTATCGGTATGGCGCTGGTCAACCTGGTGTCCGGTGTGATCTGGTTAGGTTTTGGCACGCTGATTGGCCGCATCCTGCGCAGCCGCCGCGCCTGGACCATTTTCAACGTGTTTATGGGGTTGCTGACGGCGGCATGCGTGCTGCTGATCTGGCACTGATCCCTGGCGTTATTCCCACACATTTTTTCTCGCTATACGACCGGCTGGCCTCATCCCCGCAGGGAGTGTGCTCGCTGTGGGCTTAAAACTGCCACGGCATATCATGCGATCGTAGGGCCCGACCTTCTGTTTCGGTCGGGCCAGGATGATTGCCCCTGCGTGTCACATTAAATCCGCTTTTCAGCTAACCAATCCACAATTCCTCCTAAGCAGTTTTTGCTATAAAAAAGAATTTTTAATTACTTTATAGAAATAGTCGCGCCCGGTTACAAAGGAGGTGTTCACCCATAACAATAAATTCCGGAGCGGGCTATGGCGGGTAAATTCAGGCTTTCAATTCTTGCGGCAGCGTTATCACTGACGGCACTCAGCGTTCAGGCGGTGGATGTCACCGTCGCTTATCAGACCTCGGCCGAACCGGCAAAGGTGGCCCAGGCCGACGATACCTTTGCTAAGGAGAGCGGGGCGAAAGTCGACTGGCGTAAATTTGACAGCGGTTCCAGCGTGCTGCGGGCGCTGGCGTCCGGCGATGTGCAGATCGGCAACATCGGCTCCAGCCCGCTGGCGGTCGCGGCCAGTCAAAAGCTGCCGGTTGAAGTGTTTCTGCTGGCTTCCCAACTGGGGAACTCTGAAGCGCTGGTGGTCAAAAAAGAGATTAAAGACCCGAAGGACCTGATCGGTAAACGTATCGCCGTGCCGTTTATCTCCACCACGCACTACAGCCTGCTGGCTTCCCTCAAGCACTGGGGCATTAAGCCGGGCCAGGTACAAATCATTAACTTACAGCCCCCGGCGATTCTGGCCGCCTGGCAGCGCGGTGATATCGATGGTGCCTACGTCTGGGCTCCGGCGGTTAATCAACTGGAGAAAGACGGTAAGGTGCTGACCGATTCCGCCCAAGTGGGCAAATGGGGATCGCCAACGCTGGATGTCTGGGTAGTGCGTAAAGATTTCGCCCAACAGCACCCGGATGTGGTGACCGCCTTTGCCCGCAGTGCGCTGGAGGCGCAGAAAGCCTATCTCGATAACCCACAGCAGTGGCTGAAACAGGAAGATAACCTCAGCAAGCTGTCCCGCTTCAGCGGCGTGCCGAATGCTGATGTGCCGGGGCTGGTGCAGGGGAATACCTATCTGACGGCGCAGCAGCAGGTGGCGCAGCTCAACGGTCCGGTCAATAAGGCGATTGTCGATACGGCACAGTTCCTGAAAGAGCAGGGCAAAGTACCGGCGGTTGAAACCGACTACAGCAGCTACGTTACCGATCGCTTTGTAAAACCTCTCGCACACTAACCGGAGCCGGGATCATGTTGTCAGTCTCTCATCTTCGCGCCAGCTATGCAGGACAGCTGGCTTTACAGGATATCAACCTGTCGATCGGCAACGGAGAGCTGGTGGTGGTTCTGGGGCCGTCGGGCTGTGGCAAGACCACGCTGCTCAACCTGATTGCCGGGTTTATCCCGGCGGAGGGCGGCAGCATTACGCTGGACGGTCAGCCGGTGACCGGGCCGGGAGCCGACCGTGGCGTGGTCTTTCAGCATGAAGGGCTGCTGCCGTGGCGCACAGTGCTGGATAACGTCGCGTTTGGGCTACAGCTGGCAGGGATGGAAAAGAAGGCCCGTCGGGCAGTGGCAGGACAGATGCTGAAAAAGGTCGGACTGGCGGGCGCAGAGAAGCGCTATATCTGGCAGCTTTCCGGGGGGATGCGCCAGCGGGTGGGTATTGCCCGTGCGCTGGCGGCTGACCCGCGTCTGCTGCTGCTGGATGAACCCTTCGGGGCGCTGGATGCGTTTACCCGTGAACAGATGCAGGAGCTGCTGCTGACGTTATGGCGCGACAGCGGCAAGCAGATTCTGTTGATCACTCACGATATAGAAGAGGCGGTGTTTCTCGCCAGCGAGCTGATCCTGCTGTCGCCGGGGCCGGGACGCATTGTCGAGCGGCTGTCGCTCGACTTTGGCCGCCGTTACGCCGCAGGAGAAGCCTGCCGGGCGATTAAGTCCGATCCGGCCTTTATTGAGCGACGCGAATATGTGCTTGGACGGGTCTTTCAGCAGCGTGAGGTATTTGCATGAGTTCACTGATTAACGAAAAAAGCCCGGAGCGCCGCCTGAGGCTGCGCTGGCCGCTGTCGCGCCAGCTGACGCTCAGCTTTGCCACGCTGCTGGTGTTGCTGGCGGTGTGGTGGGCGATAGCCGCGTTACAGCTGATTACCCCACTGTTTTTACCTCCGCCGCAGCAGGTGTTACACCAGCTGCTGACTATCGCCAGCCCGGCCGGGTTTATGGATGCCACGCTGTGGCAGCATCTGGCTGCCAGCCTGACGCGTATTGTGATTGCGCTGCTGGCCGCCACGGCGATTGGCGTTCCGGTCGGCATTCTTATGGGGCTGAATGAGACCGTGCGCGGCATGCTTGACCCGCTGATCGAGCTGTATCGCCCGGTGCCACCGCTGGCCTACCTGCCGCTGATGGTGATCTGGTTTGGCATCGGCGAGACGTCAAAAATTTTACTCATTTACCTGGCGATTTTTGCCCCGATTGCGATGTCTGCCATGGCCGGGGTGAAAAGCGCTCAGCAGGTGCGCCTGCGTGCGGCGCGCTCGCTGGGTGCCAGCCGCTGGCAGGTGCTGTGGTATGTGGTGCTGCCCGGTGCCCTGCCGGAGATCCTGACCGGTATTCGTATTGGCCTTGGCGTCGGCTGGTCGACGCTGGTGGCCGCTGAACTGATTGCCGCTACCCGTGGACTGGGTTTTATGGTGCAGTCCGCCGGAGAGTTTCTGGCCACCGATGTGGTGCTGGCCGGGATTGCGGTGATTGCCCTGATAGCCTTTGCGCTGGAGCTGGGGCTACGCGCCTTACAGCGCCGTCTGACCCCCTGGCATGGAGTACAACAATGAACGAACGTATTAAAATTCAGGCGCTCGGCCCCTGGATCGGTGCCCTTGTCAGCGATCTCGACCTGACCCGCCCGTTAAGCGACGCCCAGTTTGAGCAGCTCTATCATGCCCTGATCCGGCACCAGGTGCTGTTCCTGCGCGATCAGCCGCTGACCCCGCAGCAGCAGCGTCAGCTGGCGGCACGCTTTGGCGATCTGCACATTCACCCGGTTTATCCACATGCGCCGGGCGTGGAGGAGATCATCGTGCTGGACACTCACGATGATAATCCACCGGATAACGACAACTGGCATACCGACGTGACGTTTATTGAAACGCCGCCTGCCGGGGCGATCCTCACCGCGCAGCTGCTGCCGGAGACCGGAGGCGACACGCTGTGGGCCAGTGGAATTGCGGCTTATCAGGCATTGTCTGAGCCGCTTCAGGGGATGCTGAGCGGTTTACAGGCCGAGCATGACTTCAGGAAGTCGTTCCAGGAGTATAAATATCGCGGCAGCGAAGAGGAGCATCAGCGCTGGCAGCAGGCGGTGGCGAAGAATCCACCGGTATTACACCCGGTGATCCGGACTCATCCGGTCAGCGGTAAGAAGGCGCTGTTCGTCAACGAGGGCTTTACCACGCGTATTGTCGGGCTGAAAGAGAAGGAGAGCGAGGCGCTGCTGAACTTCCTGTTCGACCACGTGAAGAAACCGGACTTCCAGGTGCGCTGGCGCTGGCAGGTGGGCGATGTGGCGATCTGGGATAACCGCGTGACGCAGCATTATGCCAATGCCGATTATCTGCCGCAGCGCCGCATCATGCATCGGGCGACGATATTAGGGGATAAGCCGTTTTAAACGTCACTCATCAGGTTGCGCGAGAAATGATGAATATCGGCGCCGGGTTTAAGGCGATACAGCTTCGCTTTGCGGGCGCCGGTCGCCACGCTTTTCCCGGTTTCCTCAAACATCTCTGATGCTTCAAAGCGGCGTATCAGACTTTTACGCTGTACCGGACGGTCAAGGATGGTCTCGGTCACGTCCTGTAACTGGGTCAGGGTAAAGGCGGCGGGCAGGCAGTAGACCGGCAGCAGGGAGTAGAGCGTTTTCTGCCGCAGCCGCTGCAGCGCTTCAGCAATAATCAACTGGTGGTCAAAGGCGATATCGCCGCGCTGCGCCAGCCCGGCCAGCGGCTGCCACCGGGCGTCGCTGACGTCATCGCTTTCTGGCAGACAGTCTTCTGCGGCAATCAGTGCGAACCACGCGGTGGTCAGGCTCCAGCCGCGCGGGTCGCGGTCCGGTCCGGAAAAGGTAGCCAACTGTTCCAGCCACGGTGGATTAACCGTGGTTTTTTCGCGCAGCTTGCGCAGCGCGGTAGCGCGCGTTGAAAGGTCCTGCTGCACGTCAATGAATCCTCCGGGTAACCCCCACCAGCCGCGCTGCGGGTGATTGGCTCGCTTAACTAACAGTACACACAGCTCGTCCTGCCACAGGGTAAACAGCACGCTGTCAACGGTGACAATCGGTGAGGCGTAGCGTGTGGCGTCGTACTGCGCCAGATACTCGTGTTCGGATGACATAGCTATTTTCCTGCAAGAAGTGTCGCTCGGACACATTAGCATGTTCACATCATCGGTTCAATCGCGACAGCTTTCCGTAAGGATTAATCATTAATATAATCAATGGATTGAATTTATTTTCACCATCAGGCGATCTTTTTCTTGTGAAATAGTGTCTCTTGGACAATTATATAGTTGTCCTTGTGACACTAACCAGGTAAATGGAGCGGGTGATGATGAAACTGCAATTAACACTTGATGGTCAGGATGTCGCGCTGGAAAGCGGACGTTTCCCTGACGGAGCGGTCTGGGGGCGTGTTTTAGCGCCGTTAAACCCACAGGCCGAAACGCTGACGCTGCGTGCCACAGCGCTACAGACGCTCGACGATCTGATGCTGGTGGCACAGGTGCTTGATGCGGTACGCCAGCGCTGCCTGCTGCGTCAGGCCACGCTTGAACTGCCGTGGCTGCCCTATGCCCGTCAGGACCGCACTATGCGTGAAGGCGACAGTTTTGCCCTGAAGGTGTTTGCCGGTTTTCTCAATCAGTTACGCTTCGATCGCGTAGTGGTTCTTGACCCGCACAGCGATGTGGCCGCTGGCGTGGTTGACCGTATGGTCGCTATTCCCCAGCATACCTGCCTGGCGCAGAGCCGCACACTGATGGCCGAACTGGCGCAGGGCATGATGCTGATTGCCCCTGATGCCGGCGCACTGAAGAAGATACATGCTCTGGCGCAGCAGGTGAAGGCACAGGAGTACGGTATTCTGGGCAAACACCGTGATATTGCCAGCGGCGCACTGAGTGGTTTCGAACTGCTGAAGGGCGACGTTGCCGGCCGTGATGTCCTGATCGCCGACGATCTGTGCGATGCCGGAGGCACCTTTATCGGCTCTGCGGCGGTGTTACGCGCTGCCGGAGCGCGCTCGGTCAGCCTGTATGTGACGCACGGCCTGTTCAGTAAAGGCGTTGACACTCTGCTGAGCCAGGGCATTGACCGCATCTGGACGACCAGCTCGCTGGCCGGGCCTGAGCAGGCGCAGGATCGTGTTGAACTGATTGATATCGAAACCATTTACCGCAGTGAAGGAGCAACTCATGCAAATTAATCCGATTATGGCTATCGACGGCTACAAAACCACACACCGTGAGCAGTACCCGCTGGGCACTAACCGGGTTTACTCTAACTTCACGCCGCGTGGAAACCGTTATTTTCATTCGCCGCTGGCGGATGACTCGCTGGTGTTCTTTGGCCTGCAGGGCTTTTTACAGTGGTTTATGGTCGATCTGTTTAACGACAAATTCTTCGCTCAGCCGGAAGAGCAGGTGGTGGGTGAGTACCAGCAGCTGATGGACAGCTACCTGGGCAAAGATAGCGTCAGCGTTGAGCACATCCGTGCACTGCATCGCCTGGGCTACCTGCCGCTGGAGATCAAAAGCCTGGATGAAGGCAGCAAAGTGCCGATGAAGATCCCGGTACTGACCATTACCAATACCGTCGATGAGTTCTTCTGGCTGGTGAATTACCTGGAGAGCGTGATGTCGGCGGAGCTGTGGAAGTCGTCGACCAATGCCACCGTGGCGCACCACTATCGCCAGATTTGCCAGCGCTGGGCAGAACGCACCTGTGACGAGATGGCGCACATCGATTTTCAGTGCCACGACTTTTCGTTCCGCGGCATGTCCGGGCTGCATGATGCTGCCCAGTCCGGCGTTGGCCACCTGCTGAGTTTCACCGGCACCGACAGCCTGCCGTCGATCCTCTATGCACAGCAGTACTACACGCCTGCGGAAGGCACTTTTATCGCCGGCAGTATTCCTGCCACCGAGCACAGCGTCATGTGCATGGGGGAAGAGCAGGGCGAGATCGCCACCTTCCGTCGCCTGCTGACGGAGCTGTATCCGGCCGGGTTTGTGTCGGTCGTTTCTGATACCTGGGACTACTGGAAGGTACTGACCGAATACAGCCGCGAGCTGAAGCCAGAAATCATGGCGCGCGAAGGCCGTCTGGTCTTCCGCCCGGACAGCGGCGACCCGGTGGCAATCCTCTGCGGCAGCGGCGATGATGCGGATCGCGATCCGGCGCGCAGCGCCGGGCAGAAAGGATCGGTGGAAGTGCTGTGGGAGATTTTTGGCGGCACGATCAATGCGAAAGGCTACAAGGTGCTGGATCCGCATGTTGGCCTGATTTACGGCGATTCGATTACCCTCGATCGGGCGAATGAGATCCTCAGCCGTCTGGAGGCAAAAGGCTTTGCCAGCAGCAACGTAGTGTTTGGCGTGGGGTCTTACACCTACCAGTACAACACGCGTGACACCTTCGGCTTTGCGATGAAGGCGACCTACGGTGAAGTGAACGGCGTCGGGCGTGAGATCTTCAAACAGCCAAAAACGGACAACGGCATGAAAAACTCTGCGCGTGGGCTGCTGCGGGTGGAGAAAGATGATCAAGGGAAATATCGTCTGCTGGACGGTCAGAGCTGGCAGCAGGAGCAGGGCGGAGAGCTGAAAACCCGTTTCCTGAATGGCAAACTGCACAATCTTGAAGATTTGACCGCGCTGCGCCAGCGCCTGGCGGCGCAATAACCTGAGAAGAAAGGGGTGGGTCATAGGGGCGGATCGATAATCCGCCCCGCCTTTATTCAGGCGTTCATGATGGATTCTAATTCTTCCTGTGCGTCCAGCCACGCCATTTCACACTCTTCTAATGCTGACTTCGCCGTTGCCTGCTGCTGCAGCGCAGCGGTCAGGTCGGCTTTACGACTCTGTTCGTAAATCGCACTGTCAGACAGTTTACCTTCCGCATCGGCCAGCTCAGCGTTGTGCTTCTCCATCTGCTTTTCCAGTTTCTCGATCTGCTTACGCAGTGGCTGAGTCTGGGTGCGCAGTTCGGCGTCACGGCGTTTCTGGTCTTTACGCGCCTGGGCGCTGTTGGCGCTGTCGGCTTTCGGGGCCGCATCGGCGCTGGTTTGCCGTTGCTGATCGCTCAGCCACTGCTGGTAATCTTCGAGGTCACCCTCAAAGGCTTCGACTTTGCCATCGTGTACCAGATAGAGATCGTCCGTGGTTGAGCGCAGCAGGTGACGGTCGTGCGACACGACAACCAGCGCCCCTTCGAAGTCAATCAGCGCTTCGGTCAGGGCCTGGCGCATATCAAGGTCAAGGTGGTTAGTCGGTTCATCCAGCAGCAGCAGGTTCGGGCGCTGCCAGACGACCAGCGCCAGCACCAGGCGCGCTTTTTCTCCACCGGAGAAACGGCGGGTCTCTTCGCTGACTTTATCGCCCTGGAAGCCAAAACCGCCGAGGTAATCGCGCAGCTGCTGTTCCAGCACTTTCGGTGCCAGGCGCACCAGATGCTGGAGGGGCGACTCATCGGCGCGCAGAAACTCCAGCTGATGCTGGGCGAAGTAGCCAAGCTTAATGCCTTTGGCCAGCCCGATATCACCCTGCAGCGGCGCAAGCTCACCGGCCAGCAGCTTGATCAGCGTTGATTTACCGGCACCGTTGCGCCCCAGCAGTCCGATGCGCGAGCCGGGTACGAGGTTAAGTTTGATTGAGTTGAGGATCTTTCTGTCGCCATAGCCTGCGCTGACTTTTTCCATCTTCAGCAGCGGATTTGGCAGGCTTTCCGGTTCGCGGAAGCTAAAGGTGAACGGGTTATCAACGTGAGCCGGGGCGATCAGCTCCATGCGTTCCAGCGTTTTGATGCGGCTCTGCGCCTGCTTCGCCTTGCTGGCCTTCGCCTTAAAGCGGTCGATAAAACTTTGCAGGTGCGCGACCTTCTGCTGCTGATGTTCAAACATTGACTGCTGCTGCGAAAGCTTGGTGGCGCGCTGGATTTCGAATGAGCTGTAGTTACCGGTGTACTCGAAGATCGACTGCTGCTCGATATGCAGGATTTTATCGACCACCGGGTCAAGGAAGTCGCGGTCGTGCGAAATCAGGATCAGCGTACCGCTGTAGCTTTTCAGCCAGCGCTCCAGCCAGATCACCGCATCGAGATCGAGGTGGTTGGTCGGTTCGTCAAGCAGCAGCAGGTCAGAGCGGCAGATCAGCGCCTGCGCAAGGTTAAGGCGCATACGCCAGCCGCCGGAAAAGTCGCTGACCGGGCGCTGTAGCTGTTCCTGAGTGAAACCGAGGCCGTCAAGCAGGCTGGCGGCGCGGGACTGAATGGTCCACGCCTGAACCGCATCCAGCTTGCCGTGCAGCGTCGCGATGGCATGACCGTCATTAATTTCATTAGCGTGGGCTAATTCAGACTCCAGCTGACGAAATTCGCGGTCACCGTCTATAACATACTCAATGGCGGGAACGTCCAGCGCCGGGGTCTCCTGATTAACCCACGCCAGTGACCAGTTACCGGGATAGCTGAAGCTGCCGGCATCGGCGCTTATCTCGTTTTTCAGCAGGGCCAGCAGCGTCGATTTGCCGCAGCCGTTTTTGCCCACCAGTCCGACTTTCTGACCGGGATTGATGGTAGCGGTGGCGTTGTCCAGCAGTACGCGGACACCGCGACGAATTTGTAACGAGGAGAATACAATCATAAGCGCCGTAAGTTCAGAGTATGTTAAATTACACCATCATAATCAGTTTTTCGGAATCCACAGTTCCGTTGCGTCGAGCATGGTAGCGGAAATCTCCCGCCGTGACGACGATTTGGAGGGGAATGATGTCGCAGCCGCCTAAAGTCCTGCTGTTGTATGCCCATCCGGAGTCTCAGGACTCGATTGCTAATCGCGTTTTGTTGCAGCCGGCCCGTCATCTTGAGCATGTGACGGTGCACGACCTGTATGCACACTATCCGGATTTTTTTATTGATATTCATCGTGAGCAGCAGCTGCTGCGTGAACACGACATCATTGTTTTCCAACACCCCCTTTACACATACAGCTGCCCCGCGCTGCTGAAAGAGTGGCTGGATCGCGTGCTGTCGCGCGGCTTCGCCAGTGGGCCAGGCGGTAATATGCTGGAAGGCAAATACTGGCGCAGCGTGATCACCACCGGTGAGCCGGAGGCGGCCTACCATCAGGAAGGGCTGAACCGCTACCCGATGTCGGACATTATGCGACCTTTCGAACTGACGGCACAGATGTGCAATATGCACTGGATGACGCCAATGATTATCTACTGGGCACGTCGCCAGTCGGCAGACGTGATGAAAAATTATGCCCGCGCCTACGGCGACTGGCTGGCAAACCCGTTGCCGCATGGAGGAGTTTAGATGGAAGGTCAAAGCCTCCTGACCGCAGGGGTGGTGTATCTGTTTGCGGCGGTGATTGCGGTGCCCATTGCAGCACGTCTGGGTATCGGTGCCGTATTAGGTTACCTGCTGGCGGGGATTGCTATCGGTCCGTGGGGGCTGGGTTTCATCAGCGATGTGGATGAGATCCTGCACTTCTCCGAGCTGGGCGTGGTGTTCCTGATGTTTATCATCGGACTTGAACTGAAACCCTCCAAGCTGTGGGAACTCCGGCGTTCGATATTTGGCGTGGGTGCGGCCCAGGTGATCCTCAGTGCGCTGGTGCTGGGCGGGCTGCTGTGGCTGACCGATTTCTCCTGGCAGGCGGCAATTATTGGCGGGATTGGCCTGGCGATGTCATCAACGGCAATGGCACTTCAGCTGATGCGCGACAAGGCGATGAACCGCAATGAGTCCGGCCAGCTGGGCTTTTCCGTGCTGCTGTTCCAGGACCTGGCGGTCATTCCGGCGCTGGCGCTGGTGCCGCTGCTGGCCGGGGGCGACAGCGGTCATACCGACTGGATGAAAGTGGGGATGAAGGTGCTGGCATTTGGCGGCATGCTGGTTGGCGGTCGTTATCTGCTGCGACCGATTTTTCGCTTTATTGCCGCGTCCGGCGTGCGCGAAGTGTTTACCGCAGCCGCGCTGCTGCTGGTGCTCGGTTCGGCGCTGTTTATGGATGCGCTGGGGCTGTCGATGGCGCTCGGCACCTTTATTGCGGGCATTTTGCTGGCTGAAAGTGAGTATCGTCACGAGCTGGAAATTGCCATCGATCCATTTAAAGGGCTGCTGCTGGGACTGTTCTTTATTTCCGTTGGCATGGCGCTTAACCTCGGTGTGCTCTATACCCATATTATTGAGATCCTCGCCGGGGTGGTGATTCTGGTGGCGGTGAAAGTGGCGGTGCTGTATCTGCTGTCGCGCATTTACGGCCTGCGCAGTTCGGAACGATTGCAGTTTTCAACGGTACTCAGCCAGGGCGGTGAGTTTGCCTTCGTGCTGTTTTCGGCGGCGGCTACGGCGAAGCTGTTCAGTGGCGATCAGATGCCGCTGCTGCTGGTAACGGTGACGCTGTCGATGATGACCACGCCGCTGCTGATGCAGGGTGTGGATAAAATCCTAGAGCGTCGCTTTAACGAAGTGGACGACAGCGAGGAAAAACCCTTCGTAGAAGACGATAAGCCTCAGGTGATCGTTGTCGGTTTTGGCCGTTTCGGCCAGGTGGTGGCGCGTCTGTTGATGGCCAATGAAAAACGCATTACGGTACTGGAGCGCGATATCAGCGCGGTCAGCCTGATGCGTAAATATGGTTACAAAGTGTATTACGGTGATGCCACCGAACTGGAGCTTTTACGGGCTGCCGGGGCAGAAACGGCGCAGTCGATCGTGATAACCTGTAACGGGCCGGAAGATGCGATGGAAATCGTACATCTGTGTCAGCATCACTTCCCGCATCTGCAGATCCTGGCGCGTGCCCGTGGTCGCGTTGAGGCACACGAACTGTTGCAGGCCGGCGTCACGCAGTTCTCACGTGAAACCTTCAGCAGTGCGCTGGAACTGGGGCGTAAAACACTGATGACGCTGGGTATGCACCCACATCAGGCGTTCCGCGCTCAGCAACATTTCCGCCGTCTGGATATGCGTATGCTGCGTGAGCTGATGCCGAACCATAGTGACAGCCAGCAGATTTCAAGAGTGAAAGAGGCCCGGCGCGAGCTGGAAGATATTTTCCAGGCCGAAATGCAGCATGAGAAGCGGCAGTATGATGGCTGGGACGAGGCAGATTGATGATATCTACCGGCCAGGCGACCCTTATTCCGGTTGCCGCGCCTCCGGCATAACCTGACTTGTAGGGGCGACCTTCTTTTTATGTCGCCCCGCTTCTGGTGAACGGGCGGAGCGAAAAAAGGCTCCGCCCCTACAAATGGAAACCCAATGCGTAAACGTTTTATCGCTGGCGCGACCTGTCCGAAGTGCCAGGCAAAAGATACCCTCGCCCTGTGGCGGGAAAATAATATCGATGTCGTAGAGTGCGTGAAGTGCGGCCATCAGATGCGCGAAGCCGATAAGCAGGCGCGCGAGCAGGTTCGCCCCCACGAACAGGTCATCGGGATTTTCCACCCGAAGTAACCTGGCGGTTCAGCTTTTTTTCAGTTGTTCCGTACAGCCGCATTGAAATTCGATACAATCGTCGCCACTTAGAGCACCTGGCTGGCAATGACAGTCTGTGAATCAGTGCTCAAGCTCTCAACGGTTAGGAGTAATCATGAAAGTAGCAAAAGACCTCGTGGTCAGCCTGGCATACCAGGTACGTACAGAAGACGGTGTGTTGGTTGATGAGTCTCCGGTGAGTGCACCGCTGGACTACCTGCACGGTCATGGTTCCCTGATCTCCGGGCTGGAAAAAGCGCTGGAAGATCATGTGGTCGGCGATAAGTTTGACGTGAAGATTGAGTCAAACGACGCGTACGGTGCCTACGACGACAATCTGGTACAGCGCGTACCTAAAGACGTATTTATGGGCGTTGACGAACTGCAGGTAGGCATGCGCTTCCTGGCAGAAACCGATCAGGGCCCGGTACCGGTAGAGATCACCGAAGTGGAAGATGAGCACGTTGTGGTTGATGGTAACCACATGCTGGCTGGTCAGAACCTGAGCTTCAATGTTGAAGTTATCGCTATCCGCGAAGCAACAGAAGAAGAGCTGGCTCACGGCCACGTTCACGGCGCTGACGGCCATCACCACGACCATGACCACGATCACGACCATGACCACGGTCAGGGTGGTTGCGGGACTGGCGGCTGCGGCTGCAGCCACTGATTGATGAATGTGTAAGGGCGGACCGCTTTTTGGATTCGCCTGTCGTAGGGGGCGACCGGAAAGAAAGGTCGCCCCCTACGAGTCAGAGGCCACCTTCGGGTGGCCTTTTTGTTTTTGGTACTTGCGGCGGCTCAGACATGCCTCACGCGGGGGTCAGTAATGCGGAGGTGGGGTTTCTTCGGACTGATCGGCCATCAGCGAGGGCGCAGCGGCCTTCAGCTTATCCGTCAGCAGGCGCATCTGCTCACGCAGTCGGGCCATCTCCAGTTCGTGCTGCACAACGGTGTGGTTCAGTTCGTCGATGGTATGCTCCTGAAACGCCAGCTTACTCTCCATTATCTCCAGCCGTTGCTCCAGCGGTGATTGTTGCATTCTGTTTCCTCTTGTTACTACCTGCCCTTCATACGGGCTCGCGAATTGTCCGATTCTAACGGTAAAATGCAGGCAGAAGTAAGCGTTATGGCGTAAATTGGCCGCCAGAGGTTGAAAAGTCGTGGCGTTGCCACCATCCCTGTGTTGAAACTTTCGGATAATCACGCGGTCGGAAGTTAACTTCGAGTTTTCATGGTGTGATTGTTTTGTCGTCACGCCCCCGGTTATATTACAGGCCGCAGGTCTGCACACGATTTCCGAGGTGAGATGCTTCGGTTTTGGAGAAATGGATGAAATCATTGTTTAAAGTTACATTGTTAGCTACCACTATGGCTGTTGCGCTGAACGCACCGTTGGCAATGTCTGCCGATGCCGTTCCGGTTAAGCCAACAGCTCAGCAGCAGGCACCGAAAAATGCCGCCTTTAAAAATGACGACCAGCAGTCAGCGTATGCGCTGGGCGCGTCTTTAGGTCGCTACATGGAAAACTCCCTGAAGGAGCAGGAAAAACTGGGTATCGCACTGGATAAAGACCAGCTGATCGCGGGTGTTCAGGATGCGTTTGCCGGTAAGAGCAAGCTCTCTGACAAAGAAATTGAACAAACCCTGCAATCTTTCGAAGGTCGTGTGAAAGGTGCAGCACAGGCGAAGATGGAAAAAGACGCGAAAGAGAACACCGCTAAAGGTGAGGCTTACGCGACTAAATTCGCTAAAGAAAAAGGCGTGAAGAAAACAGAATCTGGCCTGCTCTACCAGGTAGAGAAAGAAGGGACAGGCGATTCGCCTAAAGACAGCGACACCGTGGTAGTTAACTACAAAGGTACGCTGATTGACGGTACTGAATTCGACAACTCATACACTCGCGGTGAGCCGCTGTCATTCCGCCTGGATGGTGTGATCCCAGGCTGGACTGAAGGGCTGAAGCACGTGAAGAAAGGCGGCAAGATCAAGTTAGTGATCCCACCGAACCTGGCTTACGGTAAAAATGGCGTTCCGGGCATTCCGGCTAACTCCACCCTGGTATTTGATGTTGAGCTGCTTGACATCAAACCAGCGGCGAAAGCGGATAACGATGCAGAGCAGGCCGCCCCGGCCGCTGCTGACGCGAAAGCCAAAAAATAGTATGACTATCGCCACCTCCGGGTGGCGTTTTTTTTCCGCCTTACCCACTGTTTCTGCACCTTTTTTGCGCCATGTTGTATTTAACGACAAAGGGCGGGACACGCCTTTCCCATATTTGCTAGACTAGCCCGCGCGCAATTAATAAGAATGAGTCTGCCCTGGCGCCGTGTGACAGGCTCTTGTCAAAGGGTGGTGTCGTTCATGTCAAATTCACTTTTCTCCGGTGATGTTGCGGATTCGGAGCTGCTGGAGCAGCACCCCTTTACGCCCGGTGATTTCGAAATTCTAAAATCTTACGAAGCCGTTGTTGATGGCCTCGCGATGCTGATTGGCTCGCATTGCGAGATCGTTCTGCACTCGCTGGAAGACCTGAAGTGCTCGGCGGTACGTATTGCCAACGGTGAGCATACCGGCCGTAAAATCGGCTCGCCGATTACCGATCTTGCCCTGCGCATGCTGCATGATATGACCGGGGCAGACAGCAATGTGTCGAAAGCCTATTTCACGCGTGCCAAAAGCGGCGTGCTGATGAAATCGGTCACTATTGCCATCCGCAACCGCGATCAGCGTGTGATTGGCCTGCTGTGCATCAATATGAACCTCGACGTGCCGTTTTCGCAGATCATGGCGACGTTTATGCCGCCTGAAACGCAGGAAGTGGCCTCATCCGTCAATTTTGCGTCTTCGGTTGAAGACCTGGTGATGCAGACGCTGGAGTTTACTATCGAGGAAGTCAGCGCCGACCGTAACGTCTCCAATAATGCGAAAAATCGCCAGATTGTGCTTAACATGTATGAGAAGGGGATTTTCGACATTAAAGATGCCATCAATCAGGTGGCTGAGCGCCTCAATATTTCTAAGCACACGGTGTACCTCTATATTCGCCAGTTCAAGAATGGCGACTTCCATGGGCATGATAAGTAATGCGTTTTTGCCTGATGGTTACCGGTCCAGCTTATGGCACGCAGCAGGCCAGCAGCGCCTGGCTGTTTGCCAGTGCGCTTATTGAGCAGGGGCACACCCTTGATAGCGTCTTTTTCTATCGTGAGGGTGTGCTGAATGCCAGCCTGTTGACGGCGCCCGCCAGCGATGAGTTTGATCTCACCCGCAGCTGGCAGCAGCTTCATAACCAACAGGGCGTAGCCCTGAATATCTGCGTGGCAGCGGCTCTGCGTCGGGGAATTACGGACCGCGAGGAAGCCGCTCATCTCGGCCTGCCTGCGGCTAATCTGGCTGATGGCTTTCAGCTTGCCGGATTAGGGGCGCTGGCTGAAGCGGCACTGAGCTGCGACCGCATGGTGCAGTTCTGATGACGCGTATTGCTTTTGTCTTCACCCAGGGGCCCCACGGCTCCAGTGCGGGCCGGGAAGGGCTGGATGCGGTGCTGGCCACTTCCGCTCTGACTGATGAAGTGGCGCTATTTTTTATCAGTGATGGCGTGCTGCAGCTGACGAACGGTCAACAACCCCAGCAGATTCTGGCGCGTAACTACATCGCCACTTTTGGCGTGCTGCCGCTGTATGACGTTGATCGCTGCTATATTTGTGCGGCGGCCCTCGCTGAACGGGGTATTGCTGCGGATGCCGGTCGGGTTCTGGCGGCAGAGGTGCTGGCACCGACAGCGCTCCGTGCCATGCTCAATAACTACGACCGGGTGATGACCTTCTGAGGAACCCATGCTGCATACCCTGATGACCTCACCATTCCGCTGTGATCTGCCTGCTCTGCTGCGTCTTGTCGCTGAAGGGGATGACGTGCTGCTGCTGCAGGATGGTGTCATTGCCGCACTAGAGGGTAGTCTGGCACTTGAAGCGCTGCTAAATGCCCCCATCTCTGTCTATGTGCTGCAGGAAGATCTTGATGCGCGTGGGCTTGCTGCTCAAATTTCATCCAAAGTGACCGTGGTAGGCTATACTGGTTTTGTTAAGCTGGCGGTCAGTCATACACAACAAATGACCTGGTAAGTACGGTAATCCTGGTTATTTCTTGACTCTTTTTCAGCCCAGCCCTAAAATTCTGCGGCCTCGTGATTCCGCGAGGCGATTTATTACGTGTTTACGAAGCAAAAGCTAAATCCCAGGAGCTATTTAATGGCAACAGTTAACCAGCTGGTTCGCAAACCACGCGTACGCAAAGTTGCAAAGAGCAACGTGCCTGCGCTGGAAGCCTGCCCGCAGAAACGTGGTGTATGTACTCGTGTATACACTACTACCCCTAAAAAACCGAACTCCGCACTGCGTAAAGTATGTCGTGTTCGTTTAACCAACGGTTTTGAAGTTACCTCCTACATCGGCGGTGAAGGTCATAACCTGCAGGAACACTCCGTGATCCTGATCCGTGGCGGTCGTGTAAAAGACTTGCCAGGTGTGCGTTACCACACCGTCCGTGGCGCGCTGGACTGCTCAGGTGTTAAAGACCGTAAGCAGGCTCGCTCCAAGTACGGCGTGAAGAAGCCAAAGGCTTAATGGTTCTCCGTTAAGTAAGGCCAAACGTTTTATCTTAAATGTCATAATAAACTCGTAGAGTTTTGGACAATCCTGAATTAACAACGGAGTATTTCCATGCCACGTCGTCGCGTCATTGGTCAGCGTAAAATTCTGCCAGATCCTAAGTTCGGATCAGAGCTGCTGGCCAAATTTGTAAATATCCTGATGGTAGATGGTAAAAAATCTACTGCTGAAACTATCGTTTATAACGCGCTGGAGACCCTGGCTCAGCGTTCTGGTAAAAACGAGCTGGAAGCATTCGAAGTAGCCCTGGACAACGTCCGCCCAACCGTGGAAGTTAAATCCCGTCGCGTTGGTGGTTCTACTTATCAGGTACCAGTTGAAGTCCGTCCGGTTCGTCGTAATGCTCTGGCAATGCGTTGGATCGTTGAAGCTGCTCGTAAACGCGGTGATAAATCTATGGCTCTGCGCCTGGCGAACGAACTTTCTGATGCTGCAGAAAACAAAGGCACTGCAGTGAAGAAACGTGAAGACGTTCACCGTATGGCCGAAGCCAACAAGGCGTTCGCTCACTACCGCTGGTAACAGCTCTGTAGTTGTTATAAACCCAGCGGGCGTCCCAGTGACTCACCTGCTGGGCTTTTTTAACTTAGAACGTCTAAGAATCAGAGGAATCAAATGGCTCGTAAAACACCCATTGAGCGCTACCGTAACATTGGTATCAGCGCGCACATCGACGCCGGTAAGACGACCACTACCGAACGTGTTCTGTTCTACACCGGTGTAAACCACAAAATCGGTGAAGTACATGACGGCGCAGCCACCATGGACTGGATGGAGCAGGAACAGGAACGTGGTATCACCATCACTTCCGCTGCGACCACCTGTTTCTGGTCTGGTATGGCTAAGCAGTTCGAGCCACACCACGTAAACATCATCGACACCCCAGGACACGTAGACTTCACCATCGAAGTTGAACGTTCTATGCGTGTGCTTGATGGCGCAGTAATGGTTTACTGTGCAGTTGGTGGCGTTCAGCCACAGTCTGAGACCGTATGGCGCCAGGCTAACAAATATAAAGTTCCACGCATCGCGTTCGTTAACAAAATGGACCGCATGGGTGCTAACTTCCTGAAAGTTGTTGATCAGATGAAATCGCGTCTGGGTGCAAACCCGGTGCCATTGCAGCTGGCTATCGGCGCTGAAGAGAAATTCACCGGTGTTGTTGACCTGGTGAAAATGAAAGCGATCAACTGGAATGAAGCCGATCAGGGCGTCACCTTCGAATACGAAGAGATTCCAGCTGATATGCAGGAACTGGCTGAAGAATGGCGTGCCAAGCTGGTTGAAGCCGCAGCTGAAGGTTCTGACGAACTGATGGAGAAATTCTTTGGCGGCGAAGAGCTGACTGAAGAAGAGATCAAAGAGTCTCTGCGTAAGCGCGTTCTGAACAACGACATCATTCTGGTCACCTGTGGTTCTGCATTTAAGAACAAAGGTGTTCAGGCGATGCTGGATGCGGTAGTTGAATACCTGCCAGCACCGACTGACGTTACCGCTATTAACGGTATGTTGGACGATGGTAAAGACACTCCGGCTGTTCGTCACTCAGACGACAACGAGCCGTTTGCTGCTCTGGCGTTCAAAATCGCTACCGACCCATTCGTGGGTAACCTGACCTTCTTCCGCGTCTACTCTGGCGTTGTGAACTCAGGTGATACCGTGTTCAACCCGGTTAAATCTGCTCGTGAGCGTCTGGGCCGTATCGTACAGATGCACGCCAACAAGCGTGAAGAGATCAAAGAAGTTCGTGCAGGCGACATCGCTGCAGCTATCGGTCTGAAAGACGTGACCACCGGTGACACTCTGTGTGACCCGGACAACGTTATCATTCTGGAGCGCATGGAGTTCCCAGAGCCGGTAATCTCTATCGCCGTTGAACCAAAAACCAAAGCTGACCAGGAAAAAATGGGTCTGGCTCTGGGTCGTCTGGCTAAAGAGGATCCATCATTCCGCGTTTGGACTGATGAAGAAACTAACCAGACTATCATCGCTGGTATGGGTGAGCTGCACCTCGACATCATCGTTGACCGCATGAAGCGTGAATTCAACGTTGAAGCGAACGTCGGTAAACCTCAGGTTGCTTACCGTGAAGCGATTCGCGCGAAAGTTACCGATATCGAAGGTAAACACGCCAAGCAGTCTGGTGGTCGTGGTCAGTACGGTCATGTTGTTATCGACATGTACCCACTGGAGCCGGGCGTTAACCCTAAAGGTTATGAGTTCGTCAACGATATCAAAGGCGGCGTGATTCCTGGTGAATACATCCCTGCTGTTGATAAAGGTATCCAGGAGCAGCTGAAATCAGGTCCTCTGGCTGGTTATCCAGTTGTTGATCTGGGTGTTCGTCTGCACTTTGGTTCTTACCATGACGTTGACTCCTCAGAGCTGGCGTTTAAACTGGCTGCTTCTATCGCGTTCAAAGACGGCTTTAAGAAAGCAACGCCAGTTCTGCTTGAGCCGATCATGAAGGTTGAAGTAGAGACTCCGGAAGAGAACACCGGTGACGTTATCGGTGACCTTAGCCGTCGTCGTGGTATGCTGAAAGGACAAGAATCTAACGCTACCGGCGTTCAGATTCATGCGGAAGTTCCGCTGTCTGAGATGTTCGGATACGCGACCCAGTTGCGTTCTCTGACTAAAGGCCGTGCTTCGTACTCCATGGAGTTCCTGAAGTATGATGATGCGCCGAACAACGTCGCTCAGGCCGTAATTGAAGCTCGTAGCAAATAAGCTACAGTTTAAATATTGATCCTATGCTCTCACCAAAGGGTGAGAGCATTAAAGTAAGGAATATCGTCGTGGCTAAAGAGAAATTTGAACGTTCCAAACCGCACGTCAACGTAGGTACTATCGGCCACGTTGACCACGGTAAAACTACCCTGACTGCTGCTATCACCACCGTTCTGGCTAAAACCTACGGCGGTTCTGCTCGTGCATTCGACCAGATCGATAACGCACCAGAAGAAAAAGCACGTGGTATCACCATCAACACTTCACACGTTGAATATGACACCCCAACTCGCCACTACGCGCACGTTGACTGCCCAGGCCACGCCGACTATGTGAAAAACATGATCACCGGTGCTGCTCAGATGGACGGCGCTATCCTGGTTGTTGCTGCGACTGACGGCCCAA
>NZ_JBDFQT010000003.1:0-536403 GCF_039675725.1 Erwinia sp. Eh17-17 | reverse complement strand
TCGGCAGCGACGCCATCATGCAGCTGCTGGAAGAACAGCCGGAAGCCACGGAAGGGGATTTACAGGAAATGCTGCGCCCGACGCTGCGCGACCACTTCCAGCCCGCGCTGCTGGCGCGCTTCCAGACGGTGATTTACCGGCCGCTGGATGAGGCGGCCATGCGCACCATCGTGGAAATGAAGCTCGCGCAGGTGAGCAGGCGCCTCAACCGCCACTACGGCCTGACCACGCAGATTGATGAAAGCCTGTATGACGCGCTGACCGCGGCCTGCCTGCTGCCGGACACCGGGGCGCGCAACGTCGACAGCCTGCTGAATCAGCAGATCCTGCCGGTGCTGAGCCAGCAGCTGCTGCGGCACATGGCGGCGAAGCAGAAGCCGCAGCGCCTGACGCTGGACTGGGATGACGAAGAAGGGATCGTGCTGGAGTTTGACGGGGCGGCGGCAACCTAACGGGAGGAGGTAACAACATGGACAGTGCAAAAAAATTGCCAGAGAGATGCTGGACGCTATCAACGTAGATGGCTCGGGTTTGCTGGGTGCCGTGGCGAAGGGGTTTATCTCCTTTCCGGTAACGCTTGGCTACCTCGGGTATGACTTTATCGACACCGGTCATCGCCGGGAAAATCTCGATGATAAGTACCGGCTGGCGCGCCTGGTTAAAACGGCCACTTTTAACCGAGATCTTATTGAGAAAGTTATCGCTGTATTTATCGATGACTTCACCGCACGAATTGATAGGGTTTAACTGGTGGAAAACATCGGTGGCAGCATAGGTGGGAGTATTATATTTTCCCAGTTGACGGGGATTAATTTGGGCCGTCTTATCTCGGCGAATTTAGTAAAGGCTGTTTTTTCAGGTGTCGTGTTAGGCTCACTACTTTCAATTGGTGGGGATGTATCAAGAGCGATTTATACGTCCAGATACCTGAGAGAAAGGAATTATGCTGCTTACTACAAGCTAAAGGGAAGGGGAGATTTAGATCTGCTTTATTTTCTTGTTGAAGATTCCGTTAAGCCTTTTGAAAGGGCTTGCGCGATAGGTGATGTTAATAAAGAGGAGTTTGATAAGATATGCCAATATTTTCTGGCTGGCTTATAAAACTAAAAAAAATAATATTATATATTATTTTTCAGATGATTTGTGCTATTGGTTCGACACTGGTTTTGATAGGGTTGGTTTCTTCCTGTTGGTTTTTCTTTGCGTCGCACAGTGATGCATGGTTTTATTATGGTGGGGCAGGGGTGTTGTTGATTATTATTGGGTTGTTAATATGTCGCATTGGCTTTCCTTATATCAGTAATGATTGGGGTGACTATCTTTAACTCTAAAGAGTAGTAGCATTCTACTTAACATCATTAACCGCGTGAATGGAAACTCTCTAAATGGAAAATATCACTCAGATAAAAGGAACCACACTTAATCGCTACCGCCTCAACATTCCTGCCTGCCCTTACCCGCTGGATGTGGAAAGTTTTGACGGCCTTGAACAGATGAGTGTTTTCTACCATTACACCATCCGCTTCACCTGCCTGCACCCGGACCTGACGGCAGAGATGATGTTGAGTAAGTCCGTCACGTTAACCATGGGCATCGGCGAGCTGTTCAGCCCGGTGGTGGGAAAAGTCGTCCACGGCGTGGTCACGCATTTCCGGCGCGTGGCAGGATCTCGCGACCAGTGCCGCTATGAAATTATTCTCGAACCCTTTATCAGCCTGCTGGATAAACAGTTCCGCACTCACCGCTTCTTCATCAACAAATCCGTCCCTGAGGTGGTGAAACTGGTGCTTAAGGAGCACGGATTACACGACTGGGAATCTGAGTTTCAGCTCAAAAAAAACTATCCAAAGCGTGAGCAGATTAACCAGTACCGTGAGAGTGACCTGGCGTTTATCGAGCGTCTGCTGGCCGAAGTCGGGATTTTTTACTGGTTTACCCTGCAGCAGGACGCGATGACCGAGGTCATCAACTTTGGCGACTGTCAGAGTACCTTCGCCTTCGGTAAAAAAGTGCGGGTCAGCAGTCCGTCAGGCATGAACGATGCCGGGATGGCGTCGATCTGGGGATTAAACGTCAACAATCAGGTGGTGGCCGCAGGCGTCACCGCCGCTGACTACAACCACCGTGATGCCAACAAGATCCTCTCTTCGGCACCCGCTGACGTAACCAACGGTTAGGGTGAAGGCATCACCTATGGTGCGGTGTATCACTACCTGCCACGACATCTGGATACCGGGTCAAAGTTTGAGCCTGAAGCCGAAACCGCTAACTTTTACGCCCGGCTGGAGCATGAGCGCTTTTTGTCACAGCAGACCCTGATTGGTGGCAAGAGTACCGATGTGGCTCTCAGTCCGGCACAGGTACTGGACCTGACGGGAACGGTATTGCCGCAGCATCTCAGCAAGCCGTTGCTGGTGATCCGCACCGGCTTTAGCGCCAGCCGCAGCGAGGCCCTGCAGGTTACCTTCAGCGCCGTGCCCTACAGCGAAACCCGCTGCTGGCGTCCCGCGGCAAAACCGCGCCCGGTGGTCAGCGGCACCCTGATGGCGCGCGTCACCAGTCCTAAGGCCGGTGATCCTTACGCGCACCTGAACCAGAACGGCCTTTACTGGGTGAAGTTTGACGCCGACCGCGATGACAAAGCGAAGGGCTATGAAAGTATGCCGGTACGCCTGGCGAAACCCTACGGCGGCGACACCTACGGCATGCACTTCCCGCTGATCCAGGGCACGGAAGTGGCGATCGCCTTCCACGAGGGTGACCCGGACCGGCCGTATATCGCCCACGCGCTGCACGATTCGCGCCACCCGGACCACGTGACGGCCGACAATAACACCCGCAACGTGATCCGCACCGCCGGGCTGAACAAGCTGCGCATGGAGGACAAGCGCGGCGAGGAGCACATCAAGCTCAGCACCGAGTACGGCGGCAAGACGCAGCTCAATCTGGGGCATAACGTAGATAGCAAACGCGTGCTGCGCGGTGAAGGGGCGGAGCTGCGGACGGATGACTGGCTTAGCATGCGCGGAGGTAAAGGTATTTTACTCGCGGCAGAGGAGCAGCCCGGAGCCAGTGGACAGATGCTTGAGATGGATGAGGCGATTGCCCAGCTTGAGCAGGCATTAACACTTGCCAGAAGCATGCAGACAGCCGTTAAAACAGCGAAAGCAGTGCCTGCCGATATCGAAAGTCAGAAAACGCTCAACACGTCGTTAAATTACCTTAAAAAGCCAGGGCTACTGGCTTATGCTCCAGAGGGCGTGGGCATTGTCAGCCAGAAAGCCGTTCGTCTGGCCTCTGGAAGCGAAAGCATCGCGATGATGTCCGGGAAAAATACCGATATCAGCACAGCGGAGTCCTTTACTGTTGCCTCTAATCAGTCGGTCAGCCTGTTAGCAGCAGGTTCCGGGATGCAGCTGTTTGCCGGGGCAGGCAAAATGGATATTCAGGCACAGGGGGATTCGCTCAATGCATCGGCGTTACAGGATGTCACCATCACCAGCGCTGAAAACAGCGTGACGATCAATGCCGGTAAAGCGATCGTCCTCAACTGCGGTGGTGCGTATATAAAAATCAGCGACGGTAATATTGAGCTGGGCTGCCCGGGAAATATTTTCCTCAAGGCCACAAATGTTGACCAAACGGGACCTGCGACCAAAGATACCCCACCGGTAACCTTCCCAAAAGGGTACTCAGGTTCTTTTACCATCAGAGACCCCAATTCAGGAGAGGTAAAGCCTTTTACTAATTACAAAGTCACCTCCGAAGAGGGAGAGGTGTTTGAAGGCATTTCCGGTTCTACGGGTAAAACGTCTACTTTGCATTCTGCTATGCCGGGGGGGATGAAGGTTGAATTTCCTGACTCGATATATGGGGAAAAATTTAAAGCTGTAGATTCAGTCAGCGGAAAACCTATTGTAGATTATGCGTACTATGTCTCATCTGAAGACGGTAAAACGGTATTTGGACACACTGACAATCAGGGGTGTACTCAAAGAATTGAGACTGAAAGTGAGTCTGGTATTGAAGTTCTCTGGGGGGAGGAAGCCCTGATGAAAATATCAAAGGGAGTTGGAGATGCCGAATAAAAAAACAGTAGCAAAAACTAATCTTATTGGGAAATCACAAAAAATGGTGCTGTTGAAGGTCATCACCTTTGATGAACTTTGGATTGCATATCCATCAGAAAAAATTGAGCACCGTGATTTGAAAACAGGAAAGGACGTGTTCAGCGATCACTGTGCAATCAACGTCAGCGCTGCTCTTTATAAAAATGGCATTTTAATGAAGAGCTTCAATAAAACCCGCTGTTGGAACTGCCCTCAACCTGACCCTGTTAGCAGAAAAGGCATTCATATTATCAGAGCGCAGGAACTAAGCGATTATCTGAAGACCCGGCCTTTTGCGGGATGCCCCAAGCCTCAAGAGTATATTGGAAAAAATTATCTAAAAGGAGTGGATGGGAAAACCGGTATAATTTTCTTCAAAGATTACTGGCTGAGAGGAAATGAAAAAGCACCGACAGGTGACCACATAGATCTGTGGAATAAAAGCAAGCTGGCAGGAAGTGGGAGTTTAGTCTCATTTCTCAGGGTTAACTTCCCGGATGTCACGGAGACTTTTTCTGGAGTTTTTGGCGCGCATACAAGAATATCATCACTGGAAAATGCGAAGCAAGTATTGTTCTGGGAGGTTAAATAGAGATGATGAAGGTGTCTAAGTCAGTAATGACGATAGTAATTATGTCGTTCTACCTATTTCTTCTTATTTTCTCTATCGATGGTTTTTCAAATCATGGTGTGATAACTCGTTTAATTGATTCGTTATCAATAGTAAATGTTTATGCTTTTTTTTTGTTCTCAATAGTTATTGTGATTATAACGAGCTTGGTGGCTTTTATCTGGCTGGTAAAGTATTTTAATGAAAAGTCGGTATTCAACACTTTACTATTATCTGTTATTTTAGGTGTGGGGTTGTTTTTGATTTCATCCAGGGTGAGTGTTATATCTAACTATATATATAGTTTCTACATACTTCACTTTTATAGTGGACTGTATTATGAGGGTGAAGGTAAAGTTCAACAATCAATGTCTTTTATTGTTCGCTACCTTAGCCTGTGTTTTTTGATTGGAGGTATGGGGGCATTTTCCTCTCAAAAAATCATAAGGGTTAAGAAGTGAAGAAAACTTTAATTCGTAATGTAGCATGTTATTTTTGGGGTGCTCTTGACATGTTTTATATCATTCGATATTTATGGATTGATATAGTACAAAGACGTATCCCGCTGATTAGCGATGTTATTGACTTTAGCCACATGAGCGCTGAGTACGGTGGCGAATTTTATATTACAACAATGTTTTTATTATCGTTGGTGCTGAATGTTTCGATTGTGTTTTCCGCTGTATTGCTATTGCTGCGCTGGAAAAAGGTACACGTACTGGTTTACGCTCAAATTCCTTTTCGATTGCTTCTGGTTATTCCTTCACTTTCCATCGCGCCGTGGTTGCTAAAAAATTTTGATATTCATTCACTATTTGCTTTGGTTTTTGTTCTTATCGTTTCAGAGTTACTGAAGATGGGATCTTTTGTATTAGCGACAAAACCTTGTGCAACCAAATCATGATGACTGCCACAGTTAACTGATTGATCTACATAAGTGCAGTTAATGCAACTACACCCTGAAATATAAAGGGTGTCGCGTATCTCAAGGAAAAGAGAGGAATACATAATGGCAGGTAATAGTTTAGTGACTTCAGTTACCGGCACCAATGTTGATGCTGTAGCCGGAAAGCAAAAGCCTTACTGGGTTGAGGTTCAACTGGTGGATGAAGAGGGAGGTGCAGTCGGCGGGATCCCCTGGCAGGCCGAGAGCCATCACCCCAGCGAAGGTCGCATAGAGGCTTTTACCCATTCCGGCACCAGTGATGCCGAGGGGCTGATCAGAATTGATATGCCGCACGGGCTGGAGCTGAGGCTGACCTTAACCGCCGACCCGCTGGCGACGGAAATGGAGAAGCGCCACCTCCGACCAGGAAGGGATGCCGAAGTGGACTCTGAAGTCCGCCCAAAGGCTGAAAATAATGGGTATATATGGCATTACGCGGTCATTGGCGAGCTGTGTCGTACGCTGCCATCCGTTGAATTAAGAGAAAAAGAACTCTGGCCTGTCTACCATTTTCCTTACGGTAAATCGTTTAAAGGGCTGACCATCAGATCTAACCAGCTTGAAAAGCGGCATGTGATTGAAATCTGTCCGTTCAGAGCCTGGGAGTTGGTGTTGCATCACCAGAAGGATTACTCCATAGCAAATGCGATAAATCTGGGGGCGGCGGCATCACTGGCTTATGCTGACGATAGTATTCTGGATGTGGCATCAATCACCCGATTCTTTATTAATCAGTGCCAGGACCTCTCCCGTTTGCCTCAGCTTCACAAAAGCGGCCTGAGTTACAATACGCTGGTTCAGGATGTGCCATTCAGCGATCGTTATTATCCTCCTGTTTTTATGGATACCTCGCGGGATACCTCCAGTAGTGCTATGGATAATGAAAAAAATGATAATGAAGATGAAACCGTAAAAGGGGAGGGGGATACCCAGCTTTTTTATGTTTATAACAACGATAAGATTATTATCTCATGGCGCGGAACCGCGAGCTTATATGATGTGGGGACCGATCTTGCCTTTAGTCCAGTAAATACAGAAACCTGTGAGATTAAGAAAACTCAATGTACGGATCTGCTTTCAGTTGGGAAGGTGCATGATGGGTTTTGGAGTGGATATAGTCGAGTTGAGAAAAGATTTAAAGAGCAATTAAGAGAGCTTAAAATATTAGTGGAAAAATATGATTTATTTATTTGTGGGCATAGTTTGGGCGGAGCTCTGGCATTAATTAATTCCGCTAGGTTAAAAAATTATGATCCTATTCTTTATACTTATGGGATGCCACGTACTTTTACCAGAGATGCGGTGGAACAACTGTCAAGTATTACCCACTACCGACATGTGAATGATAACGATCCGGTGCCAGCCGTACCACCCGAGGCTAATCTGGATAATGAGTTATATAAATTATGGGGTCCGCTGGGGAAAACGCTGGGTATGTTATGGTCAATGGGGGAATTAATTGCCTATCAGGTCGTTCCCTGGGGGGATTGCTTCTGGCATCACGGTAATCCGGTGGCATTTATCACCGCCACGCAAAGCCGCCAGTGGCAGCAGTGCAAAATCCAACTCCCATATCCGAGAAACTGTATGACCATCAGAAAAAGGTTACCGATCAAAGCCAGGCTCTACCTGGTGCCTGCCCTGGCGCAGCAGCAGGCGCAGCAGGCGGGAGAGCAGCAAAGAGAGTTTAAACAAAAACTTACAAAAGAGGATCTGGCAGAATTTTTCCCGGCGGGCAGAAACTTCGATCGCGGTGCCGACCTGACGTTCGGCGACCATTTTATGACCTCCTATATGCCTTATATAAACAATAAACTTCTGGAGCTGATTGATAAACAAGGCATGATTGGGAAGCCTTGTTTTACAGAGCATCAGTATAACGTCGATTTGTTTAAGCAGCAGATGTTAATAAATGAAAATGAAATACCGATTAATGAGAAAAAACGGAACGAAATATTCATTAATCTTGATGGGTTATTAAAAGTATCTCTTGTGCCAACATTAGCTTTACCCTATAGCACTAATACACTTTTAAGGTTTGCGCGTTATGGTGAAGAGGCGATTGAAAATGCATAATAAATTTAATCTATTAGTTATTTACCTGCCGATATTTTTCGTCAGCGCATGCAGTAGTTCAATTGACAGAACGTTATCTCCGCCTGCAGACACTAAATGGGTGAGCGTTGAGGTTAAAAACCCTTTACCCTACACAAAACCCTTTCCACTTGAAGCACGATATATCTCGCATAAGTGCCAGAAAAAGAGAGTGAGCGGCTTCGATGGTTCGGTCATTACCGAACCCAGCTATAACGGACGAAAAGTCCCTTTACAGCAGCAGGGCAGCAGTGATGTCTGGCAGGCAAGAGTAGCAATGACCGGGGGAGGAAGTTGCGACTGGACGTTAAGCGCAGTAAGTCTGGGGATAGAATATATCGATGCCACCCATTTAGGAAAGGATCTTGTGCCTGGTACGGCAGTAGGGGCGATTATTGCATTCGATAATGATGCATCCCGTAACGGCCAATTTTCAAAGGCTAAAGGAAAAATAGTATTAAAACCAAATTATTACCCATACATATTAGAATGGAATCTAGGTGAAAGGAAAAAGGAACTCTCCCTTCTGGGTGAAACAAACTTCATATCTTTGAAAGTGCATGATTCAAATGAAATTGAATTTAATCCTAAAATAGATGAAAGGAAGGTTGTAAGATATGTGGGTATAGAAAAAAAGACAAAAGGTATTTACTCAAAAATAATTTACCCTGATGGGAGTGTTGCTCCTGAAAAAACACTCTTTCCTGATTTTAGAAAAGTTGATGAGATGCAGTTAAAATAACGCTGGTTACATGTTAATGTTTTTATCTTTTACAAATCAGGAGGGGCTAAATGCATATAATTAAATTATTAACTATTCCATTAGCATCGGTCATTATCAGCAGTTGTGTCAGTGTGACAGACAGAACGTTGTCCCCGCCCTCTGATACCAAATGGGTAACTGTTGAGGTTAAAAACCCTTCACCCTACACAAAACCCTTTCCGCTTGAAGTTCGGTATATCTCGCATAAGTGCCAGAAAAAGAGAGTGAGCGGCTTCGACGGTTCGGTCATAACCGAACCCGGCTATAACGGACTAAAGGTTCCTTTACAGCAGCAGGGCAGCAGTGATATCTGGCTGGCTAAGGTAGCAATGACCGGTGGTGGTTCCTGCGAATGGACGTTAAGCGCAATGAATCTGGGGATAGAATATATCGATGCTACACATTTAGGGAAGGATCTGGTTCCTGGTACCGCAGTGGGAGTCGTAATAGCATTCGATAATGATAGTTCTCGCAGTAGTCAGTTCGATTCTGTTAAAACTAATGATCTATTTTTGTCACCTGATTATTACCCATTGATAAAAAAGAATAAAATGATTCGAAAGGTAGATAGTTTGAGTCTATTCGGCGCTGAAGACTTTATGCAGAAAAAAATCACTCAGATTTATGATGGGGTGAAGATAAAATTTTATCCTAAGATAAATGAATCAAAGTTAGTCAGAATGGTTGCTCCGGAAAAACATCAGCGTGGTGAATTCTATAAAATAATCTATCCAGATGGCAATGTGATCTCTGATGGTTCAACACATCCTGATGTTAAAAAATTAGTTAAATAAGCTATGAATAAGTTGGCAGGTCTAATTAAGCAATTAATTGGTTTTTTTCGTTAGTGGCTGCATTAGTTCAGTTAACCGGACCTTATCCCCGCATGCAGACACTAAATGGATAAGTGTTGAGGTTAAAAACCCTTCACCCTACACAAAACCCTTTCCGTTTGAAGCACGATATATCTCGCATAAGTGCCAGAAAAAGAGAGTGAGCGGCTTCGACGGTTCGGTCATTACCGAACCCAGCTATTGATGAAAGAAATAATTAAAGTAATTAACGGTTGGTGATGATTTGATGTGCGCGTTCTAAGGTAATATATTCTGATGTGGTTTTATCAATAATATTTACATCCTCTGATTAAAATAAACGTTAAAATTCTATGAGGAGTGGATGTCAATTATATTTAATTTTTTTAAATCATTCTGTGGTTTTATCGTTGGCAAAAACACCCTGTTAAAAATATTTTCTATATGGAGATTCTCTATGTCCAAAGGACTCGTTGTGCTCGGTGACAAAACCAGCCATGGGGGCAAGGTTTTATCTGCTTCATCAAATATAACCGTGGATGGTAAAACCGTTGCCGTCGTCGGGGATATGGTCAACTGCCCGATGATCGGGCATGGAACTAACCCCATCGTGGAAGGAATGTCGCAGCGTACCTGCGCTGGGCGTGCCGTTGTGGTTGATGGTTGCCGCTGTGCGTGTGGTTGTCAGGTCATCTCCAGCGCACCAAACAGTACGATAGGTTAAATAATAATGGGATGGGAAAGGACTAAAGCATTTACCAGAGAACTACCACCGGCCCCGTCCATACTGTGGTGGCTGCTATCTGGCGTACTGGCGCTAACAGCTGGAATACTGCTGTTTATCCTCCATGCGTCCGGCACAGTAAAAGAGCTGAGACAGTTCAGCATCTGGTCACTGTCACTCACCCCATCGGGTTGCTGGCTGTTGCTGCTGTGCTTTCGCTGCTGGCTGTGGGGGCGGGCAATAGACGAACACGCCTTTCTACAGAAAGAGGCCCGGCTCGGCCAGCAGCAGTGGGAAGAGTGGGCAGGCAGGCATCTTGCCATTCTGGGGAGCTGTATCCTGCTCCCGGATGGCCTCACCGCCGCAGTTATTCAGTCACCTGCCTCTGTGGTTGCATCCCGCGCTTCACTGACAAGAAGAATTCATGATGAGCAGAACCCTGTTCATCATTGCCTGGCGGGTGTTCAAACCGCATTGCGGGGTCTGCCGCCAGAACTTCCCCTGCGGGTCACTGTTGTTTCCGATTTTCCCTCTGCGCAGCTGACTGAAACCTTTGCCACATACTGGGCGTCACTTTTTCCGCTGCGTGCGCCGCCGGTTGATATCACCGTGGCGGATACTTTATCCCTGGCACGGGTGGAGGAGCGGCTAAAACAGCCGCTGCTGACGGTCGACCTGATTCTGATGATGCAGCTAAACGGTGGGGAGCTGTATTCAGACTGGCTGGCGTCAATGCTGCTGACCAGTGATGACGTGGCACGGAAATACCAGCTGACACACCCGGCTCGTCTTCTGCGCCCTATGCCGCTCGACATGGCCGCTTTTGACCAGGATTTCACTCAGTTTCTGGAAACGCAGACGGTTGCCTGTGCCACCGGGAGGGTGCTTGCCGACGCGCTGGCGTGGGAAAAGAGCGCTGCATCGCTGATGAGCGTCGGTATGTCATGCGGCGCTCTCTGGCAGCCGGGGGACAGGCTGGTGCTGGAAAAATTATGTGGAATTCCCGGCCCGCTAGCGCCGTGGCTGACAGTCGCTCTGGCGTCTGAACTGGTCAGCCTGAGCAAAGCATCATTGTTAACACTGTTCTCATCGGGAACAGAACATTATGTCAGCACTGTCACATCAGGAAGTGAAGATGCAAACAACAGGTAATCTGCCCGTTAATCTGGGGCGAGTTGGGCTACTGATAGCCGGGGCTGCGGCCATCTGGTGGCTGATAGTTCACTTTGGCGTGCGGGTGGGCATAGTGTCCACGGGCGAGCGTATTCTTACTCTGATAGTGATTTGTATGGCGCTTGCCCTCCTTCGCTATGCGCAGGCTGTCGCCCGTTACGTCAAAGAACTGCACCACCGGCGGCAGGAACGAAAAGGCGGTGCGCTACCTTCGGGCGATTCGCGCACCGAACAAACGCCACCCCGCCACGTCACCGTTGCCGAACTGAAACGTGCACTAAGCGGCCGCTACGGGCGCTGGTGGTGGCGTAAGGTCTCGGTACTGATGCTGGTAGGTGACGCCGCTGATGTGGAAAAAATCGCCCCCGGCCTCAGCAGCTATTACTGGCTGGAAGATACCGGCACCCTGCTGCTGTGGGGGGGCGATGCCAGCGCACAGCCAGATCTGGCCTGGCTTAGCGCTCTGCACAGGCTGCGCCGCCGCCCGGTGGATGCGCTGGTGTGGGTGACCCGTGCCTTTGACCGCTTCGACAGGCTGGATGGCAAAGTACCCGAAAGTTCACTCACTCCGGATGCGATGGACACCATCGCCAACCGTCTCAGCACCCGCTATGCGGAACTTGGCTGGCAGCTGCCGCTGTACATCTGGTCGCTACACGCTGGCAGCGACCAGCAGGGCAGAATAGTCCAGTCGGTGGGCTGCCTGTTACCTGTGGCCGCCACCCCGGCAGATCTTGACCAGCAGCTGGCGGTACTGGCGGAAAAACTCACCGCACCGGGTACGCGTCAGGTGTGCGGCAGCCCTCAGCACAGCTTCCTGTTAGATCTGCAAAGCATGCTGACTTCAGAGAAGGCGAGTCCCGCTCATGCACTCTCCGCGCTGCTCAACCCTTACCGCCCGCTGCCGCTGGCCGGAGTGATGTTCAGTCCGCCCGCCGCCGGTGCCGCGCGTACGGTCAGGCATCACTGGGGCAAAGACCGCCGCTGGGACGGGCTGCTGGAGTCGCTGTCGTCTCTGCCATCCGGTCTGCGCGCGCAGCGCCTCGGTTTCTCGTGGCCGCGCGCCGGGGCCATCCTGCTGTCGGCGGCGATGCTGCTGTGCGCCGCCGGAATGGTGGCATCATTTGTGGCCAACCGGGGTCTGATCTCTCAGGGTGACGCGCTGGTGCGCCAGGCGGCCGACAGCCGACAGCCTGAGCAGGCGCGCCTGCATCAGCTGCTGGAACTTCAGCAGCTGATGCAGCAGTTACAACACCGTCAGCAGCAGGGCGCTCCCTGGTATACCCGCTTTGGCCTCAGCCAGAATGATGCGCTGCTGGCGCGGCTCTGGCCGCAGTACCGTGATCGGGCGCTGCCGCTGCTGCGCGATACCGCCGCACACTATTTACACCAGCAGCTCAGTGCGCTGGTCGCACTGTCGCCTGCCAGCCCGAAGCGCGAGGCGATGATTAAGCCCGTCTATCAACAGCTGAAGCTGTATCTGATGCTGACCCGCCCGCAGAAGATGGACGCGGCGTGGTTCACCCCCTCGCTGCTGAAAGCCTGGCCGGTGCGTGCCGGGGTGAAAGACGGTTACTGGCAGGGAAGCGGGGCGCAGTTGCTGCGCTTTTACGCCGCTAACCTGCCGCAGCACCCGGACTGGACGCTGCCGGCCGATGACAGTCTGGTCGACAACGTGCGGGCAATCCTGGTGCGTCAGATGGGGGTGCGCAACGGTGAATCCTCGCTCTACCAGAAGATGCTGGGACAGGTGGCGCATCAGTACGCCGACCTGCGCCTGAGCGATATGGTGGCAGAGACCGAGGCGGGCAGGCTGTTCAGCACTGATGCAGTCGTACCCGGGATGTTCACCCGCCAGGCCTGGGAAGGGGCGGTGCAGTCAGCGATTGAAAAAGTGGCCAGCGAGCGGCGTGAAGAGCTGGACTGGGTGCTCAGCGACAGCCGGAAGGCGGTCACCGCGGATATGGCACCGGAAGCGCTGCAACAGCGTCTGACCGCACGCTATTTTGCTGACTTCTCCGGCAGCTGGCTTAACTTCCTCAACAGCCTGCAGTGGAACAGTGCCACCACCCTGTCGGACGCGGTGGACCAGCTCTCGCTGATGGCCGATGTGCGCCAGTCGCCGCTGGTCGCTCTGATGAACACGCTCAGCGTACAGGGGCGCACCGGCCAGACGGGAGATAAGCTGTCGGACTCGCTGGTGAAATCCGCACAGAATCTGTTCAGTAAAAGCAGCCAGCCCGCCATTGACCAGAGCCAGGGGGCGCACGGCCCGCTGGATGCGACGTTCGGGCCGCTGCTGGCGCTGATTGACGGCACGGCAGGCGGCCAGGGCAACGCCAGCCTCAGCCTGCAAACCTTCCTGACCCGCGTTACGCAGGTGCGGCTGAAGTTGCAGCAGGTGATTAACGCCCCGGATCCCCAGGCGATGACGCGTACCCTGGCACAGACCGTCTTCCAGGGCAAAGCCATCGACCTGACCGAAACCCGCGACTACGGCAGCCTGGTGGCGGCCAGCCTTGGCCAGGAGTGGAGCGGCTTTGGCGGCACGCTGTTTGTCCGTCCGATGGAGCAGGCATGGCAGCAGGTGTTGACGCCCGCCGCCGAGAGCCTGAACGCGCAGTGGCAGTCGGCGATTGTTGATGACTGGAACGCGGCGTTCGGTGGCCGCTATCCGCTGAAGTCCAGCAGCAGCGAGATCTCGCTGCCGCTGCTCGGGCAGTATCTCAACGCGGACAGCGGCCGCATTGCGCGCTTCCTGCAAACCCGCCTCAGCGGCGTGCTGCATAAAGAGGGGAGTCACTGGGTGGCCGACAGTATTAACGCGCAGGGGCTGACGTTCAGTCCGGCGTTTATCCGCGCCGTCGATATGCTGAGCCAGCTCTCTGACGTGGTGTTTACCAACGGGCCGGCGGGCATGCACTTCGAGTTACGTCCCGGCACGGCCCAGGGCGTGATGCAGACCAGCCTGCATATTGACAATCAGAAGCTGGTTTACGTCAACCAGATGCCTGCATGGAAGCGCTTTAGCTGGCCTGCGGATACTGAAGCGCCGGGCGCGGCGCTGAGCTGGGTCAGCACCCAGGCCGGTACCCGCCTGCTGGCCGATATTCCGGGCACGTGGGGGTGGATAAGGCTGCTGGATATCGCCAGGGTCTCACCTTATGCGGGTCTGAACAGCAGCTGGCAGGTGAGCTGGCCAACGCCCGACGGGCGCAGGCTTAACTATGTGCTGCGCACCGAAGCGGGCGAAGGGCCGCTGGCGCTGCTCAGGCTGCGCAACTTTGTGCTGCCGGATGCGATATTTCTGACCAGCGAAGCCGCGTCACCCCGGGCGGATACGAACATCCATTAATCCAGGAATTCTCATGGCTACATTGACACAACTTTTTAACGCCTGTGGTGAAGAGCCGCAGGCGCTGATAAATCTCGCTCAGCCCTCGCTCGACCTGTGGGCCCGCTGGCTGGAACCGGTGTCTGAACAGGAACCGACAGGCGGGGACATCAGCTATCACGATGACTTCCAGCTGATACGCGAAGAGGTCAACAAACTCTCCGGCATCAACAGCGAGCTGATCTGCTCGCTGACGGAAAAGCTGCTGGTGGAGGGCAGTAAAGATATTCGCGTGGTCACCTTTTATATCTGGGCGCGGCTACAGCAGGATGGCGAGTCCGGGCTGGCTGAGGGGTTGTGCCTGCTGGCCGCGCTGTTGGTAAGATTTCAGGCAGACGTTCATCCCCGGCGTGAACGGCCACGCCGGGCCGCGCTGGAGTGGCTGGCGGGCAGCAGGATGCTCGACACGCTTTCGCTCTACCCGGAAGTGAGCAAGCCCGATTTCCGTCTGGCCGTCGGCGCGCTGGCGCTGGTGGAGCAGGTGACGCAGCGCTGGGATGTGGCCGCGCAGCCCGAACTGGGCGCACTGTATGGCGCGCTGGAAAACCGCATGGTGCAGTCTGGCGGCATCAATGCCGTGGTGCCGCAAAACAGCGCCAGCAGTGAGGTGCAGCACAATCCCCGTGCGACGTTTACCGCCGCCAGTCACGACATCAACTCCGGGCGTGAGCTGATGGAGCAGGCGAAAAAGCTGGCGAAATATCTGCGCGCTCAGCCAGACGGATGGCTCTCCGGCCACCGTCTGATGAAGGGGAGCCGCTGGGATACCCTGCATCAGCTCCCGGCGCTGGATGCCGAAGGGCGCACGCGTCTTGCCGCGCCGAAAGCCGAGTATCGCGCCCATCTTAAACGCCTGTATCTGCAGCAGAGCTGGCAGGAGCTGCTGGAGCAGGCCGATTCGATGTTTGCGGAAAGCGTCAATCACCTGTGGCTCGATCTGCAGTGGTATCAGCACCAGGCGCTCAGCAAGCTGGGCGGCATTTATGAAAAATGGGCCGATATTTTGCGCCAGGATCTTCAGGGGATGCTGAGCCGCCTGCCGGGGGTGGAAGGGCTGGCGTGGAGCGACGGCAGCGCGTTTGCCGATGAGGTGACGCTGAACTGGATCAATCAGCAGGTTATCGGCACTGACGGTGGCTGGGGCGATGAGCTGAAAAGCAGCGCGCTGCCGCTGCAGGACGATATCCTGCTGCTGGAGCCTGAGGCGCTGGCGCTGGCGGATAAAGAGGGCGTTGAAGCCGCGCTAAGCTGGCTGCAAACCCGCCCCGGCGCGGCCACCCCCCGCAGCCGCTGGCTGTTACACCTGCTGATGGCCAGGGTTACCGAACAGCACGGTAAAAACGAACTGGCAGCCCACCTGCTGGATGCCCTCGACCGCGAGGTTACCGCGCTGACGCTGCAAAAATGGGAGCCGGAGTTAGTCTTCGAAGTGAAAGCCCGCTCCCTGCGCCTGTTGCGTATCAAAGCGGCGCGCAGCGAGACCGAACGCCAGCGGTTGCAGCCGCACATGGATGAACTGCTCAGCGGATTAATTCAGCTCGACCCGGTGCGGGCGGCGGTGCTGTGTGGGTGAACATTAACCAAGAGCGCAGTACCCAACTGAAGGGAGGCAAACATGGACAGTGCAAAAAAAATTGCCAGAGAGATGCTGGATGCGATTAACGTTGATGGTTCGGGTTTGCTGGGTGCCGTGGCGAAGGGGTTTATCTCTTTTCCGGTAACGTTTGGCTACCTCGGGTATGACTTTATCGACACCGATCATCGCCGGGAAAATCTGGACGATAAAGACCGGCTGGCGCGCCTAGTTAAAACGGCAACTTTCAACAGACATCTTATTGAGAAAGTTATCGCTGTATTTATCGATGACTTCACCGCCCGAATTGATAGGGTTTTAATGGCGGAAAAAATCGGTGGGAGTATTGCAGGGGGTATTATATTTTCCCAGCTTACAGGGTTTAAAATAGGTAGTGCTATCTCAGAGCGTGCAGTTCAGGCATTTATTGCAGGTACAGTGGTGATTTCTATACTTTCAATCGGTGCGGAAGCATCGAGGGCAATTTATACATCCAGATATCTGAGGGAAAGGAATCCTGTAGCTTACTACAAGCTAAAGGGGATGGGGGATTTAGACCTGCTTTACTTTCTTATTGAAGATGCTGTAAAGCCTTTTGAGAAGGCTTGCGAAGTTAGTAATGCCAATAAAGAAGAGTTTAATAATATTTGTCAGTATTTTTTAGGTGGACTATGAATCTCAAAAGGATTTTGTTTCCTGCTGTTGTTTATGTGATTTGTGCTATTGGTTCAGCGATGGCTCTTATAGGGATTGTTTTTTCTTGTTGGTTTTTCTTTGTGTCAGATAGTGACATGAGGTTTTATTATGGTGGTGGCTTTATCCTTTTGTTTATTATTGGATACCTGATTTATCACTTTTCATTTCCTTATACCACGAATGGGTGGAGCGACTACCTGTAAGTCTGAAAAGCAGTAGCATTTTACTTAACATCATTAACCGCGTGAATGGAAACTCTCTATATGGAAAATTTCGCTGAGATCAAAGGAACCACACTCAATCGCTACAGCCTCAACATTCCTTCCTGCCCTTATCCGCTGGATGTGGAAAGTTTTGAAGGCCTTGAGCAGATGAGTGTTCTCTACCATTACACCATCCGCTTCACCTGTCTTCACCCGGACCTGACGGCTGAAATGATGTTGAGTCAGCCCGTCACGTTAACCATGGGCGTCGGGGAGCTGTTCAGCCCGGTGGTGGGAAAGGTGGTGCACGGCGTCGTCACCCATTTCCGACGCGTGGCCGGGTCGCGCGACCAGTGTCGCTATGAAATCATTCTTGAGCCCTTCCTGAGCCTGCTGGATAAACAGTTTCGCACGCACCGCTTTTTCGTGAACAAATCCGTGCCGGAAGTGGTGAAGCAGGTGTTGCTGGAGCACGGATTACGTGACTGGGAGTCTGAGTTTCAGCTCAAAAAAGCCTATCCGAAGCGTGAGCAGATTAACCAGTACCGTGAGAGTGACCTGGCGTTTATCGAGCGTCTGCTGGCCGAAGTCGGGATTTTTTACTGGTTTACCCTGCAGCAGGACGCGATGACCGAGGTCATCAACTTTGGCGACTGTCAGAGTACCTTCGCCTTCGGTAAAAAAGTGCGGGTCAGCAGTCCGTCAGGCATGAACGATGCCGGGATGGAGTCGATCTGGGGATTAAACGTCAACAATCAGGTGGTGGCCGCAGGCGTCACCGCCGCTGACTACAACCACCGTGATGCCAACAAGATCCTCTCTTCGGCACCCGCTGACGTTACCAACGGTGAAGGCGAAGGCATCACCTACGGTGCGGTGTATCACTACCTGCCGCGACACCTGGATACCGGGTCAAAGTTTGAGCCTGACGCCGAAACCGCTAACTTTTACGCCCGGCTTGAGCACGAGCGTTTTCTGTCACAGCAGACCGTCACGGGTGGAAAGAGCACCGATGTCACCCTCAGCCCGGCACAGGTACTGGACCTGACCGGCACGGTGCTGCCGCAGCACCTCAGCGAGTCGTTACTGGTGATCCGCACCGGGTTTAGCGCCAGCCGCAGCGATGCGCTGCAGGTTACCTTCAGCGCCGTGCCCTACAGCGAAACCCGCTGCTGGCGTCCCGCGGCAAAACCGCGCCCGGTGATCAGCGGCACCCTGATGGCGCGCGTCACCAGTCCTAAGGCCGGTGATCCTTACGCGCACCTGAACCAGAACGGCCTTTACTGGGTGAAGTTTGACGCCGACCGCGACGACAAAGCGAAGGGCTATGAAAGTATGCCGGTACGCCTGGCGAAACCCTACGGCGGCGACACCTACGGCATGCACTTCCCGCTGATCCAGGGCACGGAAGTGGCGATCGCCTTTCACGAGGGCGACCCGGACCGGCCGTATATCGCCCATGCGCTGCACGACTCGCGCCACCCGGACCACGTGACGGCCGATAATAACACCCGCAACGTGATCCGCACCGCCGGGCTGAACAAGCTGCGCATGGAGGACAAGCGCGGCGAGGAGCATATCAAGCTCAGCACCGAGTACGGCGGCAAGACGCAGCTCAATCTGGGGCATAACGTAGATGAAGACAGAGACCTGCGCGGTGAAGGGGCGGAGCTGCGGACGGAGGACTGGATCGCGATTCGTGGGGGAAAAGGTATTTTACTGACCGCAGATGGCCAGGCAGGTGCGGATGGGCAAATGCTTGATATGCAGAAGGCGATTGAGCAACTGGAACAGGCTCTGTCCCTGGCAAAAAGTATGCAAACGGCAGTACGTACAGCAAAAGCCTGTGGGTCAGATACTGATAGCCAGAAAGCACTGAATGAATCTCTGGAGAACCTCCCTGAGGCGGGGATGGTGGCTTATGCCCCGGAGGGCGTGGGGATCGTCAGCCCGAAAGCTGTGCGTCTTGCCTCTGGTAGTGAAAGTGTTGCCATTATGTCAGGAAGCAATACCGATATCAGTACTGCCCGTTCATTTACGGTAGCGGCGGAAGAGTCGGTAAGCTTATTCGCCAGTAAAAATGGCATGAAACTTTTTTCCGGAGCCGGAGATGTTGCTATTGAGGCACAAAGCGGTGAACTGCATGCAGAGGCGCAGAGCGCTATTACTGTAAGTAACAGAGAAGGTGCTATCACAGTGAATGCGAAAGATGAACTTATCCTTACCTGCTGTGGGGCATACATAAAGCTGAGTGGCGGAAATATAGAGTTGGGCGCGCCGGGTAATATTTTATTGAAATCCGTCAATATGCAAAAAATGGGGCCGTCGAGTATCAATGCTCCTGTTCGGAATTTACCAACAGGCCTTAAGGGCGGGTTTAATATTACTCACCAGGAAACCGGTGAACCCATGGCTTATACCCTTTATCGTATAACGACAGAGGAAGGGGTCGTTTTTGAAGGGACGTCAGATAAAGATGGCAAGACGATGCCGATACATACTTCAAGGCCCTCAAAACTAAAAATTGAGTTTCCGAAAAGTAAATCTTCTGATAATTAATGGATTAATAAGATGAGTGAATCAAAGACTTCAATCTCAGGTAAGTTTGGTGATGCAAAGGCACCAGAGCAGGAATTAAGCTGGATTGAAATTCAGTTAGTCGATGAGCAGGGTGAAGCCCTTGTCAGTATGCCATGGCGGGCTGAAAATGAAGCATCCAAAGACAAGGTGATTAAGCCCTATGAGGGCGTGAGTGATGAAAATGGAATGATCAGAATTGATAAGTTACTTCATCCCGACCTAACACTTTTTATCCGGGCGCAGCCGCTTACTGATGAAATGGAAAAGCGTCCTTTAGCTGTGGAAAGAGTATCCGCTTATCAAATGAAAATGTCACCTGTTATGGTGGATAAAGAGAGTGGATGCATTTGTTATTACACCGTGATCGGTCATTTGTGTGATGCGGCACCGGACATCCCCGGCTGGACTGAAAGTCAGTTGCCAGAATTTCATTTTCCCGATCCTGAGTTCTCAGGATTGAAGATATCCAATATGTATTTTAATGCGCGTGTGATAGTGAAGGTGTGTCCTTTCCGAGCGTGGAATTTACTGCTGCATCATACTAAAGAATATTCGATTGTTAATGCAATGAATCTTGGTCTGATGGCGAACCTGGCATATGAAAAGAAAGAGAAGGTGATCTCTTTTTTCAATCAAAATTGTCAGGATTTATCTATGATCCCCTATTTGCCCTTCTGGCCGATCGCCGTCGATGTGCCGTTCCGGCAGCGCTATGTAAACCCAGTTTTCTTAGATACCGCGGAAGGGGATGATGGTGAAGCTGGAACGCAGCTTTTTTATGTCACTAATGACAGACAATTACTGATTGCATGGCGTGGCACTGAGCCTAATAAATGGGCAGATATAGCCACTGATGGGACCTTCTTGCCTGTCTCATGCCCGAGTATTGTCGCGAGTGGAGGCTGTCATAGAGGGTTTTTGGAGGCGTTTGAACTTGTAGTAAATAAATTTACTGAGCAGGAAAAAGTGCTGAAGTCTCTTGTTAATGGTCGTAATGTTTTCATTTGTGGTCATAGTTTGGGAGGTGCTTTGACGTTAATTCATGCAGCTACATTACAAGAGTTTGAGCCACTCATTTATACATATGGAATGCCTCGTACTTTTACAAAAATGGCAGTTTCCACATTAAATAACATTATTCATTATCGACATGTTAATGATGCAGATTCCGTTACCAGCATCCCGATGGAAGTAGATGTTGATACCGAAATGTTTAAACTGTGGGCCAATCTGGCGGTTATCTATGGTTTTTCCAGTTCCGCTGCTGATGCATTGGTTAAGGCTAAGGTCGGCAAGGCTGATCCCTTCTGGCACCATGGCAACATTGTCTCATTCTTTAAAGCACAACAGTCGATGGTTAAGCTACAAAATCGACCACTTCCCGCTATTGGTATAGATATAAAATCGAATTGTATAAAAATTAAAAAAATCCTGTTTACTAAATGTAAGCTTTATCTGGTGCCTGAGTTGAATGAAGAGGCGTTTTTCCAGTCGCAAGAGAAACAGAAAAAATATATTCAGTATTTAGATCCTGAGAGTATAAAAAATTTTCTCCCTGATAATACAAACCCCAGCCTGGACTCGCTGACTAACCCACTCGATCACTCGATATCAAGCAAGTATATCCCTTATATCAATAATCAACTGATCGAGTTAGTCGATCCCCAAAGGCCGCTGGAAAGGAAAACGAAGCGAGAGGAGTTTGCTCGGCAGGTTGATGATATGGCACAGTCGCTGGATAAATCATCCGTGGATGAAGTTTCCCGTAATAAACTATTCCTTGCTCTACAAAATTTACTGCCTGCAACTTTGTTTATCTCTGAATCCAGTGAGGAATATAAAAGAGCACTTGCCAGATTTAAAGAAATCGCAAAGGAAGAATATGAAAAAATTAATTGATATTTTATTGTTTGTCATCGCTGTTTCATTAGTTGGTTGTGATAATAATAAAAGTTTAGTCTTATCAGAAACTGGAGAGAATGTTGACATTACGGCAAAGGTTT
This sequence comes from Erwinia sp. Eh17-17, assembly GCF_039675725.1. Classification (NCBI taxonomy): domain Bacteria; kingdom Pseudomonadati; phylum Pseudomonadota; class Gammaproteobacteria; order Enterobacterales; family Erwiniaceae; genus Erwinia; species Erwinia sp. Eh17-17. The sequence continues at coordinate 514,723 of NZ_JBDFQT010000003.1, read as the reverse complement.
CATCTATTACGGAAATGACCCCTCTGGGTATTATGTATCGCTCTGATGTTTGTCATAAACAACGAATTAAGTCAACAGGTGAAACCTACTATGAGCCAGGTTATCACTATATAAAAATGAATTATGAATATTCTAAAGAAGACGAAATTTATAAAATTCAGGTCCCACGTTTTGGTGGTGGTGCATGCAGATGGAAACTAAGCAATGTAACAATAGGTATAAAAAACAAAGTCTCGTCTGAATTTAATGAAGGGCGATATGAAATTATTCCAATAACAGAGATTGTCACTTTTGATGGGAACTCTCCTCAACGACTCAGTGGCTCCTATCAGGATATTGATGGAGATGTTGTTCTTGATAAAGATTATTTTCCAATGGTCACCGTCAGAAGAGATGAAGGTGCACTCAAAGAAAAGTCTTTTGTCAGAGCGACTCCTGATGTTATCTTTAGAACTAAAAACACAAAGAATATTTTATTTTCCCCCAGGATTCATTTAGCCAAAGTAATCTATGCTGTTGAACCCAAAGTGCATAAATTAGGTGATTATATCTCTGTAACCTATCCTGATGGTACAACTGAATCATCGCCATTTTTTCCTGATTATAAAAAAATCCAATCTCTGTTAAAGAAAGATAATTAGTCTCAGGAATCTTAGGGAATAATTATTTCTTAACTGTAAAGGAATGAAGGTGAATTATGTAAAGATCTATACGTTGTACCATTCTGGTTTTCGTGTTTTTATTATCTTTCCGTAAATTAAATATTTTTAGAGTTTTTAATAATGAACAAGTGATTAATGATTTCTAATGTAATACTAGTGATGCCGGTAAGTTAACCCTGGAGGTGTTTTCTAATCACATCGCGATAATGGAAAAAATCTCTTCCTCTTGCTTTCCCCTTGCTTTCCCCGATGAAAAAATAATGGAAGATCATTGCTCAGGATGATAAAAATGTATGAATTTTTCATTAAGAGATTTTCAATCTCTATGAATTTGTGATTTTTAATGAAGTGAATGTTAAACAAGGCATGCTGATTCAGTTGAGTATGTTTTTTTGGAAATTTAAAATAAAAGGGAGTTGTATGAGTAAAATAAAGCTGGTTTTTCGTATTATGCTGGTTGTCGGGCTTTTTTTAGCGGGTTTAAGTAGCTATCTGGCATATGAATCTTATCAGTTCCAGTCGAAGGCTATCCAGACTCAGGGGAAAGTAACCGACCTGCGCTTTAGCCGCAGTGACAGTTCTTCATCAGGAGTCTGGTATCCGGAAGTGACTTTTGTTGATAACAAAGGTGAGACCATTGTTTTTGAATCATCAGTCGGCAGCAGCTCTTATCGCAATGCGTTAGGCGATGAGATCGGTGTGCTCTATCTTAGCGAAGACCCCGAAGCCGCCAGAATTGCAGATAATACCAGTCTGTATCTTTCTACAATCGTCCTCGGCGGGATGTCAGTGGTTATTCTGTTTATTGGCTTTATCGGTAGCAGAGTAACAGGTAAAGGGAGTCGCTATGCCAAACTGGTTCATAACGGCCGACCCGTTGAAGCTGATATTGTCGGCGTCGAGCTGAATGAGGCCATCCAGTTTAACGGCCGTTCACCATGGCGAATTGTTTGTCAGTGGCTTGACCCGTCAAGCAATACCATACACGTATTCAATAGTGATAATTTCTATTACGATCCGTCGCCGTATCTTAAAGACGATAAGATAAGGGTTTATGTAGATCACGGTAACGTCAAAAAATATTATGTTGATACCTCTTCATTCCCAAAGAAAGCCTGATAGTAAAATAAAGGATTAATTTACCAGGAGCATTTATGTCTAAAGGATTTGTATTACTCGGTGACAGCACCACGCACGGTGGTATCGTCATTTCAGCCACCTCCACTATGATTGTTGACGGTAAAAGTGTCGCACTTGTTGGCGACCTGGTTAGCTGCCCGCTGCCCGGCCACGGTATTAATGCCATTATTGAAGGTTCCCCTGAATGGATTTCTGATGGCAAAGCAATCGTTGTTGATGGCTGCCGTAGTGCATGTGGCTGCAAGGTCATCTCCAGTGCACCGGAGTGTGCAATAGGATAAATCATGGGATGGGAACGTAATAAACCCGCTATTGCCCCGGAACCTGATGAGCCATCGTTAGTGTTCTGGTTAATGGCTGGGGTCGTTGCATTACTCTTCGGTGTTCTGCTGTTTGTCCTGCATGCCAGCAAGCTGCTGGGAGAGTTGCAGCAGTTCGATCCCTGGGTCGTCTCCGCCAGTCTGCCTGTCGCCTGGTTTCTGGCTTTCTGCCTGCGCGACTGTTTATACGGCATCGCTTTTAAACGCCATCAGTTTGAATCCGATGAAGCGGAATATGCTCAGCAGCAGTGGGTTGAGTGGGCCGGGCGCTATCTGGCTGTTTTGCACAGCAGTGTGATATTGCCCGATTCATTAACACCCGCGCTGTTTATTAAGGCATCTGCTGATCTTGAACAGCACTCGAAGCAAACACGGCGTATCGACAGCGGAGAAACCGAAGGGCTGGAGATGCTGCTGGCTGACGCCAGCGATGCCCTGCAACAGCTCCCGGCTGACCTGCCGCTTAACGTTATGCTGCTGACCGATTCCCCACGCGATGTCTCCTCAGTGCTGGCTGATTTTACCGCCGTCTGGCAACGGCTGATGCCTGAAAGCGTTAAGGTGCCCGATGTAAAGGTTTTGCACGAGCAGTCGCTGATGGCGCTGGAGGCCCGGCTGAAATTACCGGACGTTTCTGCGGGGCTGATTCTGGTTGAGCAGCTAAACGGAGGCGATCGCTACAGCGATGCGCTGGCGGTGCTGCTGCTGACCACTGACGATGTCACCAGTCAATATCGTTTTGAGCATCATGCCCGTCTGCTGCGACCGATGACGCTGGACAGTGAACGCCAACATGAGGATCTTGCCATGTATTTCTCTACCCAGACTCAGGCGAACAGGACGCAATTGATTATTGGCGATACCGTCACCCGCACCTGTTCCCTGGCGGCGCTGCTCAGTGCGGGTAAAGAAACTGGCGGGCAATGGGAGCCGGAACAGCTGTACTGGCTGGATAAATATACCGGGGTCAGCGGTCCGTTCTCCCCCTGGTTGGTGGCTGCCGTCGCCAGTCAGGTGGTGAGTTTACGGAAGGCGGACTGCCTGATGCTGTCGTGCGATCGGCAACAGCGTTTTATTAATACCGTGACCCAAGGTCAGCAAGGATGACTTCTGCAAGGACAATGAACCTATGGACGATTTAACCCTGCGCTATTTTGATGCCGAAATGCGCTACCTGCGTGATGCGGCAAAAGAGTTTGCCCGTGCGCACCCCGACCGGGCCGCGATGCTGGACCTGGATAAAGCCGGCACGCCGGACCCTTACGTCGAGCGGCTGTTTGAGGGCTTTGCCTTCTCAATGGGCCGCCTGCGCGAAAAGATTGATGATGATCTGCCGGAGCTGACGGAAGGGCTGGTCAGCCAGCTGTGGCCGCACTATCTGAAAACCATTCCGTCACTGTCGATTGTGGCGCTGGAGCCGGATATCGCCATCATGAGAATGGGAGAGGTTGCCCCGGCCGGGCTGAGTATTTACTCCCGTCCGGTGGGGCCGAAAAACACCGTGTGTGAATACCGTACCACGCGCGATACCCCTATCAACCCGCTGCGCCTGTCGCGGGTGGCGATGGAAACGGAAGCCGACGGACGTTCACGTCTGCGTATCAAGCTTGAATGCCATCCTCAGACCGACTGGCGGCAGTGTGATTTACGCCGCCTGGCCTTTTATCTGGCGGATGAGGTGCCCGTCAGCAATGCGCTACATCTGGCGCTGACCCGCTGTCAGGCGGCGCTCTACATTCGCTTTGGGCAGAACGAGCGTATCCCGCTTCAGGGCGGGTTCTCGCCGGGTGGTTTTCGTGACGAGGACTACCTCTGGCCGAAGGGAGAGACCGCCTTCAGCGGCTATCAGCTGCTGCTGGAGTATTTTACCTTCCGCGAGAAATTTCGCTTCGTGCACCTCAACGGCCTGGAGGACATATTTCTGCCGACGGGCATTGAGCATTTCGACCTTGAAGTGGTGTTGAGCGAGCAGTGGGACAGCTCACTCCCTGTCGCAGCGAATGCTCTGTGCCTGCACTGTGTGCCGGCAATCAATCTGTTTGCCGTACAGGCCGACCCGCTGCGGGTGAACGGGCTGGAGAGTGAATATCTGCTGCGCCCGCGCCGTCTGCAGGACGGGCATACCGAAATCTATTCGGTGGATGCGGTCACCGGTTCGAAACGCAGCAGCGATGCGCATTATGCTCCGTTTGCCAGCTTTCGCCATAAGGGCGGCATGATGCGTCGGGAGGCCCCGGAACGTTATTTTCATACGCGCGTGCGCAAAGGCCCCAGCGGGCTGCACGATACCTGGCTGATCCTCGGCGGCGATAAGTGGGATGCCGAAAGAGAGAGTGATGGAGAGACGCTGTCGCTCAGCGTTACCGGGACCAACGGTCTGCTGCCACGCAAAGCGCTGCAAAGCACCTTGCTGGACCGCTGTGAAAAGGTGACGCAGACACCGCTGACGGTGCGAAATCTCTGCAAGCCAACGCTACCGGCCTGGCCCCCGGCGGAAGACAGTTTCCACTGGCGCATCCTCAGCCACCTGGGCTCCAGCTTCCTCAATATCATGAGTAGTGCAGAAGTGCTGCGCAACACGCTGGAACTGTATAACTGGCAGCATGATGAGATGAACCAGCGCAGGCTGGACGCTATCCAGCTCGTTCAGCACCATATGATTCAGCGTTATGAGAAGGGCTACCTGCTGCGCGGCGTGGATATTGAAGTGACGCTCGACAGCAACGGCTTCAGCGGAGAAGGGGATATTTACCTGTTCGGCGAAATGCTCAACCGCTTCCTGGCGCTGTACAGCGATGTTCATCTGTTCAGCCAGCTCACTCTAATCGTTCAGCCGGAAAATAAATGCATCCGATGGAAAGAGAATCACAATCAGCGACTGCCCGGCTGACAGAACAGCTTCAGGACGATATCAGCCGTACCAACTTTTATCGATTTTGCCAGCTGCTGGAACAAAGCCAGCCCGGTGCGCTGCCGCTCGGCAGCAGTGTGAAAATCAGCGATGACCCGGTGCGTTTTCGTCCACATCCGGGAATGGGGTTTCCTGCCGGAGAGTTTAAACGGCTGGAGCTGCCGGAAGAGGCGGGAGGACCCGCGACCGCCCGCGTGACCTTTATGGGGCTGTACGGCGTGGAATCGCCGCTGCCTACCGCCTGTATTGATGACATTGCCCAGCGGCGCGAGGGATATGAGGCGGTCAGCGACTTCCTCGACATCTTTAATCACCGGCTCATCACCCAGTATTACCGCATCTGGCGTAAATACTCCTGGCCCGCGTCTTTTGAGGCAGGCGGTAAAGATAAAACCTCGCGCTACCTGCTGAGCCTCGCCGGGCTGGGGATAAAAGGCTGCGCTGAAAACATAGCTACGCCGATTTCACGCTTCCTGGCGCTGCCGGGAATGATGCGGCTGCCGACGCGAACCAGCGACGGTATTCTGGCGATTGTCCGGCTGCTGGCACCCGATACCCGTGCGGAAATCGTCCCGCACGATCCGGCACGTATTCCGTTAAAGCAGACGCTGACCATGAGTGCCTCGCGGCCGACATCGCTGGAGCATCGCCCGGTGATGGGCAGCCACGCGACCGACGTGAATCATCAGGTACATCTTCGGCTGACAACCAGTAATGAGCAGGAGGCAATGAGCTGGCTGCCGGGTGAATCGCTGCATGCCGATTTACTGGTGCTGCTCTCGGTGTATCTGGGGGCAAAGCTGGATGTGCGCATGACGCTCACGCTGGCGCGGGAGTTGCTGCAGGATGCAGCGCTCTCCTGTCAGCGAAAAGGGAACCGCGTGCTGCTGGGAAGAACCGCAGTGATGCGTCAGCAGGCGCCTGTGGTAGCGGGAGAGCAACGTACCATCACCATCAGTCTGGGACGCTATCAACGCCTGCAGGAACAACAAAACAGAAGGGACGCCGATGAAGAAGGCAATTACCGCGATTAAAACCGTCAGCGCCGTGGCGCTGATGTCCACGTTGTTAAGCGCCTGCGGTCTGACGCAGACCGTCAGCGACGGCACGGTGGCGGTCGCCAAATCCATTTTTTATAAGCAGGTGAACGTGCTGCATCTCGACATTCGCGCGCGTGAGGGGGCGAACAACAACGCCAGCGGCCATGCGCTGTCTACGGTGGTCAGGATCTACCAGCTGAAAGACCGCAAGGCCTTTGACAGTACGGACTATGCCTCTCTGTTTGCGACAGACAGCGAAGCGCTAAAAGCCGATCTGCTGGTGGAAAAGGATATTCGCGTACGTCCCGGTGAGGCTGTCACCGTGGATATGCCGATGGAAGCGGGCGCGCAGTTTGTGGCAGTGGCAGCGATGTTCCTGACGCCTGACCAGCAGTCAGACAGCTGGCGTCTGGTGCTTAGCCGCGATGACCTGGACCCGGACGATGCGCGGCATATTGAGCTGAACCAGCAGAGCTTAATTCTGAAACCAAACGAGGAGGACTGATGCCTCATTCACACCACACTCCCTCGCTGTATGAACTGCTCTACGGCAACTTCAGCGGCGGGCTGGACCTGCATAACGTCAGCGAAGAGAACCAGGTAATCCTCTCGGTGCTGGACAATATGCAGCGCATTCTCAACTGCCGTGCCGGTACGCTGGCACACCTGCCCGACTATGGCCTGCCGGATATGACCAAAATCCTGCAGGGGATGCCCGGTACGGCGCATCAGCTGATGAACACGCTGTCGGCGGTGCTGCTGCGCTATGAGCCGCGCCTGAACGGCATCAATGTTGTCATGCTGGAGCAAACTGTACCCGGCGAGTTGCGCTACGGCATTGATGCCGAACTGAAAGGCATTGGTCTGGTGCGCTACGGCACCGAATTTATGCCGCAAGGTAAGGTGCTGATCCGCCATTTGAAACAGCAGCAGTTCCTGAACCCGCGCGCTTCACTGTAGCAAGCGTCGTACTTCTCTGATCACAATCTGAAGCCTCTTATGACTCACTTATCTGAACGTTACCTGAAAACCGGCGGCGACCCGCGCACGCTGCCGGACTATGTTGCCCTGCGCGATGAACTGGGAAAACTGTCCCATCCGGCACGGCCGGACGTGAACTGGCACTATGTCGAAAAACTCAGCCTGTCGCTGTTTGAACAGAACGGCGTCGAGCTGCAAACCGCGGCCTGGTACACGCTGGCCCGCACTCAGCTTAGCGGGCTGGCCGGGCTGAACGAGGGCGTGTCGATCCTGGAGGCCCTCATCAGCCACCAGTGGGGAAATCTGTGGCCGCAGCCAGTACACGCGCGGGTCGAGATCCTCAGCGGCCTGAGCCGCCGCGTGCAGCAGATGATGCGCACGCTGCCGCTCAGCTACAGCGACCTCAGCCAGCTTTACCGGGCAGAGCAGCAGCTTAACCGGCTGGGAGAGGTGTTACAGCGCCTTGAACTGAAGCATCTTAGCCAGTTTGATGCGCTGGCCGTGTTGATGCACAACAGCGCGGTACGGCTGGAAAACAGCGACGCGGCGCAGGCGAATACTGCCGCTGTGCCGTCACCGGTGGTGATACCCGCTGCGGGCGCAGTGCCGTCTGGTGCGGTATTACAGGATGCTGCGGAATCGGTGAAATGGGTGTACGTGGCACAGCCGCAGGCCCGCGTGGAGGTCCAGACCCCGCCTGCTGTTCGTCGATCGGGCTGGAAGCCGTTCACTGCCGGGATGCTGGTGATGCTGGCGGTGGGTTCGGCGTCGCTGTGGGGGTGGCACGTTTTCCAGCGTCCCGACCCGCTGTTGTTACAGCTGGATGCGTCGCTGTCGCCACTGCCTGTGCCGCTGTCTCCGGCTCAGCTTCAGGCGCTATCGCTGAGTCCCGTCAGGGCTGAAAATCTGGTTCAGCAGACCCAGCAGCAGCTCACCCGTACCGCGCGCCTGGTGCAGGACTGGTCGCTGGATTACGGTCAGCGACTGGTGCAGCAGGCGCAGTCACTCAGGCCGGATGATGGCGCGGTAAAACAGCTGGCGCAGCGCTGGCAGCAGCAGGTCCGGGCCGCCGCGCTACCGCTGGATGCGATGGACGGCTGGCATCAGGGAATGACGCAGCTACAGCAGCTGAGCGCCAGACTGAATGCACTCGACGGAAAGCGCGGGAAATATATGACGGTCAGCGAGCTGAAATCCGAAGTGTTTGCGGCCACCGAAGCTTTTAACCGCTCGATACCGGCTGAAGAGCAGCTGCGCCTGTACTCGCTCAGCCCGTCGGATATTCAACGACGTCAGGCGGAAATGGCGCTGGAGCAGTTACAGAAGCGCTATTTCTTGCTGAAGCAGATGCGGGAAAACCCTGTTCAGCCGGATAGAGACGCTCCTCGTTAGAGATCTTCCTGTCCGCGCCAGTGGCCTGATAAACTCCTCTAATCTTGTTATGAAAAGAGAGCCTTACATGTCACTCAGCAAGAAAGCGGTAAACGAACAGGACAATCAGTTAAGGAAAACATTGCACCGCAGAGATAACCTGGCCGTCATCCCGTTCTTTGCTATTCCGCTGGGCCTGTATCTTGTTGGGGGGCGTAATCTGGCGATGCTGACGCCGCTGCTGTGGGTGATATACAGCGCCGTGTATCTTTTTTTATTTCACCAGTGGCTGAGGGGTTTTTCCACCGATGAACTGCGGCAGCTCGCCACCATGGGCAAAAACTATCCCTTCCGGGTATTCTGCTGGATTGTGTTGATAGGGGCAGGGCTGTGTGCGATAGCGACGATCGTCAGGTTTTTCAAACCGGATCTTTTTCTTTAAAGAGTGGGATAAGGCGAGTCATCGAACGCAGTTCGATGGAGAGTCCGGATCTCAGAAAGCAAAAAACCAGCCCGTAGGCTGGTTCTTCTAAATATGGTGCCCGGACTCGGAATCGAACCAAGGACACGATTCCTGACTCATTAACTCTATGATTGTTAATCAGTTAGTCTTTCGCTTCGATGGCAAATGTACCACTCTTCTGTACCAGACTCAAGCCTGATGAACCTCAAAGCTCAACCACTTTCTAACCTTCGAATGTTTTTTGTCAAGGGTATTGACTGACTCTGGTAAATATTAGATAAAGTTACTGATCATGATCTGTACAACAAGTAAATAATCCTTATCTGATTTGTAAAGGAGTTACAAATGCCAGCATGTAGTTGTTGTGGTAAAGCTCTGAATCGGGGTATCTGGACAGATGATGGCCAGCATAAAAGCTGCCCATTGTGCTCAACTACCCAAGGAATCCAGCACGTTTTCAGACGTTATCCTGAGGACTTTGGAACTACAGATAGACGGATTACTCCAAACAATCCTGATGGTGCTCAGAGCTATTGCGTTGACTGTAGGGGGCTAGATAAAGGACAATTATCGCAGGTAGATCTCACCAAACAGAGATTGTGCAATACAGTGAAAATTTAATGAATGTAAATCAGCTAGATGCAGTAGAATGGTTAAAGACACTCCCTTCTGGGAGTGTTGACCTTTTTGTTACTGACCCGCCATACGAGTCTCTTGAGAAACATAGAAAAATTGGCACGACGACTAGATTAAAAGTTAGTAAATCCTCAAGTAATGAGTGGTTCTCAATCTTTCCAAACAGTAGATTTGGTGAACTTTTAACCGAACTCTATCGTGTTCTTAAACAAAATCGCCATTTGTATATTTTTTGCGACCAAGAAACCATGTTCCATCTTAAGCCGATTGCTGAAGAGGTCGGATTCAAGTTTTGGAAGCCTATAGTTTGGAACAAAATGGCTATAGGTATGGGGTATCATTACCGTGCTAAATATGAGTTTGTACTTTTTTTTGAAAAGGGTAAGAGAAAACTCAACAACTTAGGTATACCTGATATCTTGGAAGCAAAGAGAGTAATGCGAGGCTATCCGACTGAAAAACCAGTTGATCTCATTAAAATTCTTATCGAACAGAGTACCGTGCAGGGCGAGTCAGTATGCGATCCTTTCTTTGGGTCTGGGTCTGCATTAATTGCTGCATCTGAATTAGGCCGCGATTTTCTCGGTACAGATATATCTTCTTCTGCTCATGATTATTTCAAACAACGTTTATCTATTAGTACTGTGTCTATGAGTGATTAGTTAATACTCATAACTAGTTATGGTTTAATAGGTTTATATGGCCTCATTTAAGTCTTGAGGCTCTTCAACTTGATGATTTATGGCTGGTTGTTAAAATGTGAAATTTTAACGCTCTACACAGTGGTCGTGAAGAGCGAGCAAATCATGATGTTTTAATTAACTTTGCACGGAAAACGATTTCGTCCTCTTTCACTAACGAATGTTATGAAGAAATCTCTTGATGCAGAATAATCCACATCTAATGCTAGCCCTCGTGTTGCGAATGACAGTCTATCACCCCCCATATCATTAGAGCTGCCTCCAATATAGCTGGCACGCTTAGTGATACCATCGACCACTACATCAACCCAGCCACTCTCATCTTGCTTCTGCAAAGTAATCTTAACATTGATATTGGATTCGCAAACTAAGGTCACATAAACGTTATCTGCCGCCTTAGTTTCTAAAGGTAAACTCAATGACAATGCCATTAATAAACCAACTTTTTTTTTCATGCCGATTACCCTTTATATTTTTAACAGTTCTGGTCGTTCTTCACGAATAATTCGATAGATGCTGCTTATACCAATACTTAACACTCGTGAAATTTCCGTTTTACTCATGCCATTTTCGACCAAATTTATAACTTCTTGAGCCTTGCATCGTGCAGTTGCTTTTCGACCTTTGTATTTTCCCTTTAGTTTTGCAAGTGCAATCCCCTCAGCTTGACGCTCAAGCATCATCTCCCGTTCAAACGTAGCAATCGCACCTATCATGGTGAGCATAAGCTTACCTGTCGGAGTGGCGGTGTTGATGCCAATGTTGAGAATGTTGAGTGCTACGCCTTTGCTGTGAAGATATTCAGATATTTCCAGCAGGTGGCGAGTATTACGGGCGAGTCGGTCAAGTTTCGTAACCTGCACGAAGTCGCCTTCCCGGACAAACTCAAGCATTGCTTGCAGTTCGGGGCGGTCATCTTTGGCCCCGCTGATTTTCTCCCTGAATATCTTTTCGCAGCCGGACAGTGCTTCGAGTTGGGTATCCAGACTTTGCCCGGTGGTTGACACGCGGGCGTAGCCGACAGTTGCCATGTGGACTCCTTACCCTGCCAATAGACCATGCTATGCTGCAAAAACCTGCCAAAACGCCAAATCAACCCTGTGGCAGGGCAGAAGAGGGCATTCCACCGTTGTGGTGATGGCAGATCTTTAGGGCATGGGCTATTGGTATGGGTCTAGTGGTGGTGGGGAATTAGACGAAATCTTCGTCAGGTGCGTAGTTAGCCATCACTCCACGGAAGAACACGGTAGCAAAGGCGGTGATTGCCATAATCACTGCTTCGAGCAGTAATGATTTCCAGCTCATAACCACCCCCTTTCGGCGAACGATACAGTCTGGCCGCCACCGACGACGATATGATCCAGCAACCTGACTTCAATCAGGCTCATGACATTCTGTATCTTCGTGGTTATGGCCCGATCAATACATGATGGTTCTGCATTACCAGATGGATGGTTGTGGGAGCATATAACCGCAGCAGCATTTAGTTTCAAAGCCTGCCGGGCTATTTCTCGTGGATAAACACTTGTTTCTCTGATGGTGCCGAAGAACATCTCCTGGTACTGAAGAACCTGATGTTGGTTATTTAGGAAAATGACAGAGAACACTTCCTGCTCTTTGTCACCCAGGCTGAGTGCCAGGAAGTTTTCAGTTTCCTGGGGCGAGCCTAACGATTCGCTGCGGTAGAGCCGCTTAGTGAGGATTTCACGGGCCTGAATAATAATGTCATCGTGCATGATTTTTTCTCCTGAAATGATCTGCACGTTTCTTGTACCTGTGGAGGATACCAATATTGGTTGGATAGCCTGCCAGACGCTATCTACAGGCTTATGAGCGGAGTTCACTACCTAAGGCATACCCAAACATGCTCTCAGCCAGTTACAGCGTATGAGCCTTCCTACAGCTTCTGGTTGCGAAAAGAACTTAAAAGCTTTAGGAGGGTGAATTTCGTTAATTTACTGCGATATTTGAGATAGAGGAATCACTGGAAAGCGGCATTTTTATTGGCAGCCATGAGAGCCGTCTTTATGCTGCCATCTTGAGGTTATTTCATTAAAACAGGCTGGGAAACAAGGTGAATTTGAGTAATAAAAAAGTATGTATGGGGAGGGTTGAACTCTATATATATGTGTTAAGTGACGTTCCAGACGTATATACGTACCAAAATGCCGATATAGCTTACACGGCGCTGAATTTTTTGGTACGTCTCTGGAACGTTTTGATATGTAGAACGTTACAACGAGTAGCCCCGCAGGTGAGCACGCTTAAAACTCACACCTTTTCCTGTGTTGTAGGGAATTTCGAGCCGTTCCAGTAGTGTTTTCAACTCACGTAATCGCTGTAGTGGACGCGTTAGCAGAAAATGGCATTCGTTAAGATCTGTATTATAGGCTGTCTTAGATGAAATGCTGGTAATCAGCAATTCCGGGCTGGCCAGTGTGCTACATGCTAGGCGGATGCAGTGAGCGTAGCAGTCATCCAGGCTTGCCAGCCGTTTTAACTGCCTGATTGTGTCGAACCATAGCTCCTGTTCTTCATGCCGCACTCTGATTACCTTGATCTCAGGATGATTTTTACGAAACCAGCGGTCCCGGCGTTCATCATTGGACTGATAACGTCTCTTTTTGTGGGCTTCTTCATCAAACTCTACGACAAACTGTCGCCGTGCCGTTTCACCTGTTGATGTGTCTACATACCATTCCTTGGTGATGAGAAAATCCACACGAAAGTTGCCTATTTGTTTTTGGTTGTCGACCTCGTAATAAGTACGGTCAGCAAGCTGGGCATATCCCGCTATAGTTTCCCGCAACCGCTTTCCAAATTGACCTTCCAGCTTACTTTCTCCAGCGGCAACTGGTAGTCGAAGGCCTGATTTGGCCTCAATCGATTTGATCAGTTCGGCATTTGTACTGCTGTAAACACTGTAAGTGAGCAAAGCGAGTGCATCTCCAGCCGAAAGCCAGCCATCGACATCCGGTAATTTTTCTTCGAGCAAGTCAGAAGTGCAGAAACTCAGGACATTACTGGGGGCTCCCAGAAGTTTGGCGTGTGTTCGCTGCACCCATTGTGTAAATCTCTTCGCCTGTGGTGTATGTCTCCGCAGAAAGGGTATGGCAATCTGCGGGGTCCCGGCAACAATACGCCAGGCTGATTCAGGTATGGGTAACATTATGATGACCTCCAGTTAATTGCTGTGGCTTATACCGCTGGAAAGTCTTTTTCCCGTCTTACAAGGTCTAGCCTGGGGATTTGTTCAATAACATTACGTTGAGCTTCCACTGACTTCTCTCCGTATCCGTGGCTGGCTTTTTCTCTTGTGGACGAATTGTCGTTATGCCCGAGAATGCTGTCCTGAATTTCTTCACGAATACCCAAATTGCGGCACAAAGTAACGAGCGTGTGGCGGAAGCTATGCGTAGGTTTGATGCCCTCCCGTTTCAAGCCGTGTTGTCTAATGTAGTTGCCCCACCAGCGGCCATAGTTGTAAGAGTATGAATCGTTCACTTCCGATTTTTCGGCAAAAAGCTGATAGGTTTTGGACTGCACGAAATCAAGGAAGCCTAGTTCCAGCAGGTGACTGTGTATCGGAAACTGACGTGTGTTACCCGTTTTTATCGATTGACCTTCCCCCATAGACAGCCTGAAGCATGGGGTGCCGTCCACTTCCACTATGTCTCCTTTACGGAGCTGTGCGATCTCCTCAACGCGGGCACCAGAGTAGTAAAGGACTATCGGTATCCAGTACGCCATTGCGCCATGTGTGGTTTTTTCACCGTGAAAAACAGGTAGGGAGAAAATTTTGTAGATTTCATCGCTACTGAAAGACCGTATGACTGTCGGCCCGGATACCGTTTTGCGTTTCTTCAGCTTGCTGAGCGGATTTTCGATAAGCTTGCCGTCCTCTACCGCGACTCTGAAGACAGATGACAGCTCCTTCAGGATATTCTCGACGCGAATCTGGCTGATTTTCTCACCTTCGGCCTCCACCTGTTTTTGCAGAGGGAGCAACTTTACGGCTTTTGACGGGCGGCATGGCAGCTTTTCCAGCAGATTACGGAAGTTGGCAAGGTCGGCGACAGTGATATCTTCAATCGCTTTCTGCCCGATACACTCGATGAAGCGATTTACCGATGTCGTGTAGGCGTCAATCCTTTTTTCCGCCCGCAGCGGTTCATGATGCCTGACGTGCTCTTTATAGCGCACCCATAAATCTGCAAAGGTGAGACTTTTAGTTTTTTCTACGGGGAGTGAGTCCAGGCCTTTTTTTCGGGCGTAGATTCTGGATTGCAAACTGAGAAGATAAGTATTAGCGAGCTCGCAACGCCGCTCTGCAAGCCGCCAGGCCAGGCGGTTACGCCATAGTGGCGTCAGAGTAACAGGTGTGTACTCCAGAGCTTCATCCAGTTCGACAGCCAGCAGTGTGCAGATGGAAACATCTCGCTCTTCCTGCCATGCCTGCGACTTGAAACGGGGTTTGTGTACCCTGTCTTCCAGGTAAGTGTGGATAATGTCATTTGCAGGGGAGTGGAAGAGCCCAGTTTTACCATCAAGTTCATCTTCGACGATGTAACGTTCCCGGATAAGCTCGTCCTGTTGCATGGTCTTTGATGCCCAAACACCAGCAATGAGTTCAATATCGGCATCAGTCAGAGTCTGCTCTGCGGCAAGCTGTTTTTCCGCTAACCTGAGCGTGAGGTCAATCTGGATGATTTTGGCAGGTGCACGCTCTCTGGCCTCCTTAACGTCTTTCGTATCAAGGGTGAACTTGATTTCACGTTTACCAAGGATGGCGACCAGGTGTTTGGGTACGGCTTTACGGATGTGGTAAACGCCGAATCTGTTCTTAGTTGGCTGTATCATAATGCCCATTTTGTACCACCTTTCTGTACCACCGGGAAGCGGGGCCGGAGGAGAATAAGAGGGGTAACTACTGACAAACCAACAAGTTATTGAGCCATAATGCAAAAACCCCCGCCTAAGCGAGGGTTTGGAATTTGGTGCCCGGACTCGGAATCGAACCAAGGACACGGGGATTTTCAATCCCCTGCTCTACCGACTGAGCTATCCGGGCAACGGGGCGCATTAAACCGTAAAGGCCGTTCGGCGTCAACGGCTTTGTCACAAAAAAGTCGTAAAATCCTGTCGACTGCCTGCTTTTTGCCCGCTTGTAAGGAAAGTGCTTTAGCTCAGCGCACCGTTCTTGCGGCACAGCGCGAAGCTCAGCACATCTTCCGCCAGGCAGCGGGCGGTTTCCACATCCTGCACCTGGCGCTTCACCAGCAGGCGCGACAGGCAGCCTTCCAGAATCAACTCCATCTGATGGGCCACCCCTTCAGGATTGTCCGTTTCCAGCTCGCTCAGTAGCTGGTGGGTGAACTGCCAGGAAGCCTGTTTTTGCTGCTCGGCAATCTGGTGGATGGGATGGTCCGGCTGCGGGTAGAAACTGCAGGCGGCAATAAACAGGCAGCCGGGATAGCGCTGGTGGTTGACCGCATCGGCCAGCACCTGATAGCGAGCCAGCAGTTTCTGCCCGGCACTCTGGCTGTCATCCAGCAGCAGCTGACGGCGCCACACTTCAATCTGCTGGCCGTGGTAGCGCAGAGCGTCATACAGCAGCGCGTCGCGGTCCGGCCAGAAGCGCTGAAGTTCCTGCTCGCTACAGTCCAGTTCACCGGCCATCATGGCCAGAGAGGTGGTCGCCGCCAGCCCATGCTGCTCCAGCACGTTCAGAGCCTGTTCAAGTACTTGTTCACGCTGCACGCGGTTCTCCTCTTATACGATCCAATACGGGACACAGCCTAGTGTCGTTTAACGCGCCAGTTTCTGCAAATGTGCGCGGAAAGCGGCGGGTTTCATAAACCCGGTCACGCGTGAGTCGGGGATTTCATGGCCCTGGGCATCAAAGAACAGCAGAGTCGGTAAACCCAGCACGTTCAGATGATTCAGCAGGGCGCTGTCAGCGGCGTTATTGGCGGTGACATCCGCCTGTAACCGCTGAGTCTCGCCCAGAGCAGCCTGCACCTGCGGGTCACTGAAGGTGTATTTCTCGAACTCTTTGCAGGCCACGCACCAGTCGGCATACAGGTCGAGCATGGTGACTTTGCCTGCGCTGTTTTGCAGATGCTGATTAAGTTGTTCAACGTTGCTGATGCGGGTAAAGCTGAGGTGTGGAGCCGCTTCCACCGTTTGTGTACTGCCAAACGCCCAGTCCTGTAATGGACGGGCTGCAATCAGCATGGCTCCCAGCAGCAGGATTTGCAGCACCCGCAGCCAGCCCCGGCTGCTCTTCAGGCTGCTGATAAATGCCCAGCCGAAGAAGGCGACCGCCAGCAGGCTCCAGAGGCGCAGGCCCCAGACATCGCCGATCACCCGTTCCAGCAGGAATACCGGCAGGGCAAGGATCACAAACCCAAACCCCTCTTTGACCGTCTGCATCCACGGTCCGCTTTTTGGCAGCAGGCGGTTACCAAACAGCGTAATGGCGATCAGCGGCAGGCCCATGCCCAGGGCATAAAGATAGAGCGTGCCGGCGCCTGCCAGCATATTGCCGCTCTGCGCGATGTACAGCAGGATGGCGCTGAGCGGGGCGGTGGTGCAGGGGGAACAGATCAACCCGGCCAGTGCCCCCATCAGGAAGACACCCGGCAGTGAACCGCCCTGCTGGCGGTTGCTCCACAGCGTCAGCCGGGTCTGCAATGCGGAAGGCAGCTGCAGGCTAAACAGGCCAAACATTGACAGCGCCAGCAGGATAAACAGCACGGAAAGACCGATCAGCACCGCAGGAGCCTGAAGCGCGGCCTGAAAGCGCAGCCCGGCGGCGGCGACCACGATGCCCATCAGGGTGTAGGTCAGCGCCATGCCCTGCACATAGACCATCGCCAGGGCAAACAGGCGGCCCAGGCTGTAGCGGCGGTTACCACCGAGGATAATCCCGGAGATCAGTGGATACATCGGCAGTACGCAGGGAGTGAATGCGACACCAATACCGATCAGCAGCGCCCATAGCGGCGAGAAGGGCAGGCTGCTGTGGGTCGGGGGGGCCGGATCGGGTGGTGTCACTGCGGCGGGAGCACTGTGCGCGGCAACGGCATTGAGTGGAACCGTGCGTGTTTCCGGGGGATAGCAGAACCCGGCAGCCGCACAGCCCTGGTAAGTCACCGTCAGCTGCGCGCCCGGGCTGGCCTGAGTAATAGTGAACGGCAGCGTCAGGCTTTCCGGGTAGATTTCGGTTTTGCCGTAGAACTCATCTTCATGCGGCTGGCCTGCTGGCAGGCGCCATTCGGCGAGGGTAGCCCCCTCTACGCCGATCTTTATCTGCTGGCGATAGAGATAGTAATCCGGTTTGACCTGCCAGCTGAGCGTGAGGCGGTCACTTTTCTGCGTGAAATCAAATGCGAAGGCCTGATTGACCGTCACAAACTGGCTGTTGCTGTTATTGCCAAACAGCGATGCGCTGGCGTTCAGGCTGAACAGGCTGGCAAACAGCATGAAAATAAAGGGGATAAGTCGCTGGGTCATATCGGGTCTTGCTCTCTCCATGTGGGACCGACCTTACGGGAGGAGAGATAATAGCATGACATTCGTTGGTGAGGCCCGGCCGCAACAGAAGGGGGCGACCGAAAGAAGGCCGACCCCTGTACCCCCTGCCGCCGTATTAAAGAATAATGCCGCCCAGCAGGAAACCAAACGCCACCGACAGCACAATCGCCAGCGTGCCGGGGATCAGGAACGAGTGGTTAAACACGAAGCGGCCAATGCGCGTTGAGCCGGTGTCGTCCATCTCGACTGCCGCCAGCAGCGTGGGATAGGTCGGCAGCACAAACAGCGCGGATACCGCAGCGAAAGAGGCGACGGCAGTGACAGGTGACACGCCCAGCAGCAGAGCCGCTGGCATCAGCGCTTTGGTGGTTGCCGCCTGCGAGTAAAGCAGCGTGGAGGCGAAGAACAGGATCACCGCCAGCATCCACGGGAAATCGTGCAGCATTTCGCCTGCGACCTGCTGGATATCGCCGATATGAGCCTTA
This sequence comes from Erwinia sp. Eh17-17, assembly GCF_039675725.1. NCBI lineage: Bacteria > Pseudomonadati > Pseudomonadota > Gammaproteobacteria > Enterobacterales > Erwiniaceae > Erwinia > Erwinia sp. Eh17-17. The sequence continues at coordinate 496,474 of NZ_JBDFQT010000003.1, read as the reverse complement.
ACAAAGGTGTCACCCAGCCAGGCAACGCCGAGCACGCAGACGCAGGCGCTCATCCCGGACTTGAAGGTGCTGGCACTGAGGATTTCGCCGGTATCGATCTTACAGGTCAGACAGATCAGCGCGGCAACGGTCAGCATAAATACCACAATGGCTTCATTGCGTGGCAGCACCGGATTTTGGATCAGACCCACCGCATCGCTGATGGCGGTGGCGTAAAACACCACGGCGATAATGCCCAGTAACAGCAGCAGCACCGAGCGTTTTGCCCCCGGTTTTTCTTCAAACTTGCTGGCACCGCGCAGGGTGACTTCCCCTTTCGCCAGGCGTGCCTGATATACCTCATCGTCTTTCAGTTCCTTACCGAGAAAGTTGGTGACCAGCGCGGCGATGAAAATAGCGGCCATCGTTGACGGGATAGCCACCGCCAGCAGCATCAGATAGCTGATGCCTTTCGGTTCGAGGATGCCGGCCATAAACACCACGGCGGCTGAAATCGGTGACGCGGTAATCGCGATCTGCGAAGACACCACGGCGATCGACAGCGGACGGGAAGGGCGCACGCCCTGTTCTTTAGCCACTTCAGCGATCACCGGCAGCGTGGAGAACGCCGTGTGCCCGGTCCCTGCCAGCAGGGTCATCATATAGGTCACCAGCGGGGCCAGCAGCGTGATATAGCGCGGGTGCTTGCGCAGCAGGCGTTCAGCCAGGTTGACCAGATAGTCCATCCCTCCGGCGACCTGCATGGCGGCGATAGCGGCAATCACCCCCATGATGATCTCAATCACGTCGAACGGAATGGTGCCGGGTTTGATTTGAAATCCCAGGGTAAGAATCAGCACCCCGAGGCCACCGGCAAAGCCGATGCCGATCCCTCCCAGCCGACTCCCCAGATAGATCGCGGCAAAGACGACAATAAGCTCAGGTAATAACATTGGGTATTCCTTAATTTTTTTGCTAATAAACCGTTAAAATTTTGTGTGCCGTGAAAAGTAAAAAGGCACGTTGTTCAGAGAACACGTGCCTTTAAAAAGGGTTAATTGTCAGGTCTGTTATTGTTCGTTTTCATCGGTATAGCGTTTAGCTTTATACACCGGGAACATCAGGTTCTGCGTAGAGAAAATGTCGTCCAGCTCGCTTTCGGTCAGCAGGCCTCGCTCCAGCACCACTTCACGTACGCTCTTACCGGTTTCGGCACAGATTTTACCGACGATATCGCCGTTGTGGTGGCCAATGTACGGGTTGAGGTAGGTGACGATCCCGATGGAGTTAAACACGTAGGCTTCACAAACCGCTTTGTTGGCGGTGATGCCGTCGACGCATTTTTCCAGCAGGTTATAGCAGGCGTTGGTCAGAATATGAATGGATTCAAACATCGCCTGGCCAATCACCGGCTCCATGACGTTCAGCTGCAGCTGACCGGCTTCAGAGGCCATGGTCACGGTAATATCGTTACCGATGACTTTGAAGCACACCTGATTGACGACTTCTGGCACCACCGGGTTGACTTTGGCAGGCATGATTGACGAACCCGCCTGCAGTTCCGGCAGGTTAATTTCATTCAGGCCAGCGCGTGGGCCGGAGGAGAGCAGACGCAGGTCATTACAGATTTTCGACAGCTTGACCGCCAGGCGCTTCAGCGAGCTGTGTACCATCACATATGCACCGCAGTCGGAGGTGGCTTCGATCAGGTCTTCTGCCGGAACGCACGCCAGACCACTCACTTCGGCCAGTTTTTCAACCGCCAGCTGCTGATAACCATCCGGGGTGTTGAGGCGGGTACCGATAGCGGTTGCGCCGAGGTTCACCTCCAGCAGCAGCTCTGCGGTGCGCAGGATACTGCGGATCTCTTCATTCAGCAGGACGTTAAACGCATGGAATTCCTGACCCAGGGTCATAGGAACGGCATCCTGAAGCTGGGTACGGCCCATCTTCAGAATGGTGTTGAACTCCACGGCTTTACGCTGGAAGCCTTCACTCAGCTGCGCGATCGCATCCAGCAGTTTCAAAATAGAGCTGTAAACCGCGATGCGAAAACCGGTTGGGTAGGCATCGTTGGTTGACTGGCATTTGTTGACGTGATCGTTCGGATTAAGGAACTGGTATTCCCCTTTCTGATGCCCCATCAGCTCCAGGCCAATGTTGGCCAGCACCTCGTTGGTGTTCATATTCACCGACGTGCCCGCCCCCCCCTGATAGACATCGATAGGGAACTGATCCATGCACTTGCCGTTGTTCAGCACTTCATCACAGGCGTTGATAATGGCGTTAGCCACGTTGCGGGGGATGGTCTGTAACTCTTTATTCGCCAGCGCCGCCGCTTTTTTAACCATGACCATACCGCGCACAAACTCAGGAATATCGCTGATTTTGCTGTTGCTGATATAGAAGTTTTCAATCGCACGCAGAGTATGAACACCGTAGTAAGCATCCGCGGGAACTTCACGCATACCTAACAGGTCTTCTTCGATACGAATGTTATTAGCCATGAGAACCTTCTTTAGGGAATACCGGTTAAATCAATACAATTTAAGCGCCTGTTTCTGCACCTGACATCCAGAGAATATCGGGCCGGGGAACGGCTGCTTTAACATTTTATCTGTTTGTAACAGGCTGGGCACGATCATATTCTGTTGCGATGCAAAAGCCTGAACCCAGATCACTTAAACTGTCTGCCATATCAAACAGTTTCAATCATATGTGATCGTACTCACAATGAAAGACGGCGGATGATTTTCCACATTTCCAGTTGAAAAACGGGGTTTTCGTTCCCATCTTCTATACTATCGGTCACTTCGACCGCCATTTTATGCCGCCGTGCAGTTGCACGGTCGCCCTTGATACAGGAGAACGCGGTGCGCTGGTTACCGTTCTTAGTGATTTTTGCCCTGGTGTGGATCGAGATTTCTCTCTTCATTCAGGTTGCCCATGTGATGGGTGTCTTGCTGACCATGCTGCTGGTGATCTTCACCTCCTGCATTGGCGTCTCGCTGGTGAAAAACCAGGGGATGAAAAACTTTGTGCTGATGCAGCAAAAGCTGAATGCCGGTGAAAGCCCGGCGGCTGAGATGATTAAAAGCGTCTCGCTGGTGCTGGCCGGTTTCCTGCTGCTGCTGCCCGGTTTCTTTACCGACTTCATCGGTCTGCTGCTGTTACTGCCTCCGGTGCAGAAACACCTGACGCTGAAACTGATGCCGCACCTGAAAGTCTGGCGCGGTCCGGGGGCAGGGCCTGACAGCGGGTTTACGGTTGACGGCGAGTACGAGCGTAAAGAGTCCAACCTGATTGAGCATGACCGCAATAACGACAAGCATTAAATGATTCTGCCCGGACAAAACGGCGCTCCACCAGGGAGCGCCGTTTTCGTTTTTGTGCCCGCCTGGCTGGCTGGGTAAAAAAGCGGCAAATAGTGCGCTTAACAAAAAAATTTCCTGCTGGCCCTTGAAAGGTCTCTCCGGCGGCCGCATCTCTTCCGTCACGAGGCCGGTGCCAGTGAAGCCCGGCTTTCATCCCAAAACTGATTGGACTTCTCAAAGGAGAGCTAACAATGAAAATTCGTCCATTGCACGATCGTGTTATCGTCAAGCGTAAAGAAGTTGAATCCAAATCTGCAGGTGGCATCGTGCTGACCGGTTCTGCTGCGGGTAAATCTACTCGTGGCGAGATCCTGGCCGTCGGTAACGGTCGCATCCTGGAAAATGGCGAAGTGAAGCCGCTCGACGTGAAAGTAGGTGACGTGGTCATCTTCAGCGAAGGCTACGGCGCGAAAACTGAAAAAATCGACAATGAAGAAGTTCTGATCATCTCAGAAAACGACATTCTGGCAATTGTTGAAGCGTAATCAGCGCGTAATTCACTGAACGTAACGAATTTAAGGAAAAAGTTAAAATGGCAGCTAAAGACGTAAAATTCGGTAATGACGCTCGCGTAAAAATGCTGCGCGGTGTGAATGTACTGGCAGATGCAGTAAAAGTTACCCTGGGCCCGAAAGGTCGTAACGTGGTTCTGGATAAATCTTTTGGTGCACCGACCATCACCAAAGATGGTGTTTCTGTTGCGCGTGAAATCGAGCTGGAAGACAAGTTCGAAAACATGGGCGCTCAGATGGTGAAAGAAGTTGCCTCTAAAGCGAACGATGCAGCAGGCGACGGCACCACAACCGCAACCGTACTGGCACAGTCCATCATCACTGAAGGCCTGAAAGCCGTTGCTGCGGGCATGAACCCGATGGACCTGAAGCGCGGTATCGACCAGGCCGTTATTGCGGCGGTTGAAGAACTGAAAAAACTGTCTGTGCCGTGCTCTGATTCTAAAGCTATCGCTCAGGTAGGTACCATCTCTGCTAACTCCGACGAAACCGTGGGCCAGTTGATTGCTCAGGCGATGGAAAAAGTAGGCAAAGAAGGCGTTATCACCGTTGAAGAAGGCACCGGCCTGCAGGACGAGCTGGACGTGGTTGAAGGTATGCAGTTCGACCGTGGCTACCTGTCCCCATACTTCATCAACAAGCCAGAAACTGGCGCAGTTGAGCTGGAATCGCCATTCATCCTGCTGGCTGACAAAAAAATCTCCAACATCCGTGAAATGTTGCCAGTGCTGGAAGCCGTTGCGAAAGCCGGTAAGCCACTGCTGATTATCGCTGAAGATGTTGAAGGTGAAGCGCTGGCTACCCTGGTGGTCAACACCATGCGCGGCATCGTGAAAGTGGCTGCGGTTAAAGCACCTGGTTTCGGCGACCGTCGTAAAGCCATGCTGCAGGACATCGCTGTTCTGACCGGTGGTACCGTGATCTCTGAAGAGATCGGTATGGAGCTGGAAAAAGCAGGTCTGGAAGATATGGGCCAGGCGAAACGCGTTGTGATCAACAAAGACACCACTATCATCATCGATGGTACTGGTGAAGAAGTTGCTATCTCTGGCCGCGTGACTCAGATCCGTCAGCAGATCGAAGAAGCGACCTCTGATTACGACCGTGAAAAACTGCAGGAGCGTGTAGCGAAACTGGCAGGCGGCGTTGCCGTTCTGAAAGTGGGCGCAGCTACTGAAGTTGAAATGAAAGAGAAAAAAGCGCGCGTTGAAGATGCTCTGCATGCAACCCGTGCCGCAGTTGAAGAAGGCGTGGTTGCGGGTGGTGGTGTTGCCCTGGTGCGCGTGGCTTCTAAACTGTCTGAACTGCGTGGCCAGAATGAAGACCAGAACGTGGGTATCAAAGTTGCGCTGCGCGCAATGGAATCCCCACTGCGTCAGATCGTGGCTAACGCCGGTGAAGAGCCTTCTGTTGTGACTAACAACGTGAAAGCGGGCGAAGGTAACTACGGTTACAACGCGCAGACCGAAGAGTACGGCGACATGATCGACTTCGGTATTCTGGACCCAACCAAAGTCACCCGTTCTGCGCTGCAGTACGCGGCCTCTGTTGCCGGCCTGATGATCACCACCGAATGCATGGTGACCGACCTGCCGAAAGGCGACGCGCCTGATTTAGGTGCTGGCGGCGGCATGGGTGGCATGGGCGGTATGGGCGGTATGATGTAATCCGTCACACTGTCGTATAACGATAAGTGATACCAGACACCCCGTCAGTTTTTGGCTGACGGGGTGTTTTTTTATTCGCAGGTTGTGCTGAGCTGTTTATACAGCATCTGATCGTCATCGCTCTCATCTTTAATCTGATAACTGATCTGGCATTCATCCTTGCTGTGCGCGATTTTGACCCGCAGCGTGGCCTGGCTGGCCGCATTACTCAGAAAAACGACGCCTTCATCAACGGCCTGCGCCACAATGTGGTCTTCTTCCCATAGCGTGCTCCCTTTCGGCAGCAGGCTGCCATCGGCAAGCATAATGGTCAGGAGTAATCGGGTGCCGGATAATAAAGTCATCTGTACCTTTTTTACCGTGCCACGCGCCAGGTGCAGCGTACGATAGCCGTTAATCACATCAATATTCCTGGGTAATTTATCTACGTCGATATTCAGCGAACTATCCTGCCATGGAGGGATGGAAGGGATGACCGCCTTACCGCGCCAGTCTGTCCATGTCGTTCCACCAGGGGTGATAATTGGCACACCTGAAACCGGCTGGCTGAGTGTAAGCAGGCCGTAGGTATCATCTACGGGATTGTTGCTGAAATTAATGCCGTAAGGATAAAGGATCACTGCACCCTGAGTACTGACACTGTAACCGGAGTTATGCTGGTTATCCCTTTGTGCAGAGAGGCCCATGCGCGTATAGCGCAGGTCGCTGTTCAGTGACGCCTCAACGGAGCGCGTGCTGGAGCTGTTATCCTGTTCCAGCGACAGATTGTAATCAGTGTAATCAGAGAGGGAGGCACTCACCTCACTACCCAGAACCTTGCGCTTGTTTAACGCGCGGTAATAGTGACGAAAATGGGTGTCGCCCAGCGACCAGTTAACGTTCAGCATGATATTTTTATTTTTTCGCTTGCCGCCACTGCCTCGTGACGCGCTCAGTGACAGCTGAATATTTTTTCTTATGCGGCGGTTCCAGGTCAGCATGGTGTAGGTCCACAATTCGTTATCCCGGTAGCTGCGCGTACGGCTGTAGTTCAGGGATAACGATCCCAGCCATTCCGGAGACCAGTTGGTAGTGACGCTCATCTCATTATTCTGGTTATTATTCCGGACGCCATCACGCTGGATTGCTTCACTCAGCGTGGTAAAGCCGGGCGTGTTTTTACTCAACCCCAGGGAGACTGACAGGTTTTTCGACAGCCGGTGATTGCTGTAGAAACGAAGCTGAGCGCCACGGGTATGGTGATAACTTTCCTGATCAACAACCGCCTGCAACGAAAATGAGCTGTTGTCGGAAAGAATTTTTGGCACCCCATCAAGGGATAAAGCCAGCGAATGATAGCGGCCACTGAGCAAGCTACCACTGCGCAACGACCAGCGGGAACCCGGCTGCCAGTTCTGGTTCAGCGTCAAAATAGCCGGTGCCCCGCTGTGGTTTGTATTGTCGATCCTGCCTAAAGCCAGACTGAAGCCGGGGGTACTTCTGCGTTTGAAGCGCGTAAGCTGACTGACCGGCACAATAAAATGCTGACGCTCACCATGATTCTCCACGACTGTGACGTCGAGAGGCGCGTTAAGATTTTGAACCGGAATATTACTCAGATTGAATGGACCGGCAGGGACCAGGGTACTGTATATTATCTGGTCATACTGGCGCACTTCGACGCGAGCCTGAGGGGTATTCGCAATACCCTCAACGCTGACGCCACTGCCCTGGCCATTGTTTGACAGCACATCATCCGGTGCGAGCTGAACCCCACGTATGTTGTCCAGAGAGAACAGGGTATTACGGACGGTGATCTCGCCAGCCTGCACAATTTTGTCCAGCTTTTGGAAATAGTGCTCGAGAAAAGTTGAATTAACCGTGGCAGACAGGCCGTCATTGTCTTTCTGAATATTTTGCTGGCTGCGCAGCATCCAGTTGGCGATATTAATCCCGCTATTCAGTGCCAGCCAGCTGTAGCTCTCTTTCTGATGGCGAGAGAGATTCAGGCTGGAAAAAAAATTATAGTTAGTGCTGGCTGCGACTCCACCCGTTTCGCTTTCCCCACGGCGTAGATCTCGCCATGCAGGCGGCACCACAATGCTCAGCGCCTGGGTTTCCTGCTGCCACTCCAGGCTTACCTGATCGTTGCTATCAGCCCAGTTGTAACAGTCCTGAGTACGTGCTGCCTCGGGGACGGGCAGACCCAGACCGTCAAAAATTGCCGGGGTGAAACAAATGACCCCCGAGGGCGCGACGTGTAGCTGAAATGAACCGATGAAATCGCCATTAAGACTGATATCAACCACGTTGTCGCCGACAGGGATTTTGCCCAGATTATCCAGGTTGTTCAGCAAGTCGGCGGCAATTCCGTGGCGCTTCAAAGCGTCAACGTCCCAGTCTTCAGTCGATGTTTCCTTTGATATCGTGGGTGTAGAGGATGTTTCACTGGCATTAACGCCGAAACTTACCGCCAAAAAAAGTACGCTGGCCGGTAGCAAAAAATTGGCTTCCACATTATTCCATTTGTCAGGTAATGAGTGCGGGTATCCTTATATCGACGAATTTACTGTGCTACTGGCATTTCGACACTGCCAGTTTCAAAGCCATATTTGGACAACGTAATAATGCTGACTTTTTGCACAGATGACAGGCTGTTGGCGTCCTTCACGCTGGCGGAAATGGTCTGTTGTGGCAGGAGATAGCTTTTGGTGAGCATTGCGGATTTATTATTGGGTAGCAGCGTTACCTGCTGTGAAAGCCTGACAACATAAGGGCTGGGGTTATGGGCGGTAAGTTTATTACCCTCGATTTTCCACTCCAGCGCCTTCCAGGGGTCGGCAATCATGGGCAGCCCTTTGGGGTGGATGATCACAGGAATATTCTGCCGGATATTGACGTCGATTCTGTTTTCACCATCCTTTTTTTTGGGGTGGATCCCTTCAAAAGCAACGCGTTTAAGATGCTCATGCTCGAGTGGGCGATCGCTGTTGAGGATAAAACGGACCATCTGGGTTTTCCCTGCACCGAGACGCATAACGGGCTGAGTGGTAAACAGTTTTGGTTTCTTGTCATCGGGTAAGTCGATGATTTTTACATACAATAACTCTGTCTGATTATCCGTATTGGTGACATTGATACTGCCACCACCATCCTTTTCAAGGATCAATAGCATCGGTGCTTCAGGCTTCATGGTGGCATAAGACACCGTTGCGCATAGCGAACCTAGCAGTGTGAGTGTGACGGGAATAAAGGAGCGCGAGTTCATATAACCTCTGAAAAAGAACGGAGTGCCTTTAGTCGCGACACTCCGAAAATTAGGTCGAAATTAAGGATTACAGGTAAACCAGGTCATAGGTGGCTTCACCTCTGATTTCAATATTTTCAGACGTGTTCAGGGTGGAGGCTGGTTCGATAAATGGCACAATTTTCAGGTCGATACTGTGAACTTTTCCCAGCGCTGGGGCATCAGGGCTCAGGACGGCCCACGAGTACATAACATTATTGTTAGCGTTAATGCCGCCGGCAGATTTTACCCATGAAGTGGACCCCATCGGTGCTTGAATAAAATTGGCGACTGGGCGACCGTCCACTTTAGACGTATCCTGCATAGCTACGAAATAACCCCCGATCACCTTACCGTCAGAAGTCGCACCAAGGCTGAAAACTTCCGGTGTCACTCTGTTGGCGTATTCCACCTGCCCGGCTTTTTCGGCAACGTCAGTCGCCTGGAGGCTGATTGCGGTATAGCTTGGACAAACGATGTTTATTTTAGCGGTTTGTGCAGCCAGAGTGGTCATTTCATTGTCATTCAGTTTAGACGCCGACAGGCGTCCCAGGTTGATGCTGGTGGTGCTGCTACCCTCACCAATTTCACAGGAGGCAGGGAGAATCGTGCCGCCCACTTTCATAGTCAGCTGTGATTTACCCGCATTAGCCATGCCAGATGCAGTGATAGCGGAAAAAATAGCGAGAGTTAACGCAGTGTTTTTAAGTTTCATGATTAACATAATCCTTTATGGGGTTAACAACATTAATGCTCTCAGATTGTGAGAGTTTTTAATGGAGAACGAAGTTTTCTTACAATAATCTAAAAAATAAATTTTTTGAGACTATCATAACGTCCATAGTGATAAATATCGCGTATTAATATATAGTGGTCTTTCCCCCTTAGTTAACGTGTAATATGATATTTAGCGGTGCTTTTATAAGTAAACAAGCTCAAAAGTGGTCATCCCTTCAATATTGATCGCGTCTGTGCGACTGACATTGAAGATGAAAGGTTTAATGACTATATTAAGAGCCACCTGATGTGCACTTTCCGGCGTGGTCTGACTTCCCCAGGAATAAATATTATCCCCTGAAGGCGACAGTTTACTCTGCCCGCTTTTCCAGCTCAGGCCTTCGTTTTCAGAAGTCAAAAAGTTAGCTATCGGCTTACCGTCTACCCATGAATGCTCATGGTCAATGTCAGCAAAGTAGCCACCAATAGGATGCCCGTTACCCGTCATGCCAAGGCTGAAAATATTGTGAGGATCTTCTCCCGGCAACTGTACGTTCCCGGCATTGAGCGCAATATCTCTTGAACGAACGGCAAATGAGGTTGCTTTCTGACAGTGAATCAATAGCCCTAACTTATTATTAGAAAGTTTAAAGCTTCCCGAAGCTGAGTCGCTATATTGTGCACTTGATAAGGTTAATTTTATACCTCCTGGGTTATCCATGGCTATATCACATGCACTGGGGACGATCTGCCCCTGCAGCTTTATAGTGGTTTGAGACGCAGAAAATACCTCATCAGAACCTAACGCGAGCAATGCTATTATTGAAAGCGAGAGGAGTATTTTGGTCTTTTTCATGCATGGTCCATTATTTAATAAGTGTTTAGATTGCACCCCCGCGCTAGCCATTTTTTAACTTAAACAGGAATGCCGAAAAAGCATACATCTTAATGAAAAAAATTAGTATCACCCTAATTGGTTATTTCATGGGTTTTTTATATAATTTTAGAGGTGAATTTTGGTGAGTGATAATATTGTATGTACCAACCTGTTGTGACTATATTGATGTTTTTTACTGTTTAATGTTAATTTAGTTAAAAAATGGAAATACACCCTGTCTGCAAAAACGCTTTCAGCCCTACAAAAAGAGCATAAGGTATGGTTTTTCTTTTGCCAGATAAAAGGGTATAAATAGGGTCGTATAATTTTACAATTTTGAGGAAAAGCATGCGTATTCACGTACTGGGATTCTCGGCGTTCGCGCTGCTGCTGGTGGGCTGTAGTAGCTCAAACACGCTAAGTTCTGCGGGCGAGCGTGTCACTTTTACCGATCAGCAACCTGCCAGTAGCTGCCAGATGCTGGGTAACGTGACCGGCGCGCAAAGCAACTGGTTCTCAGGTTCCGGCGGCGAAGGAAGCTCACTGCGCGGCGCAGCGAACGATCTGCGTAACCGGGCAGCGGAGATGGGCGGCAACGTCATTTACGGCGCGACCAGCCCAACCCAGAACATCTGGTCCAGCTTCGCACCGCTGGACAGTAAAATGAGCGGTCAGGTATACAAGTGCCCGTAAGCGTGTTGGCCTGAAAGGCATTCAACGCTAAAAAAGGGTGCCCCTGGGGGCACCCTTTTTTATTCGCTTCAACGTCGTCGGCTCACTCCTGACGTAGCTGTAAATCGAGCGGCGTTTTGCTTGGTTCCCCGCCAATTTCCCGCGCCAGCTTCGGTACCATATAACCAGACACCATGCCCAGCAGTTCGCGCACGATGGCGCGCGCGCGCCGATCGTCAACGTAGAAATGCGCCGCCCCCTGTACCTTATCCAGCACGTGCAGGTAATAAGGCAGAATTCCGGCATCAAACAGCGCATTACTCAGTGCGGCCAGCGTCGCTGCGCTGTCATTCACGCCGCACAGCAGCACACTCTGGTTAAGCAGCGTTACCCCTGCACGTTTTAACATGTGCATGCTGTGGCGCAGGTCGTCGTCGATCTCCTGCGCATGGTTGATATGGGTGACCATCAGCGTTTGCAGGCGCGACTGCGCCAGGCGCTGGCACAGGGCTTCGGTGATGCGTTTGGGGATCACCACCGGCAGGCGGCTGTGGATGCGCAGCCGCTTAATATGCGGGATCTGCTCCAGTTCGCCGATCAGCCAGTCCAGTTCGTGATCCTTCGCCATCAGCGGATCCCCGCCGGAGAAAATAATCTCATCCAGTTCTGGCTGTTGTCGGATATACTCCAGGGCTTGCTGCCAGTTGCGTTTATTGCCCTGGTTATCAGAGTATGGAAAATGGCGGCGAAAACAGTAACGGCAATTGACGGCACAGCCGCCTTTGACCAGCAATAGCGCACGATTACGATATTTATGTAACAGACCCGGCACCACGCTGCTCTGCTCATCCAGCGGATCGGTACTGTAACCCGGTGCATCAACGAACTCCTGCTGCGAGGTGATCACCTGTAGCAGCAGAGGATCCTGCGGATCGCCTTTACGCATACGTGCAGCGAAGGCCCGCGGGACGCGCAGGGCGAAAAGACGCCGTGCGTCATGGCCTGATACCAGCTCAGGGTGGTGTTGCAACGCTAAAAGTTGCAGTAATTCATCCGGATCAGTGATTACATCGGCAAGTTGATGCAACCAATCTTCTCGCACAGGGGTATTTAGGGTTACAATGTGTGCCATTTTTTTGGCTAAGTACCAGTTATAAATTTAGAGGGCCTTCATGGCGACTTATTCTAGCAACGATTTCCGTCCCGGTCTTAAAATCATGTTCGAAGGCGAACCTTATGCCATCGAATCAAGCGAGTTTGTTAAGCCGGGCAAAGGCCAGGCATTCGCACGCGTGAAAATGCGCCGTCTGCTGACCGGAACGCGCGTTGAGAAAACGTTTAAATCTACCGACTCCGCCGAAGGCGCTGACGTAGTAGATACCAACCTGAACTACCTGTACAACGACGGCGAGTTCTACCACTTTATGCACCCGGAAACCTTCGAACAGCATCCTGTTGAAGAGAAAACCGTGGGCGATGCGGCTAAATGGCTGCTCGACAATGCAGAGTGCATCGTGACCCTGTGGAACGGTAAGCCGATCCAGGTGTTGCCACCGAACTTCGTTGAGCTGGAAATTACCGATACCGATCCAGGCCTGAAGGGTGATACCGCAGGAACCGGCGGCAAACCAGCGACGCTCTCTACCGGTGCGGTAGTGAAAGTGCCACTGTTTGTGCAGATTGGTGAAGTTATCAGAGTCGATACCCGTTCAGGCGAATACGTTTCACGCGTAAAATAAGCCAGAATCAGTGAGGGCCTGCTCAGTCAGGCCCTTATCTTTTTAAATTCCCGCCAGATTCTCATAAATTTTCCGTGCCGGACAGGCAGGGGGATAAATTGCAGCTATGCTTATATCGCTGTGCTTATCTCTAATTAAAAGGAAATTGCTATGAAGAAAAGTATTATTGCCATTCTTTCAGTTCTGGTGCTCTCTTCCGTACTCTCTGCCTGTAATACCACGCGTGGCGTAGGTGAAGACGTTGAGGCGGGCGGCAAGGCTATCCAGAAAAGCACCAACTAATCGTTTTAAAGGCCGGTGCACTGCACCGGCACTGACGTTTTATTCCTGCTTCACCCAAATCAGCTTATCCACCGCAAAACCTGCGTTCCGCGCCTGAGCGACCAGATCGGCTTTGACGCCTGCATCCAGCTGCGGCGTGCGCGAAAGAATCCACAGATAGTCGCGGTTGGGTCCGCAAATCAGCGCGTGCTGATAGTTGCTGTCCAGCGCGATCACGTTATAGCCACCGTAGAATGGCCCGAAGAAGGACACTTTAAGGGTTGCCCGGTCAGTAGGGCCGGTGAAATAGGCTTTACCGACGCTCTCCTGCCAGCGCTGTTTTTTGCTGTTAAAGCCGCGGTTAACCACTTTCAGGCCGCCATCATCGCGCTTGCTGTAGGTAGCCGTAACGTGGTCAAGCCCGCGTTCAAAGCGGTGATCAAGACGGGCGATCTCATACCAGCTGCCAAGATAGCGTTCGGCGTTGAACCCGGTGACGGGAGTGACCCCCTGCGGCGGGGTGGTTGAACAGGCAACCGAGAGCAGAGCCCCGGCGCCTGCGGTGATCATTTTCCACAGTGACATATCAGCCATTCCTTTATCATTGAATGGCTTGAGTATAGCCTGGCCTGCAATTTATACCGCAATAACGCCAATCAGCGCGACCACGCTGAGCAGCGAGGCGATGCCGTAGCACAGGAGTTTGCTGGCCGGGATATGCAGCCTGAGGTCGTGCAGGCTGTGGTGCAGACGGTGCAGTGCGCACCACAGCGGCAGTACGATCACCAGCAGCAGGATCAGCCTGCCGGGCAGCGACTGGGCGAAACTCAGTATACGCTCATAGCTGAAGGCATCTGACGGAGCCCAACCGAGCGGCAGCAGCAGCCCGACCAGCAGTACCATCACCGGGCTGATCAGCGCGGCCCACATGCCACCGGCACCAAACAGCCCCCAGAAGATCGGTTCATCAGAACGTCGTGGTTGAATGTTCATTATCACTCCTTAAACCAGCAGCACGGTGGCAAGTACCGCCACGCTGATGACAATCATCGCCAACCACAGCCCTTTAATCACCGGTTCCGGCGGCAGCTTCTCGCCTTTAACGATAATAATCTGTGCTTTTGGGGCCAGGTCAAACCAGGTTTTACTGTGGTGCAGGGCAGCGACCAGTGCTAGCAGATTGAGCAAAAGAACGACCGGGTGTTGCAGGAAACTGACAAACCCCGCCCAGCTTTCTGGCCCCAGTTTCAGGGCAAAAAGGCCGATAATCAGCTCAATGCTGAACCACAGCGCGGGAACCGCCGTGCCCTCGCGCAGCATGTACAGGCGGTAAAATTGCAGCGACTGCCACCAGCTTCCCGACATCGGGCGAATATACGCATTACGTTTTGTGGTCATTCACTGTCTCCTTAGTGGGGCTTCAGCGTGGCTATCAGGAAATCTTTGCTGCTTTCCACTTTTCCCTGCTGGATAGCGGCGGCCGGGTCTACGTGTTTTGGACACACTTCAGAACAGAAACCGACAAACGTGCAGCTCCAGACGCCGTTGATGCCGTTAAGCAGCGGCATGCGCTGGGCTTTGCCCCGGTCGCGGCTGTCAAGGTTATAGCGGTGGGCGAGAGCGATCGCCGCCGGGCCAATAAACTCCGGATTCAGACCAAACTGCGGGCAGGCGGCATAGCACAGGCCGCAGTTGATGCAGCCGGAAAACTGATGGTATTTCGCCATCTGTCCGGGCGTTTGCAGGCCGGGGCCTTCGCTGACATCGCGCGGGTTGCCGATCACCCACGGTTTAATCGCTTCCAGACTCTCGATGAAGTGGGTCATATCGACGACCAGATCGCGTTCGATAGGGAAGTTAGCCAGCGGTTCAACCTTCATCCCGGCGGGATAATCGCGCAGGAAGGTTTTACAGGCCAGCTTCGGCACGCCGTTGACCATCATGCCGCAGGAGCCACAGATGGCCATCCGGCATGACCAGCGATACGACAGATCGAAGGCGAGGTTATCTTTAATGAAGCCGAGCGCATCCAGCAGCGAGGTGGTGTCGTCCCAGGGGACGTCAAAAATCTCATTGCGCGGAATACGGTCAGCTTCCGGGTTGTAACGCAGAATATCAATCTGACGGCGTTTGATATCACTCATGAGCAGGCTCCTTTGCGGATGTGTCCTCAGAGGCCGAGCCATACACGCGGGCTGCAGGCGGCAGATGGGTGATAGTCACCGGATCGTAAGCGACCGAGGGGGCACCCTGCGGGTTGAAGAAGGTCAGGGTATGCGCGAGGAAATGCTCATCGTCGCGCGTGGTGCAGCCTTCGTCCAGGCGCTGATGGGCACCGCGAGACTCTTTGCGCTGAATGGCGGAGTGCGCCATACATTCCGCCACATCCAGCCCGTGCGCCAGTTCAACGGCGTACAGCAGTTCGGTGTTGAACACGCTGGAGGTATCGGTTACCCGCAGTTTTCTGAAGCGCTGTTTCAGCTCGGCCAGTTTATCGATGGTTTTTTGCATCAGCCCGGTGGTGCGGTAAATACCGCAGCCTTCTTCCATGGCCATGCCCATCTCGTCGCGCAGGGTGGCCGCATTTTCGCTGCCCTGCTGATTTACCAGGCCATGCAGGCGTTTTTCTATATCGTTACGCTGCGCGCTGAGGGCAGCATCTCGTATCGCATGTGGCTGAGAGGCTCGCTGTGCGGCCTGTTCACCCGCCAGGCGACCAAACACCACCAGTTCGGCCAGTGAGTTCGAACCCAGGCGGTTAGCACCGTGCAGGCCAACGGATGAACACTCGCCAACGGCAAACAGCCCCTGGATTCGGGTTTCACACTGAGCGTTCGTTTCAATACCGCCCATGGTGTAGTGCGCGGTCGGACGCACCGGAACAGGCGCGGTGACCGGGTCAACGCCGACGTAGGCTTTGCTCAGTTCGCAGATAAACGGCAGGCGTTCGCGCAGTTTTTTCTCACCGAGGTGGCGCAGGTCAAGCCAGACCACATCCCCGCGCGGGGTAGCACTGGTGCGCCCGGCACGCCATTCGTGCCAGAAGGCCTGGGAGACTTTATCGCGCGGCCCCAGCTCCATATATTTGTTTTTCGGCTCGCCGAGCGGCGTTTCCGGCCCCATGCCATAATCCTGCAGATAGCGGTAGCCGTCTTTGTTCACCAGAATGCCACCTTCACCGCGACAGCCTTCGGTCATCAGGATGCCGGAACCCGGCAGTCCGGTCGGGTGATACTGAACAAATTCCATATCGCGCAGCGGCACACCGTGACGAAAGGCCATGCCCATACCGTCACCCGTGACGATGCCGCCGTTAGTGTTATAGCGATAGACGCGTCCGGCACCGCCCGTGGCCAGGACCACTGCGTTTGCGCGCACTTCCAGCAGCGTCCCTTCCATCATATTGATGGTCACCACGCCGTGCGCCACGCCGTCATCGACTAAC
Source organism: Erwinia sp. Eh17-17 (assembly GCF_039675725.1). Lineage (NCBI taxonomy): Bacteria > Pseudomonadati > Pseudomonadota > Gammaproteobacteria > Enterobacterales > Erwiniaceae > Erwinia > Erwinia sp. Eh17-17. The sequence continues at coordinate 479,966 of NZ_JBDFQT010000003.1, read as the reverse complement.
AGGTCGAGGACAAAGTGCTCATCGAGACGCTGGATCTGGGGATATTTCAGCGAGGTCTGAAACAGGGTGTGCAGCATATGAAAACCAGTCTTATCGGCGGCGAACCAGGTTCGCTCAATTTTCATGCCGCCGAAGCGGCGCACGTTAATCGAGCCATCCTCTTTACGGCTCCACGGGCAGCCCCATAGCTCCATCTGCGCCATTTCCTGCGGGCAGTGCTGCACAAAGTAGTCAACGACGGGCTGCTCACACAGCCAGTCGCCACCGGCCACGGTATCGTGAAAATGAGAATCGAAGCTATCCTGCTGCTGGGTGACCGCTGCGGCTCCCCCTTCAGCAGCAACCGTATGGCTGCGCATCGGATAGACTTTGGAGATAAGCGCAATCTTCAACCTTGGGTTGGCCTCCGCGGCGGCAATGGCCGCACGAAGTCCAGCACCACCAGCGCCAACAATAACCAGATCGGCATTCAGGGTTTGCACGGTGTCCTCCCCGTTTTTTCGGGATTTATAGTTTTTTCATGAAGTTAGCGAGATATATCCGCCAGTCAGCGCTCAGTATACGTGGGTTAAAAATGCGCTAATTTGATGTGTTCGGTCATTTCGGCGGGTTGCTGATAAAAACCTTTTTCAGCGTGGGGGAATGGGGGGTGCTGGTTTTTTCTCCGTAGAATTGTGTGTTGCTGCGCGTACAGGTAGACTTCCTGCCCCAACTGACTTTGGAGTAATAAAGATGAGCGATACGGCTAGCTGGCAGCCAAGTGCATCCATCGCCAATTTGTTAAAGCGTGCGGCGATTATGGCTGAAATCCGGCGTTTCTTTGCCGATCGTGGCGTACTGGAGGTGGAAACACCGGCGATGAGCCAGGCGACAGTAACCGATGTACATCTGTTCCCGTTCCAGACGCGGTTTGTGGGGCCGGGTGCCGCCGCAGGCGTCGATCTTTATCTGATGACCAGCCCTGAATATCATATGAAGCGGCTGCTGGCCGCAGGCAGTGGCCCGATTTATCAGCTGTGCCGCAGTTTCCGCAATGAAGAGATGGGGCGTCATCATAATCCTGAGTTCACCATGCTGGAGTGGTATCGTCCCCATTACGATATGTATCGCCTGATGAACGAGGTGGACGATCTGCTTCAGCAGGTGCTGGAGTGTGCGGCGGCGGAAACGCTCTCTTACCAACAGGCATTTATTCGCCATCTGGATATTGACCCGCTGTCTGCCGACAAAGCCCAGCTGCGCGAAGTGGCTGAGAAGCTGGGTGCCGGCGATCTCGCGCATCGTGAGGAAGACCGCGACACGCTGTTGCAGCTGCTGTTTATGCTGGGCGTGGAGCCAGAAATCGGCAAAGAGAAACCGGCCTTTGTTTACCACTTCCCGGCGAGTCAGGCGTCCCTGGCGGAGATCAGCACCGAAGATCACCGTGTGGCTGAGCGCTTCGAGGTCTATTTCAAAGGGATTGAACTGGCCAATGGCTTCCGCGAGCTGACCGACAGCCGCGAACAGCGTCTGCGTTTTGAGCAGGATAACCGCAAGCGCGCGGCAGCCGGTCTGCCGGTGCAGCCGATTGATACCAACCTGCTGGACGCGCTGGCTCACGGAATGCCGGAGTGTTCCGGCGTGGCGTTAGGGGTGGATCGTATTGTGATGCTGGCGCTGAAAGCGGAGCAACTCAGCGATGTGATCGCCTTTACCGTTGACCGTTGTTAAGCCTTTGGCGTAAGCCGTAGGGGGGGCCCCTACGGAATCCGATAGCGTTCGACCGTAGGGCCCGACCTTCTGTTTCGGTCGGCCGGGATGGTTACGCCGGTATGAAAAGCCGCAACGTGCCATACCGATCACAACCCGCCTGATTTATAATTCCTTGCCGCCGGTGCGCCGTTACTGGCAGGCGTTTTCCGCCCGATGGTTTCCATTCTCACCTGGAACGGTGGGAACGGCATTTCCAGCCCGTGCTCCTGGTAACCGCGCAGGATCAGCTGATGCAGCTCATGGCGCAGCGGCATACGATGCCCCATCTCGGCTGCGTGAATGCGCAGCTCAAACAGCTGGATCCCCTGCTGTAAATCGACGAGGAAGGCTTCCGGCGGCGGGGTATCCAGCACATAGCTACAGCGCTGTGCAGCGGTCAGCAGCACGTTGGTCACTTCTTCACTGTTGGCCTCTGCCGGGGCCGGAATGGTCAGCACCACGCGGGTCACTGAATCCGACAGCGACCAGTTAATAAACTGCTCGGTGATAAAGGCCTTATTCGGCACGATAATCTCTTTGCGGTCCCAGTCGGTGATGGTGGTGGCGCGGGTGTTAATGCGCGTAATGCTGCCCGTCAGATCGCGAATGGTCACGGTATCCCCGATGCGGATCGGCTTCTCAAACAGGATGATCAGGCCGGAGATAAAGTTGGCGAAAATTTCCTGTAATCCAAAGCCCAGTCCCACCGTTAAACCGGCCACCAGCCACTGTAATTTCGACCAGTCGATACCAATCAGCGAGAACCCCGCCAGGCCGCCAATCAGGATCAGCAGGTATTTGGTCAGGGTGGTAATGGCATAGCCGGTGCCGGGCGTCAGGCTGAGGTGTTGCAACAGCGCCAGCTCCAGCAGGGCAGGCATGTTGCGCACCAGTTGAGTGGTGATCACCAGCACCAGTATGGCGATCATCACCGATCCGAGGGTGATCGGTTGCAGGCTTTCCACGCCCTGGACCGTCGTGCTGACGTCCCACAGGCGGATATTTTCCAGGAAACCAAACGCAGAGTGGATCTCTGACCACAGGACGATCACTGAAACCAGCGCGATCAGGGTCAGGATCGATCGTACCAGACGCAACGACTGCGCGCTGATCGCATCCAAATCGATCACCGGTTCTTCCACGTCAACGCTGTCGGCAGCGGTCTGCTGGGCGGCCAGCTCTTCTTCACCGCGCGCACGCTGGGCAAGGATTTCAGCACGGCGCTGGCGCGCACGGTCGAAGGCGATGCGTCGGCGCTGGATCAGCATCCAGCGGCGAATAATGTGGTAGATCACCAGCAGCAGGAACCAGATGGCGACCGAGGTTTCCAGACGGGCCAGCAGGGCCTGAGCGGTAGCCAGATAGCCAATGCAGGAGGCGAGCGCCGCAACCATCGGAATGGCGATCATCGCGTTCCACAGCATGGTGTTAATCAGGTTCTCGCCGTTGCCCTCTTTATCCAGGTGCAGCGGGATCCCGGCGCGTTTCAGGCTGACCGTCACCAGGCTGAGAGCGCCACAAATCAGGATGAAGCACAGGCGGCCAAGAGTGGCTGAGAATTCGCGATCTTCGAGATTATCGAAGGCGATCAGCATCATCATCAGCGGCACCACCAGCCCGATGCACAGCGTATAAAAACGCATGGCGCGCGCGACGCGCGCCTGCGGCCAGCGGAAATGCACGATAAACAGCCCCTGCGAGCGGGCAAAGGTGTTGCTGACCATAAACGCCCACAGCAGCGGCACGCTGGCGGTCACGCCGTCACCAATCGCAATGGCAATCGGATAGGGCCAGGCATGTTGCAGGCCGTAGCCGAGTGCCGCCCAAAGCACCGGCAGCGGCAGCGCCACCAGAATCGACCAGAACACGGTGCGCAGCGTCAGGCTGAAATGGTCCTGAGTGACCTTGCCCACTTTGCTGGAGGCGCGCTCAAGGAAGTTGCGGAAGTGGCGGCGCGAGCTGATGCTGAAGCCGACCAGCAGCACGGCACCCAGCAGCGGCAGCACGGTTTCCCGGCTGGTCACCATCATCACCATCGCGCCGCCCAGCTGGCCGAGCGTATCCAGCGACAGCAGGCGGTGCAGATCGCGCGCCAGATTAAGGGGATAGCTGAAGTCCACCGGGCTGACGTCTGCGGTCCAGAACAGATAGCGGTGGGTGGCTTCTTTCACTTCATTCAGCGCATCCACCAGCTGGCTGTTGCCCACTTTCAGCTTGGTGACGCCAAGGATAAGGTTGTCGCACCCGGAGAGCAGGGAAGTCAGCAGCTCGCGCTGAGTTTTCAGCTGGGCATCCAGAATACGCCGCTGCTCGGAGGTCAGGTTGCTGTTGTCATCCTGGCGTAGCTGGCGCAGATTTTTCTGGCGCTCCAGCAGGTCCTCATAGTAGAGGCGCTGCACCCGCAGCTGGGCCATTTCGTTGTCCAGCTGCTGCGGTTTTGGCATGTCAGGCAGGCGCGCAACCTGCGCGCGCAGCGCTTCGCCCAGCACATTTGAAACCCCCAGCCACTGCGACTGCTCGCGAATGGTGCTGAGTGCCTGACGCACCTGAATGGTCTGATTGGCAGCGGTTCGCTGCTGCGAAGCCACCAGATCCATACGCTGCGCCTGCTGATTCAGCGCACTGGACAGTTCGCGGTTGATGCGGAACTGTTCGGTGATGCCGGCCGGCATATTGCCACTGTTTTCCGCCAGCTGTTCAGTGCGCGCAAGGGCCATTTCCGCTTCCCGCTGACGCAGGCTGTTAAGCTGATTACGCAGGTCCTGCAGATAGGCATCCAGACTGGCGGCTTTACGCTGGTGGACTTCAGCGCGCATCCGCGCCAGTTCCTGACGATTATTGGCTGACAGCTGCGCCAGCTCCAGCTCATCAACACGCGCTTTTTGTGCGGCAGACTCTGCCTGGCGCTGAGCCAGCTGGGCCTGGCCGAGAGGTGTGGTGGGGGCGGGCTGGCTCTGTAAACGGCGTTCAATCTCGTTCAGCGCGCGGCGGGCATCCGTTTGCTGCTGCGGCAGCTGGGAAAGAGAATCGCTGATTTCACGGGCGCGATCCTGCTCCTGCTGAACCTGACGGCTCTCTTCGAGTAGCTGACTGCTGACCTGCAGGATCTCCTGATCGAGGTCGGCGGCGCTCATATTACTGCGCAGGGGTTTGCTGTTGTCCGTCAGCGTGACGATTTGCTGACGCAACTCGCGGGAAAGTTTCGGAAAATCGTCAATGACCTGCTGATAATCTTGTGAAAGATCCACTGACTTCTGGTATTCATCCAGCCAGTTCAGTGTGGATTGCAGGGCATCGACGACGGCCGTCTGGCTTGCAGAAGTCTTGTCTGACTTTGCCTCTTCCAGTTGTTGTTTGATCTGCGACGCATCCGGTGCGCTGGCGGCGTAAACCGGCTGGAGCAGGCTCCAGCCTAACAGAAGGGTAAGGATCAGACGTGACATGGCTATCCGCTATGGATGGTGGAGGACGTCTTCCGCACTGTCTTTTTGCAGTGCGATGGCCAGCGTAGCGCCAAGACGGGTTTTACTTTCAGCTGCCAGACTTTCAGCCAGCTTCACTTTGCCAGGGGCAAACAGGTTGATCACGGTCGAACCCAGCTTAAAGCGGCCCATTTCCTGGCCCTTCAGCAGGACCACTGCGCCTTCGGCATCAGCACCCGGCCAGCTCCAGCGTTTGATCACGCCTTCACGAGGAGGGGTTACCGTGCCTGACCAGACGGTTTCAATGCTGCCAACAATGGTCGCACCCACCAGAATCTGTGCCATCGGGCCAAATTCAGTATCGAACAGGCAGATGACGCGCTCATTACGGGCAAACAGGTTAGGAATGTTCTGCGCGGTCAGCGGGTTCACCGAGTACAGATCGCCCGGCACATAGATCATCTCACGCAGGATGCCGTTGCATGGCATATGCACGCGATGGTAGTCACGCGGCGCGAGGTAAGTGGTCACAAACTCGCCGTCACGGAACATGTCGGTCATGGCTGCATTGCCTGCCAGCAGCGCTTCCAGCGAATAGGTGTGGCCTTTAGCCTGGAAAATCTGCTCGCCTTCAATATGACCTAACTGGCTGATCGCGCCATCGGCAGGCAGCACCAGCAGGTTCGGGTCCGTCTCAATAGGGCGGGCTTCGTCACGCAGCGGGCGCACGAAGAAATCATTAAAGGTACGATAGCTGGCAGTGTCAGGCTTCTGCGCCTCTTTCATGTCCACCTTGTAGTACCAGACAAAAGCGTCAATCACCGCTTTGGTCAGCCAGCCACCGCGCTTGCTGGCACCCCAGCCGGCCAGTTCAGTCAGGGCTTTTTTAGGCAGTATATTATTCAGGCCGAGTTTAATACGATCTAACACGTTAGCCTCCTGGCTCCATCAGAAATTCCCTGCCGGGTTCAGGTTGCACTGGCGTTTTCGCCAGGCTGCAAAATGAAATATTCAGGGTATCAACATTATAAAAGGGGCGGATTGTACCAGCGCCTGCAGGTTTAGGCTATTGCCTAGCTGCGGCGCGGTTTTTATGGCCCTTTGGCTGCAAATCGGGCCAGTTTTATCAGTCTTTGTCGCTGCTGAAGCGACGGGTCTTGGCCTGCACTTCTGACATGGTGTCCAGAATCAGGTGGTAGTTCACGAAGCGTGACTCGTCGATCTCACCTTTTTCCACGGCTTCACGAATGGCGCAGCCGGGATCGTTGTCGTGTTTGCAGTCGCGGAACTTGCATCCCCCTAAGTAGTCACGAAATTCGACAAATCCCTGAGTGATTTGTTCCGGCTCCAGGTGCCATAATCCAAATTCACGAACACCGGGGGAGTCGATAACATCGCCGCCGTGTGGGAAGTGATACAGGCGGGAGGCGGTGGTGGTGTGCTGACCGAGACCTGAGTTGTCAGAGACGTCGTTAGTGAGGATCTCCGCGCTGCTCAGTTCCAGACCGAGCAGGGCATTGAGCAGGCTGGATTTTCCCACCCCCGACTGCCCGGCAAAAATGCTGATGCGGCCGGTCAGGGCTTCTTCCAGCTCGGCCAGACCCTCTTTGCGGTGGCTGGAGACCATCAGCACCTTGTAGCCAATACGGCGGTAGATATCCATCTGCTCATTAACGAAGGCGCGGCCTGCATCATCCAGCAGGTCCGTTTTGTTCAGGACCAGCAGTGGCTCAACGCCCAGCGTTTCGCAGGCGACCAGGTAACGGTCAATGATGTTCAGCGACAGTTCAGGAAGAATGGCCGACACCACGACAATCTGATCAATATTGGCCGCAATCGGTTTTACACCGTCATAAAAGTCAGGGCGCGTCAGTACCGAGGTGCGTTCATGCACCGCTTCGACGATGCCTTTAACGGTTGCACCGCCTTCCACGCCTGGCCGCCAGCGCACGCGATCTCCGGTGACCAGTGAACGGATGGTACGGCGGATGTTACAGCGGTGAACAGAACCATCCGCATCTTCCACATCGGCATGCATACCAAAACGGCTGATCACCACGCCATCACGTACTTCACCGAACAGATTGTCATCTGGCTCAGGTTTATCAGCACGTTGTTTCAGGCGACGATCGTGGTTGGCACTCACGCGACGTTGCTGACCTTTGGATAGTTTGTTTTTAGTCACTGTTCCTCACACTGGTTTTGCATATTTCGCCCTGGCAGGGCAAAACGTCTATCATACACTTTAATTCGATACTATGCCGCTTCGGCCAACGCGAGATGCACTATGACTGCCAATGCTAACAACCTGATTTGGATTGACCTTGAGATGACCGGGCTGGACCCGGAGCAGGACCGTATCATTGAGATCGCGACGCTTGTAACAGATGCCGATCTGAATATTCTTGCCGAAGGGCCGGTCATGGCTGTTCATCAGTCCGACGCGCAGCTGGCGCTGATGGATGAGTGGAATGTGCGCACGCACACTAACAGTGGCCTGGTGGAGCGCGTGAAAGCCAGCCAGTTTGATGAAGATGCCGCCGTTCAGGCAACCATTGCCTTCCTCAAAGAGTGGGTGCCTGCTAACAGTTCCCCTATTTGCGGTAACAGCATCGGCCAGGATCGTCGGTTCCTGTTCAAATATATGCCGGAGCTGGAAGCCTACTTCCACTATCGTTACCTGGACGTCAGCACGCTGAAAGAGCTGGCTCGCCGCTGGAAGCCAGAGATTCTGCCCGGCTTTAAAAAGCAGGGAACGCATCAGGCACTGGATGATATCCGTGAGTCCGTGGCCGAGCTGGCGTATTACCGCGAACATTTCATTCAACTGTAAGTCTTTGCGGCTGGCGAAAAAAAGACCGCAGACCTGTTTTTCGGCTAAAAATGCCGATTAAACCGGCATTTTGCTGGTTTAATCGGCATTCGGAACAAAAAGAGAAAATTTTCCTGGGGACAGGGTTGCGGGAGGAAAGAATTCTCGTATAATGCGCACCCCGTACCGGTGAAGAATTTTCATCGTTACCCAGAGCGGGAATAGCTCAGTTGGTAGAGCACGACCTTGCCAAGGTCGGGGTCGCGAGTTCGAGTCTCGTTTCCCGCTCCAATTTTTTAAGCAGTATCAAGCACCACCCAAGCGGGAATAGCTCAGTTGGTAGAGCACGACCTTGCCAAGGTCGGGGTCGCGAGTTCGAGTCTCGTTTCCCGCTCCAAAATTTAGTTTGCAGAAAGGGTGACCTCTCTGTGAGCCAGTAGAAAAAGAGCCGAAAGGCTCTTTTTTTATGCCTGCATTTTATGAAAAGTCCCGCCCCTGATCCTGCGCCAGCGCTGAGAATGCCCGTGCCGCCGCCGTCTGATATCCCCCTTTGCGCTGTAACAGTATTGCCGTTCTGGTCAGCAGCGGAGGATCGAGCGCAATCGCCACCAGGTCCTCGTGCCCGTGCGTGGTCATGGCCGGGAGCAGCGTGGCCAGCCCGGTTCGCCGGATGATTTCAATCACCGCACTCAGTGAGTTCGCCTGCATCAGCACCTGCGGATGCAGGCTGTTCTGGCGAAAGCAGCGGTCAATCTGATCGCGGGTGGTGAATTCCGCCGTCAGCAGTACCAGTTTCTCCTGGCCCAGCGCCGCCAGCGTGATGCTGTGCTGCCTGGCCAGAGGGTGATGACCGGCGACAACCAGCGCCAGCGTTTCGCTAAACAGGGGCTGATATGCCATGCCCGCCAGGCCGGGGGCGTCAAACCCGATGCCGAGATCCAGCCGGTCATCCATGAGATCCTGTTCCATCTGTTCCTGCGGCATTTCGCGGATCTCCAGCGCGATGGTGGGGTAACGCTGGTGAAATGACGCGATTAACGGCCCCATCAGATAGTGGGTGAAGGTGGGGGTGATGGCGATGCGCAGGGTGCCGCGCATAACATTGCCGACGTCATGCAGCGCACGTTGCCCCTCGGCCAGGTCGCGCAGCGCCTGTTTTGCGTAGTGGGCATACACTTCTCCGGCGTCGGTCAGGCGTATATCACGCCCGCTGCGGTCAAACAGCGGGCTGCCAAGCGTTTCTTCTAACTGTTTGACCTGCTGTGACAGTGCCGGCTGCGAGACGTGCAGGGCATTCGCCGCGCGGGTAAAGCTGCGGTGCTGCGCGACGGCCAGGAAATAGTGAATATGTCGTAACAGCATGGGTCTTCCTATAATGAGAGCTTATAGCTTCAATTATAAATGGGTCTTTTACATTATACCTTCACGGTTTTAGCCTTATGCGCATTAACCCTAACCGGACAGGTGATGATGATGGATTTTGTTCAGCGGACTATCGATTTGGCGATGAAAAACGTGGAAGAGGGCGGCAGGCCTTTTGCTACGGTGATTGTACGTAATGGCGAAGTCATTGCCGAAAGTGCCAACAAGGTGGCTCAGACCAGCGATCCAACGGCACACGCGGAGATTCTGGCGATCCGCGAGGCCTGTACGCGTCTGGGGACAGAAAACCTGACTGACTGTGAGATTTACATTCTGGCCAGCCCCTGCCCGATGTGCCTGGGGTCGCTCTACTATTGCAGCCCTAAACAGGTGATTTACATCACTACGCGTGAAGAGTACGCCCCGTTTTACCAGGATGACCGTAAATACTTCGAACTCGATACCTTCTACGCCGAGTACAGCAAGCCGATTGAGCAGCGTCGCCTGCCGATGGTACAACGCAAAAGTAGCCATGCTATTAGCGTCTATCAGCGCTGGCAGGCGCTGAATCACTCCTGACAGGGTGGCCTGATAGCGTGTTTTTTGTACGCGGATGGCACAAGCTGCGATCCGCATTAAATTTTTTTCGTGCAAGCCTTGCCAGCGCCAGGAAACAGGTCCATAATAGCGACCTCTCCTCCGGAAGGAAGAGGTAAAAGCTAAAACAATCAAGTAGTTATACGATTTTTAGCACAGTAATTCAGCATTACTCCTAAGCGGGAATAGCTCAGTTGGTAGAGCACGACCTTGCCAAGGTCGGGGTCGCGAGTTCGAGTCTCGTTTCCCGCTCCAAATAAAAATCTTTCTCAATTGTCTTCAAAATTATCCACAGCGATAAGCGCCGTGTGTCGCCCTGTTTTTCCCCATGCCAAAAATGTTTTAAACAGACTTATCCACAGCTTATGTTGTTGATCTTCTCATGCCAAAAAAAAGCCAGTATTTCCATATGGCGTATAACTTATTGTTTTTATGGCTATTGTGAATATTTCAAATTGTTATCTGGATCACTTGTGGTTTCTGTGACGCTTGAATGACAACGACTTTTTATTTTTATTCACAGCATGTGGAAAAGATTTCGCGTGGGTAATATTCTCCATACTGTTCAATTAAGCATCACGCGGTAATCCCTTTTCAATCACGCGCACCAGGCGTTTCTGCTGGCTGCTCTGAACCTCAATGCGATTTTCATCCCGGCGCGCCAGCTGACAGGCGATCGCCCAGTCGATATGTTCGTCCAGCATACTGTTTTCACCCCGTCGTGCTGCCAGCGCCGCAAGGTGCTTTTCATCCCACGGGGCATTGCCCAGTGCCACCGCAATATTGCGCAGCCAGCGCAGATGACCAATGCGTCTGATCGCTGACCCTTCGGTGATTCGTAAAAATTTCGCTTCATCCCAGGCAAACAGTTCCGTCAGTGGCGGAGCGTGTAAAACGGCGCGCGGACTGAAATCATCTTCATCGGTGAGCTGGCCGTAACGGTTCCACGGGCAGATCAGCTGACAGTCGTCGCAGCCATAAATGCGGTTGCCAATTAACGGGCGAAACTCTTCCGGGATCGCGCCTTCTAATTCGATGGTGAGATAGGAGATGCAGCGGCGGGCATCAACGGTATAAGGCTCGACAATGGCACCGGTCGGGCAGGTGGTGATACAGGCTACGCAGCGGCCGCAGTTCTCTTCTACCGGCTGGTCTACCGGCAGCGGCAGATCGATCAGCAGTTCGCCGAGGAAGAACCAGGAGCCGGCTTCACGGTTGAGGATCAGCGAATGTTTACCCGTCCAGCCCAGCCCGGCTTTCGCCGCCAGCGGACGTTCCAGCAGCGGAGCGGAATCGACAAACGGCCTGAACTGGGCGTCGCTACAGCGCTCACGGATCATATCGCCGAGCTTTTTCAGGCGATTGCGTAATACTTTGTGGTAATCGCGGCCCAGGGCATAGCGGCTGACATACCCCAGGCGGGGATTTTTCAGCGTGCTGGCGAAGGCGGCTTTGGCGGGCAGATAATTCATCCGCACGCTGATCACCCGCAGCGTACCGGGTAGCAGTTCATGGGGACGGGCGCGCATCATGCCGTGACGCGCCATCCAGTCCATCTCACCGTGATATTGTTTATCCAGCCAGGCCTGAAGCCGGGGCTCTTCCAGCGTTAAGTCGGTATCACAGATGCCGACCTGCTGAAAGCCGAGCGCCAGCCCCCACTGTTTAATATCCAGGGCGAGTTGATGGAAATCGAGAGGATGCGACATGAATAACCTGAACCAGCAAGAAGACTGCACCAGTTTACCCTATTCTGTCTGGCCTGTGGAGGCGATAGCCGAACTGGAGCGTGAAGGGGCAGACAGTCTGGGCATCACTCTGTTTGAATTAATGCAGCGCGCCGGTGAAGCCGCCTTCAGTCTGTTGCGGCAGCGCTGGCCGCAGGCGCAGCACTGGCTGATATTGTGCGGCCAGGGCAATAACGGCGGTGACGGGTTTGTCGTGGCGCGTCTGGCGCAGTCTGCCGGTCTGACGGTGACGCTGATTGCCGTGGAGGGGGATAAAGCGCTGCCTGAAGAAGCGCGTCAGGCGCGGGATAACTGGCTGGCGGCGGGCGGTGTGATCCACGATGCGGCGGCCCCGTGGCCTGCATCCGTGGAGGTCATTGTTGACGCGCTGCTTGGCACCGGGCTGAATCGTGCTCCCGGCGCTCCTTATGATGTGCTGATTGCACAGGCTAATCGCCATCCCGCCCCGGTATTTGCCGTGGATATTCCCTCCGGGTTAGTGGCCGCTAACGGCACTGTCCCCGGTGAAGCGATCAATGCCACGCATACGCTGACGTTTATTGCACTGAAACCCGGTCTGCTGACCGGCAAGGCGCGCGATCGTGTCGGGCAGTTGCATTATCACAGCCTGAATCTCGATGCGTGGCTACAGGGCCAGACCGCGCCCGTTGCGCGCTACGATGCCAGCCACCTGGCGACGTGGCTGACACCACGGCGACCCACCTCGCACAAGGGCGATCATGGCCGTGTGCTGGTGATCGGTGGCGACCACGGTACTGCGGGGGCGGTTCGCATGACTGCCGAGGCGGCGTTAAGAACTGGTTCTGGATTAGTGCGAGTGCTTACTCACATTGAGAACGTTGGTCCGCTGCTGACTGCGCGCCCTGAGCTGATGGTGCAGGAACTCACGTCGCAGGCGCTGGAGGACGGGCTGGAGTGGGCCGATGTGATTGTGATTGGGCCCGGTCTGGGTCAGGGGGCCTGGGGTAAGAAGGCTTTGAAAAAGGTAGAAAACTCTCAGAAAACGATGCTTTGGGACGCCGATGCGCTTAACCTGCTGGCAATCAGTCCCGATAAACGTCAAAATCGAATCATTACGCCGCATCCCGGCGAAGCCGCGAGGCTGCTGAATAGTAAAGTCAGTGATATTGAGAGTGACCGCTTACTGGCTGTGCGCCGTCTGGCAAAGCGTTATGGTGGCGTCGTGGTGCTGAAAGGTGCCGGAACGCTGATCGCCAGCGAGCACGGTGAACTGGCGATAGCCGATGTCGGCAACGCGGGTATGGCCAGCGGCGGAATGGGAGATGTGTTATCTGGTATCATCGGCAGCCTGGCAGGGCAGCAGCTCCCGCTGTACGATGCTGCCTGCGCAGGATGCGTAGTGCACGGCGCGGCGGCTGACGCAGTGGCACAACGTCGCGGTACGCGCGGGATGTTAGCCACCGATCTGTTCTCCGAGCTGTATCTGTTTGTCAATCCTGAGATCTCGAATACAAAAGAATGATGACCTGTGTAATTGCGTTGCCCGATGAGGCAGCAACCCTCGCATTGGGTGCCCGGCTGGCCCGCGCCTGTGATGGCGCGGCAACCCTGTATCTGTATGGCGACCTGGGTGCCGGTAAAACCACCTTCAGCCGCGGATTTTTGCAGGCACTTGGCCATCAGGGCAATGTGAAAAGCCCGACCTATACGCTGGTAGAGCCTTATGTGCTTCCGGATCGCCGGGTGTATCATTTTGATCTGTATCGTTTGTCTGACCCGGAAGAGCTGGAGTTTATGGGGATTCGTGATTACTTCGGCCCGGACAGTCTGTGCCTGGTCGAGTGGCCGCAGCAGGGAGCAGGCGTACTGCCAGAGCCTGACCTGGAACTTCATCTCACTTATCAGGGACACGCGCGTGAAGCCCAGCTCCGCGCCTGCTCACCTGAGGGTGAAACGATGCTGCAACGCATGACGGCTGAACAGGGTGGCGCATGATGTTGCGATTTAAAAGCTGGTGCCTGCTGGCCCTGTTCTGCTGCTCATTCAGTTCACTGGCGGCGAATTTATCCGATATCAAAGTCTCCAACGGCAACAATGAAGCGCAGGTCACGCTGAGCTTTGCCGGGCAGCCGGTTTACGCCTTTTTTCCTCTGCATAATCCGGATCGGGTGGTGCTGGATATCCGCCAGAGCGGTATCGTTCAGGGGCTGCCGCTGACTTTCAGCGGCGAGAATATTGTCAAACGTATTCGCTCCAGCACCGCAAAGGACAGCCAGAGCATCCGGCTGGTGTTTGAGCTGACGCAGCGCGGAAAGACCAGAGCGGTCACCCAGCGCAACGGCAGCAGCTACAATGTGGTGTTTACCATTACCGGTACGCAGCCTGCCCCTGCGCGAAATGCGGCGGTGAGCAGCGTGACCCCTTCCCGCCAGACCAGCACGCCGCCAAAAAGTCCGTTTGACGCTAACCCGGTGACCTCGGTCAGCAGTGGTAATCAGGTGGCGCGGCCACGTAGCACAAGCAGCAATGATACGGTGATCGTGGCGATTGATGCCGGCCACGGTGGTCAGGATCCGGGCGCGATTGGCGGCGGCGGTCTGAAAGAGAAAAATGTGACCATCGCCATCGCACGTAAACTGAAAGCGTTACTCAATGCCGACCCGATGTTTAAAGGCGTGATGACGCGTGACGGTGACTATTTTATCTCTGTGATGGGGCGCTCAGATGTGGCGCGTAAGCAGAACGCGAATCTGCTGGTGTCGATTCACGCCGATGCGGCCCCTAACCGCAGCGCTTCCGGTGCATCCGTGTGGGTGCTGTCAAATCGCCGCGCCAACAGTGAAATGGCCGGCTGGCTGGAGCAGCATGAGAAGCAGTCCGAACTGCTGGGCGGTGCCGGCGATCTGCTGGCTAACAGCCAGGCGGATCCTTACCTGAGCCAGGCGGTGCTGGACCTGCAGTTCGGGCACTCGCAGCGCGTGGGTTATGATGTTGCTGTTAAAGTGATTGCGCAGTTGCAGCGCGTGGGGGCGTTGCATAAGCGCCGGCCGGAACATGCCAGCCTGGGCGTACTGCGCTCGCCGGATATTCCTTCCCTGCTGGTGGAAACCGGCTTTATCAGTAACCCTTCGGAGGAGCGACTGCTTGGCAGTAGCGCTTACCAGCAGAAGATTGCCGAGTCGATTTATAAAGGCCTGCGCAACTACTTCCTGGCGCACCCGCTGCAATCGATCCCAAAGGAGGAAAACCGACCGTTGCAGGCCGCAACGGCGGTTGAAGTCCAGGCTAACCCGGCGCCCGCCAGCACAGAATATACCGGTGCGACCCAGCGTCACGTGGTGAAACGCGGTGAGACGCTTTCCGGTATTGCCGCCAGCTACGGTGTCAGCATGGCGACGCTGCGCTCAATGAACACGTTGAAAAAAGATGTCGTGTGGGTGGGGCAACGTCTCAAAGTGCCCGCTGGCAGTAAAACGGCCTCCGCCCCTGCGGTCAAAAGCCGCCAGCCAGCGCGACATAAAGTGGTTCGTGGTGACTCACTGACGGCCATTGCCGCTAAATACGGCGTCAGCCCGCAAGCGATCCAGCAGGCAAATAAGATGAAGTCGCAGAATGTGATGCTGGGCCAGACATTAAAAATCCCGGCGTCATAATCCTGGACGGATAATGTAAGGGGCGACCATTTTTGCGGTCGCCCCGATAAATATCCGATCGGCCCGTGCCATACCGTACTCAAGGATAAACCATGCCCATTCAGGTATTACCGCCACAGCTCGCTAACCAGATTGCTGCCGGAGAGGTTGTCGAGCGCCCGGCTTCGGTGGTGAAAGAGCTGGTGGAAAATAGTCTGGATGCGGGCGCGACGCGCATTGAAATCGACATCGAAAAGGGTGGCGCTAAGCTGATCCGCATTCGTGATAACGGCTGCGGGATCGGTAAAGACGAACTGGCGATGGCGCTGGCCCGCCATGCGACCAGTAAAATCACCACGCTTGACGATCTGGAAGCGATTATCAGCCTTGGCTTTCGCGGCGAGGCGCTGGCCAGCATCAGTTCGGTATCGCGTCTGATCCTCACCTCGCGCACCGAAGCCCAGAGCGAAGCCTGGCAGGCGTATGCCGAGGGGCGCGATCAGACGGTCAGTGTCAAACCGGCAGCGCACCCGGTTGGCACCACGCTGGAGGTGCTGGATCTGTTCTACAACACCCCGGCACGCCGTAAGTTTATGCGCACCGAAAAAACCGAATTTACCCATATTGATGAAGTGATCCGGCGCATCGCGCTGGCGCGTTTTGACGTGGCTATCTCCCTCAGCCATAACGGCAAGCTGGTACGCCAGTATCGCGGCGTCAGTGATATTACTCAACGTGAGCGCCGCGTGGCCGCCATCTGCGGAACGGCCTTTATGACGCATGCGCTGGCGATTGAGTGGCAGCATGGCGAACTGAGTTTACGTGGCTGGGTGGCTGACCCGGTGGGGTCCAAAGCGCTGACAGAACTGCAGTATTGTTATGTGAACGGCCGCATGATGCGTGACCGCTTAATCAATCACGCCATCCGTCAGGCCTATCAGGACAAGCTGGGCGACCAGCACCAGCCAGCCTATGTGCTGTATCTGGAAATCGATCCACACCAGGTGGACGTGAATGTGCATCCGGCGAAACACGAGGTGCGCTTTCATCAGTCGCGGCTGGTGCATGACTTTATTTACCAGGGCGTGGTCAGCGTCCTGCAGGAAAGCGGAGCCGAAACGCTGCCCGGCATGTCGCCTGAGCCTGCCGAACGCTGGCAGCCGGAAAACCGCCAGGCGGCAGGGGGAAATCATTTCGCCGAACCGAGCCCGCCTCCCGCAGCGCGCACGCCCTCGGCGGGCAGTGCAGGCGGCGGTGGTCACAGCTGGCAGCGTCAGGAACCCCAGTATCAGAAACGTGAGGGTGCGGTCTATCAGCAACTGCTGAACACCCCGGCCCCGGCGCTGCGTGAAGCGTCAGCATCCCCTGCGGTATCTGCCGCGACAGAAGAAAAACCGGCGCCGCTGAGCGGGCATGTCCACAGTTTTGGCCGCGTGCTGACGGTGGTGCAGCAGCAGTATGCGCTGGTTGACGGCAGTTCGGGGGTGGCCCTGATTGCCCTTGCAGTGGCGGAACGCTGGCTGAAACAGGCGCAGCTGGAACCCGGTAGCGAAGGGCTGAAACCTCAGCCGCTGTTGATTCCGGTCCGGTTGAAACTGGAAAAAACTGAGCGTGAAGTCGGCGATCGTCATGCGGCCTTATTAAGCCAGATGGGAATTGACCTGCTGTTTGACGCCCATCATGTGATGTTACGCGCCGTGCCTTTACCATTACGCCAACAAAATTTACAAAACTTGATTCCAGAAATGTTAGGGTATCTGGCCCGGCAGCAGGATGTTTCAGCCAGCCAGACGGCGCAGTGGTTAGCGCGCCAGTCGGTTTCTGAACATCAGCACTGGAATCACTCGCAGGCGATTACCTTGCTGGCAGAAGTCGAACGACTTTGCCCGCAGTTAGTGAAATCGCCACCTTCTGGATTATTGCAATACATCGATATTGAAACGGCGATGAACGCCCTGAAGCATGAGTGAACAATCCACGGCTGGCCTGCCTAAGGCAATATTTTTGATGGGGCCGACGGCCTCCGGTAAAACCGCCCTGGCGATTGCATTACGTCAGGCGCTACCGGTAGAGCTGATTAGTGTTGATTCAGCGCTGATCTACCGCGGGATGGATATTGGCACCGCCAAACCCTCCGCAGAAGAAAGGCGTCTTGCACCCCATCGTTTGCTGGACATTCGCGACCCCTCTGAGGCCTATTCGGCCGCAGAATTTCGCCGCGATGCACTGGCTGAAATGGCGGAAATTACCCAGAGAGGGAATATTCCGTTGCTTGTTGGTGGCACCATGCTTTATTACAAGGCGTTACTGGAAGGATTATCGCCGTTGCCCTCGGCCGATCCAGAAGTACGTCAGCGTATAGAGCAGATGGCGCGTGAAGAGGGCTGGGAAGCACTTCACCGCCAGTTATGTGACGTAGATCCCGTTGCTGGACGTCGTATTCATCCGAATGATCCCCAGAGACTCTCGCGAGCACTGGAAGTTTTTTTTATTTCGGGTAAAACTTTAACGGAACTGACGAAAATGTCTGGCGATCCGCTACCGTATGATGTTGCCCAGTTTGCTATCGCACCTGCGAGCCGCGAACTGATCCATCAGCGTATTGAATTGCGGTTTCACCAGATGCTGGCGTCAGGGTTTGAAGCGGAGGCTCGGGCGCTCTTTGCACGAGGTGATTTGCATACGGACTTGCCTTCCATTCGTTGTGTCGGTTATCGCCAGATGTGGTCATTTTTATCCGGTGAAATTGATTACGATGACATGGTTTATCGGGGAATTTGCGCAACCCGGCAGTTGGCTAAACGCCAGATGACATGGTTACGTGGCTGGAAGGAAGTTCACTGGCTTGACAGCGAACAGCCTGATGCTGCCTTAGCCCGAGTGTTACAGGTTCTTAGTGCGAAGCCTGGGTGATTGTGTACAATTGGTGCGTTATCTTGCGCAAATTTTTATGTCGTATTTCGAACCGCAGGGTTCTTAAGTTACAAACAACAAGCATATAAGGAAAAGATAGAATGGCTAAGGGGCAATCATTGCAAGATCCGTTCTTGAACGCACTGCGTCGCGAACGTGTTCCGGTTTCGATTTATTTGGTAAATGGCATCAAACTTCAGGGCCAGATCGAGTCGTTTGATCAATTTGTTATTCTTTTGAAGAACACAGTTAGCCAGATGGTGTATAAGCACGCGATCTCTACTGTTGTTCCGTCCCGTCCGGTTTCACACCACAGCAGCAATGCGGGTGGTAGCGGTAGCAGCAACTATCATCATAGTAACAACAGTAACCAGGGGGCATCTTCTCAGCCTCAGCAAGACAGCGATGACGCTGAATAAGTAGCGTGGCTGTCCCTCCAAGACGGGGAGTCCTTCATCCTGGTTCCCCGTCCTGGCATTGTCCGACCCTGGCATGAATTCTATCGTCTGGTTTCCCTGTCTGCGCTTAAAGCATGAAGAGAACCAGACTAAAAACGCCCTTCAGCGAGCTGAATGAGCATATCGAATCTGGTTTTGACGCAGTATGGCCAACGCGCAGCAGGTTTAACAAAGTATTGAGAGGTTTTAAGTTTGTTTGACCGTTATGATGCCGGTGAGCAGGCCGTACTGGTGCACATCTATTTCTCGCAAGACAGAGATACAGAAGATTTACAGGAGTTTGAAACTCTGGTGTCTTCTGCTGGCGTAGAAGCGCTGCGTGTTGTTACTGGCAGCCGCAAGTCGCCTCACCCCAAATATTTTGTCGGTGAAGGAAAAGCTGTTGAAATAGCCGAAGCGGTAAAAGAGAGCGGTGCCTCCGTGGTGCTGTTCGACCACGCCCTGAGTCCGGCACAGGAGCGCAATCTTGAAGCGCTGTGCGAGTGCCGTGTCATTGACCGCACCGGACTGATCCTGGATATCTTCGCCCAACGCGCCCGTACCCATGAAGGTAAATTACAGGTAGAGCTGGCGCAGCTGCGCCACCTTGCCACGCGTCTGGTGCGCGGATGGACGCACCTTGAGCGCCAGAAAGGGGGGATTGGTCTGCGTGGTCCGGGTGAAACCCAGCTGGAAACCGACCGCCGCTTACTGCGCAACCGTATTACCCTGATCCTCTCGCGGCTGGAGCGTGTATCGAAACAGCGCGAACAGGGCAGGCAGGCCCGTAACAAGGCCGATGTTCCTACCGTATCGCTGGTGGGCTACACCAACGCCGGCAAGTCTACGCTGTTTAACCGTCTGACGACCTCAGAGGTCTATGTGGCGGATCAGCTGTTCGCCACGCTGGACCCGACCCTGCGACGTGTCGATGTGGTTGACGTGGGCGAAGTGGTGCTGGCCGATACCGTAGGCTTTATTCGCCATCTGCCCCATGACCTGGTGGCGGCGTTTAAAGCCACGCTGCAGGAAACCCGTGAAGCGGCGCTGCTGCTGCACGTGATTGATGCCGCCGATGCGCGTATTGATGAAAACATCAACGCGGTCAACATCGTCTTAGAAGAGATTGAGTCCGATGCTATCCCCAGCCTGCTGGTGATGAATAAAATCGATATGCTGGACGACTTCGTTCCGCGTATCGATCGTGACGAAGAGAATCTGCCGATCCGCGTCTGGCTTTCTGCTCAGACGGGTGAAGGGGTTCCGCTGCTGTTCCAGGCGCTGACCGAGCGCCTGGCCGGTGAGATCGCGCAGTATGATTTGCGTCTGCCAGCAGCAGCAGGGCGGCTTCGCAGCCGCTTTTACCAATTGCAGGCGATAGAGAAAGAGTGGAATGAAGACGACGGTAGCGTAGGGTTACATGTGCGAATGCCGATCGTTGACTGGCGTCGCCTGTGTAAACAGGAACCCTCGCTGCTCGATTACATAGTTGCCTGACACGCGTATCCCGGCCTGGGATACCACCGCACACACAATTAATGGAGTATAAACATGGCGTGGAATCAGCCCGGGAATAACGGACAGGACCGCGACCCGTGGGGAAGCAGCAATAACCAAGGCGGCAACTCTGGGGGAAATAAAGGAGGGCGCGATAAGGGGCCTCCTGATTTAGATGATATCTTCCGTAAGCTGAGCAATAAGCTCGGTGGCCTGGGCGGTGGTAAGAAAAGCGGCGGTGACGGAGCCGGCAATGGCAATGGCACTGGTCAGCGCAAGCCGGGCAATGCCGGACGTCTGGTGGGCATCGTGGCCGTGGCTGCGGTGGTGATCTGGGCAGCCAGTGGCTTCTACACCATCAAAGAGGCCGAACGCGGCGTGGTGACACGCTTCGGGAAATTCAGTCATCTGGTTGAGCCAGGTCTGAACTGGAAACCGACGTTTGTTGATCAGGTACGTGCGGTGAACGTGGAGGCGGTGCGTGAACTGTCTGCTTCTGGCACCATGCTGACCTCGGATGAGAACGTGGTGCGCGTTGAGATGAACGTGCAGTATCGCGTCACGAATCCGGAGCGCTATCTGTTTGCCGTGACCAGTGCTGACGACAGCCTGCGTCAGGCGACCGACAGTGCGCTGCGTGGCGTTATCGGCCGTTCGACCATGGACCGTATCCTGACCGAAGGCCGTACCGTAGTGCGTAGCGAAACTCAGCGCGAGCTGGAAGAAACGATTCGTCCATACGATATGGGTATCACCCTGCTGGACGTCAACTTCCAGACGGCACGCCCACCGGAAGATGTGAAAGCCTCCTTCGATGATGCGATTGCGGCTCGTGAGAACCGTGAGCAGGCGGTGCGTGAAGCCGAAGCCTATGCGAACGATAAACTGCCGCGTGCGCGTGGTGATGCGCAGGGGATCCTGGAACAGGCCCGTGCGTATAAGTCCCGCGTAACGCTGGAAGCACAGGGTGAAGTGGATAGCTTT
Organism: Erwinia sp. Eh17-17; assembly: GCF_039675725.1. Classification (NCBI taxonomy): domain Bacteria; kingdom Pseudomonadati; phylum Pseudomonadota; class Gammaproteobacteria; order Enterobacterales; family Erwiniaceae; genus Erwinia; species Erwinia sp. Eh17-17. The sequence continues at coordinate 458,870 of NZ_JBDFQT010000003.1, read as the reverse complement.
GCGCGTATTCTGCCAGAATACAAAGCGGCACCGCAGATCACTCGTGAACGTCTGTATATCGAAACCATGGAACGCGTGCTGGGTCATACCCGCAAGGTTCTGGTGAATGATAAAGGCAGCAACCTGATGGTATTGCCACTGGATCAGCTAATGCGTGGCCAGGGGGCTTCTGCCAACAGCCAGGACAGAAGCGGCGGACTGCTGCGTATGCCACCGGCGTCAGGCAGTAACGAACGCGCCAGCGGTAATACGTCGTTCAGCCCGGACGACATCATGGATCAGCGCCGGGTGAATGCTCAGCGTACCGATACCCAGCGCGAAGGGAGAGAGTAAGCGATGCGTAAGCCATTAATCGTTGTATTGATTGTTGTGCTGGTGGTGCTGTACGCGTCACTGTTTGTAGTGCAGGAAGGCCAGCGTGGCATTGTGATGCGCTTTGGTAAAGTTCTGCGCGATTCTGATAATAAACCGCTGGTGTATGCGCCAGGCCTGCACTTTAAGATCCCGTTCCTGGAATCCGTAAAGTCGCTTGATGCGCGTATCCAGACCATGGACAACCAGGCCGATCGCTTTGTAACCAAAGAGAAGAAAGACCTGATCGTTGACTCCTACATCAAATGGCGCGTCAGCGACTTCAGCCGTTATTACCTCGCCACCGGCGGCGGTGATATTTCTCAGGCTGAAGTGCTGCTGAAACGTAAGTTCAGTGACCGTCTGCGTTCTGAAATTGGTCGCCTGGATGTGAAAGACATCGTGACTGACTCGCGTGGTCGTCTGACTACCGACGTGCGTGATGCTCTGAACACCGGTAGTGCAGGTGCGGATGATGAAGTCGCCACCCCTGCGGCAGACGATGCCATTGCATCGGTAGCCAAGCGCGTTGAACGCGAGACCAACAGCAACGAACCGGCGATCAACCCGAACAGTATGGCGGCGTTGGGTATCCAGGTGGTTGATGTGCGGATCAAGCAGATCAACCTGCCAACCGAAGTCTCTGATGCGATCTACGCACGTATGCGCGCCGAGCGTGAATCTGTCGCCCGTAGCCAGCGTGCTCAGGGTGCAGAAGAAGCGGCAAAAGTCAGAGCACAGGCTGATTACGAAGTTGAACGTACGCTGGCTGAAGCCCGCCGTCAGGCGCTGATTACTCAGGGTGAAGGCGATGCGGAAGTGGCGAAACTGTTTGCTAACGCATTCAGCCAGGATCCGGATTTCTATGCGTTCATCCGTAGCCTGCGGGCCTACGAGAACAGCTTCAAGAGCAATCAGGATGTGATGGTGCTGAGCCCGGATAGCGACTTCTTCCGCTTTATGAAAAGTCCGTCTACCACTACGCGCTAATAAACTGCTATAAAAATAAAAGGGCCGGATCTTCCGGCCCTTTTTTTGTGTTTCTTTTGATGGCAAAGACGGTGAGTGAACAACATGAATGTAACTGTGTGGATGGCGCTGGGGTTAGTGCTGGTATTTGAAGGCTTAGGCCCGATGCTCTATCCGCGCCTCTGGCGGCGGATGATTCTTGCGATGGCGGAGATGCCCGATGGCCTGCTGCGGCGCGTGGGGGGCGGCCTGGTTGTCGCGGGGGCGGTGATTTACTACATGCTGAGCCGTGGCAACGGCGGCTAGGCCAGGACGGGGCGATCCCGCCCGCACAGAGCACTGAGTGGTAAAAAAGTACGCAATCGTATGCTAAAACTGCTGAAAGAGGGAAATGACGATGGTAGAATCCTTTTTTAAGCAATCGGTGATTTTGAAAAATGGGTAAGAACGTCGTCGTACTGGGCACCCAATGGGGTGACGAAGGTAAAGGTAAGATAGTTGACCTCCTGACAGAACGCGCTAAATACGTAGTGCGCTACCAGGGAGGCCATAACGCTGGCCATACGCTAGTCATCAACGGTGAGAAAACCGTCCTCCACTTAATTCCATCTGGCATCCTGCGTGAGAACGTCACCAGCATCATCGGCAACGGTGTTGTGCTCTCTCCTGCTGCGCTGATGAAAGAGATGAAAGGTCTGGAAGAGCGCGGCTTCCCGGTACGCGAACGTCTGTTCATTTCTGAAGCCTGCCCACTGATCCTTGAGTATCACGTGGCGCTGGACGTGGCCCGCGAAAAAGCGCGTGGCGCAAAAGCTATCGGCACCACCGGTCGTGGTATCGGCCCGGCTTATGAAGATAAAGTCGCCCGTCGTGGTCTGCGCGTTGGCGATCTGTTCAACAAAGAAACCTTCGCCGCGAAGCTGAAAGAAGTGATGGAATTCCATAACTTCCAGCTGGTGAACTACTACAAAGTTGAAGCCGTTGATTACGAAAAAGTGCTGGCGGATACGCTGGCGGTTGCCGACATCCTGACCGGTATGGTAGTGGATGTGTCTGAACTGCTGGACGGCGCGCGCAAGCGTGGCGACCTGATTATGTTCGAAGGCGCACAGGGCACCCTGCTGGATATCGACCACGGGACTTATCCGTATGTCACCTCGTCTAACACCACCGCTGGTGGCGTTGCTACCGGTTCAGGTATTGGCCCGCGCTACGTTGATTACGTGCTGGGCATCGTGAAGGCTTACTCCACTCGCGTGGGTGCGGGCCCGTTCCCGACTGAACTGTTTGACGAAACCGGTGAATTCCTGTGTAAGCAGGGTAACGAGTTCGGTGCCACTACTGGCCGCCGTCGTCGTACCGGCTGGCTGGATGCGGTTGCCGTGCGTCGTGCCGTACAGATCAACTCCCTCTCTGGCTTCTGCATGACCAAACTGGACGTGCTGGATGGCCTGAAAGAAGTGAAAATTTGTGTGGCATACCGTATGCCAGATGGCCGCGAAGTCACCACCACCCCGCTGGCAGCAGAAGGCTGGGAAGGCATTGAGCCAATCTATGAAACCATGCCAGGCTGGTCTGAGACCACCTTTGGTGTGAAAACACTGGATGGCCTGCCGCAGGCAGCGCGTGATTACATCAAGCGCGTTGAAGACGTTACCGGAGTACCGATTGATATTATCTCTACCGGCCCGGACCGTAGTGAAACCATGATTCTGCGCGACCCGTTTGACGCATAATTCCGTTTCAGGCCGGGCATTGCCCGGCCAGTTCTTAATCAGTCCCGGTTTCCTGCCGTTCCCTTCTGCAGCCCTCACCTTAAATAAAATGGCCCGGCTAGCCCCGGCTGGTTTATTATCATTGTTAACCATACAATTTTTTGAGTGGATCACAACTTCAACTGCGGTTGTATCTCTGAGGTTACCGTGCAGCTAACCAGCTTTACCGATTACGGCTTACGTGCGCTCATCTATCTTGCTGCGTTACCCGCAGGTAAGATGACCAGCATCAGTGAGGTTACCGACACGTATGGCGTGTCACGTAATCATATGGTCAAAATTATCAATCACCTTAGTCGTGCCGGATACATTGCTGCTGTACGCGGCAAAAATGGCGGTATCCGTCTGGGCAGACCCGCCAGAGACATTGTGATTGGTCAGGTGGTGCGCACGCTGGAGCCACTGCAGCTGGTGAACTGCCACAGTGACTTTTGTCACATCACCTCAGCCTGCCGCCTGAAACAAGTGCTGCACGATGCCGTTCAGAGTTTTCTGCGCGAGCTTGACCAATACACCCTGGCCGATCTGGTTGAAGACAACAATCCGCTCTACCAAATTTTGCTGAGTGAACGACCTTCACTGAGCAGCTGACAACGGAGGAACCTCGATGTCACACGATCCCTTTCAGGAACGAGAAGCTGAAAAGTACGAAAACCCTATTCCAAGCCGCGAGTTCATTCTGGCGCACCTGGATAAACGTGAAAAACCGGCCAGCCGTGAAGAGCTGGCAGAAGAATTAGACATCAGCGGTGAAGAGCAGATCGAAGCGCTGCGTCGCCGCCTGCGCGCCATGGAGCGTGACGGGCAGTTAGTCTTTACCCGCCGCCAGTGCTACGCGCTGCCGGAGCGTCTGGACCTGCTGAAAGGTAAAGTCATTGGCCATCGCGATGGCTTTGGTTTCCTGCGCATCGAAGGCAGCAAAGACGATCTTTATCTCTCTGCTGAACAGATGAAAATGTGCATGCACGGGGACATGATCCTCGCGCAGGCGATGGGTGCCGACCGTAAAGGCCGCCGCGAAGCACGCGTCGTGCGCGTGGTAGAACCGCGCAATGCCCAGATTGTTGGTCGCTACTTCACCGACTCCGGCGTGGGCTTTGTGGTGCCGGATGACAGCCGCCTGAGCTTTGACATCCTGATCCCGGCTGAAGAGCTGATGGGTGCGCGCATGGGCTTTGTGGTGGTGGTGGAGCTGACTCAGCGTCCGACCCGCCGCAGCAAAGCCGTCGGTAAAGTTGTCGAAGTGCTGGGCGATAACATGGGCACCAGCATGGCCGTGGATATGGCGCTGCGCACTCATGATATTCCGCACGAGTGGCCGGAAGCGCTGGAAAAACAGATAGCCCATCTGAGCGAAGAAGTGCCGGAAGAGGCCAAACAGGGCCGCGTTGATCTGCGCGACCTGCCGCTGGTGACAATCGACGGCGAAGACGCCCGCGACTTCGATGATGCCGTATTCTGTGAGCGTAAACGCGGCGGCGGCTGGCGCCTGTGGGTAGCCATTGCCGACGTAAGCTATTACGTTCGCCCCGGTACGCCGCTGGACGACGAAGCGGTAAACCGGGGTACTTCGGTTTACTTCCCGTCCCAGGTGATCCCGATGCTGCCGGAAGTGCTGTCTAACGGCCTGTGTTCACTGAACCCGGAAGTTGACCGTCTGTGTATGGTGTGCGAGATGACCATCTCCTCTACCGGTAAGCTGACAGGCTATAAGCATTACGAAGCGGTGATGAACTCCTTCGCGCGTCTGACCTATAACAAGGTGTGGAACATTCTGCAGGGGCATCAGGAACTGCGTCAGCAGTATGAGCCGCTGGTGAAAGACCTTGAAGAGCTGCACCGCATGTATCTGGCGCTGGAAAAATCGCGCGAACAGCGCGGCGGTATCTCGTTCGAAACCGACGAAGCGAAATTCATCTTCAACGCCGATCGCCGTATCGAACGCGTGGAGCAGGTTTCCCGTAACGACGCGCACAAGCTGATTGAAGAGTGCATGATCCTCGCGAACATCGCTTCGGCGCGTTACGTTGAGAAAAATAACGAGCCAGCGCTGTTCCGTGACCATGATCGCCCTGGCGATGAAAGCATTAAGAGCTTCCGCTCGGTGCTGAATGAGCTGGGCCTGACGCTGCCGGGTGGTGATAAGCCGCAGCCGGTGGATTATTCCGCGCTGCTGAGCCAGATTGCCGGTCGTCAGGATCACGAAATGCTGCAAACCATGCTGCTGCGTTCGATGAAACAGGCGGTTTACGACCCGGAAAACCGCGGTCACTTCGGCCTGGCGCTGGCGTCCTACGCGCACTTCACCTCACCGATCCGTCGTTACCCGGACCTGTTGCTGCACCGTGCCATTAAGTACCTGCTGGCGAAAGAGGCAGGGACGTTGCAGGGCAACACCACGCCGACCGGAGGTTACCACTACGAGATGCCGCAAATGCTGCAACTCGGGCAGCACTGCTCCCTGACGGAGCGTCGTGCGGACGAAGCCACCCGCGATGTCGCCGACTGGCTGAAGTGTGACTTTATGCAGGATCAGGTAGGCGAAACCTTTACCGGTGTGATCTCCAGCGTCACCGGATTTGGTTTCTTTGTGCGTCTGACGGATCTGTTTATCGATGGGCTGGTGCATGTCTCCACTCTCGACAATGACTACTACCGCTTTGATGCCATCGGTCAGCGTCTGATTGGTGAATCCGGCGGCCGCACCTATCGCCTGGGCGATACGGTAGAAGTCCGCGTTGAAGCGGTGCATATGGACGAGCGTAAGATCGACTTCGCGTTGATTTCAAGCAGCCGTAAGCCACGTGGTGAAGGTAAAACCGAACGCGAACGTGAAAAACGTGCCGCGCCGAAGAACAGCGGCAGCCGCCGCCGTGCGCCGCGCAAAGGCGCCAACTTTGAGCCGGACAGTGCCTTCCGCCCGGCGAAAGCCGCTGACGACGCAGCGCCAGCCGCCGCGAAAGAGAAAAAACCACGCAAACCGTCGGATAAGACCCGTAAAATCGGGGCTGCCACCCGCGCGAAGCGGGCGAAAAAAACCGACGGCGCGTGATAACGGCAGGTATACATTTCGGCACGGGTCGACCGGAAAAAAGGGTCGACCCCTACAGTACCACCGTGAATCCTCTTACCCGTAGGGGCTGACCTTCTTTTCCGGTCAGCCTGTAATGTTCGTTATCATTATCGTAGGGGCTGACCTTCATTTTCTGGTCAGCCTGTAATATTCGTCATCATTATCGTAGGGGCTGACCTTCTTTTCCGGTCAGCCTGTAATATTCGTTATCATTATCGTAGGGGCTGACCTTCTTTTCCGGTCAGCCCGCTCACTGAATATGAAAGTTGAGTATCTGAACCATGAGTGAAATTGTTTTTGGTATCCACGCCGTGCAGGCGCTGCTTGACAGCGATCCCCAGCGTTTCCAGGAAGTATTTATCCTGAAAGGGCGTGACGACCGTCGTCTGCAAACGCTGGTCAAAGCGCTGGAAGCGCAGGGTATCGTCATTCAGGTGGCGAGCAAGCAGGTGCTGGATAGCAAATCAGAAGGGGCGGTGCATCAGGGGATTATTGCCCGCGTCAAGCCCGGGCGTCAGTATCAGGAAGGTGACCTGCCGGACCTGCTGGCCAGCCTCGACAGCCCGTTCCTGCTGATCCTGGATGGCGTAACCGACCCGCACAACCTCGGTGCCTGCATGCGCAGCGCGGATGCGGCCGGTGTTCACGCCATTATTCTGCCGAAAGACCGTTCCGCGCAGCTGAATGCCACGGCGAAGAAAGTGGCCAGCGGCGCGGCAGAGCACATCCCGCTGATCCGCGTGACTAACCTGGCGCGCACCATGCGCGTATTGCAGGAAGCCAACGTGTGGATCGTCGGCACCGCCGGTGAAGCTGACCATACGCTGTACCAGAGCAAGATGACCGGCCCGATGGCGCTGGTGATGGGGGCGGAAGGGGAAGGGATGCGTCGCCTGACGCGTGAACACTGTGACGAGCTGATCAGCATCCCGATGGCGGGAAGCGTCTCATCGCTTAACGTCTCGGTCGCGACCGGTGTCTGTCTGTTTGAAGCGGTGCGTCAGCGCAGCGCGAAGTAAAATTACCGGGGCCTGTTCTGCGCCCCGGCATTTCTTTCTGCTTATCCCGCCCTTTTATCTATTCCGCCGTGCCATAAAGGATCGCCGTGCCATACCACATGCCGGGTACGGTCGTTTCGTCAACCAGCAGGATTTGATAGTAACGCGCGCCCGCTGCATTGGCTTTCGCTGCCAGCGCGCGCTGTGCATCGTCCGGGGAACCGCGCACGGAAACACTGACGCTACCAAGACGCGGCAGGCCAGTGCTCTGGGCACGGTTGATCTCCACTGCGTGAGAGGCGGGGGCAGGCGGCGGCTGTGGCGTACTCTTCAGTACGCTACAGCCGCTCAACAGCAGAATGGTCAACAGGGCAACACTCGGGCGCATCGTCATCTTCTCAACGGGAGTCTGACATTCAGTGTACGCCAGTTTATGACTTGACGTTAAACACCTGCACCAGCTCGCTGAGGTGATGTCCCTTGCGGCTCAGTTCCTGCGCGGTCTGCTCTGAATGCATCACCAGTTCACTGTTCTGATGGGTGGCCTGGCCGATTTGCGCCATGGCAATGTTAACGTGTCCGATGCCGGTCGACTGTTCGTGAGACGCCACGTTAATCTCGCTCATCAGCGCTTTCACCTGGTCAATGCGTCCGGTAATGTTGTCCATCGCCTGGCGGGTTTGCTCGGACAGATCGTGTCCCTGCACCACTTTTTGCAGCGAGTCGGCAATCAGGTGGTCAATCTCTTTGGCCGCATGTGCGCTGCGCTGGGCAAGCGCCCGCACTTCAGCGGCGACGACCGCAAAGCCTTTCCCGTTTTCCCCGGCGCGCGCGGCTTCCACTGCCGCATTCAGCGCCAGGATATTGGTCTGGAAGGCAATCGATTCGATCACCTGGGTGATGTCAGCAATACCCTGCGACGCGGTCTTGATATCGGACATGGTCAGCACTGACTGGCCGACCGTGGTGGCGCCGTGGCTGACGGCCTCGGCGGCTTCACCCACCAGGCGCAGAGCCTGAGTGACATTTCCGGCGTTCTGCTCGACCGTGGCTCCGAGCTGCTCCATGCTGGCTGACGTCTCCTCCACGCTGCTGGCCTGCCGCGTGATCTGCTCGCTGATATTGCTGCTGCTGGTGACGATCGCCTCGGTGCCGCTGGCAATCTCATCCGCCGCGTGCCGCACCTGAGCGACGACGCGCTCCAGCCCGTCACCGATGCCGTTAATCGCCACAATCAGCTGCCCGACCTCATCCTTACGCTGGGTCTCCAGCGTCGCCAGCAAATTCCCAGCGGCATACTGACGTGCCAGAGTAATGACCTGCTGCAGTGGCTGGCTCAGCCAGCGGCGCGTCACCCAGACGAACAGCACGGCGAAGACCAGCACCAGCGCCGTTCCCATCAGCAGGAACAGGTTGCGCGTCTGCTGTACCGGGGCCAGCAGGCTGACTTTATCGACGTCACCGACTACCACCCAGTTCCACTCCGGCAGATACTGCCAGGAGAGGATCTTCTCTGTGCCTTTACTGTCGGTGATTTCCAGCGTGCCCTGAGGCTGGCTCAACAGCTGCTGCTGTGCCGCCTGCGGCAGGTCGGGCTGCTTGCCCTCCAGCGTGCTGTGGAACAGATAGTGGCCGTGTAGCTTACCCGGAGCGCGGTTCAGCACGTAGAACGTGCCGCTGTCGCCCAGATGTTTCGCCAGCACTTTCTGCCGGATAACGGCGTACTGCTTGCTGATATCCACGCCAACAAACAGAATGGCAATCACCCGGCCGCTGTCATCGCGAACCGGCTGATACTGGGTGATATAGCGTTTGCCGAACAGCAGTGCGACGCCGCGAAAAATATCGCCTTTCTGTACCGGTTGCCATGCAGGGCTGCTGTGGTCAAGCCGTGTGCCGATCGCCCGTTGACCATCCTCTTTGCGCAGCGAGGTGGAGACGCGAACAAATTCATCCCCCTGAGTGCGGACAAAAATGGTGGCGATGGCGCCGGTGCGGTCCTTAAAATCATCGACCAGGACCTGATCGAGATTCAGGGTTCGCAGCCCGGCGCGCAGGGTTGGCGTCTGCTGGTCGCCAACCGTAATCAGCTGGGATTCATCCAGTGAGAAGCGCTTTGGCAGGAAGCTCTGAAATAACCCGGTGTAGTTACCGACTTCTTCGCTGAGCGTGGTATTAAACATACTGGCCATATCGCCAATACCGTTTACCTGGTTTTCCATATCGCCCAGCGTCAGCTTATGCACCTGTTTTGCGGCATTGTGGCTGAGAGTGAGAGTCAGAATAATAAACAGTACGGCGACGCTTAGCGAGGTCAGTACCGACAGCTTTACGCCCAGACTCCATGTCTTGAGAGAGAGACGTTTCATTGTTATAGCCTTAAATGGTGAGGATCTTACACGGGTTAACGGCAGCGTAGCCGGAAAATTTACCCCATAAATTAAGTGGGTATGCTAAACGGCTTTTTGTGAGCTGTGTCACATTAATGGGCCTGAACGATTAACGGGCAGCGCGTATGCAGGTCTCTGAAACAGCGTGAAACTGCGCGAAATTTGATAAGGGGATGAAATGATTGAAGTGAGCACAGAGCGTTTCGCCGGTATTGAATGTTTACACGCCTGCCCGGCGGGGCTGCGCGGGGCACCGCTGCCGACGGTGCTGTTTTATCATGGCTACACGTCATCGAAAGAGGTCTACGCCTATTTTGCGGTAGCGCTGGCTCAGGCCGGGTTGCGCGCCATTCTGCCGGACGCCGATATGCACGGTGCCCGTTATGACGGGGACAGCGAACGGCGCGCCACCCATTTCTGGGAGATCCTGCGCCGCAATATCGACGAGCTGCCGGCGCTTGAAGGGGCACTGCGCCAGCAGAACCTGATCGACGGTGAAAGGCTGGCGGTCGCCGGAGCCTCAATGGGCGGTATGACTACGCTGGGCGCGCTGGCGCGTTATCCTCAACTGCGCAGTGCGGCCTGTATGATGGGCTCAGGCTATTTCAGTCAGCTGTCGCAGACGCTGTTCCCGCCGCTGGTGGCGCGTTCACCGGAGGAACACGCTGCCCTGGCCGCGCGGCTGGCACCGCTGAGGGAATATGACGTCAGCCATCAGTTAGAGAACATCGCCAACCGGCCGCTGCTGGTGTGGCACGGTGAGGCGGACGACGTGGTACCGGCGGATGAGAGCATCAGGCTGGAAAAAGCCCTGCGTGAAAGCGGGCAGGACAGTCATCTGACGTTTCTGACGGAAAAAGGCATTGGCCACCGCATTACGCCTCCGGCGTTAACGGCTATGACGGCGTTCTTCACGCATCATTTGTAACCGGCCTGAAGCTCGACCGGAAAACGGTAGTGACAAAGGGCCGATCGAAAAAGGTCGGTCCTGCGAGGGATTTCTCGGGCCACGCGAAATACCGATATTTACCTTGTGTTCGCCCCCCCTCGCAAGTATGATTACGCGTCAATTTTTCAGCCGCATTCTCAGGTTGTGACCCCGCACTATCCGGTCATGGCTTATAACGTTCCTTGCTTCCATGGGCCGCGGCTGACCCTGACAGGAGGCTGAATAATCCGTAAGGAGCAAATTCGATGCGTCATTACGAAATCGTATTTATGGTTCATCCTGACCAAAGCGAACAGGTTCCTGGCATGATCGAGCGTTACTCTGCAACCATCACTGGTGCAGAAGGTACGATCCACCGCCTGGAAGACTGGGGCCGCCGTCAGCTGGCTTACCCGATCAACAAACTGCACAAAGCTCACTACGTTCTGCTGAACGTGGAAGCTCCGCAGGAAGCGATCGATGAGCTGGAAACTAACTTCCGCTTCAACGACGCCGTTATCCGCAGCATGGTTATGCGCGTTAAGCACGCGGTAACTGAAGCATCTCCGATGGTTAAAGCGAAAGACGAGCGTCGCGATCGCCGTGAAGATTTTGCTAACGAAACCTCTGATGATGCAGATGCTGGGGATTCTGAAGAGTAATTGTCCGTGACGGCCAATTGTCTGAAGCTGTCTGGCACTGTGTGCAAGACGCCGATAAGAAAAGTGAGCCCGTCAGGAATTCCACACTGCCAGTTCGTGCTTGAGCATCGTTCAGAGCAGGTGGAAGCCGGTTATACCCGGCAGGCCTGGTGTCGGATGCCGGTGATTATCAGCGGCAAAGCCCATCAGGCCATTACTCAAAGTATAACGGTCGGTACGCAGGTTACGGTTCAGGGTTTTATTAGCTGCCATCAAGGGCGCAATGGCCTGAACAAAATCGTACTGCATGCCGAGCAGATTGAATTGATAGATTCTGGAGACTAGCCTAATGGCACGTTATTTCCGTCGTCGCAAGTTCTGCCGTTTCACCGCGGAAGGCGTTGTAGAGATTGATTACAAAGACATCGCTACGCTGAAAAACTATATCACTGAAAGTGGTAAAATTGTCCCGAGCCGTATTACCGGTACTCGTGCAAAATACCAGCGTCAGCTGGCTCGCTGCATCAAGCGCGCTCGCTACCTGTCCCTGCTGCCATACACTGATCGTCATCAGTAATTGGCCGCCGTCTATTAACGACTTAAAGAGGATAAGGTAATGCAAGTTATTCTGCTTGATAAAGTAGCAAACCTGGGTAGCCTGGGTGATCAGGTTAACGTTAAAGCGGGCTACGCTCGTAACTTCCTGGTACCACAGGGCAAAGCTGTTCCTGCTACCAAGAAAAACGTTGAGTTCTTCGAAGCACGTCGTGCAGAACTGGAAGCCAAACTGGCTGACGTTCTGTCTGCAGCTAATGCACGCGCTGAGAAAATCAATGCACTGGGTAGCGTTACCATCGCGTCTAAATCAGGCGACGAAGGTAAACTGTTCGGTTCTATCGGTACCCGCGACATCGCTGATGCAGTAACTGCAGCTGGCGTTGAAGTGTCTAAGAGCGAAGTTCGTCTGCCGAACGGCGTTCTGCGTACTACCGGTGAGCACGAAGTGGACTTCCAGGTTCACAGCGAAGTCTTCGCTAAACTGACTGTAAACATCGTTGCTGAAGCTTAATCGCTGACGTATCGCATGTAAAAAACGCCGCCCCCAGGGGCGGCGTTTTTGTTTCTACTGCGCCTTGATAAACGTCCCATCCGCCTGCCGGATAAACAGAATTTCACCGTTAGCTCCGTCCAGCGTTAAGCCTGTCACCACGCCCTCTGCATTCAGGCGAATCTTCACCGTCTGCCCGGCATGTAAGGAACTGAGGGGCTTGTCGTTGCCCTCGACCTGCGCCATGGCGAAGACATCATTCACCGCCAGATTATTGTCACGGAACAGCTGCGCCAGCGTCTGGCCGGAAGCAATAGTGAAATTACGCCAGGTGCCTTCGGCGTCCGGCTGCGGCGTAGTCGACGCCGTTTGCGGCGGTGTGTCGGTGATTTCTGCCTGTAAAGGCACCTCAGTCCCCGACCCGCTCTGGATCGGCGTCACCGGGGCGACCGTACGCTGTGGCGTGGGCCACAGAAAAGCCAGCAGGATAACCAGCACGGCGGCAATAATCCCCCGGCGGTGCGTGGCGGGTAAAGGATCCATCCAGCTAACCCCATCTGGCAGATGCCAGAGGCGGCTAAACCACGGTGACAGACGTGATGTGAGCGATGCGTTTGGCATAGCGTCCTCCTCCTTGCGCGAGACTCGCGCGGTCGGTAAGCTTTTCTTGAACCACTGCTTTACTCTGGCAACAAAAAGCGGCCTTTTCCTTCGCCTGCGGCCAATCTGGCCCATTTAAACCTCTGAATAGATGTCGCTGCACCGGTAATGGTTTGTGCTGTGGCTGTCTTTCTGCAACCCGAATGATATCAGGTATAGGCTTAACCGCCCCATGGGGTGCTGATAAGTGTGAGGCGATATTGTTTCTGTTTCCTGCCGAAAAGTCACCTGGAGAAGATGGGATTTTACGCCCGTTGCCTGCGCTGTTATGCTTCGTCTTCTGTTTTTATCAATGATGAAAGGAAAATCCATGACAACCCCTTCTTTTGACAGCGTTGAAGCGCAAGCAAGTTACGGAATCGGTTTACAGGTCGGTCAACAGTTGCAGGAATCTGGTTTGCAGGGTCTGCTGCCGGAAGCACTGCTGGCAGGTCTGCGCGATGCGCTGGAAGGGAATGCCCCATCTGTTCCTGTTGATGTGGTTCATCGCGCTCTGCGTGAAGTTCACGAGCGTGCTGAAGCGGTCCGTCAGGAGCGTCAGAAGGCCATGGCAGTAGAAGGTCAGAAATTCCTGGAAGACAACGCACAGCGTGAAGGCGTCAGCAGCACTGAGACTGGCCTGCAGTTCAGCGTACTGACTCAGGGTGAGGGTGCTATCCCATCCCGTCAGGATCGCGTACGCGTGCATTACACCGGTAAACTGATTGACGGCAGCGTGTTTGACAGCTCCGTTCAGCGCGGTGAGCCAGCTGAATTCCCGGTAAGCGGTGTGATCCCAGGCTGGATTGAAGCGCTGACCCTGATGCCGGTTGGCTCCAAGTGGGAACTGGTGATCCCACACAACCTGGCTTACGGCGAGCGCGGTGCCGGTGCTTCCATTCCGCCATTCAGCACCCTGGTGTTTGAAGTGGAACTGCTGGAAATCCTGTAATTCCAGCGACACGCCCGGCGCTGTACGCCGCCGGGCGTGTTTTCCGTTACGGTTTCACCTGATATATCGCAAATCCAATCTCATCCGTTCCTACCTGTTTCATCGGATACTGCGCGTGGCTGCGAATAAATGCGGCGGCTTTTTCTCCCGGTGCCGTTTCAAAACGAATATCCAGCGGTGTCGCGCTGTGAATCGGTGCCAGGCGCCAGTTATTATCCGCCTGAGGCGTTACCTCACCTTTTTCCTTTGTTTGCGCGCCAATCCAGGCCGCCAGCACCGATCGGTTTTCATCCGGTGAGGCAAAGGCAATCTGTTTCTCGCCGGTCCCGGCAAACTTACCGCCGTACGCACGATAGTTATTGGTAGCGACCAGGAACGTCGCTTGCGGGTCAACAGGCTTGCCGTTAAAGGTCAGATGACGAATGCGCGACGCTTTTTCATTGATCAGACCGCATTCCGCGTCATAGCGCGCGGGCTGCGTCACGTCGATCTGATAGTCCACCCCGTCAATGACATCAAAGTTATAGGTACGGAAGTCCCAGTTGATCAGCGACTGCGGTTTGCTGCTGTGAATATCAATCTGATTAAACTGCCCGGCGGAACACTCCAGCCACTGCTTCACCTGCTCACCGCTGACTTTCACCACCACCAGCGTATTGGGATAGAGGTAGAGATCGGCGGCATTGCGCAAGGTCAGCGGCCCTTTATCCACTTCAACATAGCTGGCGGGATCGTTCCTGCGGCCACCGGTTTTGAACGGTGCGGCCGCCGCCAGTACCGGCAGGTGGGCCAGGTCCGGGTCGCCCTGAATAAAGTGTTCGGTATAGGCGCGCTGGGCGTTATTGACGATTTGCACCGTCGGGTCGTCCTGTACCAGCGACAGATAACTGGCCATCACGTCCGCTGATTTACCGACAGGCTGGCTGACAAACGCCTTCGTCGCGGCATGATCGGCCGCCAGCACTTTCGTCAGCGCGGGATCCTCAGCCGCCAGTGACTTTTTCGCCACCTTGTCATACACCGGGCGGGCTTCTGCACGGGCGCTGCTGACCTGCCAGTGACCCGCATCATTGTTCAGCACCAGATCCACCACCCCCAGATGGTCGCCCCACATCCCCGGCATCACCGCCGGAATACCGTTCAGCGTCCCCTGCTGAATATCCGCCCCTTTGATATTAGCGAAGTCTGCGCTGGGGAAGACGGCGTGCGCGTGGCCGAAAAGAATGGCGTCAATGCCCGGTACCTGGCTCAAGTAGTAAACGGAATTCTCAGCCAGCGCGTGATAAGGCTCGCTGGAAAGGCCAGAGTGCGGGATGGCCACAATCAGGTCGGCACCTTCCTGACGCATCTGCGGCACCCACTTTTTCGCGGTGGCGGTAATATCATCGACGGTGACTTTCCCCGTCAGGTTAGTTCTGTCCCAGGTCATGATCTGCGGCGGCACAAAACCGATGTAGCCCACTTTCAGGCTATGTGTTTTCCCGTCACGGTCACGCACCTCGACCGCTTTAATCAGATAGGGCGTAAACAGCGGTTTACCGGTGCTGACATCGATAACGTTGGCATTGATATAGGGGAAGCGGGCACCGTGAATGGCTTTTTTCAGGTAGTCGAGGCCGTAGTTAAATTCGTGATTGCCGAGGTTGCCGACGGTGTAATCCAGGGTGTTCATGGCCTTATAAACCGGATGCACATCGCCATCCTTCAGCCCTTTCGCCGCCATATAGTCACCCAGCGGACTGCCCTGGATCACATCGCCGTTGTCGACCAGGACGCTGTTCGTCGCCTGCTGACGCGCGCTGGCGATCAGTGAGGCGGTGCGCACCAGCCCGTACTTATCGGTAGGCTTATCTTTGTAGTAATCGAAATCCATCATATTACTGTGCAGGTCGGTGGTTTCCAGCAGGCGGAAATCCACCGTGGCGGCGGACAGTGAATGACTGACCAGCAGTGCGGTCAGCGTGAGGCAGGATTTGAACATGTATGCTCCCTTAATGTTCCGGTTTAAACGTTCGTCACCCTCTCAGAATAATGTGAAATTGTGTCATGTCATTACAATGAACTGTGATATCGCTCGCGAATTTAACCCTTAGCACGGCGTCAGCCACTGACAGGGCGAGGGGGGCAGAGAGAAAATAGCTGAAAATAACGGGAAACCGTGTTCCGCAGCGATGGGTACGTTATGCTGTTGAAATTCAATCGCTAACCGGGTGTGGTTACCCGCAGTGAAACGGCCGGCGAGGCAAACTGCTATCCTTTTCTCAGGAGCGCAGCGGTTTGCGCCGCGCCAGCCGTCATCACGCCAGACGATCAGGAGGTGGACAGTGTTAGAACAAATTTGTCAGATGGCCCGTGAAGCAGGCGATGCCATTATGCAGGTCTATGACGATCGGGCCCCGCTGGATGTGGTGCGCAAAGCCGATGACTCACCGGTTACGGCGGCGGATATTGCCGCACACCGGGTTATTGTGGCCGGGTTAGCCGCACTGACACCGGATATTCCGGTTCTGTCAGAAGAGGATCCGGCTGGCTGGGATGTACGTCAGCACTGGCAGCAATACTGGCTGGTGGATCCGCTGGACGGCACCAAAGAATTTATCAAACGTAACGGTGAGTTCACCGTTAACATTGCGCTGATCCAGCATGGAAAGCCGGTGCTGGGCGTGGTGTATGCGCCAGTGCTTAAGGTGATGTATTCGGCTGCCGACGGTAAAGCCTGGAAGGAAGAGGGCGGTCATAAAGTACAGATTCAGGTGCAGGATGCACGCCCACCGCTGGTAGTGATCAGCCGTTCTCACGCCAGCTCTGATGAAGAGCTGAAAGAGTATCTGGCGCAGATGGGCGAACACCAGACGACGGCGATCGGATCGTCGTTAAAATTCTGCCTGGTGGCCGAGGGGAAAGCGCAGCTCTACCCGCGTTTCGGGCCGACGAATATCTGGGACACCGGTGCGGGCCACGCCGTGGCGCTGGCGGCGGGTGCACATGTGCACGACTGGCAGGGGAAAACGCTGGATTATACGCCGCGTGAGTCGTTCCTCAATCCGGGGTTCCGCGTGTCGATCTTCTGATATCCGCAGGGGCCGGTCGGGCGTCAGGAGCGGCCCCTGCAGTGACGCGTTAATGCAGTAATTCTGTTAACAGCGCCATCACCTTTTTCACTTCATCCTGCGTCAGCGCCCCCTCTTTGACAAAGCGCACCCGCCCCTCTTTATCCAGCACAATAATTGCCGACCCGCCGTCCTTTAGCTGCCAGGCCTGATGCACTGCACCGGTGCTGTCGACGATAAACTGCGACCACGGGAACTGCTGCTTGTTACTTTCGATACTGCTGCGCACAAACATCCCGGTGCCCGGAATGGCATCGTCGGTATTGACGATGGTGGTGGTCTGATAACGATCGTGCGGCAGCTTCGCCGCTTTTATCACTTCGACCAGCGCGGCATTTTGCTCTTTTGCTGATGAACGCCCGGCAATGTGCTGGATGACCCGCACTTTTCCACTTAACTGCGCGCTGTTCCAGGCTTTGTAGCTAAACTGATCTTTCTGATAGATCAGTTCGCCTTTATCTGCGACCCCGACAGGGGCAACGCGCTGGTCAACCCTGATGTTGTGAGCGGCGACGGTGAAGGGCAGCAGCAGGGAAACGATTACCGCAAGATCACGGACAAGTGTCATGGTTGCTCCAGATTATTGAGTGGTCAGATCAGTTAGTCATTCTACTGAAATAATAAGCGCAGATGATGCTGCTGTCGCATCGGAATAACACCTTTGCAACACGCCGCACAAATCCCGGCATATTGAAGGTTTATACTGCGCGCAGACAGTCAGGTAACAGAGAGTTCTGTCATGATGTGTAAAAACAGTAAAAAAATTCAATTTTAGGAACATTGGAAGCAAACGATGTTCTATAGTACAGGCAGTTTGCGTTTCACCGGTTCGTGCCCGGATTGGCCACGACGAGGCGTATTGATTGGTTCAGGAGTTGAATTAGAATGAAAATCTTCCAGAAATATAACCCATTACAGGTTGCGAAATACGTTAAGACGTTGTTTCGTGGGCGGTTGTATATCAAGGATGTCGGCGCGTTTGAGTTTGATAAGGGGAAGATCCTTATTCCGCGCGTTAAAGATAAGCAGCATTACAGTGTGATGTCGGAAGTTAACCGGCAGGTCCTGAGATTACAGACCGAGTTTAACTGATAAAAAAAGGCGCTGAGAGCGCCTTTTTTGTTCCTGCTTTCCTGCTACTGTCCGTGCCCAGCACGACGTGCTACGAAGCCGCCGTGTCTTCAGGGTCTTTTGGCAACACCGGCGCCGTCGGCCGCGCATCAATACGTGTCACCAGCAGCTGGTCGATGCGGTAGCTGTCAATATCCACCACTTCAAACTTAAAGCCGTGGAATTTCACGAAGTCAGTGCGTTTCGGGATCTTACGCAGCATAAACATCATAAAGCCGCCGATGGTTTCATAGTTACCCGACTGCGGGAACTCATCGATATGCAGTACGCGCATCACGTCATCAATCGGCGTACCGCCCTCTACCAGCCATGAGTTCTCGTCACGCGCGACAATCTGTTCTTCCATCCCCTGACCGACCAGATCGCCCATCAGCGTGGTCATGACGTCATTCAGGGTGATAATCCCCACCACCAGCGCATATTCGTTCATGATCACCGCGAAGTCTTCTCCGGCGGCTTTAAAGCTCTCCAGCGCTTCCGACAGCGTCAGCGTATCCGGCACGATCAGCGCTGAACGGATCTGCAACCCGCTGTTCAGCGTCATACTCTGATTGCCCAGCACGCGCAGCAGCAGCTCTTTCGAATCCACATAGCCTACGATATGGTCAATATCTTCATTACATACCAGAAACTTCGAGTGTGGATGGCGGGCAATCTTCTCTTTCAGGCTGCTTTCGTCTTCATGCAGATCAAACCACACCACGTTTTCACGCGAAGTCATAGATGACGGTACGGTACGCGACTCCAGTTCGAAGACGTTTTCAATCAGCTCGTGCTCCTGCTTGCGCAGCACCCCGGCCAGCGCCCCGGCTTCCACCACCGCATAGATATCGTCAGAGGTGATATCGTCTTTACGCACCAGCGGGATTTTAAACAGGCGGAAAATAATATTGGCGCCGCCGTTAAAGAACCACACCAGCGGACGGAACAGGAACAGGCAGAAACGCATCGGGTTGATGATTTTCAGCGCGACGGTTTCCGGCGCGATCATCCCCAGGCGTTTGGGGAACAGGTCGGCAAAAAGGATAAACAGGCTGGTCACCACGGTGAAGGAGCAGATAAAGCTGATGCGCTCGGCCATTTCTGCATCGACGAAGCGTTCAAACAGCGAACGGAAAGCGGGCGAGAACGCGGCATCACCGACGATACCGCCGAGGATCGCCACGGCATTCAGGCCAATCTGCACCACGGTAAAGAACATGCCGGGGGTTTCCTGCATCTTCATCACGCGCTGCGCGTTGATATTGCCTTCGTCGGCCAGCAGTTTCAGTTTAATTTTGCGGGCAGCCGCCAGCGATATCTCTGAAAGGGAAAAAAATGAGCTGATAGCGATCAGCATTACGATGACAAGGAAGCTGTCTAACATAGAACATCCATTTTTTGGCTCGCTCAGTGGGCAATCAGGAAAACAATCGCGCGATAAGAGAAGGCCGGGTTAATCACTTGTCATTTTTGGCCTGGGCAGCGCGCAACATGGTGATTCTGCGGTCATCACATCAGGTAGTGCAGCGATTCAGGGCTATCCGTGCCAAAAATGTCTGCGGTTCGGCCGTGTGCCGGAGCAGAAAGGGTATCAGGTCGCGGAGCGTCCTGTGCCGTGGATTATAGCTGTGGCGTCGAGCGCTTACAATTGCGGCAGCAAACACTTATCTATTCTGCCTGCGGATCGCAAGATCAAAGCCGGTGAGACTTGTCTGATACTGATAGCACGTTACACTCCTTTTACGGTGAATCTCATTCCCGTGTTGTAACGTACGGTGACTTTGCACAGAATAATCGCCAGATTTGCCTTATGTTCAGAATGATCGGGTCATGAGAAGAGCCTTATGGCAGGCTACAGGGATCCGCCGCTGAACGCATTGCGATAAAAATGATGAAATTAAGCCCGTTGGATTGCGGGCTGGCAATAAAAACGGGAGTAAGCGTGCCACGAATTCATGTGTACTGCATGTCTTGTCTGCTGATCGTCGCGCCTGTCGCTCAGGCTGCGAACGTTCGTTTGCAGGTAACGGGTTTATCGGGGGAGTTACAGAAGAACGTCAGGGCGCGTTTATCCACTATCACCAGTGATGAAGTGACCGCCGACGGCCGCTTTCGCTCGCGCGTCAGCGATGCGGTGAAAGAGGGGCTGAAGGCGCTGGGCTATTACGAACCGCAAATCGAGTTCGAACTGCAGCCGCCGCCTGCGGGCGGAAAGCGTCAGGTTCTGCTGGCGAAGGTGACCCCTGGTCAGCCGGTGAAAATCGCCGGTGAAACCGTGATCCTGCGCGGCGGTGCCCGCACCGATAAAGATTACCAGGCACTGGTGCGCAACGGGAAACCCAAACTGGGGACCGTGCTTAACCACAGCGACTACGATAAATTCAAAAGCTCCCTGAGCAATATGGCGCTGCGCAAAGGCTACTTTGACGGTGACTATCGCAAAAGCCAGCTTGGCGTGTCGGTAGAGCGGCGTGAAGCCTTCTGGGACCTCGACTATGACAGCGGCCAGCGTTATCGCTTTGGCGATGTCAGCTTTTCAGGTTCGCAGATCCGCGAGGATTATCTGCAAAACCTGGTGCCGTTTAAAAAAGGCGACGAGTACGACTCGCGTGACCTGGCAGAGCTGAACCGCCGCCTGTCAGCCACCGGCTGGTTTAATTCGGTGGTGGTCGCGCCGGAATTTGATAAAGCACGTGACAGCAAGGTGCTGCCGCTGCACGGCGTTGTTTCGCCGCGCACCGAGAACACCATTGAAACCGGCGTCGGTTACTCGACGGACGTCGGCCCGCGCGTCAAAGCCACGTGGAAAAAACCGTGGGTCAACGATCGCGGCCACAGCTTCAGCACCAGCGCCAATATCTCTGCCCCGGAACAGCAGTTAGATTTCAGCTATAAAATGCCGCTGCTTAAAAGTCCGCTGGAGCAATATTACCTGCTGCAGGGCGGGCTGAAACGCACCGACCTCAACGATACCAAGGCCGATTCCACGACGCTGGCGGCTTCGCGCTACTGGGACAGTTCCAGCGGCTGGCAGCGGGCGATCAATCTACGCTGGAGCCTCGACCACTTTACTCAGGGGACGGTGACCAATACCACGATGCTGATTTATCCCGGCGTCAGCGTTAACCGCACCCGTTCACGCGGCGGGCTGATGCCGACCTGGGGCGACTCGCAGCGCTACTCGCTGGATGTCTCTGACACCACCTGGGGGTCTGATATCGACTTCGCCGTGATCCAGGCACAGAACGTCTGGATCCGTACGCTGGCGGATAAACACCGCTTTGTGGTGCGCGGCAACCTGGGGTGGATCGAAACCAATGACTTCCAAAAAGTCCCGCCGGACCTGCGCTTCTTCGCCGGGGGCGATCGCAGTATTCGCGGCTACAAATACAAAGGTATCTCACCGCGTGATGACGAAGGCAAACTGACCGGGGCCTCCAAGCTGGCGACCGGCTCGCTGGAGTATCAGTACAACGTCACCGGCAAATGGTGGGGGGCGGCGTTCATTGATTCGGGTGAAGCGGTCAACGACATTAAACAGAGCAACGTTAAGACTGGTGCCGGCTTCGGCGTGCGCTGGCAGTCGCCGGTCGGGCCGATCAAAGTCGATATTGCCAGGGCGATTGGCGATCAGGATCATCGCGATATTCAGTTTTACATTGGACTAGGGCCTGAACTATGAAGTGGTGGAAAAAGGGCCTGACGGGCATTCTGATTTTTGTCGTGCTGCTGCTGGGCGGCATCGCCTTTCTTATTGGTACCACCACCGGCCTGCATCTGGTGCTGAATGGCGCAGCGCGCTGGGTGCCGGGGCTGGATATCCGCGAAGTGAAGGGCGGCTGGCGTGACCTGACCCTGAGCGGGGTGAAGTATGAGATGCCGGGTGTGACGGTGAATGCCGGAGAGTTCCACCTGGCAGTGCGGCTCGGCTGCCTGAAGCAGAGCGCCTTCTGCGTTAACGACCTCTCGCTGAAAGACGTTAACGTGGTGGTGGACAGTAAAAAGATGCCGCCACCGGCTAACCCGCCGGTAGAGGAAGAGAGCAGCGGCGGTGACATCAGCACGCCGTATCCGCTCACCCTGAGCAAGCTGGCGCTGCACAACATCAATGTGAAAATCGATGATACCGCCATTTCCCTGGCGGATTTCACCAGTGGGATGCACTGGCAGGGGCGCGCGATGACGCTGACCCCGACCCACATTCAGGGTCTGCTGATTGCGCTGCCGAAGGCGGCGAAAGTCGCCGATGAGCAGATCGTCCAGCCGAAAATTCAGCAGCCTGCTGCCGCAGAACCGCCGCTGGGCGAGACGCTGAAGGCAATGTTTGCGAAACCGCTGCTGCCGGACCTGCCGGCCTTCACCCTGCCGCTGGACGTTGACGTGCAGCAGATCCTCGGTGAACAGCTGCGCATCACGGGCGATACCGATATCGCCGTGCAGCGCCTGCTGGTGAAAGCGAAAACGGAAAATAACCAGCTCCAGCTGCAGACGCTGGAGGTCGACTCGCCCCAGGGGCAGCTCAACGCTCAGGGGCAGGCGACACTCAGCGGTAACTGGCCGGTCAGCTTTACGCTCTACAGCCAGATCAATGTTGATCCGATCAAAGGTGAGAAGATCAAAATGACGCTGGGCGGTGGCCTGCGCGACTCGCTGACCCTGGGCCTGAATCTCTCCGGCCCGGTGCGCGCACAGCTGGATGCCGACACGCAGCTGGCCGAGGCTGGCCTGCCGCTCAATATGACGCTGACCAGCCCGCAGCTGCGCTGGCCGCTGGATGGCCAGGCACAGTATCAGGCCGATAACCTCAACTTCAGCTTTAAAGGCAAAGCGACCGACTATGTGATGTCGCTGAAGACGGCGCTGAAAGGGCAGGAGGTGCCGCCGGCCACTCTGACGCTGGACGGTAAAGGCAATGTTGAACAGTTCGCGCTGGATAAACTGCGGCTGGCGGCCCTGCAGGGCAACGCCGACCTGACGGCGCTGGTGGACTGGAGCAAGGCGATAAGCTGGCGTAGCGAACTGACGCTGTCCGGTATCAACACCGCGAAACAGTACCCGGACTGGCCGGCGAAGCTGGAGGGGAAAATCACCACGCGCGGCAGCCTGTACGGCGGTAGCTGGCAGATGCGCGTACCGGAGCTGAAGCTCAAAGGTAACGTGCGTAATAACGCGGTCAGCGCCGATGGTTCGCTGTACGGCAACAGCTATAACCAGTGGAATATTCCCGGCATCAGGCTGGTGCTGGGGCGCAACAACGTTGATGTGAAAGGTTCACTGGGCGATAAGTTGAATCTGGATGCGGATATCGATGCCCGCTATCTGGACAACGCCCTGCCGGGCCTCGGTGGCGTGGCAAAAGGCACCCTCCGCGCCCGTGGCGACCTGACCACGCCGCAGCTGCTGGCCGACCTGACGGCCACCGGTCTGCGCTGGCAGGCGATGCGCATTGGCCGCATTAAACTGGATGGCGACGTCAGCTCGGGCGAACAGATTCAGGGCAAACTCAATCTGCGCGTAGAGCAGCTGAAGCAGGATGCGCTGGCGGTTAACCTGCTGACGCTGGATGCCAGCGGCACGGAAAAACAGCATCAGATGAAGCTGAATATCCAGGGCGAGCCGGTTTCCGGTCAGCTGGCGCTCAATGGCAGCTTTGACCGCGCCGCGCAGCGCTGGCAGGGCAACCTGAACAATACCCGCTTTGATACGCCTGTGGGCGAGTGGCGCCTCACCCGTGCCATCGCGCTGGATTACCTCAATGCGAAGCAGACAGTGAGCATCGGGCCGCACTGCTGGCAGAACCCGAATGCTGAACTGTGCGTACCGCAGACGATTGACGCCGGGCCAGCCGGCCATGCGCGCGTGGTGCTCAGCCGCTTCAATCTGGCAATGATTAAGCCGTTTATGCCGGAGGCCACAAAGCTTAGCGGCATATTCAGCGGCGATGCCGATGTTACCTGGACTGCCGACGGGGCGCTGCCGACGGGACGCGTTGCGCTGAAAGGTAACGGCGTGAAGGTGGAGCAGGATGTACAGGGCAACACGCTGCCTGTTGCTTTCAGCACGCTAAACCTGAACGCCGCGCTGAAGAACGGCCGGGCGCAGCTCGACTGGCTGATCCGTATTGCGGGTAACGGCCAGCTCGATGGCAATGTGCAGATTGCCGACCCTGAGGGGCGGCGCACGCTGTCCGGTAATGTCAATATTACCAGCCTGTCGCTGGCGATGCTGAATCCGGCGCTGATGAAAGGCGAGAAAATCACCGGAATGCTGAACAGCAGTCTGCGTCTGGGCGGCGATCTGCAGAAACCGCAGGTCTTCGGCCAGCTTGGGTTACGTAACGTGGACGTGGACGGCAGCTTTATGCCGGTTGACCTTACCGCTGCCGATCTGAGCATGGTCTTCAACGGGATGAGCTCAACCCTGGAGGGGGTCATCAAGACCTCACAGGGCCAGATTGCCCTGAACGGGGATGCCGACTGGAACCAGCTTGATGCCTGGCGTGCGCGCATTGCCGCGAAGGGCGACAAGGTCCGCGTGACGGTGCCGCCGATGGTGCGCATGGACGTCTCGCCGGACCTGGTGTTCGAAGCCACGCCTGAGCTGTTCAATCTTGACGGACGAGTCGATATTCCGTGGGCACGTATTACGGTGCAGGAAGTGCCGGAAAGCGCGGTCGGCGTCTCTTCTGACGAAGTTCTGCTGGATAAAGACCTGAAGCCGATTGCACCAAAAACCAGTGGTATTCCGATCAACAGCAACCTGATTATCCACGTCGGTGACAACGTGCGCCTGAGCGCTTTCGGTCTGAAAGCCAAACTGAATGGCGATCTGAAACTGGTGCAGGATAAACGCGGTCTGGGGCTGAATGGTCAGATCAACATCCCGTCCGGGCGTTTCCATGCCTACGGCCAGGACCTGATTGTGCGCAAAGGCGAGCTGCAATTCTCCGGCCCGCCAGACCAGCCTTATGTGAATATCGAAGCGATTCGTAACCCGGAGGCAACCGAAGATGACGTGACCGCCGGGGTGCGCGTGACCGGGCTGGCCGATGAACCGAAGGTGGAGATATTCTCTGACCCGGCCAAATCCCAGCAGGAGGCGCTCTCTTATCTGCTGCGCGGGCAGGGATTAGGGGCCACCGGCAGCGACAGTGATGCATTAACTTCAGCCCTGGTAGGATTGGGGGTTGCACAAAGTGGTCAGGTTGTGGGTAAAATCGGGGAGACTTTTGGTGTCAGTAACCTGGCGCTGGATACTGCAGGGGTTGGCGAAAGCCAGCAGGTGCAGGTCAGCGGCTATGTACTGCCGGGTCTACAGGTAAAATACGGTGTTGGCATATTTGATTCACTGGCGACGTTAACGCTACGTTACCGCCTGATGCCCAAACTCTATTTGGAAGCCGTGTCTGGTATCGACCAGGCACTGGATGTGCTCTATCAGTTTGAGTTCTAGCAATGCGAATAATTGTCTATGGTAGCCTGCGTCGTAAACAAGGTAACAGCCACTGGATGACCAACGGTCAGTGGCTGGGCGATCATCAGATCGACGGTTACGCGCTGTACAGTCTGGGTCATTATCCGGGAGTGGTTGCGGGTGAGGGCCGGGTGCACTGCGAGGTGTACCGAATCGATGCTTCAACGCTGGGCGAACTGGATGCGCTCAGAACCAAAGGCGGCGAGTACAAGCGCGAGCTGGTACAGACCCCTTACGGTAGCGCCTGGCTGTACGTGTATCAGCGTTCAGTGGCGAACCGGGAGCGCATCGACAGCGGCGACTGGCTGCTGCGCAATGCGCAATAACCCCCAATAAAAAACACCGCTCAGTGAGCGGTGTTTTTTTTCGGGCTTTCACAGGGGCCGATTCTGTTCTTCAACCGGCCGCCGTGGCACCGTTAAACCGGTTTATTTCTTCGCAGCACGCTCGAAGGAAGAGACGATTTCTGCTTTCGCCGCTTCAACACCTTCCCAGCCGTCAACCTTAACCCATTTGCCTTTTTCCAGCGCTTTATACTGCTCGAAGAAGTGGGTGATCTGGCCGCGCAGCAGTTCTGGCAGGTCGTTCACATCCTGGATGTGCTCGTACTCTTTGCTCAGTTTGCTGTGTGGAACCGCAACAACTTTGGCATCTTCGCCCGATTCGTCGGTCATTTTCAGCACGCCAACCGGACGGCAGCGGATCACTGAACCCGGCTGTAACGGATATGGGGTTGGCACCAGTACGTCAACCGGGTCGCCATCCAGGGACAGGGTGTGGTTGATGTAGCCGTAGTTG
The DNA here is from genome assembly GCF_039675725.1 of Erwinia sp. Eh17-17. Classification (NCBI taxonomy): domain Bacteria; kingdom Pseudomonadati; phylum Pseudomonadota; class Gammaproteobacteria; order Enterobacterales; family Erwiniaceae; genus Erwinia; species Erwinia sp. Eh17-17. The sequence continues at coordinate 432,612 of NZ_JBDFQT010000003.1, read as the reverse complement.
CACGGATAGAACATCGCTGTCGCCATAAAGCGGTCAACGAACAGTGCGCCAGTGTCTTTGTCGACTTCGTATTTGATCGGAGAGGCGTTTGCCGGGATCTCGATAACGACATAGATATCGTCTGGCAGGTCTTTACCCGCTGGTACCAGGTTCAAGCTCATTATGAATTCCTTCAATCATCTTAGGTTGAGTGTCGGGTATTATAGCCGGGTCATCTTCAAAGTACCCTCCCTTTTTCCGCCTTTCAGATTGCTCCGTGCCGGGGGATACACCAGGGGATTGCCCGTACTGGCAGGGTTAACCGGATGATTTGATTTATCTCTGGTGATTAGCCCGGTTTCTGTTTTTGAGCGGCCCTGATTTTCCGCCGGTTACGCTGTCTTCAGCGTCTTGCCTCTGCGGGGCTTCATCCACGGTTTTCCGATGGCAAAGTCCTTAACAGCCGCTTAATGGTTTTCTGCTCTGGATCAATTTAAGCCACGTTATGGTTAAAGTTACAGAATGATATTGCCGATAACTTTGTCGTTTTAGATACCAGGAATGGCCAGACATCACACTATCGGGAAATGATCATGCTGAAAAGAATCTCAATACGTTCGGGTTTACTGGCGTTACTCGCCCTGATGACCATGCTGTTGCTGGTGGTCAGCGTGATGGGCATTATCGCTATACAGAAAGGAAATCGATCTCTGGATGTGATTAACCGCATCCAGGGCATTGAGTTGAATGCGCTGTATATGAGCAACGGCAATCTGTTGCGCGCGCGCGCCACGGCTGCGCTGGCAATACGCAAACTGGAGGTTGGGCTGCCCGATGAGGCCGCAAAAATTGCCACGCGTTCAGCCAGTTACGTGGTTTTATCCGAAAGTGAGCTGAAACGATTCGTTGATGCCGGAACCGTCACCGAGCACGGCAGAATCCTGGCGGAAGCCGTTGTAAAAACCCATCAGGACTATCTGGCGAACGGTATCCGGCCGATGATGGACGCCCTGCAAAAACAGCAGGCTGATGATTACTATACCGTTCTGGAAGGACACCTCTCCAATCTTGCCGGGAAATTCTCGTCAGCAGTGGACGCGTTTGGTCAGTATGCCGATGACGTCAGCGAACAGCAGATGGCTCAGGCTGCCCATAACCAGACCCTGATGACCATACTGATTGTGGTGAGCGGATTACTGACGCTGCTGCTGGTGGCCCTGGCATGGATGATCCTGCGTGTGATGCTGCTGAAACCGCTGGATAGCGCCATCCGTCATCTGGAGTACGTTGCCGGAGGCGACCTGACCCAACCGGTACCGGAAAGCGGAGAGAACGAGCTTGGGCGTTTAAATGCGGCCCTGGGTTCGATGCAGCAGTCACTTCAGCTCTCGGTGGGACGGGTGCGCGATGCCAGTCTGCAAATCGACATCGGCAGCCGTGAACTGGCTTCGGGCAATCTCAACCTTTCGCAGCGCACCGAAGAGTCTGCGGCTTCACTGGAGCAGACCGCGGCCAGTATGGAACAGCTCACCGCGACCGTGAAGCAGAATGCCGACAACGCCCAGCAGGCGCATCTGCTGGCCAGCGCGGTATCGGATACGGCCGATCGTGGGGCGGAAGTGGTGTGCTACGTGATGGAGAAGATGTCAGAGATCTCCAACAGCTCGCAGCGCATCGGCGATATTCTCGGCGTCATCGACGGCATTGCTTTCCAGACCAATATCCTGGCCCTGAACGCCTCCGTGGAAGCGGCGCGCGCCGGTGAACAGGGGCGTGGCTTTGCGGTGGTTGCCACCGAAGTGCGTAACCTGGCCCAGCGCAGCGCAACGGCGGCGAAGGAGATCCGGACGCTGATTGGTGAATCGCAGATCCGCGTGAACGAAGGCTCCGATATGGCGACCAAAGCCGGTGAAACCATGGATGAAATTTCGATGGAAGTGATGCGTGTAACCACGCTGATGAAAGAGATTTCCAGCGCCTCGCAGGAGCAGAGTCGCGGTATCGAACAGGTGAATCAGGCCGTGGCCCAGATGGATGAAGTGGCACAGCAGAATGCGGCACTGGTCGAACAGGCAGCAGCAGCAACCCAGTCGCTGGAAGAACAGTCCCAGCAGCTGGTACAGACCATGGCGGTGTTTAAGGTTCATCACGCGGCATAACATGCAGGGGCTGCGCCGTTAGTCGCCGTCATCAACAGGGGGCGGGCATGCCCGCCCCGCTAAAAGGCCGATCGAAAAAAGAGCGGCCCCATGCAGTGATGATCAGTTGTCCGGGTATTCACGCAGGAAACGTTCGGTATCATCGACCATGTGGTCGTTACCGACGAAGAACGGTGAACGCTCGTGCAGGCTTTGCGGCACCAGGTCGAGAATACGGTTTTTACCATCCGAGGCTTTACCGCCGGCCTGTTCAGCCAGGAACGCCATCGGATTGCACTCATACAGCAGGCGCAGCTTGCCTTTCGGGTGGCTGGCGGTGCTTGGATAGAGGTAAATACCGCCTTTCAGCAGGTTGCGGTGGAAGTCTGCCACCAGCGAACCGATGTAGCGGGAGGTGTAAGGACGGTGCGTCTCTTTATCCTCTTCCTGACAGAATTTAAGATACTTTTTCACACCCTGCGGGAAGCGGATATAGTTGCCTTCGTTGATGGAGTAGGTGTAACCCTTCTCCGGGAAGGTCATACGCTCCGCGCTCAGGCAGAACACCCCGAGAGACGGGTCATAGGTAAAGGCATGCACGCCACAGCCGGTGGTGTACACCAGCATGGTAGATGAACCGTAAACCACGTAACCCGCTGCGACCTGCTGGCTGCCCGGCTGGAGGAAATCTTCTTCTGTAACCGGCGTACCTGGTGGCGTAATACGGCGGTAAATAGAGAAGATGGTGCCGACAGAAACGTTGACATCAATGTTGGAGGAGCCGTCGAGGGGATCCATCAGCACCACGTACTTGCCGTTTTCCACGCCTTCAAAGATGACAATTTCATCCTCTTCTTCAGACGCGATACCCGCCACGATGCCACGGGCTTTCAGTGCCGCTTTCAGCTTTTCATTGGCAAACAGATCGAGCTTCATCTGTTCTTCGCCCTGAATATTTTCAGCGCCGCTGGCACCCAGAATATCGACCAGGCCAGCTTTATTGATATCGCGGTGGATGATCTTGGCACCCAGCTTGATCGCGGAGATCAAAGCGGTGAGTTCACCCGTTGCGTGCGGAAAGTCGTGTTGCTTCTCGACGATAAATTCGCCTAACGTTTTCATAACACAATCCCTGAATCTGCGGTTGAGTAGCAGCCCGGTTAACAAACTGCCAACGTATGCGTACGCAGTTTAGCCGATTGAACGCTAAAGAACATAGGGCAAATCCGTTTCTTCCGCACGATGGGGACGGTACACTGTGCGGGAACTTTTTAAGCAACGGACCCTTTATGCGTATTCATATCCTCGGTATCTGTGGCACTTTCATGGGCGGTCTGGCGATGCTGGCCCGCGAGCTTGGCCATGAAGTTACCGGCTCAGACGCTAACGTCTACCCGCCAATGAGCACGCTGCTGGAGAAGCAGGGCATTGATTTAATTCAGGGTTATGACGCCTCACAGCTCGATCCTGCCCCGGACCTGGTGATCATCGGCAACGCCATGACGCGCGGCAACCCGTGTGTGGAAGCGGTGCTGGAACGCAATATTCCTTACCTCTCTGGCCCACAGTGGCTGCACGATTTCGTGCTGCGTGACCGCTGGGTGATTGCCGTCGCCGGAACGCACGGCAAAACCACCACGGCGGGCATGGCAGCATGGATTTTACAGGCCTGCGGCTATGAACCTGGCTATGTGATCGGTGGCGTACCGGGCAATTTCGACGTCTCGGCAACTTTAGGAAAAAGCTCATTCTTTGTGATTGAAGCGGACGAGTATGACTGTGCATTCTTCGACAAGCGTTCCAAGTTTGTGCATTACTGCCCGCGTACGCTGATCCTGAACAATCTGGAATTTGATCACGCCGATATTTTTGACGATCTGCGCGCGGTGCAGAAGCAGTTCCATCATCTGGTGCGCATCGTGCCGGGGCAGGGCAAAATTATCCTGCCGGAGCACGACGCCAATATTAAGCAGGTGATGGCGATGGGCTGCTGGAGCGAGCAGGAAAGCATTGGCGAGAACGGCCACTGGCAGGCGAAGAAGCTGTCAGCGGATGCCTCCCACTGGGAAGTGTGGCTGGACGGTGAACGCGTGGCGGAGGTTAACTGGGCGCTGGTGGGCGAACACAACATGCATAACGGCATGATGGCGATTGCTGCTGCGCGTCATGTGGGCGTGAAACCGGAAGATGCCGGGCGTGCGCTGAATGACTTTATCAATGCCCGCCGCCGTCTGGAGCTGCGCGGTGAAAGCAACGGCATCAAAGTTTATGATGACTTTGCCCATCACCCGACCGCCATCCTCGCGACACTTTCCGCACTGCGCGGTAAAGTTGGCGGTACGGCGCGTATTCTGGCCGTGCTGGAACCCCGTTCAAACACCATGAAAATGGGGATCAGCAAGGACGATCTTGCTCCGGCACTGGCGCGCGCGGATGAAGTATTCCTGTTCCAGCCGCACCACATTCCGTGGCAGGTTGCCGAAGTGGCCGATGCCTGTATCCAGCCGGCACAGTGGAGTGCCGATATTGATACGCTGGTCGAGATGATCGCCAAAAAAGCCCAGCCGGGAGATTCCATCCTGGTGATGAGCAACGGCGGATTTGGTGGGATACATCAGAAGTTGTTAGATCGCCTGGCGTAGCAGGTAGGGCGGGCCGATCGAAAAAATGGTCGGCCCCTGCGTAGGGGCGGACCCTGTTTTTCAGTCCGCCCTTAATCCTGCCCGATCAAGAGGCCTGGGCTAACTCGCGCAGATACTGGAAAATCTGGCGATAGGCTTTCGGCGGTTTGTTGGCGGCTTTCTCTTTCTGTGCGTTACGGATCATTGCACGCAGCTGCTGACGGTCGGCATTCGGATAGAGATTCAGCACCTCAGGGATGACGTCATCACCCTGTTCAACCAGGCGGTCACGCAGCACTTCCAGCTTATGGAACAACGCAACCTGCTGGTTGTGGCGGTTCTTCAGCTTGTCCAGCGCGGTACGAATTGGTTCTTCATCACGCGAGCGCAGCATTTTACCGATCAGCTGCATCTGGCGGCGGCGGCCTTCTTTCTTAATCTTCTGCGCCAGTTCAATCGCGGCACGCAGATCTTCATCCAGTGGAATTTTGTCCAGGGAGTTTTTCCCCAGCTCCACCAGTTCACCACCGAGGCGTTTCAGCTCTTCGGCGTCACGTTTAATCTCACTTTTACTGACCCAGATAATCTCTTCGTCTTCTTCTTCTTCGTTATCGGGTACATCATCGAGCCAGTCGTCGGGCTGCTTGGTCATTGGTACGGCTCCTGAAAAAGAGGCTAATGCTATCAGGTTACGAGGCTACTGCGAAATTGTTCTCTGAGTCTGTTAGACTCAAATCACTCCTTATCACCTTGAGAGCTGTTTTCTACCGGTCATACTTCAGGCTTCAGGTGCGTTGGCCGCATGCGTTCACCCGAATCACTAACGTGAGTAAGCGTCTCGGGATTCGCTCATTTGCCGCCTTCCCGCAGCCCGAATTATTGAGGGTATAACAGCAAAAACATCTCAACTTATTATATGGCAGGTCGATGAAATTACTCTCCCAAGTTGCAGAACAACGTAAAACCCTGGAACAGGCGATAGCGACGGCACTCGAACTGGCAAGCGCCAGCAGCGACGGAGCAGAAGTCGCGGTCAGCAAAACCACCGGCATCAGCGTCAGTACGCGCTATGGTGAAGTGGAGAACGTAGAATTCAACTCCGATGGTGCCCTGGGCATCACCGTCTATTACCAGAACCGCAAGGGCAGCGCCTCCTCAACCGACCTCAGCCCGGATGCGATTAAGCGTACCGTGCAGGCAGCGGTGGATATTGCCCGTTACACCTCGCCGGATCCTTACGCCGGCGTCGCCGATCGCGAGCTGCTGGCGTTTGACGCGCCGGATCTCGATCTGTTTCACCCGGCGGAGATCGACGCCGATCGCGCGATTGAGCTGGCCGCCCGTGCCGAGCAGGCTTCACTGAAGGCCGACAAACGCATCACCAATACCGAAGGCGGCAGCTTTAACAGCCACGTCGGCATTAAGGTCTTCGGCAACAGCCACGGCATGCTTCAGGGCTACTGTTCCAGCCGCCACTCGCTCTCCAGCTGTGTGATTGCTGAAGAGAATGGCGATATGGAGCGCGATTATGCCTACACCATTGGCCGCGCCATTGACGATCTTAAATCCCCGGAGGCGGTCGGTGAAGAGTGCGCGCGCCGCACGCTGTCGCGCCTGTCGCCGCGTAAGCTGTCAACGATGAAAGCGCCGGTGATGTTTGCGGCTGAAGTGGCGACCGGCCTGTTTGGCCATCTGGTCGGCGCGATCAGCGGTGGCAGCGTGTACCGCAAATCCACCTTCCTGCTCGACTCACTGGGGCAGCAAATTCTGCCAGAGTGGCTGACGATTGAAGAACATCCGCACCTGCTGAAAGGCCTGGCGTCCACGCCTTTCGACAGCGAAGGGGTTCGCACCCAGCGCCGCGACATCATTAAAGATGGCGTATTGCAGAACTGGCTGCTGACCAGCTACTCCGCCCGCAAGCTGGGCCTGCAGAGCACCGGTCATGCTGGCGGCATCCATAACTGGCGCATTGCCGGTCAGGGTCACAGCTTCGAGGCGATGTTGAAACAGCTGGGTACCGGGCTGCTGGTCACCGAGCTGATGGGGCAGGGCGTCAGCGGCATCACCGGTGACTACTCGCGTGGCGCCTCCGGTTTCTGGGTAGAGAATGGCGTGATCCAGTATCCGGTCAGTGAAATTACCATTGCCGGTAACCTGAAAGAGATGTGGCGCAATATGGTCAGCGTGGGTAGCGATATCGAAACTCGCAGCAATATTCAGTGCGGATCCGTTTTGTTACCAGAAATGAAAATCGCCGGGCAGTAATTTACTGATTTACGCGTATGCTGAAAAGGCGGAGGTGAAAACCTTCGCCTTTTTTCATGCCCTAATGATACCCATTTATAAAAATAGGATCTGAGATGCGTAAATTACTGATTGCAATGTTGAGCACGACCCTGCTGTGTTCCAGCTTCTCGCTGCTGGCGCAGGACCTGGAAGGCGATATGGACATCCTGAAAGGCGCTTATCGCACGGTTCAGAAGACCGACGATAAAGCGGAGATGGTCAAAGCTTTAACCGATATGCGGGCCGCGGCAGAAAACGCCAAAACCCAGACGCCGGACAAACTGAAAGGCCAGGCGGCAGACAGCGCACAGGTGAAGGATTATCACGCCGGGCTGGATACGCTGATTGGTCAGATTGACACCAGCCTGAAGCTGGCGAACGCCGGAGACCTGAAAGGTGCGCAGGAGGAAGCGAAGAAATTTGCTGAAACTCGCGACGCCAATCATAAAAAGTTCCGCTAATTGCTGCGGGCCGGTTTGGCTACCGGCCCTTATTACGACCTTCATAAGTTTTCCCTCTGTTTTCCTTTTATTACCACGTTCCCCTGCTCTCTTTTTTTTTCCTCAATGCGTCAGTTGCGCAAAATAATCCCTGATTCGTGATTTATCTCTCATTTTAGAGTGATAGCTGCACGGTCTGATGTTTTTTGCGACCTCGCCCACGCGCCATCCGTTTATTTCCGCTTGCTGGCGGAAAAAGTCGTTCTCCACAGCACACCCCGGCGGGGATAGCTTATGGCTATTGCCAATATAGGGGGGACGAACGTGAGTAATGGAACGGGGCCGGGTGCGGCAACAGAGCAGGATGACAAGATTCAGACGCTGGCCGCGCGGGTGATGGGGGAAATTACCGGGCTGTTTGCCGCCAGAAATATTCAGCCTGATTCAGTTCAGCAGCAAATGTTAACGTCCCACGTGCGGGCAATGGCGCTGCGTTCGCTGACCGGTGAAGCGCTGCCGGAAGTCGAAGCCGATCTGTTTGAAGATATATCGCCACAGTCGATGGCGCTGGCACAGCAGGTGGTCGACTTATTTGGCAATCTGCCGGAAGAAGAGGCCTGGCTGTTATCCGTCCATTTCGAAGTGGCGAAAGAGAACTCATAAAACCGGGTCGGGCATACCCGACCCCTGCGAACACAAAAAAGGAATACACCATGTCTCAAATCATCGTAGTAATCGGCGACCGCCTGGGCAAAGGCCAGAAAGTCGCAGCAGGCATCGAAAAAGCCGGTGGTAAGGCGATCGTCGTACCCGGCGTCGCAGCGGATATGAAGCTGGGTGATGTGATGAACGCAGAAAATGCCAGCTTCGGCATCTCTTTCTGCGGCAGCGGCGGTGCGGGGGCGATTACTGCCCAGAACAAGTATGGCTATAAAGCCAAACACGGGATGCGTTCGATTGACGAAGGCGTCACCGCCATCAATGAAGGGGCCAAAGTTCTCGGCTTCGGCTTTATGGATAAAGAAGAGCTGGGCGAGCGCCTGGTGCAGGCGTGGCAGAAGAAGCACGGCTGATGAAAGAGCAATTCACCACCACGGTGAACGTCAGCGGCAGGGGCGACAGCAAGGCGAAAGCCTTTGCCGACGCCCTGAGCCGGGTGCAGAACACGGTGCTCAAGTCTACCAGCAGCATCCTCCTGCGTATTGAGCCGGTGGACGTAAAGGTGCTGCGCGCTGAACTGCGCGTCAAAACGGAAAAGTTTCTCTTTTTCTTTCTGGCACGTGAACGGCGGCTGTACAGCGTGGAGCTGGAGATCACGGTGAACGTTGCAGTGGTCGATACCGACAAGGTGGATTTCACCACTCTCTAATAAAAACGTTGGGATATAAATCCAAAGGAAAAACTAATGTTTTTAATCATTTTATTTAAGTCGTTGATTATTGGCGGCCTGGTCGGCGTTGGGGTCGGTGCCGGAGCCGCACGTATGTTCCACGCCCCGACCACACAGGGCATGGGCGCATTTCGCACACTGGGTGAACTGAATTCCTGTGAGGGCGATCCGGCCTCTCACTTCTCTTTCGGTCTCGGCTTCTTCTTTAACGCCTGGGCTTCCTCGGTGGCGGCCGGTTCCTTCACCCAGGACGTTGACCATCGCATTATCCCGAACTGGGGCGCGGCGGCACTGATGGTGAAAAACCGTAACGTAGCCGACACCCTGCACAATCCGAAGAAGATGGCGATTGCCTGCGGCATCATCGGCATGATCGTGGTGGCGTTCCTCAACTCTACCGCGTCTGCGGTGCCTGCTGCATTGCAGGTGACGGCGGTCAAAGTGCTGGTACCGGCGGCCAACCTGCTGGTGAACACCGTGATGCCGGTGATCTTCTGGCTGGCCGCGATCGATGCCGGTAAAAAATCGGGCTTCTGGGCCACCATTTTCGGCGGCCTGGCGCAGCTGATTATGGGTAACGCCGTTCCGGGCCTGGTACTCGGCATCCTGATCGGTAAAGGGGTGGAAGAAGCGGGCTGGAACCGCGTGACGAAAGTGATGATGGTGGCCATCGTCCTGCTGTTCGTGCTGAGCGGCTTCTTCCGTGGCTTCGATATGAAGCTGTTGCAGTCCTTCCAGCTCGGCGTTCCCGGCTGGCTGGAGATGATCCACAACGCTATGAGCGGCAAATAAGAGGATGAGCGTAATGGAAGAGTCAAAAAGCGGTTTCTGGTATGCCGACTGGTCGTTCCCGATCTTCGTAGGCCTGCTGTCTTCCGGGGTGTTCGCCGGGACACATATGTATTACGTCTACGGGCTGGGCGCGTTTAACGAGGTGGCCTTTGTCTCAATGCTGCGCTCCGGCATGGAAACCGGCGTGTATGGTGCTGTCGCTGCCTTCGGCGCCAGCTTCCTGTTTGCGCGCATCATTGAAGGTTCGCTGGTGGGCATCCTCGATATCGGCGGAGCGATCCAGACCGGGATCGGCCTGGGCGTTCCGGCGCTGCTGCTGGGGGCGGGCATTATCTTCCCGGTGGCCAACTTTGCCGCCTCGCTGGTGACTGGCCTGGCGCTGGGTCTGGCGGTGGGTTATCTGATCATCCTGGCGCGTAAATTCACCATCAGCAACAGCGACTCCACCTACGGCGCCGACGTAATGATGGGGGCGGGGAATACCTCCGGCCGCTTCCTGGGGCCGCTGATTATCCTGTCTGCAATGGCGGCGTCGATCCCGATTGGCCTCGGTTCGCTGGCGGGGTCGCTGCTGTTCTATCTGTGGAACAAGCCGATTACCGGTGGTGCCATTCTCGGCGCGATGGCGCTGGGAGCGATCTTCCCGGTTGCGCTGTAACTAACGAGCGCGGCGGCAGGGTGTCGCCACGCTGAGGAGTCTGCAATGTTTGATCTGATAATCCGTCGGGCGCGCCTCAGCGACGGCGGCTTCAGCGATGTGGCAATAAGCGCGGGTAAAATTGCCGCCGTGGGAACCATAGAAGGCACGGCAGTGCGCGAGTGGGACCTGGGCGGGCGTTACTGGCTGAGCGCCGGCTGGATTGACTCGCACGTTCACTGTTACCCAAAATCACCGATTTACCATGATGAAGCCGACCGCATCGGCGTCGAAACCGGCGTGACCACCGTGGTGGATGCCGGCAGTACCGGTGCCGACGATATCGATGATTTTTACCGGCTGACGCGCAGTGCCAGCACCCGCGTTTATGCCCTGCTGAACATCGCGCGCAGCGGTATTCTGACGCAGAACGAACTGGCGGATATGGCCCGTATTGACGCCCCGGCGGTGAAAGCCGCGCTGGCGCGCCTGCCGCAGTTTATCCTCGGCCTGAAGGCCCGCATCAGCAGCAGCGTGGTGGAGCAAAACGGTATTAAACCGCTGGCGCGCGCCAAAGCGATGCAGCAGGAGAACGGCGGCCTGCCGCTGATGGTACACATCGGCAATAACCCGCCGAACCTTGATGAGATCGCCGATCTGCTGAGCAGCGGCGACATCATTACCCACTGCTACAACGGTAAGCCGAACCGCATCCTGACCCCTGAGGGCCAACTGCGCGCCTCGGTCAGCCGTGCGCTTCAGCGCGGCGTGCGGCTCGACGTCGGCCACGGCAGCGCCAGCTTCAGCTTTGACGTGGCACGCGTGGCAATTGCGCAGGGTATTCTGCCGCACACCATCAGCTCGGATATCTACTGCCGTAACCGCCTTAACGGCCCGGTCTATACCCTGGCGCACGTGATGTCGAAGTTCTTCTGCATCGGTATGACGCTGCCGCAGGTTATTGACTGCGTGACGTCCCACGCCGCAGACGGTCTGCGCCTCGGCAGTAAAGGCCGCCTTGCAGTGGGCTACGATGCTGACCTGACCATCTTCGATGTGCAGCAGGAAAAAGCCCTGTTCACCGACTCTGACGGACACTCGCTGTCCGGCGAAACACAGCTGGTGCCGCTGGCCGCAGTGGTCGGCGGCCAGGGATTCGTGACTAACGAAGGGAAGAAACGCAATGACTTCTGTTTATGAACGTTCTGTTTATGAGAAATACGGCTTAAAGCAGGTGATCAACGCCTCCGGACGTATGACCATCCTCGGCGTCTCGACCCCGAGCGCAGACGTGGTCGGGACGGTGAGCTACGGCCTGAATCACTACTTTGAAATGAAAGACCTGGTGGATAAAACCGGGGCGTATATTGCCGGGCTGCTGGGCTGTGAGGCCGCCGTGGTAGTTTCCTGCGCCTCCGCCGGGATCGCCCAGGCGGTGGCGGCGGTGATCGTCAGGGATAACGACTGGCTGCTGGAAAACCTGCACGTCGCTCCGCTGACGGTGGCGCACGACATCGTACTGCCGAAGGGCCACAACGTTAACTATGGCGCGCCTGTCGGCACCATGGTGGCGCTGGGCGGCGGTAAGCTGGTGGAAGCGGGCTATGCCAATGAATGCTCCCCGGCCCAGCTTGCGGCGGCGATAACGCCGCAGACTGCTGCGATCCTGTATATCAAGTCCCACCACAGCGTGCAGAAAAGCCACCTGAGCGTTGAGCAGGCCGCCGTAGTGGCGTGTAAACATGGCGTGCCGCTGATTGTTGATGCTGCCGCCGAAGAGGATTTGCAGACGTACTACGCTGCTGGTGCCGACCTGGTTATCTACAGCGGTGCGAAAGCCATTGAAGGCCCGACCAGCGGACTGGTGATCGGTAAAACGCAGTACGTTGAGTGGGTCAAACGCCAGTCGAACGGTATTGGCCGGGCGATGAAAGTCGGCAAAGAGGGCATCCTCGGCCTGACCCAGGCGATTGAAAACTACCTGCGCGTGGAGAAGGTGACCGGCGCGCAGATGGTGGAAAAAATGACGCCGTTTATCGACAGCCTGAATCAGCTGACAGGCATTCAGGCGCGCACCGTGTGGGACGCCGCCGGGCGCGATATCGCCCGTGCGGAAATCCACTTCGATGAAGCGGCGATTGGGCGCACCACCGGTGACGTGGTGCAGGCGCTGAAAACCGGCGAGATTGCGATCTATTTCCGCGGCTATAAAGCCAACGAGGGCATTGTCGAAGTTGACGTGCGCAGCGTCACTGCCGACCAGCTGCACACCATTTTTGTCTCTATCCAGACCCTGTTAAACAAGGATTCATGAGCATGACGCTGACACCAAAATTTTACCGTGACCGGGTATGCCTCAACGTTCTGGCGGGTTCGAAGCAGAATGCCCGCGATATCTGGCTGGCGGCGGAAGGCCATGTGCTGGTGGGGGTACTGTCAAAAAACTATCCCGATGTGACCCGTGCCGTCGCGGATATGCGTGAGTATGCTCAGCTTATCGACAACGCGCTGTCCGTCGGGCTGGGGGCGGGCGATCCGAACCAGTCAGCGATGGTCAGCGCGATTGCCGCTGAAGTGCAGCCGCAGCACGTCAATCAGGTCTTCACCGGTGTGGCGACGTCGCGCGCGCTGCTCGGTCAGTCAGACACCGTGGTTAACGGGCTGATCTCGCCAACCGGGCGCGTGGGCATGGTGAAGATCTCCACCGGGCCACTCAGCTCGCAGCAGGCAGACGGCATTGTGCCGGTGGCGACCGCAGTGGCGCTGCTGAAAGATATGGGCGGCAGCTCGGTCAAATACTTCCCGATGGGCGGATTAAAAGCCATCGATGAATTTAAAGCGGTGGCGGAAGCCTGCGCACAGCAGGATTTCTGGCTGGAACCGACCGGCGGCATCGATCTGGACAACTTTGCGGCGATCCTGCAGATCGCCCTGGACGCGGGCGTGAGCAAAATCATTCCGCACGTCTACAGTTCGATTATTGATGGCCCTTCAGGACTGACCCGTCCGCAGGACGTGGCCACGCTGCTGGCGATAACCAAAAAACTCGTGGGTTAAGGTCGGCCCGGCACCCCAGGATGATTCTGGGGTGTACTATTTTTTCTGCGAGAAATAAGTTACGTTTCCTTCTGGTTCATAGTGTAAAAGTGGTGCTCCGTGAGATTTCCCAACCAGCGACTGGCCCAGTTGTTTGATTTACTGCAAAACGAAACGCTGCCGCAGGACGAACTGGCGCGTCGTTTTGACGTTTCCACGCGCACGGTACGCACCGATATTAACGTGCTCAATGAACTGCTGGCGGATCACGGCGCCTGCCTGGTGCTGAATCGCGGCGCAGGTTATCAGTTAAAGATTAACGATGCCCTGCGTTATACGCAGCTGCTACAGCAGTCCCCCTCTCATTTACGCGTGCCGCGCACCTCCCCGGAACGCGTGCACTACCTGCTGACCCGTTTTCTTACTTCAGCTTTTTCCCTCAAGCTGGAAGACCTGGCCGATGAGTGGTTTGTCAGCCGTAATACGCTGCAAAGTGACATGGCCGAAGTCAGAGAATGGCTGTCGCGCTATCAGTTAACGATTGAAACCAGGCCGCGCTACGGCATGAAGCTGTTTGGCCGCGAAGAGGCGATGCGCACCTGCCTGACCGACCTGCTGTATCAGGTGGCTCAGGAGGACAGTGACAGTCCGCTGCTCAGGCTGGAAGCCCTGAACAGCGGGATGCTCGATACGCTGCAACCGCTGCTGCAACAGTGCCTGTCGCGCTTTAATATCCGCCTGACGGATGAGGGCGAGTTCTATCTGCGCCTTTACTGCGCCGTTGCGGTGCGGCGCATTGGGGAAGGCTATCCGCTGACGGATTTTGCCGCTGAAGACGTCGATGACGAGGTGCGCCACGCCGCACGGCATATCGTCAGTCTGATGAGGCCGATAACCGGTAAGGCCATCTCTCCGGCGGAGGAAGCCTGGCTGTGTGTACATATTGCGGCTCGCCGGGTCGAGGATGGTGCGGCCAGCGCCATCAGCCCGGACGACGGTGACTCGCTGGTGGACTACATCCTCAGCTATATCAACACCCACTATAATTTCAACCTGCAAAATGACCCGCAGCTGCGCGCTGACCTGCTGACGCATATCAAAACCATGATCACCCGCGTGCGCTACCAGATCCATATTCCCAATCCGCTGCTGTCCAACATCAAACAGCACTATCCGATGGCCTGGGATGTGACGCTGGCGGCGGTCTCCAGCTGGGGCAAATATACGCCCTATACCATCAGTGAAAATGAGGTTGGTTTCCTGGTACTGCATATTGGCGTCGGTCTGGAGCGCCACTACAACGTGGGCTACCAGCGTCATCCACAGATCCTGCTGGTGTGCGATACCGGCAACTCGACCGTGCGCATGATCGAAGCCATGCTGCTGCGTAAATACCCGCAGATCGTGGTGAGCAACACCATTTCGCTGCGCGAGTATGAGCTGAAGGAGAGCGTGGAGGAGGACTTTGTGATCTCCACCGTGCGCCTGAGCGACAAAGATAAACCGGTGGTGGTGATGTCGCCGTTCCCCACCGAATACCAGCTGGAGCAGATTGGTAAGCTGGTGCTGCTCGACCGCACCCGTCCGTATATGCTGGAGAAATTCTTCGATGCCAGCCACTTCCTGATCCTCGACCAGCCGATGGACCGCAGCGATCTGTTCCGCCAGCTGTGCGACGAACTGGAGCAGGAAGGCATGGTTGATGAGACGTTTTACCCCTCGGTGGAGGAGCGTGAAGCGATTGTCAGCACCATGCTGGGCGAAGGGATAGCCCTGCCGCACTCGCTGGGGCTGCTGGCAAAAAAAACCTGTGTTTACACGGTGCTGGCGCCGAAGGGCATCGCCTGGGGGGATGAAACCGCATACGTTATTTTCCTGCTGGCGATCAGTAAAACCGAATACGAAGAGGCGATGGCGATTTACGATCTGTTTGTCACGTTTATGCGGGAAAGGGCGATGACAAGGTTGCGCGACAGCGGGGATTTCGCCAGTTTCAAGGCGGTAGCAATGGATTGTTTAAGCCGGTTGTAACGGGTGTTAATCACACGGGCTGACCTTTTTTCCAGTCGCCTCGCCGCGGATGATAAACCTAAAACGGATAGGTTGGTTAAAGGTTCGAGAGATATTGAACCTGGCTAAACGCTACACGTTATAGGCATGATCCTTCCCGTTAAATTCGCTATTACCGCATCCACTAAAGCTATTTCTTAAATTAATTTATACTCGACGTAGATCACAAAAAACCAATATTTTTCTGGTTAGATTACTCCTGCGAAAAATAAAGGGACTCGCTCAGGGAGAGTGATATGACGTGGGAATATTCGCAAGCAACGGGTGTGCTCAGGCATAACGGCAGCATTGTTGCGCATGGATATAGTGGTGTAGGAAGTGGACTCAATGCACCTTCAATGCAGCAAGTAGAACGTGTTGGGCCAATTCCGGAAGGATTTTATCGTATTAATGGCTATAACAATCATCGTGGACCTTACACGGTAATTTTAGACCCGATAGCAGGAACGAACACTTTTGGCCGATCTGCATTCAGAATACATGGTGATAATGCAAGTAAACCGCCAAATTCATCTTCAGAAGGTTGCATAGTGATCAATGGTTCTGGAATTCGCCAGTCGATACTCAATTCTGGTGATTCTATTTTGCGAGTGGTGCCATGAAGAAATTAATCGCTTTGACTTTATCAATTTCAACATTCTCATCGTTTGCCTTTGGGCCGCTGCCATCACCGGTTTGTCACAAGATAACAGTAAACGAAGTGAAAAATAAAATAAAAGAATTAGGTGTTAAAGGATACATCGACTACAGCCAGCCTGAAGCGCAATATGGTGAGTGGGAGTGTGTGATGGATAATATCACGAATGGTTTACCCGAGTGGCTTGATCTGGTGCCGACTTTGGCACCCTTTACTGATGCTGGAACGGCGGAGGATTTAGGTTTGGTGCTATCTGTTGCGTTACAAACTAACCCAACAAGAGTATTAGATTTAATTGATAACCGAAGTCAGGTTTTGAATGAAAGAGAGATATGTTCACTGCCCTTCTATGGCGGTACAAGAGAAGAGCGAAATCAGTATGTGGTCAATATTATAGAAGCTCTTTATAAAGTTACAAACGGCAAGTATTGCCTGTCACATATTGTAAGTGTAATTGGTCAGTCAACAGCAGAAGACTTTTATAAGGTAAATTAACATGGCTATTCCTGTATATTTGTTTTTGACTGATGATAGCGATCGCCTTATCGAAGGCGGTGTCGACATTAATGGACGCGAAGGTAGTATTGAGGTGCTGGGAGTTCATCATAGTATTACTCTGCCTACTGATGATCTAACGGGAAAAATTACGGGTAGTCGCCAGCATCTGCCATTTATGGTCGAGAAAGAAATAGACTGCTCATCTCCATTATTGTACAGGACATTAACCACAGGGAGAACCCTGAAGAAAGTAGAAGCGAAATGGTTTGGCATTAACTATAACGGACAGGAAATCGAATATTTCAATACATTAATGGAAAATGTCCGGGTAGTCAGCATCTCTCCGGTTATGTTTGATATTAAAGATGTCAGTAAAGAGAAATTTAATCATATGGAGTTGGTTGAGTTTCGTTACGAGAAAATTAGCTGGAAATTTGTTGACGGAAATATTATTCACACGGATGAATGGAACCGTCGATAGTTCCCTTTCAGCTTTTTCTCTTTTCAACGTCTGTAGATATCGACCTTTTTTCCGGTCATCCTGTTGTAGGGGCCGACCCTTTTTTCCGGTCGGCCCGTGAAGGTCGTCGTCCGTTAACCTTATTTCAAAATGGTAAACGCGGTGGTGACGTGCGTCACGCCGCTCACCCGGCTGGCGATATCGGCCGCCGCTTTGGCTTCCGAGTCGGTCACCAGACCCAGCAGGAACACTTCGCCATTCTCGGTGGTCACTTTAACGTTCGACGATTTCACCTGGTCGCTGCCCAACAGCTGGGAGCGAACTTTGGTGGTGATCCAGGTATCTGAAGACGCGGTACCAAAGCTCACTTTGCTGCCGGTACGGATCTCGTTATACACCTCGGTCGCTCCGTCAACGCCAACGGCAATCTGCTTGGCTCGCAGGGCAAGATCGCTGCTCGGTGACTGACCGGTCAGCAGCACTTTGCCCTGATAGGCCGTGGCGACGATATGGGTGTTTTGTTTAATTTGTTCGTCTTTAGATAACGCGTTCGTCACCCGCAGCTCTAAAGTACCGTCATCAACCTGAGTGCCGACAGAACGCGGGTCTGTCGCGCTCTTGGTTGCGACCGCGGCACTGCCAACAACGGCCGCCACACAGCCCTGCAACATCAACGCGGTAAGGATAACTGCACATGCAGATAATGCCTTCATTTAAGCTCCTTTAAATATCCTGGTGGGGAAACAAAGTGTTATCTATTAAATCGCACAGACAATTCACGGTTAACATATGCATTTCCTGAATTCTCGCGCTGCGATGTGAAGGAATACGAATCTCCACATCCTGCGGGCCCAGCAGCCCGGCCAGTTCACCGCCGTCGTATCCGGTCAGCGCAATAATCGTCATATCACGCGTCACCGCAGCTTCTACCGCTTTGACAATATCACGGCTGTTGCCACGGGTTGATATCGCCAGCAAAATATCACCGGTATGCCCTAATGCCCGCACCTGCTTGGCGTAAATCTCTTCATGCAGGCGGTCATTGCCGATGGCGGTAAGCAGCACATTGTCCGCGCTGAGCGCAATGGCTGGCAGGCTTGGGCGCTCGGTTTCAAAACGGTTAATCATGCTGGCAGCAAAATGCTGGGCATTGGCACTGGAGGTTCCGTTGCCACAGCTCAGGATTTTGTTGCCATTAAGCAGCGACTGAACCATGGTCATCGCCGCCCGTGATATCGCGTCCGGTAGCGCTTCTGCCGCCGCGATCTGTGTTTGAATACTTTCGGTAAAACAGACTTTAATTCTTTCCAGCACGACATTCACCTGGTGAGTTTAGCCTTTAAAACAGGCTCTTATTCTGCTGTAAAAGCATTGGGTAACCATTCCACCTGTTCGCCGGTGATCGCTACCACATCAAAACGGCAGTCAGCCGTGTCAAAACTTTGCCCACGGCTGCTCAGCCACAGCGCCGCTGCACGCAACAGCTTCTGCTGCTTACTGCGGGTGACGCTGGCGGCGGCGCCCCCGAAACGGGCATCCCGTCGGTAGCGCACCTCAACAAACACCCAGACCTGCCTGTCGCGCATAATCAGGTCGATTTCACCTGTACGATAGCGCACGTTGGCGGCAACGAAGCGCAGACCTGAGGTTTGCAGCAGCTGGCGCGCCTGACGTTCACGCTTCGCCCCCTGCTGCTGTCGGCTCAGGATGCCGGAACGATCTGCCCCTGACGATACTGACTCCACACTAACTTCCTGTTAATTACGCAGTCCTGGGTGGCGCTCAGATTACCGGTATCCCCTTTGATCTGGAAACCAGGCAGAGAGCGCATCTCGTTAAAGTGGTTTGCCAGCGTCCAGGCATCAATGCCCATGGCATACAGGCGAACCAGTGAATAATCATTGTTAAACGACTTCGCCGCCTGCTGCATCAGCGCCGGATTCGCGCCGGACAGCAGCGGAATATCGCTGAACTGTAAGCCATCCAGCTCCAGACGGAAGTCCGGGCCGGCACCGGCCTGGTAGCTGCGCGAGCTGGCATACAGACCCACGTTATCACGGCTGCTGACGCGCATGGCGATCATTGGCTTAATTAGCGACAGCTCATCCTGTGTGGCGACAATATACACCGAATCAACGCTGCCGGTGCTGCTGCTGACCTGGGCGTCGGTCACCGGGGCCGGAATGGTCAGGCCGCCGATGGTGACACCCGCAGACGCCGCCGCAGGCTGTACATTGATCGGCGTACCGCTCAGACGAATACCGGCTCCGCTGTTAATACCCTGCTTCAACTCCGCTTTCGAACCAAACTGCTGCTGCAGTACGGTATTGCCGCCCAGCTTTTGCCACTCGGCCGCGAAGGCCTTGTTCACGCGGTCACCGAGTGAGGAACGCGGCACCAGCAGCAGCGGGGTGCGTTTGCCCTGGTCCCACATATGATGCGCGGCATCACGCGCTTCGTCTTCAGGAGAAAGCGCAAAATAGCAAAGATTCGGACGGTTCTGGACATTTTCAGGTTCATTCAGGGCGAGAACGTTGAGCGGTGACTGGCTGTTAGCCAGCTGTTCAACGTGGCTTTTCAGCAGCGGGCCGACAACCAGCGTTGCGCCGTCATTTTTCGCCTGGGCGAGGATCTGATCAATTGGCTGGGTGCTGGTGTCATAAACCTGCACCTGAGTACCGCTGGACGGCGCGGCCGTCTCCACGCTGTTCGCCGGGACAGACTGGGGCTGCACGTCATCTGGCTGGGCTGCCGCTGCATCCGGGGTCGCGGAGGGGCTGACCACGGCGTCCGGGCTTGCCTGGGCTGCCTGCGGTGCCTGCACCGGGGCAGGGGCCGCTGGCGCGCTGCCCTGAGCCAGTACGCCGTTCTTCGCGTCGTTGAAACCCTTCTGAATGGCGTTAGCAAAGACCTGTGCCTGACCGCTCAGAGGCAGCAGCAGGGCAATTTTCCCCGTAGAGGCAGGCTGGAAATTCTGCACCTGCGACAGCGCGGTCGGCAGCATCTTAGCGGCCGGGTTGTAAGGGTAACGCGTCTGCCAGTCGCTGATGCCCGCTTTCAGCATATCCGGGTCGCTGGCATTCGCGCGGTAGACGCCCAGCAGATCTAACCAGCCCTGCAACACATTTTCATTGGCGTTGATGGTCAGATTGTTCATCTGGTCCGGGGTCATCTGCGTCAGCGTCTGCCAGGTGGCATCAATATTTTTTTGCTTATCGGCCGGGTTGGTCAGCAGCGGTTCCTGAGCAATCCAGGCGCGCAGGACATCCAGCGACGGGCGACCCTCGCTGGTGGCAATCTGCAGCTGGAAGTAACGCACCTGCTGCTCCTGCGACAGGGCGCTGGTATCAATCTGTTTCAACTGGCTGGCTGCATCCGGCAGCTTCTGCTGCGCCACATTCAACTGCGCCAGCAGCAGCAGCTGTTCCTGGCGACGGGTGGCGTTCAGATCCTGCGGCAGCTGTGAGAGCCGATCGCTGGCCTGAGGCACCTTTCCTTCGTTGAGCAATGCTCTGATTGCGAGTAATTGCCAGTCAACCTTGTTATCATCTGCACTTTGCTGCATCTGCTGCAGATAATAGTCAGAGGTGCCTGTTGCGGCGCCCTGGACATTCACCGCAGGCGTTTGTGGAGTCTGACCGGTACAACCGGCAAAAATCAGGGCGGCCAGCAGAAGCGGTACGGTGCGTAGCGCTTTGCGCTGAACTACTTTCGAAGGAAGCATACTGTATCCAGTGATGTTTTTTTCAAGATGCTCAATATTAAATCGGCAATTCGGATCAAACAATGAAACAACACGATCGGGCAGATATTTCTGCCAGCACGCTCTATATCGTTCCAACACCGATTGGTAACCTGGGCGATATCACCCAGCGGGCACTCGTGGTGCTTGCGAGCGTCGATCTGATCGCTGCGGAAGATACACGTCATACCGGGCTGTTGCTACAACATTTCGCCATCAATGCGCGCCTCTTCGCATTGCATGATCATAATGAACAGCAGAAAGCGGAGGTGTTGCTGGCGAAGCTGCGCGAAGGTCAAAGCATAGCCTTAGTTTCCGATGCTGGCACGCCGCTAATCAACGATCCCGGCTATCATCTGGTGCGTCTCTGCCGTGAGGCGGGCATCCGCGTGGTGCCGCTGCCGGGAGCCTGTGCCGCGATTACCGCCCTCAGTGCCGCCGGGCTGCCGTCCGATCGTTTCTGCTACGAGGGTTTTTTGCCTGCCAAAAGCAAAGGCCGCTGCGACACCCTGCGTGAACTGGAGCAGGAACCGCGCACCATTATCTTCTATGAATCCACCCACCGCCTGCTCGACAGCCTGCAGGACATGGTCACGGTGCTCGGTCCTGAGCGTTATGTGGTACTGGCGCGTGAAATCACCAAAACCTGGGAGTCGATTCACGGTGCGCCGGTGGGGGAGCTGCTGGCCTGGGTGCAGGAAGAAGACAACCGCCGTAAAGGTGAGATGGTGCTGATTGTTGAGGGCTATCACGCGGAAGAAGAGGCGCTGCCGCCGGAAGCGCTGCGCACGCTGGCGCTGTTGCAGGCCGAGCTGCCGCTGAAGAAAGCTGCGGCGCTGACGGCGGAGATCCACGGGGTGAAAAAAAATGCGCTGTATAAGTACGCGCTTGAGCAGCAGGGTGAGTGACATCCAGATGAAAACCCTATACACTGCGCGCCGAAGCTGACCAGACAGTCGCCGCTTTGTTGCCGTCCTCCTTCGGGGGAGACAGACAGAGGGGAGGAAAGTCCGGGCTCCATAGGGCAGGGTGCCAGGTAACGCCTGGGGGGCGCAAGCCCACGACTAGTGCAACAGAGAGCAAACCGCCGATGGCCCACGCAAGTGGGATCAGGTAAGGGTGAAAGGGTGCGGTAAGAGCGCACCGCGCGGCTGGCAACAGTTCGTGGCACGGTAAACTCCACCCGGAGCAAGGCCAAATAGGGGTTCACCAGGTACGGCCCGTACTGAACCCGGGTAGGCTGCTTGAGCCAGTGAGCGATTGCTGGCCTAGATGAATGACTGTCCACGACAGAACCCGGCTTACCGGTCAGCTTCGAACTCATTCAATAGAACGGCCCACACAGCAAAAACTGTGTGGGCCGTTTTGTTATGTTGCCTGAAGGCAGGATGAATGACTGTCCACGACACTTTTCATGATACCGCCCCACCCTTGATGCATGACAAAGCCGCCCGGTGACCCGCCTCTTTATAATCAGGGCCGTTTGTCTTCTCACTGGTGCGAACCCATGGCTTATCAACTCAATCTTAACTGGCCCGAATTTTTAGAAAAATACTGGCAAAAACACCCTGTCGTTTTAAAAAATGCGCTGCCGGACTTCATCGACCCTATTACGCCGGATGAGCTGGCAGGGCTGGCGATGGAGCCGGAGGTAGACAGCCGCCTTGTCAGCCACCACAACGGCCAGTGGCAGGCCAGCAACGGGCCCTTTGAACATTTTGACGACCTGGGGGAAACCGGCTGGTCGCTGCTGGCACAGGCGGTTAACCACTGGCACGCGCCCTCCGCCGAACTGGTACGCCCGTTCCGCGCGCTGCCGGACTGGCGTCTGGACGATCTGATGATCTCCTATTCCGTCCCCGGCGGCGGTGTCGGCCCGCATATCGATCAGTACGATGTCTTCATTATCCAGGGGATGGGCCGCCGCCGCTGGCGCGTGGGCGATAAGCTCCCGCTGAAGCAGTTTTGTCCGCATCCCGCGCTGCTGCATGTGGAACCTTTCACGCCGATCGTCGATCAGGAGCTGGCGCCTGGGGATATTCTCTATATCCCGCCGGGATTCCCGCACGATGGCTTCACCTTTGAAAGCGCGCTCAACTACTCTGTCGGCTTCCGTGGACCCAACGGCCGCGATCTTATCAGCAGCTTTGCCGACTACGCGCTGGAAAACGATCTCGGTGGTGAGCACTACAGCGATGCGGATTTAACCTGCCGGGAACACCCGGGGCGGGTGGAAGAATATGAGTTGGATCGCCTGCGCACGATGATGATCGACGTCATCAGCCAGCCGGAAGATTTTAAGCAGTGGTTCGGGCGTTTCGCCACCACGCCACGCCACGAGCTGGATATTGCTCCCGCAGAGCCGCCTTATACAGCCGGTGAGGTGGCCGAAGCCCTGACGGGTGGGGAAGTGCTGACCCGGCTGAGCGGGTTGCGGATGCTGCAGGTTGGCGACAGTTTCTTTATCAACAGCGAACGGCTGGACACGGTCGATGCCAGCGCCGCTGAGGTACTCTGTCGTTACACCCTTATCGGGAAAAACCAGCTGGGCGCGGCGCTGCACAACCCGGCTTTTGTCGCGGAGCTAACCGCGCTGATCAATCAGGGTTACTGGTTCTTCGACGACTGACCGGCTACACCGGCAAATCAATGACCAGCGCGCGCAGCGGGGTATCCGCCGTCAGCGTCACGCTCTCTTCCTCGCGCAGGAAGGCCCCGTCGCCGCAGGTCAGGGCCTCCTGCTGCTGCGAATGGGTCGCCGCCTTCAGCGAGCCGTGGATCGACTGTAAGTAAGCGCGCGAGCCGTGCAGAGGCAGGCTGAAACTTTCACCCGGCGCCAGCACCACCTGATGCACCCAGACCTGCTGACGCAGTTGCAGACTGCCGTCGCTGCCGTCCGGAGAGGCGAGCAGCGTGTGACGCTGACAGTCGGATACCGGCATACGCTGCACCGCGCTGTTTTCCCGCTGCGGGCAGGCATCCAGCCAGAGCTGCATACGCGTCAGGCTGCTCTCTTTACTCATGTTATGCTCGGAATAGCTGACGCCCGCCTGCGTCGCCAGCAGCAACGCTTCTCCGGCATGCGCCGTGACGTGGTGACCTTCGCTGTCGCGATACTCCGCCACGCCCTTCAAAATCAGGTTCAGTACATCGACCTTGGGATAGGTTCTGGGCTGGAATGAAGCCCCCGGTGCCAGCACCTCCTGATTCAGCACGCGCAATGACGCGTAGCCCAGCAGTTCAGGATCAAAATAGTGACCAAAGGAGAAGGTATAGCGCGCCTGCAGCCAGCCATAATCGGCTTTGCCACACTGCTCTGCGGTTCGACTGGTAATCATACTTTCCTCCTTATCGGCCGGACTTCTCCCGACCGTTTATTATCCTGATATGGTAAGTTTCTGGACGCCGGATTGTTAGCCAGTTAATCTGCTGGCAATATTCAAATTTCCTGACAGAGAATTACTATGGCTAAAGATCGCGCTCTGACGCTGGAAGCGCTGCGGGTAATGGATGCTATCGATCGTCGCGGAAGCTTTGCCGCCGCAGCGGATGAGTTAGGCAGAGTGCCCTCCGCTCTGAGTTATACAATGCAGAAGCTGGAAGAAGAGTTGGATGTCGTGCTGTTTGACCGTTCCGGCCACCGCACCAAATTCACTAACGTCGGCCGGATGCTGCTGGAGCGTGGGCGAGTGCTGCTGGAAGCGGCTGATAAGCTGACCACCGACGCGGAAGCGCTGGCGCGCGGGTGGGAAACGCACCTGACGATTGCCACTGAAGCGCTGGTATCCACCGAGCTGCTGTTCCCGCTGGTTGAAAAGCTGGCAGATAAAGCCAACACTCAGGTCTCGCTGATGACGGAAGTGCTGGCCGGGGCCTGGGAGCGTCTGGAACAGGGGCGCGCGGATATTGTCATTGCCCCGGATCTGCATTTCCGCGCTTCGTCGGAAATTAATACCCGCAAGCTCTACACGCTGATGAGCGTCTATGTGGCCAGCCCGGAGCATCCTATCCATCAGGAGCCGGAGCCGCTGTCGGAAACCACGCGTGTGAAGTATCGCGGTATTGCCGTTGCCGATACCGCGCGTGAACGGCCGGTTCTGACGGTGACCCTGCTCGACAAACAGCAGCGCCTGACGGTCAGTACCATTGAGGATAAGCACCGTGCTCTGCTGGCGGGTCTGGGGATCGGAACGATGCCTTATTCAATGGTCGAGAAGGATATCACCGAGGGAAGACTGCGCGTTGTCAGCCCGGAATACACCAGGGAGGTGGACATTATCATGGCCTGGCGGCGCGACAGTATGGGGGAGGCTAAAGCCTGGTGCCTGCGGGAGATCCCTAAACTGCTGGCAAAACGCCAGAGCTAACCCCCGCAGCATCAGCAACAGGCTACTGAACGCTGTTCATTTCCTGAGAATGTTCAATGCTGTTGAAGGTTGAAAAAGTCTGATAGTAGTAATGGCCGACAAAAGCCACATAGCAGAGCAGAACGACGGCAAGGCAGATAGCGATAGGTTTGATCATGGCTCCATTCCCGTATTGATTTCGTTTTAGGTGTTTACGTCAGTAAAGATACGTAAGCGCCAGAGGGGGGAATTTGTGCCAGATCAAGAAAGGGTGAAGAACATGCCGGGCGGCAGGAAAATCGCCCGGAATGCTTAGCGCTATCCGAAGTGGCGATCGCGCCCGTGCGGTTCATCCCAGTCATAAGCGGGGCCGAGAGAGATCACGCCGCTGGGATTGATGGTCTTATGGCTACAGTAGTAGTGATGGCGAATATGGTCGAGGTTGACCGTAGAAGCCAGACCCGGTGTCTGCCAGAGATCGCGCAGAAAACCGTTCAGGTTCAGATAGTCACTGATGCGGTGACGATCGCACTTGAAGTGGGTCACATAGACCGGATCGAAGCGTACCAGCGTGGTCCACAGACGGATGTCTGCTTCCGTCATCCGTTCTCCCGCCAGATAGCGATGCTGTCCCAGCAGGGTCTCCAGGCGGTCCAGGGAGGTGAACAGCGCGTTCACCGCCTCATCATAAGCGGGCTGGCTGGTGGCAAAGCCTGACTTATACACGCCGTTATTCACCGTATCGTAGATCCAGCCGTTCAGCTCATCGATCTCCGCGTGCAAATCCTGCGGGTAGTAATCCCCGGCCCGCGCGCCCACGCCGTCAAAGGCGCTGTTCAGCATACGAATAATATCGGCAGACTCATTACTGACGATAGTGTGCTGCTGTTTGTCCCACAGTACCGGAACCGTCACGCGGCCGGTGTAGTGCGGGTCTGCATGCAGATAGAGTTGGTAAAGATATTCGTTCTGATACAGGCTGTCGCCGGTAGCAGCAGGGAAATCTTCATCAAAGGTCCAGCCGTTTTCCAGCATCAGCGGGTGGACTACCGATACGGAGATCAGATCTTCCAGCCCTTTTAGCTGGCGCATAATCAGCGTGCGGTGTGCCCACGGACAGGCGAGAGAAACATACAGATGGTAACGGTCAGCCTCAGCGCGAAAACCGGCTTTGCCGCTCAGACCCGCTTCGCCATCGGCGGTCACCCAGTTGCGAAAAGCAGACTCAGAACGTTTAAAACGGCCGCCTGTGGCTTTGGTGTCATACCACTGATCGTGCCAGACGCCTTCAATCAGTTGTCCCATAATGCTTCTCCTTTGCTTAAAGTAAAAAGGGGCGAGGATATGATCCCCGCCCCCTCACTGGTATCAGTATAGAAGAGTTACCACTTCTTACCCAGCAGGCGGTCAATGCTCAGTGCGCCCGGTCCAGTAATGGCCAGCAGCAGGAAACCACCGGCAATGCTGATGTTTTTCAGGAACATGGTTGAACCATCTACAGCAAAGTTACTGTGCGCCAGAATGGCGGTCAGCACGGTAAAGATAGCGGTAATCAGTGCGGTAGTACGGGTCAGGAAGCCGAACATAATGGCCAGACCGCCGCCGAACTCCAGCAGCACGGTCAGGGGGACGAAGAGCGCCGGAATGCCCATTGAAGCCATAAACTGCTGGGTGCCTTCATAGTTGGTCAACTTACCCCATCCGGCAACAACAAAAAGAACGGCCATCAGGATACGTGCCAGAACAATACCGGTATCTTCTAATTTTTTCATGATTTACCCCTAACAAGAATGAGTGGTCGGGCAAGCGGCCGGACCGGATTTTACTCAGGCCTGACGCGTGTTATCCGCTCAGTGCCGTTCGTTGCTGGAGATAATAGTCGGGGAAGGAAAGGATTGTAAGCGAGATAATCTGTCGCACTTATTCAAGAAAACTGGGGAAGTGACTGGCACAAAAGAACGGCCATACCAGAGGTATGGCCGTACAGGGCAGGAGATCAGCGGCGCGGCAGGTAGTTACGCACCATACGCCAGGTGCTCCATGCACCCAGACCACGGCGGGCCCAGCGGCTGAGGAAACGCGGATTACGGACAGACCAGATAGCCATCACTCCGCTACCGACGGCCAGCCAGCGCTTCGCGCTCAACAGCGTCAGCCAGCCGTGATCGTAGCGTGCCGTACTGTCTAACCAGGCTTTACGCCCGGCGCTTAAATCCAGCCGCTGCTGCTGGATTTCGCGTAACAGTTCGGCTTTACGTGCATCGCGTTCGCGGCTCATTCAGTCATCCTCCAGCAGCTTGCGGTCTTCCGACAGCTCCTTGCGGGTGGCGCTGAGAAGCGTTGAGCGGCGCGATTTAGCCAGTGTCCACAGTCCGAAGATCAGCGCCAGTCCGAAAAGCACACCGGTGGTAATGGCGATAGCCATCAGCCGGTATTGTGCATCGACCGCCCAGACGATCATCACCATCAGGCTCATCAAACCAAAGGCAGTAAACAGCATGGTCAGGCCAACCATCATCAGCATCTGAATCAGATTGGCTTTTTCAGCTTCCAGCTCCACCACCGCCAGGCGCACACGTGTCTCCACCATGCCAACGAGGGTGGTAACAATACGCTGCCCGATATTTATGACCCCTTTGCCGGGGCCGTGGCCTTGCTGATGGTCTGCCATATTAACGACGGGTCAGCAGCACGCCCAGGACTACGCCAACTGCGGCGCCAATACCTACGCTGGTCCACGGATTATCGCGCACATACACATCGGTACGTTCTGCTGCTTCGCGAGTGGTCTGAGCGATACGGTCGCCAGAATCTCCCAGGCGGGCACGGGTATCTTTCAGTGCGCTCTGGGCTTTGCTGCGCAGTTTATCCAGCTCGGATTTCGACTTCTCACCGGAGGTGGTTAACACTTCTTCCAGCGTATCCGCCAGGTTTTTCAGTTCGGCGCGCAGATGCTCTGATGTAGTATCTTTAGACATTGAAAACTCCTTAAATTTAGTTTTAATGACGTTGGCAGTCTGACCTTAATAAGGCGCAGCCTGCACTTCCTTCAGCTCATGTTGGGCTTCAGCCAGTTTCTTTTCGCGTTTTGCAATCTTTTCGCGGTCGTCGCCTTCCGCTTTTTCCTGCTTCAGTTCCTGTTCACGCTCGGCCACTTTTTTCTCGTGCTGCTTAATTTTTTCCTGATGAGCCTGTTTCAGCGCGGCATCGCTACAGCTGGCGCGGGTTTCCGTTAATGCCCGCTCCAGCCCGTTCACGCGACGTTGATTGTCGTGCTGGCGTGCCATATCGATTTCGTGCTGAATAGACTGCTCTTTCTGCCGGCAGAGGGTATCTGCCTGAGCAAAGGTTGCCAGGGTAAGCAGGCTGACGCCCAGAATAATGTGATATTTCATCGTGATTGTGACCTTCCTTTGCGAGATATCAGAAATAAAGATATCGTTGTCCTGAAACAGGGGGACCGCGTTTTAGTGCTTATGAAGCATAGACAGAAAATCGCAAAACCTCAAAAACAGAGAGCATTCTTATGGGGTAGCCCCTGAGGTGTCTAAGAAATTTTCCATCGTTAAACGTCCGATAACATTCGATTGTAGGGCCCGGCCTTCTGTTCCGGTCGGGCCGACCGCAAAAAAAGGTCGACCCTTATGTAATCCCCGATACGATCCTATTGTAGGGCCCGACCTTCTGTTCCGGTCGGGCCGGGATGATTGTCCCGCGATAACATTCCAGTCGATTTTTGTGGCGATACCTCAGGGGTTGCCCCCATGCCCGTGAAAGGGGGCGGTAATCAGCCAACGGACTGTGGGCGCAGGCTGATGCGATTGATCCAACTGCCGGAAGCATGGTTATCCTGGCGCGCAATATCAAACCCGTAGGGCAGCAGCTTGCGCAGCACTTTCTCGGCGGCGTCGCTCTGTTCCACTGAGTCAAATCTGATAACCAGTGCATTCTGTTCCGGGGTGATGCTTTTAATCTGAATCCCCTGGGCATTCAGATTCTGATAGACATAAAAGCCATCCGGCAGGCTGATCCCCTGGCGCGATGCCCGGATCTGCAACGCGTTTTCACTGCGAAACAGCGTGGGTATCAGCACCGCAGCCAGCAGGGCGAGGGCGATCATCGACATCAGCGGCAGCAGCCGCAGTACCCGCGTCGGTAGTTTCCTAAAAGCTAACATCATGAGTTTCCTTTCTCACTGGTTGATTGTTTCTTGCGCCACAGAACGTACAGCGACCCGCACAGACCAAATACCAGTAAAAACAGTGGCAATAGCATCAGGCAGAACATCAGCTGGTCTTCATATTTGAGGAATATCGGCGTTTTGCCGAGCGCGTATCCCATCACCGTTAAAATCAGCACCCAGAGCAGAGCGCTCATCCAGTTAAAGAACTGAAAACGCGCGTTACTCAGACCGGAAAGCCCGGCGATAGTGGGCAGCAGCGTACGGACAAAGGCGATAAAACGGCCCACCAGCAGCGCTGATAGCCCGTGACGGTGAAACATCTGATGAGCACGCTGATGATACTGTGCGGGTAAGTGGGACAGCCATTTCTGCACCGTGGCGGTATTTCCCAGCCATCGTCCCTGGATATAGCTGACCCAGCAGCCGAGGCTGGCAGCGGTGGTCAGCACGCAAACCGTCAGGGCGAAATTCATCGTACCTTTAGCGATTAACACGCCAACCAGAATCAGCAGGCTGTCTCCGGGCAAAAAGGCCGCCGGAAGCAGACCGTTTTCCAGAAACAAAATCATAAACAGAACAAAATAGATCGCCCATACCAGCGTCGGGTCAGAGAGGGTGGCATAATCCTGTTGCCAGAGTGCGTGCACCAGAGACTTAAAAATATCCATTAGTAATCCTGAACGTCGTAGTTGGCTCGTTTCATGATGATTTGCACACTTAATTCATCGTTATATCGGTGCTAATTGCCAGAAAACGGGCGGCGGAACAGCATGGCTGGTGAATATGTCCACTCATTTCTACCCGCAGAGAAAAGGGTAAAAAGGGCAGTTAACTGTAACAAAATTATGCAAGCCTGGACAGGAAGAAACACCGGCCCAACGATGTTTTACCGTTGGAAGACGCTGTCTGGAAGGAGTTTTACACAGGCTGACATTACTGAAGGTATTTTGACTCAACAGGATAGCGCAGCCTGAATGAAGAATGCTATTTTTCGCCGTTAGCCACCGTATCTGGCATGACGACCGGATTTTCAGCAAACATGTAGCGGTCAACGTTCAGTTCGAAGTCATCCGTCGTGGCATTAAACAGCATCAGCCGGGTGTTCTCCAGGTGCTGCCACATGGCCATTTTACTGGCTGCCGGGTCTTTACGCATCAGGGCTTTAAGGATGTTGTCGTGGTCTTCACACCAGCTTTCAATCGACTTGTCGTCAATGTGTTCATGCAGTTTCAGCCAGTAGGGGTTGTGCAGGCGGTGTAACCACATTTTTTCGACAATCGCGGCCAGCGCGCTGTTTTGCGTCGCCAGGGCGATCTGCACGTGGAACTTCATATCCCATTCGGAATCGCGGAAGCGATCTTCTTTACGTGCCTGTGCCTGAATGTCGATCAGTTGCACGATATCCTGGCGTGTAACCTGCGTGGCGGCAAATTCTGCCACATTACTTTCAATCAGCTGGCGCGCCTGAAGCAGCTCAAAGGGGCCGAAATTGGCAAATTCCAGCTGGCTGCTGGTGGTGACCCGATTTTGCTGAACCTGGGAGATGACGTGGATGCCAGAACCTTTGCGCACTTCAACATAGCCTTCGACTTCCAGCATGATAATCGCTTCACGGACGACGGTGCGGCTGACCCCCATCTCTTCGGCGATGAAACGCTCTGCGGGCAGTTTTTCGCCCACCTGATAAACTCCCTGCTCAAGGCGTCGCTTCAGCCCGGCAGCCAGCTGTTGATACAGACGGCGCGACTCGGTTAATTCCATACTCCAGACTCTCCCCAAAAGGTCACACTGAGAATGGAATTTGTTATACCACTTTTCACTGTGGCGGGTCGACCCTCCCGCAAAACTGTACTTGTGGTGATAGCTGTACTGGCCGACCGAAACAAAAGGTCGGCCAGTACGGTGAGAATACGTCAGGGGCGCAGGCGGAATTACGCTGAGTGCTGCGTCATCCCCCCCACTCGCTTCGCCTTTTTCTCCTGCTCAAGCTCTGAAATCGGTTTGTTTTTCAACAGCGTCCAGATGGCGACCGCGCCTAGCAGATCAAACACCGCCAGCGCCGCGAACAGCGGGCTGAAGCCCATAGTATCCGCCAGCGCGCCGACCACCAGAGCAAACATGGTGCTGGCAGTCCAGGCGGCCATTCCGGTCAGTCCGTTCGCGGTAGCCACTTCATTGCGACCGAAGACGTCAGAAGAGAGCGTGATCAGCGACCCGGACAGCGCCTGGTGGGCAAAACCACCGACACACAGCAGGGCAATTGCCGCATACGGGCTGGTAAACAGCCCAATAGTGCCGGGACCAATCATCAGCAGCGCGCCCATGGTCACCACCAGCTTGCGCGAGACAATCAGGTTAACGCCAAACACGCGCTGGAAGAACGGCGGCAGATAGCCACCGACAATGCAGCCGAGGTCGGCAAACAGCATCGGCATCCAGGCGAACATCGCAATCTCTTTCAGATTAAAACCGTAAGCCTTGAACATAAACAGCGGGATCCAGGCGTTAAAGGTGCCCCAGGCGGGTTCGGCCAGAAAGCGCGGCAGGGCAATCCCCCAGAACTGACGGTTGCGCACAATCTGCCAGGCAGACATCTTCCTGCCATTGTGCGTCTGATGCTGAGCCTCCTGACCGGAAAGGATGTATTCGCGCTCTTCAGGATCGAGTTTTTTCTGATCCTTCGGATGCTTATAGAATACCAGCCAGCACAGGGCCCAGACCAGGCTCAGGACGCCGGTGATGATGAAGGCCAGCTGCCAGCTGTGGGCGACGATAGCCCACACCACCAGCGGCGGGGCCAGCATCGCGCCGATAGAGGAACCGACGTTAAAATAGCCCACGGCAATCGAGCGTTCTTTCGCCGGGAACCATTCGCTGCTGGCTTTCAACCCGGCCGGGATCATCGCCGCTTCGGCTGCGCCCACCGCGCCGCGGGCAATTGCCAGCCCGCCCCAGCTTCCGGCCAGCGCGGTAGCGGCGCAGAACACCGCCCACAATATGGCGAACAGGGCATAGCCGATTTTGGTGCCCAGCACGTCCAGAATATAGCCCGCCACCGGCTGCATAATGGTGTAGCAGGCCGAGTAGGCCGCCACAATATAGGAATACTGTTGCGTGGTGATATGCAGCTCTGTTTCCAGCGTAGGAGCCGCTACGGCGATGGCGTTACGCGTCAGGTAACCGAGAATCGTACCGATGGTCACCAGGCCGATCATATACCAGCGTAACCCTTTAATTTTACGCATCTAAAACCTCTTCCCGTAATTATTATTGATGTCACGTGATTAACGCGCACCTGTATGGGGCGGGACGGCCTGCTGCATTTCAGCACCCGCACTGTCTGTTGACGACAACCTTGCCTGCTCATTCTCGAACGCCGTCACGATAACTTGTCATACAGATTTAAAAGTTGAGAGCCATCACAAAAACCATTTTTTTGACAGGGGATAATAAAAGGGCTTAAAAGACAGGCGGATAGCACCTGATGCAACGGCTGGAAGATTTAATCACGGATAAATAGTGGTGTTTTTGTGATCGTATTCTCACTATTAATTCAGCG
Organism: Erwinia sp. Eh17-17; assembly: GCF_039675725.1. Taxonomy (NCBI): domain Bacteria; kingdom Pseudomonadati; phylum Pseudomonadota; class Gammaproteobacteria; order Enterobacterales; family Erwiniaceae; genus Erwinia; species Erwinia sp. Eh17-17. The sequence continues at coordinate 399,795 of NZ_JBDFQT010000003.1, read as the reverse complement.
CTAGCCATAATTGGTATGATAACTTTACTGGCATCAGACCCAGCAGGAGACATCGTATGTCACGCTTTATGAGTGAAGACTTTTTACTGGACAGTGAGTTTGCCCGTCGGCTTTACCACGATTACGCCGCCGACCAGCCGATCTTCGACTATCACTGCCATTTGCCGCCGCAGCAAATCGCGGAAAACTACCGTTTCAATAATCTGTATGACATCTGGCTGAAGGGCGACCACTACAAGTGGCGGGCGATGCGTGCGAACGGCGTGCCGGAAGCGCTGTGTACCGGGGATGCCAGCGACCGGGCGAAGTTCGACGCCTGGGCGCGCACGGTGCCGGACACCATCGGTAATCCGCTGTATCACTGGACGCATCTTGAGCTGCGTCGCCCGTTTGGCATCACCGACACGCTGCTGTCGCCCGCCACCGCCGATACCATCTGGAACCAGTGCAACGCGCTGCTGGCAGAGGACGCGTTCAGCGCGCGCGGCATCATGCAGCAGATGAAGGTGAAAATGGTCGGCACTACCGACGACCCGGTAGACGATTTGCGCCATCACCGTGCGCTGGCTGAGGACCGCAGCTTTACCACCAGAGTGCTGCCAAGCTGGCGACCGGACAAAGCCTTCAACATTGAAGCGGAAGGGTTTACCGACTACCTGCAAACGCTGTCGGCGGTGGCAGATGTGGCTATCACCCGCTTTGATGACCTGCGCCGTGCGCTCAACGTGCGGCTGGACCACTTTGCTGCCCACGGTTGCAAAGTCTCCGATCATGCGCTGGACGTGGTGCTGTACGGCGAAGCAGACGACGCCACGCTGGACGCTATTCTGGCGCGTCGCCTGGCCGGCCAGATCCCGCAGGAAAACGAAATCGCGCAGTTCAAAACCGCCGTGCTGGTGTGGCTTGGGGCGGAATATGCCCGTCGCGGCTGGGTGCAGCAGTACCACATCGGTGCGCTGCGCAATAACAACCGCCGTCAGCTACAGCTGCTGGGGCCGGACGTCGGGTTTGACTCGATAAACGACCGCCCGCTGGCCGAACCGCTGTCGAAACTGCTGGATGCGCAGAACCGCGACAATGCGCTGCCAAAAACTATCCTCTACTGCCTGAACCCGCGCGATAACGAAGTGCTGGCGACAATGGCCGGGAACTTCCAGGGGGAAGGCGAGCCGGGCAAGATGCAGTTTGGCTCGGCCTGGTGGTTTAACGACCAGAAAGATGGCATGGAGCGGCAGATGACCCAGCTGGCGCAGATGGGGCTGCTGAGCCGCTTTGTCGGCATGCTGACCGACAGCCGCAGCTTCCTCTCTTACACCCGCCACGAATACTTCCGCCGCCTGCTGTGCCAGATGATTGGCCGCTGGGTGGAAAAAGGCGAAGCCCCCGGCGATATCGCTCTGCTGGGGGGGATGGTGCAGAACATCTGCTTTAACAATGCGCGCGACTACTTTGCCATTGAGCTGTAGTCCCCGTCGCAGAGGAGAAGGCATGCGCAAGCTGAACAGAAACGAATTTCCCGGGCCACACTACCCGGAACGCATCATCCAGTTTGGTGAGGGCAATTTTCTGCGCGCCTTTATCGACTGGCAGGTCGACCTGCTTAATCAGCACACCGACCTGGCGGCAGGGGTGGTGGTGGTGAGGCCGCGCAGCAGCCGCAACAGCCGCAGCCTGAACAGTCAGGACGGGCTGTATACCACCGTCATTCGCGGGATCAATCCGCAGGGCGAGGTGGTCAGTGAGCCCCGACTGATCCGCGCGGTGAACCGCGAAATTCAGCCCGCTGAGGATTTTCAGGCGTTTATGGCGCTGGCGACTGACCCGCAGCTGCGTTTTGTGGTGTCTAACACCACCGAAGCGGGCATCTACTGTGATCCGGCGGATACGCTGGAATCTGCGCCCCCGGTCAGCTTCCCGGCCAAACTGACCCGCCTGCTGCTGGCGCGCTGGCAGCATTTTAACGGTGCGGCAGACAAAGGCTGGGTGATGCTGCCCTGTGAGCTGATCGACGATAACGGCGACGCGCTGCGTGCGCGGGTGCAGCAAACCGCGCAGCACTGGCAGCTGCCCGCCGCCTTTATGCAGTGGGTGGAGCAGCACAACACCTTCTGTTCCACGCTGGTGGACCGCATTGTGACCGGTTATCCCGATGACGCCGACGCGCTGCAAGCCGAACTGGGCTACCGCGATGACTACCTCGTGGCCGGAGAAGTGTATTACCAGTTGGTGATCCAAGGGCCGGAATCGTTAAAGCAGGCGCTGCGGCTTGACCAGCTGGATCTGAATATCACCCTGGTGGATGACATCAAACCCTATAAAGAGCGCAAAGTGGCGATCCTCAACGGCGCGCACACCGCCATGGTGCCGGTGGCGTTTCTCGCCGGACTGGAGTCGGTAGGGGACGCGATGGGCGATCCGGCGATTGCCGGATATATCGACAGCACGCTGCGTGGCGAGATTATCCCGACGCTGGCCCAGCCGCAGGAGGAGCTGAACGCCTTTGCGGATGCGGTGCTTACCCGTTTTCGCAACCCGTTTATCCGCCACCAGCTGAGCAGTATCGCCCTCAACGGCATGACGAAGTTCCGCACCCGCCTGCTGCCTGCGCTGCTGTGGCAGCATTCCCGACGCGGAACGCCGCCGTCTCAGCTGAGTTTTGCCCTGGCGGCGCTGCTGGCTTACTACCGGGGCGAATGGGGCGGTAAGCGCTATCCGCTCCAGGACGATGCGCACTGGCTTTCACGCTTTGCCACGCTGTGGCCGCAGGCTGACGCTCACGCCATTACTCTGCGCCATCTGGTGGATGAGGTGCTGAGCGACACGGCGCACTGGGGACAGGACCTGACGCAGCTTAGCGGGCTGGCAGAGTGCGTTACGGCGCAGCTACAACAGATGATAACGCTCGGCATGCGTGCCGCGCTGGCGCAGTTGAACCCGGACGGTAACCATGCAAAGTATCATTAAAATTCACAGCCTGGACAACGTGGCGGTGGCCCTGCGTGACCTGGAAGAGGGGGAGCACGTCAGCGTGGCGGGGCACTCCCTGGTGCTGACGCAGGCGGTGGGGCGCGGGCACAAATTTGCCCTGCAACCTCTGGCGGTTAATGCGCAGGTGATGAAATACGGCCTGCCGATTGGTCATGCTACCCAGCCGGTTGCCGCCGGAGAAATTATTCATTCCAACAATGCGCGCACCAACCTCAGCGACCTGGATGAGTACCAGTATCAGCCGGATTTTGCCACGCTGCCGCCGCAGGCGGCCGACCGCGAGGTAGAGATTTACCGCCGCAGTAACGGCGACGTGGGCATCCGTAATGAGCTGTGGATCCTGCCGACCGTGGGCTGTGTCAACGGCATTGCCCGCCAGATCCTGCAACGTTTCCTCAAGGAGACGGCAGACGCGCCCGATATTGACGGCGTCCATCTGTTCAGCCACCCCTTCGGCTGTTCGCAGCTGGGGCAGGATCACGTCAACACCCGCACCATGCTGCAAAATATGGTGCGCCATCCCAACGCCGGCGCGGTGCTGGTGATTGGGCTGGGGTGCGAAAACAACCAGGTGGACGTGTTCCGCGCAACGCTGGGCGAGGTTGACGACGCACGGGTTAAGTTTATGGTGTGCCAGCAGCAGGATGATGAAGTGGAAGCCGGTCTGGCTTTACTGCATCAGCTGTATGACGTGATGCGCCACGACCGTCGCCAGCCGGGGCGGCTCAGCGAGCTGAAGTTCGGCCTGGAGTGCGGCGGCTCGGACGGCCTGTCGGGGATTACCGCCAATCCACTGCTGGGGCGTTTCTCCGACCAGACGATCGCCAACGGCGGCACCACGGTGCTGACGGAAGTGCCGGAAATGTTCGGCGCGGAGCGCATTCTGATGAGCCGCTGCCGGGATGAGGCGACGTTTGCTAAAACGGTCAGCATGGTCAACGACTTCAAACAGTATTTCATTGCCCACAACCAGCCGATTTATGAAAACCCGTCGCCGGGCAACAAAGCGGGGGGGATTACCACGCTGGAGGAGAAGTCGCTGGGCTGCACCCAGAAGGCCGGACAGAGCCAGGTGGTGGATGTGCTGAAGTACGGGCAGCGGCTGGTGCAGCCGGGGTTAAATCTGCTGAGCGCACCGGGTAATGATGCGGTGGCGACCAGCGCACTGGCGGGGGCGGGCTGCCATATGGTGCTGTTCAGCACCGGACGCGGCACTCCCTACGGCGGTTTTGTGCCGACGGTAAAAATCGCCACCAACAGCGAGCTGGCGGCGAAAAAACCGCACTGGATTGATTTTGATGCCGGTCAGCTGATCCACGGCGTGGAGATGCTTGTGCTGCTGGCGCAGTTTGTCGATACCATTGTGGCGATTGCCAACGGGCGACAGACGCGTAACGAAGTGAATGATTTCAGGGAGCTGGCGATATTTAAAAGCGGGGTTACATTGTAATTCTGTTGGCGGAAATCATCGCCAGGGGCGCAGGGGCTGACCTTCTTTTTCGGTCAGCCCGCTGCGGGTTACGCCTTTTGCACGGTGCGGCGATCTTCCGCCATACAGGCTGCGGCGGTAAACAGGATATCCGCCGACGAGTTCAGCGCGGTTTCTGCCGAATCCTGCAGGACGCCAATAATAAAGCCCACCGCGACTACCTGCATTGCGACCTCATTCGGAATACCGAACATATTGCAGGCTACCGGGATCAGCAGCAGGGACCCCCCTGCCACACCGGAAGCGCCGCAGGCGCAGATTGAAGCGACCAGGCTCAGCAGAATAGCGGTCGGGATATCAACGTGGATCCCCAGGGTGTTGACCGCCGCCAGCGTCAGGACGGTAATGGTGATAGACGCCCCTGCCATGCTGATATTGGCCCCAATCGGAATGGAAACCGAATAGGTGTCTTCATCCAGACCGAGTTTTTTAGCCAGCGCCATATTCACCGGAATATTGGCGGCAGAGCTGCGGGTAAAGAAGGCGGTGACGCCGCTTTCGCGCAGGCAGGTAAACACCAGCGGATACGGATTACGGCGGATCTGCCACCACACCAGCAGCGGGTTAAACACCAGCGCCATCAGGAGCATACAGCCGATCAGCAGCACCAGCAGGCTGGCATAGTCCCACAATGCATCAAAGCCGGTAGAGGCCAGAATCGACCCGACCAGGCCAAAAATGCCGATCGGCGCGAAGCGGATGACCATACGCACCAGATGCGTGACGGCGTCGGAGGCATCATTGAGGAAGGTGCGGGTGCTGTCGCTGCTGTGGCGGAAGGCAAAACCAAGGCCGATGGCCCACACCAGAATACCGATATAGTTGGCTTTCATCACCGCTTCAACCGGGTTGGTCACCATGCTCATCAGCAGGCCGCGCAGCACTTCCAGAATCCCGGACGGTGGCACAATGTCAGTGCTGGCGCTCTGCAAGGTCAGATTCTGCGGCAGCAGATGGCTGGCCACCACGGCAACGATGGCGGCGCAGAAGGTGCTGAGCAGGTAAAGCATGATGATCGGGCGGATATTGGTTTTCTGCCCCTGCTGATGGTTGGCAATCGAGGCGATCACCAGCACCAGAACCAGCAGCGGTGCCACGGCTTTCAGCGCGCTGACGAACAGCTCTCCGAGCAGGCCGACGGCGAGGGCATTGCTTTTTGAGAACCAGGCCAGGGCAATACCTGCCACCAGTCCGATCATAATTTGGGTGACCAGGCTACCCTGCAGCAGGCGTTGAATCAGCCCGCGACCACTGTTTTCTGTACGCATATATTAAAGTCGCTATGGTTATCGATGTGTCTGGGGTGTTTGCGAGGGGGAGTATAAGGAAATGTTCGGGCAGGGGAAGGGAAAAAGTAGGGGGCGACCTTTTTTTCCGGTCACCCCGTGCCAGAGGGCCGATCGAAAAAGAGGATCGGCCCTGACAGAAATGGCTGGTCTGCGCCGTTAAGAAACCTTACGGTCGTTGCGGTAATTGACCACCGCATTGATAATCAGCGTCAGCGCCAGAATACCGCCGACGATGCCCAGGGAAATGGCAATCGGGATATGGAAGAAGTCGACAATCAACATTTTCACCCCGATAAACACCAGGATCACCGACAGGCCATATTTCAGCATGGTGAAACGTTCCGCCACATTCGCCAGCAGGAAGTACATGGCACGCAGGCCGAGGATGGCGAACAGGTTAGAGGTCAGCACGATAAACGGGTCGGTGGTGACCGCGAAGATCGCCGGAATACTGTCGACAGCGAAAATCACGTCGCTCAGTTCGACCATAATCAGCACCAGCAGCAGCGGCGTGGCAAACAGCACGCCGTTTTTGCGTACAAAGAACTTCTCGCCTTCGATTTTGTCCGTCATACGCATATGGCTGCGCAGCCAGCGCACCAGCGGCTTATCACCGATGGCACTGTCATCTTCCTTCGCCAGCGCCATCTTGATACCGGTAAACAGCAGGAAGGCGCCGAAGATGTACAGCAGCCAGCTAAACTGGGTCACCAGCCAGCTTCCGGCAAAGATCATGATGGTACGCAGCACAATCGCGCCCAGCACGCCGTAAATCAGCACCCGGCGCTGCAACGCAGCCGGGACGGCAAAGTAGCTGAACAGCATCAGCCAGACGAAGACGTTATCGACTGCCAGCGCTTTTTCAATCAGGTAACCGGTGAGGAACGCCAGCGCCTGGGTATCCGCGACTTCGCGCCCCACGGTGTCGTTGAGATACCACCAGAAGGCCGCGTTAAATAACAGAGAGAGCGTGACCCAGACCAGCGACCAGGCTGCCGCCTGCTTCATGGTCATGGTGTGCGAGCCGCGACGGCCCTGCAACAGCAGGTCAATCGCCAGCATAATCACGACGACGACAGCGAAGCTGCCCCAGAGTAACGGTGTGCCGACAGTGTTCATAAGAGTATCCCGTGCAAATAAAAAATGGCCAACGTCGGAAGACGCCAGCCACATTATTATTGTCGCTGTAAGCAAACCTCGCCTCCCGGCAAGGTCTCACTTACAACCAGGATTTGGTTGCTCAGTAACCGGACATCATGTGGATGTCGTATTGACGATTAACTGACGAAGAAGTTACTCCCCTTTGCTGAGGCAAAAGATAGGCGGGCAGCCGCCGAAGGTCAATCTTCTTCAGTAATATTTAGAAATATTTACACAGCCACGCTGTCGGCCGGGAACACTACTCCGGTCTGACGGCGGATCTCGGTCAGCACTTTCGCGGTAATGCGTGACGTCTCCAGCCCCGGATGATCAATCTGATGATTTTCAATCAAACGGACGAACACCTCGGCTTCATACAGCATGGTATTGATGTGCTGCGGCTGGGTGAGGTCCTGCGCCTTACCGCCGCGCGGCACAAAGCTGACGCGCTGGCATTCGGAGACGTGCTCAACCACCAGCGAACCGTCCTCCCCCTGAATCTCACTCGGCAGCGTCGACTGGCTGACTTTTGAGTGCTGTAAGGTGACGTCGAAATCACCGTAGTTGAGGATCACCGTGCCGTGGCCGTCCACGCCGCTTGCCAGCAGGCTGGCGCTGGCGGTGATACTTGCCGGTTCACCCCACAGATTCACGGCCGTCCCCAGGCAGTAGTAGCCAATATCCATAATCGAGCCGTTAGACCAGGCGGGATTGAAGGTGTTAGGGTTCTCACCGTCGAGGTAGCGCTGATAGCGTGAAGAGTACTGGCAGTAGTTAATAAAGGCTTTACGCAGCGGGCCGACTTTGGGTAACGCCTGTTGCAGCGCCAGGAAGTTCGGCAGGCTGGCGGTTTTGAATGCTTCAAACAGCACCACCTGATGCTCGGCGGCACAGGCGATCATCGCTTCAACTTCGCGCAGGTTAGAGGCCAGCGGTTTTTCACAGATCACATGCTTGCGGTGGCGCAGGAACAGCAGTGACTGCGGGCAGTGCAGGGCGTTGGGACTGGCAATGTACACCGCATCAATGGCGTCTGACTGGGCCATCTGCTCCAGAGAGTCAAACAGCAGATCCACCGGATAATCACTGGCAAAGGTCTTTGCCTGCTCCAGCGAACGCGAATACACGGCGCTCAGCTTCATTTTTCCGGTTTCATGGGCAGCATCGACAAACTGACGGGTGATCCAGTTGGTTCCAACGACGGCGAAGCGAATCATAGCGTTCCTGTGTGGCTGAGTGGACGAAAAAGCAGATTACCATCTGTGTGAAGTGTGGCAATGACAAAAAGGTGTGATTTGATTTTTCGTTTATCCTCTCGCACCATACAGAAAATCATCCCGAGGGAAGCTGATGAGCGTTCGCAGCCCGCAGAGTAAACATGCACTTAACTGGACCAGCATTCTGGTCGCTATTCCGGTCGGGCTGGTGGCGTCACTGGTGACGCTGGGCTTTCGCGAGGCCATTAATCTGATTGATGGCCTGCTGTTCAGCGGGCAGACCGATATCACCCGCGCGATGCAGGTTTACCCCTGGTACTGCTGGCCGCTGATTGTGGGTGCAGGCGGGCTGATCGCCGGTTTTCTGCTGCGCTATGCCACGGCTATTGAGCAGAAACAGACGGTACGCACGGATTATCTGGAAGTGATTAACGCGCAGCTGGACGCCGTTCCTACCCGCACGTCGCTGTTTCGCAGCCTGTCGTCGCTGGCCAGCATCAGCAGCGGGGCGTCCATCGGGCGCGAGGGGCCGATGGTGCAGCTGTCGGCTTTAGCGGGCAGCCTGATGGGGCGCTGGTGGTTTACCTCGCTGCCGCTCAAAAACAGCGACGTGGTGGCGATGGCCGCCGCCGCAGGGCTGTCATCGGTGTATCACGCGCCGCTGGCGTCGGCGATTTTTGTCGCGGAAATTGCCTTTGGCATCTCGGCCATGCAGCGTCTGATCCCGCTGATTATTGCTTCCGGCGTGGCGGTGTTAACCATGTGGTCGCTCGGCCACCGCTCCGCCATGTACCCGTTTTCTCAAAGTCAGTTTGACCTGACGCCGGGCAGCATCGCGCTGACTGTCGTCATTGGCCTGCTGGCGGGGCTGCTGGGCTGGGGCATGATCTGGCTGATTGGTCAGAGCAAGCGCTGCTTTGCCGTTATCAGCAGCCTGCCGCTGCGCCTCGGCCTGGGCGGGCTGCTGGTAGGCACGCTGGCGACGGGCAGCACCCAGATCCTCGGCAACGGCTATGAAGTGATTGTGCGCATTATGGCGGGGGATTTCCTGCTGTGGGCGCTGCTGGCCTTACTGCTGCTGAAAATGCTGGCGACGGCGATTTCCGTCGGCTCCAGCGCGGTGGGCGGGCTGTTTACCCCGGCGCTGCTGATAGGGGCTCTGATGGGGGAGATGGCGGCGCTGCTGGCATCCGCCGTCGGGCTGCCGGTTGGCGATGCGGAGGTTTTTGCCGCCGTCGGCATGGGCGCGGTGCTGGCTTCGGTCAGTCAGGCTCCGCTGATGGCGATGTTGATGGTGCTGGAGATGACGCTGAACAGCAGCCTGCTGTTTCCGGCGATGATCGCCTGCGTGCTGGCCTCCATGACCGTCTACCGCCTGCACTCCAGCAGCACCTATTCGGTCATGACCAGCCACTTCAGCCGCTCAGATGCTAAATTTGATTTTGATAACGGTATCATCTCGCAGTTTATTGTCTCCGGGGCCGCCCTGACGCCGCAGGACTCGGTAGGTAAAGCGCTGGCGGTCAGCTCCCTGAAGCGCGAACGGTTTGTTTACGTTATCAGCGAGCAGGGGGCGTTCCTCGGAGCCGTGTCGATTCACGATATCTCGCACAAAGTGCTGGATAAAGAGATCACGCTGACCTCACCGGTCAGCTGCGTGATGGACGCTGACTTCCCGACGGTGTACGAGAATCAGACGATTAAACAGGGCTGGGAGGCGTTCGCACGCGTGACGCTGGAGCGCCTGCCGGTACTGAATAACCCACGGGAACGTAAATACCTTGGGGCGCTGACGAAAACCAGCTTAATCCAGCAGGCGAAAGATTTTATCTGAGCCCGGGGCTGACAGAAACAGGGTCAGCCCTGGGAGTGATAATAGACGCCGAAACTTTGCATTTTCCTTTGAAAATCGGCTACCGTTCTGCATTTGAGCTTTTCCATGATTTTCAATTTATAATAACTGATGGTTTTAATACTGAGCGGAAGTTTTTGCGAAATATCCTTATGACATTTCCCTTCTGACAGAAAACGCAGTAAATAAAATTCCCGTGGGGTTAAAATATCGCGCTGGTCGTCATTGATTTCCGGTTGCTTTGCTTCGTAATTAAATCCGGGTGGGATCATACACAGTGCAAGATTGACCATGCTTTCATTTTTGAACAGCACGGTACAGTAAGGTAAGGTCTTACGCACATAGGCGATCAGCGCCGGGTCGCGCAGATGGGTGTAGATGACCATTTGCAGCATGGGGCGGCGGCGTTTAAGCGCTTTAAAATAATCAATGCAGGAAAACAGATTATCTTCATCGGTTGACAGCTCACACATCAGCACATTAATACGGTGATTTCTTAACGCTTCTTCCAGCTGAACTAATGAGGTGCAGCCAATCGTACGGATATTGCGAGCAGAATAATATTCCTCAAGTCCTTTAATGCAAAAGGCATTGCTATCGAGCATGGCGATATGAAACATAATGAGTTGACCGTGTGATTAGATTAATCTTATTACACTCTCAGCCCGGTTTATTGTCTATCAGCCTAATTCCATAGTTGTGTGGGAATTTTCTGACAGGATGACAAAGCAGTATTTTTCTTTCGGTAAAAGGGCAGCCTGACGCTGCCCTTCATTATTCTTTGCTGAGGAAGCGCTCAATAGCGTTGTTAAGGATCTTCAGCTCGCTTTCCGTCTCCTGCCACAGCGCGTCGGCCTCTTCCGCAGAGACCTCTTCCTGACGGCAGACATCCTCCAGCCTGCGGCACAGTGCTTCAGCTTTATTCGCGCTGATAATCTGGCAGGCACCCGACATACGGTGAATACACTTCGCCATCTCCGGCCAGTCTTCCAGCTCCAGCAGCTCGGCCGCTTCAAGCATATCCTGGCGCTGGGTGGTCAGCGTAACGCTGAGCAGGGAGTGTAGTAGCTCTTCATCGCCATGGGTCAGATTATTCAGCCCGCTGAAGCTGAGCATCTGCTCCAGCTCGCTGGGCGCGGGTTTATCTTTTGCCAGCCGCAGGGCGACCTCACCGAGCATCGCCTGTAACTGCGGCAGATGCAGCGGTTTGAACAGGCAGTCATCCATGCCTGCCTGCTGGCAGCGGGCACGTTCTTCCGGCCAGGCGTTGGCCGTCAGACCGACGATCATCAGCGGCTGGGTCTGATGGCTGCGGATCAGCTGGGTCAGCTCCAGACCGTCCATCCCCGGCATACTGCAGTCGGTGATGAGCAGATCGAACGACTGTTTCTGCCAGATTTCCCAGGCCTCTTCGCCGTCGCTGGCTTCGGTGACCTGGTGGCCTAGTCGGGCCAGCTGGCGGCGCAGCAGCATGCGGTTTGCCGGGTGGTCATCCACCGCCAGGATGCGCAGCGGCGGTACATCTGCCGCCGCAGGCAGGGCTTTCGCGGCGACCTCTTCCGGCCGTGAACTGCGGGTCGCCACCGCCAGAGTAAAGGTCACTTCCGTGCCTCTGCCCGCTTCGCTTTGCAGGGAGATATTGCCGCTCATCATCTGCACCAGCTGTGAACAGATGGCTAAGCCGAGGCCTGAGCCACTCTGGCGCTTTCCATCCTCTGCCTGCACCCATGGACTGAAGATATTCCCCTGTTCGTCAGGGGCAATGCCTTTGCCACTGTCTTTCACCGAGACGCTCAGCCTGACTTCATCGTTGTTCAACTGGGTGATATCAATATCGACGGCCACCTGGCCTTTTTCGGTAAATTTAATCGCGTTGCTGACCAGGTTAGACAGGATCTGGCGGAAACGCAGGGCATCGATAAACACTTCAAAAGGCATCACCGGCGGCAGCGTACAGCTCAGGCGCAGGCTCTTTTGCCGCGCCAGCCCTTCAAACACGCGCACCACCGGCGGTGCCAGCTCCGTCGTGCGTACCCATTCCGGGGCCAGCTCAAGGCGGCCGGACTCAATGCGCGCCATATCCAGAATATCGCCAATCAGGCCCATTAATGAGCGGGCCGATTCCCACGCTACTTTGACCGGTTCGTCGTCTTCGGTTTTACGTCCTGGGGCACTGACCGCCAGCTCCAGCAGACCGATGATGGCGCTGACTGGGGTACGAATTTCATGGCTCATGGTGGCAAGGAAGGTACTCTTCGCCCGGTTTGCCTGCTCCGCGCGCTCGCGAGCCAGCGACAGATCGGTGGTCAGACGCTGATGTTCCGTGACGTCGATCCAGCTGCAAATCAGTCCCGCTGTTTGCTGGGAATCGTCGAGGTAGCGAACGGCGTTGTGGATAACGCTGCGCTGGCTTTCACCGTTAAACAGCTGGAAAGCTCTGGGCTGTGGCTGCGGATCCGTGTTGCTTCGCTGTACTTCATCTTTAATCTCACGCCAGATGACATTCAGCGGATTGTTATCATCCGCCACGGTGCCGCGCGCACTGCTGACTTCATCACCTGTGAAAAATTCCTGCCATGACTGGTTAAACAACACCAGACCGCCTTCGCGATCGACGACATACACCGGGACCTGCACGCTGTTCAGCAGCGTATCGCTGAACTGCAGCTGGGATTGCAGGCTCAGCTGTGCCCGGCGACGCGCGGAAATCTGGCGGCGCAGATAGTAGATCCAGATGAGAGAGGTCATGCCAATCGCCAGCGTCAGGCCGCCCAGCAGCCAGAACTGGGTGCGGTAAACCGCCCAGGTATCCAGCTGCACATCCGGTGTGGTCTGCCATTTATTGATCACGCGGGTCATCGACCGTGGGGAAATATCGGCCAGGGCTTTATTCAGGATGCTGAGCAGCTCCGGCTGGTCGGGGCGTACGGCAAAGGAAATCTGCGATGATTCACTGCCCAGCGTCCTCGCAATTTTTAAGCCATTGCGGAAATAGCGGTCGATCATATATCCACCGCCCACCAGCGTATGCACGGCACCGTCCACTTTCCCTTCATTCACCAGCTGCATCGCGATGCTGGCATTGGCCACGGTGACGAGGTTGATGCCCGGATACTCTTTTCTCAGTTCGGGGATCAGCATATTGTTTTCGGTAATCGCTATGCGCGTACTTTTGTTCAGCGCCATTGGCAGGCTCTGAGACTGCCGGACCACCAGCACAAACGGAGAGGAGAAGTACGAGCGGGTAAAGCGCAGCGCGTTATCGCGCACCTCGCTGTAGCTGATGGCGGCAATAAACTGGCCTTTGCCTTCCTGCACGTCGCTGAACATCTCATTGACGGACTCCGCCATCACCGGGGTGAAATTGATGCCGGTCCGCAGACGAATAAGGCGCAGTAAATCCGCGCTGATACCGTAAAAATTACCCTGCTGATCGACCATGGTAAACGGGGCATACAGTGAATTTACCACCACCGGAATCGTCGGGTTTTCCTTCAGCCAGCGCTTTTCGCGCTCATTAAAGCTCAGCCGGTTGACGATGGGCAGCATGTCAGAGCCTTCACTCCACTGCTGATAGATAACCTGATTTTGCGTGGGCGGGATCGCTCTCAGCACGCTATTGACGGCATTCACCAGTTGGGTGTCCGAGGCGCGCATCAGAAAACGGGTACCCGGCTGACGCACCGGGAAAATCTCCTGTATCGCCAGCAGGTTATTATAGTTGCGCCCCACCAGATAACTGGCAGTGGTCAGATTGCCGAGGTAATAATCACTGTTGCCGAAAGCCAGTGATGCCAGCGCATCTTCATCGTTATCAAAACGCTGGATATTGGCATCGGGAAAGTGCTGGCTAAGCCAGTCGATATCAAGGTAGTGGTGTGACACGGCCAGGTGCAGGTTCTTCACCTGCTTCCAGTCATAACGACGATCGTTAATCCGCCGCATCAGCGTAGGGTTATCCGCCAGAAAACTCTGGCTGCCTACCAGAGTGGTATGGCTGGGCAGCGGGTTCCCGGTGGGGTCGGTCACCAGATCGACCTCGTGATCTTTCAGTGCCTGCAATGCCTGCTCGCGGCTGGAGAAACGTAAAACCTGCGAGCGTATTCCCAGATATTGCGCCACCAGCAGACTGTAGTCGGCGGTGATCCCTTCAAACTTACCGTTTTCGGTAAACATATCAAACGGTGGCGTTTCGGGATCCCAGACCCCGATTTTCACTTCGCGTTTTTCCCCCAGCCAGCGCCAGTCCTCATCGCTGATGTTGAAGCTGCGTGGGTTATAATTTTCGCGGCTGATAATGGACAGCACTTCAGGCGCGTCTTCTGCCCGCGCCATCAGCAGTGGACAGAGCAACACAAGCAGTAGCAGGACACGTTTTTTCACAGAGTCAGTCCAGGTGGTTGCGCCGGGCAAAATCAATCAGTGCCAGATTAGATTCCAGCTCCAGTTTAGTCATCACCCTGGTTTTATAGGTACTCACCGTTTTATTACTGATATGCATGCGTAGCGCAATATCGATCACCTTCATCCCCTGAGCCAGATAGCGCAGGACCTGGAGTTCACGACTGGAAAGCGATTTTAGCGATTCGGTTTCCTGCTCCGGGTGGGGGATATTGTCGCCATTTTTACGTTTCAGCGGGAAGTAGCCGTAGCCGCGCATCACCGCTTTGACGGCATCGCTCAGCTCTTCAAGATTATTACGCTTGCTGACAAAACCGTCGGCACCAATGCTCATACAGCGGCTGAGGTAATGCTCGTCATCGCGCGAGGTCAGCACCAGCAGGCCGCCTTTGAAACCGGTAGCGCGCAGCTTTTCAATCACTTCAATCCCGCTGAGCGAAGGAATATCCAGATCGACAATCACCATATCGGGTTCCAGCTGCCGCACCATTTGCAGTGCCTTCAGGCCGTCATCCGCTTCGCCCACCACGGTGTGCTGATCTTTTTCTAACAGCATCCTGATCGCCAGACGTGCGACGGGATGATCGTCAATCATCAAAATGTTAGCCATGACAACGCCTCTTGAATAAATGCTTTCCCGGATATTGTCATAATAATTACAGACTGTAAAAGTGAATTAATAAGAAATCACAGAATTATCTTATCCGCTGTAGTCCGTGAAGAAAAGGATGACAAAATAAGTAAAAAGGCCTGCTTAATTGCTGTTCATGTCTGATGTTAATTGTTTTTCTTTGGTCCTAATATCTGGAATCTATGTGTTTTTAATCAATTGGTTATGGATTTAACTGGTTGTTTTTTAATTATTCAATTTCAGATTTTCAGGTTTGGCGTTATTAATTTCCGCCTTCAGCAAAGGTCTTTCTATTCTTTGCGTCAGGGGGGCAATTCATTTTATTTGCTATAACGCGTCTGCTCAGGAACACGCAATGAATCAAATATTCAGACCTTCGCTATTATCTCAATGCTGCCTGCTGGCGCTGGCATCCGCTGCGCTTTCTCCCGCTGCACGGGCCGGTAACAGCGTGACCGACGGCTCGACCCTGCTGGTGACCAGTGGCTATACCTCCAGCCTTGCAGGGGATTATCCGCTGCTGGCCAGCGGCGCAGGCAGCCTGTTACAGACCAGCGTCCCCCTTACTTTCCGTACCTCAGGGAATAACCTGTTCGCCGCGCGCATCCTTGACGGCGGCGAAATGGTGCTGGCTGGCGCCACGCTTAGTACCAGTGGCTTACAGGCCAGCGGGTTGGATATCACCGCAGGCCTGGCCACGCTGCGCGGCGGGCTGATCGCCACCAACGGGGTTAACAGCAGCGCTGTCGCCGTGCGCGGTGACAGCCATCTGACCCTGGCCGATCTGGCGCTGGTCACTAACGGCAGCCAGAGCGTGGGGATTGATATGCGCGGCGGCACGTTGCAGGCAGATAACATCAGCCTGGTCACTAACGGTAGCAGTGCCAGCGGCATCGCCCTTGGCAGCGGTGTCTTTGCAACGCACGTAGACGCGGCGCTTAATGATGTCAGCGTGCTGATGCAGGGCACCGGAACGCAGGCGGCGATTGAAGTGGGCAATGCGCAGCTGAACGGTGACCGCGTGACGCTGAATGCGCTGGACCAGCACCGTGGCGTGGAGATCTACAACCCGGAAAACAGCCGTGGCGTGGTGACGCTCAGCAACAGCACCCTTGCTACGGAAAGCGGTGATGCCGTCTACCTGCTGAACGGGGATATCACGCTGAACAACAGTCAGCTGACGACGCAGACCGGTATCGGCGTCAACGTCAATAAAAATGCCAGCGCCATCCTGAACCAGAGCAGCGTGACCACCAGCGGATACGCTGCGGACGCAGTATGGATCGCGGAGGCCCATTCGCACGCACAGATCGCCGATTCGCAGCTGGTCACCAGCGGCAGTGCGGCCACGGCGCTGAATGCGCAGTACGGTCCTGCGACTATCACCCACAGCGAGCTGGAGACCAGCGGCAGCGGCAGCTACGGCATCTACACCCAGAGCCAGGTGGATGCCGATGGCGTCACCGTCACCACCTCCGGCAGCTCCGGCATGGGCGTATTTGCCGCGATGGGGGGACGGGTCAATATCAGCAACAGCACTATCACAACCGCAGGAGAACTGGCGGCGGGGCTGCTGGCCTATCCGGCTTCGACCATTACTGGCGATCGGCTGACCGTGACCACCACCGGTGACAATGGTTTTGCCCTCTGGGCACGTTCCGGCGAGCTGGCCATCAGCAACAGCACGCTGACGACTCAGGGCAACGCGGCAGGGTTGTACATCAACGGCAACAGCGCCGGTGATGCCAGTTCAGTCAGCCTCGACAATACGGCACTTATCAGCCAGCGTGCCAGCGGCATCCAGGTCGCGGGGGCGCAGGGGCAGCTGGCGTTGAGTAACGGCACTGTGGTGACGGGCGGCAGCGGGACGGTCCTGCAATCGTCCGGCGGCAGCCAGTTGGCCGTCACGGCCGATCGCCAGGTCACGCTCAACGGTGATATCACTATTGCGGCCGGCGACCAGGTGACGCTGGCCATGAGTGAGGGATCGACGCTGACCGGTGCGGTACAGAATCTGCAAACTCTGACGCTGGACGACAGCGTCTGGAACCTGACCGGGAATTCGGTTACCGGGACATTAAGCCACAGCGGCACGGTCAACTTTGTCCGCGACGGCGCAGGTTTCCACACCCTTAACCTCAGCGCCCTGAACGGCAGTGGGCTCTTCGTGATGAACACGGATATTGCCGGCCTGCAGGGCGATCTGATCGCTATTTCCGGTGATGCCAGCGGTGCGCATCAGATAAGCGTGCGCGACAGCGGGCGCGAACCGGCTGACAGCAGCGGCATTCTGCCGCTGGTGCATACCGCAGGCGGCAGCGCATCTTTCTCCCTGACCAGCGGTGTCGTGGATGCGGGCGTCTACCAGTATGAAATGCAGCAGCGCGGCGATGACTGGGTGCTGGCGGCGAAATCAGCTGGTGCTGACCCGGATATCTCAAGCCCGGATATCAGCGGTCCGCTTCCACCGCCGGCGCCAGGGACCGGTCCGGGAGTGGTGCCCGTCGTCGCGCCAGTGACGGCCGTCCCGGTTAACCCTGCACTGACGGCGTCATCCCGCAGCGTGCTGGCGCTGTCGAATGTGTTGCCGGTGGCGGCAGACGCCGAATTGAGCACTCAGCGAACCCGCGCTGGTGAAATCCGCAGCGGGCAGCAGCAGGGCGGCGTCTGGCTGCGCACGCTGGGCGGCCAGACACATCAGGACGGCAGCCGGGGAACAGATGCCAGGCTGCAACAGAGCGGCGTAATGATTGGCGTGGATAGCGCGCGCGAAGTGGGGGAGAGCACCTCGCTGTTCGGCCTGTTCACCGGCGTCAGCCATCACAACGTGCAGTACAGCGTCAGCGGCAGCGGCAAAATCGACAGTTACTTTATCGGTGCCTATAACACCTGGCTGCTGAACGATGGCTGGTTTGTGGATGCCGTGGCGAAAGCCAACAATTTTAACGTCAGCAACCGTGTGACCATGAGCGGCGGCGAGCAGAGCAAAGGCGGTTTCAGTACGCCGGGCTTCACGCTGTCGCTGGAAGCAGGCCGCCACATCGCGCTGAACGACGGCTGGTTTATCGAGCCCTCGGCGCTGGTTGCGACAACCTGGATCAAAGGCCAGAACTGGCAGATGGATAACGGCATGCAGGTGAAAAATGGTCAGATGTCGTCAAAACAGGGCGAGCTGAAGACGGTAGCCGGGCGTTCCCTGACGCTGGCAAACGGCGTCACACTGCAACCCTGGTTACAGCTGGCGGTCATTAACGAATTTGCCTCAGGGGATGATGTCAATCTCAACGGCCATGCGTTCCGCAACAACCGCTCCGGCCTGCGTGGTGAGGTGGGGGCGGGTATCGCCGCGCAGATACACCGTGATGTGCAGGTTTACAGCGAAGCGACCCATGCAAAAGGCGCTAACAGCGAGCAGCCTTGGGGGGGCAGCCTCGGCGTGCGCTGGAGCTGGTAAGCCATTACCCGCTGCGTCCTACAAAATGCGGGACGTGGACTACAGGTATGGCCTGCTAATCCGATGGAGGGTAAAGGCGCTGCGGCAGATAATGGCCGCAGCTGAATTTCCCGCTTATTTGCTTAACCCTTAACTTCTGGAATCTGTAATGAAAACTTCAATCACCGCTGTTACCCTGCTGGCATTGAGCCACGGGGCTCTGGCCGCAGACAGTGTCGATGTCCGCGTTGTCGGCACCATCGTTCCGGCCGCCTGCACTCCCTCCTTCCCGTCTGGCGCCGTCGTCGACTATGGCACGATCAAAGCCAGCTCGCTCAATCAAACCAGCTATACCGTGTTGAACGAGAAAGCGGTGGCATTTGCGATCACCTGCGAAGCGCCAACCAAAGTGTCCCTGCGTGCCATTAATGGCCGCCCGAATACCGCGCCGGACAGCCAGGATGGCAGCTACGGATTTGCCGTTGCACCGATGGGTATCTCTCTGCTGGGCAAATCGTTCCCATTGGGGGTTGCGGGTCTCGGGCTGGACGGCAGCAAAGCGATTGGTGGCTATGCGATGGCGCTGGACAACAGCAGCTTTAAAGCAGACGGCGTGGCGATATCGCCTATCCGTCAGACGTTTACTAATAACCCAAGCGTTTGGTCGGTCTCTGACGGTACGCTGTTCCCTATCACGGTTAATCAGGCCCCGCCAATTAGCTGGGCGCTGTCCGGACAACTGACCCCCGTCGCTTTTACCGCCTTAAGCGGCCAGCTGCGCGTGCAGGGCTTCCTGAATAAGGTTTCAGAAATGGATGTCTCAAAACCGATTCACCTCGACGGCCTGACCACGCTGGAAGTTAACTATCTGTAAGCAATGCCTTTAAAAGAAAAAGAGTGTCTGTAGGTGTCATTTTTCCCGCTCCGGCGGGATTTTTTTTGCCTGTAGTCCTTTAGTTATGGCAAAAAATGGTCGATAGATCCTGAGAGCAACTTTTTGCTTCCCTCAGGAGAACGCCATGAAACTGTCCCATTTTTCACTGCTGGCCGCGACGCTGCTGTGTGCTCATTCTGCCATCGCAGCGGATAGCGTTGCGCTGCGCGTCACCGGGGTCATTATGCCGGTCGCCTGTTCGCCAGAGGTCACCGGGCAGCCGCAAATGCCGGATCTGGCGATAAACTGTATGAAGCCGCGCGCGGTCAATATCCGCTGGATGGAAACCGGTAGCACCAGGCCGATCGCTACCCCGCAGCTGCACCATTCCCCAAATGCCACCCTGAAGCGCAGCATCGCATCGGGCGGTGCAAGCGAGCTGGAAATTTACTATCTCTGATAGCCTGTCGGGCTGACCGAAAAAGAGGGGCAGCCTCTGGGCCTGCCCTCACTCCTGACCTGTAGGCTGACGCCTACAAATACACATCCCCGGCCTTCATCCCCATAGCCCCGCTCTCATTCAGAACATTCCGTCGTCCTGCCACAATGATTTCACTGAGCAGCGAGACAGAAAATGCCGGAAGGGTTAACACCAGCGGCAACGATTGTTCCTCGACTGGCCGTCAGCATGAACTCAAACTTAACTATTGGAATACCTGACATGATGAAGAAAACTGTTGTTGCCCTGGCCCTGCTGGCCACTACCGCGTCTGCTTTTGCTGCCGACAGCGTTGATGTGCGCGTTATCGGCACTATCGTGCCTGCGGCCTGTACTCCGGCCCTGACCGGCGGCGGCGTGGTGGATTACGGCACCATTAAAGCCGACACCATCAGCGCGACCGACTACACCGTGCTGCCAGAGAAGCAGGTCAGCTTTGCGATTACCTGTGATGCACCGGCCAAAGTGGCGCTGATCGCCAGCAATGGCCGCACAGGCTCACTGGCAGGCGTCCCTGAGACAGCTAACGGAGCGGGTCGTAGCCCGGTTAACCTGTTTGGTCTGTCAGCCGTTGGCGCTGTGGGTTTGGGTATGGAAGGTACATCGCAAGTTGGTGGCTACGGCGTGCGTATTGACAGCAGCACGGTGACTGCTGACGGAGTGGCGGTTGACAGTCTGCGCGCCGACCGCAACGCAGGCTATGCTGACTCACCATGGGTTAAAGATAGCTACTCAGGGATCGTTTATTCTCCAAACTATCAGCGCCTGACTACCTGGGCTGCAACCGGTACTACCACGCCAGTAGCCTTTACCACACTGAGTGGCCAGCTGGGCGTGCAGGCTTATATCAACAAAGGTTCCGAGCTGGACTTGAGCAAGCCGGTGCATCTCGATGGCCTGACTACCATCACCCTGTACTACATGTAATTTCCCGGTATTACAGAATCAGCCGCTCCTTCGGGAGCGGTTTTTTTTGCCTGGAATAGGGCTGTAGTCCGCGCCCTACAGATCTTCATCCCTGGCCTTCATCAGACCGGCTGCGCTCTCATTCAGAATATTCCGTCGTCCTGCCACAATGATTTCACTGAGCAGCGAGACAGAAAATGCCGGAAGGGTTAACACCAGCGGCAACGATTGTTCCTCGACTGGCCGTCAGCATGAACTCAAACTTAACTATTGGAATACCTGACATGATGAAGAAAACTGTTGTTGCCCTGGCCCTGCTGGCCACTACCGCGTCTGCTTTTGCTGCCGACAGCGTTGATGTGCGCGTTATCGGCACTATCGTGCCTGCGGCCTGTACTCCGGCCCTGACCGGCGGCGGCGTGGTGGATTACGGCACCATTAAAGCCGACACCATCAGCGCGACCGACTACACCGTGCTGCCAGAGAAGCAGATTGCCTTCTCAATCACCTGTGATGCACCGGCAAAAGTGGGGCTGACCGTGGCCAATGGCCGTGCGGGCTCATTAGCTGGCGCGGTTGAATCCGCCTACAGCGCAGGCACTGCACCTGTTCAGCTGTTTGGTTTGGACTATGTGGCTGCTGCAGGTCTGGGGATGGACGGTGCGGCGAAAATTGGTGGCTACGGCGTGCGTATTGACAGTTCTACTGTAACCGCAGACGGTTCGGCAGTGGATAGTCTGCGTGCTGATACCAATGCGCAAAATACTGCCATCATCTGGACCAAAGATGCTTACGCAGGTATCGTTTACTCACCGGCCAACCAGCGCATGACCTCCTGGGCTGCAACCGGTACCACCACGCCAGTAGCCTTTACCGCACTGAGCGGTCAGCTGGGCGTGCAGGCTTATATCAACAAAGGTTCCGAGCTGGACCTGAGCAAGCCGGTTCACCTCGATGGCCTGACCACCATCACCCTGTACTACATGTAATTGCCGCCCGTGACTGAACAGCCGCTCCTTCGGGAGCGGTTTTTTTTGTCTTGAACCTTGCTGTAGTCCGCACCCTACAGATCTTCATCCCTGGCCTTCAGCAGACCGCCCCCCCTCTCATTCAGAATATTCCGTAGTCCTGTCAGACTTATTTCATCGGACAGCGCAAGGCATTTGGCCTGCTCTGGCTCAAAACCTGAACAACAGATTCAGGCTTAACCCATTAATTTAATTGCACTTACACGTCGAGTCGAAATAATGAAACTGTCACGTTCACTGCCTAAGCACACGCTGTTCCGCTTTTCGCTTATCAGCCTGCTGGTGCTGGGACATCTCGGTGCACTGCCACCTTTGATGGCGGCCGAAGAGACCGAGTTTGACCTTGAAGCGTTGAAGTCCCGCGGGATTGACCCGCGCATTGCGGAAACCTTTAAAAAGGCACCGCGCTTTAATACTGGCGAAACCACGGTCGCGCTGACGGTCAACGGCAAGGGGCGCGGTAAGGTGAAAGTGCAGTTCGACCAGCAGGGGCAACTGTGTGCGGATGCGGCCTTTATGCGCGCCGCCGGGCTGAATACACCGGGCAAGGCCGCCGACTGCTATGACCTGAAGGCGCTGTGGCCGCAGACCGAACTGCAGCTTAGCCCGGAAGATGAGAGCATCACGCTGGTGCTCCCGGCCGAAGCCATCAATATGGACGCCAGCCAGAACACCGAGTGGAGCCACGGCGGCGTTGCCGGGCTGCTCAATTACGATGCGCAGTATCTGACCTCAACCGGCAGCGGCAGCAGCCTGAATTTCTACCAGGTCAACAGCGAAGCGGGCTTTAACGCCGGTGACTGGATCTTCCGCAGCCGCCAGTCGCTGACGCACTTCAACAATAGCGACACCCTGCAACATCAGAACGCCTACGCGCAGCGCACCTTTAAGGAGTCAAAGCGCGTATTGCAGGTCGGGCAGATTGGCCTCGGTAACTCGCTGTTTGGTGCAGGCCAGGTGCTGGGTTTCCAGATGTTCCCGGAGCAGGCATTGCAGGGCGGCGGGCGCGGTATTGGCCTGGTGGAAGGCATTGCCGACAGCCAGTCGGTGGTGGAAGTGCGCCAGTCCGGCGTGCTGGTACACAGCACCACCGTGCCTTCCGGCCCCTTTTCCTTACAGGGCTTTCAGCTGCTGAATACCCGTAGCGACCTGGAAGTCACGGTCACCGGCACCGGCGGTGAGAAACGCCAGTTTACCGTGCCGGCTGCGGCCTTCCTGCTGAACGGCAACCGCATCGCGCCGGGGTTCACTTTTGGTGCCGGGCAGCTTGACCAGCAGGGCAGCGCGCAGTCGCCGCTGCTGGCCACGGCAGCAAAGGGCTGGCAGCTGACGCCGGGCTGGATGCTTAACAGCGGCATCCTGGCGTCGTCACCGTATCAGGCTGGCGCAATCGGCACCGATATTCAGCCGTTTAATGACACCCTGCTGAATGTGCAGGCGACGGCAGCTCGTGACAGCGAGCACGGTAATCAGGGGGTGTCGCTCTCCTCCAGCCTGAGCCATAACCTGACCGAGCGCCTCAGCACCAGCTTTAACGTCTCGAAACAGAGCAGCGGCTACCGCGAACTGAGCGATGCCGTCTCGCGCGAGCCGCAGGATATCAATCGCAGCAGCAGCCAGTATGGCCTCGGCCTGGGATGGTCCGGGCAGAACGTCGGCAGTTTTAACTTCTCATACTCGCAGGCGCAGACTTTCGGCAGCGGTAATATCAGCTACGTGCGCGGTGGCTGGAGCAAAGCCTTTGGCCGCACCTATGTGGGTGCCAGCCTGGAGCGCAGCAGCGGGGGATATTACGGCTCGGAAGACCGTTTCTACCTCACCCTGAGCGTGCCGCTGGGCGATCGCAGCATCAGCAGCTGGGTCAACGGCAGTAAGAATGGCAACCGCGCCGGGGTGCGCTACAGCGAGCGTCTGAGTCAGGATCGCAATTACAGTCTCTCTACTGAGCATGACAACGGCAGCAAGCGGACTTCGACCACCGGCAACTTCGACATGGTGACGCCGGTCAGCCAGCTGAGCGCCGGCGTCAGCCGCGACAGCGACGGCTATACCAGCTGGTCAGGGCGCGCCAGCGGTGCGGCGGTGGTGCACAACCACGGCGTAACGCTGTCGCCGTATAAGGTCGGCGATACATTCGGCATTGCCAAAATCGGCGAAGAGAAGGGCGTGCGGGTTGAAACCCCGGCCGGACCCACCTGGACCGACGGGCGCGGCTACGCGGTGATCCCACGCATCACCAGCTACAGCAAATCCTCGGTGCAGGTGGATACCCGCAGCCTGGGGAAAAACGTTGATATCAATAACGCCCTGTATGAAACCGAAGCGGCGCGCGGCTCCGTCAGCTATATCGACTTTAGCGTGGTGCGTACCCGCCGCGTGCTGATCGACGTGAAGGACGCGGCAGGGAAACCTCTGCAGCAGGGCGCCAGCGTGTTCGGCGCAGATAACAGTTTTGTCTCCGTGGTGACGGATAAAAGCGCGGTGTTTATTAACGACGCCGCCGACGGCCAGCCGTTCAGCATCGAACGCCAGGGGCAGAGCGACTGCCGCTTTACCCTTAAGCTGGCGGAAAAACCCGCCAACCCGGGCCTGTATGAAGAGGCCAGCGCAGTGTGCCGCTAATCGGCTGTGGGCCAATGCTGACAAAATCAGAGGTGAGGCCTGCACTTCTGGGCAGGGACTCTGATATCCCTGCGCGCCCCACTGGATAATAATCAGCTCAGGTAGTGTCAGCCATAGTGCGGCTCGCGCCAGAATATTCACCGCCTCACGTTGAGGGGTGGTGGTAAAAAATGCTCTAAGGAATTGTTATAACATGAAAAAAACAGTTATCGCTCTGTTGCTGGCCGCTTCTGCTACATCTGCCTTTGCCGCTGACAGCGTAGACGTCAGGGTTATTGGCACGATTGTCCCTGCGGCCTGTGTTCCAACGCTGCCAGGCGGCACCGTGGTGGATTACGGCACCATCAAAGCCGACTCCATCAGCAAAACGGCTTATACCGTGCTGCCGGAAAAAATGATCGACTTCACCATCCAGTGTGATGCACCGGCGAAGGTGGCGATACGTGCGATTAACGGGCGTAAAGGCTCGCTGGCAGGCGTAACCGAAAATGCCGAGGGTGGGGCTGTTTCACCGGTGGCACTGTTTGGCAGTGCCGGCACCGTAGCCGTGGGCCTGGGTAAGCAGGGAGCCAGCAAAGTGGGCGGCTATGGTATTCGCATTATTGGCGCCACCGCGACCGCCGATGGCGTGCCGGTCAGCACGCTGGTGAAACCTGTGACTGGCACCAGCTGGGCAATCTCCGCTGCTGGCGGCATGCTGTATGACGCAACCTGGAGCCGTGTAGTGAGCTGGGGGGCCGCGGGCAGCAAAGTCCCGGTAGCCTTCACCGTGTTCTCCGGCCAGCTGTCGGTACAGGCTTACATCAATAAAGGCTCCGCGCTGGATCTGACTCAGCCGGTACACCTTGACGGCTTAAGCACGCTGGAAATGTATTACCTGTAATCCTGAAGCCCTGCCTCAATATAGCGCCCAAATTCGGGCGCTTTTTGCATTTCCATCGCCTGAAAATTATGCGTAGTCCTCAGCCTACAAATTCCCATCCCAGGCCTTCAGCTGTAAGCCGCCGCTCTCATATTGCCGACGCTCTCAACCTGTCAAACTCTCTTCATCGGCACAGGGATGGGTCGAAAGGGAATAGTTCAACACCTGACAGCAAGGACGCTGTCACCTCCAAAGCGGAGGATAAGCCGGGCAGAAAGACCCAGGCACCCGAAACCTTAATTGATTCATAAACACGTCGAGAACCTAACATGAAACTGAACAAAACCCCCTCTTTACTGGCCGCAGGCGCGCTCTCTCTGTCCCTGTTTTCTTCCCTGGCGCTGGCGACCGGCATGATCCCGGAAACCTCGGTGGTTATCGTGGAAGAGTCCGATGGCGAAGGTGCCATCAACGTAAAAAACAGCGATGGCTTTCCGGTGCTGCTGATGACGTCGCTGGAAAATATCAAAGAAGATAACGAATCCCTGCTGACGATTACGCCGCCAGCCGCCCGTGTCGAAGCCGGGAAATCGCAGCGCGTGCGTTTTATCCTGACCAGCAAAACGCCGCTGAAGACCGAACGCCTGAAGCGGGTGATTTTCGAAGGCGTACCGCCGAAAGAGAAAGGCAAAAACGAAGTGCGCATGACCGTGCGCCAGAACCTGCCGGTGCTGATCCGTCCTGCGGGCCTGGCACGCGATGAAGCGCCGTGGAAGCAGCTGAAGTGGTCAACGCAGGGCGGTAAGCTGGTGGTCACCAATCCATCGCCTTACGTGGTGCGCATGGGCTCCAGCGTGCAGACGTTGCCGGATAACGGTCAGTGGAACATGGCCAACAGCTATGTGCTGCCGGGGCAGACCATCACGCTGAGCAATGACAAGAATAAGTCCGTTAGCGGTAGCAAGCAGGTGCGTATTTCTCCGGCCACCACCTGGGGCTTTACGGTGCAGAGTTACGACGCAGCCCTGAACTAATCCTCTCCTGACGCTGCCGCCTGCAAACGCTGGCGGCAGCAGGATACCGCGATGAAAAAATTTATCCTGTTACTGCTTCTAATCAATGCTGCTGTTTATGCGGCGCCCCCATCGATGCCCGGCAACCTGTCTGATATGCCGCTGTCGATCCCCACCGATAGCCGCTGCACCGTGAGTGCCGGAGGGAGCCAGGCTGATTTTGGTTCCCTGTCGCGCTGGCAGCTGCAGCCCGCCGCAGAAGGCGGCGATCGTATCTCCCTCGGCAAGCGCACCGTCAACGTCAGCGTAACCTGTCCCTTTTCCCGGACGATGACGCTGATGGTCAGCGGCGACAGCACCATCAGCGGCGGTTTTCGTTATGGTCAGAACGGCGAGCTGCGGGTGGTGGTGAAAGAGGCCCGGTTAGATGGCCAGCCAGTGCAGATTAAAATGCAGACCACGGGCCGCGCTGAACAGCCGGGCGAACTGGCGCTGAAAGCCAATGCAACGCTGAGCGTGGTCAGCCAGGGGGGCGCAGCAATCAAAGGCAAAAGCCTGACCCTGCAGCTGGAAACGGAACCGGTGCTGCGCGAAACCGATGCCCGCGTGGCGCAAAGACAGAATCTTGAAAGTAGATTTTCCATAAACCTGTCCGATTGAAGTACTTGAACTGTGTTATCGAGCGCGATAACCGACCTTTCCCCGCGACGTGCGGGGTTTTTTTTCTCTTTTTTTTGTGGCCGCGCATCCGCGCTGCGTTGGGATAACACTTTGGCTGACACCGGGGATCGGTATAATAGCGTTTCGCAAACTCACTGTTTTAAGGACGAAATAATGTCATTCCCTGCGCGTTTTCGCTGGCTGCTGCTGCTGCCGGTGATGTTCTGGCTTTCCGGCTGTGACTATAACGCTATCCAGCAGCGCGACGAAGCCGTCTCCGCTGAATGGTCTGAGGTGCTGAACCAGTATCAACGCCGTGCCGATCTGATCCCCAACCTGGTCTCGACCGCGAAGGCAAGTGCCAGCCATGAAGCTGAAGTCTTTAAGAGTATTGCGGATGCCCGCGCCAAAATCGGCAGCCTGACTCAGGTACAAAATGCCCCGCAGGATGCGCAGACAATGCAGGCGTTTCAGCAGTCGCAGTCGGAGCTGAGCAGCGCCATGTCGCGCCTGCTGGTGATCAGCGAACGCTACCCGGATTTGAAAGCCGACAGGATGTTCAACAATCTGATGGTGCAGCTGGAAGGGACGGAGAACCGCATCACCGTTGCCCGCCAGCGCTATGTGCGCGCCGTGCAGGACTACAACCTGCTGATCCGCCAGTTCCCCGGTTCGCTGACCGCCAGAGTGATGGGCTATCAGCGTAAAGAAAATTTCCAGCCGGAGAACGTGAAGCAGATCTCAACCGCGCCTCAGGTTGATTTCTCTCAGCCTGCCAGCGCGAAATAAGGGACCGCCATGCGATATTTCACTCCTGTCCTGCTGTTTTGTCTGTCCTTTACCAGCGTGGCCGCGACGGTCGCTGTACCGACGCTGCAGCAGCGCGTGACCGATAATGCGGGCGTGCTGAGCGCCAGCGAAGTGCAGCAAATGACCCGGCAGATTATGGCGCTGGAGAAAAAAACCGGCCATCAGCTGGCGGTGCTGGCGGTGGAAACCACCGGCGATGACAGCATTGAGCAGTACGCCACCCGCGTGTTTGACGCCTGGAAACTCGGTGACAAAGCCCGCGACGATGGCCTGCTGCTGGTGATGGCAAAGACCGATCGCACCGTGCGAATTGAGGTCGGTTACGGGCTGGAGGGCGATTTTACCGACGTGCAGGCCAGCCAGGCGATCAACGGCAGCATCATTCCGCATTTTAAGCAGGGCGCGTATGGTGAAGGGCTGGTGGCCGGCGTGCAGGCCATCTCCCGCCAGCTTGGCGTGGCGGTGGAAGGGGATGCTCCGGCCGTCGCGCCGCGCCCGGCCGCCGCGCCGGTGCGGTCATCATCCGCTGACTCCATTTCGCTTTCTGCGGGCAGCATCGGCCTCTGGCTGCTGGGCATGATGGTTCTGCCGTTCTTCTTCCTGCGCCGCAACGCGTTCCTGAGAGCGCTGATTGTCAGCGCTATCGTTACCGTGGTGTCGCTGGTGAATACGCTGCTCTCTTCAGGCATTGCGGGCGTGAGCAGCGATAACATCGGCCTGCTGTTTGGCGGCAGTCTGATGATGCAGTTAGTGATTGCCTCCATCATCGGTTCGCTGTTCGGCGGCGGGGGCGGCACGCGCGAACGCTCTGACGACAGCTCAGATGACCGCTCCTACAGCAGTCGTGATTCTGATTCTGACAGCAGCGGCGGCGGGTTCAGCGGGGGCGGCGGCCGCAGCGGCGGCGGCGGGGCTTCCGGTAAATGGTAACCCGGCGGTAACCGGCTTACCCTTCACGCCCCTCCAGCGCCTGTGCGGTCAGCCACAGGCGCGTATCGAACTCCAGCTGGTGATACTGCGGCTCCATATGGCAGCAGAGCTGGTAAAACGCCTTGTTGTGGTCCTTCTCTTTGATATGCGCCAGCTCGTGTACCACAATCATACGCAGGAACGCTTCCGGTGCCTGTTTGAAAATGGTCGCCACGCGGATTTCTGCTTTGGCTTTTAGCTTGCCGCCCTGCACGCGGGAAATGGCGGTATGCAGCCCCAGCGCATGCTTCATGACTTTAATTTTGCTGTCGTAAATCACCTTGTTCAGCGGCGGCGCGTTGCGCAGCGCCTGATTCTTTAAATCAAGCGCATAGTCATACAGCGCTTTATCGCTGGTGATGCTGTGCGTGGAGGGATAACGCTTATTAATCACCTCCGTCAGGCGCTGCTGTTCAATCAGCGTGCGCACCTGTGACAGCAGCGATTCGGGGTAACCTTGCAGGTAAATCAGCGACGACATTTGAACTCCGGATAAGAAAAACGTTTACTGCGCGCCCGTTTTAGGGGATAAAACGCGGAAATTTTACCACTAAGGTGATCCCATGAGCCAACTCGAACTGAGCAACCGCACGCTGACGCTGCATCGATTTCCACAAATGCGCGAAGAAAGCCCGTTGCAGGCTTGGGATGCAGCCGATGAATATCTTCTGCGGCATCTTGATGACGCACCGGTTAACGGCCCGACCCTGATTTTTAACGACACCTTCGGCGCGCTGGGCTGTGCGCTGGCGGGTGAGGATGTCTGGAGCATCAGCGACTCCTGGCTGAATCAGCAGGCAACGCGGCAGAACCTGGCGCACAACGGGATGGATGAAGCTGACGTTAAGCTGCTCGACAGCCTGGCACCGTTACCGGCTTCCCCGGCGCGGGTGCTGATTAAAGTTCCTAAAACTCTCGCCCTGCTGGAGCAGCAGCTGCGCGCGCTGCGCGCTGTCGTCACGCCACAAACCCAGATTATCGCCTGTGGTAAAGCCAAAGATATTCACACCTCGACGTTGCAGCTGTTTGAAAAAATCCTCGGCCCGACCACCACCTCGCTGGCCTGGAAGAAAGCGCGCCTGATTTACGGCACCTTCACCGCGCCGCCGCTGGCAGAGAGCGAAGTGATTGCTACCTGGACGCTGGACGGCACCGACTATCAGATCCAGAACCATGCCAACGTCTTTTCCCGCACCGGGCTGGACGTCGGGGCTCGCTTCTTTTTACAGCATCTGCCGTCCGACCTGGAAGGGGAGATTGTTGACCTCGGCTGCGGTAACGGTGTGATTGGCCTGACGGCGTTGCAGCAGAACCCGCTGGCACAGGTCCACTTCCTCGATGAGTCGTATATGGCCGTTGCCTCCAGCCGCATGAACATTGAAGCCAACCGTCCGCAGGATATGGCGCGCTGCGAGTTCCGCGTTAACAATGCGCTGGCCGGTTACCCGTCGGACCGCCTGCACGCGGTGCTGTGTAACCCGCCGTTCCACCAGCAGAGCGCGGTGACAGACCATATCGCGTGGCAAATGCTGCGCGATGCGCGCCGCTGCCTGCAGGACGGTGGAGAGCTGCGTATCGTGGGTAACCGTCATCTCGACAACTACCACAAAATGAAGAAGCTGTTCGGTAACTGCACCACCGTAGCCAGCAACCAGAAGTTCGTGGTGCTGCGTTCGGTGAAAATGCCTTAACCCACAGGGCCGATCGGAAAAAAAGATCGGCCCCTACAGCCTGGCCGATCGGAAAAAAAGATCGGCCCCTACAGCCTGGCCGATCGAAAAAAAAAGATCGGCCCCTACAGCCGGGGCGACCCCTGCCTATATTGCTGGCGTCATCGCCTGGTAATCCACGAAAAGCGCTGTTGATAACCCTGCTGAAAATGGCTGTTACGGCGATAGCTCGCCTGCTCCTCCGCCATGCAGTAGGTACAGATATTCGCCTGTTCAATCTGCGCTTCCGGTACCCCCTCACGCTGTGCAATCCGCGCTGCCAGCAGCGGCAAATCAAACCATACGCCACCCGTGGTGCCCTTTGCCTGCGCGCGCTGCGCCAGCGGATGACTATCCTGCTGTTCAGACCATGACATCAGCGCCGCCAGCTGATGCGGATCGTCCTGTCTCGCCTGCGCGATCGTCTCGTTACCCAGCTCGTAGCAGCACGGACCGATGGCCGGGCCAATGGCGATAATCAGGCTGTCCGGCGTGGCGCCGCGCGCGCACAGCGCCCCGATCGCATTGATCAGCACGCCGCCCAGCACCCCCTTTAATCCCCCGTGAACGGCCGCCACCAGATGCTGGCGCGTATCGGCAATCAGGATCGGCAGGCAGTCTGCGGTATACACGGCTACCGCGCTGCTGCCGGTGCCAATCAGACCGTCGGCCTCCTGGCTTTTGATCGGCAGGGCATCAACGTCGGCGATCACTCTTGCGCTGTGGCGCTGCTGATTATAAAGCGTCCCGGCGGGGGGGCGTTCGCCTGCGGGCATAAACGCGTGATCCAGCCAGTCGAGACGCGAGAGCTGCGGAGAGTAATAAGCGCAAGACATAGTGAATTCCTCGAAGCGGGAAAGGCTTCGATGCTACCAGAAACGCGGGCGGAAACCATGGCGACAAGATGACAGCAGACTGTTGTAGGGGCGGACCCTCTTTTTCGGTCCGCCCGCAAGATGTGAAATGCTCACAAATATGCGTTGGAATGTTTTACAACGAACAGGTGTGTTGGTATTGTTTACAACGCCTGAAAGCGGAAAGGATATCCCGATGGTCGCAAAGCAGCTAATCAGAATACGTCAATTTATTGATGATAACGCGGTTGTTGAAATTGTTGTCTGGGAGGTCGCTCCTCCTGTTCCAGCTAGCCAGCATGGTTACAAATATCGTCTGGCCTGTGTTGTCGATGGGCAGTGCGTCCTGCTCTCTGCTTTCTGGAATGATGTGAATAACTTCAAGAGGTAATGCCATGAAAACACTAATTATCGATGTTTGTACTGTTGAAGAGACGCAGCGCCAGACGCTGGCAGCAATCAGCGGCGATGGGAAGGCGCGCGGTGATTTCCTCTCTTTCACCAGTTGGGATCTACTGCATAAAGTGCTGACGCCAAAATGCATGAACATCCTTAACGCCATGACGGGGGCTGGTAATCTGTCGGTCAGAGAAGTCGCACGACGCGTCGGCAGAGATATTAAAGGCGTACATACTGACGTGAAGAAGCTGCTTAGCCACGGCGTGATTGAACATGGCCCCGACGGGATCCAGTTTCCGTTTGATGAAATACGTTTTGATTTCTCACTGCGGCGGGCCGTCGCGTAGGACGGACCTTTTCTCCGGTCCATCCGTCGGTTTTCATCAAATCCCCAGCGCCAGCTTTGTGCCCTGGGCAATTGCCCGTCTGGCATCCAGCTCTTCTGCCCTGTCTGCGCCGCCGATAATATGCGCCCTTATCCCGTGCGCTGCCAGGGCGTCAGCCAGACGGCGATCCGGTTCCTGTCCGGCGCAGATCACCACGTTATCTACCGCCAGCAGCTGCGGTTCGCCGTCGCGCAGAATATGCAGCCCCTCATCATCAATTCGCAGATACTCAACGCTGCCCCACATCTGTACGCCGTGCATCTGCAGGCTGGCGCGATGGATCCAGCCGGTGGTTTTTGCCAGCCCGGCACCGGGTTTACCGGGCCTGCGCTGTAACAGCCACAGCTGGCGCGCACCGTGCGGTCTTTCAGGCTTCAGCAGACCGCCCGGCTGGGCGAGGGTGCGATCGATGCCCCATTCCCGGCAGAACGTACTGATATCCTGACGGGCGGCCACCAGATATTCCGCGGTATCAAAACCAATGCCGCCCGCCCCGATAATCGCCACGCGCTGACCGACGGGATGTTTATCGCGGATCACCTGTAAATAACTCAGCACCGAAGGATGATCGATACCGGGAATCGACGGCGTGCGCGGCACAATGCCGGTGGCCAGCACTACTTCATCAAAATGAATTAAATCCTCCGCGTCGGCACGGTGGTTCAGCCGCAGCGTCACCTGATGCAGCTCCAGCTGACGGCGGTAATAGCGCAGCGTTTCACTGAACTCCTCTTTACCGGGGATCTGACGGGCGATGTTGAACTGGCCCCCCGTCTCCGGCCGGGCATCAAACAGCGTCACCTTATGGCCGCGCTGGGCGGCGTTAACAGCAAACGCCAGCCCGGCTGGCCCGGCACCGACCACCGCAATGTTTTTAATCTGCTGCGCGGGCGTCATCACCAGCTTGGTCTCATGGCAGGCGCGCGGGTTGACCAGGCAGGAGGTCAGCTTGCCGACGAAGATCTGATCGAGGCAGGCCTGATTACAGCCGATGCAGGTATTGATCTCATCGCTGCGCCCCTGCTGCGCTTTCAGCACGAACTCCGCATCGGCGAGGAACGGGCGCGCCATCGACACCATGTCGGCGCAGCCTTCGTCCAGCACGCGCTGGGCCACGTCGGAATCGTTAATGCGGTTGGTGGCGATCAGCGGAATGCTGACATGCTGCTTTAACGCCCGGGTGACCCAGGCGAAAGCGGCACGCGGCACGGCGGTGGCGATAGTGGGAATACGCGCCTCATGCCAGCCGATGCCGGTATTGATCAGCGTTGCACCTGCCTGTTCCACCGCCTGGGCGAGGCGGATGGTCTGTTCGTGCGTGCTGCCCTGTTCCACCAGGTCAAGCATCGACAGGCGGAAGATAATAATAAACTCCGCGCCAACGGCGGCGCGCACCGCCCGCAGGATCGCCAGCGCAAACCGCTGGCGGCGGGGTTCATCGCCGCCCCATTCGTCGTCGCGCTGGTTGGTGTGCGCCACCAGGAACTGGTTAATCAGATAGCCTTCCGACGCCATAATCTCCACGCCGTCATACCCCGCCTGCTGCGCAAGATGAGCACAGCGGGCGTAATCGGCAATCAGCTGCTCAATGTCATCATGGCTTAACGCACGCGGAGTAAACGGGTTAATCGGGGCCTGGAGAGCGGAAGGCGCGACCAGCGCAGGCTGATAGCTGTAGCGCCCGGCGTGCAGAATTTGCAGGGCGATTTTGCCGCCCGCCTGATGCACCGCGTCGGTGACCTGGCGATGGTGCGGTAGCTGCGCTTCATCATTCAGCACTGATGCCCCCTTGCTGACCACGCCTTCCGGGGAGGGCGCAATCCCACCGGTGACAATCAGCGCCACTCCGGCGCGGGCGCGTTCCGCGTAGAAGGCGGCGAGGCGGGCTGGGCCATCCGGGTGTTCTTCCAGCCCGGTGTGCATCGATCCCATCAGAAAACGGTTTTTAAGCTGGGTGAAACCCAGGTCCAGGGGGGTAAACAGTGACACGCTCATCGTCAGCGATTCCTGAAGTGGTCGGATGAGTTTAACTGTAGCGGCCAAATGACCGCGATGAAAGTACAGTTATTCGCTTTGTGATGCGTGCCACTGATTCAGGTGCCCCGGAAAGAGCTACCTGCTTCACGTTATGCGTAACATTGGTTTAGTAACATGAATTTTGGTGATCTGATTCACAGTTTTGCAAGTTAAATATCGATTTGATAGGCACCTGAACTGATACGCATTTAGAGGTACGTCATGAGCACTATCACGCAATCCTGCATGATTAACGGTAAAGAACAGGTTGAAGTCATCAGCCAGCAGGTTAACTATCAGGGCGAAGGCACGCTGGTGCGCATTACGCGCGGCGGTATCTGCGGTTCCGATCTGCACTACTACCAGCACGGCAAAGTCGGCAGTTTTGCGGTGAAAATGCCGATGATCCTCGGTCATGAAGTGATCGGACAGGTAGTTAAAAGCGATAACCCGGCGCTAAAAGAGGGCCAGAAAGTGGCGGTTAACCCGTCGAAGCCGTGTGGAACCTGCAAATACTGTCTGGCCGACGAAGATAACCAGTGCACCACCATGCGTTTCTTTGGCAGCGCCATGTACACCCCGCACGTGGACGGTGGCTTCACGCAGTACAAAGTGGTCGACAGCAGCCAGTGCATTCCTTACGACAACGCCGCCGACGACAAAGTGATGGTGTTTGCAGAGCCGCTGGCGGTGTGTATTCATGCCGCCAATCAGGGCGGGGATTTGCAGGGCAAAAAAGTGTTTATCTCCGGCGTCGGTCCGATTGGCTGCCTGATCGCCGCCGCCGCGAAGGCGAAAGGGGCGGCAGAAGTGGTCTGTGCCGACGTCAGCGAGCGCTCGCTGGAGATGGCCGTGGCGATGGGCGCCACCCACACCCTCCACGCCGCTCACGGCGATTTCACCCCGTACCTGGCGGAGAAAGGTTATTTCGACGTGGCGTTTGAAGCTTCCGGCCATCCGTCTTCACTGACGCGCTGCCTGGAAGTAACGCGCGCCAGAGGGACGCTGGTGCAGGTGGGAATGGGGGGCGACGTGCCCGGCTTCCCGATCATGATGCTGATTGCCAAAGAGATCAACCTGGTCGGTTCTTTCCGCTTCACCCGCGAATTTAACACCGCCGTGGAGTGGCTGGGTAACGGCACCGTCAACCCGCTGCCGCTGTTCAGCGGGGAATACGACTACCAGAATATTGATGCGGCACTGCAGTTTGCCGGTGATAAGACCAGAGCCGCCAAAGTGCAGCTGACTTTTTAAGGGATATTCATGACGACGCTTTTCTCGCTCGACAATAAACGTGTACTGATCACCGGCTCCGGGCGCGGCATCGGTTTTCTGATGGCGAAAGGCCTGGCCGAAGCCGGGGCAGAAGTGATTATCAATGCCACCACGCAGCAGGGCGCGGATAAAGCCGCCGCTGAACTGACAGCGCAGGGCTTTAAGGCGCACGCGGTGGCCTTTAACGTCACTCAGTCTGCTGAAGTGAATGCCGCAGTAGCTAAAATCGAGAGCGAAATCGGCCCGATTGACGTGCTGGTCAATAACGCCGGTATTCAGCGCCGCCGTCCGTTCCTCGAATTCCCGGAGCAGGACTGGAACGATGTCATTGCGGTCAACCAGACGGCGGTGTTCCTTGTCTCGCAGGCCGTAGCCCGCCAGATGGTGACGCGCCAGAAAGGAAAAATCATCAATATCGGTTCGATGCAGAGCGAACTGGGCCGCGACACCATTACCCCTTACGCCGCGTCGAAAGGGGCGGTGACCATGCTAACGCGCGGAATGTGCGTTGAGCTGGCGCGCCACAATATTCAGGTCAACGGCATTGCGCCGGGCTATTTCAAAACGGAAATGACCCAGGCACTGGCGGATGACGAAGCCTTCACCTCATGGCTGTGCAAGCGCACCCCGGCGGCGCGCTGGGGTAACCCGGAGGAGTTGATCGGGGCGGCGGTATTCCTGGCGTCGAAAGCCTCTGATTTTGTGAACGGCCACTTACTTTTCGTGGATGGTGGCATGCGCGTCGCAGTATAGCGGCTACAACTTATTACTGAATTCACCTGTACCTCTACTTTTATAGGAAGTGCTTTATGCCCATTACAATAATAGCTATTGGCGTAATCCTGCTGCTGGTGCTGATGATCGTTTTCAAGGTCAACGGCTTTATCGCATTGATATTTGTCTCTGCCGTGGTCGGCATGGCGGAAGGGATGACGCCGCTGGCGGTCATCGCCTCGATTCAGAAAGGGGTGGGCGGTACGCTCGGCAGCCTCGCGCTGATATTAGGCTTCGGGGCGATGCTCGGTAAGCTGGTGTCAGATACCGGGGCCGCGCAGCGCGTCGCGACCACGCTGATTGCCTCCTTTGGTAAACAGCGCGTGCAGTGGGCGCTGATGGTCACCGGACTGATTGTTGGTCTGGCGATGTTCTACGAAATTGGCTTTGTGCTGCTGCTGCCGCTGGTATTTACCGTTGTGGCGGCCTCCGGCATGCCGATGCTGTACGTCGGCCTGCCGATGGTGGCCGCGCTGTCTGTGACGCACTGCTTCCTGCCGCCGCATCCAGGCCCGACCGCCATTGCCACCATCTTCGGAGCCAACCTCGGCACCACGCTGCTGTACGGCATGATCATCACCATTCCGACGGTGATTATCGCCGGTCCGATCTTCTCAAAATTCCTCAAAGGTTTTGAAAAATCGCCGCCGGAAGGGCTGTATAACCCGAAAATCTTTGAAGACCACGAAATGCCGGGCTTCTGGACCAGCATCTTCGCTGCGGTGATCCCGGTGATCCTGATGGCGGTGGCAGCGGTGTTTGAGCTGACCACGCCGAAAGAGAACGTGCTGCGCCAGTTCTTCGAGTTTGTCGGTAACCCGGCGGTCGCCCTGTTTATCTCGGTGGTGATTGCGGTGTTTACTCTCGGCCTGCGCAACGGCCGTAAAATGGAAGAAGTGATGGAGATGTGCGGTTCCTCCATCGCGGCTATCGCCATGATCGTCTTTATCATTGCCGGCGGCGGTGCCTTTAAGCAGGTGCTGGTGGACAGCGGCGTGGGTGACTACATCGCCAACATGATGAAAGGCTCTTCGCTCTCTCCACTACTGATGTGCTGGACGGTCGCCGCGATGCTGCGTATCGCTCTCGGCTCGGCGACTGTGGCGGCGATTACCACGGCGGGGATTGTGACGCCGATTATCGCCATCACTCACGCCGACCCGGCACTGATGGTACTGGCGGTCGGTTCCGGCAGCGTAATTGCTTCCCACGTGAACGATCCGGGCTTCTGGCTGTTTAAAGGTTACTTTAACCTGAGCGTCATTGAGACGCTGAAAACCTGGACGGTTATGGAAACGCTGATTTCCTTCCTCGGCCTGGCTGGCGTATTGATTCTGAACGCGATTATTCATTAATCTAACGCTGCGGGCGGACCGAAAAAGAGGGTCCGCCCCTACCTATTATGCAAATTCTTCTGTAGGGGCGACCGCTTTTCTGGTCGCCCCTTTTCACATTGAATAACGGAATCCTGATGCGCGCGCACCGAATCTCCCTGCAGGACATCGCCACGCTGGCGGGCGTGACCAAAATGACCGTCAGTCGCTATCTGCGTACGCCTGACCGCGTGTCGCCGGAAACCGGGGCGAAGATCGCGCAGATTATTGAAGAAATTAACTACATTCCTAACCGTGCCCCGGAGATGCTGCTCAATTCGAAGAGCTACACCCTGGGCGTGCTGATCCCCTCGTTCAAAAACCAGATCTTTGCCGATCTCCTCAGCGGGATTGAGGCGGCCACTCAGGAAGGGCGCTATCAGACGCTGATCGCCAACTATAACTATGACAAACAGACGGAGGAGGAGCAGATCATCAATCTGCTCTCCTACAATATTGACGGCATTATCCTCAGCGAAAAGGATCACACCCTGCGTGCGGTGAAGTACCTGCGGGCGGCGCAGATCCCGATTGTCGAAGTCATGGACACCCAGGGCACCTGCCTGGATATGCAGGTGGGGTTTAACAACTTCAGCGCCGGGTACGATATGACGCGCACGCTGCTCGATCAGGGCCGCAGGCGGGTGATCTACTTTGGTTCACAGGATGACCGGCGCGATGAATTCCGCTATCGCGGCTACTGTCAGGCGATGGAGGAGCGCGGCGGCGTGGGCCAGCGCGTTAATCCGAAAGCGATCTCTTCGCAGAAGCTGGGGGCGGCGATGCTGGCCAGCGCGCTGGAGCAGTTCCCCGATCTGGATGCGATATTCTGTACCAATGACGATCTGTCGCTGGGCGCACTGCTGCACTGTCAGCGCCACGGCATTGCCGTACCGGGTCGGATTGCCATTGCCGGGTTTCACGGGCTGGATATCAGCCGTGAGATGTACCCGACGATGGCCAGCGTCATTACCCCGCGCTACGCCATCGGTTACACGGCGGCGGAGCTGCTGCTGAAAAAAATTGGTGACAGCCGGTTCTCCGCTGATTCAGTGGATCTCAGTTATCAAATCTTTATGGGTGAAACCATCTGAATGTAAATTAGTTTAAATATTGTATTGTCTGCTGACATTAACTGATAACTCCGGAAACGATATAATTAATCCAGTGGCAGCAGTGAGATAATGAAATTGTCGGTGTGGCGATAATTAACGTGTCTTTGTGAGTGCCTGTTTAATGAGATATCGATACCAAATGGAGACGCGAATCTTTAATTACCGCGCTGCTTTTATAATTAATTTATTTAATTTAAATATATGATTTTAAAGGATTTTACGATAAATTTATTCACTGTATCTTTAGGGGTAATAAGTTTTTCTTATCCCTTTCCTCGTGCCCAAATATTCGCCGTAAATAAAGTAAATTTAATTAACCTTACAAATAGATTATTTACTGTCAGTTAAGATTAATCTTAATCACTTTGGGTTAACTAAGATGTTAGAACTTATTTCTTAGTTTTCCCGGAAGAGAGAGTCTATTTTGACGACCCTAAAACCCCTGTTAGCGAAAAACCGCAGTTGGGCATTACAGCGACGCCAACGTGATCCGCACTATTTCCGGCAAAATGTGGACGGGCAGCAGCCCCACTCTTTATGGATTGGCTGTTCTGACAGCCGCGTCCCGGCCGAGGTGCTGACCGGCGCACACCCCGGTGAGCTGTTTGTCCATCGGAATATTGCCAATATGGTGGTCAGCGATGACGACAACTTTATGAGCGTATTGCAGTATGCGATTGAATATCTGAAGGTTTCCCGCATCGTTCTCTGCGGCCACTACGGCTGCGGCGGCGTTCAGGCGGCACTGACGCTGCCGGACATTCCTCTGGGGGATGAAAACTCCGCGCTGGCACGGCGTATCACCCAGCTGCGTCACGCGCTGTCGCCTGCGCTTGCTCCGCTCAGCGCTGAAGAAGAACAGGGCGCGCATCTGAACCGCCTGGTAGAGGCCAACGTGCTGGCGCAGTTCAGCCAGCTGGTCAATACCGGACCGGTAGTCAAAGCCTGGCGTGAAGGGGTGGCGCTGGATCTCTTCGGCTGCGTGTACGATCTGCACAGCGGGCATCTGAAGGAGTTGATCCAGCAACAGAACGAAGAGGGCTGCGTATGAATCTGAACACGTTGCGTCAGGATATTCCCGCCGGGCTGGTGGTGTTTCTGGTGGCGCTGCCGCTTTGTCTGGGGATTGCCCAGGCCAGCGGGCTGCCGCCTTTCGTCGGGCTGCTCACCGGCGTGGTGGGGGGGCTGGTGGTCACCACCTTCAGCCCGTCGAAGTTTGCCGTCAGCGGTCCGGCGGCCGGGCTGGTGACTATCGTCACCGGCGCGATTGAAACCCTTGGATCGTTTTCTGCGCTGCTGCTGGCGCTGATGATCGCCGGTGTGCTGCAGTTCCTGATGGGGGCGCTGCGGGCCGGGCGTTTTATCTCTCTGGTGCCGGGAAGCGTGATCAAAGGCATGCTGGCAGCGATCGGCATCCTGCTGATTATTCAGCAAATCCCGGTCGCTCTCGGCGCAGCGGGCGAAAGCGATCTGGCGTCACTGCTTAGCGGCGGGTCGATCAATATCTCTCTGCCGGCCGTCAGCGTGGCCTGTGCCGGACTGCTGGTACTGTGGCTATGGACCACTCCGGCGGTGAAACGTAACCGCTGGCTGGGCTGGATGCCAGGCCCGCTGATGGCGGTCCTGCTGGGCTGTCTGGCGACGGTACTCGGCGGGCGCTATTTTCCTGATATCGCGGCGAACCTGCCGCGAATTTCGCTGCCTTCATTTGACAGCATTACCGCCCTGACCGGTGAACTGGAGCGGCCGGACTGGCTGGCGTGGCAGAACCCGGCGGTTTACGTGGTTGCCGTGACGCTGGCGATTGTGGCCAGCCTGGAAACGCTGCTCAGCCAGGAAGCGCTGAAAAAACTGCGCCCGCAGCATCCGGCACCTTCCCCGGATAAAGAGATGCGGGCGCAGGGGATCGGGAATGCGCTCTCCGGCTTTCTTGGGGGCCTGCCGATCACCGCGGTGATTGTGCGCAGTTCGGTGAACGTCAGTGCGGGTGCGCAGAGCAAACTGTCGATCCTGATCCACGGGGTACTGCTGCTGGTATGCGGGCTGTGGTTTAGCGGGGTGCTGAACGCCATTCCGCTGGCCAGTCTGGCAGCGGTGCTGCTGTACACCGGCTACAAACTGGCCACGCCGGCTCTGTTTGTCTCGCAGATCCGCCAGGGCGTTCCGCAGTCGGTGCCGTTCCTCGCAACGGTTGGCGGCATTCTGATTTTCGGCATGCTGGCCGGGATCGGCATTGGTCTGGCGACCCAGATCCTGTTCAGCATCTATAAAAGCCACCGCAACGCCATGCTGCTGACGCGCTATGACGACCACTATGTTCTGCGCTTCCAGCAGAATCTGACCTTTATGCATAATCCGCGTCTGAAGGGACTGCTGGCAGAGATCCCGGAGAACAGCGTGGTGATCGTCGATCATGATAATGCGGAATATATCGATCCGGACGTCAAAGCCCTGCTTCAGGACTTCGGAGAGGGCGCAAAGAAACGAGGGATCAAGCTGAATCAGTGGCCGGTCAAGCTGGCTCCGACCTGAAAAGTATTGACCAGGCCACTGGATGTGGCCTGGTTCTGCGTTGCGTCTGCTACACCGGGCGGCAGGCAAGCACAATGTGAGCCAGCGGAGTGATCTCATTCAGCCCGCACTCAAACTGCTGCTGAGCGTTGGCTACCCGCACGCGTCCGGGCGGAATGCGCGTCAGACTGCGGATACTGACCTGTCCTTCCAGCGATACCAGCCAGTCACCGTCGAGGATCTCACCGAAGGTCTGCTCGGCAATAAACTGCTGGCTGCCGTCAATCACCATCAGTGGCTGAATAAGGGGGACGGGCAGGGTGTCAAAAAAGGCCGCCTCCAGCGCAATGTCAGCCAGCACGGTCAGTTTTCCACCATCAAGCCGCTGACGCGCAAGCGAGAGTAAATTCACATTTTGTGACAGCGCTGACGGGTTTTCCTGCGGGGCGTCTGCGGGGCCTGCGCCCTCGCCGGTTGCCAGCCACTGCAGCGAGACCTGCGTATCTGCCATGCAGCGAATCACAATATCGGAAGGAAAATAGCCGCGCGAGTAGCGGTTAGCAAGGCTACTGCTGGCAATACCAAGGTGTTCAGCCAGCGCCAGTTTAGTGGTAAATCCGTAAGCCTGGAGAACCCGATCCAGTACCTCTTTTGCCCCACTCTGGAAGTCGATTTGTAGGCTCAATCTAAAACTCCTTGCTATTTCACTTTTAGTGAATGTACAATTTTCATTGTAGTTTTTTGGGAATATCAGGGCGGTGGCCGGGACGAAGACCTAAGATTTTGCCCGATGATGGGGGCTATTACAACCAGTATACCTGCATATCTCATCATGCATCCGGGGTTATTCATCTTTAGTGAATAAGTCAGTGAGCGTATTTTGCCGTCTTCTGACACATCAGCCACCCGCCTGCGACCGTCAGTCACATTAACGAATTCAATGTGTAGCCCCGACTCGTTACACGGTCAGCCCCTGCGTTCTGCCCCGTATGCCGGGTACTGATCCCGCTAATGGTAACGGGAAGGACTTATCTGCTTTATGGATTAATATGATATTTATCATGGTGATAAGCATTGTTACTGATAGGGTTAAAATACTTTTCTTATTGGTAAATGCTATGGTACTGTATATGCGTACAGTAAAATGGAGGGGGAGTTGTGGACAAAGAATTAGCCGAAAAAGTGATTCTGGAACGCGTGGAACTGATAGCAAGATTAACCTCTGAAGGGGTTTGCCGGGAGAGGGACCGTGAGATAGCACTGCACTTGATCGCGGATATTGCCAGCGGAATGGAGCTTAAAAACGCTCAGTTCTCGGTGGTCTTTTCCCCCCCTAACCCCGAGCGATAAGGTTTTACCGGCTCTGCTGGTCGCCTGACGTCGCCATCTATCCAGGCCTTTGTGCACCCGGAAAGGATTCTAAACCCCCTCTGTGCAAAGTTCTGCGAAAGCCCCCTCCTGGGGGTTTTTTTTTGCCCTCTCTGCCCGCCATTCACCCTGTCTGATGGGTTCACGTTGTCACATTTCCCCTACAACAGCCGCAAATTGAGACCGCTGGAGCGAAAACGCACACTGACTGTGGTTACCCGGCAGAGCGAGATTGCGGCGACGTCACCACAACTCTCTGGGCCTTTTCGATTATCGCAATATCCGTAACGGGAGAGTGAAACATGAAAATTTATGCCCTGCAGGACGACAGCGTCGATGAGATCTGCTTTCGCCACTACGGCCGCACGCAGCAGGTGCTGGAACAGGTTTATGCCGCCAATAACGGGCTGGCAGAGCAGGGAGCGCGACTGCCTCATGGCTATCCGGTAGAGCTGCCGGTGCTGTCGCTGTCAGCCACCCATGAAACGCTCAACCTGTGGAGCTAACCGGAACAGTGCCTGATCACGATATGCGGATGGTAGTGGTTTTAATTGACTGAAAATAAACAGGAATTCTCATGAATATA
Organism: Erwinia sp. Eh17-17; assembly: GCF_039675725.1. NCBI lineage: Bacteria > Pseudomonadati > Pseudomonadota > Gammaproteobacteria > Enterobacterales > Erwiniaceae > Erwinia > Erwinia sp. Eh17-17. Next base: position 356,746 of record NZ_JBDFQT010000003.1, on the reverse strand, counting down.
CCGGTTAAGCAGTGTGCGGTGCTGGTGGTGCTGGCCATGGCTATTTCACTTCCATCCTTTTCCAGACTGCGTATCTCCAGCGAAGGGCTGTTGCTGCTGGCCAATGCCGAAGGCTGCCGCACCTCGCCGTATCAGTGCAGCGCCGGCGTCTGGACCAGCGGTATCGGGCATACCCGCGGCGTGAAGCCAGACACGGAGGTGAATGAACGCCAGGTGGCGATCAACCTGATTGATGACGTGCAGCGGGTGGAGAGCGGCATTGCCCGCTGTATGCCGGTGACGATGCCGCAGGGGGTGTATGACGCCACGGTTTCCTTCGCCTTTAACGTCGGCGTCGGTGCGGTCTGTGGTTCCAGCTATGCCCGGCTGATTAATCAGCAGCAGTGGCATGACGCCTGCGATCAGCTGATGCGCTGGGTGTATGTGGCAGGCGTTCGCACTAAAGGGCTTGAGACGCGCAGAGCCGCCGAACGCGCTCTGTGCCTGAAGGGGGTGCCATGAACCGCCTGCTGATCACTCTGCTGCTGACGCTGCTGATGGCGCTGGTCGCAGAGAGTCGTTATCTGGCGCACCTTGAGGGTGAACGCACCGCGCTGCAGCGGGCGAATGCGCTACTCAGTGCCGGGGTGGAACAGCGTGAAGAGACGATCGGCCAGCTACAGGCAGAGCAGGGCCGACAGGCCGAAGCCGAACGGGCACTGCGGCAGTCACTGCTCAGGGCCGGTGAACTGACCATGAACCAGCAGCTTAACGATCAGAGGGTTATACACAGCGATGAGACTTTACAGAACTGGAGCGATGCTGCTCTGCCTGACGGGATTATCCGCCTGCAGCAGCACCCCGCCTTCGCCAGCCCCGACGATTATCTGGCGTGGCTGTCCCGTCGTCAGCAGCTGCAGGATACCGGCAAGCCAGCCGGTGACGCAGGGGGATCTGCTGACCGCGATCCGCCAGCTGGAGCAGGCGCTGCTGACGTGCGGCCTGCAAGTCGAAACCATTAAACAGTGTCAGGAGCAACACGATGTTAAAACCCACACAGCTGCGCGAGATGTTGCTGGCCCGCGTTCCGCAACTCCGGGATCGCCCGGAACGGCTGACGATCGCGCTGGAACAGGGAAGGGTGGTCTGCACCCCGGCCACGTCTCTGAGTTTTGAGTATCAGTATCCGCTGCGCATTACCCTCAGCGAGGCCGGAGATGACAGTGATGTGCTGGTGGTCTCTCTGCTGCTGTGGCTGCGGGAAAACCAGCCAGACCTGATGACCACCGCGCAGAAACGCGAGAGCGGCATAGTGTTCAGCCACAGCGCGAACGGCGATTTTACCGTTGCCATCGCGCTGACCGAACGCGTGCTGGTCAGTGAAGACGACGGCGCACTTCACGTCACCCATCTGCCGGAACCCCCTGAGCCGGAGGCCGTTTCCCGCCCGTGGCGGCTCTACATCAACCAACAGCTGGTCAGTGAATGGCCCGCCATCTCAGGATAAAGAGGAGAGCGTTATGAATGAATTTGTTGTCGAGACCCGACGCCAGCTGCACAACCTGCTGCGTATCGGCACGGTCAGCGATGTGGATACCGCGCGCGGGCTGTGCCGGGTACAGAGCGAGGGGAACCTCACTGCCTGGTTACCGTGGCTGAGCGGAAGCGCGGGCCAGGTGCGCAGCTGGCATGCGCCGTCAAAGGGCGAGCAGGTACTGCTGCTGGCGCTGAGCGGCGAGCTGAACACCGCCTTTGTGCTGCCGGGGATTTTTTCGGATGCCTTCCCGGCACCTTCCGCCTCTCAGCATGCGGTGCACTGGGCATTTCCCGACGGTGCGCAGCTGAGCTATGAACCGGAAAACGGGGCGCTGACGGCCAGCGGTATCCAGTCGGCCAGCATTCAGGCTGCGGTAAAAATCACCCTTGATGCGCCGCTGGTGGAGTGTACCCGGCAGTTGAAAGCTAAAACCTTCGAGCTCACCGACGGCGGCAGTCTGAAAGGGGATGTCAGTCACAGCGGCGGCCGCTTTTCATCTAACGGGATTGTGGCGCACAGCCACGTACATGCGGGCGTCTCCAGCGGCAACAGCCAGACAGCGGGGCCGCAATGATGACGACAGAAACCTGGCTCGGCATGCAGCGCGACGGGGGAACCGCGCTGAGCGATCTGGCCCATATCCGTCAGTCGGTACGCGATATTTTGCTGACCCCACAGGGGAGCCGGGTGATGCGTCGCTCCTATGGTTCGCTGCTGTCGATGCTTATCGACCGGCCGCAGAACGAGACGCTGCGCCTGCAAATTATGTCGGCCTGCTATCTGGCGCTGCTGCAGTGGGAGCCACGTATCGCGCTGGACAGCATCCGCTATCAGCCCGGATTTGATGGCGGCATGGTGATCGATCTCCAGGGCAGCCTTAGCCAGGTGCCCTTTACCCTTTCTATCCCAGTGAGTGAATGATTATGGCCACGATTAATTTAAGTCAGCTCCCGGCGCCGAAAGTTGTTGAGGCGCTGGATTTTGAAGCCCTGCTACAGCAGCGCAAAACCAGACTGATATCGCTGTATCCCGCTGAACAGCAGGAGGCGATAACCCGCACCCTTGAACTTGAGTCAGAGCCGATCGTCAAGCTGCTGCAGGAGAACGCCTACCGTGAGCTGATCCTGCGCCAGCGCATTAACGAAGCGGCAAAAGCCACCATGGTGGCCTTTGCCAGCGGCAGCGACCTCGATCAACTGGGGGTGAACAACGGCGTCACCCGTCTGGTGCGGGTTCCGGCAGACCGCCGCGCGCTGCCGCCGACCGCCGCAGTGATGGAAAGCGATGACGACTTCCGCCTGCGTATTGCTCAGGCTTTTGAAGGGCTGAGCGTGGCAGGCCCGGCGGGCGCCTACGAATATCATGCGCGCAGCGCCGACGGGCGGGTAGCGGACGTCAGTGCGATCAGTCCGGCTCCGGCAGAAGTGGTGATCACCGTCCTGTCACGCGAAGGGCACGGTGAGGCCGCTCCGGACCTGCTGGCCATCGTCAATGCGGCGCTGAACGATGAGGACGTGCGTCCGGTGGCGGACCTTGTCAGGGTACAGTCGGCCAGTATTGTTGAGTACAGCGTCGATGCGACGATCTGGCTCTATCCCGGCCCGGAGGCGGAACCGATCCGCGCGGCAGCAGAGGCACGGCTGGCGGCCTTTGTGACCGCGCAGTCCCGCCTGGGGCGCGATATTCGCCAGTCGGCGCTGTTCGCCGCGCTGCATGTGGAAGGTGTACAGCGGGTGACGCTGGCTCAGCCGGCACAGGATGTGGTGCTGGATAAAACCCAGGCGGGCTGGTGCACCGGCACGCAGATCCGGGTCGGAGGCTCCGATGAGTGATCGCCTGCTGCCCGTCGGCTCCTCCGTGCTGGAAGTGGCTGCCGCCACTGCCTGTGCCAGCCTGCAAAAACTGCCTGTGCCGCTGCGTACCCTGTGGGATCCGCAAACCTGCCCGGTTGAGCTGTTGCCCTATCTTGCCTGGGCCTGGTCCGTTGACCGCTGGGATCAGACCTGGCCGGAGGAGACCAGGCGTTCGGTGGTCGCTTCTTCGCAGTTTATTCATCGCCGTAAAGGCACCATCGCCGCCATTCGCCGCGTGGTCGAGCCGCTGGGCTATCTGATCAACATTCATGAGTGGTGGCAGACCGGCGAGCCGCCCGGCACCTTCCGTCTGGATATCGGCGTGGTGGAAAACGGTATTACCGAGGAGATGTATAACGAGTTAGAGCGATTAATCAGCGATGCGAAGCCCTGCTCCCGTCATTTGATTGGTCTGGCTATTCAACTGGATGTTAACGGCAGGCTGCCGGTAGCGGCGGCCTGTTACAGCGGAGATGAACTGACCGTTTATCCCTATACACCGGAAATTATTACCGCTCGCGGTCTGGGTTATACCGGCGCAGCAATACATGTAATTGACAACCTGAGAGTGAATATATGACAACTAAATATTATGCCATTTTAACTCACGTAGGCGCTGCCAAGTTGGCGAATGCCGCAGCATTGGGGAGTAAGCTACAAATAACCCAGATGGCGGTAGGTGACGGGGGCGGGACTTTACCGTCCCCGACGGCGACGCAAACCAGTCTGATTGGTGAAAAACGGCGTGCTGCACTGAATTCGCTGAGTGTGGATGCGGTAAATGGCAGCCAGATTATCGCGGAACAAATTATTCCTGAAGGTGAGGGTGGGTTCTGGATCCGTGAAATAGGTCTTTTTGATGCCGATGATGCATTGATTGCCGTTGCCAACTGCGCCGAGACATATAAACCCCAGCTACAGGAAGGCAGCGGCCGGACTCAAACGGTAAGAATGATCCTTATTGTTAATAGCGCGGATGCGGTGACATTAAAAATTGACCCTTCCGTGGTGTTAGCCACGCGTAAGTACGTTGATGATAAGGTGATTGAAGTGAAAAGCAGCCTGCTGACGGAACTCAGTGGGAAAATGGATAAAGCCAAAAATGGGGCTGATATCCAGAATGTGGCGGATTTTCTAAAAAACCTTGGTTTAGGGGAAGATGCAAAGCTATCAGGTAATCTGACCGTTAAAGGGGGGGTCTGGGACACTGCACCAGGCACCACGCCTCAGCGCGTATGGAGTCCAAATAACAAGCCGACGCTTAACGAGATTGGTGTTGTTGATGCCACGACAGCGGCGAAAGGTATTGTCAAGCTGGCTACTAACGCCGAGATGGCCGCAGGCACCAGTGCAACACTGACTCCTTCTGTTGCGGCGATAATGAGTATTTTCTCTAAGCGTTCTCTCTCAGAGAATGACTATATTCGTATTCCCGATGTTCCTGGTGGCCTGATTTTTCAGTGGGTGAGAGGGACTGCATCAGCAAACGGAATTCTTTTCGCTCAACTGCCAGTTCCATTCCCAAATAAGCTGTTATTTGCCGGTGCAGTTGAAGCGGGGGCGAACGTTTGGGGAGCTAATTCTATTTCCGCCTGGGGTGTTGATTTAGAAAATTCGTCACTGACACAAATAATCGCGTACGCCCGTAGGGTATACACGTCATCAATTTTACCAGAAGCCGCTAAAGGCCTGGTCATTGCGATAGGTAACTAAAATGAAAGCAGAACAACAGATTGTGCAGTTTAGTCCGTCAGTTCAGGCGTTCTATCCGCAAAATATGATTGACGACGGCAGCTATGGTAATGAGTTGCCCGCAGATTTAATCGGCCTGACGGGTGATGAACTGGTCCGGTACTGGAAACAAACACCACCAACAGGAAAATGTCTCGGTTTAATATCCGGCAGGCCTGCATGGGTTGATATTCCTTCACCTACACGGGAAGAACTGATTGCCACAGCAGAACAGAGGCGACAGCGCCTATTGGCACATGCAGATGCAATCATGGCCGACTGGCGAACTGAGTTGATGCTGGGGGAAATCAGCGACACCAACAAAGGTAAGCTGTCGGCGTGGCTAGCCTATAAAAATGAGGTTAAGTCGGCTGATGTGACAACCGACCCTGAGCATGTTAACTGGCCTGTTCCCCCGGAGGCGTAGTCCAGGCTGGCATACCATCTACAGAACAGAGTTGTTTATCTGTAGGTGGTATCGTCAGATACTCTTGTGCTAAATCATCACTGATTTCTGTTGCATCAGCAGGCCAGTTTCCATTACGTTCGTAGTTTTCACGACTGGCGTTCAATAGAAAAAAACATTTTTCTGCACTGAATGAATATGTCGTCATTTAAATACCCTCCACTGTCCAGCGAACCTTCATTGCATTTGAACTCCAGTTTCGTACATAAATAAGATTTAATGACTGAGGTGATATACCGATTGGCCTGTCAGGGGCAGGTTCAGCATCAACAATGGAGATATGCGCAGAAGTGATTACCTCCGATAAAGCCAATGGCAGGTTGATGATATTCTGCAATCCAGGCGTAATATTCATTATCCCGCTCTGCTTGATCAATATTTTACCATTCGCCAGTGGTGTCCTGAAAATAGAGTACCCTGAAGAGTCAGTTGTTGATTGTGTCAGATAAAGCGAATCGGCTGTGTTTTTGTTTAGGTACCTTGCATCAGCTATCGCAATACTTGGAACATTCCCCGATTCTGTACCAATATCGAGCGACGCAGCTGAACCGATCCCAAGATTTTGCCTGAAAATCGTTTTGCTTGGGATATCAGAGCCATTCGTACCTTTCCATAAATATCTGCCATCGCCGTGGGCGACATCCAATACTTCATCCGGGTCCGGGGTATCCGTTGTTGTAACATTCCGTTTCGCTGCTTCTCCCAAACCAAGGTTTTTGGAAAAGTAGTTACACATAGCGAAATCTGCAAAAATCCTCCCATCCATGATGTAGAGGAGGAAAATTGATGGCCGTGTTTGGTTATATCCGTGTATCAACAATCGACCAGAACAGCGATTTACAGCGTAACGCGCTCACAAGCGCAAACTGTGACCGCATTTTTGAAGACCGCATGAGCGGAAAAGTTGCCAGCCGTCCCGGACTCAAACGCGCTTTAAAGTGCGTTAATAGCGGAGACACCCTGGTCGTGTGGAAACTGGACAGGCTGGGACGCAGCGTGAAGAACCTGATAGCCCTGATATCAGAGTTGCATGATCGTGGTGCCCACTTCCGCTCCTTAACAGACAGTATTGATACCAGCACTGCCATGGGGCGCTTCTTTTTCCACGTGATGTCGGCACTGGCGGAGATGGAACGCGAGCTAATCGTCGAGCGGACGCTGGCCGGTCTGGCAGCAGCCAGAGCACACGGGCGTATAGGCGGAAGACCCAACGCATTAAAAGCGCATGAGCGAGAGCAGATTGGACGACTATTGGCTAAGGGGCATACTCGCCAGCAGTTGGCCATTATCTACGGTGTGGGATTATCGACGCTTTATCGATACTTTCCGGTGGATGGTCAGAGAGAGGATCGCGCACTAGGATTGTAATTCTTTTGCAAATATTGAAACGCCGCAGCGATGCCATTTCTCTCACGGACATGGGCGCATTTATCGCGCGGCGCATCAAGTATATTACCGATCACAGAGATAAAACGGTATTTAGTATAGAAACAATGCAACCACTTAAAATAACAGCATTGGGTGATTATCCTGAAGGCACAACGTTGGAAGCACCTGCGTCACCCTACGATAAATGGGATGGTAAGAAATGGGTGACTGATTTAGCAGTGAAGCGCAAGTCTGACATTGCAGATGCAGAGAAAAAGCGACAACGTCTGCTTGCGGAGGTGGATGAAACAACCTCTGACTGGCGGGTTGAACTGATGTTGAGCGATATCAGCGAAAAAAATAAAGCAAAACTGTCAGCATGGATGGGTTATAAAAATTTGGTTAAATCCGTTGATGTTTCGACGGTTCCTGATATTAACTGGCCGGCAAAGCCGGAGGTATAAAACGGTTAATATTTTCTGAGGTAGTCGAAGATATTGCTTTCATGATTTTATATAAGCCAGTCTGTGAAACAGACTGGCTTTTTTATTGTTGATTGCAACGGCAGGTTGCAATGCCATTTTCCAGAGTAAACTGTCGATTTTGCATCGAAATTAATTACGGCACTTTATTTAATCCTTTTTATTCTCTCCTGATTTTATTTTTTACACCGCGTATAAGATATTTAACTCAATACTGCTACAGAAAGCGTAATGATTTTATCATTATTTCCCCGTCGCGGTTGTACCCTCATTCCCACAACGCCAATCGCAAGCTCTCCCATTAAATTCTTGTCATCATTACCTCACCCCAACCACGGAGTATTAATGATGGCTAATTATCACCACGGCGTTCGCGTCGTTGAAGTCAATGACGGAACCCGCAGCATTTCGACGGTTTCCACTTCTATTGTCGGCATGATCTGTACGGCAGAAGATGCCGATGCCACCACCTTCCCGCTGAATACTGCGGTACTGATTACCGATGTGCTGGCCGCACTGGGTAAAGCCGGTACCAAAGGAACGCTGGCGCAGTCGCTGCGTGCCATTGCCGACCAGAGCAAGCCTGTGACGGTAGTGGTGCGCGTAGCGGAAGGCAAAGACGCGGCGGAGACCACCAGCAACATTATCGGCGGCAGCGACGAAAACGGCCGCTATACCGGGATGAAAGCGCTGCTCAGCGCGCAGACCGACCTCGGCGTGAAGCCGCGCATTCTCGGCGTACCGGGGCTGGACTCGCTTGAGGTCGCCACCGCTCTGGCAACGGTCTGCCAGCAGCTGCGCGCCTTCGGTTATATCTCGGCTTACGGCTGCAAAACCGTGAGTGATGCGATTAAGTACCGTGAAAACTTCAGCCAGCGTGAACTGATGGTGATCTGGCCGGACTTTGTTGCCTGGAACACCACCACCAGCGCTGCGGACAGCGCTTACGCCACCGCCCGTGCGCTCGGTCTGCGCGCCAAAATCGACAACGACAGCGGCTGGCATAAAACCCTGTCTAACGTCGGCGTTAACGGCGTAACCGGCGTCTCTGCCTCGGTATTCTGGGACCTGCAACAGACCGGGACCGATGCCGACCTGCTGAATGAGGCCTGTGTCACCACGCTGATTCGCAAAGACGGTTTCCGCTTCTGGGGCAACCGCACCTGTAGCGATGATCCGCTGTTTGCCTTTGAAAACTACACCCGCTCGGCGCAGGTACTGGCCGATACCATGGCCGATGCGCATATGTGGGCTAACGATAAGCCGCTGTCTCCGACGCTGGTCCGCGACATTATCGCCGGGATCAACGCCAAGTTCCGCGAGCTGATCAACGCCGGGTATCTGCTGGGGGCGAACTGCTGGTACGACGAAAGCGCCAACACTCAGGAAACCCTCAAAGCGGGCAAGCTGTTTATTGACTACGACTACACGCCGGTCCCGCCGCTGGAAGATATGACTCTGCGTCAGCGCATTACTGACAGCTACCTGGCGAACTTCGCCGCTTCTGTGAACAGCTAAGGAGAAACACTCATGGCAATGCCAAAGAAACTGAAATACCTGAATTTATTTAACGATGCCAACAGCTATCAGGGAGTGGTGACTTCGCTAACGCTGCCGAAACTGGCGCGCAAGCTTGACCCGTATCGCGGCGGCGGCATGAACGGCGTGGCGCATATCGATAACGGTCTGGAAGACGATGCGCTCGATCTGGAGTGGACCATTGCCGGGCTGGACGATCGCATTTTCAGCCAGTGGGGCGGGGCAACCGTACCGCTGCGCTTTATGGGCTCGTACCAGCGTGACGACACCGATGAAACCATCGCGGTGGAAGTCGAGCTACGCGGTAAGCATCAGCAGTTCGACTTCGGTGAGAGCAAGCAGGGTGAAGAGAGTGAAACCAAAATCACCACCAAATGCACTTACTACAAGCTGACCTGGAACGGTAAAGCGCTGATCGAGATCGACACCGTCAACATGGTCGAGATCGTCGGCGGCGTTGACCGGCTGGCTGAGCACCGCAAAAACATCGGCCTGGCGTAAGCCGTAATGGGTCACGGTTAACACGAAGGGGTCGGGCATGCCCGACCCGCATTCCCGTTTTCAATAAGGAACGTCCATGCAACAGCAAGAAAACCTGGTTCAGCTGATCGCGCCAATCGTGCGCGGCGAGACCATCATCAACAGCGTTGAAGTGACCAAACCGAACGCCGGCGCGCTGCGCGGCACGCGGCTGGTGGACCTGGCCGGATCGGATGTGGAGGCGCTGATCACCGTACTGCCACGTATCACACTGCCAAACCTGACGAAATCAGAGTGCCTGAATCTGGACCCGGTCGATCTGATCGAACTCGGTGGCAGGGTGATCGGTTTTTTATCCGCGAAGCCGGAAACGTCCGCTGGCCCGACGGCCTGACGGTTGACGATCTGATGGCCGACATCGCCACCGTTTTTCACTGGCCGCCATCAGAAATGAACCCGATGTCGCTGACAGAGCTGATCGACTGGCGGCATAAGGCGATCGTGCGCAGCGGCACGCAGAGTGGAGAGTAGCGATGAGTATTAACCTCGGTCTGGACGGTCTGCGTAAGGCGGTCATCCGGGCCAGTCTGATTATTGATGAACTACCGGGTAAGACCCGCGATCTCGGTGACGCGATGGTTCAGCAGCGCATTGCGCTGAAGGCGGCCACGCAAACCAGTGAGCTCAGCCAGCGCAAGCGTAAAGAGGGGCTGAAGCTGAGTCAGGAGCGGATGCAACAGATTGCCCGCAGCGAGGCCAGCGAGCGTCGACAGACTCTGAAGAATCGTCTGGGTAGAACCGCACAGCGCTATCAGGCCGGGCAGGGGGTGGCAGAGAAAGTGAGTAACGTCAGCAGCCAGGCGATGAGCGTGGTGACTTCTGGCGCGAAACTGCTGAGGCCTGGCTATAAGCAGGCCACGGCCACGGCTCCTGACGAACCAGGCTACGCGCGGCAAGGGCACTCGCTGGCACCAGCGGCTGACAATCTGGCCGGTGATATCGGCCAGCTTAACGTGGCGATTGATGCCATCAGCCTCACTGTGTTTTCGCAGCTGGACGGCATGTTGCGTTCGCTGACGCAGACGGCCACCGGGCTGATAAGCAGCATTGACCGCTGGATACAGGATAATCCTGCGCTGGCGGGGGGGATCACCCAACTGGTGGCCTGCGGTGGATTGCTGATTGCCGCACTGGGTGGCATCGGTTCTGTGGTCGTTCCGGTGCTCAGCGGGCTCAATCTGCTGATGGCGGGAGCCGGGGTCCTGAGCAGCGTCTTTACTTTTGCCGGGGGGGCGATAGCAGCGGCGCTGGGTGCCATTACGCTACCGGTCGGTATTGCCGTCGCGGCTGTGGTCGCAGCGGCCGCGCTGATTTACCAGTACTGGGAGCCGCTCAGCGCATTTTTCAGCGGGGTCATTGACGGGGTTAAAGTCGCGCTTGCTCCGCTATTTGAAGCGTTTAAACCTTTAAAGCCTATTTTCGATGAAGTTAGCGCCCTGATAGCCCTGGCATTTGACAAGATTAAATCGTTTTTTTCGCCAATTGCCATGACCGCTGAGAAGCTGGAGCAACTGGGTAACCTTGGCAACTTTGTTGGCCAGGCGCTGGTGAAAGGACTGAGTTTGCCCATGACGATTTTACGTAGTTTGGGCGGCATGATCAGCGGGCTGCTGGAAAAGCTCGGACTTATCGACAAAAAATCCGCTGATGCGGCTGAGTCCTTACCGGGTGAATGGTCAGAACAACGATCGTTGCCGGTGCCGGGAGGGGCAGGTTATCGTTCGCTCGACACACCGTATACTGCTGCCCCCGGCGGCAGCTATAAACCCGTGACCTCGGGGAGCACCAACAGCCAGCAGAACACCTTTAACAGCAGCTACGTGATCAACACCCACTCCGGCATGAGCGATGCGGACGTGCTGGCGATGATTGAGCGTAACAGGCAGCAGGAGCGCCTCGCTGCTGAACTTAAACAACGCAGCAGCGTATGGAGTTAACCGGTCATGATGATGATTTTGGGCATGTTTGTGTTTAAACGCCGTACCCTGCCGTTCCAGAGCATGACGCAGGAAAGCGCCTATCGCTGGGGGGCGGGCAGTCGCGTCGGTGCGCGCCCGACTCAGCAGTTTCTGGGAATCGGCGATGAAAACATCACGCTGGTGGGGGAGCTGCACCCGGAAATCACCGGCGGAAACGCCGCGCTGTCGGCGCTGAAAGAGATGGCCTCAGGGGGCAGGGCCTGGCCGTTACTCAGCGGTGAAGGGCAGCCCTACGGGATGTTTGTTATTGAAAGTGTTAACGGTGTGCATAGTGATTTCCTCGCCAGTGGGACGGCACGGACCATCAACTTTACGCTGAAGCTTAAGCGGGTCGATGAGTCGCTGGTGGCGATGTTTGGCGATCTGAAACAGCAGGCCGTGCAGACAGCCGGTAAAGTCATGCAGCAGGCCGGTCAGCTGATGGAGGACCTGCCATGAGCGGCGTGGATATCGGCAAACAGATGGGGCCGGATTATCTGATTGAACTGGATAACCGCGACATCACCAGTAATTTCCGACCACGCCTGCTGAGTCTGACGGTGACCGATAATCGCGGTATGGAGCTGGATACCTTTTCGCTGACGCTTGACGACAGTGATGGAAAAATCATTATGCCGCAGCGGGGCAATATCCTGCGGGTGTATATCGGCTGGCAGGGTTCCGTGCTTTTTCATAAAGGGGAATTCACCATCACCGGAATCAGGCATGAGGGAGCGACGGATAAGCTGACCCTGAGCGGGTTCAGCGCTGACCTGGGCGGTTCACTAAAAGAAAACCGTACCGACTCCTATGACCAGACCACGCTGGGGGAGATTGTGCAGCGTATTGCCGGGCGCAACGGGCTGGAAGCCGCACTGCTGAAGGATATTGCGGCGATCGCTATCGACCATATCGATCAGACTAATGAAAGCGATCTGCAATTTTTCTCGCGGCTGGCAGAGCGCACTGGCCAGGTTGCACAGGTCAAATTTGGCAAACTGATGCTGATTAAACCGGGCAATAACACCACCGCCAGCGGCGAGCCGCTGCCCGAACTGTTGATCCAGCGGCAGGAAGGTGACTCGCATGCATTCGACTACAAACGGGATTCGATCTACAGCGGCACCCGCGCCCGCTGGCTGCGGCTGGACAAAGCCAGCAGCGGATGGGTGACCTGTAAGGCCGGCGGCGGCGGGCACGGCGAGATGCTTGAGACAGCAGAAACGCGTTATCTGGTGCTGCCGACGCTGTACGCCTCGCAGGAAGAGGCGATGCAGGCGGTAAAGGCTGAATGGCAAAAGAATATTCGGGTGGGCGTGACGCTCGATTTTCTGCTGGCAATGGGACGGCCTGACCTGCTGCCGGACATGAAGGTCAGCGTATCTGGCTTTAAGCAGCTGATCGATCGGCAGATATGGGTCGTGACCAGCGTGGCCCACACCATTGATGCGGCGGGAGGTTTCAGGTCTAAGGTGGCGTTTGAAATGGCGGGTAACGACGGGCAGGTGGTAATCGAACCTGATTAAATCCCAAAAAGTGAAAAATACACTTGATGATTCACTTAAAGTGAATATAATTAGTTTAATTCACAAAGTGTGAGTAAATTAATGACCACAGGAGGTCACCTATGATGCCTTGCCCGATTTGCCAGCATAACAGCCATGCCCGTTCCAGCCGTATTCTCAGCAGTGAAACCAAGGAGCGCTATCACCAGTGCCAGAATCTGAACTGCAGCTGCACCTTTAAATCGATGGAGACGATTACCGGGATTGTCGCCCGTCCGCAGGAGGCGACCCCGCCACCGCCGCCTGCGGCGGTGAAAGCCCGGACCAGTCGTCTTGGCAGCTGACCGCCAGCGGCGGGTTCATACCCGCCCTGGTTTTTACCTCCCCTTCACCCTGCTAAACTGCGCTATCATCTTCTGCTTCTCAGGCGAATGCTGGCGCAATCATGAAAAACGCTTCCCCGAACACTCCCATCTTCGACGGTCATAACGATCTGCTCCTGCACCTCTGGCTGCACCATGCGGAGCAGCCCGCGCAGGCCTTTCTGCACCAGCGGCTTGACGGTCATCTCGACCTGGCGCGCATGCGCGAGGGCGGCTTTGCGGGCGGCCTGTTTGCCGTTTTTGTTCCGCCCGCAGATTATGTGGCGAAATTCCCCGCCCGTCAGACAGAGCCGTTCGATGCGCTGCGCATTACTGAACAGCAGATCGCCATCCTGCAGCTGCTGGCCGCGCAGTCGGCAGGCCAGGCGAAGATCTGCCGCAGCGTCAGCGACATTGAGCAGTGCATGGCAGACGGCGTGCTGGCGATGGTGATGCATATAGAAGGGGCGGAAGCGCTGGACGAGGACCTCAGCCAGTTAGACCGCTGGCAGCAGGCCGGGCTGCGCAGCATCGGGCCGTTCTGGAACCTGCCTAACCGTTTTGGCGAGGGGGTTAGCGGCAGTTTTCCCGGTTCGCCGGACACCGGAGCAGGGCTGACCGCTGCCGGAGAGCGGCTAATCCGCGCCTGCAATCAGCGCCGCCTGATGATCGACCTGTCGCATATGAATGAGAAAGCGTTCTGGGATACAGCGCGCCTGAGCGATGCCCCGCTGGTCGCCAGCCACTCCAACGTACACGCCCTGTGCGCCCAGCCGCGCAACCTCACCGACCATCAGCTGGCCGCGATAGCCGACAGTGACGGGCTGGTCGGGCTGAACTTCGGCACCGCGTTTTTGCGCAGTGACGGCAAGCGCGATGGCAACATGCCGCTGAGCGTGATGGTGCAGCACCTCGACTCCCTGCTGGAAAAGCTGGGCGAAGACCGCGTCGCTTTCGGCTCCGACTTTGACGGCATCAACCTGCCTGAAGCGATCGGTGATGTCACCGGACTGCCGCGCCTGCTGGCCGCACTGCGTGAGGCAGGCTACGGTGAGGCGCTGCTTAACAAGCTCTGTCGTGCGAACTGGCTGCGGGTGCTGAAAAAAACCTGGGGTGAATAACGCCTGATTTTTGAACCAAATAGTTCATAAAAGCATAAACCGCGCAGATTTTAGGGTTGATATCGATTTATCATAGGCGCAACATCTGTGCCGCCAAATTTCTGCAATTTGACAACATGCGATCGCTTACCAACACTGGAGAGTGAGCCGCCTGTTTTTTGAACACCATGAGGATATGACTATGTGGACTAAACCAACTTTCATCGATATGCGTCTGGGCTTAGAAGTTACTCTCTATATTTCCAACCGCTAGCCGTCATACTTCAAGCTGCAGCTGTGTTGGCTGCGTGTGCTCACCCCGGTCACTTACTTTAGTAAGCTCCCGGGGATTCTCACACTTGCCGCCTTGCTGCAACTCGAATTATTTAGGCCAGTATCTGGAATTGTGCCCATAGTTTCTGATGGGCATTTTAATTTTACTTTCCCGGTTTCCCCATGAAAATCAAAGTTCTCGGCTCTGCGGCCGGTGGCGGCTTCCCGCAGTGGAACTGTAACTGCCGCAACTGCCAGGGCGTGCGCGATGGCAGCATCCCGGCCACGCCGCGTACCCAGTCTTCGATAGCCGTCAGTGATAACGGCAGCGACTGGGTGCTGTGTAACGCGTCGCCCGATATCTGCCACCAGATCGCCGCCAATCCCGAACTCAATCAGCACGGCGCGCTGCGCGGCACGGCGATCGGCTCGATCATCCTTACCGACAGCCAGATCGACCACTGCACCGGGCTGCTCAATCTGCGCGAAGGCTGCCCGCACCAGGTATGGTGTACGCCGGAAGTGCACGCGGACCTGACCAGTGGCTTCCCGATCTTCACCATGTTGAAGCACTGGAACGGCGGGCTACAGCATCACGCTATCCAGCCCGGCGAGCCGTTCTCCGTAGCGGTCTGCCCGGCACTGAGATTTACCCCGATTGCCATCCTCAGCAATGCGCCCCCTTATTCGCCGTATCGCGGGCGACCGCTGCCCGGCCATAACATCGCGCTGATGATCGAAAACAGCGCCAGCGGCAGCAGGCTGCTGTACGCGCCAGGCCTGGGTGAACCCGATGCGGCGCTGCTGGCGCTAATGGCGCAGGCCGACTGCCTGCTGATTGACGGCACGCTGTGGCAGGACAATGAGCTGGCGAACACCGGCGTCGGGCGCAATACCGGCCGCGATATGGGCCACCTGGCGCTCGGCGAAGAGCAGGGCCTGATGGCGGTGCTCAGCCGTCTGCCGGCGAAGCGCAAGATCCTGATCCACATTAACAACACCAATCCGATCCTCGATGAATCCTCTGCCGAGCGCCAGGCGCTGACTGCACGCGGCATCGAGGTCAGTTATGACGGCATGAGTATTGAACTATGACCACTGCAACCCTGATGACTCCGCCACAGTTTGAACAGGCGCTGCGCGATCGCGGCGCCTACTACCATATTTATCATCCGTTCCATATCGCCATGCACAACGGCGAGGCGACGCGTGAGCAGATCCAGGGCTGGGTGGCAAACCGCTTCTACTATCAGACCCGCATCCCGCTGAAAGACGCGGCGATCATGGCTAACTGCCCGGATCCTCTGACGCGTCGTAAGTGGGTGCAGCGCATTCTCGACCACGACGGTCAGGGCGACAGCGACGGCGGTATCGAAGCCTGGCTGCGGCTGGGTGAAGCGGTCGGGCTGGATCGCGAAGTGCTGCTTTCTGAACAAATGGTGCTGCCGGGCGTGCGCTTCGCGGTGGATGCCTACGTCAGTTTTGCCCGCCGCGCAGTGTGGCAGGAAGCCGCCTGTAGCTCGCTGACCGAACTGTTTGCTCCGCAGATCCACCAGTCGCGCCTCGACAGCTGGCCGCAGCACTACACCTGGATTGAAGAAGAGGGCTACGGCTATTTCCGCGGCCGCCTCAGCCAGGCGCGACGCGACGTGGAGCATGGTTTACAGCTGGCGCTGGAGTACTGCGACACCGTGGAGAAGCAGCAGCGGATGCTGGAAATTTTGCAGTTCAAACTGGATATTCTGTGGACCATGCTGGACGCCATGACCATGGCCTACACCCTTAACCGCCCCCCGTACCACACCGTGACGGACCAGCCGGTCTGGCATAAAGGAAAACTGCTGTGATCAATGATCAAACCATCCCGATGTTCCGCCGTGGCTACCGCCTGCAGTGGGAAGAAGTACAGGGCTGCCACGTGATCCTCTACCCGGAAGGCATGGCAAAACTGAATGACAGCGCCACCATGATCCTCGAACTGGTGGACGGCCAGCGCACGCTGGCAGAGATCGTCCTGGCGCTGAACACCCGTTTCCCGGAAGCGGGCGGCGTGGATGACGATGTGAAAGCGTTCTTCGCCGCCGCGCGTGAACAGAAGTGGATCCTTTTCCGTGAACCCGCTTAACCCTGCGGTTAAGCCGCCGCTGTGGCTGCTGGCCGAGCTGACCTACCGCTGTCCGCTGCAGTGCCCGTACTGCTCGAATCCGCTGGACTTTGCTCAGCAGGAAAAGGAGCTGACCACCGAACAGTGGATCGCGGTGTTCAAACAGGCGCGGGCGATGGGCGCGGTGCAGATCGGTTTCTCCGGCGGTGAGCCGCTGGTGCGTAAGGATCTGCCTGAGCTGATCAAGGCCGCGCGCGATCTGGGTTTTTACACCAATCTGATCACCTCCGGCATCGGCCTGACGCAGAAGAAGATCGACGCCTTCGCCGAAGCCGGGCTGGATCATATTCAGATCAGCTTCCAGGCCAGCGATGAAGTGCTGAACGCGGCGCTGGCCGGGTCGAAGAAAGCGTTCCAGCAGAAGCTGGAGATGGCGCGCGCGGTGAAAGCCCACGGCTATCCGATGGTGCTGAACTTTGTGCTGCACCGCCACAATATCGACCAGATCGACCGCATTATCGAGCTGTGCATTGAGCTGGAAGCCGACGACGTTGAGCTGGCGACCTGTCAGTTCTACGGCTGGGCGCAGCTCAACCGCGAAGGGCTGCTGCCCACGCGTGAGCAGATTGAACGGGCAGAAGCCGTGGTGCACCGCTATCGCGAAAAGATGGCCGCCAGCGATAACCTCGCCAACCTGCTGTTTGTCACCCCGGACTACTATGAAGAGCGGCCAAAGCCCTGCATGGGCGGCTGGGGAGCCATTTTCCTCAGCGTGACGCCGGAAGGGATGGCGCTGCCGTGCCACAGCGCACGCCAGCTGCCGGTGCAGTTCCCGTCGGTGCTGGAGCAGAGCCTGGAGGATATCTGGTTTAACTCCTTCGGCTTTAACCGCTATCGCGGCTTCGACTGGATGCCGGAACCCTGTCGCTCCTGCTCAGAAAAAGAGAAGGACTTCGGCGGCTGTCGCTGCCAGGCGTTTATGCTGACCGGCAATGCGGATAATGCCGACCCGGTGTGCAGCAAGTCTGAACATCACGGCATGATCCTGGAAGCGCGAGAGCAGGCCAGCTGCACCAATATTCAGGTGAGCCAATTGCAGTTCCGCAACCGTGCTAACTCTGAGCGGGTGAACGCTCAGCTGATATTTAAAGGCTGACGTATGCAGCAGCGCCGCCTGAGCAACGGTTTACGAGTTGAAGTGATCCACGATCCGCAGGCGACCCGCGCTGCGGCACTGTTGCAGGTGGATATCGGCAGCCATCACGAACCGGATGACTGGCCGGGGCTGGCGCACCTGCTGGAACATCTGTTGTTTGCCGGCAGCGAAGCCTTTCAGGACGAGCAGCGGCTGATGGCCTGGCTGCCCGCCCAGGGCGGGCGGCTGAATGCCACCACGCAGGGCAGCAGCACCGCTTACTTCTTCGAATGTTCCCCTGAACAGCTGGCAGAGGCGCTGGCCCGACTGACGGATATGCTGGCGGCACCCCTGCTGTCTGCCACGGCGATGCGTCAGGAAGTTGCCACTATTGACGCCGAGTGTCGCCTGCTGGCTGACCATCAGGACACTTTGTGCGAGGCGGCGCTGAGCAGCGCCTTTGCTCCTCATCCCTGGCAGCGCTTCTGCACGGGCAATGCCGCCGTTTTCGGCAGCGATGACCGCGCGCTGCGCACCGCGCTACAGCAGTTCCACCAGCGCTACTATCACGCCGCTAACCTTACCCTGTGGTTACAGGGGCCGCAGCCTGTCGGGCAGCTCTGGCAGCTGGCTCAGCGCTATGGGGCGGTGTTCCCGCCGCAGGGGGACAGGCCGCCCGTACTGCCTGCGCTGGCGCTGAACCGCGAGCGTGATATCGCCCTGCAACTGAGCGGCGCGCCGCGCCTGCGCCTTTCCTGGCTGACTGAGCCGGTTTACGGTGAATTAGCCCTGCTGCGCCAGCTGCTGCTCGATGAGGCGCCGGGCAGCCTGATGGCGGCGCTGCGCGAACAACAGCTGTGCGACGATATCCGCCTGCTGCTGACGTATCGCAGCCCGCAGCAGACGGTGGTAACGATTGAACTGGTGCTGGTGGCGGCCTGCCACGCTGAGCGTGCCGAGGCGCGGGTGCATCACTGGCTGGCTCGGCTGGCAAAGTTAACGGCCGGACAGCGTGCGCACGCGGCGCGGCTGGCCCGCCGCCAGTTTTCCCGGCTGGCGGTGATGGACCAGCTGCGCGAAAGCGCCTTCGGCTTTGCTCCGGCGGCGGACGGAGAGGGGGGCGGGGCGACACGGTTTGCTCCGCTGGCTGCGGCCCCGCTGGCGCGGCTGTGGATCAGCGATGCGCCGCTGGCCGGGCGGCTTGTGATGCAGGGCGTGTCGCTGGCCTGTCAGCCGCAGGCGCGGGCCGCCGTGGCGCCCGATGCGTCGGGGGTGGCGCTGGCTTTTTACCCCCGGCGGCAGGCGAGTGCGTTAACGGTACTCCCCTCCCGGCAGGTCCGGCTGGCGCATCATCGTGAGGATCGAACGCAGGCGGTGCTGCTGCTCAGTCCGCAATGCGACCTGCCCGCTCCGTGGGGGCAGATTTTGCAGGCCCGGCTGCGGGCGCTGGCGGCGGGCTGCATTCATCAGGGAGGAGAACTGCGGGTCAGCTGCCAGCAGGGGCGCTGGCTGATCCAGCTTCATGGCGGCGCGGCGCTGATGGTCAGCACCCTGGCGGCGCTGAATACGCTTTTGCGCGATATTTCGCCTGCCGTTATTGCGCAGGGCGAACGTGAATATCAGCGCCAGCAGCAGACGCGACGCGATGATATTGCCGTGCGCGCCCTGCTGGCGACGCTGCCTGAGCGCTTGCTGTCGGAACGCTATCCCGCAGGCGAGGGTCACCCGCTGGCGCAGCCGTGGCGGGCGTGGCTGGAGGGCGGTGACGCACAGCTGCATCAGCAGCTGGCCTGCCTGCTGAGTGACTTTCCCGGTGACATTAACCCGGTGGTGCAGGTGCAGCCAGAACCGCGGCCAGCGCAGGCGCAATACCGGGTGGCCACTGCCAGCCGGGAGGCGGCGCTGCTGCGCTTCTGTCCGCTGGTGGACGAGAGTCCCGCCTGCCTGGCCGCGTGGCAGCTGCTGGCGAGGGTCTATGCGCCGCTGTTTTTCCAGCGGCTGCGCGTGGAGCAGAATATTGGCTATGTGGTGAGCTGCCGTTTTTATCAGGCGGCGGGACAGGCGGGGATCCTGTTTGCCCTGCAATCTCCGCACCTCAGCGCCGCCGGGCTGTCCGGCGGTATTGACCGCTTCTTACACGAGATGGACAGCGTGCTGGCCGCTATCAGCGCGGCATCGCTGTGGGATAAATGCCAGGCGCTGCTGGCAGAACAGCAGCAGCTGCCACCGGGGCCGCTGGAAGCCAGCCACTACCGCTGGCAGCAGGCGCAGCAGGCCGTTGCCCCGCCGGAGATCGCCGATTTTCAGGCGCTGACGCCCGCCCGGTTGCGCCACTATCATCAGCGCCTGCTGGCCGACAGTCCGAACGCCTGGCAATTGGTTAATCAGCCCCCTGAAGCCCGCTGACAGTAAAAGACTTTTTACCGCCGGATGTGCTCCGCCTCACCGTCCAGCAGGGCGTTAATTTTGCTGTAGACGTCCTGCGCACGGGTGGCTTCTGCAAATTCAACATTGATCTGCCGATCGCGCAGCATCTGGAAGAAATTGCGCTGCACGTCAACCGTGGCTTTGTCGCCCACGCGCATGTTTTCGGCTTTGGTTTCCACCAGCAGGTAAACGAGGGTGGCATCAGCACGCTCAATCATATATATGAAGTCCGGCGTGGTGGTGCCTCCGGTGTATTTCGGCACCTGAATGGCCCGTTTCGGCAGCTTGCCAAACACGGTCACTTTTGCCGGATAGCAGTGCTTCAGCAGGGCCAGCTCCGGGTCGGCGCTGTCGTAGCGCAGCGGTGGCAGCTCGTAGAGGTAGCGGGCGTCATCAATGGGGCTGTCATCGACAGATTTACCGAGGGTTTCAGCCGTCACGTCATCTTTAAATTGCTGGCGCTCGCTGTCAAACACCGAGGTGGATGCCTGGAACTCCAGCGGGTGATAAACGTAGCTTTGCGCAAAGCGACGATCGAAGCGCTGTCTGAATTCGCGCACCAGGTTATCCAGCGACAGCTGGCTCAGGTAGCGGGCGTCTCCGTGGAAATTATCGCGCAGCATCGCCAGCAGTAGCGGATGAATCACGCTGACCGACAGGCTGGTGTGCAGCACCAGCTGCTTCAGGAACTGCCCGTAGCGCATCCCCGGCAGGAACTCGCGGGTGGTATATTCGCCGTCGCGCTCTGCTACCGACATCGTGTTGCCGTCACTGAGCTTCAGCGTCTGATGAACCTGGCCCGGCTTCTGGCGGGCATACAGCGCGCGGTTGCCCATCACCTCTTCGGCAATCGTTGCCAGAGAGTCGGGAATACGCTCGAACGCCAGCATGTAGCGGCGGGAGAAGTGCAGCCAGACGTCTTTCAGCCGCTCCCAGTTGGCTTTACGCAGCTTCACGCGCAGTTTCGCGACCGGTTTATTTTCACGAATGCGGTCCGCACGCACGCGCGCAGGATCCAGTTCGCTATAGAAGTGCAGCAGCCACTCAAAGCCGCTTTTCGTCACGCCATCGAGGGTGACTTCCGGTTTAAAGTCGTTATTGCGCCGGATAATCCCTTTCTCATCCAGCTCCTCCAGCAGTGTCTCTTCCGTCCAGTTGGGGTCTATCTTCTGACGTGCGGTCACGATCAGCCCGATCGTCCTTTCATCGAGTTTCAGCTCGTTGAGCGGGATCCTGCTGTCGCTGTTGATCTCCTCGACCAGCTGGCGGGCAAAGGTTTTTTCGTCATAGCCAATCAGGAACGCCAGCCGTGAGGGCCACTCTTCCTGCTGCACGCGATGGCCGTTTTCATCCACCGGCAGGCGTAAACCACGGCCCACTTCCTGTATTTTACTGGACTCACTGCCGGAGGTGCGCAGCTTGGCGATAACAAAGACGTTAGGGTTATCCCAGCCTTCGCGCAGCGTCCATTTGGAAAACAGAAAGCGGCGAACTTCCCAGTTGCCCCGGTCATCTTTAAAGCTGAGCAGCTTCTCTTTGTTCCTGAGAATGTCGTCCACCTCTGCCTGGATCGCTTCGTCGCCGCTGCCCCGGTCTTCGCCAAAATAACCGGCGTGGACGTTCTGATCGGCGCTGTTCAGGCTGGCGAGAGTGGCGCGCAGGAATGACAGATAATCGACTTCGCGCGGCAGCAGCTTCTGCTCATAGTCAGCGATAAGCTGCACCAGCTTACTGCGCAGCAGGCGTTCAAACGTCAGCTTTAACCAGCCCTGCGGGTCGCGATAGCTCTTGATACTGTCGATAAAGAACAGGCTGAGCGATTTAATACGTGGGGCGTTATGTTCACGGGCATTGTCGCGCAGGAAGTTGGCCTGCTCGGTGTCAAAATGCCTGTCGATGGCATCCCGCACGATCAGCTCCTGATAGCTGGCGTTAAACGTGCCGGGCACCAGCGCCATCCCCGCTTCCAGCGCCAGATCGTTAGAGAGCATCTTGCTGCCGGCATACTCCACGCTGCCTTCAAATCCGGCATCCACGTCGGCCAGGTTTTCCCCGACGCCGACCTCAAAGTAGCGGTTACCCTGCTTCAGGGTCAGTTTTTTCGCCGTGACGCCGCTGACGATATAGCGGTTTGCCGCCTGTTCTTCGCTCAGGCTGGGGTAATAAATATCAATGCCTTTCACCAGGCCGCCGTTGAAACTGTCCACCGCGTTTAGATCGAACTGCGGTTGGCGGCGGTAATAGTCTCTGCGCACGATTTTGTTCTTCCCTTTCCCTTCTTCAATCAGCGGGAAGGTGGCCCCGAAGCGCACGATCAGCTGTGGCTTAATCGCTTCAATGGCCTGGTAGAATTTATTGTCGCGCGCGAAGCGATGGGGCTCATCCATAATCACCACCGGGCGGGTCATCTGCAGGCCTTTGAGGGGGGAGGTCAGCCCGCCCATTAACGTCTGGTCGTAGTCGCTGCGGGTCATGCTGGCCGAATTCAGCATCTGCGCGTTGATCAGCAGTACCTGAATGGTGTGGCCGTTGCGGCGGCTGGCATCGGTAAAGTTCAGCAGCTGCACGGGGAAGTTTTTTCGGCCCGACCTGGCTTTAAAATCCCCGGCGTTAACGGTGGAAAGCTCGATGCGCGTGTTTTCATAAAACTGTGAGAAGTGCTGGCGCGCATAGTCGCTGGTGATAAAGCTGCGCGCCCCTTCTTTGATGGCGGGCGTGGGCACCACCAGCACAAACTTAAACAGGCCGTATTTCTGGTGCAGCTCATACATCAGGCGGGTGTAGACGTAGGTTTTGCCCGTGCCCGTCTCCATCTTCACATCAATATGGTTTTCATCCTGATAGCGCCCGTTAATCAGCGGGTTGGCGAAGAGGTCCTCATCCGCTACCGAGGTATCCACCCCGGAAAAGTGATTGAGGATCGCGCTCAGCGCGGCTTCCTGATGCGGAAGTTCTTCCAGTAAAATTTTCATTCCGCCCGCCTCAGTAACGCTTCACAAGGTTCACTTTCTGATCGAGCTGCTTTAAGCCCATCTCCAGTTCACGAATCGATTCCAGGCCGAAGGAGTAGCCGTAAATCACCACCGTCTGCAGCGCCAGCTGGTGGGTGCCAATCTGATTGAGCAGCTCACGCGTTTGTGCGCTGTGCCACTGCTCCTGAATTAAATAGAGGCGGGTGCCGTCAACCCAGGTGGCCTGATAGCCTGCGAAGGTCAGCGTGCGGACGGTGACGTCCATTTTGTAACCATCGGCCATCAGCCACGTGGTGAGAATGGTGTCTTCTCCCGTGGCGTGACCGGCAACGCCTAATCCTGCGGCGGAGAAGGGGGCGATCATATCGTCGAAGCCGCTTTCGTCGAAGGCGGTGAGCTGCCCGCCGGTGGTGACGAAATGGCCGCTGGCGATGTCGAAGTGTTCTAAATCATCCAGGGTCTGCTGCTGCGGTGTGACGAAGCGATAGTGCTTAAAGCCGAGGTCGGCGTCGGTCTCCGGCTTCTCTGCGCGCATTTTTCTGGCCGCGAGTCTGATGCGGTCGCGGCTGATTTCATCAATGGTTTTATACCCCATCTGACTGGCGGTGGTATTTCTTGCACAGGGTTCCGGCAGCTGCACCAGGATGAAACTGCGCTGGCCGTTATCGGCCTGATTCTGCTCAAATACTGCCTGCGCCGTGGTGCCGGATCCGGCGAAAAAGTCCATCACGACCGCGTTTTTATTTTTATGCAGTGCGGCCAGTTTCTGGATCAGTCTGGGCGGTTTGGTGTACTCAAACACGCTGCGGCCAAACAGCTGTTCAATGACCTTGGTGGCATTATCATTGGAGTATTCGTTTTCGGTAAACTCTAAGGTCGATAGCGGCTTGGTGCGGTCAAAGGTGGCGATTTCGTACTGGTTGTTTTTTTTCTCTATTTTGGCGTTCTGATAGGTTTTGGTGTAAATCCTCGGCCGTTCCCCACCGGTACGCAGTTCAATAAAGCCATTTTCCAGCCCGAAGTTAAACAGGTCCCGGCTCCAGCGCCAGGCCCAGTCGGCACGACTGTGGTGGCCCTGGTGACGTTCTCTGAACTTTTGCTCCGACCCGCCGGGATACAGCACATGGCCGTCCAGCTCGATTGGATAGTCGAGCGATTTGGAGTACCCCAGGCTGTCGTAGTCCAGCGTCTGGTTTAATTTATAACAGCCACGCGTTTCATAGTGCTCATCCTGATGCTTAAAGGCGGCGTCAGTATGGGCGATGCCTGCGATGTCGGGGTTGTTGGTTTTGGAGTAAAGCAGGATGTAATCGTGGTTTTTCGCGGTGGCATCTGAGGATTTCCCGCCTTTTTTGGTGATGCGGCTGAACCCGACGATAAAGTTGCTCTCACCGAAAATTTCATCGCAGAGTAGCTTCAGGTTGGCCTGCTCATCATCGCCGATCGAGATAAAAATCAGCCCGGTCTCTTTTAAGGTTTTTTTCGCCAGGTACAGGCGTGGATAGATGAAGGTGAGCCACGCGGAGTGCGTTGCTTTACCCTGGATGGATTTCAGACGCTGGAGTTCTGACTCATTTAAGCCAAACATATCCTGTAAGGTCTGGTCGCTGTATTCAAAGGTATCCGGGTAGACAAACCCGTCCGAACCGGTGTTGTAGGGCGGGTCGATGTAGATCATATCGACTGAGTCCGCATAGTTACTCTGCAAATGGCGCAGCACTTCCAGGTTATCCCCGGTCAGAAACAGATTACGGCTGAGGGTGTTTTCCGGCAGCGCGTTATGCTCAACGTCCGGCACGATCACGGTGACGGATTTTTCCCCGGCCTGCTTTCTGGCGTAATCTTTCCCGATGAAGTCGAGCTGGTAGCCGCTGGAGAGTTCCTGAATGTTCTTCTCTTTCAGGGCCTGCTGAAATTTAGCCACGTCGAACCCGCCCTGAGCAACCAGATTGCCCTCATCATCGTATTTGTCAGCGGTAAAGAACGCGGGAAGCTTCTCATGCAGTTCTGTCAGAAAGGCGCTGTCCGGCGTAATGGACTTATTATAGTTCTGTCGATCTTTTAGCATTAACGTTGACTCCGCGACGGCGTTCCATTGAGTGTGACAGGGCGCGGTGATGATACAAAAAAAAGCCCTGAACGCCTACCCTGGTGGGCAGAGCATGCAGGGATCAGGAGAGAATGAGTGACGGGGTTTGTTCCGCGTTTTAAGGCTGAGGGTTTTTGTCGAGGGCGCTGTCTCTGCCTCCGGGCCGGAACGCATATTTTTTTGCCCTGTAAGCGGTGACGAACGCGATGGCCATCAGGGCGAGGATCGCCCAGGGGAATGACGCTGCTCCGGCATGGTTGAGAAGCACACCCCCTATCACTCCGCCGCTTGCGATAGCCAGATTCCATGCGGTGGTAACCATGGCCTGCACTACGTCCACGTTATCGCCTGCGGCGTCGGCCGCCGCCGTCTGCATCTGCGTTGAAGCGCCGCCAAATGACCCTCCCCATACGATGACGGCCAGCAGGACGACAGCCGGTTCATGCATCCCTGTCACCAGCGCCAGCGAGACGACGGCCAGTGCCGCCAGGCTGAGCAGTACCAGGCGACGTAAGTAGCGATCGACCAGTGTCCCGGTGATCCCTATACCGGCAAGGGCAGAGATCCCAAAAGCAAGAAGGATCAGTCCGACATCGGCCGCCAGGCCCGACAGCTGCAGAAAGGGACCGATGTAGGTATAAAGAATGTTGTGCGCCGTCATCCACAGAAAGATAACTGCCAGCACCGGGCGCACGCCAGGGATCTGAAAAACCTTCCCTACGGGAAGACGCTTTTCCGCCTTTTGTCCTGGCAGGTCAGGCACCGCCACCCACGTCCAGACGAAGAGAATAACCGCCAGCAGCGCCATCAGCCCAAACGGCACCCGCCATCCCATTAAGCTACCCAGCCAGGCTCCTGCCGGGGTTCCCAGTGACAGCGCGACAGGGATGCCCACCATCGCGATAGCCAGCGCCCGCCCCTGCAGATGAGGCGAAACAAGGCGACGCGCGTAGCCAGCCAGTATTCCCCATGCCAGCCCTGCGGCCACGCCGGACATGAAGCGCGCTATCAGCGTTAACGGGTAAGAGGTGGATACGGTGGTGATGGTGTTAAACACCAGGAAAATCCCGATAGTCAGTAGCAACACCCGCTTGCGGCGCCATCCGCTGGTCAGCACGGTTAGCGGGATGGCCGCCAGCAGCGAACCCAGGGCATACAGACTCACCAGCTGACCCGCCAGCACCTGAGAAACGCCCAGGCCTTCACCGATCTCCGGTAGCAAACCGGCAGGCAGCGTCTCAGTCAGGATCGCAATAAATCCGGTCATGGCGAAGGCGAGCAGGGCCGCCAGAGGGAGTTTTTGCGGCGTGAGTTTTTCGCGAGTTTGGGTATCGGGATGCACGGGGATTCCTTGTTAAGGTATTGATGAAATGAACGAAAGCGTCAACAGGCTGGCGCGTAATCGATATATATACCGACTGGTATAGATATTAAAAGCTAGAGATCGCTTGCGCAGTTGTCAAGCAGATATGTATCGATTAGTATTGATGTCTGGCTGAAAAGAGGAAATCCGCGATGGCTCAGATGGGACGCCCACGATCCTTTGACCGTGACGAGGCAATTCGACAGGCTATGTATCTGTTCTGGCAGTACGGCTACGAGTCAACGTCACTCTCCCTGCTCAAAGCGAATATGGGTAGTGGTATCACCGCGCCCAGTTTCTATGCGGCGTTTGGATCCAAGGAAGCCCTGTTTGCGGAAGTCGTCGATTGCTATCTGGCGACTCACGGCCAGGTCAATGATTGTCTGTGGGACGATACGCTCAGCCCGCGAGAGGCGGTAGAACTGGCGCTACGCCGTTCAGCCAGAATGCAGACTGAACAGGATCATCCCAAAGGCTGCCTTATCGTTTTGTCCATCAGCACCTGTGCGCCGGAACACGACCACATACACACGCTGCTGGCAACGCGGCGCTCACATACGCGTGAGGGGTTCATGAGAAATGTTATCAGGGCGATAGAGCAGGGAGAGCTCAGCGCAGACACTCACGCGCGGGCGCTGGCCCTGTCGCTTCACAGCTTCGAGATCGGTCTGTCGACGGAAGCGCGTGATGGTGCGACCTGGCATGATCTTGATGCTGCGGTATCATCCGCAATGCAAGCCTGGGATGCACATAGCCTGCGCGCGCAACGCGCATAATACCGACAGACCCGGCGGCGGAGGATCGCGCCGCGGGTTTGAGGACTCCGCTATGCCGTGACGGCCCGGTTACGCTCAACGATGGCATCGTGGCTGAGTTGCCCGCCCGCAGACATAAATTCTGCGATTAAGACCTCCCGGTTTACCGGCGCACGGGCTTTATCCGCAGCGAGCAGGGCTGCCTGGCTGCTGTCGCCATATCGGGGAGGGAAAGGGGGATGGAGGGGGATTTTGTGCGGCAGGAAACGCTATCACGATCGTTATGATTATCCGGCTATGTGCCATTTTTTTGTCATGTGGAAAGCCTCGTTTTGCTGAACTGATTCTGGTTTGGATGAGAACTGTCCGCAAGGCTGTTATCAATCTGGATTAACCCTGACCCGGATTGCATCCAAAGAAAAAGGAGTCAGACGATTTCTCATCTAACTCCTTGTTTTATCTGGTGGCCCCAGCTGGACTTGAACCAGCGACCAAGCGATTATGAGTCCGAACCAGCAAGTAATGAAATCAGTAAGTTACTGATTTTTATCGCAGCAGAAGACTATATAGAGATGATTAGCGATGAATACCGTTGTGCTCTGCTGCCACTTTTACTCAGGTATAATCTATTAGTCTAAGGTGAGCTCTATTGGGCTACTTTTTGTTCATCGCTATCGTTTTCGGATTCATGGGTTGAATTTGCTGAATTCCACCATGCTATGTATGTAAGTTTTAAAGCAAGCCACCAAGCATAAATAGCGAAAGGAGAGTTGCAATCAGTCTCATCAAGTAGTCCATGAGCCATTTCATTTCGCAGATTTGGGCCAAAAGCGTTACAAAATAGCGATTGGAATTCAAAAGCGAGATTTTTACCAAAAACTTGCTCTGCTTCTGGTAACGTCATTAACGTACTCATTCCATTCTCATTCTGAATTCCATCCTTGTCGAGGTTGGAAGTTTTTGCACCTGCTTGCTTAAGATGCATGCGTACTAAGTGCTCAATTTGAGGGATAAGCAAATGAAGTGCTGTGACAAAATCCCGCTCATACCCGGCAAAAAGCGCCTTACCGAAAAGTCTGACGCGTTCCTTTGGAATGAAAGCAGACTGTCCAGCTAATTCGATGAAGTCAATTTCACGCATTTGATGCTCAACTAATAGTACTTCCAAAGCTGGCAAAATTTCAGCTTGTACTATAATATTAACCAGTATGCCATAGTCTCTAATCATTTCAGCGTTAATTGATATTTCATCGTCGTCAGTCAATTCTCCACTAAGACTCATTGCAGGGCGCTTAGCTATTACTCTTCCATCACGGCTCATCATTGTTGAAGCAAACATTGATTGCAAAGGATATTGACGCATTTTTTTAAGAGAATCTTCGCGTAGTTTTTCTGCGTCAACACCCCGATGTAGTTGAACAAATTCTAGTAAAGCATTTTGAATAGATTTTCCAGATACTGATTCTCTGGCATGTGCAATTAGTTGAGTGATATCTACTCCAGGGAATTGAATTATTCCCATCTCCCCTAACGCGCGCTCACCCGAATTGTTCAAATGAACTCTCAACTCAGCAATTCGCTTATCGACCTGATATTTAGATCGTTCAGCTCGAGGAACTGATCTGTAGATCTGAATTGCATTTTCGTAAAAGCTAGCTGCTATCATGTAGCTAGGGTCCTGTGAAGCAGAACGCGTTAGGGCTTCTTTGGCCCAACCTTCGGCGACCAATACTGTCATTTCTGCAGCTTTAACTACATTAGGAATTGACTTATACCACTCCGATGAGCTTTCAAAGTATGCTCGAGCACTATGCAAATCACCTTCATGATTAAACTTTCGGGCTAATGATTCGAGCTTTATGGCTATATCCTCTCGGTTTGACAATCCCAGACGATTTGATTTGAGAAGGTCTGATAACCAAAGCCCGAGAAAACCATCATCATTACTGGAATTATTAAATGCAGTGACGATAGCTTTCTCGATTTTCTGAAGTCTATCTCCAGCACCATTTTTGAGCATTCGAGCCAAGGTGATTGCACGAGGCCAGCAGTCTCGGCCTCCATGTATCCATGTATCTTTATCTAGGGGAAGGCAGCAGTAAGCGTCAATAGCCTCTAAAGCAAATTTGGTATTACGTGGTTTACCTTTCAGCCATACCAAGTCGTTTAATCGTGCTTTCAACCAGTTATTATCTACTTTATCTGCAATTTCAGCGAAGAACTGAATATCTGATTTAGAAAAATCCTCAGGAATTACTGAACGACGATCGTGGAATACGGCAAAGGGTTTGAAAGGTTCATTTGGACTTGATGGCGAAAGCATCATTGAGCAGGCATCAGCTAGCAACCATAGTACCTTGCTGTGTTCAGGACGGTTTTGCTCGATCGCAATACGCGCTGAACTCGAAAAGGCTCCCCACATAGCGGAATATCCTTCGCTAGTAACTTGAGCTATTGAATCCTTCCAGTCTGATGTATTGAAATCTTGTAATGAAATAGCTAAGTCTAATGAGTAACGTTCATTCTTCATATTTTACCTTGTAAATAAGTCATCTGAAAAAAAGGAGGGGATCAGCTTTTTCCTGACGAAAAATCAGTATGGCAGGCTGCATTTTAACATTGGGAAAAGCAACCTGCCTGTAATCAGATTTTTGCGGAAAATTAAAACCGCTTTGTTAAAAAATGGAATTTTGAAGAAATTCCATCTAGCATACTTTTAACATGATAAGACTTTTGAATCCGGTGGAGTTTTAACTCATAAAGTGCTTCAGATCCACGCTTGATATTGCTAGTATATCTGACTAATCTAATGGAACAGGCGAATTTAATAAAAAATCTGTGTCCTGATATATCTTCATATTCTAATTTAAGGATGCCAGCGTCCATTTTCGTAAGCATCATATCAGTAATCGAATTGAGATTTTCAAACTTGTTGATAGTTAATATTGGGATAAGGTAAGGTAGTGTGAGGGTTGTAAGGGTTTCATCCTGAGTAATCGGTATGATATATTCAATTTCAGTGTAAAATCTACTAACTGAAAATGCTTTGTAAGTGTGGTTTTTGAAAAATGAAAAATAAGAATATTCATTGTTACTACTTTCTTCAATGTATACCGAGTTGTTTAATTTTTCAGTATTTACAATTGAGCTAAGAATGTCCATTTGATGTATGTCAGTACGCAAAAACCCGCAAGTATCTAATGCATCTAGGTAATCGAAATGCCAGCTGTATTTCAAATTCAATGCAGTGCCTAAACCAACGTTTTTTATAGGGACTTTAAAATTACCTATGGATTCTTCATCCTTAGGTGAGACTAAAAATATTTCATCTGACTTACTATCAACAAGTATAGTAATACTAGTCACGATAACTTGTGGTTTGGTTAAAGTTGTTCTTTGTAACTTTGATTGTTTGACCGCAAACGCAGCAGCAAGGGCTGAAAATACTGCAGCTAACAACCCACCAATTGCAATCAAATTTTGTGCTGTCACTTTTTAATCCTCTTTGTGTTTGTTAAAGGCTGATAGTGCGATGTGTGGATTGATGTGATTATGGCTAGCCGCCTTTTCCAAATTTATAAATGCAATAAAACGCTTTTGCAGGCAAACCATGATTATAAACTGCAATTTTATCTATAAGTTAACTATGATTTTATGTAGGAACGCAGTGAATCTATATGGCTGCCGACCCTTTGTCGCTAATTCATATTATGATTTTTTAAATAATTGAAATATAAAAGAATATTTTATGATGTTAGGTGGTTTTGCATACTTTTAACTCTCACTTCGTTCAGCACCAAGTCCCTAAATTTAGCTAAACGTGCCAATGAGTTCGGGGATGATCAAACCAGTGGCGGTATTTGGAGCGATATAGCGGTCTGTGATTGTGGGTGAGGTTTGTTTGCCAGTGCCGAGCAGGCTTTCCCAGATAAAAAATCAGCCATGGAAGCGGCGTTTGATTACTGTTGTAAAAAGAAAAGTATAAAGTCCGAAGATTTCACCGGGGGACAAAAAGGGGGCGTCGACCACTAGAAAACAAAAAGCCACTCCTTTCGAAGTGGCTTAGTGTCCTGATTTAACAGGTAAAATCTGGTGGCCCCAGCTGGACTTGAACCAGCGACCAAGCGATTATGAGTCCGAACTGGAAAGTAAGTTAATCAGTAAGTTACTGATTTTAATCGCAGCATCAGACCGTATGGCGATGAATAGCGATAAATAGCGTTGCGCTCTGCTGCCATTTTGCTGCCAATCAAAGACCATTTAAAGGATTTAAGGTGATTGCCTCTGCAAGGTGGTCAGGAGCGAAGTGAGCATAGCGCATAGTAACCTTAATATCGGTATGTCCCAGAATGCGCTGCAGCACTAAAATATTTCCACCATTCATCATGAAGTGTGATGCAAAGGTATGTCTCAAAACATGCGTCAATTGCCCTGGTGGGGTCTCAATGCCAGCTCGTTGTATCGCTTTTCGAAAAGCTGAATAGCAGGCTGTGAATAGTGGTTTTGCACGACGGCTTGTTGGAAGTTCTGCAAGTAGTGATTCACTAACAGGGACGGCCCGGTTTTTTTTGCCCTTAGTCTTGACGTAAATAATTTGGCCTGCACGAATTTGATTTCCCATCAGCCCTTCCGCTTCACTCCAGCGCGCCCCTGTCGCGAGGCAAATTTTTACAATAGCAGTGAGATCACTTGCGCGGCTTTTCTCACATTCAGCGAGAAGAGTGCGAATATCATCGTGAGTAAGATAAGACATCTCAGACTCACCAATCTTAAATTCTCTGACGTTCTCTAATGGGTTGGGGGCCATCCATTCATCAAGTCTACGTAGTTCGTTAAACATCGCCCTGAAATAGGCTAGTTCAAGATTGACTGTGCGAGGCGTTACGGTTTTCACTCTGCTCGATCGGGTAAGCTTGCCGCTCAGGCGCTTCTCTCGGTATGAAGAAAATATTTTTGCGTTAAATTCAGTAGCGAGTGGGTTTCCCATCGCTTCGCAGGCAAACTTCATTGTGCTTTGACGCCTTTCTCCATCTGCCAGGGTTATGCCGTGCGCATTAAACCACAGGTCTACTAAGTCGATTACACGCCGCTTATCAGTTTTCTCACCCAGCCAGGGCTTGTCCTGAGCCTCTTCCTTTAAAAACTTCTCGAAAGATAAAGCTTCACCTTTAGTGGCGAACTGGCGGCGAATCCGCTTACCGTCACGACCATTAGGAAAAACCTGAGCCTGCCATTTTCCTGATGGGAGTTTATTAACTGCCATTGTTGTTACACTTGCTCCGTGCGGAGAATTACTTTTCCAAGAGCTTTAATATCATCCAATTGGCAATCGAAAGATGCCTTGCCATTCTCAACCCGAATACGATTTCCGGGAAAACGATAAAGCTCCCTTATGCTGACAACATCGTCGATCTCTATCAGCCAAAACCCATCATTAATATCTGTTTTGCTTGCATCTACGATGTAGGTAATACGTTCGTTCATGATCAATTGTGGAGCTATGACATCATCAGGCAACAGAGCCGCATCATAAACAACCCATTTGGGTTGTGATTTAACCCCGTTTGTGATTTTTATGCACTCAATCCATGATGCAGCCTCGGTCTGGCCATCAGTTTGGGGGGCGCCTCGCCCATAGGTGAGCCACTCAAGTGAGGCGCCTGTTTCCATTGAACAGATAAGTACCCAGTCAGCAGGAAAGTTACCACGCATAATGCGGTTAGCCATCGTGCTTTGCGATACATCAAGATGCCTGCAGAGCACCTGCCTAGAGCTAAACCCATATGCCTGGAGCATGCGCTCAATCGGTTCTTTACCACCTTCCGGCAATACTGGGGCCTTACGATTCGTAAAATCTTTTGTTGACCTTTCCAATTTGCGATCCTAATATCACTAAAAGTGATCAAGTGTGATGAATAGTGATAAATAGAGTTACCCCTAACTCAACAGAGGATTTTGCATCATGACCCGTAAACTTACAATGCGACCGTCTATCAATCTCGTTATCTCCGAGCCTTATGTAACAGTGGAAGAGTTCTGTCGCCGCACAGGTTACAAGGAGGGAACCGTGCGGCAGATGTACCGTGAAAATCGCCTGCCTATCAGAAAGAAAGAGGGAGTAAACGGCCTGATTGAAATCAACATGGTTGCATTGACGATCGAAGCGGCTGCAGGCTGCGAAATCACGATGCAGGCTTAATGTGTTCCATATTGGGATTATTGAGGCATTTCGTCATGTTTGATTATCAGGTATCTAAACAACCGCATTTCGATAACGCCTGCCGTGCTTTTGGTTTGCGTCACAACATCGCGCAACTGGCGCGACAGGTCGGGATGAATGAGCAGACGCTGCGCAACAAGCTGAACCCGGATCAGGTTCACCAGCTCACCGCGATGGAAATCACCGTGATTACTGATGTGACAGAAGACCCGACGCTGATTGACGGCCTGCTGGCTCAGATGAAGTGTGGCCCGTCAGTACCGCTGAATGAAGTAAAGGCAGAGCGCATGACTACCTACGTTCTCCAGGCGACTGCAGAGATCGGCAAGGTGGCGGCTGCAGCAGTATCGGGTAAGAAAATGACGCCATCATGCAAAAGCGCTTTTGTGGAAAACATCAACGCCGGTATTCGCTGCCTGTCCCTGATCGGTTTAAGCGTACATGCCCGCGTTCAGTCTAATCCTGCTCTTGCAAACACCGTTGATGTGCTCAGTGGTATCAGCGCATCAGTCGGCCTGAGTTGAGGTGACCATGCCAATTTCTGTGGCTCCAATGTTAAAGCGTCAGTGTCCTTCTCCGTCATTCGGCCATGGCTGGATAATGGGTTGTGAAGGTAAACGCTGGCATCCAAGCAACGATCAGAAAGTGCTTTTGCGTGAGCTTTCATCTGTGAAGCCCAATTTTATTCAGCGTATTTCAAAAGTATGGGGGAAATAATGGCTGTTAATGTTCACTCTCACCTTGAGGCGGTTAAAGAGCCAATGCCGTTTGAACAGTTTCAGGCACGCCGCCGTCAGTTGCGTCAGAATAATGACAACCCTGCACTGCGTTATTTTAATCGTCTGGATAATGATTTTAAGTTTGTAGTCTTAACTCTGGCTAATCGCACATGCCCAGCGGCATTTAAGGCTGATGAAGTTGGTAAAACTTTCGAAGAGTTTGACGAAACCCACCGCCTGTACATTATTGAGGCAATGAATAAAATTTCCCGTTGGGGAAAAATGCTTCCACGCTATTTATCTTTGGCTGACTGCGCTCTGACCGAATAACCAAATAATTAAACTAATGGCGTAAACCCGCCGGGCATTCCTTTGCCTGAATCTGGAGACTGACTATGCAGAATATTGAGAACAAAACAATGGTTGCTGCGGCTGATGCCGTGCTCGTACTGCTAAATAAAGCTCGCGCTGAACAGAAGAAAGACCAGGCTCTGGCCGTTTCAATCCGTCTTGAGGCAATTGCTATCTATGCACAGCGTGGCGAATTGTCTGCAGTCGAGATTATCGAATTATTGCGGCAGGAAGCTGGCCGCTTTGAGGCATCTGCACAGGAGCTGCACTAATGGCCGACTCTATGGATTTGGTGCAGCAGCGCGTTGAAGAAAATCTCGCGCACGCTTTGGCTAGCACAATCAAACGTCCGATCACGCCAAGCGCATTTTTCTGCGAGTGCTGCGACGAGGCTATTCCCGAAGCACGCCGCAAGGCGCTGGACGGGGTAACCCTCTGCGTGAACTGCAAGGAATTGGATGAAATGAAACTCACTCATTACAGCGGCGGTGCCGTATGAATACCATCTTAAAATGGGTTGGAAGCAAATCGCGCATTATGCCGGAACTGGTAAAACACCTGCCAGCAGGCCATCGTCTGGTGGAGCCTTTTGCAGGCTCCTGTTCCGTTATGATGAATACCGACTACCCGGAATATCTGGTCGCTGACATTAATCCTGATTTGATTAACATGTATCGTCAGATTAAAGAATACCCCCAGCAATTCGTTATTATTGCTGCTCAGGTTTTTTCTTCAAATATCAGTGAGGAAAGTTACTACGCTATCCGCAAAGAGTTTAATGAACACATCGGACTGCCGCTGCTGGAACGCGCTGTTTATTTTCTTTATCTGAACCGGAACGGGTATCGCGGTTCGTGCCGCTATAACCGCAAGGGTGATTTCAATATTCCTTTCGGGCACTACAAAAAAGTTTATTTCCCATTGGGTGAAATAAAAGCATTCGCTGAGAAAGCGCAGCGTGCAACTTTCATCTGCGCTGACTTCACTGAAACCCTACAGATGGTTAAAGCGGGTGATGTGATTTATTCAGATTCGCCATATCAGGGAACTTTTAGCGATTACCACACTGGCGGGTTCAATGACGATCAGCAAAGCCTGCTGGCCGCGCTACTTACTGAGATTGCTGAGCGTCACCCTGTCATCGTTTCAAACAGCGATACCACGTTAGTTAAAAGCCTGTACTGCGGTTTCAATATCACCCGGATTAAAGCCCCTCGCAGTATTGGCGTTGCGGCCGGTGATGGAAAGAGCGCTTCTGAAATCATTGCGGTGTCAACACCGACAGATCGATGCTTCTTTGGTTATGACCCTGCGTCAGGCTCTGGCACTCACGCGTCCGTGGAGGTGGTCCAATGATTGACCGTCGCTGCTTTGATAGCTCTGTTATGAACATCGTCAGTATCTCTGGCGGTAAAGATAGTCTGGCTCAGTGGCTGCTAGCAATTGAAGGGGGGGTTAACTTCACGCCTGTCATAGCAGACACTGGTCATGAGCATCCGCAAACTATGGAATATCTGGATTATCTAGAGAGCAAGCTTGGCCCAATACAGCGGGTTAAAGCTGATTTCAGTGCGCGCATTGAAGGTAAGCGAAAGTTCATTGAAGAGAAGTGGCCTACAACTCTTTTGGCCGCACTAATGGCCGATGTTCCAGGGGAATGGGTTTTAGCTCCAGGATACAAACTGGTTGAATCAAAGGGAGAAGGCGGCGAGCAACTCGCGCCGGGTGTTCTTTTGCCTGATGGGACCGTGATAGAAACGCTTGTAATTCCAAATCCTCCGCTTGATGTTTACAACCCGGCAGTAACCAAATTTCTTCAGTGGGTGCCTGCAAGGCCCGGCATGTCATACGAAAGCGCCTCGACTCAAACCAATGAGGCAATAAAGCGTGCATTGAAAACGCTTCATCCAACCGGAAATCCCTTTCTGGACCTGTGCATGTGGAAGGGGAGATTCCCATCCACGAAAGCTCGCTTTTGCACCTTTGAACTTAAACATGAGCCAATCAAGGTGCAGGTGGTTGATCCAATCATCAATGCTGGGGGGAAGGTTGTGTCATGGCAGGGGGTTCGCGCGCAGGAGTCTCCTGCAAGGGCAGCATTGGTTAAGTGGGAGGAAGGTTTGGATATCGGGCCGCGCCTCGCTGTATATCGACCGATCCTTCAGTGGACGCATGACGAGGTGTTTGCGCTGGCAAAAAAGCACGGCATTAAGCCTAACCCGCTTTACCAGCAGGGCTGCAGTCGCGTTGGGTGCATGCCGTGTATTCATGCGCGTAAATCAGAGCTGGCAGAAATTTTTAGTCGCTGGCCAGAAGAAGTCCAGAGGGTGGCGGAGTGGGAAAAAATTGTTGCGGCGTGTTCTCGTCGTGGCAACTCTACTTTTTTCCCCTCTACTCAGGACCCGCGCAAATCAGAACGCCGCATCGAATGCGTCACGCTTGATTCTCATGGCATTCAGACCTATCGGGACTGGGCTCTTACAACGCGTGGAGGTTCGCAGTTTGACCTATTTGCAGGAATGAATGAAAGCAGTGTCTGCAATAGCGTTTATGCCGGAGTGTGTGAGTGAGTCAGAAATTTGTATACCCGTGGAACGCACCACGGGATGCCATCAGCAAACCCTACCTTGCAACCGTCAATATCGACCGCCGCGCACAGATGTTCGCGGCGCTTATGCGTGCGCGTGATCTGCTGGAAGAGCAGCCGTTAATTATTCAGATGGACGTTAAGCGCCGTCTTAATGATCTGGAAAAGACAGAGGGTTTAACCCATGCCAATGTTTATTTAACGAAAACTTTCGTCGAGCGTACATTGCCACGCGTTGAGTGCGTAAATACTCAGTATAAGACCAGTGATGTGCATCCCGAATTATTTGGAATGCTGTCAGCACACGCGCCAGTGGGTGATCGCGGTGTGGCTGCTGTAGGAAATTTGTGGGAGCTAAACCGCAGATTCAACCGCCTGGCAGATATGTCCCGTGCCGATGTAGATATGCTGGCCGGTGATGTGGCAAGTTTCATCTCCGCTGAAATGGCGCAGGCTCACACCGTTGTCACTGATGCATCAGATTATAAATATACGCACCAACTCTATACCGTTGCGGCCGCTATCACCCGCCAGTTAAAGCAGACGCCGCCGCTGTGGGACAAAGTAACAACTAAAATCTTTGAGCCGGAAAAAGTTGCCTCCGCGATTTCTCGCATGAGTGCTGAAAGATGGTGGAAAAACCGCCTGCGCCGTGTTGCGGCGTCGTGGCGCGAACACCTGCAGATCGCCCTGGCTAACGTCAGCAAAAAACACACACCTTACGCCAGCACGATGAATGTGATCGAGTGGCGCGAGCAAAAGCGCCGCACCCGTGAATTCCTGAAAGGGATGGAACTGGAGGACGAAGCCGGGAATCGTATAAACCTGATTGATAAATATGACGGCAGCGTGGCTAACCCAGCAATTCGTCGCTGCGAACTGATGACCCGTATACGGGGCTTTGAGAATATCTGTAATGAGATGGGGTTCGTAGGTGAGTTCTACACCATCACCGCGCCATCGCGTTATCACGCAACTATCAAAACCGGTCACCGTAACCGTAAATGGAACGGTGCAAATCCTTCTGAGACGCAGCGCTATCTTTGCAATGTATGGCAAAAGGTACGCGCAAAGCTCCATCGTGAAGATATCCGCATTTTCGGTATCCGCGTTGCTGAGCCGCACCACGACGGTACGCCTCACTGGCATATGTTGATGTTTATGTTGCCTGAAAATGTTGATCGTGTGCGTCAGATCATCCGTGATTACGCATATCAGGAAGACAGTGGCGAGCTGACAACCCCCAAAGCCAGAAAGGCCCGCTTTCATGCCGAAGCTATCGAACCTGAGAAAGGTAGCGCCACCGGATACGTCGCTAAATATATCTCTAAAAATATTGATGGTTACGCGCTGGACGGGGAACTGGACGACGAAAGCGGAAAAGAGCTGAAAGAAACCGCCCCAGCAGTCTCTGCATGGGCGGCGCGCTGGCATATAAGACAGTTTCAGTTTGTCGGAGGCGCGCCGGTAACGGTTTACCGCGAGCTGCGCCGCATGGCCGACAGCGAAACAGCGCACGGCCTGAGTGTTGAGTTCGCCGCTGTTCATGATGCAGCGGATCAGGGGCATTGGGCTGAGTACGTCAACGCCCAGGGCGGGCCGTTTGTGCGCCGTGACGATCTGGCCGTGCGCACCTGGTATCAGTCCGGGGATGAACTGAATGAATACGGTGAGGAAACCGTGCGTATTAAGGGTGTTTACGCCACCTCTGTTGGTGATGACACTCCTGTTGTAACCCGCCTCATACAATGGAAAATCGTTCCTAAAAAGTCGGCTGAGATGGTTGCCGAAAGTGAAGTTAAGAGATCTGTTTTGTCCGTTGATTCTGCCTTTGATTTTGTTTTTGACCCTGAGGGCGCGCCCGCGTCCTCTCGGAGTTCTGTCAATAACTGTACGGGGAGATCGGGATCTGAGGATGCGCCGAACCCGGAAATAATGCCTGTTAAAGACTTTAAAGAGATGAACCGAACGGAGCACCGAAGATTGTTGCAGAGGGTGCGGGCAGAACAGCCGAAAAAGACAGCTAAAGAGTTCAGGCGCAGCGAAAAAGTTGAGGCGGCCTGTGCCAGGGCGATTGGAGAAATCAGGGATCTAACTGGCCAGACGATTAGCCGTGGCCTGGCTGTGCGCCTTATCCGTGGTTTTAATACCAAAATATTCGGTGAATGGTACCGAGGTGCGGGTAGCGGTGAGATTTTCAGAGGTAAGGAGCCTGTTACTGGCGAGAAGTTATTAGACAAGTTTGAGCGGTTGCGGCGTGTAGTGGTGACAGTTACCGCTGAGCGTACATGCTAATCGCTGCATACATGCCTTGTACGTCAAAGGGTTAGTAAGCTTAGTGTGTGTGCATTTTTTCGGACTGATCCATGTGAAAGGTAAAAAAAAAGTTCACATTTCTAAAATATTTATATACTGTATATATAACCAGTTGTTTTGCATGAGGGAGGAAACATGCATGATTATCTTATGGAGTCCATCAAGCTCCAGCGTATTGATTTTTTTATGAAACTTGTTGCGGCTAGTGACTGTGATGACGAGGAAAAGCATATGGCAATCCAGTGGGTTTCAGAGCTTACTGATGAGTTGTTGGCAAAGTTGAGAAACTATGAACACAACCGCTTGATTCATGGTTCTTAACGAAAAGTTGAAGTGTAGGGGCGATAAAATAGCTATTGCTCGGTCAAGGGGTTGTCCTTATAATTCGCGCGCTTTTGTATTGACGCGCTAGATTACCTGGGTTAGCGTGGTCAAGCATGTTATACGCGAAATGCGCGTGGTTTTAAGGGGGGAGAATGTATAATCCAGTTCAGATTGCTAACAAGTTCATTGAGCTTGGGATAGCGAACGGTGCTCCTATTACCCAAATGCAAGCTCAAAAGCTTACTTACATCGCTCAAGGTATTTCACTGGGTCATAGAGGTCAGTCAGTACTCACGGATCCGGTGTGTGCGTGGAGGTATGGGCCGGTTGTACCCTCGCTATATCATACGCTTAAGCATTTTGGCTCTAAGCGCATTGTCCATACGGTAAACTCATACACATCTACGGTCCATCCTCAGGCTCTGGATGGTTACGTTAATCAGTTGATTACAAATGTATTTGATACTTATGGTAAATATAGTGCTGAAACCCTATCCGAATTCACTCATCGGGAAGGTACTCCGTGGAGGCAGACCTATGATGCTGGAAATACGATTATTGATAATGATCTTATCCAGCATTATTACCAGCGGCTAATGGCGCGAGATCCTAGTTGCATTGGTTTATAAAGTTAAATTAAGATAAATCCCGTATCTACTACGGGATTTATCTATGGCTAACACTCAAAGCTCCGACCTTCCACAGAAAATAAAACAAACAGAGCGGGCCATAAGTGGTGTTGTTGAAGTCTTAGGTGATAAAAAAATCCCTCCTGCGGCATACTCCATGCCTGTACCTTCTCCTGCAACTGCGGTACATGATCACCCTGAGAATCCTGATTCGGAAAAGCAAGATGGTGCTGAGTCTGATACTAACGAAATCCAAGATGCGTGGCTGGCCAGCCTTGATAAAAAAACTAATGATTTGAATATTTGCTTAAAACAGATTCAAAGCTCATTAAGGACACTATCAAAGAATGTTAATAGTCTTGAGGCTGAGGCGAGAGTTAAGCACGCAGAGGCTGATGGGGTGCTTGCCGATAATGTTT
Source organism: Erwinia sp. Eh17-17 (assembly GCF_039675725.1). NCBI lineage: Bacteria > Pseudomonadati > Pseudomonadota > Gammaproteobacteria > Enterobacterales > Erwiniaceae > Erwinia > Erwinia sp. Eh17-17. The sequence continues at coordinate 315,643 of NZ_JBDFQT010000003.1, read as the reverse complement.
TGAGAAAAGAGATGGCCGATAAAACATATGGCTTTATGGTCATATGGTGCTTTTTTATCGCTATGCTTATAGCCAGTTATGTCATTGCCTATGAAGGAAAACCACCTCTAAACTTTATGCTCGGCCTTCTGGGAACTTGTACTATTAGTATTATCGGTTTGGTTGGGTTCGTTGTAAGTGGGCTTTTCAAAGCTTCGCCGAAGGGTGGTTCAAAGTAAATTCCAGTCATGCATGCACTGAGTGCATGGATTTGCATTGAAAATTACACACAAAAAAACCTCAAGAGCGCCTGTACCGGCGTTCTTTTCGTTTGTGCATGCAACTGCATGAAAAGCGCTCTATAAAGCGGGCAGGCGAGGCGGGGATAGCATTGCGCGCTGGCCCCTCTGGATGTATGGCGCAGGCGAAGCAGGGCGTACGCAGGCGGTCGTGAGGGGACAGGGTGAATCTGTGTGAGGTCGCACGGCAAAACGCGGCAGCGGGCCTCTGAGCTCGTCACAGGCTGGGAGGGTGGGGGCGGTTTTTTTGAGGGGGCGGTCTGGTGAAAAGTGACTGACCCGTGGCCGGGCCAGTCGTTTAGATCAGCTTTCTCTGTCGAGGGTGTAAGGCTTGAATGTGATCACTTCATTTCCCAGCCAGGTGTTAATTTCTTTCATTCGCTCCTGCAGTGGCGTCAGCTCGTTGCGAACAAACACCTGTGCCGCTTTCACCACATCACCGAAGCCGCCCGCGTTGTCCGGGATAATACCCATCATCTGAGGCGGTACCCTGTGCGCGGCCAGCAGGTCGTCACGGCTGGCCTTTTTGATATTGAAAAAGTCATCTTTGGTGGCGACCTCACTCAGCGGCAGGATCTTAATCCCGTCCGGCTTACCGTTCGGCGCATACATGAACAGGTTGCGAAAATTACCTACGCCTTTTGTGTCGCGCATGGCTTTGCGCATGGCGTCAATGTCGCTGCTGCTCTGCGCGGCGTCCGTCATATACAGGATGTAACCTGCGTGCGCGCCGTTCTGATAATATTTGCGCCGGTACAAGGTGGCCGCTTCATTCAGCCAGGCTGAGTTAAGCGCGCTCAGGTATTCCGGCAGGCCGTAAATCTCCTGGTTAACATCCGGTTCCAGTAGCTGGAACACGCTTCCTGTCTCAAACCGATGCGCGTCTTTCCAGTCATTGATAAACCAGAACGTGCCATCCTCAACGCCACGTCGGGTGTATTTGGCTGGCGAGCACTCGACGCGGAATCCCTTCCCTAATGCATTTTTGCGCAGCTCCGCGAAGCCGTTACCGAATGTCAGATAGTCCAAGACAATGCGGCTAAAGTCCTGTTGACTAAGCATCGGGTGCGGGATGTAAGTGGACAGCAGGATGTTGCGCTTAACGTAAATCGGTGAGCTGTGATGTACGGCGGCGCGCAGACTTTTCGCCAGGCCGTGAAAGCTTACCGGCGGTTCATACCAGCGCCCGTTACTGATGCACTCGGCGTAATCCAGAATATCGCGTTTATCCAGTACCGGGATTGGCTCACCAAAGCTGAACGCCTCGGCCTGCTGGTTCGATGTGGCCGCCATCGCTGGTGCGGATTTTTCCTGAAAAGACTTGCGGCCTTTACGCTTGCTCATTAATAAAACTCCACAAAGTTTTGACTCTGACCACCGGCGGCGGCGGTAAGCGGTTCGTTTAAAAGTGCGTGCATGATTGCCCAAGCGACGTCGGCGTGGCTGGCCTCTTCGCTGCGGCTGGCTTCATAGGTTGAGCGGTTCCCGCTGGCGGTCATCGTTTTGCGGATAGCCATAAAGGATTGCGTGATATCGGTATGTCCGGCGTCATACTCAAGGCGGCCGCTGGTGATCGTGTCCTTCGCTTTCAGCACCATCGCGGTTTTCACCTCTGGCGTGTAACGGATTTCACGGGCTGCGGGGAAGAACTGGCGCACAAGCTGGAAAACACCCTGACCGATGCCGGTGGCATCAATCCCGATGTACTCGACGAGATATTTCTCCGTCAGCTCCTTGATGGATGCGGCCTGCGCGGCAAAGTCCATACCGCGCCACTGATGGCGCTCCAGCACGCGGAACTTACCACCGGGAACCAGAGGCGGTGCGATGACGGCACAGCCTGCGCTGTCGCCCGTGTGTGACGGGTCGTAACCAATCCAAACGGGGCGATAGTCGAAGGGACGCAGCAGGAACACGTTAAAGTCATTCCACTCTTCCATGCTGTCGATCATGCAGGTCTGCAGCTCGGCAAACGGGAATACGCTTGCCTCGTCGTCGACAAACTCACACATCAGCAGGTTCTGGTACTCAGACGGGCTGTATTCCAGCGACAGCTGATCCAGATCGAACAGGTTGCAGCCGCCGGTCAGTGCATCCTCAACGGTGACAATCTGCCGCCACTGGCCGTCAGCACATAACGCGCCGTTGGCCAGGTGAGAATGACTGAGATCCAGCTCAATGCGGTCGGCGCGATTGCGGCGGCCCTTGTTGAACAGTTCGCCAGACCAGAACGGATAGGCGCTGTGCGACAGGCTCGACGGCGTGGAGAAGTAGGTGGTACGCCATTTTTTATGTAGCGACATGCCGCTGGCGACTTTGCGCAGCTCCTGGAATTTTGGTATCCAGAAATATTCATCGAGATAGAGATTGCCCGTGTAGCTCTGCGCGGTCCTGACGTTGGTCCCCAGGAAAATCAGGCGTGCGCCGTTCGGCAGGACAATTGGATCGCCCTTAAGGTCCACATCAACCTCACGGGCAAAGTCGATAATGTAGTTTTTAAAGACGTGGGCCTGCGCCTTGCTGGCCGACAGGAAAATCTGATTGCGCCCGGTCACGAGGGCGTCGATCAGGGCTTCGCGGGCAAAATAGAACGTCGCGCCGATCTGGCGTGATTTAAGGATGTTGCGGATACGGTGTGTTAACCCTGCTTCGTACCAATGCAGTTGATATTTAAAGCAGAACTTTTTAAACAATGAGGTCAGTTTGTCCGTCTGCTCTTCACTGAACACATTTTTAGACGGCGGCTGGCGCTCGCCCTTGTTGCGGTTTCGCACATTCGGATTGAGATCGGCCTCGTTGCCCGTGCTGCGGTAACGCTCGACGCGGGCCAGGCGCTCAATCTGACGTCCTAACGCCTCTATCTCCTTGTAATCAGCATTCCCCTTTACCTCCTTCATGATGATCTGAATTAACCGCGCTTCCATGCTGGCCTCAACGCGACTGATGGGGGCGATATCTTCCCACGCATCGCGCAGCTTCCAGCTCTGGACGGTCGGCGTTTTGATGCTGAGCGTTTCCGCAATCTGGCGCACGGAGAAGCCCTGCCAGTAAAGCAGAGCGGCCTGACGGCGGGGATCGCTGATGATAGTGCCGGGTGTCATATTCATGGCAACAAGGCTACCGGGGCAGCAGCGATGCGCGCCCGTTGTCCCTGCTTGCTCATAAGCCAGCAAGCCGGGTTTCGTTGAGCGGGGTTGTGATCGTGGTGAAACTGGCCGTGACCTGAACCAACCCACTGACCGGAGCCTGATTAATGGCAACTAAAGCAAAGCGTTTTCGTATCGCAGTTGAGGGCGCTACCACCGACGGGCGCGTGATTTCCCGCGACTGGATCTCGCAGATGGCGAAAAACTATGACCCATCGATGTACGGGGCGCGCATCAACATGGAGCACATCAAAGGTTATGCACCTGACAGCCAATTCCGTCGCTTTGGTGATGTGACTGCCGTTGAGGCAGAAGAAATCGCAGATGGCCCGCTGAAAGGCAAACTTGCTCTTTATGGCTACATCGACCCCACCGACGAACTGATCGCGATGACCAAAGCGCGTCAGAAAATCTATACCTCAGTCGAAGTAAGGCCCGAATTTGCTGACACCGGCGAAGCCTACCTTGTCGGCTTGGCTGTCACTGATGATCCGGCCAGCCTCGGCACTGAGATTCTGAGCTTTAGCGCGGGTGCCTCTGCTAACCCGCTGGCCTCGCGTAAGCAGCACCCAGGCAACTTGTTTACCGCCGCAGAAGAAACCCTGATCGAATTTTATGAAGAAGCCGACCCCGGCCCGTCATTACGTGACCGTATCGCTGCGCTGTTCTCCGCAAAAAAGAAAGCGGATGACGTGCAGAGCACAGACGTGCACGCCGCCGTAACCCTGGTTGCCGAGCAACTGACCGCCACTGGTCAGGAAGCCGCAGAAGCATTGTCCGCGCTGGACAGAAAATTCTCTGAGCGCCTTGATGCGCTGCAGTTGGAAACCACCGCAGGGCGCAGTGAGCTGGAAAGCCTCACCAGCAAGCTGGAAAAAACGGACGGCAATTTCAACCATCGTCCGCGTGCAAACGGCGGTGATAAAACCTCCGCGCAAACCGACTGTTAACGACAGTCCTGAACGGCACAAGCGCCACTGAAAACCAAACACTGATTACAGGAAGACTAATGCGCCAGACTACCCGCTTTAAATTTAACGCCTACCTCACCCGCCTGGCTGAGCTTAACGGCGTAGAAACCGGTGATATGGATAAGAAATTCTCCGTAGAGCCATCGGTCAGCCAGAGCCTGATGACACGCGTGCAGGAGTCGTCCGACTTTCTGACCCGTATCAATATCACCCCTGTCGTGGATATGAAGGGCGAGAAAATCGGGATCGGCGTGACCGGCTCGATTGCCAGCACCACCGATACAGCAGGCGGTGACGAGCGCGAAACCGCTGATTTCTCTGACCTCAGCGCTGACGGATATGAGTGCGCCCAGACCAACTACGATTTCCACATCCGCTATAACCAGCTTGACCTGTGGGCGCGTTATGAAGATTTCCAGACCCGTCTGCGCGACGCAATTATCAAGCGCCAGGGGCTGGATCGCATCATGGCCGGTTTCAACGGTATCGCCCGTGCGAAAACCTCCAACCGCCAGAACAACCCGCTGCTGCAGGACGTTGCGGTGGGCTGGCTGCAGAAGTACCGCAACCATGCGCCGAAACGGGTCATGAGCAAAATCATCGGTGAAGATGGTGCGGTTATTTCAGCAAAAATCCGCGTCGGTAAAAACGGCGATTATGCCAACCTGGACGCCTTGGTGATGGACGCCACAAACACCATGATCGAGCCGTGGTATCAGGAAGACCCGGAGCTGGTTGTTATCTGCGGTCGACAGCTGCTGGCCGACAAATACTTCCCGCTGGTCAATCAGTCGCAGTCTGCCACCGATCAGCTGGCGGCTGACGTCATCGTCAGTCAGAAGCGCATCGGTAACCTGCCGGCGATCCGCGTGCCTTACTTCCCGGCCAACGCCCTGTTTATCACCCGCCTCGACAACCTCTCAATCTACTGGCAGGAAGGGACGCACCGCCGACTGATTGTTGAGGTGGCAAAGCGTGACCGCATCGAGAATTACGAATCTATCAATGAAGATTTCGTCATTGAGGATTACGCCGCCGGTTGCCTGGTGGAAAACATCGAGATGCTACCGGAGCCGGTTAAAAAAGAAGGGGAGACCACGGAAAGCAAAACTGATGCTGCCGCGACTGCTTTTGACTATGAGGCACTGGCAGAGGCTGTGGCAAAGGGCGTTAGCGCTTCGAAAGCCGGCGAAGAACAGGCGGTGGTAGCTGCTAACGGCGCAGGCCAGGAGGTCGCCAGTACCACCGAAAACACGACTAAAGCGAGCAAATAAGCATGACAAGCCCTGCCCAGCGTCACGTTATGCGCCAGCAGGCCGTCGAAGCATCGCAGCAGGCTGACGGTCCGCTGCGCCATGCCAACGGCTATGAGCGAATGCTCATAAAGCTGAATGAAGATAAGCGCCGACTGAAAAAGGTGCGCTCGAATGAAAGTAAGGCACAGATGAAACGCGACATGCTGCCCGGCTATTTACCGTGGGTGGCTGGCGTACTGAGCCAGGGCAAAGGGGCACAGGATGCGATCCTGATGACCGTCATGATCTGGCGGCTGGATGCCGGGGATATTCCCGGCGCGCTGGAGATTGCCCGCTATGCCCTGCAGTACGGGCTGGTGCCGCCTGATACTTTTTCGCGCAACAGCACTGCCTATCTTCTGGCTGAAGAGGTTGCCGACGCGGCGACCCGGACGTGGACGGCTAAAGAGCCGGTCGATATTGACCCGCTGCTGGCAACGCTGGAACTGACGAAATCCGAAGACATGCCCGATCAGGTGCGCGCCAAGCTGCACAAAATCACTGGCTATGTTCTTCGTGATGTGGGCAGGGGTTTGGATGCGATGGAACACCTCAAACGTGCGCTGCAGCTTCATCAGGGCTGCGGCGTTAAAAAGGACATTGAACGGCTGGGGACTGAGCTAAAAAAGCAGGCTCTTGCCAGCCGTTAACAGAACGCGCCCCGCGCCGGGCGGCAGGGTGGTAATGAGCCTTTCAGGTTTCTGCGCCACCTTCCACCGCCCACCTATTCAGAGGCCCACTATGAGCACGCTGGTAATTCCCGCACCGCGACCGGCTGACGCCGCCGAGCCGCCGATTGTTAATACCTTTTTCTGGCCGGATATCGACCTTCAGCGCCTGCGCGAAACCCTGCGATATGAGGGAACCGTGCCAGCTGCCCGGCTGCGTCAGGCAGTAAAAACGGCGATCTCTGAGGTGAACGCCGAACTGTATGACTACCGGGCCGAAAAGATGGCGGCAGGGTTTAAAGTTCTTGCCGATGTTCCCGCCGATCAGCTCGACGGCGAGAGTGAAAAGCTGTCGAACTACTTTGATGCAGTCAGTCACCTGACTGCAGCAACCATCGTTGAGCGTTATCGTGGCTATGACGCCAGCGGCACCAAAAAGACCGATGAAATCAAGACCAGCGCTGACGAATACTGGCGCGACGCCCGTTTCAGTATCAGCAAAATCGCAGGTAAACGTGCCTGCATCATCGGATTGCTGTGATGAACGTCTTAGCGCAACAGGGCGATACCGTTGACGACATCTGCTATCGCCATTACGGGCGCACGGATCAGGTCGTTGAGCTGGTCTATGCGGCCAATCCCGGCCTTGCCGAAAGCGGGCCGGTACTGCCGCACGGGTGCGAGGTCACGCTGCCCGATCTGCCTGACTCACCGGCAGCGGGTGAAACAGTGAACCTCTGGAGTTAATCATGGAGAAAAACAGCTCAATTATCAGCTATGTGGTCGGGCTTTTTATGATGTGGTTCAGCCGCCATACGGTGCAGGACATCGCCTTTATGGTCGGGGCTTTTGTGGCGGTGGTCACGCTGATTATCAACGTGGCTAACTTTTTCATTAACTGGCACTACCGCCGGAAAACGTATGAGCTGGCGCGTCAGTCTTTGCAGGGGGTGACCTTTGAGCCAGATCGCTAAACGCTGCACCGTGGTTGCCGTACTGGCTATCGCCGCGTTGCTGCCGCAGTTCAGCACGCTGAAAACATCAGAGGAAGGGCTGCGGCTGATTGCCGATGCGGAAGGTTGCCGCACCACGCCGTATCAGTGCAGCGCGAACGTCTGGACTAACGGCATCGGGCATACCGAGGGGGTAACACCGCAAAGTGTTGTCAGCGATCGGCAGGTCGCGATTAACCTGGTGTACGACGTGATGCGCGTTGAACGCGGCATTGCAGCCTGTATGCCGGTTGCCATGCCGTCGCAGGTTTATGACGCCGTGGTGTCGTTCACCTTCAATGTAGGCTTGCGCGCCGCCTGCACGTCCACCCTTGCCGGGTTTATCAATCGCGGTGAGTGGCGCAGCGCCTGCCAGCAGTTGCTGCGATGGGTATACGTGAAAGGCGTCAAAAATAAGGGCATTGAGAACCGCCGGGCGCGGGAAATCGCCTGGTGCATGAAGGGGGCTGCATGACGCGCCTGCTGTCTGTGCTGTTAGTCGCATTGCTGGCGGCGCTGGCTTTCACCTGCTGGCAGCTTTCGGGGGCTAAGGCTGATTTGGGCGATGCGCAGCGCATCATCGGCACCCTGTCGGCGGGCATTGAGAGCCGGGATAAAGCTATCACGCGGCTGAATGCCGAAGCGCGTGACGGCCAGAAACGAGAGGCGGCGCTGCGCCTGCTTCAGGGGCGGGCCAGTACCGGCGCGCTCAATCGTGAGCTAACCATCCAGAGGGAAACCGATGCTAACCCGACATTACGCGGCTGGTCTGCCGCTGCTTTGCCTGATGACGTTATCCGGCTGCACAGCCGCCCCGCCTTTGCCAGCGCCCGAGATTATCTGGATTGGCTGTCCACGCGTGACAAGCTGCCCGTTCCCGTCAAACAACCTGCAGGCGCAGGGCGATCTGGCGGCTGACAACCGGCAGTTAGAGGCTGCGCTCGCATCATGCGGGTTGCAGGTGGAAATCATCAAAGAATGCCAGGAGCAGCACGATGTTGAAACCGAAGCAACTCCGCGAAGTGCTGACAAAAAGCGTACCGCTGCTGCAGCGAAACCCTGACAGCCTGAATATGTTTATTGATAACGGGCGAATGGTTTCCACGCTCGCCAGTTCGCTGTCGTTTGAATATCAGTATCAGCTTAACCTGGTGGTAACCGACTATGACGGCGATCTGGATTTGCTGGTTGTGCCGGTGCTGGCCTGGCTGCGTGAGAACCAGCCCGACATTATGGCTAACGAAGAAAAGCGCCGCACCGGCTTTACCTTCAGCGCTGATGTGATCAGCGATACGCTCATTGATATCAGCATGAACCTGCAGCTTACTGAGCGCGTGCTCGTTAAAGACCTGGACGGCGCGCTGCACGTTAACCACCTTGGCGAGCCGCCGCTGCCGGAAAACAATTCCCGCCCGTGGCAGCTTTACGTTAAAGATGAGCTGGTGAGCGAGTGGCAGCGATGAACCCACTGGAGCCCGTTGAAACCCGGCTTGCTGCGCTGATTGCTAATTTGTCCCCGGCAGCACGTAAGCAGATGGCGTCAGGTATTGCTCGAAAGCTGCGCGCCAGCCAGCAGCGGAATATCAAAAGCCAGAAAGCCCCGGACGGCACGCCGTTTAAACCCCGCAAGGCGCAGCCGCTGCGGGGCAGAAAGGGCCGCATCAAACGGGAAATGTTTGCCAAACTGCGCACTGCAAAATACATGAAAGCGAAAGGCACTGGGGATGACGCTGTGGTTGAGTTTACCGGGCGGGTGCAGCGCATGGCCAGGGTGCACCATTACGGCTTAAGAGATAGACCATCAAAAACTAGCAAAGAGGTCAATTATGATAAAAGACCTCTTCTGGGATATGACTCGACCACATACGAAATCATCACCCACGAAATAATTAAAAAGTTAGAATAATCTACTTACCTTTACTACCTTTTACTGCGCCAATCAAACCTGCCAATTGTTCAAGCCCGTCAAAAGTTGATGGGACCTTCTCCTCTGATGTCATTATGTTTGAAAAGATAATCTCTTCAAACTTTGCAAGTAAATTTTCATTTCCGCCGGATTTAATGTCCTTGATATATTCAGCGTAGCTTTGTATAAACCTGCATAAACTTTTCCTTAACTCAATCTGCACAATCTGCGCACGTATAGAATTATAGTTATTCAAGGCTATTCTAAAATAATAAATAAAAATAAGAGTTAGTGAAATTATTGGCACGGTTTTTATTAAATACGAATAGGATGCAATTGTTTCTGGCGAAGCAATTAACAGGTATATGAGCTCTGCGAAAAGAGGGATTGGAAGTATACAGCCAAGAGTAAACATAGCTATTTTAGCCCACTTATACTCTTCTTTTTTAATTCTCCCTAACTTAGAGAAACCAGCATACAAACCAACGAAGTTATAAGCACCTTCATGTTTGTCAAGCGTTGTTTTAAGATTATCTACATTATCAATTTTTTGTCTAAGCTCCTCATCCCATTCCGCTGTGACCTTTTCTGCTCTATCAACTAAGCTTGGGAAGTTTTCATAATCCTTGAATCGTCGCGAGTGAATCAAGTGATGTATAAGTGAAAACGGCATCTCACGCAGTGCGTATTCAATTTGTTCTTTAGCCTCCCCGCAAAAATAGTTGATATTATATATTGCATAGCTCTGAAATCTTGCAATTTCGCGAGGCATCCTACCCAGAGTATTGGTGCCTCTTTCTAAAGCGAACCGCAAGCAAGATGAATAGGTTAAGCTTAATGAATCTTCATCCATAACCTCATTATTAATTTCCATCAAGAATCTCTCTGAAATGAAATTAATATTCATTTTTGACTTTTCGTCCCAGATGTCAGGAGCATGAATAAAGCTGCTTATAATATCTTTCAGATATTCTCTTTTGGAGTTGAAAATTTCATTATCTTGAATGTGTAATGTTTTTAATAGCTCTAAATACTTCTTTAACGAATGCTGCACATCGTTTCTTGAAAAAAACTCTTCTTCCATTTGAGCCTCACTGAGCTTCTAAGTTTGTTCATGGACCAACATGCTACCAAGGTTTGCTCACAAAATGGGAGGGAAATAGTATTGCATAATGAATGAAAATATCAGCGATACCCTGCGCCTGCTGCGCAACCTGATCCGAATCGGCACCGTTGCCGCCGTCAATCTTGACGACGGCACCTGTCGCGTGGATACCGGAAACAATACCACCGCCTGGCTGCACTGGCTGACCGCCCGCGCAGGTAAAACACGCACCTGGAATGCCCCCTCCGTAGGCGAGCAGGTGCTCGTTTTGTGCCTCGGCGGCGAGCTGAATACCGGCTTTATCCTGCCGGGCATCTATTCTGACGACCGTCCCGCCCCGTCTGCCTCGGCTGATGCCCTGCACTGGTCATTTCCTGACGGCGCGGTGATCGAGTACGAACCCGCCACCGGCGCGCTGACCGCTACCGGGATGAAAACCGCCACGGTTGAGGCAGCGGATTCCGTCACGGTGAAAACCACGACGGTGCTGATCAATGCCAGTGAAAAAATCACCCTCGATACCCCCCTGGTTGAATGCACCCGTAAGCTCAAAGCGGCCACGTTTGAACTGACCGGGGGCGGCTCCATGAAAGGGAATATTACCCACAGCGGCGGCAGCCTCACATCAAACGGTGTTGTGTCACACAGCCACACACACGGCGGAATTGAGCGCGGCGGCAGTAATACGGACGGGCCGAAATGACGGTGGCTAAATACAGCGGAATGAACCGCGACACCGGCACGACGGCTGATGACATTGAGCATATACGGCAGTCAGTGCGCGACATCCTGACAACGCCGGTCGGCACCAGGGTAATGCGGCGGGAATACGGCTCGCTGCTGTCAGCGCTGATTGATATGCCGAATAACGGCGCGCTGCACCTGCAAGTCATGTCGGCGTGCTATATGGCGATCCTGAAGTGGGAGCCACGGATAAAACTCACCGCCATCAGTTTTGATCCGGACTTTAACGGCGGGATGGTGGTTGAGATTACCGGCTCGCGCACTGATTCAATTCAGGATTTTTCCCTTAACATCCCTGTGAGTTGAACTATGGCAACCATTGACCTGAGCCAGCTCCCCGCGCCTGATGTTGTCGAGGCGCTGGACTATGAAACCCTGCTGGCTGAACGCAAAGCCACGTTGATTTCTCTCTATCCGGCAGACCAGCAGGCTGCGATTGCGCGCACGCTGACGCTGGAATCGGAACCCATCGTGAAGCTGCTGCAGGAAAACGCATACCGCGAAATCATCCTGCGTCAGCGTGTCAACGAAGCCGCCAGGGCAAACATGGTCGCTTTTGCCACCGGCGGTGATCTCGACCAGTTGGGTGTCAACAATGGCGTGTCGCGTCTGACCATCACTCCGGCTGACGACGGGGCGATCCCGCCGGTTGCCGCAGTGATGGAGAGCGACGATGACTTTCGCCTGCGCGTGGCCGGGGCCTTTGAAGGCCTGAGCGTGGCCGGGCCGACGGGTGCGTATGAGTACCACGCGAAAAGCGCTGACGGGCGCGTCGCTGACGCTTCCGCGATCAGCCCGTCCCCTGCGGTGGTTACCGTTACCGTGCTGTCGCGTGAGGGAAACGGTACTGCACCGGCTGACCTGCTGGCCGTGGTCGACGCGGCGCTGAATGATGAGAACGTGCGCCCGGTCGCAGACAGGGTGACGGTGCAGTCTGCGGCCATCGTTGATTACCGCGTGGACGCAACGCTGTTTATCTATCCGGGGCCGGAGGCTGAACCCATCCGTGCAGCGGCAGAGGCCCGGCTTGCGGCCTTTGTCTCTGCACAGCGTCGGCTTGGTCGCGACATTCGCCAGTCGGCGCTGTATGCCGCGCTTCACGTTGAGGGCGTGCAGCGGGTGCAACTGAACGCACCGGCGCAGGATGTGATACTGGATAAAACTCAGGCCGGTTACTGCACCGGCTACACCATCACCTTCGGGGGTTCCGATGAGTGATCGCCTGTTGCCCACGGGGTCCTCAGTGCTCGAGGTGGCGGCGGCAGAAGCCTGCGCCGTGATTGAGAAAACCCCCGTACCGCTGCGCAAGCTGTGGAACCCGGCGACCTGCCCGGTGGACCTGCTGCCCTATCTCGCCTGGGCGTGGTCGGTTGACCGCTGGGATGCGAACTGGCCAGAAGCCACAAAGCGGAGCGTCGTCGCGGCCTCAGTCTATGTTCACCGTCATAAAGGTACCATCGGCGCTATCCGGCGCGTGGTCGAGCCGCTGGGTTATCTGATCAGAATTACGGAGTGGTGGAAAACCGGCGATGTGCCGGGCACGTTCCGGCTTGACGTCGGCGTGCTGGAAACGGGCATTACGGATGAAATGTACAACGAGCTGGAGCGGCTGATAGCCGATGCCAAACCCTGCAGTCGCCACCTCATCGGGCTTTCCATCAATCTTGACGTTACGGGCGGTCTGCCTGTTGCTGCAGCGAGCTATGACGGCGACGAGCTGACGGTTTACCCCTACACCCCTGAAATTATAACCGTGTCCGGGCCTGGTTATTCCGGCGCGGCAATCCACATCATCGACAGAATGGAAGTGAGCGCATGACCAAATACTATGCCCTGTTAACCAACCTGGGCGCGGCAAAGCTGGCTAACGCCGCCGCGCTCGGCACTAAACTGCAGATTACTCAGATGGCCGTTGGTGATGGCGGCGGCACGCTGCCCACGCCGAACGCCAGCCAGACGGCGCTGGTTGCTGAAAAACGCCGGGCCGCACTCAATGGCCTTAGCGTGGATGCGGCGAACAGCAGCCAGATTATTGCCGAACAGATTATCCCGGAGGGTGACGGCGGTTTCTGGATCCGCGAAATTGGCCTGTTTGATGCCGACGGCGTGATGATTGCCGTGGCCAACTGCCCGGAGACGTATAAGCCGCAACTGCAGGAGGGAAGCGGCAGAACGCAGACGGTGCGTATGATTCTGATCGTTAACAGCACTGAGGCAGTGACGCTGAAAATTGACCCGTCGGTTGTGCTTGCAACGCGAAAATATGTCGATGACAACGCGATTGAGGTGAAAGCTTACGCCGACTCTCTGATGGCTAAACATCTCGCCGCCGCTGACCCGCATACACAATACGCCCCGAAAGCGAGTCCGGCATTCACCGGCAGGCCGATCGCGCCTACAGCTGCAAGGCTGGATGACAGTGCGCAGTTAGCGACAACTGCGCACGTTAAACTGGTCGTCGGTGCTTATGCTCCACTCGACAGTCCGGGGCTGACCGGGAGGCCAATCGCCCCCACTGCGGCTAAAGCAGATAACAGCCTGCAGCTGGCGACAACCGCACACGTTAAAAGCGTGGTGGGTGATTATGCCCTGCTCAACAGCCCCGTGTTTTCCGGCACCCCGACTGCACCGACGGCCGCAGCGGGTAATAACTCACAGCAGATGGCGAATACTGCTTTTGTGCAGGCAGCTATTGCAGCACTGGTCGCAGGTTCTCCGGCCGCACTGGACACGCTAAAAGAACTTGCTAATGCACTGGGTGGCGATGAGAATTTTGCAGCGACCATGCTGAATAAACTGTCTCAAAAGCAACAGCTTGACGCTACTCTGACAGCATTAAGTGGGAGAAATGTTCCGGCATTATTGCAGTATCTCGGATTGCAGGACCTAACCGGAGTAGATACCTCTAACAATAAATGGTCATGGAAGTTACCCAACGGTATTATTTTTCAAATCCTTAAACCTACAGCCTCAAATGCCACGACGCCTAATGCTTCAAGAGCGACGACGGTGAATTTTCCTGTAGCATTTCCATCTGAATGTTTTGCTGTATTTGTTTGTAAAACATCATACGTTAACGTTGTTGCATCTGCGGAAAGTGTAACCAGGACGTCTTGTGATGTTGTGACGATGCCGCTGGACTCGCCAGTGGTCGGGTTTTCAGTCGTAACTTTGCTAGCAGTGGGGCGGTAATATGAAAATGAAATATGCGTACAGTCCCTCTCAAAATGTTTTCTTAATGATTCAATGGAAAGAGGATTATATTTCAGCGGGTTCATGGCCTGATGACGTTATTGATGTTTCGGATGAAGTATTTAACGAATTCACTTCCAGTGTTAAAGGAAAGGTTTGCGTTGCAGGTCAAGATAATCTTCCTGCCTGGTCTGATGCACCGGCCATGTCACAGGAAGAGATGGTTACGACGGCAAAAGCCACAGTACAGGCTTTAAAAAATGAGGCTACAGCAGTTATTGAGCCTTTAAAAGATGCACTGGACGGCGGTTATATTGATGAAGCTGACATGCCGAGACTGACAGCCTGGCAGAAATACCGCTACGATCTGACGAAAGTCGATATTTCATCACTACCCGTGGATTTCCCTACAAAACCGGATCGATCCTGATTGTTTGTTCACAGGCCAGCAAGCCCGGACAGCGAGCACACAATCTGCCAGGATGGCAATCTGAGCGCACCCTTAATTTGGAGTGCTACAGATGGCAGATTATCATCACGGTGTCCGTGTCGTCGAAATAAACGACGGCACGCGCACCATCTCCACCGTTTCAACCGCGATTGTCGGCATGGTCTGCACTGCAGAAGACGCCGACGCCGCGACCTTTCCCCTTAACACCCCGGTCCTGCTGACCAACGTGCAGGGTGCTATTGCCAAAGCCGGTAAAAAAGGCACCCTGGCGGCTTCTCTGCAGGCCATTGCCGATCAGTCAAAACCCGTCACCGTGGTTGTGCGCGTGACTGAGGGTGCGACGGATGCCGAAACCATTTCAAATATCATCGGCACCACCGACGAAAACGGTCGCTACACCGGCATGAAAGCCTTGCTCAGCGCGCAGACTCAGCTAGACGTTAAGCCGCGCATTCTTGGCGTGCCGGGCCTCGACTCGCTGGAAGTGGCGACGGCGCTTGCCAACATCTGTCAGCAGCTCCGCGCTTTCGGTTACGTGTCGGCGCACGGCTGCAAAACCATCTCAGAGGCGATGCTCTATCGCGAGAATTTCAGCCAGCGTGAGCTGATGGTTATCTGGCCTGATTTTATCGCCTGGAACACCACCGCCAATGCCTCTGATATTGCTTATGCCACGGCGCGTGCGCTGGGCCTGCGCGCCAAAATCGACAATGACACCGGCTGGCATAAAACCCTGTCGAACGTTGGCGTAAACGGCGTGACCGGGGTTTCAGCGTCAGTGTTCTGGGATCTGCAGCAGGTCGGCACTGATGCTGACCTGCTTAACCAAGCGTGTGTCACCACGCTTATCCGCAAAGACGGCTTTCGCTTCTGGGGAAACCGTACCTGCAGTGACGATCCGCTGTTCGCCTTTGAAAACTACACCCGTACCGCGCAGGTGCTGGCCGATACGATGGCCGAGGCGCACATGTGGGCCAACGATAAGCCCCTGACGCCGGTGCTGGTGAAAGACATCATTGCGGGTATCAATGCCAAATTCCGTGAACTGGTCAATGCCGGTTATCTGCTGGGTGCAACGGCCTGGTACGACGATGCCGCCAACGATAAAGACACCCTGAAAGCGGGCAAGCTCTTTATCGATTATGACTATACGCCGGTGCCGCCGCTGGAGGATTTAACCCTGCGCCAGCGTATCACCGACAGCTATCTGGCGAACTTCGCCGCGTCCGTTAACAGCTAAGGAGCCGGATAAATGGCACTACCTCGCAAACTGAAGGGGCTGAACCTCTTCAATGATTCCAACAGCTATCAGGGCGTTGTCACCGCCGTCACGCTGCCGAAGCTGTCGCGCAAGCTGGACACCTATCGCGGCGGCGGCATGAACGGTGCGGGCTTTATCGATAACGGCCTGGACGATGACGCGCTGGATATGGAATGGACCATCGGCGGCGTTGACGATCTGGTGCTGTCACAGTGGGGCGGCAGCGCCGTACCGCTGCGCTTTACCGGCTCCTATCAGCGCGACGACACCGAGGAGGAAATTGCCGTCGAGATCGAGGTGCGCGGTCGTCACCAGGCCTTCGATTTTGGCGAGGCAAAACAGGGCGAAGACACCGAAACCAAAATCACTACCAAAAACACCTATTTCAAGCTCACCTGGAACGGGAAAGAGCTGATCGAGATCGACACCGTGAACATGGTTGAAAAAGTGAACGGCATTGACCGGCTCGAACAGCGCCGCAAAAACCTCGGTCTGATTTGATAACACAGCCAGCGCCCGGCGCTGGCCTTTATTTCCCCTTTGAAAAGAGACAAAAAATGGAACAGAAAGAAAATGTAGTTGTGCTGGCCAGCCCGGTTAAACGCGGGGAAACTGAAATCAGCCAGGTTGAGCTGATTAAGCCTAACGCGGGCGCGCTGCGCGGCGTGCGTCTGTCAGACCTTGCCGGTTCTGATGTTGATGCGCTGCTTGTCGTACTGCCCCGCATCAGCCAGCCAGCGCTGACGAAAGCGGAGTGCCTGAATCTGGCCCCGGAAGACCTGATCTCAATGGCCGGGACGGTGATTGGTTTTTTGTCGCCGAAATCGGACGAGTAGACTGGCCAGCAAAGCTGACCGTCAATGACCTGATGGCCGACATTGCCACGATTTTTCACTGGCCCCCCTCTGAAATGTACATCATGCCGCTGGCCGAACTGCTCGACTGGCGGCATCAGGCCTTGATCCGCAGCGGAGTAAACCCGGATGAGTAATAACCTCAGGCTGCAGGTGTTGCTGAAAGCTGTCGACCAGGCGTCCCGCCCCTTCAAAGCCATTCAGGCCGAAACCAAAAAACTCTCGGGCGACATCCGCGAAACGCAGGCCAGCATCAAGGCGCTGGATGCGCAGGCCGCGAAGATTGACGGTTTCCGCAAGAGCAGCGCACAGCTTGCCGTCACGCAGCGGGCGCTGAAAGCGGCAAAGGACGAGGCGCAGGCGCTGGCCGTCCAGTTTCGCAACACCGAACGCCCGACCACGCAGCAGGCCCGTGCGCTGGAAAGCGCCCGCAAGGCGGCGTCTGACCTGCAGACCAAAAGTAACGCCCTGCGCCTGTCGGTGCAGCAGCAGCGCGAAGCGCTCAACGCCGCGGGCATCTCAACCAAAAGCCTGAGCAGCGAGCAGCAGCGCCTGAAAAGCAGCTCGGCGCAGGCAACGCTCGGCCTGAGCCGTCAAAAGCAGGAGCTGCAGCGCCTCAGTCAGAAACAGGAGCAGCTAAACCGCGTCAGCGAGCGCTACCGTAAGGGCCAGGAGCTTTCGGCGAAGGTACGCAACGGCAGCGCCGCCGCGCTGGGTGCCGCTACGGTAGGCGCGGTGGCCGGTGCTGCCGTGCTCAAGCCGGGCTATGAGTTCGCACAGGCCAACTCCACGCTGCAGGCGACGCTCGGCCTTGATAAAGACTCGGCAGAGTTTCAGTCCCTGCGCACGCAGGCGCGCAGCATCGGTGATAACACCGCCGCATCGGCCAACGATGCCGCGCAGGCGCAGATCATTATCGCCAAATCAGGCGGCAGCGTTGACGACATCAAGGCGGCGACGCCGGTCACGCTGGATATGTCGCTGGCAAACAACCGCAGCATGGAAGAAAGCGCCTCGCTGCTGATGAGTACCAAAAACGCCTTTGGCCTGGCTAACAGCGAAGTGGCCCACCTCGGCGACGTGATCAGCTCAACGCTGAACAAAACAGCCGCCAACTTTGACGGCCTGAGCGATGCACTGACCTACATCGCACCGGTGGCGAAAAACGCAGGCGTCAGCGTCGAGCAGACCACCGCCATGATCGGCGCACTGGCAACCGAAGGCATCACCGGCAGCATGGCGGGAACGGGCGTGCGCGGTGCGCTGCTGCGCCTGCAGGCTCCGACCGGACAGGCAGGCGCAGCCATTCAGGAACTGGGCGTTAAAACCGCTGACAGCAAAGGAAACATGCGGCCCTTCTTCACCATCCTGAAAGAGATGCAGCGGTCATTCGAAAAAAACCGTCTCGGTACTGCGCAGCAGGCTGAGTACATGAAGACCATCTTTGGCGAAGAAGCGGCATCGTCTGCCGTGACGCTGATGAAAGCCGCATCAAGCGGAAAGCTGGACGAGCTGACCAAAACGTTTCAGGGTTCGGACGGCAGCACGTCGAAGCTGGTCAAAATCCAGCAGGACAACCTCGGCGGTGATTTCAAAGAACTGCAGTCGGCGTGGGAGGCGGTCGGTACTGACCTGTTCGACGGGCTGGACAGCTCGCTGCGGTCACTGACGCAGAGCGCGACGAAGTTCCTGCTGAAAGTGGATAACTGGATTAAAGCTAATCCCGCGCTGGCAAACGGCATGGCAAAAGCCGCCGTCGCTGGCGTGGCTCTGCTCGGTGCGCTCGGTTCGATTGGCCTGGCGTCGTGGCCGGTGATCTCGGGTATTAATACGATCATCTCACTCGGCAGCAAAATGGGCGTTGCTTTCAGCGTGGCCGGGGAAACGATTGTTGCCGCCCTTGGCGCCATCTCTTTGCCGGTTGTCGCAGTGGCTGCACTGATCGTGGGCGGCGCGCTACTTATCCGTAAATACTGGGAGCCTATCAGCGCATTTTTGGCCGGGATGGCCGCAGGGTTTACCGCCGCAATGGGGCCAATTGCTGACGCCTTTGCACCGCTCAAGCCCGCCTTTGACTGGCTGGGGGATAAGCTCGGCTGGGTATGGGACAAGTTCAAAGGGCTGCTTGAACCGGTCAAGTTAACCCAGGATGAACTGAAAGCGGCGGGTGATATGGGCAAGCAGTTTGGTGAGCTGCTGGCCGCCGGGATTAAGTTTGTACTTTCACCGCTGACGGAACTGCAGAGGGGCATTGACTGGGTGCTGGAAAAGCTCGGCATGGTTGACGATAAGTCGAAAAAACTTAAAGACAACATCCCGACTGATGCCCCCGCCGGTGGTGACGTCGGGTTTCAGTATCCGGGTATGCAGTACAGCCTTGCCAGCGGAGGCGCAGGATACCGCCCTGTTACCGCAGCGGCTGGCGGCGGTTATACCGATAACAGCCAGAACCACAGCAGTTATGAGATCAATATGCATCAGGGAATGTCGAAAGATGATGCGCTGGCACTCATAGCGCAGGATCGCGAACGTGAAGCACGCAGAAAGCAGGCACAGCAGCGTACAAAAATGGGATGGGAGTGATTAACCGATGATGATGATTTACGGGTTGATTCCGTTTATGCGCCAGACGCTGCCCTACAGTGAAATGCAGCAGACCATTGATTACCGCTGGCCGACAAACAGTCGCGTCGGTCAGCGCGCCTCGGCGCAGTTTATCGGCGTGGGTGATGAGAAAATTACGCTGTCGGGCGAGCTGCGCCCGGAAATCACCGGCGGGGCCATCTCCATGCTGACCATCAAGCTGCTGGCCGATGAGGGGCGCGCCTGGCCGCTGATTGGTGGGAACGGAACAATTTACGGGATGTACGTGATTGAAAATTACTCGTCTACCAGCAGTGAGTTTTATTCTGATGGCTCGGCCAGCAAAATCATGTTCTCGCTGAACCTGCTGCGTGTTGACGAGTCACTGACGTCTATGTTCGGCGACCTGAAAAAGCAGGCTGACGGGCTGATTAGCGGAGCAGGTTCGCTGCCGGGCCAGGTAACATCGGCAATGGCGAGCGTCAAAACGGCAGCGGGCAACCTTATCAGTCAGGCCGGGGGGTTAATCGGATGACCGGGATCAGCAGTATTGCCATGCCTGCCGGTGCCGTGCTCAGTCCGGCATTTATGGTTAAGGTTAATTCAGAGGACGTGACCGCCGATATCAGCCCGCGACTGATATCACTGACGATGACCGATAACCGGGGATTTGATGCGGATCAGCTTGATATCGAGCTGGATGATACCGACGGGCAACTGGCCATGCCGCCACGCGGCGCGGTGATCTCACTGTTTCTCGGCTGGAAAGGCCAGCCGCTGATCGGTAAGGGCGACTTTACAGTTGACGAGATTGAGCATCACGGTGCGCCGGATGCAATGACCATCCGGGCGCGCAGTGCGGATTTTCGCGGCTCGCTCAATTCCCGGCGTGAGGTGTCCTATCATGACACAACCCTGGGTGAGGTGATCACTCAGGTCGCCACGCGCAATGACCTCATACCGATGATGGGTGACGGGCTGGCATCAGTAAAAGTGAGCCACATCGACCAGACACAGGAGACGGACGCCGCTTTCCTGACGCGCATCGCCACGTTAAACGGTGCCGTGGCCGCCATTAAGACCGGGCGGCTGCTGTTCATCAAACCGGGTGGCGGCGTTACCGCAGGCGGTAAGCCTATCCCGCAGATGACCATTACCCGGCAGGACGGTGATCGACACAGTTTCAGCATTGCGGATCGCGGTGCGTATACCGGGGTTACCGCAAGCTGGCTGCATACCAAAGACCCGAAGCCGAAAACCAATAAGATTAAGATCCAGCGCACGCCGAAGGTGAAGAACCTGCGTGCGCTACAGCATCCGGCGGCCAAGAAAACCAAAGCCAAAGCAGCAGCGACAAAGCCCGTCGAGGCCAAAGAGGGTGAGTATATGGCCGGGAGTGAGGATAACGTTTTTGCCATCACCACGGTCTATGCGACAAAAGCCGCAGCAATGCGCGCCGCTCAGGCTAAGTGGTCGAAGCTGCAGCGCGGCGTTGCTGAATTCTCAGTTACCCTGGCGATGGGGCGCGCCGACCTGTTCCCGGAAACTCCGGTAAAGGTGAGCGGGTTTAAGTCGGTTATAGACCAGCAGCATTGGATTATCAGTAAAGTCACTCACAGCCTGAGTAGTAATGGCTTTACCACCGCGCTGGAGTTCGAAGTATTGCTATCGGGGGTTGATTATGAAATCGCTGGAAATAACGAATCGTGAATTAAATTGCTCGTTTTGTGATTTTGGTGTATTTAACGTTATGCGCTCAACGAAGGAACACCAAAAATGATGCATTGTCCGATCTGCCTTACAGCCGCCCATGCCAAAAGTAGTCGCTACCTTTCTAAAGAGACTAAAGAACGCTATCACCAATGTCAGAACATCAATTGCAGCTGCACCTTTAAGACTCATGAATCGATAGCAGCGGTGATCGTCACTCCTGGTGCAATTAATAAGGTCCCGCTTCATGCACATCATGAAAGCCAGCCCTCACTACTGCACTGATAAATAATTCCATATGAAGCCCGCGAATGCGGGCTTTTTGCTAGGGCTATTTACCGTTAAAGGTACGAGTGTTACCGAGCATCACAGCAGTTGCAGGCCTCTCCATCAAATTACCCATTTCTTTGCAGACGCTAAACGGGCTCTCAAATGAGTAACCCGTATTTTTGAATTTGTTAGTGACGTTAATCTGCTTGATGTTTTTTAGGTAATTGGCCGGAACGGCTTTTGTCCAAATTGGCGAACAAACTCCGCTGGAAATTATGGAGCTGTAGATTTCTGAGGTTATGTTCGCGCTGGTTATGACTACCGTAATCTGATCGCCGTTGTGAGTGACTTCAGCTGGTTGCCACGACTTGAGTTTGCTTTTCAATATGGAGGTGTCTGACTCTTGAGCCATCACAGACGTTGCAAAAATTAAAGTGGTGCAGAGTAAAGTCACACTTAAACGGTTCATTCCGAATCCTTCGAATTGTTGAGGCAGGGACTCTACCAGCAAGAGGCGGCAAAAATCTGCTGCCATTTTGCTGCCAATGGTGTGGTAGAAACAAAAAAGCCACCCTTCGCAGGATGGCTTAACTAACTGGTTTTAAAGCTAAAATCTGGTGGCCCCAGCTGGACTTGAACCAGCGACCAAGCGATTATGAGTCGCGTGCTCTAACCAACTGAGCTATGGGGCCTGAGGCGCAGGATTATAATGTAACTGCGCGGCTGGATCCAGCGCTTAACATGTGTCTGCTGTTTTTCCAGGCAAAATAGTATTGTCGGGAACTGGTTGAATCATAACCATTATCTTCCCCGGTCCGCCTGTCATGCGGCTTTAACGGCCGCAGGACGCCGACTGACTCAGTGACAGGTGAGGGATCGGCGTAGCACGGCCAGCACAAAGGCCAGCCTGAATGCGTTGCCTGCCGTCGCTGAACGGCGGGATTTAAATCACCGGCGGATGATAAATAGCGCTGCTCCAGTAGCGGCTGCTGGCGTGCTTTTCTCCCAGCCAGCCCAGCTTGCGCAGGCGTCGCGCAATCAGTTTATTCATAATACCGTGCCCCACCAGCAGCACATTGCCTTCGGCAGAGAGTTGAATCAGCCGCTCGGCGGCCAGTATTGCCCGCTGACGGGCCTGGGTATAAGACTCCACCTGTCCGGCATAGCCGCACAGCCACATTGCGCGCAGCAGCGGCAGCCACAGCAGCGGCGGCAGGGAAGGGAAGTTCAGCGACATCACCGGCATCGCCACTTCGCAGTACAGCGCATCGACCTGGCTGGGGGCTTTGCCCAGCTTCGCCAGCGACGAGCGCGCACGCGGCAGCGTACTGGTGACGATAATCTGCGCTTCAGCGGCCAGCCGCAGGCTGCGTTCGGGCGGCAGGTCGCAGATCTCGGCCAGATCGTAAGCCTCGCACCACTCGGCCATCGCCAGCGCAGAGCGGCGGCCGGGCTGGAAGTGGTCGGGTTTACCGTGGCGCATCAGTGTAATGGTCATTGTGTTCCGCCTGGTGGATTCGTTTTTCAGCTTACCCAGCGCCCCGGCTAAATACAAACTGTCAGCCTGTCATCTCCCCGCAACACTCAGGCGTTAAAACGTCGGTGTCGGTGCGTAAAATGGCTCATTTGTCTTAAGGTTGAACAATGTTTCAACGGCATAAAAATAAATAGCCTATTTTTCAAACGAATTACTTCGTTGATTTTATTTGATTTTCTGACAAGGGAAGCGCACTGAATGTCAAGAAAATCTAACGAATTCCGTTTCGTCACCTTGATTTATCTACGCGGGTAGATACAATAGCTGCGTAGTGAAAATTCACGGTGCTTGATGGTTATCAGCTACCTGAAGGTTAAAGTTTGTTTCGCGTTACTTATACGACTGGTCAATTTTAGACCGTCGGCGCAAAGCGAATAGAGCGTTCCAACACCAGGGAACCTTACTGCCCGTCACTGGCGGGTAGACGACCTTTCGTCATGCTTTTTAACACAGCATCTTCACTGGCGAATTTTCCTCACAGAAGGAGTGCGCGCCAGGGAGGGTGCCGAACAGATCTCCTCACATCAGGGAATTTTTCATGTCTACACCTGCAAGCGCCGCACAGGGAACTGCAACGCCAGTTGACTCCGCGGCAGATGAACGCTTAGCCACCCCCGAAGGACGTAAAGATTTTGTGCGCGCCACGCTCTCATGCTGGCTCGGCACGGCAATGGAATACGCCGATTTTGCGCTGTATGGTCTGGCCGCCGGGATTATTTTCGGTGATGTGTTCTTCCCCGAAGCCACCCCGGCGATGGCGTTACTCTCTACGTTTGCTACCTGGTCGGTGGGCTTTATTGCCCGCCCGATTGGTGCGCTGTTCTTTGGCTGGCTGGGCGACCGTAAAGGTCGGAAAGTCGTCATGGTCTCTACCATCATTCTGATGGGGGCCTCTACCACGCTTATCGGTCTTATCCCCAGCTATGCCTCGATTGGCGTGTGGGCACCGGCGTGTCTGGTGCTGCTCCGCTTCAGCCAGGGTTTTGGTGCGGGTGCTGAACTCTCTGGCGGTACGGTGATGCTGGGCGAATACGCCCCGGCTCAGCGTCGTGGCCTGGTCTCATCGATTATTGCCCTGGGTTCTAACAGCGGCACGCTGCTGGCGTCCCTGGTGTGGCTGGCCGTGGTGCAGATGGATCAGCAGTCGCTGCAGGAGTGGGGCTGGCGTATTCCGTTCCTGTGCAGCTCGCTGATTGCGCTGGTGGCTCTGTGGATCCGCCGTAATCTGCGGGAAACCCCGGTTTTTGAGCGTAAAAAAGCCGAGCTGTTAGCCGCGCGTGAGCAGGTGCTGGCCGCAGAGCCGGTGGTGCCGGATACCCGTGGATTCTGGCGTCGCAGCCGCGCCTTCCTGACCATGGTTGGCCTGCGTATCGGCGAGAATGGCCCCTCCTATCTGGCCCAGGGCTTTATCATCGGTTACGTGGTGAAAGTGCTGGCGGTGGATAAATCTGTCGCCACTACGGCGGTGTTTATCGCTTCGCTGCTGGGCTTCCTGATTATTCCGCTGGCCGGCTGGCTGTCAGACCGTTTTGGTCGCCGTATTACCTATCGCTGCTTCTGCCTGCTGTTGATTATCTATGCCTTCCCGGCCTTTATGCTACTGGACTCGCGTGAACCGGCGATCGTCATAGCAACTATAGTGACAGGTATGGGGCTGGCATCGCTCGGCATCTTTGGCGTACAGGCTGCGTGGGGCGTGGAGATGTTCGGCGTACACCATCGCTACACTAAAATGGCGACGGCGAAAGAGCTGGGTTCGATTCTTTCCGGCGGGACCGCGCCGCTGGTGGCCTCTGCGCTGCTGGCCTGGACCGGTCACTGGTGGCCGATTGCGACCTATTTCGCCGTGATGGCGGGGATTGGTTTCCTGACCACGTTTGTGGCACCGGAAACCAGGGGGCGCGATCTGAACGCACCAGAAGATGCGATTTAACATCGGATGATAACGTAAACCAGTACGTAACAGGCACCACCGACAGGGACACGCGGGCCGGATTTTTATCCGGCCTGAATCCGTTTTAACAGTGAGGAAGCAGGCCAATGAAAAAGCCTATTCATCATCGAACGACCCGTGCAGATGTGGCAAAAGAAGCCGGAACCTCGGTTGCCGTGGTGAGCTATGTTGTCAATAACGGGCCGCGTCCCGTGGCACCCGCCACGCGGGAGCGGGTTCTGGCCGCCATCAAAAGGACCGGCTACCGTCCGAATAGCGTGGCGCGTGCGCTGGCTTCGGGCACCACCAAAACCTACGGTCTGGTGGTGCCGAATATCGGCAATGCATTTATCGCTTCGCTGGCGCATGAACTGCAACAGCAGGCGCTGGCGAATGACATGGTGATGCTGCTGGGCGATGCCGGTGACAGCCGCAAGCGCGAACTGCAGCTGATTAACAATCTGCTGGGGCAGCAGGTTAACGGCCTGTTTTATATCAGCGTCGATCGCCACCCTTACATTGATGTTTTACAGGCCAGCGGCACACCCTTTGTCATGCTCGACCGGGTTGACCCTGCGTTGAAGGTGAATGTGATCCGCGTTGATGAGCGCGAGGCCTCGCGTCAGGTGACGGCCCATCTACTGAGTCACGGTTATCAGGAGGTGGGGATTATCTGCGGTCCGGCGGAAAGACTGAATTCGCAGGACCGTCTGTGCGGCTGGCGTGATGCGCTGCTGGCACACGGCGTGGAAGAGCGCCCGGAGTGGATTTTCCATACGCCTTATACCCGCGATGGCGGTTATCAGGCGGCGCAGCGTATGTTGCAGGGGGCAACGCGCCCGCGAGCGCTGTTTGTCTCTAACGAAGCGCAGGCCGTCGGCTGCATTCGCGCCGTATCGGAACAGGGCATCCGCGTGCCGCACGATCTGTCCCTGGTCTGTTTTAACGGTACGGATCAGTCTGCTTATCACGTTCCCTCACTGACCACGGTGCGCCAGCCCGTGCGCGAGATGGCCAGTACCGCCATCAGAATGCTGACGGCATGGAAAGGGGAGGACACCCTGAGCGAGTTCTCTCATCAGCTTGAAATTGGCGAATCCTGCGGCTGTAAACTGGCCCGATAATAAGATAACAATATGAAAAGATTAATTATTGATTGTGATCCTGGGAATGGTATTACCGGCGCCAACGTTGATGACGGGCTGGCTCTTGCCCTTGCGCTCGCCGCGCCGGAAATATCGCTGGAGCTGATCACCACCGTGGCGGGCAACACCCCAAGCCACGTGGGCTACAGCGTCGTGAAAGATCTGCTGACGCGTATCGGACAGCCGGTGGCGGTGGTGCAGGGGGCTGAGGCCGCGCTGTGTGAGCCCACGGCGCCGTGGCGTGAGGCGTTAGACCAGCGCGTACACAGTAACCAGCTGGCCCACCTGTGGCGCGGTGTGCGTCAGCCGCAGTCGTTTAGTGCGCCTCCCCAGGAAGCGGCGGATGCGATAGGGCAGCTGATCTGCGCCAATCCGGGGAAAATCACCCTGGTGGCCCTGGGTCCGCTGACCAACGTGGCTCTGGCGCTGCAACGCTACCCGGAGATGGCTGATGCGGTGCAGGAAATCGCCATCATGGGCGGGGTGTTTGCGCTGGATGATTTTATTAAAGACACCAATTTTGGTATCGATCCGGAGGCGGCGCACCAGGTGCTGACCAGCGGGGCGAATATTACGCTGGTGCCGATGGATGTCACCAGCCAGACGCTGATGACCCATCAGGATCTCAACCAGATTGCGCAGATCGATACGCCGCTGGCGCGTTTTGTCACCGAGACGCTGCGTCCGTGGATTGACTATTCGATTCAGACCCGTCACCTGCCGGGATGCTGGATCCATGACGCGCTGGTGGTGGCGTGGTTGCTGAATCAGCGGGTCGGGACGGCGGCGGATTATTTTGTCGATGTCGAGCTGCGTCCGGGAATGACGCGCGGTAAGTCATGGCGTTTCCGCCAGCCGCTGCGCGTGGACGTGGGCATTGGTCAGCCGCCGGGTGGACAGGTGCATGTGTTGCAGTCGGTGGATAATCAGCAACTGCTGGCGATGCTGACGCATTATCTGGCGCAGCCATTGGGTTCAGCAGCGGGTTGACCGGAAGCGGGTTGACCGGAAAAGAAGGTCAACCCCTACAGCGATCGCATATCCATTAGGCGTGGGGACGACAAACGGATACCCGTTATCCGTTGGGATGATGAACAGATGTCCCTATCCGTTGGGGACGACGAACGGATACCCGTGATTCATGGGAACGACGAAAGGATGTCCCTTATCCGTTGGGATGATGAACAGATGTCCCTATCCGTTGGGGACGACGAACGGATACCCGCGATTCATGGGAACGACGACAGGATGACCGTTATCCGTTTGGGATGATGAACGGATGTCCCTATCCGTAGGGGACGACCTTTTTTTCCGGTCGTCCCGTGTTCAGGTCAGGCGACGGCCCGCCGCCAGCGCCAGATATCAATGCCCAGCAGCACCAGCAGACTGACCCCCATCACCGGTAAACACACCGCCAGCACCGCCGTCACCACCAGCAGCAGAAAACGTGCGCTCAGCGACAGCGGCTGCCAGCAGCCCAGCAGCGTATCCAGCGGAGATATCTGCCCGTTCTGCGGGCGGCGCAGCCACCACATGCGGTAACCCATGACAATCATCACGCACAGACCCGCGCCGAACAGCGCCAGCACCAGCTGATTTGCCACGCCAAACAGCACGCCCATATGCGCATCCACCCCCCAGCGCGTCAGTTTGGCCAGCAGGCCAAAGCTGGCAAACTCCACCTTATCCTTCACCGCGTTGCTCTGCGGGTCCACCGCCACGCTGTCCACCTGCGTCGGCCAGCGGCGGTCGATCTCGCTGACCGTCCAGGCTTTATCCGCCAGATACGACGGCCGGATTTCCAGCTTAGCGGCATCAATCCCCGCCGCACGCGCCGCGCTCAGTACCGCATCAAACTGCGCGGGCGTGACGCTGGCCTGGCTGACGGCGGATGAGGCGGCGTGGTGAGACATCTCCATATGGCCGGAATGTTCCGCATGTTCGTCCACCGGCATCTCCATCGCGGCCGGTTCAGGGTGCAGCGCCGTATTTAACGCCGGGGTCATCCAGCCAAAGTGGTTGCGCATCAGGGAGATGTTATCCCCGGCCCAGCGTGACCATGTCAGGCCGGTGGCGGAGAAGAACACCAGGCCCAGCAGCAGCGCCAGGCCGAGGGTGGTGTGCCAGCGACGCTGACCGGCAAGGCGCCGGGCGCGGGTGAGTTTATCCTGCGCGGGGGGGCGCCTGGGGGCACGGCTGGTGGCCCACAGCAGCGCACCGCCCAGCGCGGCAATCCACAGCCAGCTTGCCGCCAGTTCGCTGTAGTTGCGGCCGAAGTCGCCGAGCAGCAGGTTGCGGTGCAGATAGTCCAGCCAGGTGCGTAACGGCAGCACACCGCTGGTGCCATACACCGTCATCACGCCCTTGATTTCAAGCGTTTTCGGGTCAACAAAGACCGCACGGGTCTCCGACGCGCCGAGATCGGCACTGGAGAACATCACGCGGGTGGTTTCCCCCGCCTGCGGGGCCGGGCGCACGGCGGCGATTTTTGCATCCGGCACCATCACGCTGCTGGCTTTGGCTATCTGCGCCGCGAGTGGCCGATCCGGACCGGTTGAGGTGGTAAACAGCTGCGGTTGATACAGCCAGTTTTCCAGCTGGGGCGTCAGCACATACAGCGTGCCGGTCAGCGCCGCGACAAAGATAAACGGGGCAATAAACAGCCCGATATAGAAATGCAGGCGACGCAGCAGCGGGAGCAGCGCGCTACGGCTGTGGGTGGCGTGCGCAGTCGCACGCCGGATATTCTCTGACATAGTCTCTTCCATCCACCTGTCTGTACAGGTATTCACGGGGGCTGCGGAGATTCCGCAGGGAAAATTAACGTGAAGCGATGGCGAGCGGCGGGGCGCGGGGATGGAAGAAGTGGGGAACAAAGCGGGCGACGACCGGCTGGAATAGCGGGACGTCCGGCAGCGTGGCCGCCTGTAACGAGGACCACAGCAGCGGCAGCGTCATTAAGTCGAGCGGCAGGTGGACCAGCAGCACGCAGTAGCCGCAGGCGCTGTCATCCATCATCGACATCGGATGATGGTCGCCCAGCGTGTCGTCAGGCTTCTGCATGTTCGCCATGTCGTGATGCATTTCCGGCATCTCAGCCATCTCCATCATCACCCCATGATGCATCATCATCACGCTGTGACTGCCACGCGCCTGCGCCAGTGATTTCGAGATCACCGGTGCAACAAACAGCAGCAAGATGGCCAGCAGAGCAAGCCATGCGGCAAGGCGACTGCGGGTGGCAGAAAATGAGATCAGCGACACGTCTTTCTTCACACAGGAAAACCCGGCGGAAGTGTACTTGAATTTGCTGCTGAAGGGGAAAAGTAATGACTTACTTGTACTTATTTCCGTACCAGACGGCACTTTAGATTTAAGGTGTTATCTTAACTATTTCTACTTATTACCAGTTAATTCAGGGCTATTAATTTGACTTATGAGTATTTATGTATTTTTTCTTAAATATTGTTTAATTCATTGAATTTGATTGGTTTATTTATACTCTTTTTTGAGGAAAATTAAGATTTTCCTTGTGTCATTGTTTTTAAATTCGTCGTGCAAGTGTAAGTGTTATGTAAGTTTAGGAACAATCCTGGATAAGAAATCGTTAAAGTACGTGGCATCAACATCGTATAAATAATAAACCTTGCTCAGGGCATAACTATGCTACGGATTGCGTCTGGAAAAGACGGGGTAACTCCTGCACGTCTCAGTAGTTTGGCCGTTATTATCAGCTTATTTCACGCCGTTGACGTGGCCGCTGCCACACCCGGCGATCAGCAGTTAATTAATCAGCAGGAACGTCAGCGTGCCGTTGAGCGCCAGCTGGCTCCGCCGACGCCGGACGTGCGTCTGCAGGAACCGGGCAGCTTCTTCGGCCGCATCGCGTTTCCGACCGAACAACCCTGTTTTGCTCTGCAACACATTGAGTTACAGGGGCGAGATGCGTTCCCGCTCTGGATGCCGCTGCAAAAGCTGGCCGACCAGGCGCAGGGGAAATGTCTGGGCGGCAAGGGTATCAACCTGCTGATGAGTGCGCTGCAAAACCGCTTAGTGGACCACGGCTATGTCACCGCCCGCGTGCTGGCACCGCCGCAGGATATCAACAGCGGTACGCTGAAGCTGATGCTGGTACCCGGTAAAGTCAGCAATGTGCGTCTGACGCCGGACAGCGACCGCTACGTCCAGCTGTATACCGCCATGCCTGCCCACGCCGGGGCGTTGCTGGACCTGCGGGATATTGAGCAGGGGCTGGAAAACCTGCAGCGCCTGCCGACCGTGCAGGCCGATATGCAGATTGTTCCCGGCGAACAGCCCGGCGAAAGTGATATCGACGTCAGCTGGAAACAGTCGCGCCACTGGCGCCTGGGCGCCACGCTGGATGACTCCGGCAGCAAAAGCACCGGGCGCTATCAGGGGGGGCTGACACTCTATGTCGATAACCCGCTGTCGCTCAGCGACCTGTTCTACGTCTCGGCGGGGCAGGCCTTGCAGCCGAAAGGCGACAGGGACAGCAAAAATACCCTGATCCACTACTCCGTGCCGTTTGGGTACTGGACCACCGGCGTCACCTTCAGCGACTACGACTATCAGCAGTCCGGCCAGGGAACCGGGTTCGACTACCGCTACAGCGGCAAGAGTAAGAACCTTAATTTCCAGCTTGGCCGCGTGCTGCACCGCAGCAGCAGCCAGAAAACCTCGTTCAGCTATGAGGTGATGACGCGCGAATCCAGCAACTACATTAACGACACCGAGATTACGCAGCAGCGCCGTCAGACTGCCGCCTGGCGTCTGGGCTTACAGCATCGCCACTATATCGGCCAGGCCACGCTGGATGCCGGGGTGAGCTATCAGCGCGGAACCCGCTGGTTTGGCGCGCAGCCTGCGCCGGAAGAGAATTTCGGTGAAGGCACCGGGCTGGCGAAGATTGTTCAGCTCTCGCTGCAGCTGGATGCGCCATTCCAGCTGTGGGGGCAGTCCTTCCGCTATAACGGGCAGTTCCAGCGCCAGATGACTCACTCTCCGCTGACGCCGCAGGATCAGATCTCCATCGGTAACCGCTGGACGGTGCGCGGCTTCGACGGCGAATACACCCTGAACGGCAACGAAGGCTGGTATGTGCGCAATGACATTGCCTGGCGTACCCCGCTGCCGAATCAGGAACTCTATCTCGGCGCGGACTACGGCGAAGTTAAAGGCGGTATCGATTATCAGGTCGGTCACCATCTGGCCGGGGGCGTGGTTGGCCTGCGCGGTAACGTGCTGAATACCGGCTACGACCTGTTTGCGGGCGTACCGTTTTCCAAACCGGACGGGTTCAGTACCAGCCCCGTCTCTCTTGGCTTCAACCTCAGCTGGCAATACTGATATGACGATCCCGGTAAACGGTTTTCAGGTGATTTCTCCGCTGCTGAGCAGTGCGTTCAGCGAGTCTGAAGTGCTCGGTGCCAGCGTCTGGCTGTGGATGCATTCGGCACAGCATCGCGATATTCCGCTCAGCGCGCTGCCGACGCTGCTGCTGCCAGCGATTAAGCATCAGCAGTTTGCGCTGGCGATGCGTGACGACAAGCCGGTGTTTTTCCTCAGCTGGGCGTGGATGGATGAAGAAGCCGAGCAGCGCTATCTCACGCAGTCCGGCATTCACGTGCAGGAACGCGACTGGAACAGCGGTGACCGCCTGTGGATCCGCGACTGGATTGCGCCGTTTGGCGGGCAGCAGGCGCTGCGCCGCGTGGTGGGGGGCACGCTGTTCCCGCACCACTGTATCCGTTCGCTGTATCACCGGGGCGAGCAGCGCGGTCTGCGCGTAATGAATTTCCGTGGCGATGCGGTAACGCATCAGGATTTTGCACGCTGGCAGCGCGACACGCCGCTGGCAAGCCGTTAACTGGAAGGGATGAACCCAGGTGAATAAGAATCTTTATCGCGTTATTTTCAACAAGGCGCGTGGCCTGTTGATGGTGGTGGCTGAAAACGGCCGTGGTCATGGCAAAGGTCCGGCGGTCAGCGGCGAAGGGCACACGCTCAGTCAGCTGATTGGCCAGCTGTCACCGCTGGCGTTCTTCACTCTGGGCGCACTGGGCATGGTGGCGCTGATGCCGCAGGCACTGGCGGCAGGGATTGTAGCCGACGGCAGCGCGCCGGCAGGCCAGCAGCCGATGATCGGCCAGACCGCCAACGGTACGCCGCAGGTCAATATTCAGGCTCCAAGCGCGGGCGGCGTGTCGCGCAATACCTACAGCCAGTTCGATGTCGATCAGAAAGGCGCGATCCTCAATAACTCCCACCGTAACGTTCAGACGCAGCAGGGCGGCTGGGTTTCCGGCAACCCTTACCTGGCACGCGGTGAGGCCAAGGTGATCCTGAATGAGGTGAACTCACGCGACCCCAGCAAGCTGAACGGTTATGTCGAAGTCGCCGGTCAGAAAGCCCAGGTGGTGATTGCTAACCCCGCCGGGATCACCTGTGCAGGCTGTGGTTTTATCAATGCCAACCGCGCCACGCTGACCACCGGTAAAGCCATCATGCAGGACGGCCAGATTACGGGCTATAAGGTGGACGGCGGCGAAATTGTGGTGCAGGGCACCGGGATGGACAGCAGCCGTCAGGACTACACCGACCTGATCGCCCACACGGTGAAAGTGAACAGCGGTATCTGGGCCAATGACCTGAAGGTCACCACCGGGAAAAACCAGGTCAGCGCCGACGGGGATAGCATCAGCAAAAACGCTGATGCAGACAGCAATAACGAGGCAAAGCCCGCTGTGGCGCTGGATGTGGCACAGCTTGGCGGCATGTATGCCGGGAAAATCCGCCTGATCGGCACCGAAAACGGCGTCGGTGTGCGTAATGCCGGTGCGCTGGGCGCCCAGGCGGGCAGCGTGACGATCAGCGCCGACGGGCGTATCGAAAACAGCGGCACCATCAGCGCCAGTGAAGATGTGCAGGTCAGCGGCCGCGGGCTGGACAACAGCGGTACGCTGCATGCGCGCCGCGATACCAACGCCACCGTCAGCGGTCAGCTGAATAATACCGGTATGATCGTTGCCGCACGCGATACTCAGGTGCGCGCCGCTGCCATCGACAGCGGTAAAACCAGCGTGCTGGGGGCGGGGGTGAACAGTGACGGTACGCTGGGAGAAAGCGGTAATCTGACGCTCAGCAGCAGCGGCAAACTCGCCGGTCACGGCCAGAATCTGGCGGCCGGCAAACTCGACGTGCAGGCGGCAGATATCGACCTCAGCGACAGCCAGAGCAGCGGGGCGGAAGTCGCGCTGACCAGCGGCGGTATGCTGAATAACGATCGCGGCAGCGTCTCGGCACAGCGTGGTGATCTGACCCTGACCAGCGGCCAGCTGAGCAACAGCGGCGGGACGCTGTATGCCGGGCGCGATGTTAACGCCAGCGTCAGCGGCCAGCTCAGCAACGACGGGCTGATTGCCGCCGGGCGCGACGCCCGCGCCAGCGCCGGTGAGCTGAACAGCAGTAAAGATTCGGTGTTCGGCGGCGGGATCAACGCCGACGGCAGCGTGGGGAGCAGCGGGAACCTGACCCTGACCAGCAGCGGTAAACTGGCCAGCCACGGGCAGAACCTGGCCGCTGGCAGACTGGATGTACAGGCCGCAGAGATTGACCTGAGCGACAGCCGCAGCGCGGGATCGGCGGTGGTGGTCACGTCGGCCGGGGCGCTGAATAACGAGCGCGGGATGATCTCCGCGCTGAACGGCGATCTCTCCGTGACCAGCGCGCAGCTGGACAACAACGGCGGACGGCTGGAGTCGGCGGGGAACGTCCAGGTGCGCAGCGCCGGGCTGAACAACGTCGGCGGGACGGTGGTAGGACAGACGCTGTCACTGGATAGCGGCGGCCTGGCGCTGAATAATCAGAACGGCGGTATTGCCGCTGTGGAAGGCGCAACGCTCAATGCGGGCGCGCTCAACAATGAGGGCGGCAAAGTGATTGCCGGGAAAAACCTCAATGCCACCGTGCAGTCTGTGAACGGCAACGGTCAGCTGCTGTCGCTGGGCGATATGCAGCTGGGCGTTAACGGTGATTTCAGCAACAGCGGCAGCACGCTGGCGAATGGCAACCTCGACCTCGCGGTGCAGGGCGCGCTGGATAACAGCGGTGTGCTGGGGGCCGGTCAGCAGTTAGACGTGACGGCGGCCAGCCTCAACAATCAGCAGAGTGGGGATATCAGCGGGCAGAGCACCCACCTGACGACCACCGGCGGCCTGACCAACCGTGGCATCATTGACGGTGTGGAAACGGTGCTGCGTGCGGCCACGCTGACCAACATCGGCAGCGGGCGCATCTATGGCGATCATCTGGCGATCCAGGCGGGCGAGCTGAATAACCTCGATGAAGGCGGCAGTGCGGCCACTCTCGCAGCGCGTCAGCGCCTCGATCTCGGCGTGGGAACGCTGAACAACCGTGCCCACAGCCTGATCTACAGCGGCGGTGATATGTCGATTGGCGGCCAGCTGGATGAGAATTACGCCGCCACCGGGCGCGCCAGCACCATCAATAACCACAGTGCGACCATCGAATCCGCCGGGAATATGCTGATCAACACCGGCACGCTGAACAACATCAACGACCATTTTGCTACTGAGATGGTGCATCTCTCGGACGAGCAGAAAAACGAATACATGGTGGTGTCGCTGAACAACGGCGTGCATTACGGCACCGACGATTACGACATCAGCTTTAATCATGATGAAGTGCAGCACATCTGCATCAGCGGCGTGGTGTGTAATCAGGATCACTACTACCAGTATGAATACATGCAGAGCACCTGGCAGGAGCAGATCACCGAATCCGACCCGGCGCAGATTATTGCGGGCGGTAGCCTGGGGATTAATGCCGACAACACGCTGAACGATAAGAGCCGCATCATCGCCGGGGGCGATCTGCTGGTCAGCAATGCCAACCTGAATAACGTTGAAGTCGCCGGGACGCTGCTGGTGCAGAAAGTGGGCCAGGTGATCGAGTGGGATCGCATCCACAAAAAAGGCCATGATAAGCAGAAGGCCGATGCTTCACCGTATACGCCGCCGGATGAAATCCACGCGATTGCCCTGTCGCCGAGCGTGGCGAAGGGCAATACTCAGGTCACCGGCAGCGCACCGACGCTCAGCGGCAGCAACCTTGCGCTGCTGAACAGTGGCGATCTGGCTTCACTGCCCGGTGGCCAGCGTATTGAGATCGCCGGTAATACCGACGCCACGGTGATCCGCTCCCAGGTGCCGGACACCACCCTGCCGGAAAACAGCCTGTTCAGCACCCTGCCGTCAGTTTCCGGCAGCTACCTGATCGAAACCGATCCGCGTTACACCAACCAGAAAACCTGGCTCAGCTCTGACTTTATGCTGTCTCAGCTCCAGTCCGATCCCGATATCACCCAGAAACGTCTGGGCGACGGTTTCTACGAGCAGCGCCTGGTGCGTGAACAGCTGGTGGAACTGACCGGAGACCGCTACCTGGCCGGATATCAGAGCGATGAAGAGCAGTACAAAGCGCTGATGGAAGCCGGGGTTGCCTTCGGCAAAACCTTCGACCTGGTGCCGGGCGTGGCGCTGACTGCCAGCCAGATGGCCAACATCACCAGTGATATGGTGTGGCTGGTGGCGCGTGACGTGACGCTGGCCGACGGCAGCCGTCAGAGTGTGCTGGTGCCACAGGTTTATGCCCAGGTGAAAAAGGGCGACATCGACGGCAGCGGGGCCCTGCTCGCCGGGCGCAATATCGCCATCGGCGTCAGCGGTAATATGCTCAACTCGGGCCGGGTCAATGCCAGCCAGATGCTGAGTATCAGCGGCGATACCATTACCAACGTCGGCGGCATCATCAGCGGCGGCAAGGTGCAGCTGCTGGCCAGTAATGACCTGACCAACAATGGCGGCCTGATCCAGGCGCAGAATTCGCTGGTAGCCAGCGCCGGGCGTGATCTTAACGTGGTGTCGCAGACCACCCATAGCGAAAGCAGCAACGGCAGCAACAGCTTCAGCCGCGACAGCGTGTCCCGCGTGGCGGGCATGTATGTGCAGCAGGATGACGGCAAGCTGGCCCTGCAGGCGGGGCGCGACGTCAATATGCAGGGCGCGCAGGTGGTGAATTCCGGCGAAAACAGCCAGACCACCGTGCTTGCCGGGCGTGATGTCAACCTGACGGCGGTGCATTCCGGCAGCAGTGACAGGGTAGTGTGGGATAAAGACAACCATCTGAGCCAGAGTACCACCACCGCGCAGGGCAGTGAGATCACCGGCGCTGGCAATGTGCTGGTGCAGGCGGCAAATAATATCACCACGGCGGCGGCTAAGCTGAATGCGGGCAACGCGCTTAACCTGACCGCCGGTAACGACATCAACATCGGCACCGCCGGTGAGGACGCCTCTCTGGATATGGCGTCGAAGGTTAAGGGGTCAGGCTTCCTGTCCAGCAATACCACCAAAACCCGCGCCGGGTTTACCGAAGAGAACGCGGTTGCCAGCAGCCTGGGTGGAAAAAATATCACCCTGATGGCCGGGCACGATCTCGGTGTCAGCGGCAGTAATGTTGCCGCAGATGATTCACTGACGATGAAAGCAGGTAACAATCTGACGGTGGACACGGCTCAGGAGAGCCGCGACGCCTGGGCGATGAAGCAGAAAACCAAGTCCGGCCTGATGAGCAACGGCGGGCTGGGTGTCAACATCGGAACTAACTTCACCAAATCCACCAATGAAACCGTCAGTCTGACGGCCCAGGGCAGCCAGATCGGTTCGGTCAGCGGCGATACCACGATGATTGCCGGTAACGATCTGAAGGTTAAGGGTTCAGAGGTGATCGCCGGTAACGATATCAATCTGATCGGCAAAAACGTGGAAATTGGCTCGGTGGAAAACAGCGCCAGCACGCACAGCACGTCGGAAACGCGCTCCAGCGGCCTGACCCTGGCCCTGTCCGGCGCGGTCGGTGACGCACTGAATACGGCCAACACCATTTCTGAGATGGAAACCGATAAGCAGGACGACCGCGTGGCGCGCCTGCAGCTGGTGAAAGCGGGCCTGGATGGCTATCAGGCTACGCAGGCCATCCGCGGGGCACTGCAGGATCCGACAAATGACAGTTTTGTCGGCATCAGCCTGTCGCTGGGCATGCAGAAAGAACGCAGTGAGAGCCAGAGCGAGCAGATGACTTCGGCGGGCAGCGCCATTCAGGCCGCCCACAATCTGAATATCTTCGCGAACGGCAGCGACGGCGCGACGCAGGATGGCGACATCCTGGTGCAGGGCAGCCAGCTGCAGGCGGGGAATGAGATGCTGTTATCCGCTGCGCGCGATATCAACCTGCTGTCGGCAGAAAACAGCCAGGTCTCCAGCAGCGATAAGAGCAGCGGAGGGGGTTCTGTGGGCGCCAGCATTGGCGCGGGTTCCGGCGGTGTCGGGCTGAGCATCTTTGCCAAAGCCAACAAAGGTAAAGGCAGTGAAGACGGCGACGGTCTGACCCACAGCGAAACCACGCTGGACGCGGGTAACAAGGTGACGCTGCTCAGCGGCCGCGATACCACCCTGACCGGAGCACAGGTCAGCGCGGACCGCATCGTGGCGGATGTCGGGCGCGACCTGACCATCACCAGCGAGCAGGACAGCAATAACTTCAAGTCAAAAGATCAGAAAGTCAGCGGTGGGCTGAGCTTCACCTTTGGGACGATGACCGCCAGCGGCAGCCTGTCGGTCAGCAACGACAAGCTGAAGAGCAACTATGACAGCGTGCAGGAACAGAGCGGCATTTTCGCCGGAGACGGGGGCTATGATGTCACGGTCGGCAATCACACCCAGCTTAACGGGGCGGTGATTGGCAGCACCTCTGAGGCGGCGAACAATCGTCTCGACACCGGCACCCTCGGCTTCAGCGATATTGAAAACCGTGCCGACTATGCCACCTCTGGCGTGAGCGTCGGGCTGACCAGCCAGTTCAAACTGGAAAAAAGCCCCGGGTCATCGGGCGAGGATCAGAATACAGAAAAGACCCCCTACACGCCGAAACTGACTCAGCTGGGGCAGAATATTGCGCCAACCTCGATGTCGGCGGTACAGACCTCCGGCGACGGTTCCAGCACCACCCGTTCGGCCGTATCTGACGGTACGCTGATTGTCCGCAACGCTGACCAGCAGCAGGATGTCAGCACCCTGAGCCGGGATGTGGAACACGCGAATCAGACGCTCAGCCCGATCTTTGATAAGGCGGCGGAACAGAAGCGTCTGCAGAAAGCACAGCTGATCGGCTCGATTGCGTCTTCCACCATGACCACTATCCTTACCGAGCGCCAGCTGTATGCCAACCAGCAGGGCATCGAGGAGGTGGGTGAAAAGCCGGGGGCCAATGCGTCACCGGATCAGCGCAAGGAGTACTGGAATGCGGTGACAAGCAGCAGCGCCTACAAGAAAGCAATGGAAGGCTACGGCCCGGATGATACCTGGGTTAAAGCGGGGAATGCGGCGGTGACGGCGATCGGTGCGCTGGCGGGAGGCGACCCGGCGAAAGCGCTGGCGCAGGCCTCAACGCCTTATCTGGCCGGGGTGATTAAAGACGTCACCTATAACGATCCGAAAAACCCGACTGCTCAGGAGATTGCCACCAATGCCTTCGCCCACGCCATCCTCGGCGGGGTTGTGGCGGAGATGAGCGGGCAGAACGCGCTGGCAGGTGCCGCGGGTGGCGCGGGCGGCGAGCTGGCTATCCGTGCCATTCATAATGCACTGTACCCGGACGTCGCAACGGACCAGCTGGATAATCAGCAGAAAAACACCATTAAGAACCTGGCGCTGATTGCCACCAGTCTGACCGGTGCACTGGTGTCCGGCGATACGGCGGGCGCGGTGGATGCCTATAAAGCCGGCGATAATGCCATGACCAATAACTACCTCAAGCCTGAGCAGATCGACAAGTTTGCCGCGAAGGCGCAGGGGTGTGAGGCGCGCGGTGACTGCGCGACGGTCAGAAAAGAGATGCAGCAACTCAGCCTGAAACAGCAGGATGAGCTGATTGCCGTCTGTGCGACCGATGCGGCAGCCTGTAAGGCCAACTTTGGTGATGTTACCGCTAACGGTATGCTGGTCCGTGAGGCGATCGATCGGGTGCTGGGTTCGGATGATGTGCCGTGGAAGATGAAGAACGACATGTCTGCACTTTTTGCCCAGCAGATGGAGGCCGAAGGCGTGGTGTCCAGCACGCAGTTCGCACAGCAGCTGCAAAGCCGTTACGGTATGGATGCCGATCGCGCGCAGCTTCTGGCGGGTGCAGCGCTGGGGGCGCTGAGTGGCGGAATCAAAGGCACGCGCAGTCCGGTGAGCAGCGGCAAAGGCAGCAGCGCTACGGCGACGCCACCGGTCAACGGCAGCGTGCGCGACCCGGCCCTGCCGCTGGGCAGTAAACAAAATCAGATGAATCAGCCTAAAAACCCGTCTTATCAACCGGTAAGAAACGAGGCTGGCACCATCAGCAACCGCGAGTATTCAGGTCACTCTTTAGATAGAATGCAGGATCGCGGCATCATGCCGTCGGTGGTGGAAAACACCATTAAGACGGGCGTTGCGACCCCAAGCCGGGGAAATACAACGTCGTACTATGATGCCACCAACAATGTTTCGGTCGTAACGAACAGTTCTGGAAAAGTGGTGACGGTGAAATATGGTAAATAAGGCGCAGTTGATCGAACGGGCAGAGCGGGCTTCAGAGGATCTGTTTGCCTGGGCCAGCTTTGTCGCACACACCGAATTTTTGTGGCAGGACAGTGCGCTGGTCACGGACGCGGACGCCTGGCAAAGCCTGTGGTTTGAACTGGAGATCGTCAATGGTCTGGCGCTGGCGGAGTGGGAAGAGCAGGGACGTCCCGCCGACTGGTCGGCAAGCTGGCGTGAAAACTATCAGCAGGATGCCCGCGAGCTGGCCGCTGAACTCCTGGCACTGACTGCCTGATCCCCGATGAGGAGAACGACCGATGTTGCGTAAAACCACCCTGTTCCTGCTGCTGACCTCAGTCAGCGGCTGTAGCCAGTTTCCGCATAATTCCTTTTTCACGCCGCCTGCCGCGGGTGAGAATACCGCCTCGGTGCGTATTGTCGGCGGCACCGAGCAGGCCTCCATTGAGCAGGAGGTCAACGGCCAGAGGACGGGAGGGCTGGTGCGCAGCAGTGAGCTTATCCTGACCCATACTCAGGATCGCGGGATGCCGGTGGCCAGCGATCAGGACAAATCGTCCTGGAGCGACTATTACGAAACCCCGGTAGTGGCAGGCCAGAAAACCATCATTGGCCTGGCCTATGACGGCGGCAACAACCAGTGCAGCAGTACCATGAGCTTTGTGCCGAAGAAGGGGCACTACTATCAGTTCGGCTTGCAGGTTGACGTGCGTCTGCGCCAGTGTCGCGGTTTGCCTTACGAGCTGAAGCAGAACGCTGCAGGGCAGTGGCAGCTGGAGCGCATCAGTGATGTCACCTGGGGAGGGCAATATGGCCATGAAGATGCAAACTGGAAAAAGATGCCGGACAGGCTGGTGCCCCCGTCCCCCCCTGTTGACCTGCGATGAGCCCGGAGACCATCAAACAATCGGTGCTGCAAAGTGCCCGTGGCCTGTCACTCGGCGCGCTCTGGCAGCATATAGAGGTCGAGTGCCGCACGATCCCGGATAACAGCAGCCTGAGAAAAGCGATCTTCTTTGCGCTGTTACGCCAGCAGCTGAAGGGCGGGCAGATCCGCCTGGCAGGCAATGGCCACTTTCTGACCGGGTCGGTTGAGGAGCAGTTACAGCGCCTGGCTGACGCCTGGCCTTCGCCTGATTCAGACGATGAGTCAGACGATGTTGATGACACCGGCCTCTGGTTTCTGGCGAAAGCGCCCGCCGGGCTGGTATGGATCACCCCGGAAGGGCAGGAAGTCTGGACCTGATAACGGCTGACCTATGCACTATCGCTGGATGTTCGCGCTGAGCGCACTGTGGCTCAGTGGCTGTAACCTGCTGCCACAGCAGGAGTTTTTTACCCCGCCCCCGGCAGACGCTGAGGTTGCCGGGCTGCGCATTATGGGTAGCACAGAGAGCAGCGCCCTGTATCAGATGGAGAATGGCAAACTGCATGGCGGCCTGATCCGCAAAAGCAGCCTGATACTGCGCAATACCCAGGACCAGGGAATGCCAAAAGTCAGCGGAAAGGAAGAGACCTACACCAGTGATTATTTCGAAACGCCGGTTTACGCGGGAAGAAAGACCACGGTTTACCACAGCTACCAGCGCGGTAAAAACCGCTGCATGAATATTGTCAGCTTTGTCCCTGAAAAGGGTCACTATTATCAGCTGAGCCAGGCCGTCGACCTGAAAATGTACCGCTGCCGCGCCTGGCCGAATGAGCTGGTCCAGGACGCCCGCGGCCAGTGGGTACTGAAACCCATTGCCAGTGTCACTTACGGCAATAAATATCTGCCGCAGGATGGCGGCTGGCAGGCGATGGTGCCGCTGGTCACGTACTGAACAAAAATAGCACAATCTGTGCCCTGGCGCCCGCCGTTCGCACTGACGATCACCTGCCTTACCGCGAACGCGCCATGATAACGGCTCTGACGATAAATCAAGGAGCGGGCGATGAGTAGTGCAGTGGATGTGGGGTTCACCCACGTAGCGTTTGAAGTGCAGGACTTACAAAAGAGTATCGATTTCTACCAGCGCTATGCCGGGATGCAGGTTGTGCACCGGCGCCAGCCGGGCGTGCCGGAAGCGGAAGAGGTCGCCTGGCTTTCTGACCTTACCCGGCCCTTCGCGCTGGTGCTGGTGCAGACGGCCGTCAGAAGGGACACGCCCCTCGGTCCGTTCGGCCACCTGGGCGTTGCCTGCGCCACGCGTGAGGAGATTGACGTGAAAGTGGCGATGGCCGAAGAGGAAGGGGTGCTGCGCAAGGCGCCCGTCCAGTTCCCTGAGCCGGTTGGCTACTGGGCCTTCTTTGCCGACCCGGACGGCAATACCCTGGAATTGTCGTATGGTCAGCAGGTCGGTTTGCAGGCGACCATCGCCCGCGGGCTTTAGCGGCCACAGGCAGGTGTTACCAGGCTAATTATTAGTCTGGTAACACAATGACACCCTCCTTTACAGTCTGATGAGAAGCCTGACAAAAGCGCCGCAATCAACCTCTGTCTTACATGCTATAAACAAATAATTAACATATTTGTTTGCCTCTAAGACAGGAACCTTCCCTATGTTTAACTGGACCTCTACTCAGCGCAACGTGGCCTTTGCCTGTTTTGGCAGCTGGACACTGGACGCCTTTGACTTCTTTATTCTGGTCTTTGTGCTCAGCGATATTGCGGCGAATTTCCACGTCAGCATCACGGAGGTGTCACTGGCGATTATGCTGACGCTGGCGGTGCGGCCTCTGGGCGCGCTGCTGTTTGGCCGTCTGGCGGAAAAGTACGGTCGCCGTCCTGTTCTGATGGTCAACATCATCGCTTTCACCCTATTTGAACTGCTCTCTGCCTGGTCTCCGACGCTGGTATGGTTCCTGGTTTTCCGCGTGATATACGGGGTGGCAATGGGCGGTGTCTGGGGGGTAGCCTCCTCGCTGGCGATGGAAACGATCCCCGACCGTTCGCGCGGGCTGATGTCCGGGGTGTTCCAGGCGGGGTACCCGTTTGGTTATCTGCTGGCTTCAGTAGTGTTCGGTCTGTGCTACACCCTGGTGGGCTGGCGCGGCATGTTCCTGATTGGCGCGCTGCCGGTGCTGCTGCTGCCGTTTATCTATTTTAAGGTGCCGGAGTCGCCGGTGTGGCTGGCAGCCCGTGAGCGCAGGGAGACGACGGCACTGCTGCCGGTGCTGAAAACTCACTGGAAGCTCTGCGTTTATCTGGTGCTGCTGATGGCCTGCTTCAACTTCTTCAGCCACGGCACGCAGGACCTCTATCCGACCTACCTGAAAGTGCAGCACGGCTTTGATCCGCATACCATCAGCATTATCGCCATCTTCTACAATATTGCGGCGATTCTGGGGGGGATCCTCTTCGGGACGCTGTCTGAGAAAACAGGCCGTAAGAAGGCGATTATGATTGCGGCCTTTCTGGCGTTACTGGTGCTGCCGCTGTGGACGTTTTCCAGCGGTGCATGGATGGTGGGTGTCGGGGCGTTTCTGATGCAGTTTATGGTGCAGGGCGCATGGGGCGTGGTGCCGGGATGGCTGACCGAGCTGGTTCCGGCCAGTGC
Organism: Erwinia sp. Eh17-17; assembly: GCF_039675725.1. NCBI lineage: Bacteria > Pseudomonadati > Pseudomonadota > Gammaproteobacteria > Enterobacterales > Erwiniaceae > Erwinia > Erwinia sp. Eh17-17. The sequence continues at coordinate 272,378 of NZ_JBDFQT010000003.1, read as the reverse complement.
GCGTGCGGTGCTGCCGGGGTTTGTCTATCAGCTGGGCAACCTGGTGGCTTCGGTCAACGCCACGCTGCAATCCAGAATCGCCTCAGCCCATGGCAATAACTATGGCCTGGCGATGGCGATAGTTGCCGGTACGGTGGCGGTACTGATCTGCCTGATTGTGGCTTTTGGCCGCGAAACGCGTGGCGTCAAAATTTCCGGGGAACCGTAATCATGCGTAGGAGGGACTCTCTTTTCCGGTCCACCCGTTGATGTTGAGGTTGCCAGGCGTAACGATCAGAAAAGCGCTCGCCCCCTACAGGTTCATGGGCGGTTGGCAGACATCGACCCACTCGGCATCGGTCAGCTGCGCCAGCTGTTCCGGGGAGATCCGGACCGCGCTGTGGATTGCGCCAGCGGCAGGCAGCACTTCCTGATAGCTTTTGAGCGAAACGTCGCAGTAGACCGTGAGCGGGTTTTCCAGACCAAACGGGCAGACGCCGCCCACCGGGTGTCCGGTCCAGCTCACCACTTCATCTGTGTTCAGCATGCGGGCTTTCGCCCCGAGGGTTTCTTTCAGCTTGCGGTTGTCCAGCCGGGCATCGCCGCGCGTGACAATCAATACCACGCGGTCTTTGACTTTCAACGACAGGGTTTTGGCTATCTGACCCGGTTCAACCTGATGAGCCGCAGCGGCAAGGGCCACGGTGGCGGTGCTTTCTGACAGTTCAATGATGTCAATTTCGGGTGCGCGATCGGCAAAAAACTGCCGTACTGACTCCAGACTCATGCTTATCTCCTGCGATTTGAGGAGATAAACCTGCCACATTGTTAGCAATCTGTAAACGCGAATAGTCCTTTTTATAAAGAAATAAACTAGATTATTAATCGGTCGCAAACGGCTTTTTAAGACAGGGCCTTATTTATGGCTGACCTGCCGCGAATTTGTATTAAATAAATGCTTAAGTTTTTAAAATGAATGGCCCTCAGAAAGGCCATTTCATTTTTACAGCGCGTCGGCCGCCTGGCTGAGCGGATGTTTAAGCCGGTCCTGATGAGAGAGGATGGTATTACGGCCCTGACTTTTTGCCAGATATAATGCACGGTCGGCATTGGCCAGCGCATTGTCAAAATCGTCTTCAATCAGCGGAGCAATACCGGCGCTAATGGTGACATGAGTCGCTACCCTTTCATTAAAGCGGTGTGGGATCTCCAGATCCAACACGTACTGACGAATACGCTCGGCCAGTTTCATGGCGATCGACTCATTCACGTTGGTCAGTAATACCAGGAACTCCTCGCCGCCGTAACGCGTGACAATATCGCGTGAGCGTACCGCGTCGCGAATCGCCACGGATACCCGCGCCAGCGCCTGGTCACCCATCGCATGCCCATAGTTGTCGTTGTAGGCTTTAAAATGATCAATATCCAGCAGCAGCACAAAGTGGCTGCCTGCATGATTATCCAGAATATTTTCCAGCCGGTTCTTCAACCCGCGACGATTATATAAACCGGTTAGCGGGTCGAGCATACTCAGGTCGCTGTAGGTCTCTTTCTCTTCGTACAGCTGGCTCACCAGGCGGCGGGTGAAGTTATCTCGCCGCCGTTGCATCAGGTGGTGCAGCGTAAAACCAAACAGCGGCAGGGTGATGGTAAACAGCAGCACCAGCGTGTTATGACCGTGATCGAGCGTCAGCACTGCCACCGATGCCGGGGTGGTATGCAGGCAAAATGCGAGCAGATGGTCGCCCAGCGCAATGGCACTGATGAAGAAGACGCTGACCAGCGCTATCAGCAGATAGCTGCCATCAAAATAAAAATTCTGGTGATACTTCACCACAATTTGCCATGCCCAAAGTAATCCGGTCAGCAGGGCCGCAATATTTAATAGGGGAAATTTACCTAAAGGTTTTAAAACCATCCATGTTAATAACATTAAGCTCAATACTATAATGATTGCCGTAGGGGCAGTGACCATTGTCATGGTAAGACTATTAACGTTAAGCATGCAAAATGCTGCGCTAGCTGTGTTTAAAAAAAGAAATAGCATCAGCGACAGCCGATGCTTGCTGTGAAGCAATTCATCGTAGCTTTGTAATTTCATTATAGTTACTCGTGACCGCCCTGAAATATCAAAGAACTACCATATTGAAATGGCAGATATTTCGTAATTGGAATAGTTTAGAGCTGTTATTATTAGATTTTTCTGAATAGTGTTCGCTGCCAATCTACCACTTTAAGGTGAGGCTGTCATCCGCAGGCATAAATTTTCAACAATGTTGCTGCAAAGTGATAAAAACTATCATATGCTATTGGTAATCATTATCATTTGAGACTGTGTGGATACATCTTCTGGGGGTGGCAGAATGAGAGGGATAAGGCTGGAGAGTGGCTGGGGCGCACTGGTGCCCTGCATGATGATGCCGCTGGTGGCTCTGATGGAGCTGTCTTTCAGTGAGTGGCGCGTGCTGATGGTCGTGGCGTTCCTGGCGACCGTGGTGATGCTGTACCATAAACGTCTGCGCCATTATATGCTGCTGCCTTCCGGTATTGCGCTGGTCGGTGCGCTGACGGCAATCTCAGTGAATTTTACGCGGCTGTGATCAATAAAGACGTGCAGAATTAAACGGCATAACAGGGCGTGTTTTGTTATCAGAGAAGGACGGGCTGAAAAGAGGGAGTCGGTATGAGCTTACTGCAGAGGGATTCAACATGGTGCGAAGAGAGGGACTTGAACCCTCACGTCCGTTAAGACACTAACACCTGAAGCTAGCGCGTCTACCAATTCCGCCACCTTCGCGTCCTGTTGAACTGTCTATTCATATCACCGCATTTGGTGCGAAGAGAGGGACTTGAACCCTCACGTCCGTTAGGACACTAACACCTGAAGCTAGCGCGTCTACCAATTCCGCCACCTTCGCGCAGATGCTGCGTAATATGAACAACGTGGTTTTTGGTGCGAAGAGAGGGACTTGAACCCTCACGTCCGTTAAGACACTAACACCTGAAGCTAGCGCGTCTACCAATTCCGCCACCTTCGCATACCCGCAACATAACAACGTTATATCGCAACCACGGAGGCGCATTCTAGAGGTTTTACCAGGGACGTCAACAGTTATTTCTTATTGTTGAAACAACAGCCTGGAAAAGAACCGGTTTGGCCTGCGGGGCGACCGAAAAAAGGCCGACCCCGACAGAAAGAGAGCTTATTTCTTCGGTGGGCGGCTCTTAACGGCGCGGTACACCTTGAAGCGGCCGTTCTGTAACAGCACTTCATGGCTGCCGAAGGTTTCATCCAGCACCTGCGGATAAGGCAGGAAGGCATTGGCGACGATACGCAGCTCTCCGCCGGTATTCAGGTGCGTGATTGCCCCACGGATCAGCGTCTGTGCCGCATCAAGGCTGGTCTGAACACCATCATGGAACGGTGGGTTAGACAGGATCATGTCAAAGCGCCCTGGAATGTCGGAATAGACATTACTGGCGAACACCTCCCCTTCCAGCTGGTTGGCCGCCAGCGTGGCTTTACTCGCTTCAATCGCTGCCGCGTTCACGTCGGTCAGCGTCAGGCGTACCTTCGGTGAGTGTGTGGCGAGCAGCGCCCCAATCACGCCTGCGCCACAGCCCATATCCAGCACTTTACCCTTGGTGTGCGGCTTGAGGGTGGAAAGCAGCAGCTGGCTGCCGATATCCAGCGCATCGCGACTGAAGACACCCGGCAGCGTTTTGATGGTGAGATCGCCCAGCGGGTATTCGTCCCAGAAGCTGTCCACATCGAAAGTGGGCTGTTTATCAAGACGGCCATGATAAAGTCCACAGCGGCGGGCGCTGTCGATTTTGGTGACGGTCGCCCAGCCTTCCAGCATCTGCTCTGCGCTGCGCACGCCGCTGCGGTTTTCACCGATGACGAAAATATCGCAACCTACCGGCAGCAGGGACAGCAGGTTTTGCAGCTGGAACTGCGCTTCCGGTTTGTTTTTTGGCCAGTAATAGACCAGGGTGTCGCAGTCGGCGGCCACCTCAGCAGTGGCAGCCAGGCCATAATGGGCGTTTTCCCCAAGGGCACGGCTGAGGATCTGCCAGTGATGGTATTGCTGGGTATGTACCCGGCTCAGCGCCGTTTCCAGCTGGGCGGGCAGGTCATCCTGCAGGTCACCAGCAAACAGCACGCGGCGTTCAGTAAACTCATCACTATGGCGCAGTATCACTTCACTGGCCGGGGTAAATGCGGACATCGATGGCTCCTTATAAATCAGAGCCGCGATTATACCCTGCATGCCTGAAGCTGCAACTGCGTTAGCCGCGTCGTTTGTTGGCGCAGTTTCGAGGGATTTGCTAGCATGACGGCGCAATCAGGCGACCAGACAGGAAAAAAAGATGTCTTCCAGACGTGACTGGTTATTACAGCAAATGGGCATAACGCAGTATACGCTGCGGCGTCCGCGTGCCCTGCAGGGCGAGATTGCGGTGACGTTACCCGCAGAGACCCGGCTGGTGATTGTGGCGGAAACGCCCCCGGCGCTGGACGATCCGCTGGTAAAAGATGTGCTGCGCGCCCTGGAATTGCAGGACGCGCAGGTGCAGGTGCTCACCCCCGATCGGCTGGCGATGCTGCCGGACGATGCCTGCTGCCACAGCTGGCGTTTAGGACTTGATGCCCCGGTGCCACTGGCCGGAACCCAACTGGCTTCGCCACTGCTGGCGGAGCTCTATCACAATGCCGACGCCAAACGGGCGCTCTGGCTGCAGATTTGCCAACATGAATCAGATTTCTTTACTCACAACGCACGATCTTGAACAGGCGTTTGCCATTGAGCAGCGCAGTCACGCTTTTCCCTGGTCTGAAAAAACCTTCACCAGCAATCAGGGGGAGCGCTATCTCAATTTCCGCCTGACGGTGGCAGGGGAGATGGCGGCATTTGCCATAACGCAGACGGTGCTGGATGAAGCCACGCTGTTTAATCTGGCGGTGGATCCGGCGTATCAACGCCGTGGCCTGGGGCGACAGCTGTTGCAGCACCTGATTAGCGAGCTGGAACAGCGCGGCGTACTGACGCTGTGGCTGGAGGTGCGTGCCTCCAATCATGCCGCGATAGCGCTGTATGAACAGCTGGATTTCAATGAGGTCTCTGTCCGTCGTAACTATTACCCGGCGGCAGATGGCGGTAAAGAAGACGCGATCATGATGGCGTTAACTATTTAACAGGGAACTGACCGATGCTTAAAAACTGGGACTGGATTTTATTTGACGCTGACGAAACGCTGTTCCACTTCGATGCGTTTGCCGGTTTGCAGCGTCTGTTTCAGCGGTACGATGTGCCATTCAGCCGCACCGATTACGAAGAGTATCAGGCCATTAACCAGCCGCTGTGGGTGGATTATCAGAACGGGGCTATCAGCGCGTTGCAGCTTCAGCATCAGCGCTTTGAGAGCTGGGCGGCGAAGCTTGACGTGACGGCTCACGATCTGAATAAGGGTTTTCTGGAGGCGATGTCGGAGATCTGTACGCCGCTGGCCGGGGCCGTCGGGCTGCTTAACGCGCTGAAGGGCAGGGTGAAAATGGGCATTATCACCAATGGCTTTACGGCGCTGCAGCAGGCGCGTCTGGAACATACCGGCTTCCTGGGCGTGTTCGATCTGCTGGTGATTTCTGAGCAGGTGGGTTATGCCAAACCTCATCCGGCGATCTTTGACTATGCGTTAAACCAGATGGGCAACCCGGCGCGCGAGCGCGTGATGATGGTGGGAGATAACCCCGATTCGGACATTCTGGGCGGCATCAATGCCGGTATGGCGACCTGCTGGCTGAATGCCGACGGGCGTGCGCAGCCGGAAGGCATTAAGCCGACCTGGCAGGTGACGTCTCTGAAGGAGTTACAGGATAAGCTGTTGGGCTGACCGCAATACAGGATCCGCCACTGCGGCTGGCAGAGTCTGCCGGAAGGGCGGACCGCAACAAACGGTCCGCCCCCGGTTCAGGTTACAGTCCCAGCTTAGCAAAATCCGCCGCGTCGTGGCGCTCTGGCAGCTGCTCGTTCTCCGGCCCCCAGGTGCGGTTGACGATGCGACCGCGTTTTACCGCCGGGCGGGCTGCCACTTCATCGGTCCAGCGCAGTAGATTTTTATAGGAACCGGCATCCAGGAATTCTGCCGCCTCATAGGCCAGCCCCTTCACCAGCATGCCGTACCACGGCCACACCGCCATATCGGCAATGGTGTAATTCTCTCCGGCTATGTAACGATGTTTCGCCAGCTGCTGGTCGAGCAGGTCGAGCTGTCGCTTGGCTTCCATGGTAAAGCGGTCGATGGCGTATTCGATTTTCACCGGCGCATAGTGGTAGAAGTGACCAAAGCCGCCGCCCAGATACGGTGCTGCGCCCTGAAGCCAGAACAGCCAGTTCAGCGTCTCGGTGCGCGCTGCCGGCTCTTTTGGCAGGAAGTGACCAAATTTCTCGGCCAGATAAAGCAGGATCGCGCCGGACTCAAATACGCGCGTGCCGGGAACGGTGCTGGTGTCGAGCAGCGCCGGGATCTTCGAGTTCGGGTTAACCGCAACAAAACCGGAGGAGAACTGCTCGCTGTCGCCGATGCGGATCAGATGCGCATCGTACTCCGCTTCCTGCACGTTCAGCGCCAGCAGCTCTTCCAGCAGAATAGTGACCTTCTGCCCGTTGGGTGTGCCCATCGAATAGAGCTGTAGCGGGTGTTTGCCCACCGGCAGGTCTGCGTCAAAACGTGCGCCAGCCGTCGGGCGGTTGATGCTGCCCCAGGTGCCGCCGAGGCCCTTGTTTTCGCTCCAGACTTTTGCTGGTTGATACTCTTTATCGCTCATAACTTAACGCCCCATTTTCCAGTCATAAATGTGAAGTAACGCACTAAACGTAGTGGCATTCGTCGCGAAACGCGATTAGGTATAGCATTGCACGTGCGACGGCGCTTATCCGCAAAGAGCACAATTAAACAAGAAGGGCATAGAATGGATCAAACGGAACTGCAGGCCGCCGGGCTTACCCTTAGCGATGCGGGGCGCATCTGCTGCGCCTGGCAGCCCGGGATGCCGGAGTATCACGACCGCGAGTGGGGGCGGGTGGTGGTAGATGACATCATGCTGTTTGAGAAAGTGTGCCTGGAAGGGTTCCTCTCCGGCATGTCGTGGAAGATGATTTACAATAAACGCGCAAATTTCCGCCGTGCCTTTGCCGGGTTTGATTTTCGCACCGTGGCGCGTTTCAACGATGACGATATTGCCCGGCTGATGGCGGATAAAGGCATTGTGCGCAACCGCGCTAAAATCGTCTCCACGATCAATAACGCGCAGCGTGCTATCGAACTGGTGAATGAAGCCGGGTCGCTGGCGGCGTGGTTCTGGCAGTTTGAGCCTGCCCCGGATCAGCGTCCGGCCAGCATTGACCTGTCATTCTGGCAAACGGTGAAGACCTGTCCGCAAGCGCAAGCGATGTCAAAAGCCCTGAAAAAACGCGGCTGGACCTGGGTCGGTCCGGTAGCGACCTATTCACTAATGCAGGCGCTGGGGCTGGTTAACGATCACCTTGAAGGCTGCTGCTGCCGCGCAGAATGTGAAGCGGAACGGGCGCAGTTAATCAGGCCTCGCTGAACAGAAGGAGCGGCCGGCTGTTGTACTTTCGTTCGAATAAGCGCCGGTCGATCATTGTGTATGGGGCCGGGATAAGCGAAAATGCCGACCATTATTGATTAATCGGCTGTGAATCCCGTTGCGCGCGCTCTGCCGCACGGCGGCGCAGCGCCAAACCAGAAGAAGCTTCATGTCAAATCCATCGTTTATGCAAGAGGTGGCCCGTCGCCGCACTTTTGCCATCATTTCTCACCCGGATGCCGGTAAAACCACCATCACTGAAAAAGTGTTGCTGTTCGGACAGGCTATTCAGACCGCCGGTACGGTAAAAGGCCGTGGCTCCAATCAGCATGCTAAATCAGACTGGATGGAGATGGAAAAACAGCGTGGGATCTCTATTACCACCTCGGTAATGCAGTTCCCTTACCGCAACAGCCTGGTCAACCTGCTGGATACACCGGGGCACGAAGACTTCTCAGAAGATACTTACCGTACCCTGACGGCGGTAGACTGCTGTCTGATGGTGATCGACGCCGCCAAGGGCGTTGAGGATCGTACCCGCAAGCTGATGGAAGTCACCCGTCTGCGCGACACGCCGATCCTGACCTTTATGAATAAACTCGACCGTGACATCCGTGACCCGATGGAAGTGATGGACGAAGTGGAAAGCGAGCTGAAAATCGCCTGTGCGCCAATCACCTGGCCGATTGGCTGCGGCAAGCTGTTTAAGGGCGTTTACCACCTGTACAAAAACGAAATCTACCTCTACCAGACCGGTAAGGGCCATACCATCCAGGAAGTGCGCATTGTAAAGGGGCTGGATAACCCGGAACTGGATGCGGCGATTGGTGAAGATCTGGCCGCTCAGCTGCGTGACGAGCTGGAGCTGGTGCAGGGGGCCTCCCACGAATTTGACCGTGAAGCTTTCCTCAACGGCAAGTTAAGCCCGGTATTCTTTGGTACGGCGTTGGGTAACTTCGGCGTTGACCATATGCTCGACGGTCTGGTTGAGTGGGCACCGTCTCCGATGCCACGCGATACCGACCAGCGCACCGTGACCGCCACCGATGAGAAATTTACCGGCTTCGTGTTTAAGATTCAGGCGAACATGGACCCGAAACACCGTGACCGCGTGGCCTTTATGCGCGTCGTGTCCGGCAAGTATGAAAAGGGCATGAAGCTGCGCCAGGTGCGAACCGGCAAAGACGTGACCATTGCCGATGCACTGACCTTTATGGCCGGTGACCGTTCGCACGTGGAAGAGGCGTATCCGGGCGATATTATCGGCCTGCATAACCACGGCACCATCCAGATTGGTGACACCTTTACCCAGGGCGAGAACATGAAGTTCACGGGCATTCCAAACTTTGCCCCGGAACTGTTCCGCCGCATCCGCCTGCGCGATCCGCTGAAGCAGAAACAGCTGCTGAAAGGGCTGGTGCAGCTGTCGGAAGAGGGTGCCGTGCAGGTGTTCCGTCCGGTACACAACAACGACCTGATCGTTGGGGCTGTCGGTGTGCTGCAGTTCGATGTGGTGGTCGCGCGTCTGAAAAGTGAATACAACGTGGAAGCCATCTACGAGGCTATCAACGTCTCTACCGCCCGCTGGGTAGAGTGCAGTGACGCTAAAAAGTTTGATGAATTCCAGCGCAAGAATGAGGTTAACCTGGCGCTTGATGGCGGTGACAACCTCACCTACATTGCACCGACCATGGTGAACCTGAATATCACTCAGGAACGTTATCCTGACGTGGTGTTCCGTAAAACCCGCGAGCATTAAGTAATAGGGGCCGATCGAAAAAAATGATCGGCCCCTGCAATCTACAGACTCCTCCTAAAGAATCTCTTTTTTGCTGATTTATCCATCATATCTTCCACCATCCCCGGTGAAATCCTGATTACCGACTATATTCATTTCTACAGGACGAAAAATACGCGGCGCGATGGCTGCAACGTTCAATGGCAAAAGCCCGATCTTGCCGACAACTACAGTCACGCCGTTTGTGACTGAAAAGCTCACCGTTGTGAGTGGTAACAAGACAAAAGGAATGAATCGATGATGAAGACTAAGATGGCAAAAACGCTGATGGCGCTGATGGTTGGTTCTGCACTGGTGAGTGGTTCTGCTCTGGCGGAAGGCACCATGACCGGTAAAGCGGAGTCTGCGGCAGACAGCGCGGGTTCAAAAATCGATAGCTCTATGAAAAAAGTCGGTGGCTACATGGATGACAGCAGCGTAACGGCGAAAGTGAAAGCCGCGCTGGTGGACAATGATGCTATCAAGAGTACCGACATTTCCGTTGAGACGCACAGCGGTGTGGTGACGTTGAACGGTTTCGTGACTTCGCAGGATCAGGCTGAACTGGCCGTAGCCGCCACCAAGAAAGTGGAAGGCGTAAAATCCGTTAGCGATAAACTGCACGTAAAAGACAGCACAAAACAGACAATGAGCGGTTATGCCGGTGATACAGCAACGACCAGCGAAATTAAGGCTAAACTGTTAGCTGACGACATCGTACCGTCGCGTAATGTGAAAGTGGAAACCACCAACGGTGTGGTTCAGCTTTCCGGTACGGTGAAGACGCAGGCGCAGTCCGAACGCGCTGAAGGCATTGCCAAAGCTATTGAAGGTGTTAAAAGCGTCAAAAACGATCTGACCGTTAAATCGTAATGGCCCGGCGGCCCGCTAACACGGGCTGCCAGCGTTTTCACCTGCAAAGAAAAAACGTTCACCCCTGCATAGCAGGTGATGTGAATGATAAAAATGAGTTCGATTTCACTACTGGTAAGGAGAGGCTATGTTTCGTTGGGGTATTATTTTTCTGATTATTGCGCTGATTGCAGCTGCATTAGGTTTCGGAGGTCTGGCGGGTACAGCGGCATGGGCTGCTAAAATCGTCTTTGTCGTCGGTATCATTATTTTCCTTATCAGCCTGTTTACCGGACGTAAAAAACTTTAGCGCAAATCGCCGGGCCGTTAATTAAGCCATTAGCGACTCACGCATGTGACTGAGAACAGGTATCCTCTCTTCTTTACCTTGAGAGGATACCTGACTTGGGCATACGCATCCCGATCACCGTCGGCAACATTGCACCGCTGGCGTTACAACCCTTCCGTCCAGGCAAAATGGCTCTGGTCTGTGAAGGCGGTGGGCAGCGCGGTATCTTTACTGCCGGTGTGCTTGATGCTTTTCAGCATACTCACTTCAACCCCTTTCATCTGCTGCTTGGCACCTCTGCCGGGGCGCAAAACCTCTCTGCTTTTGTCTGTGCGCAGCCTGGCTACGCCCGTCGGGTCATCACCCGCTATACCACCAGTAAACAGTTTTTTGATCCGCTGCGGTTTGTACGCGGGGGGCATCTCATCGATCTTGACTGGCTGATGGATATTACCCGTCAGGAGTTTCCGCTGGCGATGGATGCCGGAGCGAAGCTGTTTTCCAGCGGGCGCGAGTTCTACATGTGCGCCTGCCGCAGCGATGACTATACCCCGGACTATTTTTCGCCTACCGCCGATACCTGGCATGACATTATTAAAGCCTCCAGCGCTATTCCGGGTTTTTACCGGCCGGGCGTCGATCTGTCCGGCGTCAGCTATCTTGATGGCGGCATCCGCGATGCGATTCCGGTGCGTGAAGCCGCGCGACGCGGCGCGGAAACCATTGTGGTGATCCGCACTGTGCCGTCGCAGATGACCTATACTCCTCTGTGGCTGAAGCGCGTGGAGCGCTGGCTGAGTGAAGGCGCTCTGCAACCGTTAATCAATATTTTGCAGGTACATGAAGAGAGCTATGGCGAGATCCAGCGTTTTATCGACCAGCCACCCGGTAAGCTGCGGATAATTGAAATCTATCCGCCACGCCCGCTCGCCAGCTCCGCGCTAGGCAGCCGCGTGGCGTCGCTCAATCAGGATTATCATCTGGGCAGACGCTGCGGCCACTATTTCCTCGCCACGCTGGGCCAGTGGCTGAGTGACGGAGCGGCCAGTGCTGGCGTTCAGCGCACGGTGGTGCCGCCCGCGCCGGTGGCGAATGAGTCCCACCGGCAGGGGATCGTTGGCGATCCCCTGCCGGGCAATGATGCCGATTATGATAAAGGATCGCTGGCATGACGCAGCACTTCGTTGATACTCACTGCCATTTTGACTTCCCCCCGTTTGTCGGGGATGAAGCCGCCAGCCTGGAACGCGCTGCGGCTGCCGGCGTGGAGAAGATCATTGCGGTTGGCGTTGCGGCTACGCGCTTCGACGGCGTGCTGGCGCTGGCCACACAGTATGATGCGGTCTATGCCGCGCTGGGTGTGCATCCGATGGCGATTGCTGAACATCAGCCACAGGATCTGGAACGGCTGGAGCAGCATCTGCAGCAGCGGCATCCGAAGCTGGTGGCGATCGGGGAAATTGGCCTCGATCTTTATATTGAAAACCCGCAGTTTGAGCGTCAGCAGGCGCTGCTGGACGCGCAGCTGCGGCTGGCGCGTGATTACGATCTGCCGGTGATCCTGCACTCGCGGCGCACTCACGATAAGCTGGCGCTGCACCTGCGCCGTAGCAATCTGCCGCGCCGCGGCGTGGTTCACGGTTTTGCCGGCAGTGAGCAGCAGGCGCTGGCCTTTATTCGTGCCGGATACGCGATTGGCGTGGGGGGCACCATCACCTGGGAGCGTGCCCGTAAAACCCGGCACGTCATGTCCCGTCTGCCGCTCTCTTCGCTGCTGCTGGAAACAGACTCTCCTGATATGCCGTTAAGCGGTTTTCAGGGGCAGCCTAATCGCCCGGAGCGGGTGCGCAATGTCTGGCAGGCTCTGTGTGAACTTCGTCCTGAATCCCCCCAGCAGATAGCTGACACCCTGCGCGAAAATAGCCGTACGCTGTTTGGTTTGTAACACCATGATGCTTTTCCCTGCCGCCACTGCGTTTAAAATGTTATTATTATAACATTGTCGTAAAGTCGCAGCCGACGGGGTATTTGCCGCAAAGAAGCCTGTTTAAGGTGATCTCTCTCACCTTAAATGTGATAATTATGAAACTACCGTCTTTTAATTGTGAGACTTACCACAAAAAAGAGCCTGTTTCGCTGTTATAATTCTAACATTGCAGGGCGCCAGCGGTTATCAGTGTGATAATCGTGTCCTCACCGATCATGATCTGGAGATTAACCATGTCCGATGTAAAAACTCAGGCGCTGCGTGCGCTGCAACTGATGGATCTCACCACGCTGAATGACGACGATACCGATGCTAAGGTGATCGCCCTGTGCCATCAGGCGAAATCCCCGGCCGGTCACACCGCCGCTATCTGTATCTATCCACGTTTCATCCCGATTGCGCGTAAGACGCTGCGCGAACAGGGCACCCCGGATATCCGTATTGCCACGGTGACCAACTTCCCACACGGCAATGACGACATTGATATTGCGCTGGCAGAAACCCGTGCGGCGATTGCTTACGGCGCAGATGAAGTGGATGTTGTATTCCCGTACCGTGCGCTGATTGCCGGCAATGAAACCGTCGGCTTTGAGCTGGTCAAAGCGTGTAAAGCGGCGTGTTCAGAGGCCGGGGTGCTGCTAAAAGTGATTATTGAAACCGGTGAGTTAAAAGAAGAAGCGCTGATCCGCAAGGCTTCTGAGATCGCCATTGATGCCGGTGCCGATTTTATTAAAACCTCGACCGGTAAAGTGCCTGTCAATGCGACCCCCGACGTGGCGGAAATCATGATGCGCGTTATCGCCGATAAAGGCGTTAAAGCGCAGGTTGGTTTTAAGCCTGCGGGTGGCGTGCGCACCGCAGACGATGCGGCGATCTATCTGAAACTGGCCGATGACATCCTGGGCAGCGACTGGGCAGATGCCCGTCATTTCCGTTTTGGTGCATCCAGCCTGCTTGCCAGCCTGCTGAATACTGCGGGCTTCAGCGGTGCCACCAGCGACAGCAAATACTAAAGGATGACGGGTCAGGCATGCCTGACCCGTTGAACCATTTCGCTATTCATACAGGGGGTTACCGTGTTCCTGCCACAAGAAATTATTCGAAAAAAACGTGATGGACAGGCGTTGAGTGAAGAAGAAATTCGCTTTTTTATCAACGGTGTGCGCGACAACACGGTCTCTGAAGGACAGATTGCCGCGCTGGCGATGACCATCTATTTCCACGATATGTCGCTGCCTGAACGCGTCGCCCTGACGATGGCAATGCGGGATTCCGGCTCGGTGCTGAACTGGCAGGCACTGAATCTGAATGGCCCGGTAGTGGATAAACACTCCACCGGCGGCGTGGGCGATGTTACCTCCCTGATGCTTGGCCCGATGGTCGCAGCCTGTGGCGGTTATGTACCGATGATTTCCGGCCGTGGCCTTGGCCATACGGGCGGTACGCTGGATAAACTTGAAGCGATCCCGGGGTTTGATATTTTCCCGCAGGACGATCGCTTCCGGCAGATTATCAAAGAGGTCGGCGTAGCGATCATCGGCCAGACCAGTTCGCTTGCTCCCGCAGATAAGCGCTTCTACGCTACGCGCGATATTACCGCGACGGTCGATTCGATTCCGCTGATTACCGCCTCTATCCTTGCCAAAAAACTGGCTGAAGGTCTTGATGCGCTGGTGATGGATGTAAAAGTGGGTTCTGGCGCATTTATGCCAACCTTCGAACAGTCTGAAGCGCTGGCGCAGGCGATTGTCGGCGTGGCTAACGGTGCCGGATGTAAAACCACCGCGCTGTTAACCGATATGAATCAGGTGCTGGCCTCCAGCGCGGGCAATGCGCTGGAAGTGCGTGAGGCCGTCCGGTTCCTCACCGGGGAGTACCGCAACCCGCGTCTGCTGGAAGTGACCATGGCGCTGTGCAGCGAAATGCTGCTGTCCGGTGGCCTGGCGCAGTCGGCTGAAGACGCGCATTCCCGCCTGCAGGCCGTGCTGGATAACGGCCGTGCCGCAGAAGTCTTTGCCCGCATGGTTGCCGCGCAGAAAGGCCCGACGGACTTTATCGAACGTATGGACAGCTATCTGCCAGCGCCGGTGCTGAGTAAAGCAGTTTACGCCGACCAGCCTGGCATCGTCAGCGCCATGGACACCCGTGCGCTGGGTATGGCCGTCGTATCGATGGGCGGAGGTCGCCGCCGTGCCAGCGACAGCATTGACTACAGCGTGGGCTTCAGCGAGATGGCGCAGTTAGGCGACGCGGTAGATAGTCAGCGCCCGCTGGCGATGATCCATGCCGCCACCGAAGCCCACTGGCAGGAAGCGGCCGCCGCTGTGAGAAAGGCGGTGGTGCTCAGCGACGTGAAACCCGAATCGACGCCAGTTATTTATCGCAGAATATCGTAATTAGGGGTATTCTGTTCTGATCGCATTTTTTTAACGCTCATCGCGAAAATCGCGCAGGAGATCAGGATGAAACGTGCATTTATCATGGTGCTTGATTCCTTTGGGATCGGGCACAGCAAAGACGCCGACAAGTTCGGCGATAAAGGCTCGGATACCCTCGGACACATTGCCGAGGCGTGCTTCAGGGGTGAAGCAGACAAAGGGCGTAAAGGCCCTCTCCATTTGCCGAATCTGACGGCGCTGGGGTTAGGTAAAGCGGCGGAAGCCTCCAGCGGTAAGTTCCCGCTGGGTCTGGACAAAGACGCGGAGATTATCGGGGCCTATGCCTATGCCAGCGAACTCTCTTCTGGTAAAGATACGCCATCCGGTCACTGGGAAATCGCCGGTGTTCCGGTGCTGTTTGACTGGGGCTATTTCAGCGATCTGGAAAACAGTTTCCCACAGGAGCTGCTCGATCTGCTGGTGGAAAAAGCCAACCTGCCGGGTTACCTCGGTAACTGCCACTCTTCCGGCACGGTGATCCTTGACCAGCTGGGTGAAGAGCATATGAAAACCGGTAAGCCGATTTTCTATACCTCTGCGGACTCGGTGTTCCAGATTGCCTGCCATGAGGAGACGTTCGGTCTTGATCGTCTCTATGAACTGTGTGAAATTGCGCGCGAAGCGCTGACGGAAGGCGGGTACAATATCGGCCGCGTGATTGCGCGTCCGTTTATTGGCGATAAGCCGGGCAGCTTTGAGCGTACCGGTAACCGTCACGACCTGGCGGTTGAGCCTCCGGCGCCGACCGTGCTGAAAAAGCTGGTGGACGAGCAGGGCGGGGAAGTGATTTCCGTCGGTAAAATTGCAGATATCTATGCGCACGTTGGCATCACGAAAAAGGTGAAGGCAACGGGCCTCGATGCGCTGTTTGATGCCACGGTAGCGGAAATGAAAACCGCGCCGGATAACAGCATCGTGTTCACCAACTTTGTTGATTTCGACTCAACCTGGGGACACCGCCGTGATATTCCGGGTTACGCCGGTGGGCTGGAGCTGTTTGACCGCCGCCTGCCAGAGCTGATGGCGCAGGTGAAAGAGGGCGATATCCTGATCCTTACCGCTGACCACGGCTGCGACCCAAGCTGGCCGGGCACGGAACACACCCGCGAGCATATTCCGGTACTGATTTACGGGCCGGGCGTGAAGCCGGGTGACTACGGCTATCGCGAGACGTTCGCCGACATCGGCCAGACCGTCGCTCACTATTTTGGTCTTTCACCGATGGAATACGGCAAGCCGATATTCTGAGGTTAAAGTGACACTCTTTATTTAGATTAAGGATTTAACATGGCTACGCCACATATTAACGCTGAGATGGGTGATTTCGCTGACGTCGTACTGATGCCGGGCGACCCGCTGCGTGCTAAGCACATCGCGGAAACCTTCCTGCAGGATGCGGTAGAAGTGAACAACGTGCGCGGTATGCTGGGCTACACCGGTACCTATAAAGGCCGTAAAATTTCGGTGATGGGTCACGGTATGGGGATCCCATCCTGTTCGATCTATGCGAAAGAGCTGATCACCGATTTCGGCGTGAAAAAAATCATCCGTGTGGGTTCCTGCGGTGCGGTTCGTGCCGATGTGAAACTGCGTGACGTGGTGATCGGCATGGGTGCCAGCACCGATTCCAAAGTGAACCGCATGCGTTTTAAAGACCATGACTTTGCCGCCATTGCTGACTTCGACATGGTGCGCAACGCGGTTGACGCAGCGAAAGCGCTGGGGGTTGATGCCCGCGTGGGTAACATCTTCTCTGCCGATCTGTTCTACACCCCGGACCCGCAGATGTTCGACGTGATGGAAAAATACGGCATCCTCGGCGTGGAGATGGAAGCTGCGGGTATCTACGGCGTGGCGGCAGAGTTTGGTGCGAAAGCACTGGCGATCTGCACCGTGTCTGACCATATCCGTTCCGGTGAGCAGACGACCGCAGCCGAGCGCCAGACCACCTTCAGCGAGATGATTGTCATCGCGCTGGAATCTGTGCTGCTGGGCGATAAAGAGTAATCAGGCATCTGACCGGCATGCCGGTCAGCTTATCCAGAGCCTGTGATTATCAGGATACGGCGTCAGCGGCGTCGTATCCTTTTTTATGTTAAAGGCGGCGCGGAGGCGGCTTTCCACGCCGCCTGTCGCCGTTATCAGAGAACGGTCTTATTTACAGGTATCGGTGATTTTTACCTGATTAATGCTGAATACGCTGTCATCAGCGGCAGAGAAAATCACCAGACCACGCACTTTACCCAGTGGTTTTAATTTCTCACTCATCAGGCGTGCGGCAACGCGGTCCACTGGAAACTCTTTACCGTCGCTTGAGTACCCTTTCAGACAGAAGTCCTTCAGGTCGACGGATTTGTCCGTGGTATTTTTCAGCGTGATATCAAAGGTTTTACCGAAATTACTCAGATCGCCAGCCGATCTCGATTTCATCTCTTTCTGCGTGGCGTAGACGGTAACCCCTGAAACATCGGCCGCCAGGACCGTGGCTGAAAAACCCAGGCTTGCCGCAACAATCGCGGCGAAAAGAGAGTTCCGTTTCATAATAAGCTCCTTAGTTCTATACATCCAGAAAGCGCATTTTTGCGCCTCGCGAATAAACAAAATGCAGGGGATAAGGGGCAACGTACAGATCATCCAGAGCTATTCCTGATGAATAGCTCTAATTGTTTTAAGGGCTTAGTCGGTTTTTTTTGCCGCGTCAGTCACGGGCACAGCGTGCAGGCTTTTTTCTTCGTCTTCTTCATCGTCCTCTTTGACCGGGTTGTTTGCGGTCAGCAGGAACGGCGACTGTTGCCAGCGGGTGCGGCGGGAGCGCAGCAGGGTACGCGAGAGAATAATACCAATCGCCAGCGCCAGCAGCATCATCAGGCGCAGGATGTTGGTGGTGTTATCCACCTGCTTGGCCTCTGTCACCAGCACGTGGGTGTCCAGCGTCACGCGCAGAAAACCGCGCGGACCCTCCTGGGTGGCCAGCGGTTGTACAATCTGATGATTGAAGAAGCTGCCGGCACGCTGGCCGTCGAGTGCCAGGCGATCGCGGACGTTAATATTCTCCCCGCTGTGGGCGACCAGACTGCCGGAGCTGTCATACAGGGAGGCGTCCAGGATACGGCTTTCATGGGTCATCTGGTTCAGTGAGTCGATAATTTTCTGATGATTATCATCGGGATTATCCATCAGCGGCGTCAGATTCCAGGCGACCTGACGCGTCAGCGTATGCGCCAGCTCTTCGACCTGTTCGGAACGCGCCATCTGGTGACCAAGACTGAACCACGACGCTCCCTGCATCAACATAACCAGCAGCGTCAGACAGATCAGAACGATGGCGGTCCGGTGCAGGCGAAATTTTAGTTTGGCTTTAGCCATCTTGACCCTTCAGACTTGGTGAACGAACCGGCTCCCGGCCCTGAGCTTTATGTTGCCAGAACACGCTGTAACAAGGTAGCCTCTTGCATTATTTTGCGCAGAATTGCGTGTTGAATGTTCCTACAGGAGCTGTAATGCCAAATAGCCTCACCTGGTGCGACCTGCCTGCCGAAGTCCCTCTCTGGCCGGGGTTGCCACTCTCTTTAAGCGGTGATGAAGTGATGCCGCTGGACTATCGCGCTGGCCGCACCGGCTGGTTACTGTATGGACGTCAACTCGATAAAGCCAGCCTGACTGAATTTCAGCGTCAGCTGGGGGCGGCGATGGTGATCGTCAGCGCCTGGGTCGTTGAGGATTACCAGGTGGTGCGTCTGGCGGGTTCCCTGACGCCGCGCGCCACAAAGCTGGCGCATGATGCCGGAATGGATGTGGCTCCGCTGGGGCGCATTCCGCATCTGAAAACCCCGGGCCTGCTGGTGATGGACATGGATTCCACCGCGATTGAGATCGAATGCATCGATGAAATTGCGAAACTGGCCGGCAGCGGTGAGCAGGTGGCGGAAGTCACCGAGCGGGCAATGCGCGGTGAACTGGACTTTGCCGCCAGTCTGCGCCAGCGCGTGGCCACGCTGAAAGGTGCCGACGCTGCGATCCTGAAAACAGTTCGCGATCAACTGCCGCTGATGCCGGGCCTGACTTCGCTGGTGGCCAGACTGCAGGCGCTGGGCTGGCAGGTGGCTATCGCTTCCGGCGGCTTCACCTACTTTGCGGAATATCTGCGCGATACGCTGCACCTTTCCGCGATTGCAGCCAATGTGCTGGAAATCCGCGACGGCAAGCTGACCGGCGAAGTGCTGGGCGATATCGTTGATGCACAGTACAAGGCGGATACGCTGCGCAAGCTGGCCGCGCGCTTTGAGATTGACCCGGCGCAGACGGTCGCCGTGGGTGACGGGGCGAACGACCTGCCGATGATCAAAGCCTCGGCGCTGGGTATCGCCTACCATGCCAAGCCGAAAGTGAACGAGCAGACCGAAATCATTATTCGTCATGCTGACCTGATGGGCGTGTTCTGTATTCTCAGCGGCAGCCTGATCCACGAAGAGCGTTAAGGGGACGATTTGGCTAAAGCGGTTAAGCGCGCCTTTGTTTGTAACGAGTGCGGCGCAGATTATCCTCGCTGGCAGGGCCAATGTAGCGCCTGTCACGCCTGGAACACCATTACGGAGGTTCGCCTGGCGGCCTCGCCCACGGTGGCGCGTAACGAGCGCCTGACGGGCTACGCCGGCAGCGCCGGGCCGAGCCGCGTGCAGAAACTGTCGGACATCAGTCTCGATGAGCTGCCGCGTTTCTCCACCGGCTTTAAAGAGTTTGACCGCGTGCTCGGCGGCGGCGTGGTGCCGGGCAGTGCGATCCTGATCGGGGGGAATCCCGGTGCGGGCAAAAGTACCCTGCTGCTGCAAACGCTGTGCAAGCTGTCGGAAGGAATGAAAACCCTCTACGTCACCGGGGAAGAGTCGCTGCAGCAGGTGGCTATGCGTGCTCATCGCCTGGGGTTACCGACGGAAAACCTCAATATGCTGTCTGAAACCAGCATCGAGCAGATCTGCCTGATCGCCGAGCAGGAGCAGCCGAAGCTGATGGTGATCGACTCCATTCAGGTGATGCACATGGCTGATATTCAGTCCTCACCCGGCAGCGTGGCGCAGGTGCGTGAAACCGCCGCTTATCTCACCCGCTTTGCCAAAACCAAAGGCGTGGCTATCGTCATGGTCGGTCATGTCACTAAAGACGGATCGCTGGCTGGCCCGAAGGTGCTGGAACACTGTATTGACTGTTCGGTGCTGCTGGACGGCGACGCCGATTCCCGCTTCCGCACGCTGCGCAGCCATAAAAACCGCTTTGGCGCGGTGAATGAGCTGGGCGTGTTTGCCATGACTGAACAGGGGCTGCGTGAAGTCAGCAATCCGTCGGCCATTTTCCTCAGCCGTGGCGATGAAGTCACCTCCGGTAGCTCGGTCATGGTGTTATGGGAAGGAACGCGCCCGCTGCTGGTAGAGATTCAGGCGCTGGTGGACCATTCCATGATGGGCAATCCCCGCCGCGTGGCCGTCGGGCTGGAGCAGAATCGTCTGGCGATCCTGCTGGCGGTGTTGCACCGCCACGGCGGCCTGCAGATGGCCGATCAGGACGTGTTCGTCAATGTCGTGGGCGGCGTGAAGGTGACGGAAACCAGCGCCGACCTCGCGCTGATGCTGTCGATGGTCTCCAGCCTGCGCGACCGCCCGTTACCCCACGATCTGGTGGTGTTTGGTGAAGTGGGGCTGGCGGGAGAGATTCGTCCGGTGCCAAGCGGCCAGGAGCGTATCTCGGAAGCTGCCAAGCATGGTTTCCGCCGCGCTATTGTGCCGATTGCCAATGTACCGAAGAAGCCGCCGGAAAATATGAAAGTGTACGGGGTGAAAAAGCTGGCTGACGCATTGTCTATACTTGACGAACTATAAATGGAGTTAGCCCATGTCATCGTTTGACTACCTGAAAAACGCTATTCGCCAGCAGGGCTGTACTCTGCAGCAGGTCTCTGATGCCAGCGGCATGACCAAGGGTTACCTCAGTCAGCTGCTGAATGCGAAAATCAAAAGCCCCAGCGCTCAGAAACTGGAGGCGCTGCATCGCTTTCTCGGGCTGGAGTTTCCCCGCCGTGAGAAAACCATCGGCGTGGTGTTTGGCAAGTTCTATCCGCTGCATACCGGCCATATTTATCTGATCCAGCGCGCCTGTAGCCAGGTGGACGAGCTGCATATCATCATGGGCTATGATGAGCCGCGCGACCGCGAGCTGTTTGAAGCCAGCGCCATGTCGCAGCAGCCGACGGTCAGCGACCGCTTACGCTGGCTGTTACAGACTTTCAAATATCAGAAAAACATTCGCATTCACTCGTTTAACGAAGAGGGAATGGAGCCGTACCCGCACGGCTGGGATGTCTGGAGCCACGGGGTCCAGTCGTTTATGGATGACCACGGCATCGTGCCTAACTGCATCTACACCAGCGAAGAGGCGGATGCCGAGCAGTTCAGCACCCACCTTGGCGTTGAAACCATCGTTATCGATCCTAAGCGTTCCTTTATGAGCATCAGCGGCGGGCAGATCCGTCAGGATCCGTTCCGCTACTGGGAATATATCCCGACCGAAGTGAAGCCGTTTTTTGTGCGCACCGTGGCGATCCTCGGCGGCGAGTCGAGCGGTAAGTCGACGCTGGTCAACAAGCTGGCCAACATCTTCAACACCACCAGTGCGTGGGAGTTTGGTCGCGATTACGTCTTCTCACACCTCGGCGGCGATGAGATGGCGTTGCAATATTCCGACTACGATAAGATCGCGCTGGGCCAGGCACAGTACATTGATTTCGCGGTGAAGTACGCCAATAAAGTCGCGTTTATCGACACGGATTTCGTCACCACTCAGGCGTTCTGTAAAAAGTACGAGGGGCGTGAGCACCCGTTTGTTCAGGCGCTGATTGACGAGTATCGCTTTGACCTGGTGATCCTGGTGGAGAACAATGTGCCGTGGGTCGCGGATGGCCTGCGCAGCCTGGGGAGCTCGGTGGATCGCAAAGAATTCCAGTCGCTGCTTATCGCCATGCTGGAGGAGAACAACATCAGCTATGTTCACGTTGAGCAGGATAATTACGATCAGCGTTTTCTGCGCTGCGTGGAACTGGTGCGCGAAATGTTAGGCGAGCTTGGGCAAACCGTCTCCTGAAATTAACGTGCTAATGCGAAATATCGCTAATGATGATTGAGGTGGCAGTGCGATACCTGCCACCTCGATGCTATTATCAGGGCTATATTAATTAATGGGCTTTAATTAATTTTATATCATTTGAACGTATTTTATTTACTTTGTGTTTTATGTTCTCTTTGCCCCTCCTCATCATTTATTATTATTTTATTTCGCCATTATTTATTCGTGTTTCTATTCTATTTTTTTTAAATGTCTTTTTTTACTGTGTGGGTCTACGTAGTGGTTAAATAATTCCTAACTCGTAATGGGTATTTATTCGTTAAATTTCGCGGTATTTATCATTATTTGTAACATGTTGGCTTGTTTTTTTCGATTTTATAATTATGCCATTCTGATGAATTGACTTTTTACCCTGTGGTCTTTATTTTGTTTTTGCTATGCCTTGTAAATATAGTCTTTATTTTCATTGCCTGGCAATCTTCTGGTCGGCGGGAAATTTGTCGCTGGAGGGTCTTGTTTTACAATTTAATAAGGTCAATTTGTTATGGAAAACATAAAAGTAGTCATCAAGCCATTGGCGATCGCTGTAGCGCTTGTCTGTGCTCACCAGGCATATGCTGTCGGTACAGGTACCATTGTCAGCGGTGCGGGGAGTATTTCTAAAAATCCCAATGAAGTTATTGTTAAACAGAATAGCGATAAAATGATCGTTAACTGGGATAACATGAATGTGGGTAAAAATGAAAAATTAACCTTCAATCAGCTGTCGCAAAATAGCGCGGTGCTTAATAAGATCAGCAGTCTTGACCCCACCCTGATTCAGGGGGTGTTAAACGCCACCGGGAAGGTGTTTATCGTTAACCCTAATGGGGTATTAATCAGTAATGGCGCTACGGTCAATGTCGGCAGCCTGATTGCATCATCTTTAGAGATTAAAAATGATGACTTCATGAAGGACAACCTGCATTTCTCCGGCACCAGCAACGGTAAGGTAGTGAACGAAGGGACCATTAATGCTACGGATTCGGTCGGCCTGATCGGCGCTGCTGAAGTGTCTAACTCCGGCACCATCCGCAGCGGTTCTGCGGCACGCAGCGGCAACGTTCACCTGGCCTCAGGAAGCGATATCACCTTATCGTTCCCTTCCATGGGTAAAATGAGCGTTAAGGTGAATAAGGGCAGCCTGAAGGCACTGGTGAATAACGGCGGTTTAATTGTTAATAAAAATGGTTCTGTCGCACTGACTGCATGGGCGACAGATAAGCTCACGCGCGGCGTCATCAATAACACCGGCGTGATTGAAGCCAGTGATATGGCCTATGGCGGCAACGGGGCCGTCTACCTGGGCAGCATGGGGAACGGTGATGTCAATCTGGGAGGGAAAGTCAGCACTGCCGGATTTAATCAGATTGCGGCTGAAGGACGCAGCATCAACGTTAACGACGGCGCTGAGCTTGCTGCTCAGGGTGGCGTTAGCCTGAAGAGTACGGCCCAGGATGGCTATGTTAAATTTGGTCGTGCCACCATTAATCAGGGTGAGACGTTAATTACGGCCGATAACGTGATGACCTCTGAGTCCGGCAAGCAGTCCCGCTTCGCTAAGGATGTGAGGATCAACACGCTGAGCGGAAATAACGAACTTAATCTTGCTGATAACCGCGTGACCGGGGCGGGTAAAATCACCGCTGGTAAAGGCGTGGTGAGCAGTGGTTTTGTGGAGGCCGTCGCTAACAGCGGAAATAAGCTGGGCGTGCATACACGTGCAGGGAATATCAACGTCAATAATGCCCGCCAGAACTATGGCAATGTTGAGCTGAGTAGCGATCGCGGTGATATCAATATTCACAGCAGCATGAAGGGCGATGCGCTAAACGCCACGGCTTTGCATGGCAGTATTAACCAGTCTGCGGGTGCCGGTATTAACATGGCAAAAAGCGTGAGTTTATCTGCAGAGCGGGGGCTTATTCAGAAGGCTGACATCGTGAGCAACGGTAATGCCAGTCTCTATACGACCGGGAAACTGGTACAGCAGCAGGGCACCCGCATCAGCGCGAAAAATCAACTCGCTATTTCCGCAGACACCTTTGATGTGAAGGGTGACCTCAGCGCACAGGATCTGTCGCTCAACGTGAAGCAGGCGGTTAACCAGGGCGATCGTTCCTCAATCAAGGCGCAAACCGCCCATCTTAACGGTGGGGATTTCAACCTCAGTGCGAAGAATAATAATATCGGCGCGATACTGGCCGATGCGAATGCGTTAAATCTGGTCAACAAGGCTGATACTGAAATTTTATCAGGGTCAGAACTGAAAAGAGGTCTGAAGGTCACCAGCGGCGGCAGCGTGAAAATGACCGATACCCGCGTGTATGGCGATCTCGATATCAACGCGCAGTCCGATTTTAACCTGTATGGCAAAAATAGCGTTTACGGTAATGCTGCTGTTACCGCTGATGCCATCAAAGGACATCAGAGCCTGTCCTCAGGGGGATGGTGGTCGCAGCCACAGACGACTGAGAGCGCGCTGTCCGTGCAGGGGAATGCCACGCTGACGGCCAACCGCGATATTAATCTCAACACCCTGAGTGCAAAAGATGGCCACATCACCAGCCGCACGGGCAACATCAGTATCAGCCAGCTGAGCGGTCACGATTTGACGCTCTCTGCTGCTGGTGATACCACGCTGGGTTATGCTTATTCCAGCGGCGATCTGAACATCTCCGCAGGCAAGGATATGACCTTCAGTGATTCTCTGGCCGCAGAGAAAAATGTGACCATTAAAGCCAATAACATCCGCCAGACCGGGATGTCTTATCGGGATGCGATCACCTCTGGCGACAATACTGAACTCAGTGCAAAAAATGAGATTGCAGTCGGCTCTGTTGTTGCCGGTAAGAGTGATTCTCACTGGTCGCTGAATCATGATGCCGATCTCATCCTGAGTGCGAACAATGTGAACGTGAGCAAAATGACCGCCGGCCGCAACGTGATCGTTAACGATAAGGTGGTCAGTGGTCCGGGCAAACCGACCGATCCGGTCAATCCAACCGACCCGGTCAATCCAACCGATCCGGTTAACCCAACCGATCCGACAAAACCTGTCGATCAGGCGAAGTTTGATCTTTATGCAAGGGCGCTCGGCAAATATATGTGGGGTGTGATGGATTGGAGTGATTTCAGAGCCTACGCGAAATCCCTGGGTGTCGATGTGGATCGTGGATGGGACTACTATCAAAATCCCTTTGCCCCGGCAGGTAATAACGCGGGTCAAACGGCTTTTAATTATTAAGGGCATTTCCCTTTTCTGAATGTCTCCACTGGAGTCAGTGAAATTATGCTCAACCTCCTCAGCATCTGGCTGAGGAGGTTTTTTAAACGGAATTAGAATTTAATGATAAAACGCCTGCGATTTAAGCATCATACTTTGCTGCTTCCGGGGATTGTTTTCCTCACTCACGGCGTCATCTCTTTCCCTCTGTATGCCACCGTCATGCCAGCGGTGGGGTCGGTATCGGGGCAGATCCTGCAAAGTAACCCTGAGTTAAATCATAATGTTGCTCCCAGGTCGCGAAAGACCGAAAAACTAAATGAACCCGCAGCCGGGGAAAAAAGGGCGGAAGATAGCGGTCCGACATTATGGGTAAAGAAAATTCAGGTGAAGAATGTGCCTGACGTTGCATTTGATGAAATTGAAAAGCTGGTTAATCAATATCACGATAAAAAAATGACGTTTAATGGATTACGCAATGTGGCTGTCGACATTACCGGGGTCTTGCAGAAAAAGGGAGTACGTCTCAGCTATGCCTATATTCCCCCACAGAAAATCACCGATGGGATCGTTACCCTCGCGATTATGCAGGGCCATATTGAGTCCCTGAAACTGCGCGAGAACCACTCGTTGCTTAGTGAGGGATTATTGCAGCGTTATCTGGCCCGTGCGGATAAAGATAAAGGGGATATCACCGCGCTTGAGACATTCATGTCACGCATTTCGGATTTACCGGGCGTTGGCAATCTCACCTCCTATCTTGAGGCGGGTGAGGAACCGGGAGGCAGTACGCTGAATCTGGCACTCACCGCCTCTCCCAGAGTTGACGGAACGGTGGTCTTTGACAATCTTGGGTCGTTGTCCAGCGGTCGTGACAGGCTGGGTATACAGCTCAATGTCAACAGCCCGCTGGGCGTCGGGGACCGCCTGCAGCTGCTGGCCTATGTTGCGCCAGATTTTCTGCAAACCACTAACGACAGTAAGCACGGTAATACCCTGATTGGCCGCCTGGCCTATGATGAGCCAGTGCCGACCACGGCATGGCGGCTTGGGGCTGCGCTGTCGCGGGTCAGCTATAAGCTGGGGGGGCCGGTCCTGCGCGGGCTGGGTGACGGTTATGCCGATATTGCCACGCTGTACGCCAGCAATTATTTACTGCGCACCGACACCCACAACCTGAGTCTTTCAACAAACCTCGATTTTAAACATATTCAGGACAAATTCTGGGGGATGAAAAACAGCCGCAAAGCCTCGTTATTCAGTGTTCAGGCGGCGGGCGACTATCAGGGGAGTCTCTTCGATAAGCCCTACATACTGCAATATCAGCTCACGCCTTACCTCGGCTATCTGAGTAATTCGGAGGAGTGGAACGGTAGCCACAGCCGGGGACGCTTTTTCAAAACGGTGGAGAGCTTCAGCTACATGCAGGGGCTGTATCCGGGGATCAGCGTCGGGCTGAGTTACAGCGGCCAGCACGCCAGTAAAAATTTAGACGGCGCTGAAAAAATGTCGCTGGGAGGCGCCTACGCCGTGCGGGCTTACGGTAACTCCGCCGCCAGCGTCGATAGCGGCTGGGTGATATCGCCCTCGCTGAACCTGCCCGTCCCCGGCGTTGAAAATGCCAGCCTGCAATTTTTCTATGACTATGCGCGCGGGAAAATGCAGAAGTTTGCCCCGGTTTCACAGCGGGTGGTGCTGAAAGGGTATGGGATCGGGCTGAGCTGGAACTACAGTCGCTGGGGCTTTATCAACGGCAGCTATGCCTGGCGGCAGGGGCACGACAAACTGCTCGGGCCCCAAAACAAAGCGACCGGCTGGATTACCACCGGGGTGCGCTTCTGACGCTGTGGTGGTGAAAATTAATAAACGATAACCACTTTGCCACGCATATGGCCTTCAAGCACTAAGCGGTGAGCTTCCGTCAGCGTTTCAACGCTCAGGCCGTGCAGCGTCTTGCTCAGCGAGCCGCTCAGCTTACCCTCGTCCAGCAGGGATGCCGTCGCATCGAGGATTTCTCCCTGGCGCGCAATATCCGGCGTGGTAAACATGCTGCGGGTGTACATAAACTCGAAGTGCAGCGCGGCACTTTTCAGTTTCAGCTGATCCATACTGAGTGGTTTTTCGTTTTCAACGATGGTGCAGATATGGCCCTGCGGTGCAATCAGCTGGCTCATGGCATCCCAGTGCCCGTCGGTGTCGTTCAGGCAGAAAATATAGTCCACCTGCTTGATACCGTGCTTCTCCAGCTCGCCGGCCATATCACGGTAGTCGATCACCAGATCGGCACCGCGATCTTTACACCATTGTGCCGAGTCCGGGCGTGAGGCAGTGGCAATCACCGTCACCTGACTGTGCAGCTTCGCCAGCGGGATCGCCAGCGATCCGACGCCGCCAGCACCGCCGACGATCAGCAGGGTTTTGCCTTCTGCGGCGCGGTCCAGCTGCAGACGATCGAACAGGCCTTCCCACGCGGTGAGGGCGGTCAGGGGAATGGCGGCGGCCTCCGCCCAGTCGAGTGAGCGGGGTTTGTGGCCGGTAATCCGCGCATCGACCAGATGCTGGCTGGCATTGCTGCCCGGACGGGTGATATCACCGGCGTAGTAGACTTCGTCTCCCGCTTTAAACCCGCTGACCTGGCTGCCCACCGCCAGCACCACGCCGCTGGCATCCCAGCCAAGTACGCGCGGCTGCTGCAGGCCACTCTTCTGTGCGCCTTTATGAACTTTGGTGTCGACCGGATTAACGGAAACGGCCTTCACCTCGACCAGCAGGTCGTATGCCCCGGCAACGGGCTGAGGCTGCTGGATGGCAATGAACTGCTGCGGATTTTCTGGATTGATTGCAATCGCTTTGATAGTCATGGCACTTCTCCTGAATGATGTGGTATTCAGTGTAGGTAATAAGCAGGCTAATGATAAGCCGCACAATAACGCACTGAGTGTTCGTCTGGGGTGAACAATATGTTTAAACAGTTGCAGGATATGGCGCTGTTTGCGCTGGTTGCCGAATGCGGCAGCTTTACCGCTGCGGCCAATCGTGCAGGATTGCCGAAATCCAGCGTCAGTCAGCGCATCAGCCAGCTGGAGCAGGCGCTGGGACTGCGGCTGATCAATCGCACCACGCGGCAGCTTAATCTGACTTTCGCCGGAGAGCGCTATCTGGTGCACTGCCAGGAGATGTTACAGGCCAGCGAGCGGGCCGGAATTGCGATTGAACGGCTGCGCGATAATCCCAGCGGTCGCCTGCGTATTACCTCTCCGGCCGGAATTGGTGCCACACTGCTGGCGCGTTTTAATACGGCTTTTCAGCGCGAATATCCTGATGTGACGCTGGATGTCTCGGTTTCCGATGCGATGCGCGACCTGGTGCAGGAGGGGTTTGACGTGGCATTACGCACCGGCAGGCCGCAGGATTCCTCCCTGATTGGCCGCCGTATCGGTTACTGTCAGCGCCTGCTGGTGGCCTCACCTGACTATCTGGCAACCCGTGACCCGCTGACCCATCCGGGGCAGCTCTCAGAGCACCGCTGTATTGCGCATCGCGCCTGGACTGAGTGGGTGTTGAAACGCGATGAGGAGTATTACCGCTGGCTGCTACCGCCGACGCATATGACGGATAACCTGGTGTATGCGCGTGAGTGCGCGCTCGGCCATGCCGGGATCACGCTGCTGCCGCGTTTTCTTGCCGATGAGGTAATGACAAAGGGAGGGCTGGTTGAGGTGCTGCCGGAGTGGGAAGTGGAGGGCAATGAGCTGTGGCTGGTGTATCCAGGCCGTAAACTGAATTCGCCAGCGCTGATGCGGTTTATTGATTTTGCGATGCAGTCCCCGATATTCCGGGAATTCTATCCGTAGGGGGCGACCCTCTTTTTCGGTTGCCCCGTTACGGGCGGACCGGAAAAGAAGGTCCGCCCGATGTAGGGCATACCGGAACGGAAGGTCCGTCCCTATTTGATCATACGTTTGTACTTGATACGTTTTGGCTCCAGCGCTTCAGCGCCCAGCGTGCGTTTCTTGTACTCTTCGTATTCGGTGAAGTTACCTTCGAAGAACTCGATCTTGCCTTCATCCTGGTAGTCCAGAATATGCGTGGCAATACGGTCGAGGAACCAGCGGTCATGCGAGATCACCATCGCGCAGCCAGGGAACTCCAGCAGGGCGTTTTCCAGCGCGCGCAGGGTTTCGATGTCCAGGTCGTTGGTCGGTTCATCCAGCAGCAGCATGTTGCCGCCCACCTGTAACAGCTTCGCCAGGTGCAGACGACCGCGCTCACCACCGGACAGCTCGCCGACGCGTTTGCCCTGATCAACCCCTTTAAAGTTAAAGCGGCCAACGTAGGCACGGCTTGGCATTTCGGTGTTGCCGATGCGCATGATGTCCTGACCACCGGAGACTTCTTCCCACACGGTTTTCGAGCCGTCCATGCTGTCACGGAACTGATCAACCGACGCCAGCTTCACGGTCTCGCCCAGCACGATGCTGCCGGAATCAGGCTGCTCCTGACCGGACATCATGCGGAACAGGGTGGATTTACCCGCGCCGTTCGGGCCGATGATGCCGACAATCGCACCCTTCGGCACGGAGAAGGAGAGATCGTCAATCAGCAGACGGTCGCCGTAAGACTTGCTCAGGTTATTGACCTCAACCACTTTATCGCCCAGACGTGCGCCCGGTGGAATAAACAGTTCGTTGGTCTCGTTACGCTTCTGGTATTCGGCGTTGTTCAGCTCTTCAAAGCGGTTAAGACGCGCCTTACCTTTCGACTGCTGGCCTTTAGCGCCTTTGCGCACCCACTCCAGCTCTTTCTCAATCGACTTACGACGAGCGGCTTCAGAGGAGGCTTCCTGCGCCAGACGCGCATCTTTCTGCTCCAGCCAGGAAGAGTAGTTACCTTCCCATGGGATACCTTCACCGCGGTCCAGCTCCAGGATCCAGCCAGCCACGTTATCCAGGAAGTAACGGTCGTGCGTAATCGCTACGACGGTGCCTTCGAAGTCGTGCAGGAAACGCTCCAGCCAGGCCACGGATTCGGCATCCAGGTGGTTCGTCGGTTCGTCGAGCAGCAGCATGTCTGGTTTTTCCAGCAGCAGACGGCACAGCGCAACGCGGCGGCGCTCACCACCGGACAGGTTACTAATCTTCGCATCCCAGTCCGGCAGGCGCAGCGCATCGGCAGCACGTTCCAGCTGGGTGTTCAGGTTGTGGCCGTCGTGCGCCTGAATAATCTCTTCAAAGCGGCCCTGTTGTGCGGCGAGTTTGTCGAAGTCTGCATCCGGCTCGGCGTACTTAGCGTAAACCTCGTCCAGACCTTTCAGCGCGTTGACCACTTCGGAAACGGCTTCTTCTACCGATTCACGCACGGTGTGTTCCAGGTTGAGCTTCGGTTCCTGTTCCAGGTAGCCGATTTTCAGGCCAGGCTGCGGGCGCGCTTCCCCTTCGATATCTTTATCGATACCGGCCATGATGCGCAGCAGAGTGGATTTACCCGCCCCGTTCAGACCCAGTACGCCGATCTTGGCGCCAGGGAAGAAGCTGAGGGAGATGTTCTTTAAAATATGACGCTTCGGCGGAACGACTTTGCCGACGCGATGCATGCTATAGACGAATTGAGCCACGTTGGGTTGAGCCTCTTAGAGTCTGGGTTTTAATTGGGGCAAAGGATGTGCCCACTCAGATAGCGGAGTTTAGCTGTTTTCCCCACTTAATCACAGCCGCGAGGCAGACGATTATCCCGATATCAGCGCAACGGCCTGATTTCTGTTTGATTTATGACCATTGGCGACTATGCTAATTTTTTGTCTTATAAATTATGGAGATATCGATGCGAGTTCTGATAGCGGCGGAAGAAAATGCCTGGGGTGGGATGATCCAGCAGTTCCGTCAGAGACTACCCGATGTCGAATTTATTGCCTCTGCCGGACACGCAGCAGAGAGCCTGGCGGGGTTTGATGCCCTGATCCCCGGTATGGCAAAGGTCAATCAGAGACTGTTACAGACGGCCGATCGCCTGAGGCTGATTCAGCAGGCGGGGGCCGGGCTGGAAGGGGTGGATATTGAAACGGCGCGGGCGCGCGGCGTGGCGGTAGCAAACGTGCCTTCCGACCGCTCCGGTAATGCGGATTCAGTGGCGGAACTCGGTATCTGGATGATGACAGGACTGGCGCGTAAAGTCAGTGAGGTGCCGCAGATGCTGGCCACCCGTCAGCTGGGTCTGCCGGTGGGCATGGGGCTGAAAGGGAAAACGGTCGGGCTGGTGGGCCTGGGCGGTATTGGCAAGGCGCTGGCACAGCGGCTGTCGGCGTTTGAGATGCGCCTGATCGGCGTAAAACGCCAGGCGTCTGCTGACTTCGCCCGCCAGCATCGTCTGGACTGGGCAGGCGGTATGGATCGTCTGCCGCACCTACTGCGCGAGTCTGATTTTGTGGTGCTGAGCCTGCCGGACAACCCGGCTACGCATCATATTATCGATGAACCGGCGCTGGCGAAGATGAAGCCGGGCAGCTTCCTGATTAACCTCGGGCGCGGCGGGCTGATTGAGAAATCTGCGCTGCTGGCGGCGCTGGCGAACGGGCCGCTGGCCGGTGCCGGGCTGGATGTGTTCTGGCAGGAGCCGCCTGACCCACAGGATCCGCTGTTCCGCCACAATGTCATCGCAACCCCGCATATTGGCGGGGTAACCGATATTTCTCTGGAGGGGAATGTGGCTGGCGTCTGTGAAAATCTGCGTCGCCTGCGCGATGGCGAAGAGATTTTAAATCGCTGGTAACCGGTCGCCCGTAACCGGTGGCTGGCACCGGTTACGGGGTGATTACCTCAATACCGATATCGTATGCGGGCGCAGCATCGCTGATGAGAGCATCGAAGGCGCTGAGATCCGCAATCCGTGCGGGCAGCACTTTGCCAAATTTGCTGCTGTCTGCCACCAGCAATCGGGTGCGGGTGCGCTGTAACGCCAGATGCTTCATCGGCAGTTCATTCAGGTTGTAGCAGCTCGCCCCCTGGCGGATATCGACGCCCGCCGCAGAGATAAAGGCCTTATCCGGGCACAGGCTGTCCATGACTGACAGCGGCCCGAGAGGGGTGAAAATGGCATTATCCGGGTGGAACTCGCCGCCGCTGAGGATCACGCGGCAGGCCGTTTTCTCCTTCAGTGCCAGGAAGGTATTCATGGCACAGCAGACGGCGGTGAACGGCAGATCTTCATCAATCGCATCGATGATCCACGGCACGCTGGTGCCGCAGTCGAACCAGACCGTCTCTTCGGCGTTGATCAGTGCGGCCGCACGCTGCCCCAGCAGGCGTTTACGATCGACGTTCTGTTCCTGCTGATCGGAAACAAAATAGTGAAGCTGATGGCGTATCGGATCGCTGACAATATAGCCCCCGAGCAGCAGCACCGCGCCCGGACCCTCGTTCAGATCGCGGCGGATAGTCATTTCAGACACCCCAAGCAGGTGGGCCGCTTCTTTCAGATGGATTTTGTCGGTGCGTTTCAGTGCCTGGACCAGCTTATTAATACGCTCGTCGCGCCGGGTTTCCATGAATTTTATTCCAGTTATCGCGGAATTTGCAGTTTACCTTCAATAAGATAGTGCTGCAAACGACACGGCCCTGACGGGGAAGAAGGTTAATCATGACAATAAACATTTGTAGAGGCCGACCTGCTTTTCCGCTCGGCCCACTGGATCATATCGTCACCAGTCCGCGCACGCCGTCGGCTTCCATGTCGATCCCCAGCCCGCGCTGCACGATCTCACCGCGCGACATCACCAGATAGTGGTCGGCGAGCGCGGCGGCAAAGTCGTAAAACTGTTCCACCAGCAGGATCGCCATATCCCCGCGAGCCGCCAGCTGGCGGATCACTGCGCCGATCTCCTTGATCACCGAGGGCTGAATACCTTCGGTTGGTTCATCGAGGATCAGCAGCTGCGGTTTGCAGGCCAGCGCCCGGCCAATGGCTAACTGCTGCTGCTGTCCGCCGGAGAGATCGCCGCCGCGCCGCTGCTTCATCTGCCACAGCACCGGAAACAGCTGCCAGATCTCTTCCGGCACCTGCGTCGCCTGGGCTGCGGAAAAACGTGCCAGCCCCATCAGCAAATTCTCTTCCACCGTCAGGCGCGGAAAGATCTCCCGTCCCTGCGGCACGTAGGCGATCCCGGCCTGCACGCGCTGGTGTGGCTTGCGGTGGTTGATCGACTTATCGTGCCAGCTGATGGTGCCGGATTTTGCCGGAATCAGCCCCATCAGGCACTTCAGCAGCGTGGTTTTCCCCACGCCGTTGCGTCCCAGCAGACAGGTGATCTCGCCGGGTTTCGTTTCAAAGGACAGGCCGCGCAGAATATGACTGCCGCCATAATATTGATGGAGTTCAGAAACCTGTAACATATTATCGCCCCAGATAGACTTCAATGACCTGTTCATTCGCCTGCACGTCGCGCAGCGATCCTTCTGCCAGCACCTGACCCTGGTGCAGCACCGTCACGCGATCGGCAATGGTTTCCACAAAGCCCATATCGTGCTCCACCACCATCAGCGAGTGCTGACCGGCCAGCGTGCGGAACAGCTCGGCGGTGTAGTCGGTTTCCGCATCGGTCATCCCGGCGGCGGGTTCATCCAGCAGCAGCAGATGCGGGTCCTGCACCAGTAACATGCCGATTTCCAGAAACTGTTTCTGCCCGTGCGACAGCAGCCCGGCGGGGCGCTGGCGTTCAGCACTGAGCCGCAGCAGCTTCAGTACCTCGCTGATACGATCCTGCTGCTCGCTGTTCAGACGCGCGCGCAGGCAGGCCCATACCGATTTCTCCGTTTTTAACGCAATTTCCAGATTTTCCGCCACCGTCAGCGCTTCGAACACCGTCGGCTTCTGGAATTTACGGCCAATACCGATGCGTGCAATTTCCACCGGAGCGAGGGGGATGAGATCGGTGTTCTGGTCGTAGATCGCCCGGCCGCTGTCCGGGCGAGTTTTGCCGGTGATCACGTCCATCAGCGTGGTTTTTCCCGCGCCGTTCGGGCCGATCACGCAGCGCAGCTCGCCGACGCCAATCTGTAACGACAGGTCGGTCAGCGCCTTAAAACCGTCAAACGTCACGCTGATGTTCTCCAGCTGTAACACCGGGTCGGTCTGCTGGCGATGGCGGTCGGCCGGATGGGGCTGGGTAAAGAGTTGATCAGTCATGCTTCCTCCGGCGTAGCAGGCCAATGACGCCACGCGGCAGAAACAGCGTGACGAGGATAAACATCAGTCCTAAGAAAAACAGCCAGTATTCCGGGAAGGCGACGGTGAACCAGCTTTTTGCTCCGTTGACGATGCCGGCGCCCAGCAGCGGGCCAATCAGCGTGCCGCGCCCGCCCAGCGCTACCCAGATGGCGGCCTCAATGGAGTTGGTTGGCGACATCTCGCCGGGGTTGATAATTCCCACCTGCGGCACATACAGCGCTCCGGCCAGCCCGCACAGGACGGCGGAGAGCGTCCAGACAAACAGCTTGAAGCCTTTCGGGTCATAGCCGCAGAACATCAGGCGGTTCTCCGCGTCGCGCACCGCCGTCAGCACGCGGCCAAACTTGCTGCGCGCTAACGCGAAACCGATGCCGAGGCTGGCGGCCAGCAGCAGAACGGTAGCGATGAACAGCCCGATGCGCGTGCCGGTGGCGGTCACCGGAAAACCGAGCAGGGTGGTAAAGCCGGTAAAACCGTTATTACCGCCGAAGCCGGTTTCGTTGCGAAAGAACAGCAGCATGCCGGCGTAAGTCAGCGCCTGGGTCATGATGGAGAAGTAGACGCCTTTGATTTTGGAGCGAAAAGCGAACCAGCCGAAGATCAGCGCCAGCACACCCGGTACCAGCACGATCAGGCACAGCGCCCAGGCAAAGTGCTGTGTGCCCGTCCAGAACCACGGCAGCTCGCTCCAGGAGAGAAACGACATAAACGCGGGCAGGCCGTCTCCGGCTGCCTGGCGCATCAGGTACATGCCCATCGCGTAGCCGCCAAGGGCAAAGAACAGCCCGTGACCCAGCGACAGCATCCCGGCATAACCCCACACGAGGTCGAGCGCCACCGCGACAATCGCATAGCAGAGGATTTTACCGATCAGCGTCAGGCTCCAGGTTGAGATTGCCAGCGGGTGATCGGCCGGCAGCAGCGCACAGAAGGGTAGCAGCAGCAGCGCCAGCAGCAGTATCGCCCCCAGCCCTGTGGCCAGGCGCGGGGATCGCTTTACCAGGGTCAGTGTAATAGGTTGTGTCATCAGTCAGTCACCCTGCCTTTAACCGCGAACAGCCCCTGCGGTCGTTTCTGAATAAACAGCACGATCAGCACGAGGATCAGAATCTTACCGAGCACCGCACCGATCTGCGGCTCCAGCACTTTGTTAAGAATGCCGAGTCCGAGCGCGGCCACTATGGTCCCGGCCAGCTGGCCGACGCCGCCGGTCACCACCACCAGGAAGGAGTCGATAATATAGCCCTGGCCCAGTTCCGGCCCGACGTTGCCGAGCTGCGACAGCGCCACGCCGCCCAGCCCGGCAATACCGGAACCCAGACCAAACGCCAGCATATCGACGCGACCGGTCGGCACGCCGCAGCAGTCGGCCATGGCGCGGTTTTGCGTCACCGCCCGCACGTTCATTCCCAGGCGGGTTTTATTCAGCAGCAGCCAGGTCAGCACCAGCACGCCGCTGACAAACAGGATCACCGCCAGGCGGTTGTACGGCAGCACCAGGTTGGGCAGCACCTGCAATCCGCCGGACAGCCACGGTGGGTTCGCCACTTCAAGGTTCTGCGTACCAAACACAACGCGCACCAACTGGATCAGCATCAGGCTGATGCCCCAGGTCGCCAGCAGCGTTTCCAGCGGGCGGCCGTACAGGTGGCGGATGATGGTGCGCTCCAGCGCCATACCGATGGCGGCAGTAATAAAGAAGGCCACCGGTAGCGCCAGCAGCGGATAAAAGGCCAGCCACTCCGGGGCAAAGCGCTGGAACAGGTTCTGCACGATCCAGGTGGCGTACGCCCCGAGCATCAGCATCTCACCGTGCGCCATATTGATCACCCCAAGCAGCCCGTAGGTGATGGCAAGGCCAAGCGCCGCCAGCAGCAGGACCGATCCCAGCGACAGGCCGGTGAAGGCCTGGCCCAGCAGGTCACCGGGCAGCAGGCGATAGCGGATCTGTTTCAGACTGTCGGCGGCAGCGGCGCGCACGCGGGCGTCTGTTTCATTCTGCGGCTGTAGCAGCCGCTCCAGGCTGGCCTGGGTCTGCGGATCGCTGGTTTCACCCAGCAGTCTGACGGCATCAAGGCGTACCAGCGGGTTGGCATCGGCCAGCTGTAGCCCGGCGACGGCCTGTGCCAGTACGGCGCGGACGGCGGGATCTTCTTCGGCCGCCAGGCGCTGTTTCAGCAGCGGTAGCTGGTCGTCTGAGGCGTCATTCTGCAACGCGCGGGCGGCCTGCAGGCGCACGTCGGTGAGCGGACTGACCAGCTGATGGGCGGCCAGCGCGGAGGCGATCGTCACGCGCAGCCGGTTGTTCATAAACAGCTTTTTGGTACTGCCTGCGGGCACAGCGCTGCCTTCCAGCGGTGTCAGCTGGCCGTTGATCTGGCTGAACGGCTGTTTGTTGCTGTCCAGCACCACATTTTCGTTGTGCAGGGCCTGCAACAGCGGCAGGCGTGCGGCATCCGGTGCAGCGGCCCACTGCTGCAACAGTTTCAGCTGATCGCTGCGGCTGGCTGCGGCAAAATCGGCGGCCGGTCCGGCCTGGGCAAGCCAGGGCAGGCTGAGCAGCAGTAACAGCAGGAATCGCATCATCATGTGCTCCAGAAAATAACGTATCGGGAACAGGGGCGGGTATACCCGACCCCCTGGAAGGAACCGTTGGGTTAATGGGTGGTTTTCACCGGGCTGTCCGGCTTTTTATCGTTACCGGCGATATACGGGCTCCACGGCTGGGCGCGTACCGGTTTGTCGGTCTGCCAGACCACGTTGAACTGACCGTTATCTTCGATTTCGCCAATCATCACCGGCTTGTGCAGGTGGTGGTTGGTCTGATCCATGGTCAGGGTAAAGCCATCCGGCGCGGCAAAGGTCTGTCCGGCCATCGCAGCGCGGACTTTATCCACGTCGGTCGTCCCGGCTTTCTCGACCGCCTGCGCCCACATATGGATACCGACGTAAGTCGCCTCCATCGGGTCATTGGTGACCACGGTATCGGCGTTCGGCAGCTTGTGCGCTTTGGCATAGGCGCGGTACGCGGCGACGAATTTCGCATTGGCAGGGTTATCCACCGATTCGAAGTAGTTCCACGCGGCCAGGTTACCGACCAGCGGTTTGGTGTCGATGCCGCGCAGCTCTTCTTCACCGACCGAGAAGGCGACAACCGGCACATCGGTTGCTTTTATCCCCTGGTTAGCCAGCTCCTTGTAGAACGGTACGTTGGAGTCGCCGTTGATGGTGGAGACCACCGCCGTTTTGCCCCCGGCAGAGAATTTCTTAATATTAGAAACGATGGTCTGATAATCGCTGTAGCCGAACGGCGTGTAGACCTCTTCGATATCGCTGTCCTTCACGCCCTTCGAGTGCAGGAAGGCGCGCAGGATTTTGTTGGTGGTGCGGGGATAGACGTAGTCGGTGCCGAGCAGGAAGAAGCGTTTCGCGCTGCCGCCGTCTTCGCTCATCAGATATTCCACCGCCGGGATCGCCTGCTGATTAGGTGCCGCGCCGGTGTAGAACACGTTCGGGGACATCTCTTCGCCTTCATACTGCACCGGATAGAACAGCAGGCCGTTCAGCTCTTCGAACACCGGCAGCACGGACTTGCGTGAGACCGAGGTCCAGCAGCCAAACACCACGGCAGCTTTATCCTGCGTCAGCAGCTGGCGGGCTTTTTCGGCAAACAGCGGCCAGTTGGAAGCCGGGTCAACCACCACCGGCTCCAGCTTTTTGCCCAGCACACCGCCTTTAGCGTTGATCTCGTCAATGGTCATCAGCGCCACTTCCTTCAGCGGTGATTCGGAAATCGCCATGGTGCCGGACAGCGAATGCATAATCCCCACTTTGATGGTGTCAGCGGCCTGAGCACTCCAGGATAACCCCATGGCCACTACGCTGGCAGACAGCGCGAATGCTTTGATCAACGAACGTCTCTTCATCAGTAAACCCCTGAAATTTAGTTGGATGAAACGGTATGGTGTTTTGCCTGCTGTAACATATGAAGGGTGATTTTTCTGACCTCGGCTTTGCTGACGGCAATGTGGTCGGTCAGGGTGCGCTGAGCCTCCTCGCTGTGCTGGTGTAATATCGCGTGCAGGATGCGCGCGTGTTCGTCATAGGTCGCGCTGATGCGGTCCTCGCGGGTAAAGTCGAGGCGGCGAATAATGCGGATCTTCTCCGTCAGTTCGGTGTGAATACGCGCCATTTCGCTGTTGCCTGCGCTGGCGACCAGCGCCAGATGAAACGCCTCGTCGTGCAGCGACACGGCAGTACCGTCGTCCAGCCGTGGTTCGTTAATCCAGAAACAGGTCAGTCGGGTCAGCAGTGCTGCACAATCAGCGGCAGGCAGGCGGCACAGGCGCTTCACCGCCTCGCACTCCAGCACGATGCGCAGGTCGTACAGCTGTTCGAAATATTCGAAGTCGAACTGCCGCACCTGCCAGCCGCTCCGGAACCACACATCGACATAGCCTTCGCGCTCCAGGCGAAACAGCGCCTGACGCACCGGGGTGCGGCTGACCGCCATGCGCTCCGCCACTTCGCTTTCGCTGAAACGGTCACCCGGCATCAGGCGAAAATCAAAAATGTCGTTTTTCAGCTGCTGATAAACGCGATCGGCCAGCGCTTCCGGCCGATCTTTACTGCGTTTGCCGTCCATGATTATTCCAGCCACAGCAGCGCATCGCCGGGGCTGACCGGGCGGCCGGGCTGGCAGCCGATGCGCTTCACGCGCCCGGCCTGCGGAGCGTTGATCGCCAGCTCCATTTTCATCGCCTCTACGATAATCAGCGGCTGTCCGGCTTCCACCTCATCGCCCGGCTGTACCAGCACTTTCCAGATATTGCCGTTCATATCGGCGCTGACCTGTAACGCACCGTCTTCTTCTTCCGCCGGGCACAGTGTTTCTTCGCCAGTCAGCGGTGCGCCTTCCTCTTCCTGCGCCCACAGCGCCACTTCAGCCTCAAAAGCGCGGGTCTGATTGCGGCGGAATTCGGCGATGGAGTCGGCATTTTCGCTGAGGAACTGCGTGTGTTCGGCGAAGTCGAATACCGACTGTTCAATGCGCACGCTGGCGCGCCCCTCGCGGAAGTCATCGCGCAGAACGTCCAGCCTGGCTTCGCTCACCGGGTAGAAGCGCACCTGGTCGAAGAAGCGCAGCAGCCACGGCTCGCCAGCGGCAAACTGTTCGTTTTTCAGGAACTTGTTCCAGATCGGCAGCGTGCGTCCGACCAGCTGGTAGCCGCCCGGCGAGTCCATGCCGTAGATGCACATATACATGCCGCCGATGCCGACGGTGCCTTCGGCGGTGAAGGTGCGTGCCGGGTTGTATTTGGAGCTGAGCAGGCGGTGGCGCGGGTCGATCGGCACGGCGCACGGTGCGCCAAGGTAGACATCGCCGAGGCCGAGGATCAGATAGCTGGCGTCAAAAATCGTGCTGCTGACCTCTTCACGATGATTAAGGCCGTTGATCCGCTGGATGAAATCGACGTTATTTGGCAGCCACGGTGCGCTGGCACGCACGGTTTCGGCGTAGCGTTCCACCGCGCCGAGGGTGGCGCTGTCCTCGAAGGCCATCGGCAGATGGACGATGCGCGAGGGCACTTTCATCTGCGTCACGTCACCGAGGTTTTTCTCAAGCTGAAGCAGCAGGGTCATCAGCTGCTTCTGGCTGAGGATCTGGCTGTCGTAACGGATTTGCAGTGAACGCACCCCCGGCGACAGCTCTTCGACGCCGGGCTGGCCGACTTCGCGGATTGCCGTCATCAGCAGGTGGACACGCAGGCGCAGCGCCAGGTCCAGCACGTTATCGCCGTACTCCAGCA
This sequence comes from Erwinia sp. Eh17-17, assembly GCF_039675725.1. Taxonomy (NCBI): domain Bacteria; kingdom Pseudomonadati; phylum Pseudomonadota; class Gammaproteobacteria; order Enterobacterales; family Erwiniaceae; genus Erwinia; species Erwinia sp. Eh17-17. Next base: position 232,040 of record NZ_JBDFQT010000003.1, on the reverse strand, counting down.
GGATGTAGTTATCCCCCGCCTGGCGATAGATAGCGGTTGGTGTGCTGCTGGTTGCTTTGATGGCCGCCAGCACCGTGGCGGAACCGTGCGCGGTTTCCGCCAGCGACGGCATGTCAAAGTCTGGAGCATGCAGGGCGCTCAGGCTGTTAACGCTGCGGCTCTGCGCCTGCTCCAGCGCGTGCGCCTCTTCCACGCTGATGGGGTGGAAGCGGATGCGGTCTCCCGGCTTCACCTGGCCGACTTTCCACAGTTCAGCTTTGGCGATGGTGACCGGGCAGACGAAGCCGCCGAGGCTCGGCCCGTCGCGGGTGAGGATCACCGGGAAGTCACCGGTGAAGTTGACCGCGCCGATGGCGTATTCGCAGTCGTGAACGTTGGACGGGTGCAGCCCGGCTTCACCGCCGTTGGCGCGGGTCCAGCCTGGTTTCGGCCCGACTAAACGCACGCCGAGGCGGTTGGAGTTGTAGTGCACCTGCCACTCGGCGGCGAAGAACTCGTCAATTGACTGCCGGGTGAAGAAATCCGGTGCGCCGTGCGGGCCATACAGCACGCCAATGCGCCACTCGTCGCCATACACGGGCTGCTGCGACGCGGCCAGCGCAGCGGGCTCGCTAACCGGGGCCGGCGTGGTGCAGGCGGCGAGCTCTGGCTGGGAGATCGCCAGCATATCGGCGACGCGCAGGGTGCGCCCGGCGTGGCCGCCGAACTGCCCCAGTGCAAAGGTTGAACGGCTGCCGAGATATTCCGGCACGTCGAAACCGTTACGCACCGCCAGATAGGTACGGCAGCCCTGCTGCGCGCGGCCCAGCGTCAGCGTCTGTCCGGCTTTGACCGCCAGCGGCTGCCAGTAAGCCACCTCTGTTCCGTCCAGCGTGGCCGGGCAGGCGGCTCCGGTCAGGGCGATCAGCGCATCGCTGTGAAAACGCAGGGTAGGGCCTTGCAGGGTAAATTCCAGCCCGGCGGCCTCTTCGGCGTTGCCGACGATGCGGTTGGCGAGGCGGAACGCGTAATCATCCATCGGCCCGGACGGCGGTACGCCGATGTCCCAGTAGCCGAGGCGGCCGGGGTAATCCTGAATGCTGCTCCAGGTGCCGGGCTGGAGCACTTCAATCACCGGGGCGGCAGGCGTGAAGCCGTCGAGCAGGCGCGTCCAGACGTTACCGCTGCGGAAGGCTTCTGTTGCGACGATCTGGCGCAGATAGTCGAGGTTGGTGGCGATGCCGTGCAGGCGGGTTTCATTCAGCGCCGTCTGCATTTTTTCCAGCGCTGCCGCGCGGTTTTTCCCATGGACGATCAGCTTGGCGATCATCGGGTCGTAGAATGCCGACACTTCGCTGCCGGTGCCGATCCCACTGTCGATGCGCACGTTATCCGGGAAGCAGACTTCGGTCAGTACGCCGGGGCTCGGCTGGAAGTTTTTCAGCGGATCTTCGGCATAAATACGCACTTCAATCGAGGCACCCTGCGGAGCCTGTGCCATTTTATCCCAGTCCGGCTGTTCTCCGGCGGCGACCTGCAACATGCACTCCACCAGGTCCAGCCCGGTGACGCACTCGGTGACCGGGTGCTCTACCTGTAAACGGGTATTCACTTCGAGGAAGAAAAATTCGTCGCGGGCGGCATCATAGATATATTCCACCGTTCCGGCGCTGCGGTAGTTGACCAGCTCGCCGAGTTTCACGGCGGATTCCAGCAGTGCAGCGCGGGTTGCGTCGGGCAGGTTCGGGGCCGGGGTCTCTTCCACGACTTTCTGATTGCGGCGCTGAAGCGAGCAGTCGCGCTCGCCCAGGGCCACCACGTTGCCCCTGCCGTCACCGAAAATCTGCACTTCGACGTGACGCGCCCGATCGATACAGCGCTCAAGGAACACGCCTGCGTCGCTGAAGAACTGTTCTCCGAGGCGGCGCACGCTCTCCCAGGCATTGATCAGCGTGGCTTCATCGGCACAGCGCGTCAGCCCGATACCGCCGCCGCCCGCGGTGCTTTTCAGCATCACCGGGTAGCCAATGTGCGTGGCGGCAGCGATGGCGTCTTCCAGCGAGGCGAGCAGCGGAGTGCCCGGCGTCATCGGCACGCCGGCGGCGGCGGCCAGCTCGCGAGCGCGGTGCTTCAGGCCAAACTCGCCGATTTGATGGGCGGTCGGCCCCACAAACGCAATGCCAGCGGCTTCGCAGGCGGCAGCGAACGCCAGGCTTTCCGACAGGAAGCCGTAGCCCGGCCAGATGGCTTCGGCACCGCTTTCCATTGCGGCGGCGAGGATTTTATCGATGACCAGATAGCTGTCGCTGGCTTTATCACCGCCGAGCGCGATGGCGATATCGGCATCTTTAACGTGCTGCGCATTTTTATCGGCATCGGAGTAAACCGCCACGCTGGTGACGCCGAGGCGCTTCAGGGTGCGGATGGCGCGGCAGGCAATTTCACCACGGTTGGCAATCAGAACGGTATTAAACATCGGACTTCTCCTCGCGGCTCAGCCAGCGGCGCCAGCCGCCGAATTCGGTGATATCAGTGGCCTGCGTCAGAGCTGCAGGTTCGCAGATAAAGCCTTTCACGCAGCGGCCATCTGCCAGCTCCAGCGTGCCGATGCCGAGCGGAGCGGGGATCTCCGCGACAAACTCGCCAAAGCGCGCCAGCGGGATGTCCCACAGCTCAACGATGATGGCGGCCCCCGCCTCATCTCTCGCCAGGCCGGGCTTGGCCGGCGTGGTGTTCGCCAGCGCATACAGGCGATAGCAGGCGGCGGTGGTGGTCTCTTCAACCAGCACGGCATTGCGGCGCGTCAGCTGGTGGTTGAGCGGCATACCGGTCAGGTGGGCACCGACCACCGCCACGCGCACGTGCAGCGCGGAGGCGGGCAGGAAAGTGGAGGCAGGCTGAGATTTCCCCGTCGCGCCCAGGCTCAGAGCCTGCTGCTGCTGCCAGCGGCTGCCGAAGGTCGCCAGCGCGCGGTCATACCAGGCCGGGGCGATCAGCGTGATGCCCGCAGGCAGACCGTCGGCGCGGAACGGGGCAGGCAGCGCCAGAGCGCTAAGATCGGCAAGGTTGGTGAAGTTGGTGTAGGTGCCGAACTGCGAGTTGTAGCGCACCGGTTCCTGTTTCATCTCTTCCAGGGTGTGAATGGTCGGCGAGGTCGGCACCACCAGGGCATCAAACTGGCTGAGCGTCTGCTGGATCTGACGCGTCAGCCCGGCGCGCAGGTACTCGGCTTTATAGGCATCGACCGCGCTGTAGCCGTTGCCGCTGGCGACAATGCCGTATACCACCGGGTCCATCTCTTGCGGGCGCGACAGCATCTCGCCCACGGCCACCGTGCGCTCCGCCACCCACGGACCGGAGTAGAGCTGTTCGGCGAGCTGTGAGAACGGCGTGAAGTCGATCGGGTGCAGCGTGGCGCCGCCCGCGATAAGTTGGTGGCAGGCGGCTTCCCAGGCGGCCTGCGCCTGGGCGTCACCGAAGAATTCCGGGCTGGCCGGGACCGCCAGGCGCGGCGTGACGGACAGTGCCGCCGGGGCAAGGCCGGGGTTCATGCGCGAGTAAGCATCCAGGCTGTCGTAGCCCCCGGCACAGCTGGCAACGAGGTAAGCATCTTCGACGGTCAGCGCGAAGACCGAGATGGTGTCATTCAGGCGGCAGGCGGGCACCACGCCGCTGGCAGAGAGCCAGCCCTTGGTCGGCTTCAGGCCGACAATATTGTTAAACCCGGCGGGGACGCGCCCGGAACCGGCGGTATCGGTGCCCAGAGCAAAGCACACCAGGCCGCGAGCCGTGACGGAGGCAGAGCCGGAGCTGGAGCCGCCGCTGACATAGTCAGGGTTGAAGGTGTTACAGACGGCGCCAAACGGTGAGCGCGTGCCGACCAGCCCGGTAGCGTACTGGTCGAGATTGGTCTTGCCGATTGCGATCGCCCCTTTGCCTTTCAGGTTGGCGACGGCCACCGCATCGCTTTCTGCCGTATAGGTGAATGCCGGGCAGGCGGCGCTGGTGGGCCAGCCCGCGATATCAATGTTGTCTTTTACCGCGAAGGGCACGCCAAACAGCGGCAGCGAGGCGGGATCCTGCTGCCAGGCTGCCAGCAGTGGTTCCAGCTGCGCGCGCAGCTGCGCCGGTGTCGCGAGGTACAGCCAGGCGTTGTCAGCGGTGGAAAGCGAGGCGAGAAGCGTTTCCAGCGTGGAGAGAACCTCCTGCGGATGCTGCTGATAGTGATGCTGCCAGTCCTGGATCGTGAACCCGGTGGTAAAAGCCATATGTTGAATTCCGTCTGGTATACAAGATGGAATTCAACAGAGCAAGCTGCGTGCCAGTTTTTAATTGACTGATTTAAAACGATATTAATTATCGCGAGTTTGCAGCGTGCACAGTCAGCGCGCAGGGTTTGACCAATTATGGCGCAGCGGGTCGATCGAAAAAGAGGATCGCCCCTACAATGGAACAGGTAGGCGGAGACCCGATGTTTGTCATTCCGTAAATATTTGTTCAGTTCATGGCACGATGGGCCGCAACTGGTTAGCATGAAGAAGATAAATTTCGCGGTTCAGGAAACATAAGGCGGTAACGTGGGGAAAGTCATGGCGGACAAGTGGCAGTTATGGGTAGTAGCGGCGTGCTTAACGGCAGCCACCGGCAGTGCCTGGGCGGATTCACTGGATGAACAGCGTACCCGTTATCTGCAAATCAAACAGGCCTGGGACAGCAGGCAGATGGACACCGTCGACCAGCTGATGCCGACGCTGCGCGATTATCCTCTTTATCCGTACCTGGAGTACCGCCAGCTGGCACAGAACCTTGATCAGGAAACCGGGCTGGCGGTGAGTGAGTTTATTAAACGCTATCCCACGCTGCCGCCGGTACGTTCGCTCTCCTCGCGCTTTGTGAATGAGCTGGCACGGCGTCAGGACTGGCGCGGCCTGCTGGTCTTCAGCCCGGAAGCGCCGAAGCCAGTGGCTGCACGCTGTAACTGGTATTACGCCAAATGGGCTACCGGCCAGCAGCAGGTGGCGTGGGACGGGGCGAAATCCATCTGGCTGACCGGCAGTTCACTGCCGGCGACCTGCGACAAGCTGTTCAGCGCCTGGCAGGCAGCCGGGCAGCAGAATCCTATTACCACCCTGGAGCGCATTCGCCTGGCAATGAAAGCGGGCAACGGCAATCTGGTGAATTTCCTGGCTAAGCAGCTGCCTGAGGATTATCAGACCATTGCCAATGCGGTGATGGATTTGCAAAACAATCCAGGCACCGTGGAAAACTTTGCGCGTAACGTCGGAGCCACGGACTTTACCCGCCAGGCCACGGCGATCGCCTTTGCCAGCCTGGCACGAACCGATGCTGAAGGCGCACGTCAGATGATCCCGTCGCTGGTGCAGCTGCAGAAGCTGGATGAGCAGCAGACGCAGGAGCTGAAGGAAAGCGTGGCCTGGCGTCTGATGGGCAACGACATCACCAGCGATCAGGCACGCTGGCGCGACGATGTGGTGATGCGCAGCGATTCCACCTCACTGATTGAACGCCGGGTACGTATGTCGCTCGGTAACAATGACCGCCGGGGGATGAACACCTGGATCGCCCGCCTGCCGGTTGAAGCGAAAGCGAAAGACGAATGGCAATACTGGCAGGCCGACCTGTTGATGGAGCAGGGGCGCAGGGAGGAAGCGGAAGGGATCCTGCGTAAGCTGATGCAGGAGCGCGGTTTCTATCCGATGGTGGCCGCGCAGAAGCTCGGCGTGGATTATCCGCTGCAGGTCGATAAAGCCCCGGCGGTGGACACCACTCTCACCAGCGGGCCGGAAATTGCCCGCGTGCGCGAGCTGATGTACTGGGGTATGGATAACCTGGCGCGCAGCGAGTGGAGCTATCTGGTGTCCAGCCGCACCACGTCGCAGCAGCAGATGCTGGCCAGCTACGCCCGTCAGCAAAACTGGTGGGATCTCAGCGTCCAGGCGACGATTACCGGCAAACTGTGGAACAGCCTGCAGGAGCGTTTCCCGCTGGCCTGGCAGCCGCAGTTTGAACGTAATATCAGCGGCAAGAGCATCCCGATGAGCTATGCGATGGCGATTGCCCGCCAGGAGAGCGCATGGAACCCGAAAGCCCGTTCCCCGGTCGGCGCATCCGGCCTGATGCAGGTGATGCCGGCGACTGCTCAGCATACCGTGACCAAATTTGGTATTCCGGGCTACAGCAACAGCAGCCAGCTACTGGATGCGGAAACCAATATTCAGATCGGCACACAGTACCTGGAGTCGGTATATCAGCAGTTTGGTGAGAACCGTATCTTCGCTTCTGCCGCCTATAACGCCGGTCCGTCACGCGTTCGCACATGGCAGGGAAACAGCGCCGGGAAACTGGATGCCGTGGCCTTTGTCGAGACGATTCCGTTCTCGGAAACGCGTGGTTACGTGAAGAACGTGCTGGCCTATGATGCCTACTATCGGCACTTCCTGAGTCAGTCCGACAAGCTATTTTCTGACAGTGAGTGGAAGCAGCGCTACTGATTGAAAGAACGCTGCCAGCGCCGCTGTGGCTTCAAGTATCAAGGCGATGATGATATGCTACTGTACTAGTTAAATAGTATGGCGGCATATCATGACTGATCACATCTCTGTTCCCATCACGGCTGACCCGGCAAGCGAAGACTGGCTGCGCTTTGTTACGCTGTTACAGCGTGCCTATCAGAGTGAGCTGCATCTTCCGCTGTTACAGCTGATGCTGACCCCGGATGAGCGCGAAGCGCTGGGCACCCGACTGCGGATTATTGAAGAGCTGATGCGTGGTGAAATGAGCCAGCGTGAGCTGAAAAATGAGCTGGGGGCCGGGATTGCGACCATTACGCGCGGATCGAACAGCCTGAAAAGCGCGCCTCCAGCCCTCAAGGCGTGGCTGGAGACTCAACTTCTGAAGGGGTCAGACAAGGTCTGAAGTGTCGTCTTCGTCGTCTTTGCGCTGATAAATTTCGTTATGGAACGGGCACAGTGCCAGAATCAGCGCCTGATGGTAAACGCTGGTGCGTGTCAGGTGGCCGGCAGTAAACGCCCCGATTGCGCCGCCTTTATGCTTGATATTATCAATACCCGTCAGGCGAGCCATCTCGTCTCCGAGTTCACGTCCGGCGTGAATGCCTTTCATCACAATGGCTGGCAGGGTAAAGCTGGCAGAGCGTGACTCTCCGCGCAGTTTGTGGTTTTCTACCACCATCCAGGCGAAGGCCGTATTGTCTTCAATACCGGCTTCGATAGCGACCCAGAAATCAGCTTCGGGTCTGACCTGGCGGGCATTCATCACGCGCTGACGTGCGCCAGTTCGCGTTTCTGTGTTTGTGATCGGTTGTGCAGCGACGCCGCTGTCGACCCCGACACCCTCTATATGGCAGGATCCTTCCCCGAAGATATCGCTGAACGCTTGAGAAATTGCCTTAATTTTGGCTGGATTGGTGGTAGCAGCGACAACATGGTACATAATTGTTTGAACCTTCTACGCAAATTTGTCGCAGTATAACGGAAAATCGCATGTTACAGGTCTATCTTGTTCGCCACGGAGAAACGCTTTGGAATGCAGCACGCCGCATTCAGGGGCAGTCAGACAGCGCGCTGACTGATAAAGGAGAGCAGCAGGCTCATCAGGTAGGGCAACGCGTCAAACAGCTTGGCATCACCCACGTGATTGCCAGTGATTTGGGGCGTACCCGCCGCACGGCGGAGATTATTGCCGATGCCTGTGGTGTTGAGGTTGTCCTCGACCCGCGTCTGCGTGAGCTGAATATGGGGGTGCTGGAAGAGCGCCTGCTGGATTCACTGAGCGCAGAGGAAGAAGGCTGGCGTAAAACGCTGGTCGACGGAACGGAGAACGGGCGTATCCCACAGGGCGAGTCGATGAGCGAAATGGCGCAGCGTATGCACCAGGCGCTGAATGCCTGCCTTGAACTGCCGAAAGGGTGCCGTCCGCTGATCGTCAGCCACGGCATGGCGCTGGGGGTGCTGCTGAGCACTATCCTTGGTCTGCCCGCCAATGCGGAACGCCGTCTGCGTCTGCGTAACTGCTCGATATCGCGCGTCGATCACCAGCAAAGCGCCTGGCTGGCTTCGGGATGGGTAGTTGAAACCGCTGGGGACGTTGCTCACCTTGAGGAGACCGCGCTCGACGAGCTGCAACGTTAATCATAAAAAAAGGCCGATATTATCGGCCCTTTCTTTGTTATCGGGTAGCCCGTTTACGACGAGTGTCGGATAGGGATCAGATATTCACAGTGTATGTCAGTAGGTGGCTCAGGACGCATCTTACCGCCGTGGGTATAGAAGCGCTCAATATCCTGACCGTGACGACGCGTGAGATTCAGGTTAGGCATGCAGGTACCATAAATTTGCAGGATGAACTCCTGAAACCCGGTACGTGGCCCTTCATAAGTAAACTGTACGTAATCCCCGCCTTCCAGCAGTACGGTCTGAGCCGAGCTCAGGTGATGAGACATCTGGTCAGACGGTACGGCAGTGGTGTAAAGGATCTCCTGTTCATCATCTTTTTCAGTGCTTGGACGCGACTGATGGAGGCCATACAGCACGGGGGGAACGGTGTCCGTTTCCGTCAGAAACTGGCGCCAGAAATGCGTGCGCATTTCATTACGGAAGCGGGAAATCTGTTCCAGTGTGCAGGTGTAAGTCTGAGTTTGCCCTGTCAGCACGATTTCCGGCAGACTGACCCATGTAGGTTCCGGTAATCTGACGTCATTGAGGCGGATAGGTGGGCGCAGCCCATAGGCATTCCAGTCCGAGGACCGGCGATACCAGGCTGGCGTCTGTGCAAACTGTTTTTTAAAAGCCCTGGTGAAGGTTTGCTGTGAGTCGAAGCGATACTGTAAAGCAATATCCAGAATCGGGCGACTTGTCAGCCGTAAAGCTACGGCAGCCTTTGACAAACGACGAGCACGAATATAAGCGCCAATCGCATGACCAGTGACGTCCTTGAACATTCTTTGCAAATGCCATTTTGAATAACCTGCCTTTGCCGCGACATTATCCAGTGATAACGGTTGGTCAAGGTGGCTCTCCAGCCAGACAAGCAAATCTCGAATGATACCGGCTTGGTCCATAAATCGTCCTCATGTTACTCAGAATTGGTGCAAGATAAGCAAAGTCGACGAATAGTAGCATTAATTGCAAAAGCCAGGTTTCAGCTTTAACTGTAAAAATGTGCCTAAAATGGCTAATTAGCGACAAATAGCGTTATAAATTACAAGGTCACTGCGGTTGCTGTGTACCTTACAATGTCATCTATTTTCTTTGAAATGGTAACGTCATGACAATAAAAAAAGTGTTAATAGTCACTTCAGTATTACTGTGCTCCGGGGTTTTACACGCGGAGCAGGTGGGATCGGTGGATACCGTATTTAAGGTATTTGGTCCCGATCATAAAATCGTTGTCGAGGCATTCGACGATCCTGATGTAAAAAACGTGACCTGTTATCTCAGCCGGGCAAAAACCGGTGGAATTAAAGGTGGGCTGGGGCTGGCTGAGGATACCTCTGATGCCGCGATTTCCTGTCAGCAGGTAGGTCCGGTTGAACTGAGCGATAAAATTGCTCAGGGGAAAGCAGAGGGCGAAGTGGTGTTCAGGAAAAGGACATCGCTGGTATTCAAAAAGCTTCAGGTGGTGCGCTTCTATGATAAAAAGCGTAATGCTTTAATTTATCTAAGCTATTCGGATAAGGTCGTGGACGGGTCGCCAAAAAATGCCCTGAGTGCGGTGCCGATTATGCCGTGGGGCCATCAGTAGCAGAATGCGTGGGTCGACCGGAAAAAGGTCGACCCCTGCAAGCATTAATCCTGCAGATCGCCACAGAAGCGGTAACCTTCGCCGTGAATGGTGGCGATAATTTCCGGGGTGTCCGGTGTGGATTCAAAATGCTTACGGATGCGGCGGATGGTCACATCAACAGTACGGTCGTGCGGTTTTAATTCGCGTCCGGTCATTTTCTTCAGCAGGTCTGCACGGGTCTGGATCTTGCCCGGATTTTCGCAGAAGTGCAGCATGGCACGGAATTCACTGCGAGGCAGTTTGTACTGCTCGCCCTGCGGGCTGACCAGTGAACGACTATTGATGTCCAGCTCCCAGCCGTTAAAACGGTAGGATTCCACCAGCTTACGCTCTTCGCTAACGGCAGCCAGATTCATGGTGCGTGACAGCAGGTTACGGGCGCGAATGGTGAGTTCACGCGGGTTAAATGGCTTGGTGATATAGTCATCAGCGCCGATTTCCAGGCCGAGGATCTTATCGACTTCGTTATCACGGCCCGTCAGGAACATCAGGGCAACGTTAGCCTGCTCGCGCAGTTCACGTGCCAGCAGCAGGCCATTTTTGCCCGGCAGGTTGATGTCCATAATCACCAGATTGACGTCATTCTCGGTCAAAATCTGGTGCATTTCTGCGCCGTCCGTAGCTTCATAAACCATGTAGCCTTCGGCTTCAAAAATACTTTTGAGCGTATTACGAGTGACTAATTCGTCTTCAACGATAAGTATGTGCGGGGTCTGCATGTGTTTGCTACCTAAAATTGCTAACAAAATCGAAAACAGGACATACGGCCATTGGCGCTGACTACACCTGGTGTTCAGAGTCAGAAGCAAAACAACAGCCGTACAGAATTATGTTCTTGATACACGTTCCATGTACCGTCAACAACGTGGCTAACCCTATATACATGAAGATTCAGCGCTGCTGAAACGCCAGTTTTATTGGGTTTTGCGCAGCCATCAGGCTGTATCCTGCATGCCCCGGTAGTGCCAAAACGGCGTATATCCTAACTGTATTAACAGCAACATAACAGCACAGGCAACATCCATTACGCAATAAAACAACGCTTAGTTGACTTATATCAAACCAAGTGTAGCACGTTAACACTTTTGTGAAAAACTCTTCCCGGAATGCCAGGTTAGCTCACAAATACGTGTAGAATTTCACTATTCCACGAAGTGAGTTAACAGTAAGTTTGAGTGTGTTTTAATAAATGTTAAATATTTGATAAAATAGAGATTATTATTTGAGAGTCTGTTTTTTGCTGATTTATCCATAAAAAATAAGGTTATCATCTTATTACGATGATTTACATCGCCGCTGACGCACGGGCGGGGTGCGGTAAAGCCGGAGCCGTTGCCCAGGGCCACGTTAGTGGTAGTGGTATTTCTCTTTTTCATTACATGTAGGTGGTTATGCGGTTTCCTTTGATCCTTGTTTCTCCCGCTCGCGCGGAAAATGTCGGTGCAGCGGCCCGTGCCATGAAAACCATGGGGTTTAGCGAGTTACGTATCGTTAACAGCCTGGTACATCGCGATCCGGCCGCACAGCGCGTGGCCCACGGTGCCGGTGAGATACTGGAAAATGCCAGTCACTGGACATCGTTTGAAGACGCGCTGGCGGATATTGATTTCAGCATTGCCACCACGGCGCGTTCACGGGCTAAATTCCGCTACTACGCCACGCCTCAGCAGGTGCAGGGCGTACTGGAAGAGAAACAGCAGTGGATTGGCAGCGCAGCTCTGGTATTCGGCCGTGAAGACAGCGGCTTAACCAATGAGGAACTGGCACAGGTTGATCTGCTGACCGGGATCCCTATGGCAGGGGACTATCCGTCGCTTAACCTCGGCCAGGCGGTGATGGTTTACTGCTATCAGCTCTCGGCGCTGCGTCAGGTGAGTGCCCTGGCTGAGGCAGCGGCGGAAGCCGATCAGCTGGCGGCATTGCGTCTGCGTGTGGACAAGCTGCTGCTGCGTCTTGACGTCGCCGGGGATGAAAAAATGGCTGACTGGCTTCGGCAGCGCATGGGCCTGTTGCAGCAGCGAGATACCGCCATGCTGCATCGGTTGCTGCATGACATTGAAAAAAACCTCCAGAGGTAAACACTGCTCAATCGATAAAAAGCAGTGTGATTTACTGCCATTTTTTTCCTGTGTAACAGAACAGCTGGGCGGAGACGCGGAAAAGGGGCCGGCGGCATCGCGCCAGTGGCAGGTGCCCTTTGATAAAAAAATTGACATGATCGGCTGTTTGCTTTAATTCTGAAAGCCGACAGATTTTACAGACAGATAAAAGATAAATCTCAATGCGCAAAAACAGCCTGATTACCACAATCATTATTACCACCACCATTACCACAGGTAACGGTGCGGGCTGACGCATACAGGAAAAATAAAAAATAAGCCCGCACCTAACCAGTGCGGGCTTTTTTTTCGGCAAAAATTCAGGAGATCTTGAACATGCGAGTGCTGAAATTCGGTGGAACCTCAGTAGCCAATGCGGAACGCTTTCTGCGTGTGGCTGACATTCTGGAAAGTAATGCAAAGCAGGGACAGGTTGCTACCGTATTGTCCGCGCCAGCGAAGATTACCAACCATCTGGTGGCGATGATTGAAAAAACCATCAGCGGTCAGGATGCTACGCCAAACATCAGCGATGCGGAGCGTATCTTTGCTGAACTGCTTCAGGGGCTGGCTGAGGCACAGCCGGGCTTTGCTTTCGACCAGCTGAAAACGGTAGTTGATCGGGAGTTCGCGCAGCTAAAGCAGGTCTTACACGGTATCGCCCTGTTGGGGCAGTGCCCGGACAGCGTCAACGCCGCGATAATCTGTCGTGGTGAAAAGCTCTCAATCGCCATTATGGAAGCGCTGTTGCAGGCGCGCGGCCACGGCGTCAGCGTGATCAATCCTGTGGAACAGCTGCTGGCCGTCGGCCATTATCTTGAATCCACCGTGGATATTGCCGAGTCCACCCGCCGCATTGCTGCCAGCCAGATCCCGGCGAGCAATATGGTGCTGATGGCGGGCTTTACCGCCGGTAATGAACGCGGTGAGCTGGTCGTGCTGGGGCGTAACGGCTCTGACTATTCAGCGGCGGTGCTCGCCGCCTGTCTGCGCGCCGACTGTTGTGAAATCTGGACCGACGTGGACGGGGTCTATACCTGCGATCCGCGCCAGGTGCCGGATGCGCGTCTGCTGAAATCGATGTCCTATCAGGAGGCGATGGAGCTCTCCTACTTCGGGGCAAAAGTTCTGCATCCGCGCACTATCGCCCCTATTGCACAGTTCCAGATCCCTTGCCTGATTAAAAATACCGCCAACCCGCAGGCTCCCGGCACGCTGATCGGCGGCGACGGCAGCGACGAAGATAATCCGGTAAAAGGCATCACCAACCTGAATAATATGGCGATGTTTAACGTCTCTGGTCCGGGGATGAAAGGCATGGTCGGTATGGCGGCGCGTGTCTTTGCGGCGATGTCGCGCAGCGGTATTTCCGTGGTGCTGATCACCCAGTCCTCTTCGGAATACAGTATCAGCTTCTGCGTATCGCAGAGCGACCTGGCGCGGGCGCGCCGCGTGCTGGAAGATGAATTCTATCTGGAGCTGAAAGATGGCCTGCTGGAGCCGCTGGACGTGATGGAGCACCTGGCGGTGATCTCCGTCGTCGGTGACGGTATGCGCACCCTGCGCGGGATTTCAGCCAAGTTCTTCTCGGCGCTGGCCCGTGCCAATATCAACATCGTGGCCATTGCTCAGGGCTCTTCTGAGCGCTCTATCTCCGTTGTGGTCAGCAATGATGAAGCGACCACCGGTGTGCGCGTGGTGCATCAGATGCTGTTTGCCACAGACCAGGTGATTGAAGTGTTTGTTATCGGCGTCGGTGGTGTGGGGGCGGCCCTGATCGAGCAGCTGCATCGCCAGCAGACCTGGCTGAAGAACAAACATATCGATCTGCGCGTCTGTGGCATCGCCAATTCGCGGGCGCTGCTGACCAATGTCCACGGTATCCCGCTGGAGAACTGGCAGGATCAGCTAAAAGCGGCAAAAGAGCCGTTTGACCTGGGGCGTCTCAATCGCCTGGTGAAAGAGTATCATCTGCTGAATCCGGTGATTGTCGACTGTACTTCCAGCCAGCAGGTCGCCGATCAGTATGCCGATTTCCTTACTGACGGTTTCCACGTGGTGACGCCGAACAAAAAGGCCAACACGTCGTCAATCAACTACTACCAGCAGATGCGCGCAGCCGCAGCGAAATCACGCCGTAAGTTCCTTTATGATACTAACGTCGGGGCGGGCCTGCCGGTGATTGAGAACCTGCAAAATCTGCTGAATGCCGGGGATGAGATGATCAGCTTCTCCGGTATTCTCTCCGGGTCGCTGTCGTTTATTTTTGGCAAACTGGACGAGGGTGTGTCGCTGTCTGAAGCGACGAAAATGGCGCGCGAGATGGGCTTTACCGAGCCGGACCCGCGTGAAGACCTGTCAGGGCTGGACGTCGCGCGTAAGCTGCTGATCCTCGCCCGTGAGGCCGGCTATCAGCTGGAGCTGAGCGATATTGAGATTGAAGCCGTTCTGCCGCCAGAGTTGACCGCAATTGCCGATGTTGAAACGTTTATGGCGCGTCTGCCGGAGCTGGATGAAGCCTTTGCTCAGCGGGTTGCCAGCGCACGCGAAGCGGATAAAGTATTACGCTTTGTCGGTGCCATCGAAGAGGGCGGTATCTGCAAAGTGAAAATCGATGCCGTCGATGGCAACGATCCGTTATATAAAGTGAAAAATGGTGAAAATGCGCTGGCGTTCTACAGCCGTTATTATCAGCCAATCCCACTGGTGCTGCGCGGTTACGGTGCCGGTAATGATGTGACCGCGGCGGGCGTATTTGCCGATCTGTTACGTACTCTGTCGTGGAAGTTGGGAGTTTAATCATGGTTAAAATTCATGCCCCTGCCTCAATTGGCAACGTCAGCGTTGGTTTTGACGTGCTTGGGGCGGCGGTGTCGCCGGTGGATGGCACCCTGCTGGGGGACTGCGTAACCGTGGAAGCGGCCGACACGTTCAGCCTGCATAACGAAGGCAGTTTTGTCAGCAAACTGCCCGCTGACCCGAAAGAGAATATTGTTTATCAGTGCTGGGACCGCTTCTGTGAAGCGATTGGCCAGCGCGTGCCGGTGAAGATGACGCTGGAAAAAAATATGCCGATCGGTTCCGGGCTGGGATCCAGCGCCTGCTCGGTGGTCGCTGGCCTGATGGCAATGAACGAACACTGTGGCAAGCCGTTGAATGATACGGAGCTGCTGGCGCTGATGGGGGAACTGGAAGGGCGCATCTCCGGCAGCGTCCATTTTGATAATGTGGCGCCCTGTTTCCTCGGCGGCATGCAGCTGATGCTGGAAGAGAACGGCATTATCAGCCAGCAGGTGCCAGGCTTTGATGACTGGCTGTGGGTAATGGCTTATCCGGGTATTAAGGTGTCTACCGCCGAAGCCCGTGCGATCCTGCCTGCGCAGTACCGCAAAGAGGATATTATTCGCCACGGTCGCTATCTGGGTGGCTTTATCCATGCCTGCCACACGCAGCAGCCGCTGCTGGCGGCAAAGCTGATGCAGGATGTGATTGCGGAACCTTACCGCACCAAATTGTTACCGGGCTTCAGCGAAGCCCGCCAGGCCGCTGCCGATATCGGTGCGCTGGCCTGTGGTATCTCAGGCTCCGGCCCGACGCTGTTTGCCGTCTGTAATCAGCTGGATACCGCACAACGTATGGCAGACTGGCTCCGCCAGCACTATCTGCAAAATGATGAAGGCTTCGTCCATATTTGCCGTTTAGATACGGCAGGCGCACGTAAACTGGGATAACGCATGAAACTGTATAATCTTAAGGATCACAACGAGCAGGTTAGCTTCGCCCAGGCGGTGAAGCAGGGGCTGGGTAAACAGCAGGGCCTGTTCTTTCCACTGGAGTTACCTGAATTCGAACTGACCGACATCGATGCGATGCTGGAGATGGATTTCGTGACCCGCAGCAGCAAAATCCTGTCGGCCTTTATTGGTGATGAGATTGACGCGCATCAGCTGAGCGAGCGGCTGAAAACGGCGTTCACCTTCCCCGCACCCGTCGTTAACGTCACTGACGATATCGCTGCGCTGGAGCTGTTCCACGGCCCGACGCTGGCATTTAAAGACTTCGGCGGCCGTTTTATGGCGCAGATGCTGGCTTACGTCAGCGATGCTGATGAGAAGATCACTATCCTGACCGCGACCTCCGGGGATACCGGTGCCGCCGTGGCCCACGCCTTCTACGGTATGGAAAACGTGCGCGTGGTGATCCTCTACCCACAGGGCAAAATCAGCCCGCTGCAGGAGAAGTTGTTCTGCACCCTGGGCGGGAATATTCAGACGATTGCCATCGATGGCGATTTCGATGTCTGTCAGTCGCTGGTAAAACAGGCGTTTGACGATGAAGAGCTGAAGAAGGCCATCGGCCTGAACTCGGCGAACTCTATCAACATCAGCCGCCTGCTGGCGCAGATCTGCTATTACTTCGAAGCCGTGGCGCAGCTGCCGCAGGAAAAACGTAATCAGCTGGTGATCTCAGTGCCAAGCGGTAACTTTGGCGATCTGACGGCTGGCCTGCTGGCGAAATCGCTCGGTCTGCCGGTGAAGCGCTTTATCGCCGCAACCAACGCTAACGATACCGTGCCGCGCTTCCTGGTGAATGGCGAGTGGTCACCGAAGGTCACGGTTGCAACGCTGTCGAATGCGATGGATGTGTCACAGCCGAACAACTGGCCGCGCGTGGAAGAGCTGTTCCGCCGTAAAACCTGGCGTCTGCAGGATCTTGGCTACGGCGCTGTGGATGATGAAACCACCAAAGCCACCATGCGCGAACTGGCTGATATCGGCTATCTGTCTGAACCTCACGCGGCTATTGCTTACCGCTTGCTGCGCGATCAGCTGCAGGAAGGAGAGTTTGGCCTGTTCCTGGGCACGGCACACCCGGCGAAGTTTAAAGAGAGCGTGGAAGAGATTCTCGACCGCAAGCTGCCGTTACCGGAAGCCCTGGCTGAACGTGCAGACCTGCCGCTGCTGTCGCATACCATGAAGGCTGAGTTTGCTGACCTGCGTGAGTTTTTACTGAAGAAATAAACTATTACGTCGGGGCTGACCCTCTTTTGCGGTCAGCCCGCCGCGTCAGCGTATCGACACGGGACGACCAAAAAAAGGGTCGCCCCCTGCGCTTAAACTGCTTCGCTGCGTTTAAACACCAGCTCATTCCCCGCACTCGCATCTGCATCAAAGGCATAGCCGTCCACGTCGAACTTTTTAAGCTGCTCTGGCTTGCTCAGGCGGTGCTCAATGATATAGCGGCTCATCAGCCCGCGCGCTTTTTTTGCATAGAAGCTGATGACCTTAAACTTGCCGTTTTTCTCATCTAAAAAGACCGGCTTAATCACCCTGCCGTTGAGCAGTTTCGGTTTCACCGCTTTAAAATATTCGTCCGAGGCGAGATTAATCAGAACGTCATCGCCCTGTTCCGCCAGCGCGGCATTCAGCGCGTGGGTCAGTTTATCCCCCCAGAAGCTGTAGAGATCTTTGCCTGCCGGGTTTGCCAGCCTGATGCCCATCTCCAGGCGATACGCCTGCATCAGGTCCAGCGGGCGCAGCAGCCCGTAAAGGCCGGACAGCATCCGCAGATGCTGCTGGGCAAAATCGAACTCTTTATCGCTGAAGGTTTCTGCCTGCAGGCCAGTGTAGACATCCCCTTTAAAGGCGAGGATCGCCTGACGGGCGTTATCCGGGGTGAAGTCGGGCTGCCAGTCGTTGAAGCGTTCGGCGTTCAGTACGGCCAGTTTGTCGCTGATATGCATCAGGGACGCGATATCCGCCGGTGAGAGCGTGCGCGCCACGTCAATCAGCTGCTGTGACTCTTTCAGCAGGGCGGGCTGGGTATAACGTTGGGTCGCCAGCGGGCTTTCAAAGTCCAGGGTCTTGGCCGGGGAAATTACCATTAACATGAACGCGTCCTTCTTGCAGTGTCCGGGAAAATTATCAGCGCCTACTGTAGCAAAAAAGTGAGGGGGAGTGACGAATCGCTGCCATTGGTGACCGAAGATGACCGCGGTGATTGCCGGGTAAATGCGGTATTTCTGCGGCGAAATTATCCTGTTGAGGCACGAAAGTTTACGCCCCTTGCATGGTGGGGTACGCGTGCTATCATCCGGGGCAGACATTTTCAACACCCTGACAAATCAACTTTGATGAGAATGACAACTATGACGGACAAATTATCTTCCCTGCGTCAACTCACTACCGTTGTTGCTGATACCGGCGACATTGCGGCAATGAAACTCTACAAACCTCAGGATGCCACCACTAACCCTTCTCTTATTCTCAGCGCGGCACAGATCCCGGAATACCGTAAGCTGATCGACGAAGCGGTGGTCTGGGCGCGTGAGCAGACCAGCAACAAAGAAGAGCAGGTGTCTTACGCTGCCGACAAGCTGGCTGTAAACATTGGCCTGGAAATTCTGAAGCTGGTCCCTGGCCGCATCTCTACCGAAGTCGATGCCCGTCTGTCTTACGACACCGAAGGCAGCATCGCCAAAGCCCGCAGCCTGATCAAACTGTATAACGATGCCGGCATCAGCAATGACCGCATCCTGATCAAGCTGGCTTCGACCTGGCAGGGTATCCGCGCTGCTGAGCAGCTGGAAAAAGAAGGCATCAAC
Source organism: Erwinia sp. Eh17-17 (assembly GCF_039675725.1). Taxonomy (NCBI): domain Bacteria; kingdom Pseudomonadati; phylum Pseudomonadota; class Gammaproteobacteria; order Enterobacterales; family Erwiniaceae; genus Erwinia; species Erwinia sp. Eh17-17. Next base: position 213,533 of record NZ_JBDFQT010000003.1, on the reverse strand, counting down.
TGTAACCTGACGCTGCTGTTCTCCTTCGCACAGGCACGTTCTTGCGCTGAAGCGGGCGTGTTCCTGATCTCTCCGTTTGTTGGCCGTATCCTCGACTGGTACAAGGCGAACACCGATAAGAAAGAGTACGCACCGAACGAAGATCCAGGCGTGGTTTCCGTGACCGAAATCTACGAATACTACAAGCAGCACGGTTACGAGACTGTGGTGATGGGTGCCAGCTTCCGTAACGTGGGTGAAATCATCGAACTGGCCGGCTGCGATCGCCTGACCATCTCCCCTGGCCTGCTGAAAGAACTGGCAGAAACCGAAGGCACGGTTGAGCGTAAGCTGTCTTACAGCGGCGAAGTGAAAGCGCGTCCGGCGAAGATGACCGAGTCGGAGTTCCTGTGGCAGCACAACCAGGATCCGATGGCCGTACAGAAACTGGCTGAAGGCATCCGTAACTTTGCCATCGACCAGGGCAAACTCGATAAGATGATTGCTGACCTGCTGTAATAGCCTGCGTTCTTGAAGCTGTAGCGGCGTTGGCCGCGCGTTCATCCCGGTCACTGACTTCTTTAGGTGGCCGGGGATGTATCCACTTACCGCCTTGCTACCGTTCCAGTTGTTTTGGCTATTCCTGAATTCGAATAGGTCCTCCTTCGCTATACTTCCTTCTTTACTATGGTTTATCCTTTCTTCATCTCCTTTTCTCCGACGGTAAATACCCTATGAACACACTACGCATTGGATTGATCTCCGTTTCCGATCGTGCGGCCAACGGCATTTATCAGGATCAGGGCCTGCCGGCACTGGAAGAGTGGCTCGGAAAGGCACTGACAACGCCGTATGAGATCGAAAAACGTCTGGTGCCGGATGAGCAGCCGATGATTGAGCAGGCGATCTGTGAATTAGTCGATGAGCTATTTTGCCATCTGGTGCTGACGACCGGGGGAACCGGCCCGGCCCGGCGCGATGTGACGCCGGATGCCACGCTGGCGATCGCCGACCGCGAGATGCCAGGCTTTGGCGAGCAGATGCGTCAGATCAGCCTGAATTTCGTGCCGACTGCGATTTTGTCGCGCCAGGTCGGCGTGATTCGTAAGCAGTCGCTGGTCATTAACCTGCCGGGTCAGCCAAAGTCTATTAAGGAAACGCTGGAAGGCCTGAAAGACGCTGAAGGCCAGGCGCAGGTACACGGCATATTCGCCAGCGTGCCGTATTGCATCCAGCTTCTTGAAGGACCGTATATCGAGACTGATCCGCAGGTAGTAGCAGCATTTCGCCCTAAAAGCGCCCGCCGCGACACAAATAGCTAAAAATTCATTTTTTCAGGCATAAGATCCAGAGGTCACTGCTGTAGCAGGAAAGTGACGGTATAGTAAGCTCAGCTTTACAGTGCAAACTATACCGTTTTCTTCTACCTGTGGACCAGCCTGAAAAAATATGCAAATCGATCAATCGCGCCGCCTTAACCGACAGGATTACAAAACTCTTGCTCTCGCCGCCCTCGGCGGTGCACTGGAGTTCTACGACTTTATTATCTTCGTCTTTTTCGCTGCCGTGATTGGCGATCTGTTCTTCCCCGCTGATATTCCCGAATGGCTGCGCCAGCTGCAGACCTTTGGGATTTTTGCTGCCGGTTATCTGGCTCGTCCTTTAGGCGGACTGATCATGGCGCACTTCGGTGACAGCCAGGGGCGCAAGAAAATGTTCAGTCTGAGTATTCTGCTGATGGCCGTGCCTACCCTGGCAATGGGGCTGCTGCCCACCTATGCCTCTATTGGCATAGCGGCTCCGCTACTGCTGCTGCTGTTACGAATGCTACAGGGTGCGGCGATTGGCGGTGAAGTGCCGGGGGCGTGGGTGTTTGTCGCGGAGCATGTACCGGAAAAACGCATCGGTTTCGCCTGCGGGACGCTGACAGCAGGGCTGACTTTCGGCATTCTGCTGGGATCGCTGGTGGCTACGCTGATTACCACCACCATGAGCGCGCAGACTATCGCTGAAACGGGCTGGCGTATCCCCTTCCTGCTGGGGGGCGGTTTTGGCCTGCTGGCAATGTATCTGCGACGCTGGCTGCATGAAACTCCGGTATTTACCCGGATGCAGCAGCGTAAAGCGTTATCTGTCGAGCTGCCGTTGAAAACCGTAGTGCTGCGGCATACGCACGGTGTGGTGGTGTCGATGCTGCTCACCTGGCTGCTGTCGGCCTGTATTGTTGTGGTGCTGTTGATGGCTCCGGCGCTGTTGCAGAAGTTACACGGTTTGCCTGCCGCACTGACGCTGCAGGCGAACAGCCTGGCGACCGTGATGCTGATCTTCGGCTGTATTATTGCCGGAGCGCTGGTGGACCGTATCGGTGCATCGACCACCCTGATTGTCGGCAGTCTGTTAATGGCCGTCGCCAGCTGGGCGTTCTTCCACGTCGCTGCACAGGCACCTGAGTATCTGTTTGCAGCGTATGCGCTGGCCGGCCTGTGTGTCGGTGTGGTGGGCGTGGTGCCGTTTGTCATGGTGAGTGCGTTTCCGGCGGAGGTCCGTTTCACCGGGATCTCCTTCTCTTACAATATCGCCTACGCGATTTTTGGCGGGCTGACGCCGATTGCCCTGACGTTGATGATGAAGCTGACGCCAATGGCACCAGCCTATTATGTACTGGTGCTGGCGGCTATTGGCGTACTGGTTGGCTGCTGGCTGCGGGGTGCCGCCGGGCGGCAGGCAATACTGAAACAGGTCAGTGCGCTGTAGCCGCAGTGCCGGTGGTTAAACGGGTCAGCTCAGGCTGGCCCGTTCACTTTTAAAGGCAAAGTGAAAATTTTTTTCTCTTCCCCCCTTGATGCCGCGCTGCACGGCCCCATCTTAGTTGGCATCCGAGGCTTCGGACCTGGAAAAAAAGCGTAGGGCGAGCAGTTGAAACTGTAAAAATTGCCCACATTAATGGTTCATAAGCTGATTTGAATTGAATTTAAGTGGGAGATGTTTAAATGGGTAAGATTATTGGTATTGACCTGGGTACAACGAACTCTTGTGTTGCCATTATGGATGGCGGCAAAGCGCGTGTACTGGAGAATGCAGAAGGGGACCGTACCACTCCTTCAATTATTGCTTACACCCAGGACGGCGAAACGCTGGTAGGTCAGCCTGCTAAACGTCAGGCGGTTACCAACCCGCAGAATACACTGTTTGCGATCAAGCGCCTGATTGGCCGTCGCTTCCAGGATGAAGAAGTTCAGCGTGACCTGAAAATCATGCCGTTTAAAATCGTTGGCGCTGACAACGGTGATGCATGGCTGGACGTGAAAGGTCAGCGCGTGGCTCCGCCACAGATTTCAGCAGAAGTGCTGAAAAAGATGAAGAAAACGGCTGAAGATTATCTGGGTGAGCCAGTCACTGAAGCGGTTATCACTGTACCGGCTTACTTCAACGATGCGCAGCGTCAGGCAACGAAAGATGCCGGTCGTATCGCCGGTCTGGAAGTAAAACGTATCATCAACGAACCGACCGCAGCGGCACTGGCCTACGGTCTGGATAAAGGTCAGGGCAACCGCACTATCGCGGTTTATGACCTGGGCGGTGGTACTTTCGATATCTCTATCATCGAAATCGATGAAGTTGATGGCGAAAAAACCTTCGAAGTTCTGGCTACCAACGGTGATACCCACCTGGGTGGTGAAGACTTCGACAGCCGTATGATTAACTATCTGGTGGCTGAGTTTAAGAAAGATCAGGGTATCGATCTGCACAACGATCCACTGGCAATGCAGCGTCTGAAAGAAGCCGCAGAGAAAGCGAAGATCGAACTGTCTTCTGCACAGCAGACCGACGTTAACCTGCCGTACATCACGGCTGATGCTACAGGTCCTAAACACCTGAACATCAAAGTGACGCGCTCTAAACTGGAATCACTGGTTGAAGACCTGGTGGCGCGCTCTATCGATCCACTGAAAGTGGCGCTGCAGGATGCCGGCCTGTCTGTGTCTGATATCAACGACGTGATCCTGGTCGGTGGTCAGACGCGTATGCCAATGGTGCAGGCGAAAGTTGCTGAGTTCTTTGGTAAAGAACCACGTAAAGACGTCAACCCGGACGAAGCGGTAGCAGTAGGTGCTGCGGTTCAGGGCGGTGTGTTGGCTGGTGAAGTGAAAGACGTTCTGCTGCTGGACGTTACCCCGCTGTCGCTGGGTATCGAAACCATGGGCGGCGTGATGACGTCACTGATCAGCAAAAACACCACCATCCCAACCAAGCACAGCCAGGTGTTCTCTACTGCAGAAGACAACCAGTCTGCGGTAACCATCCATGTTGTGCAGGGTGAGCGTAAACGTGCTGCGGATAACAAATCTCTGGGTCAGTTCAACCTGGACGGTATTCAGAATGCACCGCGCGGTATGCCGCAGATCGAAGTGACCTTCGACATCGATGCTGACGGTATTCTGCATGTGTCTGCGAAAGACAAAAACAGTGGTAAAGAGCAGAAGATCACCATCAAGGCCTCTTCCGGTCTGAATGAAGAAGAGATCGAAAAAATGGTGCGTGATGCTGAAGCAAACGCCGAGTCTGACCGTAAGTTTGAAGAGCTGGTTCAGACCCGTAACCAGGGTGACCAGGTGTCACACAGCACGCGTAAGCAGCTGGACGAAGCAGGCGATAAACTGCCTGCCGACGATAAAGCGCCAATCGAAGCGGCACTGGCTGAGCTGAACACCGCGCTGAAAGGCGAGGATAAAGCGGAAATCGAAGCTAAGATCCAGGCTCTGATGGAAGTGTCCAGCAAGCTGATGGAATTCGCTCAGCAGCAGCAGGCCGCTGGCGGCGCAGCAGATGCCACCGACGGTGCGAAGAAAGACGATGATGTTGTTGACGCTGAATTCGAAGAAGTGAAAGACAACAAAAAATAATCGCCCTTGAGCGGGCACGGTGGCGTGTGACGCGCCATTGATCACCAGCACGGGCGTCGGAGAAATCCTACGCCCGTGCACGCATGTTAAGGGCAGGATCAATAACAATGGCGAAAAGAGACTATTACGAGGTTTTAGGCGTATCCAAATCTGCGGATGAGCGTGAGATCAAAAAGGCTTATAAACGCCTGGCAATGAAATTTCACCCCGACCGTAACCAGGGTGAAGGTGCCGAAGAGCAGTTTAAAGAGGTCAAAGAAGCCTACGAAATTCTGACCGATGCGCAGAAACGTGCGGCCTACGATCAGTACGGTCATGCCGCCTTTGAGCAGGGCGGAATGGGCGGTGGCCACGGTGGCTTTGGCGGCGGCGGTGGAGCTGACTTCAGCGATATCTTTGGCGACGTATTCGGCGATATCTTTGGCGGAGGCCGTCGTCAGCAGCGTGCGGCACGCGGCGCTGATTTACGCTACAACATGGAGCTGTCGCTGGAAGAAGCGGTACGCGGCGTGACCAAAGAGATCCGCATTCCTACGCTGGAAGAGTGTGATGTCTGCCACGGCAGTGGCGCAAAAGCCGGCACCAAACCGCAGACCTGTTCAACCTGTCACGGTGCGGGCCAGGTGCAGATGCGTCAGGGCTTCTTTACCGTGCAGCAGGCGTGTCCGACCTGTCACGGTCGCGGTTCAGTGATTAAAGACCCGTGCAATGCCTGCCACGGCCACGGCCGGGTAGAGCGTTCAAAAACGCTGTCAGTGAAGATTCCGGCGGGTGTCGATACCGGTGACCGTATTCGTCTGACCGGCGAAGGTGAAGCTGGCGAGCAGGGTGCTCCAGCAGGCGATCTGTACGTTCAGGTGCAGGTGCGTAAGCACAATATCTTTGAGCGTGAAGAGAATAACCTCTACTGCGAAGTGCCAATTAACTTTGTTATGGCCGCGCTGGGTGGGGAAATTGAAGTGCCGACGCTGGATGGCCGCGTGAAGCTGAAAGTTCCTGCGGAAACGCAGACCGGCAAGCTGTTCCGCATGCGTGGCAAAGGGGTGAAATCGGTACGAGGTGGTGCGCAGGGCGATCTGCTGTGCCGCGTCGTGGTGGAAACCCCGGTCAGCCTGAGCGAGAAGCAGAAGTCGCTGCTGCGTGAACTGGAGGAGAGCTTTGGCGGTCCTTCCGGTGAGCAGAACAGCCCGCGTTCTAAAAGCTTCTTTGATGGCGTGAAGAAGTTCTTTGACGATTTGACTCGTTAATCAATGCGGCTCCCTGATAAAACAGGGAGCCGTTTTACCCGCTGAATCTGCTGTACCTGTCCCTCTTCCTGTTTTTTTACTCTCTCATTACGGAAATTTTTAGTGCGATTCAGGCAAAGTTGAATCTGTTGTTGCTTAATGTTGCATTATGTATCTGATTATTATTAGATGACGCTTCAATTTATCTAATGGAATTGGATTTCATGAAAAAGATTCTGGCAATTGCTGCTTTCGCTGTTTTACTCTCCGGCTGTGCTCAACAAACCTTCCAGCTGAAACACAACCAGGTGGCGACGCCTAAGCAGGCGACCACTCACCACTTCTTCGTTTCTGGTATTGGCCAGAAAAAAACGCTGGATGCAGCGGCAATCTGCGGTAATGCGGATAAAGTCGATCGCGTTGAAGTTCAGCAGACTTTCCCCAATATTCTGCTGAGCATCGTGACTTTCGGTATTTATACCCCACGTGAAGCGCGCGTTTACTGCTCTCTGTAAGCGAATATCCGTGTGATAAGAAAGCCGCACTCTGCGGCTTTTTTTATGTTTCTCATCCTGCGTTAACTGCACTACCTGGGTTGTTTTGATGGCCCGCCTGTCACAGGTCGGAAATACCGATGTTTGAAGCGGGAATAAACTGTTTTTTTCGAACGGTTGAAACACGTATGCTATTGCTCACCTGAACACTGTCATCTGAGATCTTCAGCGGAGTCTGTAATGAACCTCTTTTTCAAAAAGCTGCTAAAAAATGATGCGACCAGCGGCGTCGTGCTGATTGTCGCCGCCGCCATTGCCATGTTTCTGGCTAATAACGCCAGCACTCAGCAGGATTATCAGTCAATACTTTCCATGCCCGTCCAGTTCCGTTTCGGCGCGCTGGATATCAATAAAGACCTGTTACTGTGGATTAATGATGCGCTGATGGCGCTGTTTTTCCTGATGATCGGTCTGGAAGTGAAGCGTGAGCTGATGATGGGGTCGCTGAAAGGCCGCGAGCGCGCGATGTTCCCGCTGATTGCTGCGCTGGGGGGCATGCTGGCTCCAGGACTGATTTACGCGGCGCTGAACCACAATGATCCGCTGGCCATTCACGGCTGGGCGATCCCTGCGGCGACGGATATTGCTTTTGCGCTGGGTATTCTGGCCCTGCTGGGCAGCCGGGTGCCGGTGGCGCTGAAGATGTTCCTGATGGCGCTGGCCGTTATCGACGATCTCGGCGCGATTATCATTATTGCTTTCTTCTATACCAATGACCTGTCGCTGACTTCGCTCGGCGTGGCTGCTGCCTCTATCGCGGTGCTGGTGGTGCTGAACCTGTGCGGGGTGCGTAAAACCTCCGTCTATCTGGCCGTGGGGATGGTGCTGTGGGTTGCCGTGCTGAAGTCCGGCGTACACGCCACGCTGGCGGGCGTCATTGTCGGCCTGCTTATTCCGCTGAAAAAGCAGGAGGGGCACTCTCCGGCGATTGAACTGGCGCACGGTCTGCATCCGTGGGTGAGCTGGCTGATCCTGCCACTGTTTGCTTTTGCCAACGCCGGCGTCTCGCTGAGCGGTGTTTCCGTGGATGGTCTGTTCTCGGCGGTACCGCTGGGGATCATTCTCGGTCTGTTTGTGGGTAAACCGCTGGGGATTACGCTGATTTGCTGGCTGTCGGTGAAACTGAAAATTGCCGCGATGCCGGAAAACACCCGTATGCAGGATATTGCTGCCGTCGGTGTGCTGTGCGGTATCGGTTTTACCATGTCGATATTTATTGCCTCTCTGGCCTTTGATGCCGCACATGAAGAGATGGTCACGCTGGCCAAACTGGGTATTCTCAGCGGGTCAGTGATTTCTGCGCTGGTCGGTTACACGCTGCTGCGGGTTAAGCTGCGATAGTGCCGGTGGTCGGGAGGTCGGAACATGGCGAAGCTCAATTACAACCATCTCTACTATTTCTGGCAGGTGTGTAAAAGCGGGTCGGTGGTCAGGGCGGCAGAGGTGCTTAATCTCACGCCACAGACCGTTACCGGCCAGCTAAAAGCGCTGGAAGAGCGTCTGCGCGGTAATCTGTTCAAACGCCAGGGGCGTGGGCTGGTGCCGTCGGAGCTTGGGCAACTGGTGTTTCGCTATGCCGATCGCATGTTCACCCTCAGTCAGGAAATGCTGGATATTGTTAACTATCGCAAGGAGGCGAGCCTGCTGTTCGACGTTGGGGTCGCGGATGCGCTCTCCAAAACGCTGGTCAGCAGAGTGCTGGAAACGGCGGTGGTGTCCGGCGAGCCTGTTCACCTGCGCTGTTTTGAATCCACCCATGAGCTGCTGCTTGAGCAGCTCAGTCAGCACAAGCTGGATATGATCCTCTCTGACTGTCCGGTCGGCTCCTCGCTGCAGGAGGGGCTGTTCTCTGTCAAGCTGGGAGAGTGTGCCGTCAGCTTCTGGTGCTGTGCGCCGCCGTCCCTGATGCCGTTTCCCGAATGTCTGCGCCACCATAAGCTGCTGATCCCCGGCCGCCGCTCTATGCTGGGAAGAAAAGTGCTGAACTGGTTACAGTCACAGGACCTGGCGGTGGATATTCTCGGTGAGTTTGATGACGCCGCGCTGATGAAGGCCTTTGGTGTGGCGAATCAGGCCATTTTTGTCGCCCCGACGTTATACGGCCAGGAACATTTTTCGCGTGAGGGGATTGTTGAACTGGGAAGTATTGACTCCGTGATGGAGGAATATCACGTGATTTTTGCCGAAAGGATGATTCAGCACCCGGCGGTGCAGCGCATCTGCAACAGCGATTTTAGCCAACTTTTCACCGGATAGTGCAGGGCGCAACAACGGCAGGGGGCAACGCTTTTTTCCGGGCGACCCGGATTTTTTCTGCACTCTGCAAAAAAAAGACATAAAAAAACCGCCAGAAGGCGGTTTCTTTATCAAAGCTCGATTAACAGACTGACATTACGCCAGTTTGCTGATCTGTGCAGCCAGATTTGCTTTATGACGTGCAGCTTTGTTCTTGTGGATCAGGCCTTTAGCTGCCTGACGGTCCACAATTGGTTGCATGTCATTAAATGCATTCTGCGCAGCCGCTTTATCGCCAGTAGCGATAGCCGCGTAAACTTTCTTGATAAAAGTACGCAACATTGAACGACGGCTAGCGTTGTGCTTACGACGCTTCTCAGACGTTACGGCGCGTTTCTTAGCTGATTTGATATTAGCCAAGGTCCAACTCCCAAATAGTTCTATGAGGACAATTCAAAGGCCGAGGAATATGCCCTTTTCGCCTTCGGTTGTCAATGGATTTGTGCAAATAAGCGCCGGTCAAACAATGGCACTTGATTACGTTTCGATGGCGCAAGATTCTATCAGCTTCGGTCAGGCGAATACAGCTTATTCACAAGAAAAATAACATCCCGCGCTGGATCAGCACCATACAGAACGAAATGGCATGAAGAAAGCATGAAAGCCAGTATTCGTGGGTTAACCTTCAGAGCTGTACAAGGTATAATCCGCCGATTTCCACAAATTTGAGCCAGCCATGAAGTTTATAAGCGGCATACATAACCTGAGAGAGCAGCACCGCGGCTGCGTTCTGACTATCGGTAACTTCGATGGTGTACATCGCGGTCACCAGGCGCTGCTGGCACAGTTGTGCAAAGAGGGGCGTCAGCGCAATCTGCCCGTGATGGTGATGCTGTTTGAACCCCAGCCGCTGGAACTGTTCGCGGCAGAAAAAGCCCCGGCACGGCTGACGCGTCTGCGGGAGAAAGTGCGTTACCTCGAGCAGGCAGGCGTTGATGCGGTACTTTGCGTCCGTTTTGACCGCCGTTTCGCGGCCTTTACTGCGCAAAGTTTTGTTGCCGATCTTCTGGTGGATAAACTGGACGTTAAGTTCCTGGCCGTCGGGGATGATTTCCGTTTTGGCGCTGGTCGCCAGGGCGATTTCCTGTTATTACAGAATGCTGGCGTTGAATATGGCTTTGATGTCATCAGCACCCAGACATTCTGCGATGATGGGAAGCGCATCAGCAGCACGGCAGTGCGCCAGGCGCTGGCAGAAGACAATCTGCCGCTGGCGAAAACGCTGCTGGGGCGCCCCTTCAGCATTTCCGGCCGGGTGGTGCATGGCGATGCCCTGGGCCGCACGATTGGTTTTCCCACCGCTAACCTGCCGCTTAAGCGTACGGTCTCCCCGGTAAAAGGGGTGTACGCCGTTGAGGTGCTGGGATTAGGCGAACATCCGCTTCCTGGCGTCGCCAATATCGGCACCCGACCGACGGTGGCCGGTTTGCGTCAGCAGCTGGAAGTGCATCTGCTGGACGTGACGATGAACTTGTATGGCCGTCATATTGAAGTGGTGCTGCGCGATAAATTACGTAACGAGCAGCGTTTTGCTTCGCTCGATGCGCTGAAAGAACAAATTGCTAACGATGTCGTGACTGCCCGACGCTTTTTTGGGCTGAACACATCGGTTTAAGTGTAAACAGAACCGACATACGGAACCGAGAATCTGATGAGTGACTATAAATCTACCCTGAATTTGCCGGAAACGGGGTTCCCGATGCGTGGCGATCTGGCCAAACGCGAACCTGGCATGCTGCAACGTTGGTATGATGACAAGCTGTACAGCATCATCCGCGAAGCCAAGAAAGGGAAAAAAACCTTTATTCTGCACGATGGCCCTCCTTACGCTAACGGCAGCATTCATATCGGTCACTCAGTTAACAAGATTCTGAAAGACATTATCGTTAAGTCGAAAGGCATGGCGGGCTATGACTCGCCTTATGTACCGGGCTGGGACTGCCACGGTCTGCCTATCGAGCATAAAGTCGAGCAGATGATCGGTAAGCCAGGCGAGAAAGTCAGCGCGTCTGAATTCCGCGCAGCCTGCCGTAACTATGCCGCCGAGCAGGTGGAAGGTCAGAAAGCCGACTTCATCCGTCTGGGTGTGCTGGGTGACTGGGATCGTCCGTATCTGACGATGAACTTCAAAACCGAAGCGAACATTATCCGTGCGCTGGGTAAAATCATCGGTAACGGTCACCTGCACAAAGGCGCTAAGCCGGTGCACTGGTGCCTGGACTGCCGTTCTGCGCTGGCAGAAGCGGAAGTAGAGTATTACGACAAAACCTCCCCATCAATCGACGTCATGTTTAACGCCGTCGATAAAGACGCGGTGCAGGCCAAATTTGCAGCTGGCAGCGTGGACGGCCCGATCTCCCTGGTGATCTGGACAACGACTCCGTGGACCATGCCGGCTAACCGCGCTATCTCTCTGCACCCTGAGTTCGACTATCAGCTGGTGCAGATCGAGGGCCGTGCTCTTATCCTCGCCAAAGACATGGTTGAGAGCGTGATGAAGCGCGTCGGTATCGCCGCATGGACCGTGCTGGGTGAAGCGAAAGGTGCTGACCTTGAGCTGATGGGCTTCCAGCATCCGTTCCTCGGCCATACCTCTCCGGTTGTGCTGGGTGAGCATGTGACCCTGGAAGCCGGTACCGGTGCGGTACACACAGCGCCAGGCCACGGCCCGGACGACTATGTTATCGGTCAGAAATACGGTATTGAAGTGGCTAACCCGGTCGGCCCGGACGGCTGCTACCTGCCGGGAACCTACCCGACGCTGGATGGCGTAAACGTGTTTAAAGCCAACGATATGATCGTTGAGCTGCTGCGTGACAAGAGCGCTCTGCTGCACGTTGAGAAACTGCATCACAGCTACCCGCACTGCTGGCGTCACAAAACGCCGATCATCTTCCGTGCCACGCCACAGTGGTTTATCAGCATGGATCAGAAAGGCCTGCGCGCGCAGTCGTTGAAAGAGATCAAAGGCGTGCAGTGGATCCCGGACTGGGGCCAGGCACGTATTGAATCAATGGTAGCGAACCGTCCCGACTGGTGTATTTCCCGCCAGCGTACCTGGGGCGTGCCGATGGCGCTGTTCGTGCATAAAGATACCGAGCAGCTGCACCCGGATTCTCTGGAACTGATGGAGAAGGTGGCACAACGCGTTGAGCAGGATGGTATTCAGGCATGGTGGGATCTTGATGCCCGCGATCTGATGGGTGCCGATGCCGATAACTACGTCAAAGTGCCGGATACTCTGGACGTCTGGTTTGACTCCGGATCAACCAGCTACTCGGTAGTGGATGCCCGCCCTGAGTTTGACGGCAATGCGCCAGACCTGTATCTGGAAGGATCGGATCAGCACCGGGGCTGGTTTATGTCCTCGCTGATGATCTCGACCGCGATGAAAGGCAAAGCGCCCTACCGCCAGGTACTGACGCACGGCTTCACCGTCGATGGTCAGGGCCGCAAGATGTCCAAGTCACTGGGCAACACCGTCAGCCCGCAGGATGTGATGAACAAACTGGGCGCCGATATTCTGCGCCTGTGGGTGGCATCAACAGACTACTCCGGTGAGATCGCGGTTTCCGACGAGATCCTCAAGCGTTCTGCCGACAGCTATCGCCGCATCCGTAACACCGCGCGTTTCCTGCTGGCGAACCTTGCCGGTTTCAACCCGGAAACCGATATGGTGAAACCGGAAGAGATGGTGGTGGTGGATCGCTGGGCCGTTGGCCGTGCGCTGGCTGCACAGAATGATATCGTGGCCTCTTATGAAGCCTATGATTTCCATGAAGTGGTGCAGCGTCTGATGCAGTTCTGCTCGGTTGAGATGGGTTCCTTCTACCTGGATATCATCAAAGATCGTCAGTACACCGCGAAAGCAGATGGCCTGGCGCGTCGCAGCTGCCAGACCGCACTGTGGTACATCGTGGAAGCGCTGGTGCGCTGGATGGCACCGATCATGTCCTTTACCGCAGATGAAATCTGGGGTTACCTGCCGGGTAAACGCAGCCAGTATGTGTTTACCGAAGAGTGGTTCGACGGGCTGTTCAGCCTGGAAGACAACCAGCCAATGAACGACGCTTACTGGGCCGAGCTGCTGAAAGTACGCGGTGAAGTCAATAAGGTGATTGAGCAGGCGCGTGCTGATAAGCGTATCGGGGGTTCTCTGGAAGCCAGCGTTACGCTGTATGCTGATGCCGGTCTGGCCGCGAAACTGACCAGCCTGGGTGAAGAGCTGCGCTTTGTGCTGCTGACCTCCGGGGCTCAGGTGGCGGATTACGCGCAGGCAACTGACGACGCGCAGCAGAGTGAAGGGGTAAAAGGTCTGAAAATTGCCCTGCACAAAGCAGAAGGTGAGAAATGCCCACGCTGCTGGCATTACACTAGCGATATCGGCCAGAATGCCGAACACGCTGATGTCTGTGGCCGCTGCGCCTCGAACGTCGCCGGCAGCGGCGAACAGCGTAAGTTTGCATGATGAAGACACCTGTTCTCTCAACCGGATTGCGCTGGCTGTGGCTGGTGGTATTGGTGATTGGCATCGATTTCGCCAGCAAGCAGTGGATTATGGATAATCTGATGCTGCACGAGTCGATGCCGGTAATGCCGTATTTTAACTTCTTTTATGCTCACAACTACGGTGCGGCGTTCAGCTTCCTCGCCGACAAAGGTGGCTGGCAGCGCTGGTTCTTTGCCGGCATCGCCATTGCCATCGTGGTGGTGCTGCTGGTGATGATGTACCGCACCAAAGCGAGCAATAAACTGAATAACATCGCCTATGCGCTGATCGTCGGTGGCGCAGTAGGCAACCTGTTTGACCGGTCATATCATGGCTTTGTGGTGGACTTCATCGACTTCTATGTCGGTGACTGGCACTTCGCCACGTTTAATATTGCCGACTGCGGCATCTGTATTGGTGCCGCATTGATCGTGCTGGAAGGGTTCCTGAACCCGGCCGGTAAACAGGCTAAGAATAAAGGGTAAGGCATGACCGATTCTGTACAGCGTGACAGCGCAGTGCTGGTGCATTTCACCTTAAAGCTGGCGGACGGTTCCACGGCGGAATCGACGCGCAGCAACGGTAAACCGGCGCTGTTCTGCCTGGGCGACGGCAGCCTGTCCGAAGGGCTGGAAAGCCATCTGATTGGGCTGAAAGCGGGTGATAAATGTGCCTTCGCGCTGGAAGCGGAAGACGCCTTCGGCGGCATCAGCCCGGATCTGGTTCAGTATTTCTCGCGCCGCGATTTTGTCGAGGCGGGAGAACCAGAAATCGGTGCCATCATGCTGTTTAGCGGCATGGACGGCAATGAGATGCCAGGGGTGATCCGTGAGATCTCCGGGGATTCAATCACCGTTGATTTCAACCATCCGCTGGCCGGGCAGACCATCCATTTTGACGTAGAAGTGCTGGAGATTGATCCGGCACGGGAGACCAGCAATGCAGATCCTGTTGGCTAACCCGCGCGGTTTCTGCGCGGGCGTTGATCGCGCTATCAGTATTGTCGAGCGTGCGCTGGAGATGTATGGCGCACCGATCTACGTGCGACATGAGGTGGTGCACAATCGCTACGTGGTCAACAGCCTGCGTGAACGCGGTGCGATCTTTATCGAGGAGATCGCGGAAGTGCCGGATGGCTCTATCCTGATCTTCTCTGCTCACGGCGTTTCCCAGGCGGTGCGCGCAGAGGCGAAAGCGCGCGATCTGACCATGCTGTTTGATGCCACCTGCCCGCTGGTCACCAAGGTACATATGGAAGTGGCGCGAGCCAGTCGTAAGGGAACGGAAGCGATCCTGATTGGCCACGCAGGCCATCCTGAGGTGGAAGGCACCATGGGCCAGTACAATAACCCGAAAGGGGGCATGTATCTGGTGGAAGCGCCGGCGGACGTCTGGAGCCTGCAGGTGAAGGATGAAAACAACCTGAGCTTTATGACCCAGACCACGCTGTCGGTGGACGACACTTATGAAGTGATCGACGCCCTTCGCGCCCGCTTTCCGAAAATCGTTGGCCCGCGTAAAGACGACATCTGTTATGCCACCACCAACCGTCAGGAAGCGGTGCGCACGCTGGCACGCGATGCTGACGTGGTGCTGGTGGTCGGCTCGAAGAACTCTTCCAACTCCAACCGCCTGGCGGAACTGGCACAGCGTGCCGGCAAGCTGGCGCGGCTGATCGACTCCGCTGATGATATTCAGGAAGAGTGGGTCAGAGGTGTAGGCTGCGTTGGCGTGACCGCCGGAGCCTCTGCGCCGGATATTCTGGTGCAGCAGGTGATCCAGCGTCTTAATGAGCTGGGTGGCGTCGATGCCGTTGAACTGATTGGCCGCGAAGAGAATATTGTCTTTGAAGTGCCGAAAGAGCTGCGCGTCGAGGTTCGTCAGGTCGAGTAAAATCCGTAGGGGGCGACCATTTTTTCCGGTCGCCCCGTGCCACGGATGTGCACCAGCCGTCATGAAGACCATTTTTTCCGGTCGCCCCGTGCCACGGATGTGCACCAGCTGTCATGAAGACCATTTTTTCCGGTCGCCCCGTGCCACAGATGTGCACCAGCCGTCATCAAGACCCTTTTCCCACTCACCCTCAGCCCATTTTCCCTTCCCCAATCCTGACCAAATCTGTTTTACTGATAATCCTCACGCGCTGGCGTAAAATTCTTATTATCTGGTTTTAGTTGTGGCGCAGAAGTTAACCGCTGGTTAATCTGTATGCGCTGTGCATGCATAGAAATCTGTCAGGAATGAATAATTATGAGTAATGCAGAAATCCGTATCGCCATTGTGGGAGCCGCAGGGCGTATGGGACGTCAGCTGATTCAGGCAACTGTTCAGGCTGAAGGGGCGCGCCTGGGCGCAGCGATTGTGCGTAAAGGTTCATCGCTGGCAGGGACTGATGCCGGTGAGCTCGCGGGGTGCGGCGCGCTGGGTATCAACGTCAGCGACAGTCTGGATGCTGTGGTCAATGACTTCGACGTGCTGATCGACTTTACCCGTCCGGAAGGGACGCTGCACTATCTGGAATTTTGCCGTCAGCATAAAAAAACCATGGTGATCGGCACCACCGGCTTTGACGATGCGGGTAAAGCGGCCATCCAATCCGCCGCAGAAGAGATCGGCATCGTATTTGCCGCCAACTTCAGCGTTGGCGTCAACCTGATGCTGAAGCTGCTGGAAAAAGCCGCCAAAGTGATGGGCGACTATGCGGATATCGAAATTATCGAAGCGCATCATCGTCATAAGGTGGATGCGCCTTCAGGTACGGCGCTGGCAATGGGGGAGGCCATTGCGGGGGCAATGAACTGGAACCTGAATGAGCATGCGGTCTATGCCCGTGAAGGTTACACCGGCGAGCGTGAAGCGCAGACCATCGGTTTTGCCACAGTACGTGCCGGAGACATTATCGGTGAGCACACCGCGATGTTTGCAGATGTGGGCGAACGTGTAGAGATAACCCATAAGGCTTCAAGCCGTATGACCTTCGCCAGTGGCGCAGTTCGTGCTGCAATATGGTTAAAGGCGCATAAATCAGGTCTTTATGATATGCGCAGCGTCCTGAATCTTGATGATTTGTAAGTGTTGTGTACCATCGTGATGTGGTTATTTCAATCATAACGTTTTGATTGGTTGGGCAATAATTTTATTGCCCTTTTTATTTTGTGATAAACAGCGTCTTCATTAATATTTTTCTTTGTATTTGTTATAAGTGATGTTTTCAGCTATGTAATTGTGTGGCTGAATGCGAATTTTGACCATTTGGTCCACTTTTCTACTCCCTTTACCTTAAATTTATGCTCACAAGGTCAGGCAACCGTTTTTATCGCCAGGATATGTGGTTGTTTCAGGGTAAATCTTCCGGTTTTACGTTCAGTTAGCTAAAAAGTGCAGAAAAAGCGCCTCGCAGGGTAGACAATCGCGGGGGCTATCATTAGAATGCGCGCAATTTGCCAAAAACTGAGCAGTCAGGCAGTTTTTGCATTGATTTTAGGGTCATTCCTGAATTAATATGCAGATATTGTGACTGTTTATTCCCCTGGAGGATGTTTTGATTAAGTCAGCGCTATTGGTTCTGGAAGACGGAACCCAATTCCACGGTCGGGCCATCGGGGCAACCGGGTCGGCAGTGGGAGAAGTTGTTTTCAACACTTCAATGACCGGTTATCAAGAAATCCTCACTGATCCTTCCTATTCCCGCCAGATCGTTACTCTCACTTATCCCCATATCGGCAATGTCGGCACCAACGCCGCTGACCAAGAATCGTCTCAGGTACACGCACAGGGTTTAGTTATTCGTGACCTGCCGCTGATTGCCAGCAACTACCGCAATGAAGAAGGGCTGTCAGACTATCTGACGCGCCACAACATTGTCGCTATTGCCGATATCGATACACGTAAGCTGACGCGTCTGCTGCGTGAAAAAGGGGCACAGAACGGCTGCATTATCGCCGGAGACGCACTGGACGCCGCAGATGCACTGGCAAAAGCCAAAGCCTTCCCTGGCCTGAAGGGGATGGACCTGGCGAAAGAAGTGACGACGCCGGAGTCTTATCAATGGCAGCAGGGCAGCTGGACGCTGGAAGGTGACCTGCCAGCGCCGGCAGCGGATGCTGACCTGCCATTCCACGTGGTGGCTTATGACTACGGTGTGAAACGCAATATCCTGCGTATGCTGGTGGATCGCGGCTGCCGCCTGACGGTTGTACCGGCGCAGACCTCTGCAGAAGAGGTCCTGAAGCTGAATCCGGATGGCGTGTTCCTCTCTAACGGACCGGGCGACCCGGAGCCGTGTGACTACGCGATTACCGCGATTAAACGCCTGCTGGAAACCAACACCCCGGTATTTGGTATCTGTCTGGGCCATCAGCTGCTGGCGCTGGCCAGCGGGGCAAAAACCGTGAAGATGAAGCTGGGCCACCACGGTGGCAACCACCCGGTGAAAGATCACGACAATAACACCGTGATGATCACCGCCCAGAACCACGGTTTTGCCGTTGATGACGGCAACCTGCCAGCCTGTCTGCGCGTGACTCATACTTCGCTGTTTGACCACACGGTACAGGGCATCCACCGCACCGATAAAGCCGCCTTCAGCTTCCAGGGGCACCCGGAAGCGAGCCCTGGCCCGCACGATGCCGCCCCGTTGTTCGATCACTTTATCGAACTGATTAAAGCCGCGAAATAAGATCGGGAGAGAAAGAAAATGCCAAAACGTACAGACATAAAAAGTATCCTGATCCTTGGTGCTGGCCCGATTGTCATCGGCCAGGCCTGTGAATTCGATTACTCCGGTGCGCAGGCGTGTAAAGCACTGCGTGAAGAGGGTTACCGCGTTATCCTGGTGAACTCTAACCCGGCAACCATTATGACCGACCCGGACATGGCCGATGCCACCTATATCGAGCCGATTAACTGGGAAGTGGTGCGCAAAATTATCGAGAAGGAGCGCCCGGATGCGGTGCTGCCAACGATGGGTGGCCAGACGGCGCTGAACTGTGCGCTGGAGCTGGAACGTCAGGGCGTGCTGGCTGAGTTTGGCGTCACGATGATCGGTGCCACCGCCGATGCCATTGATAAAGCCGAAGACCGCCGCCGTTTCGACGTGGCGATGAAGAAAATCGGCCTTGATACCGCACGTTCCGGTATCGCACATACCATGGAAGAAGCGCTGGCGGTTGCGGCCGACGTCGGCTTCCCGTGCATCATTCGTCCATCCTTTACCATGGGCGGCACCGGCGGCGGCATCGCTTACAACCGTGAAGAGTTCGAAGAGATCTGCGAACGCGGTCTCGACCTGTCGCCAACCAATGAGCTGCTGATTGACGAGTCGCTGATTGGCTGGAAAGAGTACGAGATGGAAGTGGTGCGTGATAAAAACGACAACTGCATCATCGTCTGCTCGATTGAAAACTTTGATGCTATGGGCATTCACACCGGTGACTCCATTACCGTTGCGCCAGCGCAGACGCTGACCGACAAAGAGTACCAGATCATGCGTAACGCCTCGCTGGCGGTGCTGCGTGAAATCGGCGTGGAAACCGGGGGATCTAACGTGCAGTTCTCGGTCAATCCGGAAAACGGCCGTCTGATCGTCATCGAGATGAATCCGCGCGTGTCGCGTTCTTCCGCGCTGGCCTCGAAAGCGACGGGCTTCCCGATTGCCAAAATTGCCGCCAAGCTGGCGGTTGGCTTTACCCTCGATGAACTGACCAACGACATCACCGGCGGTCTGACTCCGGCGTCGTTCGAACCGTCCATCGACTACGTAGTGACAAAAATTCCACGTTTCAACTTCGAGAAGTTTGCCGGGGCGAACGACCGCCTGACCACGCAGATGAAATCGGTGGGCGAAGTGATGGCCATTGGCCGTACCCTGCAGGAATCAATGCAGAAAGCACTGCGCGGCCTGGAAGTGGGCGCACACGGCTTCGACCCGAAAGTTGACCTGAATGATCCGGAAGCGCTGACGACCATTCGCCGCGAGCTGAAAGACGCCGGCTGTGACCGTATCTGGTATATCGCTGACGCTTTCCGCGCCGGAATGAGCGTAGAAGATGTGTTCGCGCTGACCAACGTTGACCGCTGGTTCCTGGTGCAGATTGAAGAGCTGGTCCAGCTGGAGCAGCAGGTGGCGGAGCAGGGCGTTAACGGCCTGAGCTATGACTTCCTGCGCACCCTGAAGCGTAAAGGCTTTGCTGATGCGCGTCTGGCCGATGTGGCGGGCGTGTCTGAGGCTGAAATCCGTGCCCTGCGCGAGCAGCACAACCTGCACCCGGTCTACAAGCGCGTGGATACCTGTGCGGCGGAGTTCTCCACCAATACCGCCTACATGTACTCAACATATGAAGAAGAGTGCGAAGCCAACCCGAACAATGACCGTGACAAAATAATGGTGCTGGGCGGCGGTCCTAACCGTATTGGCCAGGGCATTGAGTTCGACTACTGCTGCGTACACGCCTCGCTGGCGCTGCGCGAAGATGGTTTCGAAACCATCATGGTCAACTGCAACCCGGAAACCGTATCGACCGACTACGACACCTCTGACCGCCTGTACTTCGAGCCGGTGACCCTGGAAGACGTGCTGGAAATCGTGCGTATCGAGAAGCCTAAAGGCGTCATCGTGCAGTACGGTGGCCAGACCCCACTGAAGCTGGCGCGTGCGCTGGAAGCGGCAGGCGTGCCGGTTATCGGTACCAGTCCGGATGCCATCGACCGTGCAGAAGATCGCGAGCGTTTCCAGCAGGCGGTTGACCGTCTGGGCCTGAAACAGCCAGCTAACGCCACCGTGACCGCGATTGATATGGCGGTGGAAAAAGCAGCGCTGATCGGTTATCCGCTGGTGGTGCGTCCTTCTTACGTGCTGGGCGGTCGTGCCATGGAAATCGTCTATGACGAAATCGATCTGAAGCGCTACTTCAACACCGCTGTTTCCGTCTCTAACGATGCGCCAGTGCTGCTCGACCGCTTCCTCGACGATGCGGTTGAAGTGGATGTGGATGCGATTTGTGACGGTGAGCAGGTGCTGATCGGCGGCATTATGGAACACATCGAACAGGCGGGCGTTCACTCCGGTGACTCTGCCTGCTCCCTGCCAGCCTACACGCTGAGCCAGGAGATTCAGGATGTGATGCGCGACCAGGTGAAGAAGCTGGCCTTTGAGCTGGGCGTACGTGGCCTGATGAACGTGCAGTTCGCGGTTAAGGACAATGAAGTCTACCTGATTGAGGTTAACCCACGTGCCGCGCGTACCGTCCCATTTGTCTCTAAAGCGACCGGCATGCCGCTGGCGAAAGTGGCGGCACGCGTGATGGCAGGTAAAACGCTGGCTGCCCAGGGTGTCACCAGTGAGATCATCCCACCGTACTACTCGGTAAAAGAAGTGGTGCTGCCGTTTAACAAGTTCCAGGGTGTGGATCCGATCCTCGGCCCGGAAATGCGTTCTACCGGTGAAGTGATGGGCGTGGGTCGTACCTTTGCTGAAGCGTTCTGCAAAGCGATGCTCGGCGCCCAGAGCAACATGAAGAAAACCGGTCGGGCACTGCTGTCAGTGCGCGAAGGCGACAAAAAGCGCATCGTTGAGCTGGCTCAGCGCCTGCAAAGCTTCGGCTTTGAGCTGGATGCTACCGCCGGTACTGCCGACGTGTTGAAAGCCGCCGGGATTGAGGTTCGTCAGGTCAACAAGGTGCATGAAGGGCGTCCGCATATCCAGGACCGGGTGAAAAACGGTGAGTACGCTTACATCGTTAATACTACCGCAGGCCGCCAGGCGATTGAGGATTCCAAGCTCATCCGCCGCAGTGCGCTGCAGTACAAGGTGCACTACGACACGACGCTGAACGGGGCATTTGCCACCACCACCTCGCTGAACTCGAGTGCAACCGATCAGGTGATCTCCGTGCAGGAGATGCACGCGCAAATTAACGCGTAATCACCTCGTTCAGATGGGCCAGTCAATGGCTCATCCCGCTGACCCTGCCAGGCCGATCTTACGATCGGCCTTTTTTATGACTGATTTATGACAGGGATTGCCGGTTTTGTGATCTGTGCTGTTGCAGCATCTATCGTGTTCTATAGTATTGTCCTGGCTGGATTTTTTACATTTTGGGCTGAAGAACAGTCCATTTGATACCAATGAATATAGGGAAATTAAGCATGAAAAAAATCGTACTGGCCACGCTGATCGGTGCAGTGATATCGCAGTTTGCCTGGGCAGCTAAGGATGTCACGACAAAACCTGACGTTTACTTCCTGAAAGAGTCACAGGCTATCGACAGCCTGGCACTGCTTCCTCCTCCTCCGGCCATGGACAGCATCGAATTCCTGAATGATAAAGCCCAGTACGATGTGGGTAAAATGCTGCGCAATACGCCGCGAGGAAAGCAGGCCTGGAAGGATGCCAATGTAGAGGGTGATGGCGTGCCGGAAGCGTTTTCAGAGGCCTATGGCATGACGATCTCGCCTGAGAAAACGCCTGAACAATATCGGCTGGTGAAGAAAATGCGTGAAGATGCGGGCGATCTTGCCACCCGCAGCGCCAAAGAGCATTACATGCGCATCCGGCCGTTTGCCTTCTATCATGAAGCCACCTGTCGCGCGGATGAAGAGGGTAAGCTTTCCACCAACGGCTCATACCCTTCCGGGCATACCACGATTGGCTGGGCAACCGCGCTGGTGCTGGCGGAAATCAATAGCGAACGGCAGGGGCAGATTTTACAACGGGGCTATGAGATGGGGCAGAGCCGGGTGATTTGTGGTTATCACTGGCAGAGTGATGTGACGGCCGCACGGGTCGTGGCCTCTGCTATTGTCGCGCGCCTGCATGCGGAACCGACTTTCGTTACTCAGTTACAAAAAGCCAAAGACGAATTTAACCGACTGAATAACAAAAAGTAATAAGCGCCCCTGTAGTGCAGTGAATAACAACGTTCTTCCGGGGCCGACCATTTCTTCCGGTCGGCCCGTAGCGTGTATCAGGACAGCGCGACCTTAATACCCAGCGCGATCAATACCCCGCCCAGCAGCTTATCCACAATGCGCTGAGCTTTAGCCAGCCCGCGACGCACCGGACCGCTCTGGATCAGCACCACCAGCAGCGGCCACCACAGCGTGGACAGGCCAAGAATAATGCCCGCATACAGCAGTTTTTCGTGTACGCCAGAGTTCACGTTCAGTACCTGCGTGAAGATCGACAGGAAAAACAGCGTCGCTTTCGGATTCAGCAGGTTGCACAGGTAGCCCTGTAAAAAGGCTTTTTTCAGTGAGGTCTTTTCCTGTACGACATTGCTGAGATCCATTTTGCTGCTGCCGCGCGATCGCAGTGCCTGAATACCGATGTAGATCAGGTAACCGGCACCGGCATATTTCAGCAGCATAAACAGCCACGGGGTGGTGGTAATCACAACGGCCAGCCCGGCGACGCAGTAAGCCATATGCGTGGCGACGGCACAGTTGACCCCCAGCGCGCTCATCATCGCGGCGCTGCGGCGGTAACGTGCGGCATTTTTAATGATCAGGAAAAAGTCAGGGCCGGGGGAGAGCATCCCGAGCGCCGCGATCGTGGCGACAAATAAACTGGTTTCTAACATGGCGGCAGTCTGTGGCTGAATGAACGGCGGATTCTACCATGTCCGCGCTTTTTTGCATGGTGAAAAACGGTGGGAAGGTGACGCAACCGATAACCTGATCAACCTTTACTGAATATCCTCCGCTTAGCTATCGACGAAAGTTTCGCCTTTCCGTATGATGGCGCCAATTTTACCCCCTGCTGAGTTTTATATGATGATTAGCCTGATTGCAGCCCTTGCGGCCGACCGCGTCATTGGGATGGAAAACGCCATGCCGTGGCATCTGCCGGCTGACCTGGCGTGGTTTAAAAAGCACACCCTGAACAAACCGGTGGTTATGGGGCGTCGTACCTGGGAATCAATCGGTCGCCCGCTGCCGGGCCGTCTGAATATCGTCATCAGCAGCCATAAAGGCGATGCAGAAGGCGTGACGTGGGTGACTTCCGTGGACGAAGCGCTGAAAACGGCGGGCGATGTGGAAGAGTTAATGGTGATTGGCGGCGGCCGGGTATATGAACAGCTGCTGGCGCGCGCTGATCGACTGTATCTGACGCACATTGATGCAGAAGTGGAAGGGGATACTCATTTCCCTGACTACGAGCCGGATGAGTGGCAGTCCACCTTTAGCGAGTTCCACGATGCGGATGAGAAAAACTCGCACAGCTTCTGCTTTGAAATTTTAGACCGCCGCTAAAAACACCCGGGCCGGGCATGCCCGACCCGCTATACGGTTTCGTTTTTACGGTTGGATTTCTGTACAAATACCTGCTTATCTTCCCAGCGCAGCATCGTCAGGGTGCCACCCCAGCAACAGCCGGTGTCCAGCGCAATAATACCTTCCGGTGTGCCTTTACCTTCCAGCGACGCCCAGTGACCAAAAGCAATCGTGTATTCGCGTGATACCGGACCGGGAAGGGTGAACCACGGTTTCAACGGCGGTGGAGCGCTGTCAGGCGCTTCTTTAGCAATCATATCCAGCTGACCGTTCGGGAAGCAGAAACGCATACGCGTCAGGGCGTTGGTGCTGAAGCGCAGACGTGCCAGACCGCTCAGTTCCGGTATCCAGTTGTTCGGCATATCGCCGTACATGGCATCAAGGAACAGCGGGTAGGTGTCGCTACTCAGTACCGCCTCCACTTCGCGCGCACAGCTAATCGCGGTTTCAATATCCCACTGAGGGGTGATACCCGCGTGCGCCATCACCAGTTTTTTCTCTTCATCCACCTGCAGCAGCGGCTGACGACGCAGCCAGTTGATCAGCAGGTCAGCGTCAGGCGCTTCCAGCAGTGGGCTGATACGGTCTTTCGGTTTATTGCGGCTGATACCGGCATAGACCGCCAGCAGGTGCAGGTCATGGTTACCCAGCACCATTTTTACGCAGTCGCCGAGATAGCGCACAAAACGTAGAACTTCCAGCGAAGCCGGTCCGCGCGCGACCAGGTCACCGGTCAGCCATAGCTGATCAACCTGAGGGTCGAAGGCTACCTGATCGAGCAGCAAACGCAGCTCGTCGTAGCAACCGTGAACGTCGCCGATTAAATAAGTGCTCATGCAAAAAGGCCGGATTTAGTGGATATGAGTGGCAATCGCCAGACGGAAGACCGGGATATCAACGTCAAAGGGGTTACCCCCGGCGTCGATCATCTGATAGTGGCCCTGCATAGTTCCCATTGGCGTTTCAAGAATCGCGCCGCTGGTGTACTGAAACTCGCCGCCGGGCTCAATGTGCGGCTGTTCGCCGACCACACCTTCGCCCTGAACTTCAGTTTCGCGGCCGTTACCGTTGGTGATCAACCAGTAACGACCGATGAGCTGAACCGGGATACGCCCGAGGTTACGTATCGTGATGGTATAAGCAAACACGTAACGTTCTTCATCAGGTGCAGACTGCGACGCGATATAAGCGCTTTGTACCTGAACACAGACTTTGGGCGTATCGTTCATACTCAGTTCTCCTGCGGCTGAGGATGCGCAGTCAACCAGTTGGCCATACGGCAATATTGTGCAACGCTGATATTCTCTGCGCGCAGCGTCGGGTCGATATCCATTTCTGCCAGGGCTTCAGCAGAGAACAGGTGACCCAGGCTGTTACGCAGGGTTTTACGGCGTTTACCGAAGGCTTCCGTGGTGATGCGGCTCAGGGCACGAATATCGTCTACCGGGTGCGGAATTTGCGCATAAGGCATCAGGCGCACCACGGCAGAGTCGACTTTCGGGGCCGGGGTAAAGGATTCGGGTGGCACTTCCAGTACCGGGATCACCTGGCAGTAATACTGTGCCATCACGGTCAGGCGGCCATAGGCTTTACTGCCAGGACCGGCAACCAGGCGATTCACCACTTCTTTTTGCAACATAAAGTGCATGTCCTGAATGGCACCCGTATAGCTGAACAGGTGGAACATCAGGGGAGTAGAAATATTATACGGCAGGTTACCAAACACGCGCAGTTTCTGACCTTTTTCCTGTGCATAGGCGGCGAAGTCAAACGCCATTGCATCCTGCTGGAAAATCGTCAGCTTGGGGCCCAGGAACGGGTGAGTCTGCAGGCGTGCAGCCAGATCGCGGTCAATTTCAATAACCGTCATGGCATCCAGACGTTCTCCTACCGGCTCGGTAAGAGCGGCAAGGCCTGGGCCGATTTCGACAACGGCTTCACCTTTTTGCGGGTGAATGGCGTTGACGATGCTTTCGATAATGTACGGATCGTTAAGGAAGTTCTGTCCAAAACGTTTGCGGGCAAAATGGCCCTGGTGAACGCGACTATTCATTACTGCTCTTAATCATGGTAATGGCGAGGTTAAGCGCCGTCTTAAAGCTGCCCGCATCAGCCTGACCGCTTCCAGCCAGCTCAAGCGCTGTGCCGTGGTCAACAGACGTGCGGATAAATGGCAGACCGAGGGTGATATTCACCGCCCGACCAAAGCCCTGATATTTTAGCACCGGAAGCCCCTGGTCATGATACATCGCCAGCACGGCATCGGCATGTTGCAGATATTTGGGCTGGAACAGTGTATCAGCAGGCAGTGGCCCGGTCAGTTTTATCCCACGCTGGCGCAGTTCATCCAGCGCCGGGATAATGACATCGATCTCTTCGCGGCCCATATGACCGCCTTCACCCGCATGCGGGTTCAGACCGCAAACAAAGATATGCGGATCAGCCCGGCCAAACTGACGTTGCAGGTCGGCATGCAGGATGGTAATCACCTCATGCAGGCTTTCGCGGGTGATGGCGGCGGCAACATCTTTCAGCGGCAGGTGGGTGGTCGCCAGCGCAACACGCAGCTCTTCCGTTGCCAGCATCATCACCACGCGCTCACACTCAGCGCGTTCGGCGAAGAATTCAGTATGACCGCTAAAAGGGATCCCGGCCTCGTTAATCACGCCCTTGTGCACCGGCCCGGTAATCAGTGCCGCAAACTCTCCGCTCAGGCAGCCATCGCTGGCTCGCGCCAGCGTGGCCAGCACATAGTGGCCGTTATCCACGCAGAGTTCACCGGCAACGGCAGGTTGTGCCAGTGGCACAGGGAGCACGGTTAACGTTCCCGCCCGCTGCGGTTGCGCAGTGCTTTCCGGGTGATACCCGAGCAGCGTCAGGGGTAAATGCAAAGCTGCCGCGCGGGTGCGCAGCAGCTCGGGGTCGGCACAGATAACCAGTTCAACCGGCCAGTCTTGCTGGGCGAGTTGAACGATTAAGTCAGGACCAATCCCGGCGGGTTCGCCGGGAGTGATAACGACGCGTTGATTACTGAGCATTCGCATCCAGAATCTTCACATAGGCGGCCGCGCGCTGCTCCTGCATCCAGGTTTGCGCTTCTTCTGAGAACTTACGGTTGAACAGCAGGCGGTAAGCGCGCTCTTTTTTCGCCGCGTCGGTCTTATCGACCTTGCGGGTATCGATCAGCTGGATCAGGTGCCAGCCGAAGGACGAGTGAACCGGGCCGCTCATCTGGCCTTTCTGCAGACGCAGCAGGGCATCACGGAACGCAGGATCAAACACTTCCGGTGAACTCCAGCCCAGATCGCCGCCCTGGTTCGCTGAACCGGGATCCTGCGACAGCTGTTTCGCGGCGTCGGCGAAGGTCAGCTTACCGCTTTTGATCTCTGCGGCGACTTCCTGCAGTTTCTGGCGCGCCTGATCGTCGGTCATAATCGGTGATGGCTTCAGCAGGATATGGCGGGCATGGACTTCGGTGACTGAAATGCTCTGATTGTCACCGCGCATATCGTTAACTTTCAGAATATGGAAGCCAACACCGGAACGAATCGGACCAATGATATCGCCTTTTTTCGCCGTCACCAGCGCCTGAGCGAACAGAGATGGCAGCTCCTGAATACGGCCCCAGCCCATGTTGCCGCCTTTCAGCGCCTGTGGGTCGGCAGAGTAGGTGATGGCCAGTTTACCGAAGTCAGAACCCGATTTCGCTTCGCTGACCAGCTGTTTGGCCAGACTTTCCTGGTCATCAACCTGCTGCTGCGTTGGGTTTTCCGGCAGTGGCAGCAGGATGTGGCTGAGGTTCAGCTCAGTACCTGCATCATTCTGAGAGGCCATCTGCGTTGCCAGCTGATCCACTTCCTGCGGCAGAATGGTGACGCGGCGGCGAACTTCGTTATTACGAATTTCCGAGCTGGTCATCTCCTTGCGGATCTGCTCACGGTAGGTGGCATAGTTCATGCCATCGTACGCCAGGCGGCTACGCAGCTGATCGACGCTCATTTTGTTCTGCGCGGCGATATTGGCAATGGCCTGATCCAGCTGGGCATCAGTGATCTGAATGCCCGCCTGTTTAGCCATCTGTAGCAGAATGTTGTCCATCACCAGACGTTCAACGATCTGATGACGCAGGGTTTTGTCATCCGGTAGCTGCTGACCAGCTTGCTGCGCCTGGCCTTTCACGGACTGCATCATGCCATCCACGTCACTTTCTAAAACTACGCCGTTATTCACGATAGCGGCAACTTTATCAACAACTTGCGGGGCTGCGAACGCAGTGCTGGCTGTCAGGGCTGCACCGAGGATCAGCATTCTCCAGTTCTTCATACTTTTTCCATTCTTCTATCCGCACTGCGGGTTTGCATACCAAACATGACAACATCAGAAAGCGCGTTGGTAAGGCAGGATGCCCTGACGCAGCATCTGACCGGTACCTAAGCCATAACTTGGGCTGAGGCCACGCAGTTCAATGTTGAACGAGATTTTATTGTCGTACTTACTGTTGTCGTTTTCCCAGGCCTTGATTTTACGTTCGTAGCCCAGGCGGATCGCATAGCAACAGGAGCTGTACTGCACGCCCAGCAGCTGATCGGCTGCCTGATTGGCTTTGGTATCGTAATACCAGGCTCCAACCACGGACCACGCATCGGCGATAGGCCAGCTGGCCGTTGCGCCAACCTGTGAAATCCCTTTCTGATACAGCTGATTGTTTAACTGCGTCAGCGTCTGCTGAATATACTCCGGGCTGGTATAGCGGTAGTTCAGCTGAACCATGCGGTCAGCATCACGACGCCATTCCAGCACGGCATTACCCTGAGAAATATCATCCAGGCGGGTGTCGTACTGCAGTCCACCGCGCGCGGCCCAACGGTCACTAATCTTCCAGTAGCTGTCGCCAGCCCACACCAGGCTGCCACGATCGTCGTCGCCGGTGGTGTTCAACCCGGTACGCGCTGGAGTGAACGAGTAGATTTGACCAATGGAAGCGTTAAAACGTTCAACCAGATCGTTATCAAAAATTCGCGTGGTCACCCCGGTCGTAACCTGGTTAGCCGATGCGATGCGATCCAGACCGCTGTAAGTGCGGTCGCGGAACAGGCCCGTATAGTCACTTTGCAGCAGCGTGGAGTCGTAAGCACGGATATCGCTTTGGTCACGATAGGGGGTGTAGAGGTACTGCATACGCGGTTCCAGCGTCTGCGTATATCCCTGTGCCCAGTCCATATCGCGGTCGAACACCATCTTGCCATCAACCTTGAACTGCGGCATTACGCGGTTAACGGTGCCCTTCAACTGGTTGGTTTTTGTGGTATCAATGTTCTGATTGTAATACTCGATGTCGTCCTGCTGATAATGGGTAGCAAGCAGTTTCGCTTCCGTGTTCAGGCTACCCCAGCGGTTGGACAGCGGCAGATCAATAGTTGGCTCAAGGTGCAGACGCGTGGCGTCCGGCATGCGCTCATTGACGTTGGTAAACTTCACCGCCTGCGCATACAGGTGGGTATCAAACGGGCCGACGTCATTTTGGTAGTAGTTGAAATCAAACTGCGGTTCAGCGCGATAAACGTCGTTATTGGCGTTAGTCGAGAAGATCTGGAACTGCTTGGTTGACAGCGTGGCATCCCAGTTGGTGTCCGCGTAACCAACGCTGAATTTCTGCGTGACGTAGCCGTCGGTCGTTGAACCGTATACCGAATCGAGATCGGTAAAGTAATACGGGTCGCTGACTTTCAGATAATCAGCGCTGAAGCGCCAGTGCTGATCGTAAACGCCTGAGTGGTTCCAGTAGAACAGCCAGCGGTGCGCGTCTTTATCGTCCGGGTGTTCATTGTTGTAAACGCGATCGGAACCGAGGTAATCGAACTCCATCAGACCGGATCCGGCATCGGTCAGGTAGCGGAATTCGTTCTGGAACTGGGTGCCGCGACGGCTGATATAGTGCGGCGTCAGCGTGGCATCGGCCTGCGGCGCGATGTTCCAGTAGTACGGCAGCATAAACTCGAAGCCGCTGGTGCTGCCGTATTTAGCATTTGGGATCAGGAAACCTGAACGGCGTTTATCACCCACCGGGATCTGCAGGTACGGGCTGTAAAACACCGGCACCGGGCCCAGTTTGAAACGCGCATTCCAGATTTCGGCCAGCTGCTCATCGCGGTCGTGAATAATTTCAGAACCGGCGACGCTCCAGCTGTTCTGGCCTGGCAGGCAGGACGTAAAGGTGCCGTTTTCCAGGATGGTGTAGCGGTTATCATCGCGCAGCTTCATCTGATCTGCGTCACCACGCCCCTGGCGGCCTACCATCTGATAGTTACCGTTCCACACGTTGGTGTCTTTGGTGTTCAGGTTGGACCAGGCTTTCGGACCTTTCAGGATGACCTGATTGTCGTCATAGTGCACATTACCGAGTGCATCAACCGTTCGGGTGGGGGTAGTCTGACCGTTGAGTGTCTTCTGATGGAGCTGGACTTCATCAGACTGCAGACGGCCGTTGCCCTGACGGATATCGACATTGCCGGTAAATACGGCGTTATCCGGATAGTTGCCTTTGGCCTGATCCGCATCAATGGTTACGGGTAGCTGGTTTGTGGCCTTTCCCTGCACTAAAGGACGGTCGTAACTGGGCACCCCAAGCATACATTGTGATGCGAGGTCATCGGCCAGCCCTTGCTGGCTGTAAAGCGCTGTGCCAATCAATGTGGCCAGCAACGTAGGTAGTCTTTTATTCATACGCGGTTTAGAGAATTCCGTAATCACTGGCATCATGCCGACAAACGGTCAGAGACTAACGTACTCAACGGCATTGCGCTAGTCATACACGGTATCTTTCAAGTTTAAAGCGAGTCTGGCAGCAGCCCCGGCCCTGGTCAACTGAGGGAAGTCAGTCTCTGGAAACGCCCGGAACGGCCTTCTGCTTCTTGAAATCATTCGGGTATACTTCTGGTTGTTTGGCCGCGTACCAATAGGCTGTGAGATAAATGACAGGTATGATAATGCAATTTTTAGCCTTCAGCATGGCGAATTGAGGAGTATATGCGCTATTGGGGAAAAGTATTGGGTCTTGTTCTGGGTTTATTCTCCGGCGCAGGCTTCTGGGGCGTTGTCATTGGCCTGCTGGTCGGGCATCTGGTTGATAAAGCGCGGTCTCCTGCTCGTCAGGGCTATTTTGCCAACCAGCAGACACGTCAGGCGCTGTTTTTCCGCACCACGTTCCAGGTCATGGGGCATCTGACGAAATCGAAAGGCCGGGTTACGGACGCCGATATCCAGATGGCTTCGCTGTTAATGGACCGTATGCGGCTGGATGCGGCGGGACGTACCGCAGCGCAGCAGGCCTTTCGTGAAGGCAAACAGGGGGATTATCCCCTGCGAGATAAACTGCGCGAGCTGCGCAGCGCCTGTTTTGGCCGTTTTGACCTGATCCGTATGTTTCTGGAAATTCAGATTCAGGCGGCGTTCGCTGATGGTTCACTGCATCCCAATGAGCGTCAGGTGCTGTATGTGATCGCCGAAGAGCTGGGCATTTCCCGCACGCAGTTTGATCAATTCCTGCGCATGATGGAAAGCGGCCAGCAGTTTGGCGGCGGTGCCCACTACGGCGGCTCTTCACAGGGCGGCTTTGCCGGGGCACAGCGAGGCCCGACGCTGGAAGATGCCTGCAGCGTGCTGGGCGTGAAGAGCAGCGATGATGCCACCACGATTAAGCGTGCCTACCGTAAGCTGATGGGTGAGCACCACCCGGATAAACTGGTCGCGAAGGGTCTGCCACCGGAGATGATGGAGATGGCGAAGCAGAAAGCGCAGGAAATTCAGGGCGCGTACGATCTGATTAAACGCGAGAAAGGTTTTAAATAATCGGTGGAAAAGGGCGGCCCTACGTAGGGGCGACCCTTTTTCCGGTCGCCCCTACCTGATTAAAATTCCGCCGGCTGGCGAAACGTCATCGGCGTACCGAACTGCGGATGGGTAATGCTCAGGCTTTCGGCATGCAGCTGCAGCCGTGTCGCCATCGCTTTTGCTTCGTCGTGCGCATAGAAGTTATCGCCGAGTATCGGATGCCCCAGCGCCAGCATGTGAACGCGCAGCTGATGTGAACGACCGGTAATCGGCTTCAGCTGTACGCGGGCGCTGTTATCACTGGCATAATCCAGCACCTGATACTCCGTCTGCGCTGACTTCCCGGTTTCAAAACACACCTTCTGCTTTGGCCGGTTCGGCCAGTCGCAAATCAGCGGTAAATCTACCACGCCTTTCTCCGGCTGCGGGTGCCCCCAGACGCGCGCCACATAGGTTTTCTGCGGCTCACGTTCGCGGAACTGGCGCTTTAACTCGCGCTCAGCCGCTTTGGTCAGCGCCACCACAATGACACCGCTGGTGGCCATATCCAGCCGGTGCACCGATTCCGCCGCCGGATAATCACGCTGAACGCGCGTCATGACGCTGTCCTTGTGATCCTCCAGGCGGCCGGGAACGGACAACAGCCCGCTGGGTTTGTTGACCACCATGATGTGCTCATCCTGATACAGAATATGCAGCCACGGCTCCAGCGGCGGATTGTAGGGTGCCATCATCATTTACTGATGCGTCACAACAATCAGACGCAGCGCATCAAGACGCCAGCCCGCTTCGTCGAGATTGGCCAGCACCTGCTCACGATTGCTTTCCAGCGCCTCAATCTCATCCTGACGGATGTTTGGGTTGACGGCGCTGAGTGCCTGCAGACGCGACAGCTCACTGCTCAGCTTTTCGTTGGCTTCCACCCGCGCGGCATCGATCAGCTTGCGGGCTTCGACAGCGGCCTGATCTTCCGACAGCTTGATAATTTCATGCACGTCCTGCTGTACCGCATTCACCAGCTTGCTGCCAGTGTGGCGATTAACCGCGTTAAGCTGACGGTTAAAGCTTTCAAATTCAACTTTGGCCGCCAGGTTTGTCCCCTTACGGTCAACCAGCATGCGTACCGGGGTCGGCGGCAGGAAGCGGGTCAGTTGCAGATGCTTCGGTGCCTGGGCCTCAACCACGTAGATCAGCTCGACCAGCAGCGTTCCCACCGGCAGAGACTTGTTCTTCAGCAGCGAAATCGCACAGCTGCCGGTATCGCCGGAGAGGATCAGGTCCAGACCGTTGCGAATAATCGGATGTTCCCAGCTGACGTACTGCGCATCTTCACGCGACAGCGCCTGGTTACGGTCAAAGGTGATCGTACAGCCATCTTCTGGCAGTCCAGGGAAGTCCGGCACCAGCATATGGTCGCCCGGTGTGAGAATAATCAGGTTATCGCTGCGGTCTTCCTGGTTGATACCGACGATATCAAACAGATTGAGTGCGAAGTTGACCAGCTCAATATCGTTATCCTGTTCGGATATTTTATTCGCCAGCGCCTGTGCTTTCTCTCCGCCGTTGGAGTTCAGCTCCAGCAGACGGTCACGCCCCTGTTCCAGCTGGGCTTTCAGGGCATCATGCTGTTTGCGACACTCGTGGATAAAGTCATCCAGCCCTTCGGTATTTTCCGGTGAGGCAAGATATTCAATCAGCGGTGCGTAAACACTGTCGTAAACCGTGCGCCCGGTCGGGCAGGTGTGTTCGAACGCATCCAGCCCCTGGTGATACCACTGCACCAGCACCGACTGGGCGGTTTTTTCCAGGTAAGGCACGTGGATCTGAATATCATGCGCCTGACCGATACGGTCAAGACGGCCAATACGCTGTTCCAGCAGGTCCGGGTTGAACGGCAGGTCGAACATCACCATCTGGCTGGCGAACTGGAAGTTACGGCCTTCAGAACCGATTTCAGAGCACAGCAGAACCTGGGCACCGTCCTCTTCGGAGGCAAACCAGGCGGCTGCACGGTCGCGTTCAATAATCGACAGGCCTTCATGGAACACGGCGGCACGGATGCCTTCGCGTTCGCGCAGAACCTGTTCCAACTGCAGCGCCGTAGCGGCCTTGGCACAGATGACCAGCACTTTCTTGTCGCGGTTGCTGGTCAGGAAGCCCATCAGCCACTCGACGCGCGGGTCGAAGTTCCACCAGGTACCGCTGTCGCCTTCAAATTCCTGATAAATCTGCTCCGGGTAGAGCATATCGCGGGCGCGCTCATCGGCCGATTTACGTGCGCTCATAATGCCGGAGACTTTAATCGCGGTCTGATACTGCGTGGGCAGCGGCAGGCGGATCTGATGCAGTTCGCGTTTCGGGAAGCCTTTCACCCCGTTACGGGTGTTACGGAACAGCACGCGACTGGTGCCGTGGCGGTCCATCAGCATGCTGATCAGCTCCTGACGCGCCTCCAGCTTGCCTTCGCGGTCGCTGTTGGCCGTTTGCAGCAGCGGCTCAATATCCTGCTCACCCATCAGATCGTTGAGCCGGTTCAGCTCGTCATTACTGATCGTCTTATCCGCCAGCAGCATCGCCACGGCGTCGGCAATCGGACGGAAGTGTTTCTGCTCTTCAACAAACTGCGCAAAGTCGTGGAAGCGGTTTGGATCCAGCAGGCGCAGACGGGCGAAGTGGCTTTCCATCCCCAGCTGTTCCGGGGTAGCGGTCAGCAGCAGAATGCCGGGGATCTGTTCGGCCAGTTGTTCAATCACCTGGTACTCACGGCTCGGTGCCTCTTCCGACCAGACGAGGTGATGGGCTTCATCCACCACCATCAGGTCCCATTCGGCATCGGCCAGCTTTTCCAGACGCTGCTTGTTACGGCGGACAAAGTCCAGCGAACAGATAATCATCTGCTCGGTTTCGAAGGGGTTGTCGCTGTCGTGCTGGGCTTCGGCGTAGCGGTCATCGTCAAACAGCGCAAAGCGCAGGTTAAAACGACGCAGCATTTCGACCAGCCACTGATGTTGCAGGGTTTCCGGAACCACAATCAGAATACGTTCGGCGCGGCCTGCCAGCAGCTGCTGGTGAATGATCATCCCGGCTTCAATCGTTTTCCCTAAGCCCACTTCATCCGCCAGCAGCACGCGTGGCGCGTGGCGGCGGCCCACATCGTGTGCAATGTGCAGCTGATGAGGGATCAGGCTGGTACGCATCCCGCGCAGTCCGCTGGTCGCCAGGCGATACTGCTCGCTCTGATATTTACGCGCGCGAAAACGCAGCGCAAAGCGGTCCATACGGTCGAGCTGCCCGGCAAACAGGCGGTCCTGTGGCTTACCAAACACCAGCTTACTGTCGAGCATCACTTCACGCAGAACAACGTCTGCTTCCTGGTTATCAAGCCGGGTTCCGACGTAGCTGACCACGCCATTGTCGGTTTTTACCTCGTCAACCTCCATCTGCCAGCCTTCGTGACTGGTGATGGTGTCACCGGGATTGAACACCACGCGGGTGATCGGAGAATCATTTCTGGCGTAGAGACGGTTTTCGCCCGTAGCAGGAAAAAGAAGGGTGACCATACGTGTATCTACGGCAACCACCGTTCCCAGTCCCAGTTCGCTTTCCGTATCGCTTATCCAGCGTTGACCAAGTGTAAAAGGCATAAATATTCGGCTCGATTCTCGTCTAGTTTGTTTCAGGCAATAGCACTGCAGCCCGGTAGAAAAAGTACCTGGCGGTGAATTCAGAACGATTGATACTTAGGAAGAAACGTATGGTACTGGAAGGCCGTCCATTCGTCACCTGTCAAAAAAGCCCCAACTGTCCCGTCACCAGTGTAGCAAAGTCATCCTGCATGAAGGGCAGAATGCCATCAGCCACCGGCTGAAGCTGGCGTGTGAGGTAGTGATCGTAGTCCAGCGGGGTAAGACGGGCCTCCAGCGGTTCCGGGCCTGAGGTGGCCATGACATAGCGAATTTTCCCCCCTTTCTGGTACAGCAACGGTCGGTCAAGCTTCTGGTTTTGTTCATCAGCAATACGTGCGGCACGGACATGCGGGGGAACATTTCGCTGATATTCACCCAGCGGCCGGCGCAGACGCTTACTGTAAGTGAGCTGATCGTCCAGCTCACCGTCCAGCAGCTGGCGCACGGTTTCGCGAATATAGTCCTGATAGGGCTGCCCGGTGAAAATACGCAGATAGAGTTCCTGCTGAAATTTCTGCGCCAGCGGCGTCCAGTCAGTACGAACGGTTTCCAGACCCTTAAATACCATGCGCTGATTATCACCGCTGCGGATCAGCCCCGCGTAGCGTTTTTTGCTGCCCTGTTCAGCCCCGCGAATAGTCGGCATTAAAAAGCGGCTGAAGTGCGTTTCGTACTCCAGCTCCAGCGCGCTGTCGACCCCGAATTCAGCGCGCAGATGCTGCTGCCACCAGTGATTCACTTTTTCGATCAGCTGATGGCCAATCTCTGCGGCCCGGGTCTCATCCTGTGCCGACTTCAGCCAGACGAAGGTGGAGTCGGTATCACCGTAAATCACGTCATATCCCTCAGCTTCAATCAGCTCACGCGTCTGGCGCATAATATCGTGGCCGCGCATGGTGATCGATGAGGCCAGGCGGGGATCGAAGAAGCGGCAGGCACTGGTGCCCAGCACGCCATAGAAGGCGTTCATAATGATTTTCAGCGCCTGCGACAGCGGTTTGTTGCCCTGTTTTTTTGCCTCTTCACGCCCCTGCCAGATCTGGTTAACAATGGCGGGCAGGCAGTGGTTGGTGCGTGAAAAGAAGGCGCCGCGATACCCGGCGACGGCATGGGCGTCATCCGGCTGCGCCATCCCCTCGACCAGCCCCACCGGATCAATCAGGAAAGTGCGGATGATCGACGGGTACAGGCTTTTATAGTCCAGCACCAGCACCGAGTCATACAGGCCGGGGCGTGAGTCCATCACGTAGCCACCCGGACTGGCTTCCGGTGCCACATCCCCCATGTTCGGCGCAACAAACCCCGCCCGGTGCATACGCGGCAGATAAAGATGGCTGAATGCGGCGACGGATCCGCCGTGCCTGTCGACTGCCAGACCATTGACCGAAGCCCGTTCCAGCAGGAACGGCATCAGTTCGGTATGCTGGAAAATGCGGGTCACCAGTTCACAGTCTTTGAGGTTGTAGTGGGCAAGGGCGGGTTTGTCTTCGGCAAAGCGCTGGTCGATCTCCTCCATGCGCTGCCAGGGATTATTGATGGCTTTCCCTTCTCCCAGCAGCTCTCGCGATACCGCTTCCAGACTGAACGACTCAAAGTTCCAGAATGCGGACTTCAGGGCATCGATACCGTCGACGATTAGACGCCCGCTGGCCTGGGCAAAAAAGACCCCCGGTTTAAACCCGTGTTCACGCCACTCCAGGGCCGGGCTGTGGCCGCGCCCCAGTTTCAGCGGAATGCCGTAGCGATCGGCGTGTTTTTGCAGCACGCGCAGGTCGAACTGCACTACGTTCCAGCCGATCAGCACGTCAGGATCGTGGCGGCTGAACCAGTCGTTGAGTTTTTCCAGCAGCTGTGGCCGGCTGGCGACATATTCCAGATTGAAATCGAGCGTGCTGGCATTACCGTTTTCCGGGCCGAGCATATAGACATCGCGCTGACCGCAGCCCTCCAGCCCGATGCAGTAAAGCTCACCGTGGCGTGTGGTTTCAATATCGAGCGAAACCCATTTCAGCGGGGGACGGTAGTCAGGGTGAGGTTTAAGGCGTGTGTTGATCAGGCGGTCTCCGGCGGGCTGGCCGCTGAACCACACCGGTGCGGTAATAAAGCGCTCCATCAGGAAACGATCAGGTGGGCGAACATCCGCTTCGTAGACCGTCAGGCCATTTTCGCGCAGCAGTTTTTCCAGCCGCTGGAGCTGGCGCTGCTGACGGCAATAGAGGCCCACCACCGGGCGCTGGCGGAAATCTTTCATTTCAAGCGGGGCGAAACGCCAGTGGCGTTCAGACGTTAACAGCGCGGCAGCGGCAGCCTGCTGTTCGGCAGGAATAAACGCCACGGATTCCTGCGGGGGCAGTATTACCTGCTGAGGTCCCGTATCGGTTGCCAGCCACAGCGTGATTTCGCTGCCTGCCGGCGTATCCCGCCAGTGGCGAGTTAATAAAAATCCTGCGCGTGCGTCGTTCACACTCTTCCCCCCGGCGATTAAGTGCTAATAATAGCATGTTTATTTATACAGTGTTCGGGCGGTTGTTCTCTCAGGCTACGTTCGTATACAAAACAGACCTTGACGCTTTACAGAAGCCTCTGGAGAATCCAGGATTCTGTTAATCAGTTTGGAATGTTATGGAAGCCTGGCTACAACATTTAATCACCCAATCGCTGGCCTGGTCACTGCTTGCCATTGGGCTGGTGACGTTCTTTGAATCGCTGGCACTGGTCGGGTTGCTGTTACCGGGTACGGTACTGATGGCGTCGTTTGGTGCCCTGATAGGTAGCGGGCAGATTGGGCTGTATCCTGCCTGGGCCGTTGGAACGATCGGTTGCCTGCTTGGTGACTGGATCTCCTACTTTATTGGCTGGCAGTTTAAAGGGCCGCTGCATCGCTGGTCGTTTATTAAAAAGCACCAGACGCTGATGAATAAAACCGAACATGCGCTGCATGCACACAGCATGTTTACCATTATCGTCGGGCGCTTTGTCGGACCGACGCGTCCGCTGATCCCGCTGGTGGCCGGGATGCTGGAACTGCCGGTGAAGAAGTTTATCCCACCGAATATCATCGGCTGTATTCTCTGGCCGCCGCTTTATTTACTGCCGGGTATCCTCGCCGGTGTGGCAATTGACGTGCCAAAAGAGGCCAGTAGCGGCCTGTTTAAGTGGCTGCTGCTGGGCGTGGCGATACTGGTCTGGCTGGGCGGCTGGCTGTGCTGGCGCTGGTTGCGCTCAAAGAAGCAAAACGACTGGGCCACGGCTATGCTGCCGCGCGCACGACTGAACTGGCTGGCACCGCTGATGCTGCTGCTGGCGGTAGCCAGCTTCACCGCGATTCAGTTCCACCCGATGATGCCGATTTTCCGTCACCTACTGTGGGATGTGTTCTTCTGACGCAATCCCCAGCACGGCCGACTCCGGCACGGCACCGCGCTGTAACTGCGCGGTGTCGCCATCCCAGTACACCCTGCCGTCAACAATCAACAGGCTGCGTGGCGCAATAGTCGCAGCATCCTCAATACTGTGCGAGACCATCAGCAGGGTCATATTGCGCTCAAGACACACCTCATCTACCAGACAGAGCATCTCTTTACGCAGCGCCGGGTCGAGGGCGGAAAACGGCTCGTCGAGCAGCAGGATCGGCTGCTTACGCACCAGACAGCGCGCGAGGGCCGCACGCTGGCGCTGGCCGCCGGAAAGCTGATGCGGCAGGCGTTGTAAATGCTCTGCCAGCCCCACGCGCTGCGCAATGTTCTGCAACTCATGTTTTTGCTGGTGGTTGAGCTTCAGTCCGGGGTGTAACCCCAGTCCGATATTTTGCGCCACGCTAAGATGGGGAAACAGGTTATTTTCCTGAAACAGCATCGACACCGGACGCTGCGCCGGTGCGCTGTCGCGGTGTGCCGTACCGTTTAGCTGTAAATCACCGCCGTTAACCGGCAAAAAACCGGCGATCAGGCTGAGCAGGGTACTTTTCCCTGCCCCGCTGGGGCCGAGAATGGCGACACGTTCCCCGGTCTGCACGCTGAACGTAAAGCGCATCGGCAGATGGTGATAGACATAGGTCAGATTAGTCAGATTTAACATGGCGTCCCGGCAGTTTTTCAATCAGGGTGAACAGCAGGAAACAGAGCAGCAGCAGCAGCAGGGCGGTCACCGCGCCATCACTGCTGCGGTAGGAACCGATCTGTTGATAAAGATAAAACGGCAGAGTACGGAAGTTTTCATTGCCGAACAGCGCGACCACGCCAAAATCGCCAATCGACAGCACGCAGGCGAATGCCAGCGCCTGGGCCAGCGGGCGCCTCAGGGCACTCAGCTCAATCAGCCGCAGGCGGTTCCAGCCGCGAATATCCAGCGAAAGACAGAGGTTGTTATAACGCCCGGCGATATCGCGCAGCGGGTTTTCCAGCACTTTCATTGCATAAGGAACGGCCATCAGCGCATTGGTGACAATGACAATCCCCTCTGCCGAGTCCGGCAGCCCGATAGTCTGGTTCAGCAACAGGAAAAAGCCGGTAGCCAGCACGATGCCCGGCATGGCCAGAATCAGCATCCCGCTCAGTTCCAGCGCCTGACCCCACAGTACCTGCTGACGCAGCCGCAGTTCGCGGCTGCTCCACAGCAGCATCAGGGTGAGCAATACGCTTAACACCCCCGCGCCGAGCGCGATGCGCAGTGAGGTCAGCATCGCCTGCCACAGCGCGGGCTGATGAAGCACTGCGCTGAACCCCTGATTCAGTCCGTCGGCCACTACCGCCAGCAGCGGCGGCAGGATCAGCAGCAGTGCGGCGGTGATAAACAGCCCGTCAAGCAGGCGCGCGCGGCGGCTGTCCTGTGGATTACGCCAGCCGCCCAGGCTGTCGCTGCCCGTCGGCAGGACTTTGCTCAGGCGCTGGCTGAGCATGACCAGCCCCAGGCAGCACAGCATCTGTAGCAACGCCAGCAGAGCGGCCCGTCCGGGATCGTAGTCGAAGCTCAGCGCCTGGAAGATCGCCAGTTCAATGGTCGTGGCCTGTGGGCCACCGCCCAGCGACAGCACGGTGGCGAAGCTGGCAAAGCACAGCATAAAGATCAGGGCAGCGGCGGGCAGAATCTGTCGCCGCAGCCACGGCCATTCGACCAGACGAAAATGCGCCCAGCCGTCCAGCCCAAGCTGGGCGGCGATCTGTCGCTGTTCACCGGGGATCTGCTGTAACGCCTGTAACAGCAGGCGGGTAGCCAGCGGCAGATTGAAAAAAACGTGGGCCAGCAGGATGCCCTGCAGGCCGTACGGTGTGAAGGCATAGTCAATGCCGAGCAGGGCGCAGATCTGTGCCAGCCAGCCGCTGCGGCCATAGACGCTGAGAATACCAAAGACCGCCACCAGCACGGGCAGCACCAGCGTCATGGCACACAGCCGCAGCAGCGTGGTGCGCCCCGGAAAACGGCGTCGGTAAAGGGCGCGCGCCAGCGGAATCGCCGGCAGCACCGATAGCAATGCCGACAGCAGCGCCTGCCAGAAGGAGAAGCGCAGCACGTGCCACAGATAGCTGTCCTGCCACAGACCGCGCCAGTCGGTAGCGGGTGCATTTTGCCACAGGGCGAAAAACGCCAGCAGAGCTACGCTGACCAGCAGCAGAGCAGCCAGTCCGCCAGGGATTAACCAGGCGGGAATTAGCGGCTGACGGCGCGTTGCCATGCACTAATCCAGT
This sequence comes from Erwinia sp. Eh17-17, assembly GCF_039675725.1. Lineage (NCBI taxonomy): Bacteria > Pseudomonadati > Pseudomonadota > Gammaproteobacteria > Enterobacterales > Erwiniaceae > Erwinia > Erwinia sp. Eh17-17. Next base: position 172,614 of record NZ_JBDFQT010000003.1, on the reverse strand, counting down.
TGCTGCGCTGATTTGCCACGTCCTGTGGGCTGTACTGCAATGTTTTTGCCGGCACGGTCAGAGTATTGAAACCGGCAGGCAGCGGTATGTTGATGGCCGGATACATCCAGTTGCCGGTGGCAATGGTGTTCTGGAAGGGGTGAGTCATGACGAACTGCATAAACTGCTGCGCCAGTTTTGGCTGCTTGCTGGCGCGCAGCTGACCTGCCACTTCTACCTGCAGGTAGTGGCCTTCGCTGAAGTTGGCGGCGGCGTAGCGATCTTTCTTCTCTTCAATCAGATGATAAGCAGGGGAGGTGGTGTAGCTGAGCACCATATCGCTTTCACCTTTCAGAAACAGACCGTAGGCTTCGCTCCAGCCTTTGGTTACGGTGACGGTCTTCTTCGCCAGCTTCTGCCAGGCTTCGGGGCTCTGCTCGCCGAAGACCTGCTGCATCCACAGCAGCAGGCCCAGGCCTGGGGTGCTGGTGCGGGGATCTTCATAGATCACCTTCAGAGGGCGGTCGCTCTCGACCAGTTCTTTCAGACTTTTCGGTGGGTTTTGCAGTTTAGTTTTGTCGTAAACGAAGGCAAACCAGCCGTAGTCGTAGGGCACAAAGGTGGTGTTCTTCCAGCCGCCGGGTACCGTGCTGTGAGTCGTGTCCACGTTGGAGGCGGCGAACAGTCCGGTTTTCTCTGCGGCGTCCAGCAGGTTGTTGTCCAGCCCCAGCACCACGTCGGCTTTACTGTTTTTGCCCTCCATGCGCAGACGGTTGAGCAGCGACACGCCGTCTTCCAGCGCCACGAATTTCAGTTCACAGTTGCACTGCGCTTCGAAGGCTTTTTTGATCGCCGGCCCCGGCCCCCACTCAGCGGAGAAAGAGTCGTAGGTGTAAACCGTCAGGGTTTCTTTGGCCGCCAGGGCAGGCAGGGAGAACAGCACCAGCAGGGGGATATATTTTTTCAACACTTTGCGTTCCTTTAAAGGGAAAATGCGCAAAGGATCTGAGTCAGTGACACTCTCAAATCCCTACGCCGGTATGAGCCGGATCAGGTTCGACGGGTTTTTCTCAGCGAAAACGGGCTGTGCCTGGGTGAAAGCAGAGGCTGGCAAGGTTTTCGCACCCCGTTGAGAACGGCTTATTCTAGTGGTTTCGTCTTTGTTACGAAAGCGTCATGATTCGGGCGGGGCAAACCAGGCGGATTTAAAGTCAAACCAGCCGAGGGTATTCATGCGAACGCCACGCATACTGCGCTGACCGTGCAGCAGCAGCCAGTGGTGGAACAGCGGATGCAGGTAGTTACTGTCGATCAGCTGTTTGCTCCAGTCAGCCAGCGGCAGTTTCTGTTCGCGCCACTGTCGCGCGTCGTTTTCCCAGTCGGTGGGGACGCAGTGGTGCATCAGCGGGATCTCGTACAGCAGGGCGAACAGCGAGAACTCCAGCGGCAGAGTAAAGTTAGCGCTGCCCAGCCAGATATCGCTTTCGGCATCGCCGCGATACCAGCTTTCATAATCAATTTCCTGCGTGATCAACTCCACGCCGTGTGCCGCGAGGATTGGGCCGAGCGCATTGGCGATGCCCTGATGCTCAATATGATCGCTGTACCAGGTAATGGTCAGTGACGTCAGCCCTGCGGGTTTTTCTGCGGTCGCCATATCGCGGCGATGATGCCAGCGCGGCAGCAGGCCATAGGCCGGGAACCAGTAGCGCTGATAGGCGATACCGCTGTGGTTCAGCAGGGCGATAGGGTTAAAAATGGTGCTGATCCAGCGGCGCAGTTGTTCATTACGACCCTGCTCAGAACGCTGGTCAAACATCAGAAAATAGCAGCCCTCTTCCAGACGGCTCTCTTCCGATTTTTCATCGGTGTTTTCGCTTTGAAGCTTCACCCCGGAGTAAACCAGTTCGTCGCTGATTTCCGGCAGCACCCAGATATTCACTTCATCAATCAGAGCGCGATAGCCAAAGTAGTCATCAAAGGCGGAGATGCGCAGCTGGCTGTGCTGATTACGTTCTACGGCGTAGGCTCCGGTGCCGACCGGCTGGCGGCTAAAGTTGCGCATATGCGGCCACTCTTTTGGCAGGATCATCGCACTGACGCTGCCCAGCAGCCATGGCAGCCAGCTGTCCGGGTGACTCAGATGGATATCCAGCGTCCACGGCGTCTGGCACTCAATGCGCGCTAAGTGGCTGAACAGCGGCTGAGTTGTCAGCCGTTCCAGTGAGGTGATGACATCCTCAACCTCCAGTTCGCGTCCGTGATGGAAGTGGATGGCCGGGCGCAAAAAGAAGCGCCAGTGCAGCGGGGTAATCTGCTGCCAGTGATGGGCAATATCCGGCTCGATTTCCCCGTTTTCCTCATTTATCCGCGCCAGCCCGTTGAAAATCTGCCGCGCCAGGTGCGTTTCCGAGCGGCGCAGCGGCGTGCCGGGCAGCAGATTGAGCAGCGGGCGGTAGTAAAGCACGCGCAATATATGTTTGCCCTGGCGGAAACTGCGGCCTAAATGAGAGAGCAGCATCTGGCGCACACGGTTTTTATCGCCCACCAGCTGTACCAGCTGGTCGATGCGGTCCTGTTCCAGTAAATCCTCAGCCCGCTGCTGCTGTAGCGCTAGGCCGGTGTAGCGGAAGGTGAGGCGCGAACGCTTGCCACGCCCGGCTTCGGCCTGCCACTCCAGCCAACCCTGATCCTGCATCGCATTCAGCAGGTTACGCATATGGCGACGGGAACAGCTAAGCTGTACTGCCAGATCGCTGAGCGTGGTTTCCTGTGTCTGACCTTCGCAGCACTGCCAGAGCCGGATAAATTGCTGCTGTAAACGGGGTGAGGACATAAAAGGGGAACCCTGTGTTAAAAGCTGTCTGTTTTTCCTGCCTTATATTACGGCGATAATGGCCGCAGATGAAAGAGTGGGAGGCATTCAAATCTGAATGGCACTTGATCATCGTTATTCATACCTAACAGATGGGTATGCTGAGTATGGTGCTTTTCACCAGCCAGCTGGCTTCGGCATAGCTGGCTTTTTTCGTGGGTTTTCTTCTAAGCTCTGGTCAGGTTATTCGCTTATTCCCGTCATTGAGGCATCAGTCATGAAATCGCTCCTTAGCCGTCGTATCCATCCGGTGTATCTCGCATTTATGGCGGTTTCATTTATGGTCGGCATCGCCGGGGCGTTACAGGCTCCGACCCTGAGTCTGTTCCTCAGCCGTGAAGTGGCGGTCAGGCCGTTCTGGGTCGGGTTGTTCTATACGGTCAATGCGGTGGCGGGGATCGTCGTCAGCCTGCTGCTGGCAAAACGCTCCGACAGCCAGGGTGACCGGCGTATGCTGATCCTGTTTTGCTGCGTGATGGCGGTGGGGAATGCATTACTTTTCGCTTTCAATCGCCACTATCTGACGCTGATCACCGCCGGGGTATTTCTGTCGGCGATGGCCAGCGTGGCAATGCCGCAGATTTTCGCCCTCGCACGGGAATATGCCGACAGCTCTGCCCGTGAAGCGGTGATGTTCAGCTCGGTGATGCGTGCCCAGCTGTCACTGGCGTGGGTGATCGGACCGCCGCTCTCCTTCGCTATTGCACTGAACTACGGTTTTACCGCCATGTTTCTGGTCGCAGCGGGGCTGTTTGTGGTCTGCGTGGCGTTAATCTGGTTTACCCTGCCGTCGGTGCCGCGTGCACCGGTGTCTGCTGAAGTCCCGATTACCGATATCAGCGGCTGGAAAAGCCGTGATGTGCGCATGCTGTTCGTCGGGTCGGTGCTGATGTGGACCTGCAATACCATGTATATCATTGATATGCCGCTGTATATCAGCAGCGTACTGGGGATGCCGGATGCGCTGGCGGGGCTGCTGATGGGGACGGCGGCAGGGCTGGAAATTCCGGTGATGCTGCTGGCCGGACATTATGTGAAACGCTTTGGCAAACGCAATATGATGCTGCTGGCGATCGCCTGCGGAGTGCTGTTCTATCTCGGCCTGGTGCTGTTCCAGAGCCGAACGGCACTGATGGTGTTGCAGCTGTTCAATGCGGTGTATATCGGCATCATCGCCGGGATTGGCATGATCTGGTTCCAGGATTTAATGCCATCGCGACCGGGTGCTGCCACTACATTGTTCACTAACAGCATTTCGACCGGCGTGATCCTGGCCGGGGTGGTACAAGGGGCGCTGGCTGAAAGCTTTGGACATCACTCGGTGTACTGGGTGGCGTCAGGGCTGGCGCTGGCGGCCTTTGCGCTGTCGTGGCGGGTGCGGGAGAAGAGATCGGTGTGATTGTTACGGGTCGACCGGAAAAAGGGTCGATCGAAAAAAATGATCGACCCCTACGGGCATTAGCGTAAAAACGCGGGCTGTTGCTGTTCGTAACGGCTGATATCCGCATCGTGCTGCAACGTCAGTCCAATGGCATCCAGCCCGTTGATCAGGCAGTGGCGGCGGAAGCTGTCGATAACGAACGGATACGCTTTGTCCCCGGCCAGTACCTGCTGATTTTCCAGGTCGACGGTAAAGTGAATGCCTGGCTGAGCCGCGACCAGCCGGAACATCTCATCGATCTCTTCTTCGCTTAGTGTCACCAGCAGCAGCTGGTTGTTAAACGAGTTATTGGCAAAGATATCGGCAAAGCCGGAACCGACAATGGCCTGAATGCCGTAGTCGGTCAGTGCCCACGGTGCGTGTTCACGTGAAGAGCCGCAGCCAAAGTTCTCCCGCGTCAGCATAATGCTGGCACCGCTGAACGCCGGCTGGTTAAGGATAAACTCCGGGTCAGGGATTTGCCCTTCGACATCGCTGTAGCGCCAGTCATAAAACAGATTGCGGCCAAAGCCGGTGCGCGTCACCATCTGCAGGAACTGCTTAGGGATAATCGCATCAGTATCGACGTTGGCAGCATCCAGCGGCACCACGATGCCGCTATGTTGAGTAAATTTTTTCGCCATAAGAGTTCCTTAAATCAGCTCGCGAATATCGGCAAAGTGACCGGCTACCGCGGCGGCGGCGGCCATCGCCGGGCTGACCAGATGGGTACGCCCGCCGCGCCCCTGGCGACCTTCGAAGTTGCGGTTGCTGGTTGACGCACAGCGCTCTCCGGGGCTGAGGCGATCGTTGTTCATCGCCAGGCACATCGAGCAGCCGGGCAGCCGCCATTCAAATCCTGCATCGGTAAAGATCTTATCCAGACCTTCCTCTTCGGCCTGCGCTTTGACCGGGCCTGAGCCAGGCACCACGTAACCCTGTACGCCCGCCGCAATTTTATGGCCTTTCACCACCGCCGCCGCTGCACGTAAATCTTCAATGCGTGAGTTGGTGCAGGAACCGATAAAGACTTTATCTATCGGCACCTCGGTCAGGCGAATACCCGGCTTCAGATCCATATAAGCCAGCGCTTTCTCTGCCGAGGCGCGCTCGACCGGATCGCTGAACGATGACGGATCGGGGATCGGATCGCTGACGGCGATCACCTGGCCGGGGTTAGTTCCCCAGGTCACCTGCGGGGCAATCTCTGCCGCGTCCAGCGTCACGACTTTATCGAAGTGCGCACCCTCGTCGGTTTTCAGCGTGCGCCAGTAGTCAACCGCCTGCTGCCAGTCCGCGTCTTTTGGGGCAAAACGGCGACCGTGAACATAGCTGAAGGTGGTGTCGTCCGGGGCAATCAGGCCGGCCTTAGCGCCGAGTTCGATAGCCATATTGCACAGCGTCATGCGGCCTTCCATGCTCAGTGCCGCAACCGCTTCGCCGCAGAACTCCACCACGTGACCATTCCCCCCGCCGCTACCGGTTTTACCGATAATCGCCAGCGCGATATCTTTCGCCGTGATACCCGGTGCCGTCCTGCCGCGCACTTCGACCTTCATGGTTTTCGCCCGCGACTGTTTCAGCGTCTGCGTTGCCAGCACGTGCTCCACTTCTGACGTTCCGATGCCAAAGGCCAGCGCACCCAGCGCGCCGTGCGTCGAGGTATGGGAGTCGCCGCAAACGATAGTCATCCCCGGCAGGGATAATCCCTGCTCCGGACCCATTACGTGGACAATGCCCTGGAACTGATGGCTGAGGTCAAACAGCTGCACGCCAAACGCTTCGCAGTTCTTCATCAGCATCGACATCTGAATACGTGCCATCTCGCCGCTGGCGTTGATATCGCGCGACTGGGTCGAGACGTTGTGATCCATCGTGGCAAAGGTTTTTGACGGCTGGCGCACCGGGCGACCGTGCGCGCGCAGACCGTCAAACGCCTGGGCTGACGTCACCTCATGGACGAGGTGACGATCGATGTAGATCAGCGGCGTTTCATGGGGGGCTTCGTGCACGACATGCGCATCAAACAGCTTTTCGTACAGTGTTTTCATAATTATGCTTCGCGAATAAATCGGGCAATGACGCTGCCCATTTCATCGGTGCCGATCGACGTGCCGCTCCCCGCCAGATCGCCGGTGCGGTGACCCTCTTCCAGCGCGCGGTTAATGGCCTGTTCAATCGCCTCAGCGGCTTCAACCTCGTTCAGGCTGTAGCGCAGCAGCAGCGCCAGCGACAGGATCTGCGCCACCGGGTTAGCCACATTTTTGCCCGCAATATCCGGGGCGGAACCGCCTGCCGGTTCGAACAGGCCGAAGCCTTTATCGTTCAGGCTGGCAGAAGGCAACATGCCCATTGAGCCGGTAATCATGGCGCATTCATCAGACAGGATGTCACCAAACAGGTTGGAACACAGCATCACGTCGAACTGCGACGGGGCTTTGATCAGCTGCATGGTGGCGTTATCAATATACATATGGCTCAGCTCAACGTCCGGGTAGTCCTGCGCCACTTCATTGACAATCTGACGCCAGAGGATAGAGGACTGCAACACGTTGGCTTTATCGATGGAAGTCACTTTATGACGGCGCTTGCGGGCAGATTCAAAGGCAATACGCGCAATACGCTCGATCTCAAAACGGTGATACACCTCGGTGTCGAAGGCGCGCTCGTGCATGCCGCTGCCTTCACGTCCTTTAGGCTGACCAAAATAGATGCCGCCGGTCAGTTCGCGTACCACCAGAATGTCGAAGCCCCGATCGGCAATATCGCGGCGCAGCGGGCAGAAATCTTCCAGCCCCTGATACAGGCTGGCCGGGCGCAGGTTGCTGAACAGCTGGAAATGTTTACGCAGCGGCAGCAGGGCACCGCGCTCAGGTTGCTCCGTAGGTGGAAGGTGTTCCCATTTTGGGCCGCCAACCGAACCAAACAGAATCGCGTCAGCCTGCTCACAGCCTTTTATCGTTGCTTCAGGCAGCGGTACGCCGTGGCGGTCGATGGCAATGCCGCCAACGTCATATTCGCTGGTGGAGATACGCAGATTAAAACGCTGACGAATGGCGTCCAGCACTTTGCTGGCCTGCGCCATCACTTCCGGGCCGATGCCATCACCGGGTAACACTGCAATATGATAAGTGCGGGACATTTATACGGCTTCCTTCTGATCTTTAATCTGAGACTTACGCTGCAACTCCTGCTCCACCTGACGTGCGCGCCAGATGGTATTCAGCGCGTTCACCATCGCTTTGGCGGAGGATTCAACGATGTCGGTCGCCAGACCAATGCCGTGGAATTTACGTCCGTTGTACTGCACCACAATGTCCACCTGACCCAGAGCGTCTTTACCGTGCCCTTTGGCCGTCAACTGGTAGTTAATCAGCTCGGCGTCAAAGTCGGTGATGCGGTTAATCGCCTGATAAACGGCATCTACCGGGCCGTTGCCGGTGGCTGCTTCCGTTTTTTGTTCGTCACCGCAGCCCAGCTGGACGGTTGCGGTAGCAATCACGGTCGAACCGGACTGCACGTTGAAGGTATCCAGCGTGAAGTATTCCGGTTCTTCAGACTGTTTGTTGATAAACGCCAGCGCTTCCAGATCGTAATCGAACACCTGACCTTTCTTATCGGCCAGCGCTTTGAAGGCGTCGTACAGCGTATCCATGTTGTACTCAGCGTCGGTATAGCCCATCTCTTCCATGCGGTGCTTGACCGCAGCGCGTCCGGAGCGTGAGGTCAGGTTCAACTGAACCTGTTTCAGGCCGATAGATTCTGGCGTCAGGATTTCGTAGTTTTCACGATTTTTCAGCACGCCGTCCTGGTGAATACCGGAGGAGTGAGCAAAAGCGTTGGAGCCGATAATCGCTTTATGTGCCGGGATCGGCATATTGCAGATTTTGCTGACGGTCTGGCAGGTACGATAGATCTCCTGATGATTAATCCGTGTCTGAACGTTCATCAGCTGACCGCGGGTTTTAATCGCCATGATGACCTCTTCCAGCGCACAGTTTCCGGCGCGCTCGCCCAGGCCATTCATCGCCCCTTCAATCTGACGCGCTCCGGCGTTAACGGCGGCCAGCGCATTACCTACGGCCATCCCCAGGTCGTCGTGGGTGTGAACCGACAGGATCGCTTTGTCGATATTCGGTACGCGGTCGCGCAGCGCGCTGAAGATGTTGGCGTACTCGTACGGCAGGGTGTAGCCGACGGTATCAGGAATATTAATGGTGGTGGCACCGGCATTGATTGCAGCCTCCACGACGCGACACAGGTCGTCAATCGGGGTACGGCCGCCGTCTTCACAGGAGAACTCCACGTCATCGGTATAGTTGCGTGCGCGTTTCACCATTCTGACCGCGCGCTCAATCACTTCGGGCAGCGTACTGCGCAGCTTGGTGGCGATGTGCATCGGAGAGGTTGCCAGGAAGGTATGGATGCGGAAAGCGTCAGCCACGCGCAGCGCTTCCCAGGCTGCGTCGATATCTTTTTCTACACAGCGCGCCAGTCCGCACACCCGGCTGTTTTTGATCTGACGGGCAATGGTCTGCACTGACTCAAAATCACCAGGGGATGAAACCGGGAAACCAACTTCCATCACGTCAACGCCCATACGTTCGAGAGCCAGGGCAATCTGCAGCTTTTCTTTCACACTCAGGCTGGCCTGTAATGCCTGCTCACCATCGCGCAGTGTGGTATCGAAAATAATGACTTGGTCGCTCATGGAATAGTTCCTTGTCTGGTTTACGTCGCCGGGTGCTGCGAGCATAAAAAAACCCGCGCATCGGCGCGGGTTTCTTAGGTTTTACAGGCCTGAATCAGTGACTGATTCCGCCCACAAGTCTACCGCGCAAAGGGGATGCGTTTAGTAGTAGACCGAGTAGGCGGTGAGTGCGAATCATTGAATCAGACCTCATTGAATTCTGTGTGTGACTTTATTGATACCCGATAAAGACCAGGGCTGTCAACCTTCAATAACAATCCTCCCGGCAGGGGCATTATTTGGCTAACCGGGCATTAAAGGCCCGGCGGTTTTAATAACAAAACGATCACAATGTAAATTTCACTGCTGCAGTATATTCTGTCTTTAGAAGATTAAATCGTCAGTGTAATACTCGATTGCAGGGGCAGGGCGGCAGAGCCTTAATTGTCCCTTTCCGCACTTGTCGTACGGTTTGCCGTTTGCCTGCCAACTTTTCTACGGTTATGGTATTTGCCATAACCTCAAAAAACTGGGGCTTCGCCCTGTACCTGGATTCTGGAAATGACTTCCACTATCTGAGCATAAAAAAACAGGTTTTGACCTTATCTGCCACCGCAGCATGTTCTCTGTGCGCGTCTGAGCCAGATAAATCAGCACCTTAAAGCCTGGAGGCAAAAATGGAGATGTTGTCAGGAGCCGAGATGGTGGTCCGATCGTTAATCGATCAGGGCGTAAAACATGTATTCGGCTATCCCGGTGGAGCGGTCCTCGATATTTATGACGCTCTGCAAACCGTCGGCGGCGTGGATCACATCCTCGTTCGTCACGAACAGGGTGCGGTACATATGGCGGATGGTTACGCCCGAGCCACCGGTGATGTGGGCGTTGTGCTGGTCACGTCCGGTCCGGGAGCGACCAATGCCATTACCGGTATCGCGACGGCTTACATGGACTCGATTCCGATGGTGGTGCTGTCCGGCCAGGTGATGTCTTCCCTGATCGGTTATGACGCCTTCCAGGAGTGCGACATGGTGGGCATTTCCCGCCCGGTCGTGAAACACAGCTTTATGGTGAAGCGGGTTGAAGATATCCCGACCATCATGAAAAAAGCCTTCTGGCTGGCGGCCAGCGGTCGTCCTGGCCCGGTGGTGGTTGACCTGCCAAAAGATATGATGAGTCCGGCAAATAAACTGCCGTATGTCTGGCCTGATGAAGTCAGTATGCGTTCCTACAACCCCACCACGCAGGGCCATAAGGGCCAGATTAAGCGTGCGTTCCAGACGCTGCTGGCGGCAAAAAAACCGGTCATTTATGCCGGTGGCGGGGTGATCAACGCGGCCTGTCATGAAGAGCTGCTGCAGCTGGCTGAAAAGCTCAATGTTCCGGTCACGACCTCACTGATGGGGCTGGGTGCCTTCCCCGGTACGCACCGCCAGTGCGTGGGGATGCTGGGTATGCATGGCACCTATGAAGCGAATATGACAATGCACCATTCTGACGTCATCTTTGCTGTCGGCGTGCGTTTTGATGACCGCACCACCAACAACCTGGCAAAATACTGCCCGAATGCCACCGTACTGCATATTGATATTGACCCGACGTCGATTTCTAAAACCGTCGCGGCGGATGTGCCGATCGTCGGTGATGCAAAACAGGTGTTGCAACAGATGCTGGAAATGCTGGCACAGACCAGTGTGCAGCAGAATTACGACAGCCTGCGCGACTGGTGGCAGAGCATCGACCAGTGGCGTTCACGCCAGTGTCTCGAATTCGACCGCACCAGCGATAAAATCAAACCTCAGGCGGTGATTGAAACCATCTGTCGTCTGACGCACGGCGATGCCTATGTCACGTCAGACGTTGGTCAGCACCAGATGTTTGCGGCGCTCTATTATCAGTTTGATAAACCACGCCGCTGGATCAACTCTGGCGGTCTGGGCACCATGGGCTTCGGCCTGCCTGCTGCCCTCGGCGTGAAGCTGGCGCTGCCGCAGGAAACGGTGGTGTGTGTGACCGGTGATGGCAGCATTCAGATGAATATTCAGGAGCTGTCAACGGCGTTGCAGTACGGTATCCCGGTGCTGGTGCTTAATCTCAACAACCGTTTCCTGGGAATGGTGAAGCAGTGGCAGGATATGATTTATTCAGGCCGTCACTCCCAGTCTTACATGGAATCGCTGCCTGATTTTGTGCGCCTGGCGGAAGCTTATGGCCACGTTGGCATTTCGATTAACCGCCCGGATGAGCTGGAGTCGAAACTGACGGAAGCGCTGGAACATCTGGCGAAAGAGCGCCTGGTGTTTGTTGACGTTAACGTAGACGGCACGGAGCACGTTTACCCGATGCATATTCGCGGTGGCGGTATGGACGAAATGTGGTTGAGCAAAACGGAGAGGACGTAACTATGCGTCGTGTATTATCGGTTCTGCTGGAAAACGAATCCGGCGCATTGTCCCGCGTGGTAGGCCTGTTCTCCCAGCGCGGCTACAACATCGAAAGCCTGACCGTGGCACCGACAGATGATCCTACGCTGTCGCGCATGACCATTCAGACCGTCGGTGATGAGAAGGTGATCGAACAGATCGAGAAGCAGCTGCACAAGCTGGTTGACGTTCTGCGCGTCAGCGAACTCGGGCAGGGGGCTTTTGTCGAGCGTGAAATCATGCTGGTGAAAATTCAGGCCAACGGTTACGGGCGTGAGGAAGTGAAGCGCTGCGCTGACATCTTCCGTGGTCAGATCGTCGATGTGACCCCGTCGCTTTATACGGTTCAGCTTGCAGGGGCCAGCGATAAGCTGGACGCCTTCCTCAGCGCGGTGCGCGAAGTTGCGGAAATCGTTGAAGTCGCCCGCTCCGGGATCGTCGGCGTGGCGCGTGGCGAGCGGATTATGCGCTAATATCCTGGCGTGATAATGCAGATTGTCAGCTAACCCGGCGTAATGCCGGGTTTTTTTATTTTTGTCATAAAGTCCCTTCTGCCGGTGAAAAGCGGTTGCTCGCTAAACTATTCTGCGGTTAGATGTGGCAAAGACTAATCCATAGCGAAGTGTGGGGTTATTGTGAAACTGGATGAAATTGCGCGCCTCGCGGGTGTTTCGCGCACGACGGCCAGCTATGTCATTAACGGCAAGGCCAAGCAGTATCGTGTCAGCGATAAAACCGTCGAGAAAGTCATGGCGGTGGTGCGTGAGCATAATTACCATCCGAACGCGGTGGCGGCCGGACTGCGCGCCGGACGAACCCGTTCGATAGGACTGGTTATTCCCGATCTTGAGAATACCAGCTACACAAGGATTGCAAACTACCTGGAGCGTCAGGCGCGTCAGCGCGGCTATCAACTGCTGATCGCCTGCTCGGAAGATCAGCCTGATAATGAAATGCGCTGCGTGGAGCATCTGCTGCAACGCCAGGTTGATGCCATTATTGTCTCAACCTCTCTGCCACCGGAGCATCCGTTCTATCAGCGCTGGGTTAACGATCCGCTACCGATCATTGCGCTGGATCGTGCGCTGGACCGCGAGCACTTTACCAGTGTGGTCGGGGCTGACCAGGATGATGCCGAGGCGCTGGGCGCTGAGTTACGCAAGCTGCCGTCGAAATCTGTACTGTTTCTCGGCGCACTGCCGGAACTGTCCGTGAGTTTCCTGCGTGAGCTGGGGTTCCGCGATGCATGGAAAGGCGATGAGCGTCCGATTGACTTCATCTATGCCAACAGCTTTGAGCGTAGTGCGGCCGCTACGCTATTTGAAAAGTACCTCGAAACGCATGAGATGCCGGAGGCGTTGTTCACCACCTCGTTCGGTTTGCTGCAGGGCGTTATGGATGTCACGCTGCGTCGCGAAGGTCGGCTGCCGCAGGATCTGGCGATTGCCACCTTCGGCGATCATGAGCTGCTCGATTTCCTGGACTGCCCGGTGCTGGCGGTCGGTCAACGTCACCGCGATGTTGCCGAGCGCGTTCTGGAGCTGGTGCTCGCCAGTCTTGATGAGCCGCGTAAACCGAAACCCGGCCTGACGCGCATTCGCCGCAATCTTTATCGGCGCGGTCGTCTGAACCGTAAATCAAACTGAATCACAGGGCAGCGAAAGCTGCCCTTTTCATATCCTGTGAACCCGCTGAGTAGAATTTAGCCACATGTCGGGCAATACATCAGGTAAATAAAAGTAAAAAGCGCGGTTTAATGTCAGCAGATGATTATAAAGACTGACGTTTATAAATATCCTGTTACCTTCCCGGCCTGCGCGTGGCTGAGGCTCAGCCCAGTTGTGCTGGGAAACTTTTAAGAAATAACTTAAAATGCCGCCCGTGTCGCAAAGCGGGCAGCTTATTTTTTTGCGATGGAATGGTGGTAAGTTTTTGAGCAGCTGGCAGGTTTTTGCAAATTTCCTGCCATTATTCATTAGTTTATTTTTAAATTCCCTCTTCAGATGGTTTGGTTTTAACTCCCCCGCGTTTTATTTCCCGAAGAAATAATGTCAATCGGCCATGACTGCGGCTTGACAATGTTTTCCTCCGCTCCGTACACTCTTTTGGTGGGAATTTGTGGAGTAAAGTGGTGATATTGGGTAACTGGGGGGTGAGGCTGACATGTTCCGGGGAGCAACGTTAGTCAATCTCGACAGCAAAGGCCGGCTTGCCGTGCCAACGCGCTACCGCGAAACGCTGATCGGGGAATCTCAGGGGCAAATGGTTTGTACCATTGACCTCCACCAGACATGCCTGTTGCTTTACACCCTGCCCGAATGGGAAATCATTGAACAAAAGCTGTCTCGTTTATCCAGCATGAACCCCGCAGAGCGCCGTGTACAACGCCTGTTGCTGGGGCACGCCAGTGAATGTCAGATGGATAATGCGGGTCGTTTACTGCTGGCGAATACCCTTCGTCAGCATGCGAACCTGACCAAAGAAGTGATGCTGGTTGGGCAGTTCAACAAGTTTGAACTGTGGGATGAACAGACCTGGTATCAACAAGTCAAGGAAGATATAGACGCAGAGCAGTCCTCTCAGGAACCTTTGTCTGAGCGATTGCAGGATTTGTCGTTATAGCTATGCAGGATACTTTTAAACACACCACGGTGTTGTTAGATGAGGCGGTAAACGGCCTCAATATTCACTCTGACGGCATCTACATTGATGGCACCTTTGGGCGCGGTGGACATTCACGCCTGATCCTTTCCCAACTGGGTGAGCAGGGACGTTTGTATGCCATCGACCGCGATCCGCAGGCGATTGCAGCCGCTGCTGAGATCACCGATCCACGTTTCAATATCATTCATGGTCCCTTTTCTGCGCTGGCAGAATATGTCGAAGAGCGCGGCCTGAGTGGAAAAATTGATGGCATCCTGCTGGATCTCGGTGTCTCTTCACCGCAGCTGGATGATGCCGAGCGCGGTTTCTCCTTTATGCGCGACGGGCCGCTGGATATGCGTATGGATCCCACGCGCGGCCAGTCAGCGGCGGAATGGCTGCTGAAAGCGGAAGAAACGGACATTGTTTTTGTGCTGAAAACCTTTGGTGAAGAGCGTTTCGCCAAACGTATCGCCCGCGCCATCGTTGAGCGCAACCGCGAACAGCCGATGACACGTACCAAAGAGCTGGCCGACGTCATCTACGCGGCAACGCCGGTGAAAGATAAGTTTAAACATCCGGCTACGCGCAGTTTCCAGGCAATCCGTATCTGGGTGAACAGCGAACTGGAAGAGATTGAACAGGCTCTGAAAGGGGCGCTAAGCGCGCTGTCGCCGGGCGGACGACTCTCGGTCATCAGCTTCCACTCGCTGGAAGACCGCATTGTGAAGCGTTTTATGCGGGAACAAAGCCGCGGGCCGCAGGTGCCACACGGTATCCCGATGACCGAAGCGCAGCTTAACAGCCTTGGCGGTCGCCGTCTGAAAGCCCTGGGCAAGATGATGCCGGGTGAGGCTGAAGTGGGCGACAACCCGCGCGCGCGCAGTTCAGTGCTGCGTATTGCGGAGCGCACCGCGTCATGATCGGCAATGAGCGCCACAGCCTGCCGGGTGTGATTGGCGGCGATCTGCTGCGACACGGCAAGATCCCGCTGATCCTGCTGATTGCGTCACTGGTTTCAGCGGTACTGGTGGTGACGACGGCGCACAAAACGCGTCTGCTCACCGCCCAGCGCGAGCAGATGGTGCTGGAACGTGACGCGCTCGACATCGAGTGGCGCAACCTGATTCTGGAAGAGAATGCCCTGGGCGACCATAGCCGGGTGGAGCGTACAGCAACGGAGAAACTACAGATGCAGCATGTTGATCCTTCGCAGGAAAATATTGTGGTACAGCAATAAGGACACACGGACTCAATGAGAGCCGCAACAAAGACGCAGAAGTCGAAACGCACGGAAGATCAAGCCAGCTTTGTCAGCTGGCGTTTTGCGTTGCTGTGTGGCTGTATTTTTCTGGCGCTGGTCGGCCTGCTGCTGCGGGTCGCCTATCTGCAGGTGATCAACCCTGACCGTCTGGTACGTGAAGGCGACATGCGCTCGCTGCGCGTTCAGGCGATCCCCACCTCACGCGGGATGATCAGCGACCGTGCCGGCCGCCCGCTAGCGGTGAGTGTGCCGGTGAATGCGATCTGGGCCGATCCGAAAGAACTGCATGACAAGGGCGGCATCACGCTCGACAGCCGCTGGAAAGCGCTCTCGGACGCGCTTTCCATCCCTCTCGATCAGCTGGCGGCCCGTGTTAATGCCAACCCGAATGGTCGCTTTGTCTATCTTGCTCGTCAGGTTAACCCGGCGATTGGCGATTACATCAAGAAACTCAAACTGCCAGGCATCTTCCTGCGTGAAGAGTCGCGCCGTTACTATCCGGCCGGGCAGGTCACCTCGCATCTGATCGGTTTTACCAATATCGACGGGCAGGGCATTGAAGGGGTTGAGAAAAGTTTTGATAAGTGGCTCACCGGCCAGCCGGGCGAACGGACGGTGCGTAAAGATCGTTTCGGCCGCGTGATTGAAGATATCTCCTCGGTTGACAGTCAGGCTGCACATAACCTCGCGCTGAGCATCGATGAACGTCTGCAGGCGCAGGTCTATCGTGAGCTGAATAACGCCGTGGCCTTTAACAAGGCGGAATCCGGGACCGCGGTGCTGGTGGATGTTAATACCGGTGAAGTGCTGGCGATGGCAAACAGCCCGGCCTATAACCCGAACAATCTCAGCGGCACCACGAAAGATGTGATGCGTAACCGCGCCATCACCGATATTTTCGAACCGGGTTCAACCGTTAAACCGATGGTGGTGATGACGGCTCTGCAACGCGGCGTGGTGCGTGAAGGCAGCGTACTGAATACCGTGCCTTACCGGATTAACGGCCATGAAATTAAAGACGTGGCACGTTACAGCGAATTAACCCTGACCGGGGTACTACAGAAGTCGTCAAACGTCGGTGTTTCCAGACTGGCGTTAGCGATGCCGTCCAGTGCGTTAGTAGATACTTACTCTCGTTTTGGGTTAGGCAAAGCGACCAATTTGGGGTTGGTCGGAGAAAGTAGTGGCTTATATCCTCAAAAACAACGGTGGTCTGACATAGAGAGGGCCACCTTCTCTTTCGGCTACGGGCTAATGGTAACGCCGTTACAGCTAGCGCGAGTCTATGCAACGATGGGCAGCTATGGCGTCTATCGCCCGCTGTCCATTACCAAAGTTGACCCGCCGGTAGCGGGTCAGCGCATTTTCCCTGAAGCGCAGGTCCGTACGGTGCTGCACATGATGGAGAGCGTTGCGCTGCCCGGTGGCGGCGGCGTGAAAGCGGCGATCAAGGGTTACCGCATTGCGATTAAAACCGGTACGGCGAAGAAAGTTGGGCCGGATGGCAAATACGTCAATAAATACATTGCTTACACCGCAGGTGTTGCACCGGCAAGCAACCCTCGCTTTGCGCTGGTGGTGGTCATTAACGACCCTCAGGCCGGTAAATATTACGGTGGTGCGGTTTCCGCGCCCGTGTTTGGCGCCATTATGGGCGGCGTGTTACGCACCATGAATGTTGAGCCGGATGCGTTACCCACCACTGACAAGAACGACATGGTAACTAACAAGAAAGAGGGATCGAGTGACCGATCGTAATCTGCGCGACCTGTTGGCACCCTGGGTGCCAGGTGCACCGGAGCTTCCGCTGCGTGACATGACGCTGGACAGCCGTATTGCGGCGTCTGGCGATCTGTTTGTGGCGATTAAAGGCCATGCGGCTGACGGGCGCCGCTTTATTCCCCAGGCGATTGCTCAGGGCGTTGCGGCAGTGATTGCTGAAGCAGAAGGTGAAGCGGAAGACGGGCAGATTGTGCTGATGCACGGTGTGCCGGTGATTTACCTCGCGCAGCTGTCCCAGCGCTTATCGGCGCTGGCCGGACGTTTTTATCAGCAGCCGGGTGAGAAACTAAAGCTGATTGGCGTGACGGGAACGAACGGCAAAACCACCATTACCCAACTGCTGGCGCAGTGGGCGCAGCTGCTGGGCGAGACCGGCGCGGTGATGGGCACGGTAGGAAACGGCGTTTATGGCCATCTGACCCCTGCTGAGAACACCACCGGCTCTGCGGTTGATGTGCAGCACCTGCTGGCCTCGCTGGTCAACAAGGGAGCTACGCTGGCTGCGATGGAAGTCTCTTCCCACGGTCTGGTACAACACCGCGTGGCTGCCCTGCCGTTTGCTGCTGCCGCCTTTACTAATCTCAGCCGCGATCATCTCGACTACCACGGTGATATGGCGCGTTATGAAGCCGCGAAATGGCTGCTGTTCTCTGAGCATCAGGTCGGTCAGGCCATTATTAATGCGGATGACGAAGTGGGGCGTCGCTGGCTGCAAAAATTGCCGGACGCCGTGGCCGTCAGCATGGAAAACAACATTAATCCGGCCTGTCGCGGGCGCTGGCTGAATGCGACAGAAGTGCGCTATCACGACGGTGGAGCCTCGGTACGCTTTGACTCCAGCTGGGGGCCGGGTGAAATCGACAGCCGTCTGATGGGGGCCTTTAACGTCAGCAATCTGCTGGTCGCGCTGGCCACACTGCTGTCGCTCAATTATCCGCTGGCTGCCCTGACGGCGACGGCCAGTCAACTGCTGCCGGTGACCGGGCGTATGGAAGTCTTTACCGCACCGGGTAAACCCACCGTGGTCGTGGACTATGCCCATACGCCAGATGCGCTGGAAAAAGCGCTGGCTGCGGCGCGCCTGCATTGCAAAGGCCAGCTGTGGTGCGTGTTTGGCTGCGGCGGTGACCGTGACAAAGGTAAGCGACCGCTGATGGGCGCGATTGCTGAACAGTTTGCCGATGTGGTCGTCATTACCGACGACAACCCGCGCAGTGAAGATCCGGCGGCGATTGTTGCTGACGTGCTGAGCGGCCTGCTTGATGCCGGACGTGCCCGCGTGGTGTTGGGACGTGCGCAAGCGGTCACTAACGCTGTGATGCAGGCGCAGGAAGGCGACATTGTTTTAGTGGCAGGAAAAGGCCATGAGGACTACCAGATTATCGGTAATCAGCGCTTTGACTACTCCGACCGGGTTACCGTTGCCCGCCTGCTGGGGGTGATCGCATGATGCCATTCACACTACAGCAACTGGCTGAGATCACCGGCGGTACGCTGTTCGGCGGTGACCTGACGATTGAGGCAGTCACTACGGATACGCGTAAAGTTACCGCAGGCTGTCTGTTTATCGCGCTGAAAGGCGAGCGTTTCGATGCACATGACTTTGTCGCTGATGCGCTCAGCGCCGGTTCTCTTGCTCTTTTGGTTAGTAAGCACTTACCTGTTGCCGTACCGCAGGTGGTGGTGGCCGATACGCGAATCGCGTTGGGGCAGCTGGCTGGCTGGGTTCGTCAGCAGTCCGGCGCGCGCGTCGTCGCGCTGACCGGGTCATCCGGTAAAACCTCAGTGAAAGAGATGACGGCTGCCATCCTGCGTGAGTGCGGCGAAACGCTGTATACCGCCGGTAACCTGAATAACGATATCGGTGTGCCATTAACGCTGCTGCGTCTGACGGCAGAACACCAGTATGCCGTCATCGAACTGGGGGCTAACCACCAGGGTGAAATCGCCTATACCACCGGGCTGACCTGCCCGGAAACGGCGCTGGTCAATAACCTCGCGGCAGCACATCTGGAAGGTTTCGGATCGCTGGCTGGCGTGGCGAAAGCCAAAGGCGAAATTTTTAACGGTCTGCCGCTGCACGGTACCGCCATTATTAACAGCGACAGTAACGACTGGCCGCACTGGCAGCAGGCGCTGCACGGTAAAACCGTCTGGCGTTTTTCGCCAGAGCAGCAGGCCGAGAGTGATTTTTATGCCACCGGTGTGGCCTTCAATACCCAGGGAACGCACTTTATCCTGCATTCTCCGCAGGGCGATGTGGCGGTAACGCTGCCGTTGCCAGGACGTCACAATATTGCCAATGCACTGGCTGCCAGCGCGCTGGCGTTATCCGTTGGTGCTCCGCTGAGTGCGGTACAGAAAGGGTTGAGCACGCTTAAAGCCGTACCGGGGCGTCTGTTCCCGGTCGTGCTGGGCGCGGAACAGCTGCTGCTGGACGACAGCTACAACGCTAACGTTGGATCGATGACGGCAGCGGCACAGGTGCTGGCGGAGATGCCGGGCTATCGCGTGATGATTGTTGGCGATATGGGAGAACTGGGCGCCGAAGCCGCTGAGTGCCATCGCCAGGTTGGCGCGGCGATTCATGCAGCCGGCATCGATAAAGTTCTGAGTGTGGGTTCACTGAGTCAGGGGATCTCTGATGCCAGCGGCGTCGGTGAGCACTTCCCCGATAAGACAGCGCTCAGCGCACGTGCGCTGGAGCTTCTCTCGCAACATCAAAAGATTACCGTATTGGTTAAAGGGTCGCGCAGTGCCAGCATGGAGCAGGTAGTGCACACTTTACAGGAGAAAGGCACATGTTAGTTTGGCTGGCCGAACATCTGGTCACATTTTATTCTGGCTTTAACGTCTTTTCGTATCTGACGTTTCGCGCCATTGTCAGCCTTTTGACCGCGCTGTTCATCTCTCTGTGGATGGGGCCGCGAATGATTGCCCGTCTGCAGGAAATGTCATTTGGTCAGGTTGTACGTAACGATGGCCCTGAGTCGCACTTCAGCAAGCGCGGCACCCCGACGATGGGGGGGATTATGATCCTCACCTCGATCACCATTTCGGTGCTGCTGTGGGCGTATCCTTCTAACCCTTATGTCTGGTGCGTGCTGTTTGTACTGGTGGGTTACGGCATCGTCGGTTTTGTTGATGACTACCGCAAAGTGGTGCGCAAAGACACTAAGGGGCTGATTGCCCGCTGGAAATATTTCTGGCAGTCAGTGATCGCGCTCGGCGTGGCTTTTGTGATGTACATGATTGGTAAAGACACCCCGGCGACCGAGCTGGTGGTGCCGTTCTTTAAAGATGTGATGCCACAGCTGGGGCTGCTTTATCTGCTGCTGGCTTACTTTGTCATTGTCGGAACCAGCAACGCGGTTAACCTGACCGATGGCCTGGACGGTCTGGCGATTATGCCGACTGTGTTTGTTGCCGCCGGTTTTGCTCTGGTCGCCTGGGCGACGGGTAACGTCAAATTTGCTGAATATCTGCATATTCCGTATCTGCGCCATGCCGGCGAGCTGGTCATCGTCTGTACGGCCATCGTCGGTGCGGGCTTAGGGTTCCTGTGGTTTAACACCTATCCGGCACAGGTCTTTATGGGTGACGTTGGCTCGCTGGCACTGGGCGGTGCGTTGGGCACTATTGCCGTGCTGCTGCGCCAGGAGTTCCTGCTGGTGATTATGGGCGGTGTGTTTGTGGTGGAAACCCTGTCGGTGATCCTTCAGGTAGGGTCGTTCAAACTGCGCGGGCAGCGCATTTTCCGCATGGCACCTATCCACCACCACTATGAATTGAAAGGCTGGCCAGAACCACGCGTCATCGTGCGCTTCTGGATTATTTCACTGATGCTGGTGCTGATTGGCCTGGCAACACTGAAGGTGCGTTAATCATGGCTGACTATCAGGGTAAAAAAGTGGTCATCATCGGCCTGGGGCTGACCGGCCTCTCCTGTGTTGATTTCTTTGTCGCGCGCGGCGTTACGCCTCGCGTGATGGATACCCGTGTCGTGCCGCCGGGGCTGGAAAAGCTGCCGGAAACGGTTGAATGCTGGCTGGGGTCGTTAAACGACGACTGGTTGCAAAGCGCCGATTTAATTGTTGCCAGCCCGGGTATGGCGCTGGCGCATCCGTCACTGATGGCAGCCGCAGACGCTGGCGTTGACATCGTCGGTGACATTGAACTGTTCTGCCGGGAAGCGCAGGCACCGATCGTGGCGATCACCGGTTCCAACGGAAAAAGCACGGTCACTACGCTGGTGGGTGAAATGGCGAAGTCTGCCGGCTGGCAGGTCGGTGTTGGCGGCAATATTGGTCTGCCAGCGCTGATGCTGCTGGAAAATCCTGCACAGCTTTATGTCCTGGAACTTTCCAGCTTCCAGCTGGAAACGACCGACAGCCTGCAGGCCGCTGCGGCGACTATCCTCAACGTGACTGAAGATCATATGGATCGTTATCCGCTGGGAATGCAGCAGTATCGCGCCGCTAAACTGCGAATCTACGAAAACGCCGCCGTCTGCGTGGTCAACGCCGATGATGCCATGACGATGCCGGTTCGTGGCGCAGATAAACGCTGCGTCAGTTTTGGTGTCAACGTGGGCGAATATCACCTCACTCAGCAACAGGGCAGTACCTGGCTGCGGGTGAAGGGGGAGCGGGTGCTGAATACCGGCGAAATGAATCTGGTTGGTCAGCATAACTATACCAATGCGCTGGCGGCGCTGGCGCTGGCCGATGCCGTTGGTCTGCCGCGTGCCAGCAGCCTGAAAGCGCTCACTACCTTTGGCGGCCTGCCACACCGTTTCCAGCTGGTCCATGAGCAGAACGGCGTACGCTGGATTAATGATTCCAAGGCCACCAATGTCGGCAGCACAGAAGCCGCGCTGAAAGGGTTACAGGTGCAGGGTACGCTGTGGCTGCTGTTGGGCGGAGACGGCAAATCAGCCGACTTCAGCTCGTTGGCCCCGTATCTGCAGGGCGATCGTATCCGCACTTACTGCTTTGGCCGCGATGGCGAAGCGCTGGCGGCATTACGCCCGGACATCGCCGTGCAGACAGAAACGATGGCTGAAGCGGTGCAGCAGATCGCCGCTCAGGTGAAGCCTGGCGACATGGTTCTGCTGTCGCCTGCCTGCGCCAGTCTCGATCAGTTTAAAAATTTCGAGCAGCGCGGTGACGCGTTTGCTCAGCTGGCGCGGGAGGCTGAATGATGCGTCTACCGGGTCTGAGCCTTGCGGGTGGCCTTTCCGACCGCCTGAAGTCGTGGGTGATGGGGTCACGCGAAAGCGATACCAGTTCGATCGTACTGTATGACCGTACGCTGCTGTGGCTCACCTTTGGCCTGGCAATTCTCGGTTTTGTGATGGTGACCTCGGCCTCAATGCCGGTAGGTCAGCGTCTGAACGATGATCCGTTCTATTTTGCCAAGCGTGATGCTTTTTACATCCTGCTGGCGGTGGGCATGGCGCTGGTGACCCTGCGTGTGCCGATGGATTTCTGGCAGCGTTACAGCAACGTTATGCTGATGGCGACCATCGCCATGCTGCTGATCGTGCTGGTGGTCGGCAGCTCGGTGAACGGAGCATCGCGCTGGATTGCCCTGGGGCCGTTGCGTATCCAGCCTGCTGAACTGTCTAAGCTCTCGCTGTTTTGCTATCTCGCCAGTTATCTGGTGCGCAAGGTAGAGGAAGTGCGCAACAACTTCTGGGGCTTCTGTAAGCCGATGGGCGTGATGGTGGTTCTGGCGGTATTACTGCTGGCCCAGCCTGACCTCGGTACCGTTGTCGTACTGTTTGTGACGACGCTGGCAATGCTGTTTCTTGCCGGCGCCAAGCTGTGGCAGTTTCTGGCGATTATCGGCTCCGGTATTTTCGCCGTCTGTTTGCTTATTGTTGCTGAACCTTACCGTATGCGCCGCGTCACGTCTTTCTGGAATCCGTGGGAAGATCCCTTTGGGAGTGGTTACCAGTTAACTCAGTCGTTGATGGCTTTCGGGCGTGGCGAATTCTGGGGGCAGGGATTGGGAAATTCTGTGCAAAAACTGGAATATTTACCGGAAGCACATACCGATTTTATCTTCTCGATTATCGGTGAAGAACTGGGTTATATCGGTGTGGTTTTAGCGCTGTTAATGGTATTCTTCGTCGCTTTTCGCGCCATGTCCATCGGACGTCGTGCATTAGAGCTCGATCAGCGTTTTTCGGGCTTCCTGGCCTGTTCAATCGGCGTCTGGTTTAGCTTCCAGGCGTTGGTGAACGTCGGGGCCGCAGCGGGCATGTTACCGACCAAGGGTCTGACGCTGCCGCTGATCAGTTATGGCGGGTCGAGTCTGATCATTATGTCGACCGCCCTGGTATTTTTGTTGCGCATA
This sequence comes from Erwinia sp. Eh17-17, assembly GCF_039675725.1. Lineage (NCBI taxonomy): Bacteria > Pseudomonadati > Pseudomonadota > Gammaproteobacteria > Enterobacterales > Erwiniaceae > Erwinia > Erwinia sp. Eh17-17. The sequence continues at coordinate 149,175 of NZ_JBDFQT010000003.1, read as the reverse complement.
GATTACGAGACGCGCCTGGCGAAAGCCCAGGCGTTCAGCAGGGGATAGTCGATGAGTGGAAAGCGACTGATGGTGATGGCTGGCGGAACCGGTGGGCATGTTTTCCCCGGTCTGGCGGTGGCACACCATCTGATGGCACAGGGCTGGCAGGTACGCTGGCTTGGAACCGCCGATCGTATGGAAGCGGATCTGGTTCCTAAGCACGGTATCGACATTGATTTTATCCGCATCAGCGGGCTGCGCGGCAAAGGATTGAAAGCGTTGGTGGCTGCGCCACTGCGTATCTTTAACGCCTGGCGTCAGGCGCGGGCGATTATGAAAGCCTGGAAGCCGGATGTGGTGCTGGGGATGGGCGGTTATGTTTCCGGGCCGGGTGGCCTGGCAGCATGGAGCTGTGGCATTCCGGTGGTGCTGCACGAACAGAACGGGATTGCCGGCTTAACGAATAAATGGCTGGCGAAGATTGCCACTAAAGTGATGCAGGCCTTTCCGGGGGCCTTTCCTGAAGCTGAGGTGGTGGGTAACCCGGTTCGTACCGATGTGCTGGCGCTGCCGTTGCCGGCAGTGCGTCTGGCAGGGCGTCAGGGGCCGACACGTATCCTGGTGATCGGCGGCAGCCAGGGTGCTCGCGTGCTCAATCAGACGATGCCCCAGGTGGCAGAGCTGCTCGGTGAGAACATCGAACTGTGGCATCAGGTCGGCAAGGGTGCGCTGGATGCGGTGAATCAGCATTACGCGCGGGTGAACCAGACGCAGCATCGGGTGTCGGAGTTTATCGACGATATGGCAAGTGCCTACGCCTGGGCCGATGTCGTGGTCTGTCGTTCTGGCGCACTGACCGTAAGTGAAGTGGCGGCGGCCGGTTTACCGGCAATCTTTGTGCCTTTCCAGCATAAAGATCGTCAGCAGTACTGGAATGCGCTCCCGCTGGAACAGGCCGGTGCAGCAAAAATTTATGAGCAGCCGCAGTTCACCGCTGAGGTGGTCGCTGCCACGCTGACCCGTTGGGATCGCGCAACGTTAATGCAGATGGCAGAAAAAGCCCGCGCGGTGGCTATCCCGGATGCAACAGAGCGTGTCGCGGCGGAAGTGAGCAAAGCGGCAAAATGATTTTCAGGGGTCAGGTACGCCTGGCCTAAAACTGTCGGGGTCAGGCATGCCTGACCCGCAGCAACACAGGTAAGAAATGAATACACAGCAACTGGCAAAACTGCGTTCTATCGTGCCCGAGATGCGTCGCGTCCGGCACATTCACTTTGTTGGCATCGGTGGTGCTGGCATGGGCGGTATTGCCGAAGTGTTAGCGAACGAAGGTTATGAAATCAGTGGTTCAGACCTGGCACCGAACGCGGTGACGCAGCATCTGAGCGCGCTGGGGGCGACCATTTATTTTAACCATCGCCCTGAGAACGTCAGTGATGCCAGCGTTGTGGTTGTCTCCACCGCGGTATCACAGGACAACCCGGAAGTGGTGGCCGCGCGCGAAGCGCGTATCCCGGTGATCCGCCGTGCCGAAATGCTGGCTGAACTGATGCGCTTCCGTCATGGCATCGCCATTGCCGGTACGCATGGCAAAACCACCACCACGGCCATGGTGTCGAGCATTTATGCTGAGGGCGGTCTCGACCCGACTTTCGTTAACGGTGGCCTGGTGAAAGCGGCGGGCACCCATGCACGACTGGGCAGCAGCCGCTACCTGATTGCAGAAGCCGATGAGAGCGACGCGTCGTTCCTGCATCTGCAACCGATGGTGGCGATTGTCACCAATATTGAAGCTGACCACATGGATACCTACCAAGGTGACTTCGAAAATTTAAAGCAGACGTTTATCAACTTTCTGCACAACCTGCCGTTTTATGGCCGTGCCGTGCTGTGCGTCGATGATGCGGTGATCCGTGACCTGATCCCACGCGTAGGTCGCCAGATTACCACTTACGGCTTCAGCGAAGATGCAGACGTACGCGTAGAGAATTACGAACAGCGCGGTGCGCAGGGGCACTTTACTCTGGTGCGTCACGACAAACCGCTGATGCACGTTACGCTGAATGCACCGGGTCGCCATAACGCGCTGAATGCCGCAGCCGCCGTGGCAGTGGCCACCGAAGAGAATATCGACGATGAAGATATCCTCAGTGCGCTGCTGAGTTTCCAGGGCACCGGGCGCCGCTTTGATTTCCTCGGCGAATATCCGCTGGCGGAAGTGAACGGCAAGGCGGGCACCGCGATGCTGGTCGACGATTACGGCCATCATCCGACCGAAGTGGATGTCACAATTAAAGCTGCACGTGCAGGCTGGCCGGATAAAAATCTGGTGATGATTTTCCAGCCGCACCGCTATACCCGTACCCGCGATTTGTATGACGATTTCGCTAACGTCCTGTCGCAGGTCGATGTGTTACTGATGCTGGATGTTTACGCCGCCGGTGAGTCACCGATCCCCGGTGCCGACAGCCGCTCCCTGTGCCGTACCATTCGAGGTCGCGGCAAAGTTGACCCTATTCTGGTCTCTGACCACGATGCGGTACTGGAAATGTTGTTGCCGAAACTTTCCGGCAACGATCTGATTCTGGTACAGGGTGCTGGCAACGTCGGGCGTATTGCCCGCACTCTGGCTGACCAAAAGTTACAACTGCAGATGATTAAAGAGGAACATCATGGCTGAGAAAGTAGCGGTATTGCTGGGTGGAACCTCCGCAGAACGTGACGTATCACTGTTATCGGGTGCTGCGGTACTGCAAGGCCTGCAGGAAGCGGGTATTGATGCACATCCGGTGGATATTCGTGATTTCCCGGTGATGCGCCTGAAAGACGAGGGCTTTGATAAAGCCTTTATCGCCCTGCACGGTCGCGGGGGTGAAGACGGTACGTTACAGGGGGTGCTGGAATATCTGGACATCCCTTATACCGGCAGCGGCGTGATGGCCTCGGCGATCACCATGGATAAACTGCGCAGCAAGTATCTGTGGCAGGGCTGTGGCTTACCGGTTGCGCCATTTGTCGCGCTGACACGTGCGCAGATGGATGCGGGCCTGACGGCGGAAGAACTGGCAAGTATTGACGCGCTCGGGCTGCCGTTATTCGTCAAGCCGAGCCGTGAAGGTTCCAGCGTCGGTATTTCGCGGGTTAATGAAGCCTATCAGTTCCCGGCGGCACTGGATGAAGCGTTCCGTCACGACGATGAAGTGCTGGTGGAAGCGTTTCTCAGCGGGCCAGAGTACACCGTGGGTGTGATTGGCGACGAAATTCTGCCGTCGATCCGTATCCAGAGCGCCAGTGAGTTCTATGACTATCAGGCGAAATACATTTCTGACGACACTCAGTACTTCTGCCCGTCAGGACTGAGCGCTGAACAGGAAGCCGAATTAAGCGAACTGACGATTGCCGCCTGGCGTGCGCTGGGTTGCAGCGGCTGGGGCCGTGTTGACGTCATGATGGGTGGCGATGGACGCTTCTATCTGCTGGAGGTGAATACCTCCCCTGGAATGACCAGCCACAGCCTGGTGCCGATGGGGGCAAAACAGGCGGGTATGAGCTTCTCTCAGTTAGTAGCGCGCATTCTGGAACTGGCCGACTGATATGTCTCAGGCTGCTTTGAATGTCCGTAACCGTGAAGCGCAGGAAAAAGCGCGTACCGGGCGTAGTAACGGCTCTCGCCTGGCAGGGATCGTCTTTCTGCTGATGGTGATCGGTGTGATGGTGGCCGGGGGCTTAGTGGTGCTGAAGTGGATGAATGATGCCTCGCGGCTGCCGCTGTCAAAGCTGGTGGTCACCGGGCAGACGCACTTCACCACCAACGATGATATCCGCCAGGCGATTTTATCGCTCGGAGAGCCGGGCACGTTTATGTCGCAGGATGTCGATATTATTCAGCAGCAGATTGAGCGTTTGCCGTGGATCCAACAGGTGAGCGTACGTAAGCAGTGGCCAGACGAATTAAAAATTCATCTGGTTGAGTATGTCCCGGTTGCACGCTGGAATGATGTGCATATGGTTGACGCGGATGGAAAATCGTTCAGCGTCCCGGCCAGTCATCTCGGCAAAGAAGTGATGCCGATGTTGTACGGCCCGGAGGGCAGCGAGTCTGAAGTGTTAACCGGTTTCCACCAGATGAGTTCCGCACTGGCGGCCAGTAAATTGAAATTGAAAGCGGCGTCTATGACCGCACGGCGTTCGTGGCAGTTGGTGTTAGACAATGACATCCGCCTTGAGCTGGGGCGTAACGAAGACATGAAGCGTTTACAGCGCTTCATCGAGTTATACCCCACTCTGCAACAGCAGGCGCAGGCGGAAAACAAACTGATCACCTATGTTGACCTGCGTTACGACTCAGGCGCGGCAGTAGGATGGGCACCAGCACCCGTAGCGGCCGCTGACAGTAATCAGCAACAGCAACAGACTCAGGCACAGGCTAAACAACAATGATCAAGTCGACGGACAGAAAACTGGTAGTTGGACTCGAGATAGGCACCGCGAAGGTCGCCGCCCTGGTAGGGGAAGTTCTGCCTGATGGCATGGTTAATATTATCGGGGTGGGCAGTTGCCCGTCGCGTGGGATGGATAAAGGCGGCGTCAACGACCTTGAGTCGGTAGTGAAATGCGTACAGCGCGCTATCGATCAGGCCGAACTGATGGCTGACTGCCAGATTTCGTCGGTTTACCTTGCATTATCGGGCAAACATATCAGTTGTCAGAACGAAATAGGGATGGTTCCTATTTCCGAAGAGGAAGTGACACAGGAAGATGTGGAGAATGTGGTACACACCGCTAAATCCGTCCGTGTTCGTGATGAGCACCGCATCCTCCATGTTATTCCGCAAGAATATGCGATCGACTATCAGGAAGGGATTAAAAACCCGGTCGGTTTATCCGGTGTGCGTATGCAGGCCAAAGTACACCTGATTACCTGTCACAACGATATGGCGAAGAACATCGTCAAAGCGGTTGAGCGCTGTGGCCTGAAAGTTGACCAGTTGATTTTCGCCGGGCTGGCATCGAGTTTTGCCGTGCTGACCGAAGATGAGCGTGAGCTGGGCGTCTGTGTGGTCGACGTCGGTGGCGGTACCATGGATATCGCCGTGTACACCGGCGGTGCGCTGCGTCACACCAAAGTGATCCCGTATGCGGGTAACGTGGTCACCAGCGATATCGCTTACGCCTTCGGCACACCGCCGACAGATGCTGAAGCAATAAAAGTACGTCACGGTTGCGCACTGGGTTCGATTGTCGGTAAAGACGAGAACGTGGAAGTGCCAAGCGTAGGCGGTCGTCCACCGCGCAGCCTGCAGCGTCAGACGCTGGCTGAAGTGATTGAGCCTCGTTATACCGAGCTGCTGAATCTGGTGAACGACGAAATCCTGCAGTTGCAGGAGCAGTTACGCCAGCAGGGCGTTAAACATCACCTCGCGGCCGGTATTGTACTGACCGGCGGCGCGGCACAAATTGAAGGATTAGCGGCTTGCGCCCAGCGTGTGTTCCACACGCAGGTCCGTATCGGACAGCCGCTGAATATTACTGGATTAACGGACTACGCGCAGGAGCCGTACTACTCAACGGCGGTGGGCTTACTGCACTACGGAAAAGAATCTCACCTTAACGGTGAGGCAGAAGTAGAAAAAAGAGCCTCAGTGGGTAATTGGTTCAAGAAAATCAACAGCTGGCTGAGAAAAGAGTTTTAATTTTTACCTCAGGGGATCATGCTAGACTTACTTTAGTGATCTCCAGGCGAACAGGCACATAACGGAGAGAAATTATGTTTGAACCTATGGAATTAACCAACGACGCGGTGATTAAAGTCATCGGCGTCGGTGGCGGCGGCGGTAACGCGGTTGAGCATATGGTGCGTGAGCGTATTGAAGGCGTTGAGTTCTTTGCCGTAAACACTGACGCCCAGGCACTGCGCAAAACTGCCGTAGGCCAGACCATTCAGATTGGTAATGGCATTACTAAAGGCCTTGGTGCGGGTGCAAACCCGGAAGTGGGCCGTAACTCTGCAGAAGAAGATCGCGAAGCACTGCGTCAGGCACTGGAAGGTGCAGACATGGTGTTCATTGCCGCAGGTATGGGTGGCGGTACCGGTACCGGCGCTGCGCCTGTTGTGGCGGAAGTGGCGAAAGAGCTGGGCATCCTGACCGTTGCCGTAGTGACAAAGCCCTTTAACTTCGAAGGCAAAAAGCGCATGGCGTTTGCCGAGCAGGGAATTGCCGAGCTGTCCAAGCACGTCGATTCACTGATCACGATCCCAAACGACAAGCTGCTGAAAGTGCTGGGTCGCGGTATCTCCCTGCTGGACGCGTTCGGCGCGGCTAACGACGTGCTGAAAGGCGCGGTGCAGGGTATTGCAGAACTGATTACCCGTCCGGGCCTGATGAACGTCGACTTTGCTGACGTGCGCACCGTAATGTCCGAAATGGGCTACGCGATGATGGGTTCAGGCGTGGCATGCGGTGAAGACCGTGCGGAAGAAGCCGCTGAAATGGCAATCTCCAGCCCACTGCTGGAAGATATCGACCTGTCAGGCGCGCGTGGCGTTCTGGTTAACATCACCGCTGGCTTTGACCTGCGTCTGGATGAGTTTGAAACCGTGGGTAACACTATCCGTGCTTTCGCTTCAGACAACGCTACTGTGGTTATCGGTACTTCGCTCGATCCGGAGATGAACGATGAACTGCGCGTCACCGTGGTGGCAACCGGCATCGGCATGGATAAGCGTCCTGAGATAACTTTGGTGACCAGCAAGCAGACTACTCAGCCATTGATTGACAACCGCTATCAGCAGCACGGTATGGCCCCGCTGCCGCAGGAACAAAAACCTGCCGCTAAAGTGGTCAACGATCCGGGTGCACAAACTAACAAAGAGCCTGACTATCTGGATATTCCAGCCTTCCTGCGTAAGCAGGCAGACTAAGAATAACCCGAGAAATTGGGATTCTTCGCTCTTTGTGTTAAACTGTTCGCCCGTCAGTGGAGTAAACTGATGGTCGGACGGATAATTTTTGCGAGATAATGTGATGATCAAACAACGGACACTAAAACGTATAGTTCAGACGACTGGCGTCGGTTTACATACCGGCAAAAAAGTCACGCTGACGTTACGCCCTGCGTCGGCTAATACCGGGGTCATCTATCGTCGCACTGACTTGAATCCACCGGTCGATTTCCCGGCTGATGCCAAATCCGTGCGTGATACTATGCTCTGTACTTGCCTGGTTAACGAGCATGACGTACGTATTTCAACAGTTGAACACCTGAACGCAGCCCTTGCGGGCCTTGGTATTGATAATATCGTGGTGGAAGTGAACGCGCCTGAAATTCCTATTATGGATGGCAGCGCCGCACCCTTTATCTATCTGCTGATGGACGCAGGCATCGAAGAACTGAACAGCGCTAAGAAATTTGTGCGCATCAAACAGCCTGTCCGGGTTGAAGATGGTGACAAATGGGCTGAGCTTTCGCCGCATAATGGTTTTACTCTCGACTTCACCATTGATTTTAACCATCCGGCAATCGACTCAAGCTCTCAGCGCTACAGCATGGACTTCTCTGCCGATGCTTTTGCGCGTCAGATTAGCCGTGCACGTACGTTTGGCTTCATGCGTGACATCGAAGCATTGCAGTCCCGTGGCTTATGCCTCGGCGGCAGCTTTGACTGTGCCATCGTAGTCGATGACTATCGGGTGTTGAACGAAGATGGCCTGCGCTTTGAAGACGAGTTCGTTCGTCACAAAATGCTGGATGCTATCGGTGACCTGTACATGTGTGGCCATAACATTATTGGTGCGTTTACCGCATTCAAATCCGGTCATGCGCTGAACAACAAGCTGTTACAGGCTGTTCTGGCGAAACAGGAAGCCTGGGAATGGGCAACGTTTGAAGACGAAGCTGCACTCCCGGTGAAATTCAAGGCACCCAATCTGGTTCTGGCGTAAGCCTGAACCTACTTATTACGACTGGTTGAGCTGGTACCCTCTCCGGCCAGCGAGGCCAGTCGTTCTAATATCTTCTTCAGTTTTTCCGGGCTCTGGCTCGCGACGCTTCGTAAAATCTCTGCACTGTGTTCACTAAGCTGTCTTAACGGCGGTTTCTCTGCGTCTTTTGCCTGAGTGTTGTTTTCTTGCACAGATTCCTGACCTTTTGCGGCCAGCGACGGATTTATCCTGATGTCGATTGACGTCAATGATGGTAATATTTGCGCACGCAAAGCTGACAGCAGGCTGGATTGTTCATAGCGTAAGCGCATCAACCAGCTGGCGTTAGCCGTTTCGATAACCAGAATCCCCTGACGGAAGTTTGCCACACGGCACCAGGGATGCAGCTGAGCGGGAAGAATCCCCTGCACTGCGCGATTCAGCTTGTTCAGAGCAATAGCACGCTGCTGCACGTTTTGCAGTACGCTCTTGTCCTGAGCCATATCGAAAAAAATTTCAATTGATTGTGGGCGACTATCTCGCATAACAAGCTCCGGCGGAACACAGTGATCGGTATTCTAAATCGTTGGCGACAATTTGGCAGACGCTATTTCTGGCCGCATCTCCTGTTGGGGATGGTCGCGGCGAGTCTTGGCCTGCCGCAGGCGTCAGCACACGATCGCACTACCTTAGCAGAAACCTCTGCGCGAAGCCTGGATATTGGCAGCGTAGCTCGCTTTGACAGCCTGGCGCTGCTCGACACAGCCCGCCGATCCTCTTTCAGCGTTGACTACTGGCATCAGCATGCGATTCGCACGGTGATTCGCCATCTGTCCTTTACTTTGACGCCATCGGTTTCGCCTGCGGCTGAAGCCGCACAGCCGCTACAGGCTCACAAGCTGGCGCTGCTCGACACTCTGAATGCCTTGCTGACTCACGAGGCGAAACCCCCGGTTATTATTCGTTATACGGCACAACGTCAGGTTGAAGCCGCTCCGCGTTATCAAACCGGCCTGTGGCTGGCTCAGGTTCAGGGCATTCGTGCCGGGCCGTTCTCATCTCTTAATTCATAAAAGACAGTCTGTATAAAATCAAACATTAAGCGTCCATCGTTGCAGACGGTGGCAGAGAGAAATTATTTATTATGTTAACTAAATTATTAACCAAAGTTTTTGGTAGCAGTAATGACCGCACACTGCGCCGCATGCGCAAATCTGTTGAAGCCATCAACAAGATGGAACCTGATTTCGAAAAGCTGTCTGACGATGAGCTGAAAGCAAAAACCGTTGAGTTCCGTGCGCGTCTGGAGAAGGGTGAAGAGCTGGAAAGCCTGATCCCGGAAGCTTTTGCTACCGTGCGCGAAGCCAGTAAACGTGTGTTCGGCATGCGTCACTTCGACGTGCAGCTGCTGGGTGGTATGGTGCTGAACGATCGCTGCATCGCGGAAATGCGTACCGGTGAAGGTAAAACCCTGACCGCAACCCTGCCAGCCTACCTTAATGCCCTGAGCGGGCAGGGCGTTCACGTGGTTACCGTCAATGACTACCTGGCCCAGCGTGACGCCGAAAACAACCGTGCGCTGTTTGAGTTCCTCGGCTTAAGCATTGGTATTAACCTGCCGGGCATGCCGGCTCCGGCCAAGCGCGCCGCGTATGCCGCCGATATCACCTACGGCACCAACAATGAATACGGCTTTGACTACCTGCGCGACAACATGGCATTCAGCCCGGAAGACCGCGTACAGCGCAAGCTGAACTATGCGCTGGTGGATGAGGTTGACTCCATTCTGATCGATGAAGCGCGTACCCCACTGATTATCTCCGGACCGGCGGAAGACAGCTCTGAGCTGTATATCCAGGTTAACAAAATCATTCCAAACCTGATCCGTCAGGAAAAAGAAGATTCCGACAGCTTCCAGGGTGAAGGCCACTTCTCCGTTGATGAGAAATCACGTCAGGTTCACCTGACCGAACGCGGCCTGGTTGCGGTTGAAGAACTGATGGTCAGCGAAGGGATTATGGCAGAGGGTGAGTCTCTCTATTCGCCGGGCAACATCATGATGATGCACCACGTGACGGCGGCACTGCGTGCGCACGTGCTGTTTACCCGTGACGTTGACTACATCGTGAAAGACGGTGAGGTTATCATCGTTGATGAACACACCGGTCGTACCATGCAGGGCCGTCGCTGGTCTGATGGTCTGCACCAGGCGGTGGAAGCGAAAGAGGGCGTGGAAATTCAGAACGAGAACCAGACGCTGGCCTCGATCACCTTCCAGAACTACTTCCGCCTGTATAACAAGCTGGCCGGGATGACCGGTACTGCCGATACCGAAGCGTTTGAATTCAGCTCAATCTACAAGCTGGACACTATCGTGGTGCCAACTAACCGTCCGATGGTGCGTAAAGATCTGCCGGATCTGGTCTACATGACCGAAATGGAGAAGATCGGTGCGATCATTGAAGATATCCGCGAGCGTACGGCTAACGGTCAGCCGGTGCTGGTCGGGACTATCTCGATTGAAAAATCCGAAGTGGTATCCGATGAACTGAATAAAGCCGGCATCAAACACGAAGTGCTGAACGCCAAATTCCACGCCCGCGAAGCGGACATCGTGGCTCAGGCAGGTCAGCCGTCAGCGGTGACCATCGCCACCAACATGGCCGGTCGTGGTACCGATATCGTGCTGGGCGGCAGCTGGCAGGCAGAAATTGCCGCTATTGAAGAGCCAACCGCTGAGCAGATCGAGTCGATCAAAAGCGCGTGGAAAATTCGCCACGACGCGGTGCTGGCTTCCGGCGGTCTGCACATCATTGGTACCGAGCGTCATGAATCACGCCGTATTGATAACCAGCTGCGTGGCCGTTCAGGCCGTCAGGGCGATAACGGTTCATCCCGTTTCTATCTGTCGATGGAAGATGCGCTGATGCGTATTTTCGCCTCGGACCGCGTTACCAATATGATGCGTAAACTGGGTATGAAACCGGGCGAGGCGATTGAGCACCCTTGGGTGACCAAAGCGATCGCAAACGCGCAGCGTAAAGTGGAAAGCCGCAACTTCGATATCCGTAAGCAGCTGCTGGAATACGATGACGTTGCCAGCGACCAGCGCCGTGCGATCTATACACAGCGTAATGAACTGCTCGACGTGTCTGACGTGTCAGACACCATCACCAGCATTCGCGATGACGTTTTCAAAGCGACTATCGACAACTACATTCCGCCGCAGTCGCTGGAAGAAATGTGGGATGTTGAAGGGCTGCAGGAGCGACTGAGCAACGATTTCGACCTCAATCTGCCGATCAAAGAGTGGCTGGATAAAGAGCCGGATCTGCATGAAGAAACGCTGCGTGACCGCATTATGGATGAGGCGAAACAGCAGTATCAGCGCAAAGAAGAAGTGGTTGGCGTGGAGATGATGCGCAACTTCGAAAAAGGCGTGATGCTGCAGACGCTGGACTCCCTGTGGAAAGAGCACCTTGCCGCCATGGATTACCTGCGCCAGGGCATCCACCTGCGTGGTTACGCGCAGAAAGATCCTAAGCAGGAGTACAAGCGCGAGTCCTTTGCGATGTTTGCCGCGATGCTGGAGTCACTGAAGTATGAAGTGATCAGCACCCTGAGCAAAGTGCAGGTGCGTATGCCGGAAGAGATTGAGCAGATGGAAGAGCAGCGTCGTCAGGAAGCTGAACACCTGGCACAGCAGCAACAGCTGAGCCACGTGGATGCTGACACCGAAGCGGCGCAGTCTCTCTCCGAACAGACCGGCGAGCGTAAAGTGGGCCGCAACGATCTCTGTCCGTGTGGTTCCGGTAAAAAATACAAACAGTGCCATGGCCGTCTGGCTTAATTAAGCGTACTGGAAAAAAAGGACGGGCTTGCCCGTCCTTTTTTGTATGCGAAATAAGGCCAAATACGCTTATTCGCTCTTAATTAGCCAGCGGTAAGAGCAGGCAACGGTATAATCATCGGCTTTGTAAAACAGGTGATCAAGATGCGTATTCTCCCGCTGTTTCCTTTACTGCTTGCTGCACTGATGTTTACCGGCTGTCAGCGAGCTCCCCGTCCTGCCGGTGTGCCAACCCAGCTTTCCCAGCTCTCATCGCTGGTAGCCTCCGCCAGCTGGCTAAGACAGCATTGCAACCGTACTGATATTCCCGCTGATGACGTACTGACGTCGAAAGCGCTGGCGATTGCCGCACAGCGCGGATGGCCGACCGACTCCGCGTTCCGCCAGCAGCTGGCGCGTCAGGTGAGTGAACGCACCCGTGCGCTGGACGCTGATACGCCAACTGTCGCCGAAAAGTGTGCGGTGCTGAACCGGTCAGCTTCAGAGTTTATCAACTATTCGCGTCAGGACGTCTGAAGGCTGGCTGAGATCAGCAACAGCCAGGCGGCGGCGGCGAGAAAAGGACCAAACGGCAGCGGTTTCTGCAGCGGGCGGCGGTAAAAAACACGCGTCAGCAGTGCCCAGAAGATGCCGCTCAGCGAGGCGATCAGCAGCACATGGGGCAGCGGTTGCCAGCCGAGCCAGGCACCACAGGCGGCCAGCAGCTTGGCATCCCCCATCCCCAGGGCTTCTTTGCCCCGGCACAGCCGGTACCCGTGTGCCAGCAGCGCCAGGACCAGATAGCCAGCGATGGCGCCTGCCACGCTGTCATGCAGGTCAACGCCAGGCTTCCAGCCAGCCAGCGTCACCAGTAGCCCAAGCCATAACAGCAGTAGCGTTAGCGCATCGGGCAGCAGCTGATGCTGCGCATCAATCACTCCCAGCGCCAGCACTATCCAGCTAAACAGCAATACGGCCAGCAGCAGGGTGCCGGCGGGGAAAAGCACCCCAGCCAGCAGCGTCAGTAACAGGGTGACACCTTCAGTGAGCGGGTAGCGCCACGGGATACGCTGGCGGCAGTGAAAGCAGCGACCGTGCAGACACAGCCAGCTGAACAGCGGAATATTGTCCTGCCAGCGTAGCCTGTGTTTACACTGCGGGCAGTGGGAGGCCGGTAGCCAGAGGTTAAAGCCCGGCGGCGCTTCCCCGCGCACCATCAGCGGCAGACGCAGGATAACCACATTTAGCAGGCTGCCTGCTGCCAGCCCGGCGCAGGCCAGCAGGAACCAGTAGGCGGCTTCATCTGGCATGGGTCAACTCCGCCAGCGGTTGCTGCAAATATGTCTGTGGCTGGCGTGAGTGCCCGCCATGATTCACTCTTTTTTTCATGGTTTCCATCCCGGTGTCATGCGTGAATATTCCTGCTGTGTAGCCTAAATGAAGCAGTTGCCTGACGGCATCCTGTTGCCATATTTTCAGCTATGTTTTATTGCGTTTTACGCGCCGCGCCGCACTTTGATCCGGCGGCGGTTAAACGTAATGGCGGGTATCTCAATCAGTAAGAGGGGATCGGAACTGATGACGAGGGGAAAATACCAGTCAGACTTAACTGACTGGTATTACCCGGTAAGGGATTTATGCTACATGGACGTCAACATGAAGACTTAGCGGGTCGTTCCGGTTTCGCTCCAGGCATCCTGCCAGAAGCCGCCTACACCCGGCTCATACTGATTTGCCCCTGTGCTGTAAATCGTACACCAGCCGCTGGTTGGGCCTTTATTACACTCATACACCTTGCCATTTTTCGGCTGCAACACGCGGGTACCACCGGCATATTGCTTCAGGCGATCCGGGTAGGTGTACTGATAATCTGCACCGCCGGTGTTTTCATTAAGCTGAATATCAAACGACTGCTGCAAGGTTTTCTGGTCTTTGGTGATCCCCACCACCACCAGCCGGTGTTTTCCTGCTTTCATATGCGTCGCTTCTAGCTCAATTTTGTCCGTCACATCTTCAATCAGCTTGCTGCCGAATCCAACCAGCGTCTGCGACGCGTCGAACAGCTTGGCGTTGACCACCATGCTGCCGGTGGTGGTCACATTGATGCTGACAGGTGCCATACCATTGACGATAGTGTAATTTTTCTCCAGTCCGCTGACCGTCATGGTGGGCAGCTCCTGCTGTTGCGTATCCAGCTCAATCTCAACGCGGGTCAGTCCGCTGCCAGAGCGGGTGTAGAGAGTATTCATCCCCTCTACCGGATTAACCTCACCCTTGTTATTTTTCAGACCGGCATGCAGTTCCGGCTGCTCAGCGTTGATCTTTGTTGCCAGCGCTTTCGACCAGACGTTGATATCCCCTTCGCTGTCGCTGTTGATAGCCAGTGTGGTACTCAGCTCCGGGCGTTCATCCGGCCCAAAAACGCGGGTTTTCACACTATCGCCCGCTTTTAACGTCAGCTTAGGCGAAATATAACCGATACTTTTATTCCATTCGGAAGGCGCGGCATCTTCAAATTCGGCATCAATCACCTTATAGAAGGTGTTCCCGGTATTGGATATTTCCCAGTTGGCGTAAATCACCTGATAGCCGCTGCGCTCAGGGACCTGGCAGGTATGCGTGATGTTGACCGGCGGGACAGTTTCTTTGCCATCGACCTGGCAGAAGGGTTCTGACTCAAAAGAGGCGCGGGTCAGCGGCATGTTCGGATCCCAGTCCTGTTTCGTGATGTAGTACTTCCAGTTCTGGGTGGCGTGTACGGCGGTAAAGTGCCATGAGAAGGTGTTCTCACCCGCGTGCATTTTATTTTTTGCCCAGCGATCGCTGGTCTGTTCATTCAGCTTCACGCCGATATATTTCGACGGCCCATTGCCGCTGACCAGTAAGCCCTCTGGCGGCAGGTTCGCTTTTGGATAACCCTTCGGCGATTCGCCCACGCTTTGCGGTTCATATTGCGCATTACCGCACTGGGTATTGATGCCTTTCTGGCACATATAGTCACGCGACAGCGGTTCGGTGAGATAACCATGGGCGAAGACGCCACTGCTGACTAACAGAGAGGAAACTGTCAGCGCTACCTTATTGAATTTCATCATTTAAAATCTTCCATAATTACAAAAATTCATTAAATAACAGGTGGTAAGTGCCCGTCCGTTTCAGTGGAGACAGGCAGGTGCAGTCTAAGAAAAAACAGAGGAAGGGCGTGACTTATTGCCGCTTAAAATGCTTTTGTTACTGCCAGTAAGGCGTAAAAAGGGTCTCTTAATCCGCCTGTGCTGCCTGAAAAATGAAGGATAGCCACCCGGCGAATAAGCCCTGTCAGCGATCGTTGCGCAGTTCCAGGCAGGTAAGCCGCAGCGTAGTGTCATCCTGTTCCAGCCTCAGTCGGTAGGCCTGCAAGCGGTAGTGCTGCTCAAGCGCTATCATGGCGTTAAGCAAAGGTTGAAACTGCACGATTGCCGGCTCAGCTATCAGCACTCCGTCCGGAGTGTGCCGCAGCGGCAGGCCGGTCATGCGCTGCAACGTCCGGTCGTCGGGAATCTCCGGCCACGTCATTTTCATGCGTTCTTCCAACTGCTGCATCTGTTGCCAGGCCTGCTGGCGTCGCTGCAGTTGTCCGGCCGCCTGCTGCTGCCAGGCAACAGCGAAATAGCGCGCGTAGCCCAGGAGAGCCGTCAGCATGACGATCAGACACAGTACCAGCAATATCTTTTCGCGCCGCTGCCGGCTGTGCCAGAAATGATGCTCGCTTTGTTTCATGGTTTCCTGCCTATGGTTATGCTGTCCGGCCCCTGGCGAATAAGCTGAATACCGGGGATTTCTGCCCGCAGACGCTCTGCCGGTATCGGGGTTGAGAACTGCAAGCGCAGCTGCTGATGCCCGGCATTCCACTCCAGGGTTTGCAGTGGGAGGGCATTCAGACCGACCAGCAGCGCCTGAGAGTCAGCCATCAGCGACAGCAGCCCCGTGTTTGCCGGGAAGGATTCCCGCTGGTGCAGCTGGTGAAGGAAAGCCGCTGGCGGGTCTGCGGGGGGCTGCCCCGGAAAAAAAGAGTGATAGTGCTGCAACGTCTGCTCACTGAGCCGATCGCTGGCGCGTTGCAGCTGCCAGCCCTGCCACAAGGGCACCAGTACCAGGGCAGCAGCAGACAGCAGCAGCCCTGCCGCCAGCCGGTGTAGACTGTTACCCCAGGCGACAGAGGGGGCGAACTTACCGTGCAGCAGAGAAGGAAAGGGTGGTTTTTTTAGCGCGATTGCCGTCCATTCCACCTGAGGTAAACCGGCCAGTGAGGCATCGTGGGTTTGCAGCAGCGGCAGGTCGGCAACCGGCAGGCTCAGCCCGGCATACGGCAGCGTGCGCGCCAGCCACTGTTCCCCCAGCAGCGCGGCATGGCCGACAGGTAGCAGCAGAACATCCGGTAGCGCATACTCCACCGCAAAGCCGCTGGCTGCGAGACTCGCCAGCGCGGAGCTCAGCCAGCCGCTGTCGACAGCGACCAGATGCTGCTGCTGCGCCTCTTTTGCCAGCGTGGTGATATGCAGCGACCCGATGTCGCCCAGCGCCACGTCTTCCAGCTGCCAGCGCAGCGCCTGCCGGGGGATCTTAACGCCGTTGAGGTGGTAAAACAGGCAGCGCTCAGCGGGAATGGCCAGCCATCTCCTGTCGCCAGGAACAGCCGGAATAGCGCTCAATTCAGTACCCTGCCGCTGTTCACCTGTTGCGCTGACATAGCGCCAGCACAGCTGGCTGCGCCCGTGTCCACTGAAATAGAAACATAACAATCCGTGTTGCTTACGCGAGAATCTGACCATTTATCTTACTCACTGAGTCCGTACAGGCGGGCGCTAACCCGATAGCCGCTATCCTGCCGCTCAACACGGCTGCGCAGGGCGCTGAAAATTGTCGGATGGTCGCCCCGGATCAGCAGCTCGAAATAGCGACTGTGGGTGACCACGATGCTTTGCAGAGTGGGCAGCGCGGGTTCGAGCGCCTGATGGCTGATGTTTTTCACCATTTCACCGCTGTCCACCCAGCCAGCAGCGGGGCGCGCAGCCAGCATTTCTCTCAGCTGAAAGGAAGAGAGCTGCCCGGCAAACAGTGCGCTGAATAACGGCATCTGCTCCGGCTTCAGGCCGTTGACATTGATCGCCAGCCGGGTTTCCGGGGTTACGCACAGCAGCGGCTGTAACCGCCGCCACAGATCGGGCGTGACGGCAGGCAGGACGCGCAGCTGGCTGATTTCATCAAACAGTCGCCACTGATTTACCCCAGGATCCGGTTTGCCCACGGCGATCATCTGCTGCATCAGGGTGTTAGCCTGAGCAGCGGGCAGATCAAGGTTCTCCAGCATGTGCAGGAACACCTGGCGGGCAACGGAAGGCGTCACCCGGCCTTCCGCGTCAGGCGCGCTTTGCGGTAACAGGGCATTCAGATTGAAACAGGCCTGGCGATCGCGCAGCGCAAAGCGCAGCGGCTGGCTGCCGAACTGGCGTTGATGTACCACATCAGCGGGCCTGTCCAGCGGCTGCGTGGCGAGAAACCAGCGCTCGGCGCCCAGCAGATCCCACTTTACCTGCAGCATTGCCTGGCTGCTGTCAGTCAGCGTCAGTGCCTGCCTGGCATACTGCGTGCTGGTGGCGATCAGCAGCGTCATCATGGCGATAATCAGCAGGATCACCAGCAGCGCCATACCGCGTTGTCGCTGTAACATTACTGGCCCCCGCTCAGCAGAATAACCTTCACCAGTTCACCCTTATCGGCGGTGTGCAGCGTCACCTCTATCGCCTGCGGCAGGGTAAACGCGGCAGGCCAGCTATCGCGCCAGCCGCCAGCTGACCAGTAGCGTAGCGTCAGCCGATCAATGGCGTGAAAGCGTGCGGTGATCTCGTTGTCATCCGGGAGCTCACGCAGCAGGATGTCGTCTTCCAGCCGCCAGCGTACCCGCTGTAACGAGGATCGGTGCCCGGCTTCTGCGGGCAACGTGCCGTTGCGTCGGGTGAACTGCAACACGGTCGGTGGCATGTCGCTGAGAAATGCCGGGTGTACCGCCGCCATCATCGGGTTCCGGGCCGGGATCATTGCCTGCGCCAGGTCGCGTTCCAGCAGGGCGAACAGACGACCGGTCTCCTCCAGCCGGGTAACATGCTGACGGGTCTGCTCGCCGTTACGCATCATGCCCTGTAACAGCGAGTAGCCTGACAGACTCAGCAGGGCAAAGATCGCCAGCGTCAGCATCATTTCAATCAGTGTAAAACCGCGCTGCTGTTGCATCAGGGTTTCACCTGCCAGCTGTGCAGCGTCGCCAGCGTGTCGCGACGCGAGGGATCGCGGTATACCTCGATCTCCAGCATGCGGATGGCGGGATCGCTGGTGCTGGCACCGCGCCAGCGCCAGTACCAGCGCTGCCGTGCCATCAGACTGCTGCCATGCTGCCAGCTTTGTGGCGGCCAGCGTTGCTGAAGCTGCAACCGTGTCAGCTTATTATCCGCGACCAGATAAGCCACCTGTTTTTGTTCCAGGCGGGAAAGGTTACGCACCTGTTCGCTGCTGCTGTCGATCAGCGCAAGACCGGCAATCGCCAGCAGCGCCAACGCCACCATGACCTCCAGCAGTGTCATACCCCGCTGCTGCTTCACGGTGCCTCCATCAGCAGGGTTTCACCGTCCCGGCTGACGATTTCGCTGGCCGTCATGCCGGCACCGCTGACGCGCAGGGTAAAACCGGGCTGGCTGCCGTCGGGTACAAACAGCAGTGTGGCGGGCAGGGGCTGCACTCTGCCACGTACCCACGCACTTAACTGCATGCCCTCCGGCAGGTCCAGCTGCGCCAGGCGGTTACTCAGCCCCTGCCAGTGATAGCCGGTAAACGGCGTATCAGGGCCAGTGCTGCCCGGAGCCAGGCGAGCGAGTCTGACCTGGCGTTCACTGATTTTCAGCCGCATAACACCGCCGTCCAGCAGGGGCTGAGCCGCCGCATGACGTACCATTATCAGCAGTTTTTCTGCCTGCTGACGGGTGCTGGCGTGGGGTAATGTGGCGATGACGGCCAGCGCCGTGATGCCCATCAGCACCAGTACCAGCATCATTTCCAGCAGGGTAAATCCGGCCTCGCGCGACATCAGTGCGTATCGCTGCCAGACTGCCAGTTGGTAATATCGTCGCTGTTACCTGGCACACCGTCGGGGCCTGCGGAAAAAATATCGATGCTGCTCTGTGTTCCCGGGCTGATCAACTGGTAGTCGTTACCCCAGGGGTCCTGCGGCAGGCGGCGAATATAGCCATCACTGCGGTAATTGCGCGGCACCGGGGCCTGCGTCGGTTTCAGTACCAGCGCCCGTAATCCCTGTTCGCTGGTCGGGTAGCGGTTGTTATCCAGTCGGTACATATCCAGAGCATTTTCCAGCGTGACGATATCGCTAATCGCTTTTTGCCGCTCGGCGCGATCTTTGTTACCCATCAGGCTGGGGATCACCAGGCTGGCGAGGATGCCAAGGATGACGATAACCACCATCATTTCGAGTAAGGTAAAGCCGCGTTGATGTGAGCGATTCACGGTAATGTATTGTTCCATAATGATTTACCCTGTCAGATTGTTAAGTTGTAGAATCGGTTGCAGAATCGCCAGTACGATAAACAGCACCACTGCCGCCATGACGATCACCACCAGCGGTTCAAACAGGCTGACCGCCAGCGTCATCTGGCTGATAAACGCGTTGTCCTGAATATCCGCGCTGCGCGTTAACATACTGTCAATTTCGCCGCTGCTTTCGCCGCTGGCGATCATATGGCGCATCATCGGTGACAGCAGCTGCGTCTGCTCCAGCGCCAGCGTGAGGCTGCTGCCTTCGCGTACCCGTTCAGCGGCGTGTTGCAGCTGCTGGCGAATAAACTGATTGCTCAGCACCGTGGCGCCAATATGCATCCCCTCAAGGAGGGGCACCGCGCTGTTGCTGAGGATGCTCAGGGTGCGCGCGTAACGCGCCAGATTGAGATCGAGCACGATGCGACCCGCGACCGGCAGACGCAGTTTCGCCCGGTGCCAGCGCAGGCGGTATGCTGGCTGTTGCAGTAATTTATGAGCGCAGGCCGCTGCCAGCAGCAGTACCAGCAGCAGCGGAAGTGCGCAAAGACGTACCTTGTCGCTGATGCTCATCAGCAGGCGGGTAGAGAGCGGCAGCACCTGTTTCATATGGACGAACTGTTCGACGACGGTAGGCACCACGGTCAGCAGCAGCAGGGCGATCACCCCCAGGGCGACCAGCGTCAGCAGCAGCGGATAGATCAGGGCCTGGGTCAGTTTGCTTTTTATGTTCTGCGTTTTCTCGCTGTAGTCGGCCAGCTGTTCCAGCACGCTGCCGAGCCTGCCGGAGGTTTCCCCGGCGGCAATCATCGCCTGGTACAGCGGCGGGAAAATGGCAGGCCACAGAGCCACCGCATCAGCCAGCGCAGCACCTTCCAGCACTTTCTGGCGGATGGCGTGCAGCATGGTGCGGCCTGCGGGCCGGGTGGTTTGATTTTCCAGCGCCAGCAGGGCCTGTTCCAGCGGTAGCGCGGCGCTGACCAGCGTAGCCAGCTGTCGCGTCAGCAGCGTACATTCCGCCGCAGACAGCGGCCGTCGCCGGAAAAATCGTCCCTGACCCGACCCCATTAGCTGCAAGGAGAGCGGCTGTAGCTGCTGCTCGCGCAGACGCTGGCGCGCCTGTAGCGGGCTGTCGGCTTCAATCTCACCTTTGAGCCGCTCTCCCTGACGATTACTGGCCTGATAGCGAAAAAGCATCTCAGCCGCCCTCCCGTGTTACCCGCAGGATCTCTTCCAGCGTGGTCATGCCCTCGAGGACTTTCTGTAATCCGTGCTGATGCAGAGTCAGGTAATCCTCTGCCACCAGTTTGCTGAGCGGCTGTTCGCGCTGAGGATCGCTTATCGCCTGGCGCAACCTGTCGTCAATAGTGAGCAGTTCGTGGATCCCGGTACGCCCGCGGTAACCGCTGTGGTGGCACTGTTCGCAGCCGACCGCGCGCCACAGTCGGGCCACGGATAAGCGGGGGGAAAAATGTCTTAACTCGGCAGGCGTGGCGGCAGCCGGCTGGCGGCAGGCATCACACAGGCGGCGTACCAGACGCTGGGAAAGGACACCCATAAGCGAGCTGGCAAGCAAAAAGGGTTCTACGCCCATATCGCGCAGGCGTTCAATAGCACCAAAGGCGCTGTTGGTGTGCAGGGTGGACAGCACCAGGTGGCCGGTCAGCGAAGCCTGAACCGCAATCTGCGCCGTTTCACTGTCGCGAATTTCACCAATCATCACCACATCCGGGTCCTGCCGCAGAATGGCGCGCAGCCCACGGGCAAAGGTCATACCGACTTTATTGTTCACCTGTGTCTGGCCGATGCCCTCCAGCTCGTACTCGACCGGGTCTTCGATGGTCATAATGTTCTTGTCATCGCCATGAATCAGCTTCAGACCGGCGTACAGCGTGGTGCTTTTACCCGAACCGGTAGGGCCGGTGACCAGTAAAATGCCGTGTGGATGACTCAGCAGGCGTGCCATACCCTGCTGAACATGAGACGCCATACCGATATCGGTGAAATTCAGCGCCAGGCCGTTTTTATCCAGCACGCGCAGCACAATGCGCTCGCCGTGCTGAGCAGGCAGGGTAGAGACGCGCACATCAATATTTCTGCCGCCGAGACGCAGTGAAATACGTCCGTCCTGCGGCACACGTTTTTCCGCAATATCCAGCCGCGCCATCACTTTAATTCGTGACAGCAGATAGCGACTGAGCTGAACCGGGGGAGATAAAATCGGGCGCAGCATGCCGTCAATGCGAAAACGTACCGACACTGTTTTTTCAAAGGGTTCGATATGAATATCGGACGCCCCCATCCTGATCGCCTCGGTGAGAATGGCATTGATCAGACGGATCACCGGGGCACCATCCTCGCTGTCCAGCAGATCGCTATCCTGCGGCAGATGATCCACCAGGTCGTCGAGGTCGAATTCACTGCCCAGTGATTCAAACAGCCCGGCGGAGGCGCTGTTTTGCTGGTACACCTCGGCCACCCTGTGCCTGAACTGCGCTTCGCTGAGGGACAGCAGCGTACTTTGTGGCAGATAACGCCGGGCTTCGACGATCGCCGATAGCGGGCTGGCGCGGTGAAAGCAGATCGTTGCATCGGGCAGCAGCAGTACCTGATATTGCTGCACCCAGTGAAAGGGTAACAGGGGCTGATCCATCACTCACCCCGATAAAAAGCAGTGATATCACGCTGCATCTGTAGCAGTGCGTGGTTACTTGTCTGAGTTTGCAGCTGGGCTTTCAGCGCCTGCTTTAGCGGCCGATCCTCGCCAGCTTCATCAAGGTGTGAGCGGAACTTATCCCGTTTATCGTTACTGGCGCGGTCAAATCCCTGCTGCTGACGGATGATCGTCGGGCGGATAAACAGCATCAGATTACGCTTGCTCTGCTTATCGGAGCTGTAGCGAAACAGCCGGCCAATCAGGGGAATACTGCCCAGCAGCGGGACTCTGCTCTCGGCACGATTGTGCGAGGTGTCAAGCAGCCCGCCGACCACCACCGTGCTGCCGCTGTCGACCAGCACGGCGTTTTTCACCAGACGGGTATTAAAGGTCGCGCCGAGCGGATCCCCGTTGCTCTGCTCCGCCACGCTGGAAACCTCCTGTTCAATTTCCATCAGTACCGAGTCTCCGGTATTGATCTGCGGCTTGACCTTCAGCTTGATGCCGACACTTTTCCGCGCCACCGCGTTGAATACGCCATCGCCCGTGGTGGTTTGTGAACCGGTAAGGATGGGCACATCCTGGCCGACGGTGAATTCCGCCTCCGTGTTGTCCAGCGTCACGATGCTGGGGGTGGCGAGGATATTATTCTGACCATTTGTTTGCAGAGCGCTGAATAATCCAGCCCAGTTGCCGCGATAAAATCCGGCGGTCAGCCCGTTAGTTTTACTTATCGCTTCAGCGAAACTGCTGCCCGGCAGCGTACTGACGGGCGTATCCGTGGCGGGGAACTGTGTGCCGCCTCCACGGGTATTAAACCACTGTACCCCCAGCGCCAGACCGTCAGCGTCCTGCACTTCCACGATAATCGCCTCTACCTGGACCTGCGGACGGCTGATATCCAGCCGCTGGATAATCTCCGCCAGATCGCCCATCACGTCAGGCGGAGCGTTGATGATCAACGCATTGGTGTACGCATCCGCCTTGACGACAATATCTTTCATTACGCTGACGGCATTGCTGGTTTTTCCTTCCCCCTTATCCTGCAAAGAACTGCCAACCCCGCTTAACACTTCCAGCAGGTTTTCAGCCTTGGCATGTTGCAGGTAGAACACCCGCGAGTGGCTGTGGCTGTCATTTCGGGTATCCAGATTGTGTGCGGCCTCGATCATCCGCTGGCGCGCCAGCGCTTCTCCGGTGATTAACACGGCATTTGTCCGTGGGTCTGCCACCGCTCTGGCGTAGGTTTTGTTACCCTCGCTAAATCGGTGTTCACCGGCGAGTTGATTGAGAATGTCGGCGATCTGAGCTGCGGAGGCCCACTGAAGTTTCACGTTATCAATGGTGTTATCCTGCGGCCGATCGATGCTTTCAACCATCGATACCAGCTGCTGGACAACGGCGGCTCTGCCCGTCATCAGCAGTACATTGGCAGGGTCGTAATGCACCACGCTGCCTGCCGCCGCATCGTTAAGCTGGCGCAGCAGCGGCGCCAGATCTTTCGCTGTGACATAGTGCAGTTTCACCACGCGGGTCACCATTTCATCACCGCTGGCCTGACTGTCACCGGAGATAAACGGTATCGCTGCACTTTTTGCATTTTTCGCCGGGATGACCTTTACCACGCCATTTTCCATGCTGATAGCGGCAAAACCGTACACGTCGAGCACGCTGAGGAAGAACTGGTAATACTGCGGCGCGGTCAGCGTTTCATAGCTGCGCACGCTGATTTTTCCTTTCACCGCCGGATCGATAATTACGGTTTTATTCAGCGCCTTGCTAACGGTGGTGATAAACGCGTCAATATCGGTATTCTGGAAGTTTGCCTGGTAACCTTCTGCCTGCGCTGTGTGAGAAAACAGCAGGCTAATCAGTAAGTAAAACAGCGGGCTGATGCCTGTGAGGCAATAGCCGGGGACGATGAACTTCATAAAGATTCCTTGGTAAACCCGCTTATTTAATGAACAGGGATTCATAGCGCCCCTGATGCCTAATCACCACGCGGTCGGGGAAAATACGTACCACGACAGCATCCGTTGACGGCAGCGTGTTGCCTTTCGTCACGATGACCTGCTGACTCCCGGCCTGCAACACCGCCATGGAGAGTGAGGGCTGGCTGTTGCTCAGCAGCCCGCTTATGACAAACGGCAGGGTGCTTGGCGGCGCCTGCAGCAGCACCGCGTCAACAGGTTCGCCGTCCTCTGGCGCGCTAAGCTGCTCAGGTGCGGTAAACCAGCGCAGCGCACTCAGCGCTGCATAGCGCTGTGGTGTTAATGCCTGGACTGTATTGATTGCCTGATATTGCGGCACTGGCAGCGCAGGTATCGGATCATTAAACGCGGCAGTAAACGCCGCGACAGGTAATATCACGCCGGTCACTTTCAGCCGGACAGGCGTCATCATTCGGCGAAAAATAAAGTTAACCGCCGGGCTAATTTTTTCGGTCATCATGCAGATGGAATTAATCAAAAATAATTAACGGATAGCATTTAATAACCATTTTCGCAGGGAGGGCCAGCTGGTTTTTTCTGTTTTTAACGGGACTTTTTCCTGAGTGACTTCATGCCGCTCGTGGCAAGCGGCTTCACTGGATATTTTTCTGAGTAATGGTTCATTGATTTTTAATCCGTAATAAGGGATGGTTATCAATATGTCACCGGGAAGTTGATGTCTCTGAAGAAGTGCCCGAAGTTGAAATATAAGTTGATGGTAGTTGTTGTCACGAATGCATTGATGGTTTTCATACCAGACAATATTAATAAGATCTCTTTTGTTATTTATCTTTCTTAACAGGCAGCTGAGTAGTCTTTTTTGTGTTTCACTCAAAGGAATGATGAGTTTTTTACAGGGGATATTTAGTACATTGATCTGACAATCTACGACTAAAATGCTCTCGAAATTGACGTGATCAATATCGAGAATCTTTTCGCATTGTTCAACGCTTAACATTGTAGATATTCCTTGTTAATTTCCACGTCACCTGATGAATTTTTAGTGATTCTGACAGAGGTAAATGTCTATGAAAAAATATCCCATGCAATGTGCATCATGTTTTGTAATGGGGTGGACCTGCATCCTCGTCGGAATCGCAGGATATAGAACACCAGCGGTTTTCTGCAATACGACAGGGAGGGTTAATTTCATTACGTTGTCTCATTACCATGATTTTTATAAAATTTATTTTTTTTCTTAACGAATTAATAAGGCATTAAAGCATTTTGGCTGAAGCAAGTAAGGCGTTTGATTTCTTGACACTTGTTGCAAATGTAAAAAAAAAGGATTTTTTCCATTACCAGCACATTCTTTTTTGAATGTTATTACCTGAGCAGAGATGTTTTACAATGGCTAAAACACCAAGGGTAATCAGGATGGAAAAGGTTAGACAGAAAACACTATGTACCTGGTGGCATGAACTGGTAAGAGCTCTGTCATCTGACAGCGCTGAAATTCTCCATCGATTAAATATATTAATATCTCGTGTCATCATTGATACTCCGCTAAAAAGAACAGTGACCGTGTTAATGTAAATGACAATATGTATCAGGATTGCCAGTACACTATGTTTATTTCCCCGTCTTTGTTATCAGGCTGACCATGCCTGAAAGCCAGTGCAAAAAATCTGTGGCGGGGAATACCTTTCCATTTTCCTCCTTTAATTAACAGGCTGTGACTATTCCTATTAATACTGCACGTGCGGTTGGCGACACACCCTAAGAAAATACCTTCTGATGGTAAACAGAATCGGCCTTAATCTTCTTACGGGCTAAGGGGCTTTAAGTTTTATTCTGTCAGTCCGGGTGCTGACCAACGCAGGACAGTCTCTGCTATCGGTGTTAAAGTAGCGCGGCTAACATTCAATTTTTTTGCAGAGTGAAGACGATGAAACATCTCCAGGTCGCGGTGGGCGTTATCCGTAACAGCCATCAGCAAATTTTTCTGGCACAGCGTGCTGCCAGCTCGCATATGGCAAACATGTGGGAATTCCCCGGCGGGAAAATTGAGAGCGGTGAAACACCAGAACAGGCGTTAAAACGCGAATTGCAGGAAGAGACGGGCATTGAGGTGCTGAGCGCCAGCGCCTGGGGCAGCGCCGATCATACTTATGACGATCTGCGCGTGACGCTGCACTTCTTTATGGTTGAGCAGTGGAACGGAGAACCGTACGGGCGTGAAGGCCAGCCTTCACGCTGGGTCGCACAGGCTGAGTTGCAGGCCGATGAGTTTCCACCCGCCAATGCTGAGCTGGTCGTGCGCCTGAAAGCCGAAGCGCAACAGACCCAGCCTTAACCCGTGTTATTTAGTCGCGATCCAGCAGCTGCTCGCTCCAGCTTTCATTATCATTCAGGCCGTCGCTGCTGGGAATACGCTTCTCTTCAGCGGCCCATTCGCCGAGGTCGATAATCTGGCAGCGCTTGCTGCAGAAGGGTCGCCAGCTGCTGAGTTCATCCCAGATCACCTGCTTGCCGCAGGTCGGGCAGTTCACCATGGTTACATCATTCATACGATTACCTTAACAACAGGCCAGCTCGAAATCGAAGCGGGCAGGAACTTCACCACGTTCACTGTCCAGCGGCAGAAAACGGATGGCATAGCGGCTCTTGTGGCCGGAAATCTGAGGGTATAACGCATCATCCAGCCGCAGCTGCATACGCAACAGGTCTGCTCCTTCCGCGTTATCCTGGAAGAATCCATTCAGGCTGGTATGGTTGCGGAAAATACCAGACTGACGGATGAGATCGAGGATCATCGTCAGCGCCTTATGCATCGGGGTGAGGGAGTTTAGCCAGTTTGTCACCTGCTGGTCACGCAGGTGCTGTTCAATATGTAACCAGATGTGCAGCGTCGGCAGGTCGAAACTGCAGCAGCCACCAGGGATACTCAGACGCTGACGCACCAGACCGATAAGGCGCTCTTCGCGTAACAGTTGGCCCATACGCGGTGCGGCCATCAGCGCGGTACCACAGCTCTTCAAGTCACTTCTCAGCGTGTCAATGCGTGCCATATCAACGCCGGGGACTTCAGCCCAGCCAAGCAGTTTTTGCTGCTGGCGCTCCAGCTCTTTTAACACCTCAGTGCGCAACTCACCACGTTCAAAAACATCCAGCAGTTCGGCTGCATTGCGGAAAAACGTCAGGGCACCAAGATGGTCAACAATTTTCTGACTGGCGATAAGCTGTTTTAATAAAAATTCGATACGCAGCCAGGTACGCATTTTTTCATTCAGAGGGTGCTCAAATAGAACGGTTGTGCTCATACTGTTAATCCCGAAAGGCTGCCGTCGCCAGCGCCAGATAACGCTGATGGAGTTCGGCAACATGTGCGATCACCGTATCAGGTGACCCACAGTTATCAATAATGTCATCTGCAACGGCCAGACGAGCTTCACGCGTCGCCTGGGCAGCAAGAATGTGTTCGGCCTGCTCGCGACTGATATTGTCACGGCGCATGGTGCGGATCAGCTGCGTTTCACGATCCACATCTACCACGAGTACGCGGTTAGCCAGATGCTGCAAATTATTTTCTACCAGCAGCGGTACCACCCACAAACACCAGGCTGAACGCGTTAATGCTAACTGCTGTTGCGTAGCCGCGTGGATAAGAGGATGTAACAAATTATCAATCCAGCGCTTCTCCTGCGGTGAACTGAAAATCTTTTGACGCAAAACGGCACGGTTTAATGAGCCATCCTGGTGCAGGACGTCATTGCCAAAGTGGTCATGAATGTTGGCCAGGACGGGCTGCCCCTTCCCGACAACCTGACGGGCGATCACATCGGCGTCGACAACATCAACGCCCAGCCCGGCAAAGGCGTTTGCAATGGTGCTTTTTCCGCTGCCGATACCACCGGTCAGCGCCACGATATAGCGCATAGGTCTGACTCTCGCTGCCTTGCTGCACTGTCTTTTGCGGCGTTGACACAAATATGTGGCGCAGATCACAAGACAAATTCACAGGTAAATTTCCCAGATTGTAACGTAAATAAAGTCAGTTTCGCAGTCTTGTCGGCGCGTTTTTAGCGCGTATGATAGCGTCACTGGAGCTGGCATTCAGCTTGTGACCACAAGCGTAGCTTGTAAGGTGCATCCTTGCACCCACGCCATCAACCAGGAAACCAGTCATGCGTATTGAAGAAGACATTAAGTTAGGCTTTAAAGATGTTCTTATCCGGCCAAAGCGTTCTACGTTACAGAGCCGTTCTCAGGTTGAACTTGAACGTCAGTTCACCTTCAAGCATTCTGGCATCGCCTGGTCTGGCATACCGATCATTGCTGCGAATATGGATACCGTCGGCACGTTCAGCATGGCGGAAGCACTGGCTTCATTTGACATTCTTACCGCAGTCCATAAACATTACAGCTTTGAACAGTGGCGGGCATTTGTCGATCGCGCATCACCTGCTGTACTTCAGCACGTCATGGTGTCCACCGGCACTTCTGAGGCCGACTTCCTCAAGCTCCAGCAGATCCTCGCGCTGTCGCCTGCGCTTAACTTTATCTGCATCGACGTGGCTAATGGCTACTCTGAACACTTTGTCGCCTTCCTGCGCCGCGCTCGCGAGGCCTGTCCGGGGAAAACAATTTGTGCCGGTAATGTCGTGACCGGGGAAATGGTTGAGGAGCTGATCCTCTCCGGCGCGGATATCGTTAAGGTGGGTATCGGTCCAGGTTCTGTCTGTACAACTCGCGTAAAAACGGGGGTTGGCTATCCCCAACTGTCCGCCGTCATTGAGTGTGCTGATGCGGCGCACGGACTCGGCGGACAGATCGTCAGCGACGGTGGCTGTTCGGTGCCTGGCGATGTCGCAAAAGCCTTTGGCGGCGGCGCAGATTTTGTCATGCTGGGCGGCATGCTGGCCGCTCACGACGAGTGTGAGGGAACGCTGGTTGAAGAGAATGGCGAGCAGTTTATGCTGTTCTACGGTATGAGTTCAGAGTCAGCGATGAAACGGCATGTGGGCGGCGTGGCGCAGTACCGTGCCGCAGAAGGCAAAACCGTGAGGCTGCCGCTGCGCGGTCCTGTTGAACTCACCGCGCGCGACATTCTCGGCGGTCTGCGTTCAGCCTGCACCTACGTCGGGGCCGAAAGGCTGAAAGAACTGACCAAGCGCACGACGTTTATCCGTGTCAATGAGCAGGAAAACCGAATTTTTAACCGCTAAAATGCCCGTGGCGCTCCTGTTCCCCCGTCCTGCCGGTCGGGGGATCCATCGTTAACCCAGTGCGTCCCCCAGGCGGAATACGGGCAGGTACATTGCCACCACCAGCGTACCGACAATTCCCCCGATCACCAGCATCATCAATGGCTCCAGCGCGGCTGCCAGCGTATCGGCTAACTGGTGAGTTTGTTGCTCATGCCAGTTTGCCAGCCTGACCAGCAGCGTATCCAGCGAGCCTGACTCTTCCCCGACTTTGACTAACTGATAACACAGCGGTGTAAATAACGCGTGTGACTTCATCGCCTGATGAAGAGGGTGACCGGTCTCAATATGCCGCTGGAGCTGTGCGATGGCTTCGCGCCAGAGCAGCGGAGACAGGGTTTTTTCCACGGCCTGCAGGCTTTGCAAAAGCGTCAGCCCGGCATGATGCGTCAGCGCGAGCGTCGTGAAAATCTGGCCGAGCAGGCTGCCCTTATATAAGGCAGCAATCAGCGGTAAACGAAGTAAAAGACGCTGTTCGCAGCGCTGCCAGTTCGGAGACCTCCTGTGCTGAGTTTTCCACAATATCCCGACAGTAATTATCAGCGCCATCAGCCATATAGCCTGCTGCTGTAGCATCTGAGAGAGGGCGATGACTGCGGCGGTAAAGGCGGGCAGCGGGGCGTTGAAGGTGTCATAAATAGCGACGAATTCTGGCAGGACAAAGACCAGCATTCCGGCACTGACCAACAGTGCTACCGCCAGAATAAATAGCGGATAGCGCAGGGCTTTTTTTACTTTCAGCTGCAATTGTTGCTGCCGCTCCTGCTGATCTGCCAGCTGCTGGCAGCATTCGTCCAGCTCACCGGTCAGTTCACCAATGTGAATCAGCGCCGGATACAGTGCCGGAAATACGTCCGGCCACTGTGCTAAAGCCTGCGAAAAAGGCTCCCCGGTTGAGATGCGCTGCTGCAAGTGAAAGAGCAGGGCCTGCCAGGCAGGGTCAGGATGATCTTCCCCCAGGAGCTGTAAGCAGCCCGGCAGCGACATTCCCGCTTTCAGCAGCGTGGCCAGCTGGCGAACAAAGGCCGTTTTTTCAGTCCACTGCCAGTGGCGGGAGCCGTAACGGCGGGCACGAGAGACCTTTAAAGGGTACTGATGCAATGCTGCCAGATCGTCAGCAATCTGGCCCGCACTGGTGGCAAAACCAGCACCCTGGTGCAGTTTTCCCTCATCATCGATAGCCTGCCAGCGATAAAGAGTGCGTTCATTCATCACTGCCCCCTGTTACCCGGTTTAACTCTTCCAGCGTGGTGTCACCGCGGTTCACACAGTGAAGTCCCTCAACAAACAGGGAATTCATGCCCTGCTGCCGGGCAATTTCTGCCAGCTCTTCCGGGCGTGCTGATTTTGCCAGCGCATTTTGTAACCGGGCGGAGATCGGCAGCATTTCAAACAGCGGCAGGCGACCATAGTAGCCAGAGAAGCACTGTTCGCAGCCGACAGCACGCCAGTTCTGTACGGTGCCTGGCCAGACATGAGGAGGAAAGTGGGCTGTCGCCTCTGCGGTCTGGCGGCAGTGCGGACAAAGCTTACGCACCAGGCGTTGCGCCACCACCAGTTTAAGTGCAGAGGCCAGCAGGTATCCCGGTACTCCCATCTGACCCAGACGTACCAGTGTTTCAGTCGTCGAATTAGTGTGCAGCGTTGAGAGGACCAGATGGCCGGTCTGAGCGGCTTTCACGGCGATCTCAGCAGTTTCACCGTCGCGGATCTCGCCGATCATAATGACGTCCGGATCCTGGCGCAGCAGTGCGCGCAATACCCGATGGAAGTCCAGGCCCGAACGGGGGTGAATCTGTGTCTGATTAACGCCAGCCATCGGGATCTCGACGGGATCTTCGACGCTGCATAAATTGCGCGTGGCGACATTCAGCCAGCTGAGTCCGCTGTAAAGAGTAAAGGTTTTCCCGCTACCGGTAGGTCCGGTGACCAGAATCATGCCCTGTGGGCGGGAAAGCGCCTCGCGATAACGCTTCAGGAGCGGCGGGGACATGCCGAGGTTTTCCAGAGCAATAGCCCGGATATCGCTTTGCAGCAGGCGCACGACGGCTTTTTCACCAAAACGTGTCGGCAGAGTCGACAGGCGGAATGACTCATTTTTATGATTGAGTGACCGCGAAAACTGCCCGTCCTGTGGCACTCTGCGTTCAGCAATATCCAGACCTGCAAGGATCTTTAAGCGGGCAATCAACGACGCGCTGTGTTCAAACCCTGCGACGGGCAGCACCTGGAGTACACCATCGACGCGCAGCCGAATACGCACAGCGTTTTCCTGCGGCTCAATGTGAATGTCAGAGGCCCGTTTTTGCAGGGCCTGATTCAGCAGGGCATCTATTTTTTCCACCGCGCTGCCCGTCGGTTCTTCCAGACCGTCAGGCGTGGCAGGAGGGGCGGGGTTCGTCTGGCGTGAAAATTGCTCAAGCCTTGCCTGGGGCCAGCATTCGACGTCGATGGTGCTTTGGGTGGTGAAGCGCAGCGCGGCCATCATCTCGTGGCCGGGTGCCTCCGCCATGGCAATATGCAGCCGGTGTGCGCTGCACTCAAGAACGATCGCCCCGTACCGCTGGCAGATCGTCTCTATTGCCCGCTGAGTTTCTGGCATCATGGGACCTGTTCCTCATCAAAACGGAACACCTCCTGACAGGCCTCCTTCAGGCTGATATTTCCGCTGCTGCAACTGCGTTGCCAGCTTAACTGACCGTCATTGCTGTCCCACTGCGGGGTCAGTTTGACGCTTAACCCCTGCAGGCTCTCCTGACCGGTAAGGGTAATCACGCCTGCATTTGTGGTCAGTGCGGAAACATAGCGCGAGGTCCGTTCAGCAGGGACACCGTGACTTCCCGCACTGCAATTACCGCTCCCCCCGTGTTCAAGGCTGCACAGTTCGACGGCGGTTTTATACGGCATTGCCGTCTGCAGCATATCCGTCAGCGCCGCTTTTTGCAGATAGCCCTGGTAAGCGGGCAGGCCAATGGCGCTGAGAATGGCAATGATGGCAATAACAATCATCAGTTCGATCAGGGTAAAGCCCTGCTGTGGGATCATGGCAAACCTCCTTGTGTAGTGAGGCTGGCAACATAACGGGGGCGGCTAAGGGTACGCCAGCGGCAAACTGCCGTTTTCAGAGGCAGGCCGTAAAGCGTTTTTGCACGTTGCAGCGGGGAAGATAATGTCTGGAAAATGCCTCGCAAAATCAGAACGCGGGCAGAAAAAAGGCCAGCACGGTCGGCTGGCCTGGAGTACAACGGGGTCACTGGCAGACGCTATGTCACCTGAGCGTCGTTCCTCTTAACGAAAGCGCATCGACAGGTCGAGGGCACGCACATGTTTGGTCAGGGCACCCACGGAAATATAGTCCACTCCGGTCTCGGCAAAAGTTCGCAGAGTTTGGTCGGTGACGTTACCCGATACCTCAAGCAGCGCGCGGCCATCACTCACTCTGACGGCTTCACGCATCTGTTCAACGGTGAAGTTGTCCAGCATCACGATGTCGGCCCCGGCCTTCAGCGCCTGTTCGAGTTCATCCAGCGACTCGACTTCCACTTCTACCGGCACATCCGGGTGCAGCCAGAGGGCTTTTTCAACCGCTTTGGCAACCGATCCGCAGGCAATAATGTGGTTCTCTTTAATCAGAAAGGCATCGGACAAACCCAGACGGTGATTAGCACCGCCACCGCACAGCACCGCATATTTCAGCGCCGTACGCAGCCCTGGCAGCGTCTTACGGGTATCGAGCAACTGCGTCCCGGTGCCTTCCAGCAGAGCGACGTAGCGGCTGACTTCTGTTGCCACGCCGGAAAGCGTCTGCACAAAGTTCAGGGCGGTACGTTCAGCCGTAAGGATCAGCGGTGCCGGGCCAGTCACCTCGAACAGGGTTTGATCGGCGACGATGGCATCACCGTCATCAACGTGCCAGACAATCTGCGTTTTATTACCCAACTGGATAAAGACCTCTTCGACCCAGCGTTTGCCGCAAAAGATACCCGCTTCACGGGTAATCACCACCGCATGGGACGGGGTGTCGGCGGCCAGCAGGCTGGCGGTAATGTCCTGGCAGGGGTCGATTTCACCCCCCAGGTCTTCACGCAGTGCCTGGGCGACGCCAGGGGGAATATCGTCCTCAATACGGCCCATTAATTCAGCGCGGCGGCTGTCCGGATCGTAACGGCGGGATGTCATGATCAAACTCCGAAAGGTCGGATAACAGAGGCTGACATGCTAGCGTGTTTATACCGCCCATGCCAGCGGCTGCCGCGCGATCGTTCACCGTTCTACACCGGCCAGTGAAAGGGTTGCCCGCTGGCGAAAGACCAGTCCTCAGGCTGGGTAAAACTCAGTGTGACCATCACATCTTCCGGGCGTACTGTCAGTTCAGAGGCCAGTCGCTGTGACAGATGATAATAGAACTGTTCTTTTTGCTGCGCAGAACGAGGTCTGCCTGCGGTGATATGAAACCAGATAAAACCCTCAGAGCGCGGGCCGCCGAGGTAATCGCGCGAGAATACCCGCTGGCCTGGTGCATATTCATCCAGCAGCTGGAAACAGTCATCCGGTGGCACATCGAAATAATCGACCAGCGTGCGGTGCAGAATCTCAGACAGTGTTTTTTTGAAATCGGGTGTGGTTCCGGCGGGCAGGGCAATACGGCTAAAAGGCATCGGTTACTCCTGGGTATCGTGGTTGGGTTGCGGCAGCAGGCTCAGGGCAGAAACGGCGGCAGGCCAGCCGCAGTAAAACGCCAGGTGCGTCATCACTTCGGCCAGCTCGGTGTTCGTCAGGCCGTGCTGTCGGGCAAAATCCAGGTGCCAGGGTAACTGCTGTTGGCGGCCCATGGCGATTAACGCCGCCACGGTAATCAGGCTGCGTTCACGCTTGTTCAGTTCTTCACGCTGCCAGATAGTGCCAAACAGAGTGTGTTCGGTAATAGCGGCAAGGGCAGGGGCTACGCTGGCCAGGCTGTCACGGTCGAGGGAGGTCGTCATGCCGGAGTTCCTTTATCAGAGAAGAAGTCAGCAGCATAAAGCCTAAAAATAGTTTATAAAATCGCATAGATTGGTATTAATAATCCCGAAAATCAGGATGGTAAATGCAGCCGTTTAAACGAATGACGTTCGACATGGACGCGTTACGCACGTTTGTCCTCGGTATTGAACTGGGGAGTTTTGCCCAGGCAGCCGAACGCCTGAACCGCTCGACCTCTGCGGTCAGTGCGCAGCTAAAAAAACTGGAGCAACAAACGGGCCTGCCGCTGTTGCAGAAGGCCGGGAGGCGCCTGGCGCTGACTGATAATGGTGAGCTGCTGATGGCCTACGGGCGGCGGATGCTGGCTTTAAATGATGAAGCCTTCAGTGCGCTAACCGGGCGCGATGTTGCCGGCCACGTTCGCATTGGGTTGCAGGAGGATTTTGGCGAGACGCTGCTGCCCGAACTGCTGGGACAGTTTTCCCGTGCGCATCCGCTGGTGCAGGTCTCTGCGCGTATCGGGCGTAACGTCGAGCTGCTGCAGGGCATCCGCCAGGGAGAGCTGGACCTGGCGCTGTGCTGGCAGGCAGAGGAAAGCTCGCGTTTTACGCAGCCGCTCCAGGCTAAAGCACTGTGCTGGATTGGCCGCGAGACGCTACCGCTGGCGTTATGGTTAGAAAGGGGGGAGGTACTGCCGCTGCTGCTTTTTGATGCCCCGTGTCTGATGCGTACCCGCGCTATAGATGCGCTGGATCACGCAGCCATCCCGTGGCGGGTGGCCTTTACCAGTCGAAGCCTGAGCGGTATCTGGGCTGCGGCAGCGGCCGGACTGGGGCTCACGCTGCGCAGCGAGTTTGGCTTGCCTGGCGGGTTACAAAGGCTGCATCATCCGGCGTTACCGCAGATGGGGGAGTTAGGCATGGCGCTGCACCTGGGGCAGGAGGTGTTACCCGCTGCCGCAGAGCGCTTACGTGAGATATTACTGGCGCAGCTGGCCCCGGCTTTGCCGCAGGCCAGCAGCATGGCTACAGAGGCATGATTTGACCGCTGTACAGCACCGGACCGGTAGGCTGTCCGGTTGGAGATCCGCCACGGGGTTCAAGGCTGATGGCAAGCGTGGGTAGCCTGGCCAGCTGAAGTTCCGTCACGGCAACGCGCTGACGGCCTGAATCGTTAACCAGGCCCAGCGACTGTGGTTTTTCCCCAGGAGGGATCAGCCACAGCTGCAAGCTGCGGTCGGACTGGATGGCCGACGCATTGACGGCCTGAACCATTAACTGCGTTTTATCCTGGCTCAGGCTGACCACCCATGAACCCTGCTGATTGTTTCCATTCAGCACGGCAACGGCCTGTGGAGCCGGTGGCGCAGTAAACTGGGTGTAAAGCAGCGCTCCGGCAAAGGAGGCGGCCAGCACCCAACCCAGCCAGGGCCAGCGCAGGTTACTTGCCGGCGCTTTATCGGCAGGAAGTCCGCGGGCAATACGCTGCCAGACGGCTTCCGGCGGGGGAACGGGAGCCACTTGCTGGTCGAGTTCAGCCAGTGAGTTTTGCCAGCGACTGACCTCTGCCGCCAGGTCAGGTTCCTTTAACAGGCGGCGGGCAAAGCGCTGGCGTGCGGCACCGCGCAGGGTTCCAAGGGCATACTCTGCGGCCAGTGCTGAGTCAAAATCGCGTCTGCTTTTCATATGCCCACACACTCTTTCAGTTGAGTTAATGCGCGGCGGATCCAGCTTTTAATGGTTCCGGCAGGTTGTTGCAGGTGCAGCGCAATTTCACTGTGCGACAGCCCCTGGTAATACGCCAGCGTAACGCTTTGTCGCTGTTCAGAAGACAGCTGTGTCATACAGTCTGTCAGCCTGCGCGACTGTGAACCTGAAGGTAACTCCGCCGTTGAATGCTCAACGTCAAAAAGGGTGTCATCCTCTTCCAGTTCTTCAACGCGGTTATCCTGCAGGCGCAGATAATCTATCGCACGGTTGCGCACAATGTTGGTCAGCCAGGTTTTCGGGGCGCTGAGTGCCGGGTCAAAGCTACCGGCACGCTGCCAGACGGTTAGGAAACTGTCATGCAGCACCTCTTCTGCCCAGTCGCGACGGCGCAACATCCGCAGTGCAATAGCAAAGAGATAAGGTGAATAACGGCGGTATGTCGCCTCAAATGCCCGTTTATCGCCGGCCGCAATGGCCTTCATTAATAAAATCTGGCTATCTGTTACGTCGTCCGTCATGAAGCATCCTGAAAAAAGAAGTGCAGAAGGAGTATGAAAAAACCAGCTGCACCAATTATATACCCTTTATTTTAACATCAGCGGGTATATTTATTTTTCCCTTGGTGTTGGCACACGATGGATTAAGGCATCAGTACCGTATCAATAACATCAATCACGCCATTTTTTTGTTGCACGTCATAGGTGCTGATATTGGCAACATTGCCTTTATCATCTTTTACCTGAATATTGTGTGGGCCATTCATCATCAGCCACAGGGGCGCGCCGTTAACGGTCTTCAGCTCGGTGCTGCCGTTGCCCTGCTTGATTTTTTTCATCAGTGCTTTCATATCATACTTTCCGGCGACCACATGGTAGGTCAGCACGCTGGTCAGCGTGGCTTTGTTTTCCGGTTTCAGCAGGTTGTCTACCGTACCGGCCGGAAGTTTGGCAAAGGCGGCATTGGTCGGTGCAAAGACGGTGAACGGGCCGGGACCTTGCAGTGTCTCTGCCAGCCCTGCGGCTTTTACCGCAGCCACCAGCGTGGTGTGATCTTTCGAATTAAGTGCATTCTCAACGATGTTTTGTGAAGGGTACATTGCTGCCCCGCCCACCATTACGGTATTTCGGGTCATCTCAGCCATTGATGCGGTACTGAGCAGTAATGAAGCACACAGCGCGGTACGGATGAATGTTTTCATGATGCATTCCTCAGGGTAAGAGAAGGCGTTTTTGCCTTACATATTCCCGCCATGTATGGAGCGACAACGGCCTGAACGAAACGATTTGCCTGCCTGCTGTCACCCCAATGATGCTGGTTATAACTATCTACGGCTGAACGGGGAAATCGGATGCAGAAAAGTGAAAATATTTTTCGCCGTCATAAAATGGCCAACAGAGAAGTTTGATTAAGCAGAAAAAAATCATGCTAATCTGCGGGAATCAGAACACAGGAGAAGCGGTATGCAGTTGCAAGATGGGTGGATCGCGGGGGTGCGTCAGGTACCGTCGCCGCATGTTAATCAGCGACCGGACGAGGAGTCACCTTCTCTGCTGGTGATCCACAATATCAGTCTGCCACCCGGCGAGTTTGGCGGTCCGTGGATAGATAAGCTGTTTACCGGTGAACTGGATCCCAGCGCCGATCCTTATTTTGCCGGTATCTGCCATTTACAGGTGTCGGCGCACTGTCTGATCCGCCGCGACGGCGAGATTGTACAGTATGTCCCTTTCCACCTGCGGGCCTGGCATGCCGGAGTTTCCCGTTATCAGGGGCGTGAGGCCTGCAATGATTTTTCTGTGGGCATTGAGCTGGAAGGAACAGATACGCTGCCCTATACCGATGCGCAATATCAGTCACTGCAGGCGGTGACCGCGCTACTGATACAGCATTACCCTGCTATGGCACAGCACATCACCGGGCACAGCGATATTGCGCCGGAACGTAAAACTGACCCCGGACCGTCTTTTGACTGGGCGCGTTTCTATGCCGATCTCAGGTCTACAGGAGTTAAGGTATGACGTTATTCAGCCTGTTACTGGTTCTCGGATGGGAACGACTATTTAAAATGGGCGAACACTGGCAGCTCGATCATCATCTGATGCCGCTGTTCCGCGCCCGTCAGCGTTTTTCGCTGCTCAGAACGCTGGTGATGTTGCTGGTGATCATGGCGATGGTCGCTCTGTGCCTGATGGCGCTGAAAGGACTGTTCTTCGGTGTGCCGGTGTTACTCTGCTGGATACTGACAGGTCTGCTGTGTATCGGGGCCGGGTCGATGCGCATGCACTATCACGCTTATCTGAAAGCGGCCAGCCATAACGACGCCGATGCTCACAAGGCGATGATTGAGGAGTTAACGCTGATCCACGGCGTGCCGGGAGAGTGCAGCGAGCGTGAGTTTTTAGCAGAGTTGCAGAACGCCCTGCTGTGGATTAATTACCGGTTTTACCTCGCGCCGCTGCTGTGGTTTGTGGTGGGGGGCTCGTGGGGCCCGGTGCTGCTGGTGGGCTATGCATTTTTACGCGCCTGGCAAAGCTGGCTGGCGCGTCAACAGAATTCGCTGGCGCGCGCGCAGTCAGGCGTGGACGCTATTCTGCACTGGGTTGACTGGATCCCTGTGCGCCTGGTCGGCGTCGCCTATGCCCTGTTGGGGCACGGGGAGCGTGCGCTCCCCGCCTGGTTTGCTTCGCTGGGTGACCGCCACACCCCGCAGTATCAGGTTCTGACCCGACTCGCTCAGTTTTCACTGGCGCGCGATCCTCATCTGGACAAGGTAGAGACCCCGCGCATTGCGGTTGCACTGGCGAAAAAAGTGTCGCTGGTGATCGTGGTGGCGGTGGCATTACTGACGATTTACGGCACCCTGGTCTGACGCCGTGTCTGCCGGTGGTGTGCCGAACTGCGGCATGCCATCGGTACCCCAGTAAAAGGCTTTCACTCGGGTATGACGGTTAGGGTCATACAGCGGGTCTCCTTCGATTTCCGTGTAATTACGTGCGTGATAGACCAGTACGTCTTCGCCGTTTTCACCCTCTGTAAAACTGTTGTGTCCGGGACCATACTGGCGATTTTCCCAGCTGGTGGTAAAGACCGGTGCGGCGGATTTTTGCCAGTTTTCGGCCCGCAACGGATCTGCGTCTGCATCAATCCACAACAATCCCATGCAGTAATTTTCGTCGGTGGCACTGGCGGAGTAGCTGACAAACAGCCGCTGACCGTGACGCACCACCGCCGGACCCTCATTCACGCTGAAACCGGCACACTCCCACTCATACTGCGGGCGGCTGAGCATCACCGGCTGGCCCTTGATCTGCCATGGGGTGGCCAGTTCTGCCAGGTAGAGATTCGAGTTGCCGGGAATGGCCGGATCTTTCTGCGCCCACAGATACCAGTTCTTCCCCTGATGGACGAAATGCGTTGCATCCAGCGCGAAGCTGTCGATGGGGGTCAGGATCTGCCCGCGCTCCACCCACTCTCCGCTGAGCGGGTCGGCATCATCACAGGTGAGGGCAAACATCCGGTGCTGGAACAGCCCCTGTTTAATCTCCTGTGACGGGGCAGCAGCAAAATAGACAACCCACTGACCGTCAATAAAATGCAGTTCCGGTGCCCAGATTAGCGCACTCATCGGCCCGCGATCGGGCTTGCGCCATATCACCACGGCATCGGCCTGTGCCAGCCCGGAGAGGGTAGCGGCGCGGCGGATCTCCAGACGATCGTATTCCGGCACCGAAGCGATAAAGTAGTAGCTGCCCTGATGGCGCAGAATGAACGGGTCGGCGCGCTGTTCAATTAAAGGGTTAGGCCAGAGGCTCATCGTGCGGCTCCTTGTGGTTTGGTTTTCAGCTCTTTACGTTCGTGATAATCGTTCAGTTCCTGATAGTTAGTGCGACGCTGTTCGAGATCCTGTTGAATTTGTTGCATCAGCTTGCGGTCGACTTTCAGCAGGCGCACCACGCCGGCAGTAATCAGATAGCCGACTGCGGGGATAACGGTGAACAGCAGCACGATACCGTTCAGGGCGGCCGGACTCTGTTGTTTCGCCCCGGCGTTGTAACCATACCAGGAGAGCAGGAAGCCAACCATGGCTCCGGCCACGGCCAGCCCCACTTTCAGGAAGAACAGGTTGCCGGAGAAGCTGATGCCGGTAATGCGTTTACCGGTTTTCCACTCGCCGTAGTCATCGACATCGGCCATCAGCGACCAGTGCAGCGGTGACGGGATCTGATGCAGAATATTGAGCAGGAAGTACATCACCAGCACCAGCACGGTCGCCTGTGGATCGAGGAAGTAAAAACCACCGGAGAAGATCGCCAGCACGATATTGGTCCAGAAGAACACTTTCAGCTTGCACCAGCGGTCGGTCAGAATTTTCGCCAGGGTGCTGCCGATCATCATGCCCACCACGCCCAGGCTGATAAACAGCGTGGCGAAGTGGGTGGACTGCTGCATCACCCAGGTGACGTAATACATGGTGGCCGCCATACGGATAAAGCCAGGGCAGACGTTGCAGAAGGTCAGCAGCAGAATGCGCACCCACTGATCGTTCTTCCACACGTCGCGCAGATCGGCCTTCAGGTCGTCATTGCTGGGTACGGCCGGGCGAATACGCTCGCGCACTGTGGCAAAGCAGAACAGGAACATCAGCAGTGCCA
Source organism: Erwinia sp. Eh17-17 (assembly GCF_039675725.1). NCBI lineage: Bacteria > Pseudomonadati > Pseudomonadota > Gammaproteobacteria > Enterobacterales > Erwiniaceae > Erwinia > Erwinia sp. Eh17-17. The sequence goes on along the minus strand of NZ_JBDFQT010000003.1, from coordinate 108,687 downwards.
CCAGCGCCATCACACTCATCGCCATCTGGTAGCCGCGCGCCTTGTTGTCACCGCCAAACCATTCCGCCAGCGGCAGTAAAGTCAGTGAAAGTATCAGCGTGGCAACACCGACCATGACAAAGCGATACGACTGGCAGGAGACACGCTCGCCGGGATCGCTGGTTATCACTCCGCCGAGGGAGCAGTAGGGAATATTGATGGCGGTATAGGTCAGGGACATCATGAAGTAGGTGGCAAATGCCCAGATCACCTTGCTGTTATAGCTCCAGTCCGGGGTGGTGAACATCAGCACGCTGAACAGCACGTAGGGTACAGAGATCCACAATAGCCAGGGACGGAAGCGCCCCCAGCGGCTCTGAGTCCGGTCGGCAATCGCCCCCATAATCGGGTCGGTCACGGCATCAAGTACCCTGACCGAGAGCAGTAAAATTCCCACCAGCGCAGGGGCCAGGCCGAAGACATCGGTATAAAAATAGTTAAGAAAAAGCATGATTGCGCCGCCGATCATATTGCATCCGGCATCGCCCATTCCGTAACCGATTTTTTCTCTGACTGAGAGCTTTGTGCCCTTCATGGATTATTCTCCCGCATGTCGTAAGTTATCGAGAGTATTCACGCTAATGGCTGGGAGTACGCAGGTGCAAAACGTCGCAGAGATGGACAAAACGCCTGGGAGGGGGAAAGTGTGAGGCAGATAACAATTCGGCCAGCATCTGCTGGCCGAATCTGAAGCGCGGTGAATGTTTACGCGCGCTGAGCGCGGTTCTTCACCCAGTAGCCGACACCGAGAATGGCGACCCAGACCGGGATCAGCCACACGGAGATGGCCATACCTGGGGTGATCGCCATCAGCACCAGAATACCCGCCAGGAACAGCAGGCAGATCCAGTTACCCAGCGGATAGAGCAGCGCCGGGAAGCGGGTTTTTACACCCTGCTGATCTTTCTTACGGCGGAACTTCATGTGCGCCAGGCTGATCATCGCCCAGTTAATGACCAGGGCGGAAACCACCAGCGCCATCAGCAGGCCAAACGCTTCGCCTGGCATCAGGTAGTTCAGCAGTACGCATAGCGCAGTGGCGACGGCAGAGAACAGGATAGAGATCACCGGCACACCGCGACCGTCAACTTTCAGCAGGGCTTTCGGCGCGTTGCCCTGCTGCGCCAGGCCGAACAGCATGCGGCTGTTACAGTAAACGCAGCTGTTATACACCGACAGCGCCGCCGTCAGGATCACTACGTTAAGGGCGTTAGCCACCAGTGCATCACCCAGCTCGTGGAAAATCAGGACGAACGGGCTGGTATTCGCAGTCACGCGAGTCCACGGCAGCAGTGACAGCAGCACTGCCAGGGAGCCCACATAGAAAATCAGGATGCGATAAATCACCTGATTGGTGGCTTTTGGAATGCTGGTTTCCGGGTTATCGGCTTCCGCAGCGGTAATGCCGACCAGCTCCAGGCCACCGAAGGAGAACATGATAATCGCCATCATCATCACCAGCCCGGTAAAGCCGTTCGGCAGGAAGCCGCCCTGTTCCCAGAGGTTGCGTACGGTAGCCTGCGGGCCAGCGGTATCGCTGAGCAGCAGCCAGCCGCCGAACAGGATCATCGCGACCACGGCAACCACTTTAATAATGGCGAACCAGAACTCCATCTCACCGAACACTTTCACGTTGGTCAGGTTGATGGCGTTGATAATCACGAAGAATACCGCAGCCGACATCCACGTCGGGATATCCGGATACCAGAACTGGATATATTTACCTACCGCGGTCAGTTCCGCCATCGCCACCAGCACATACAGCACCCAGTAGTTCCAGCCAGAAGCGAAACCGGCGAAGTTACCCCAGTATTTATAGGCAAAATGGCTGAAGCTGCCTGCAACAGGTTCTTCTACTACCATTTCACCTAACTGGCGCATAATCAGGAAGGCGATAAAACCGGCGATGGCATAGCCAAGAATAACCCCAGGACCTGCTGATTGAATAACCGATGCACTACCCAGAAACAGGCCAGTACCCACAGCCCCGCCTAATGCAATCAACTGAATATGGCGGTTTTTTAACCCCCGCTTCAGCGTTTCGCCCTGCTGTTGTTCCATAGAAACCTCGTTCTAATAATATTCGATAATGTATTAAAAACTTTACGCTGTCGTGTAAATGAAAATAGGGCAAAACCTATCCTGGCGAAGAGAATAGTGTTAAGCGAACGGTATTGCACTCGCTTTTGCTTTCTGTGCGAAAGAATGCCCAAAAAATCAACGATCGCTCGCAGTTTTCGTTTCCTGTTTTCTGTCACAAATGAACAAGAATGACGAATAGCATTCTCTTATGGTGGGGACGCTGTTCAGCCACTAACTCGCTGCCGCCTTTCAAAAAAGTTACCAAATTTAACATTTGCGGGGCGAATAAAGTCTTACCTGTTTGTCTGTTTAGTCCCTGATCGTCAACGAGACGGCGGTCTGGTTTCAGCAGGTTGCCATATGGACATCAGGTGAATACTTTGTTACTTTACGGGCTCCTTTTTGCAATTGGTATTACCAATTTACTCTGGCAAATCGAAATAGAAGGGATGATGGCCTACAGCAAGATCCGCCAACCTAAGCTCTCTGATGCTATCGAGCAGCAGCTTGAGTCCCTGATTATGGAAGGGACGCTGCGTCCCGGAGAGAAACTGCTGCCCGAGCGCGAGCTGGCCGTACAGTTCGACGTCTCCCGTCCCTCCCTGCGTGAAGCTATTCAGCGCCTCGAAGCTAAGGGCCTGTTATTACGCCGCCAGGGCGGTGGCACCTTCGTCCAGAGCAATTTGTGGAAAACCCTGAGCGACCCGCTCGTAGAATTACTGGCTGACCATCCTGAATCCCAGTTCGACCTGTTAGAAACACGTCATGCACTGGAAGGGATTGCTGCCTATTATGCCGCACTGCGCGGCACTGACGAGGATCTGGTGCGTATCCGCGACTGCCATCTGCAAATTCAGACTGCCCAGCAAAGTGGCGATCTCGACGCAGAGGCCAATGCCGTGATGCAGTATCAGATTGCTGTCACAGAAGCCGCACATAATGTTGTGCTTTTACATCTTCTCCGCAGCATGGGCCCGATGCTGCAACAGAACGTCAGACAGAACTTTGAAATGCTCTACTCGCGTCGTGAGATGCTGGAGAAAGTGAGTGGTCATCGCGCCAGTATTTTTGAGGCGATTGTGGCACGTGAGCCGGAACAGGCGCGCGAAGCTTCACACCGCCATCTGGCGTTTATAGAGGAAATATTGCTGGACAGGAGTCGGGAGCAGAGTCGCAGAGAGCGCTCCTTGCGACGTTTACAGCAACGTAAGGATTAACGCGTAAATATAACGCGGCACGTACCTATAAAGGTATAAACGACGGGCCTGTCTCTTTGTGTTTTGCTAGCGGGCATCACCAGAGCACAAAGAGACAGGCTCCAGACAATTCAACGTAATTAGACACAGATAAGGAATACCCCCATGTCAGAACGTTTAAACAATGACGTGGATCCGATCGAAACTCGCGACTGGTTAGAAGCGATTGAATCGGTAATCCGTGAAGAAGGTGTTGAGCGCGCACAGTATCTGATTGACCAGGTATTGAATGGTGCACGTAAAGGTGGCGTGAAAGTGGCTGCCGGCGCGGGAGCCAGTAACTATGTCAACTCTATTGCTGTTGAAGATGAGCCGGAATATCCGGGCAACACGTCTTTAGAGCGTCGTATCCGTTCCGCTATTCGCTGGAACGCCATCATGACCGTTCTGCGTGCTTCCAAGAAAGACATGGATCTGGGTGGCCACATGTCCTCCTTCCAGTCTTCTGCCACCGTGTATGAAGTGTGCTTTAACCACTTCTTCCGCGCGCGCACCGAAAAAGACGGCGGCGATCTGGTTTACTTCCAGGGCCACATCTCTCCGGGTGTGTATGCCCGTGCGTTCCTGGAAGGTCGTCTGACTGAAGACCAGATGAACAACTTCCGTCAGGAAGTGGATGGTAAAGGCCTGTCCTCTTACCCGCATCCTAAACTGATGCCTGACTTCTGGCAGTTCCCGACCGTATCAATGGGCCTGGGCCCACTGGGTGCGATCTATCAGGCTAAATTCCTGAAATATCTGGAACACCGTGGCCTGAAAGATACCTCTCAGCAGACCGTTTACGCCTTCCTCGGTGACGGTGAGATGGATGAGCCAGAATCTAAAGGTGCGATCACTATCGCCACCCGTGAAAAACTGGATAACCTGGTCTTCATCATCAACTGTAACTTGCAGCGTCTGGATGGCCCGGTCACCGGTAACGGCAAGATCATCAACGAGCTGGACGGCATCTTTGGTGGCGCTGGCTGGGAAGTGATCAAAGTTATCTGGGGCGGTCGCTGGGATGAGCTGCTGCGTAAAGATACCAGCGGTAAATTGATCCAGCTGATGAACGAAACCGTTGACGGCGACTATCAGACCTTTAAATCCCGTAACGGTGCCTATGTTCGTGAGCACTTCTTCGGTAAATATCCGGAAACCGCAGCGCTGGTGAAAGATATGACCGACGACGAGATCTGGGCACTGAACCGTGGTGGTCACGATCCGAAGAAAGTCTTCGCGGCACTGAAAAAAGCGCAGGACACCAAAGGCAAACCTGTGGTGATTCTGGCACATACCATCAAAGGTTATGGTATGGGTGAGACGGCCGAAGGTAAAAACATCGCGCACCAGGTCAAGAAAATGAACATGGATGGCGTACGCTACATCCGCGATCGTTTCAACGTGCCGGTCAGCGATGAAGCCATTGAAAAACTGCCGTATGTGACCTTCGAAAAAGGGTCTGACGAGTACAACTATCTGCACGGTCAGCGCGAAAAACTGGGCGGCTACCTGCCAACCCGTGAAGCGAAATTCAGCGAGAAGCTGGATATGCCGGTGCTGGAAGATTTCCGTGCGCTGCTGGATGAGCAGAACAAAGAGATCTCAACCACTATCGCCTTCGTGCGTGCCCTGAACGTGATGCTGAAGAACCCGTCGATCAAAGATCGCCTGGTGCCCATCATTGCGGATGAAGCGCGTACCTTCGGTATGGAAGGTCTGTTCCGCCAGATCGGTATCTACAGCCCGAACGGCCAGCAGTACACTCCGCAGGACCGTGAGCAGGTTGCTTACTATAAAGAAGACGAAAAAGGTCAGATCCTGCAGGAAGGGATTAACGAACTGGGTGCAGGCGCATCGTGGCTGGCGGCGGCAACGTCTTACAGCACCAACAATCTGCCGATGATCCCGTTCTACATCTACTACTCCATGTTCGGTTTCCAGCGTATCGGTGACCTGTGCTGGGCAGCGGGTGACCAGCAGGCGCGTGGCTTCCTGGTGGGCGGAACCTCCGGTCGTACAACGCTGAATGGTGAAGGTCTGCAGCACGAAGATGGTCACAGCCATATTCAGTCTCTGACTATCCCTAACTGTATCTCTTACGATCCAGCCTACGCTTATGAAGTTGCGGTCATCATGCATGACGGCCTGGTGCGTATGTACGGCGAAGCGCAGGAAAATGTGTACTACTACATCACCACGCTGAACGAAAACTACCATATGCCAGCTATGCCGGCCGGTGCAGAAGAGGGTATCCGTAAAGGTATCTATAAACTGGACAGCAAAGAAGGTAGCAAAGGTAAAGTTCAGCTGCTGGGTTCAGGTTCTATCCTGCGTCACGTGCGTGAAGCAGCCGATATCCTGGCGAAAGACTACGGCGTGGGTTCTGACATCTACAGCGTAACCTCCTTCACTGAGCTGGCCCGTGATGGTCAGGACTGTGAGCGCTGGAACATGCTGCACCCGACAGAAGAAGCACGCGTGCCGTACATCGCTCAGGTGATGAACGATGCCCCTGCCGTTGCATCGACTGACTATATGAAACTGTTCGCCGAGCAGGTTCGCAGCTACATCCCTGCCAGCGATTACCGCGTACTGGGTACTGACGGCTTCGGTCGTTCAGACAGCCGTGAGAATCTGCGTCACCACTTCGAAGTGGACGCATCTTACGTGGTGGTTGCAGCCCTGGGTGAACTGGCTAAACGTGGCGAAATCGACAAAAAAGTGGTGGCTGACGCTATCGTTAAGTTCGACATCGACGCAGATAAAGTCAACCCACGTCTGGCATAAGAGGTAATAGAGTAATGGCTATCGAAATTAATGTCCCGGACATCGGTGCGGACGAAGTTGAAGTCACCGAGATTCTGGTCAAAGTGGGCGACACTGTAGAAGTTGAGCAGTCACTGCTGGTGGTTGAGGGTGATAAAGCCTCAATGGAAGTGCCGTCCCCACAGGCTGGCGTTGTTAAAGAGATCAAAGTTGCCACCGGCGATAAAGTCGAAACCGGCAAACTGATTATGATCTTCGAAGCGGCAGGCGGTGCAGCAGCACCGGCTGCGGCCGAAGAGAAGAAAGAAGAAGCGGCTCCGGCCGCTCCGGCAGCGGCCCCGGCGGCCAGCGCAGCCAAAGACGTTAACGTACCGGATATCGGCGGCGACGAAGTTGAAGTGACCGAGATCATGGTTAAAGTTGGCGACAAGGTTGCTGCTGAACAGTCGATCCTCACCGTTGAAGGCGACAAAGCCTCAATGGAAGTGCCTGCGCCATTCGAGGGTACGGTTAAAGAGATCAAAATCGCTACCGGCGACAAAGTCAGCACCGGTTCTCTGGTGATGGTGTTTGAAGTGGAGGGCGCGGCTCCGGCGGCGGCTCCTGCACAAAGCACTGAGGCTGCTGCTCCGGCTCCGGCTAAACAGGAAGAGAAAGCGGCCCCGGCGGCGGCTCCTGCTAAAGCGGATGCGAAGTCAGAGTTTGCTGAAAACGACGCTTACGTTCACGCTACCCCGGTGATTCGCCGTCTGGCGCGTGAATTCGGTGTAAACCTGGCGAAAGTCAAAGGCACCGGACGTAAAGGCCGTATTCTGAAAGAAGACGTGCAGAGCTACGTTAAAGACGCGGTGAAACGTGCTGAGTCACCTGCTGCTGCTGGCGGCGGTCTGCCAGGCATGCTGCCATGGCCGAAAGTGGACTTCAGCAAGTTTGGTGAGATCGAAGAAGTTGAACTGGGCCGTATCCAGAAAATTTCTGGTGCTAACCTGAGCCGTAACTGGGTGATGATCCCACACGTGACTCACTTCGACAAAACCGATATCACCGAGCTGGAAGCTTTCCGCAAGCAGCAGAACGCCGAAGCTGAGAAGCGTAAGCTTGACGTGAAATTCACCCCGGTGGTGTTCATCATGAAAGCCGTTGCGGCTGCGCTTGAGCAGATGCCACGCTTCAACAGTTCACTGTCTGAAGATGCGCAGAAACTGACGTTGAAGAAATACATCAACATCGGTGTGGCGGTTGATACGCCAAACGGTCTGGTGGTTCCGGTGTTCAAGGATGTGAACAAGAAAGGTATCACTGAGCTGTCGCGCGAACTGATGGCTATCTCGAAGAAAGCCCGTGATGGCAAGCTGACCGCAGGCGAAATGCAGGGCGGTTGCTTCACCATCTCCAGCCTGGGGGGTATCGGGACAACTCACTTTGCGCCAATCGTTAATGCGCCGGAAGTGGCAATCCTCGGTGTTTCCAAGTCGGCTATCGAGCCGGTGTGGAATGGCAAAGAGTTCACGCCGCGTCTGATGATGCCGATGTCGCTCTCCTTCGACCACCGCGTCATTGACGGTGCAGATGGTGCGCGCTTTATCACCATTATCAATAACGCACTGGCCGACATTCGCCGTCTGGTGATGTAACGGTAATCAAGGCCGGCGAAAGCCGGCCTTGTTGTAAGTTGTTGTAGTGATTCGTGGCACCGTGGTTTGCAGTTTATTAACAATTCTGTAAACTCTTGCGGTGAACGCGTCCCGGTGGAAGAAGGACGTTGAATAATATACCCAATATACGGGTATCAGCTCTGACCCGCCGGACTATCAAATAAGAGGTCATGATGAGTACAGAAATTAAAACTCAGGTCGTGGTACTTGGGGCAGGTCCTGCAGGCTACTCCGCAGCCTTCCGTGCAGCCGATTTAGGTCTGGAGACCGTAATCGTTGAGCGTTACAGCACCCTCGGTGGTGTTTGTCTGAATGTTGGCTGTATCCCTTCTAAAGCCCTGCTGCACGTGGCGAAGGTGATTGAAGAAGCTAAAGCGCTGGAAGCACACGGTATCGTGTTCGGCAAGCCGCAGACAGATGTGAATAAGATCCGCAGCTGGAAAGAGAAAGTGATCACCCAGCTGACCGGTGGCCTGGCCGGCATGGCAAAAGGCCGTAAAGTCAATGTGGTGAATGGCCTGGGTAAATTTACCGGTGCCAATACCCTGGAAGTGACCGCCGAAGATGGCACCAAAACCGTTATCACCTTTGATAATGCGGTTATCGCGGCCGGTTCCCGTCCAATTGAACTGCCATTTATTCCTCATGAAGATCCACGCGTCTGGGATTCTACCGATGCGCTGGAACTGAAAGAAGTGCCTGATCGCCTGCTGGTTATGGGGGGCGGTATCATCGGTCTGGAAATGGCGACCGTGTATCACGCACTGGGTTCGCAGATCGACGTGGTCGAAATGTTTGACCAGGTGATCCCGGCGGCTGACAAAGATGTGGTGAAAGTGTTCACCAAACGCATCTCTAAGCAGTTCAACCTGATGCTGGAAACCAAAGTGACGGCGGTAGAAGCCAAAGAAGATGGCATCTACGTGACGATGGAAGGCAAAAAAGCGCCATCTGAACCGCAGCGTTATGACGCGGTGCTGGTGGCGATTGGCCGCGTACCGAACGGTAAAGGTCTGGATGCTGGTAAAGCAGGCGTGGAAGTGGACGACCGCGGATTTATTCGTGTCGACAAGCAGATGCGTACCAACGTACCGCACATCTTCGCGATCGGCGACATCGTGGGTCAGCCAATGCTGGCACATAAAGGCGTGCATGAAGGCCACGTGGCAGCAGAAGTGATTTCCGGTCTGAAGCACTACTTCGACCCGAAAGTGATCCCATCAATCGCCTATACTGAGCCAGAAGTTGCCTGGGTCGGTCTGACCGAGAAAGAAGCGAAAGAGAAAGGCATCAGCTATGAAACGTCCACCTTCCCGTGGGCGGCGTCAGGCCGTGCTATCGCTTCCGACTGTGCAGACGGTATGACCAAACTGATCTTCGACAAAAACACTCACCGTGTGATTGGTGGTGCGATTGTCGGCACCAACGGCGGCGAGCTGCTGGGCGAGATCGGTCTGGCTATCGAGATGGGTTGTGATGCCGAAGATCTGGCTCTGACCATCCACGCTCACCCAACCCTGCACGAATCGGTTGGCCTGGCGGCGGAAATCTTCGAAGGCAGCATCACCGACCTGCCAAACCCGAAAGCGAAAAAGAAATAATTCGCCATACGGTTTAAATAACGGCTCCTGCGGGGGCCGTTTTGCTGTCTGTCATTCTGTAAAAAACCGCGCAGAATGCTGCAAAATCGCGTATCTTTGCTGGCAATTTCTGACCGGTCAAAAGGCTCGTTGTGTCCAGTAAAGTTGCCCTGATCACCGGTGCCTCACGCGGTATCGGTCACCATCTTGCCCGCCATTTTTATGCTGCGGGTTATCATCTGATTTTAATTGCACGGGATGCCGGGGCGCTGAACGCCTTTGCCGCATCGCTTGACCCTGCACGGGTGCAGACGCTGGCGCTTGACGTGTGTGATTATCCGGCGGTAGCGCAGCTGGTGCAGCAGGCGCTGAGCGGACATTCGCACGTGGATGTGCTGATTAACGCCGCCGGGATATTTCGCCCCGGCTCAACGCAGACCTCGCTGGCTGATTTCAGCGCGCTGCTTGCCACTAACGTCACCGCGATTCATCATCTTTGCCAGCTGTGTACACCGTGGCTGCTGAAATCTCCTGATGGCCGCATCTTTAATCTTGCTTCGGTCAGCGGCGTGCAGCCTTACGGCAGCGTGGCCAGCTATGCCGCCAGCAAACATGCGCTGGTCGGCTACAGCCGTTCGATTGCCCGTGAGCTGGGCGCACAGGGCATTAAAGTGACCACGCTGTGCCCTGATGTCGTGGACACCGATATGGCACAGGGTTCGGGCCTGACAGCCGACGAGATGCTGAGTACCGACGACATCTGTCGCGCCGTGGACTTCGTGATGTCACTGTCTCCCGCTGCGGTGGTCGAGCAGCTGACCCTCGGACGGCAGTATCGTCCGCGTCAACCCGTCTGAGCCAGGAGACGTTATGCTGGAACTGAAAGGGGTTTCCCATGCTTACGGCGAGCGGAAGGTCCTCAACAACATTAATCTGCAGCTGACTGAAAAGCGTATTGGCATTGTTGGCAGCAACGGCTGCGGCAAAAGTACCTTTGCGCGTCTGCTGAACGGCCTGCTGCTGCCGCAGCACGGCGAAGTGCTGGTTGACGGGCTGAATACCCGCCAGCAGGGTAAAGCGGTGCGCCGTAAGGTCGGGTTTGTGTTTCAGAACCCGGACAATCAGATTGTCTTTCCGGTGGTGGAGGAAGATCTCGCCTTCGGCATGAAAAACCTCGGACTGTCGAAACAGACAATCCGCGAACGCACCGATGCTGCCCTGGCGCGTTATGACATGCAGGACCTGCGTCAGCATCCGGCCCACCTGCTGAGCGGCGGACAGAAACAGCTGCTGGCGATCTCCGGCGTGTTGGTGATGGAACCGGAATATATCGTTTTTGATGAGCCGACCACGCTGCTCGATCTGCGCAATAAGCGGCGTATCGCTGAAGCGATTGCTGACCTTGAGCAGACGGCCATTGTGGTATCGCACGATCTGGAGTTTCTGCAGGATTTTGACCGCGTGCTGGTGTTTGACCACGGGCAGGTGGTGATTGATGATGTGCCCCGGCTGGCGCTGAAAGAGTACGTCAGGATGATGTCATGATGTTAAGTGACTACATTCCGGGGAACTCGCTCATTCACCGCCTGCCGCCGGGGCTGAAGATCCTTGCTCTGGCGCTGCTGGGCACGCTGCTGTTTGTCTTTCCGCGCCTGGAAAGCACGCTGACGGCACTGCTGCTGGTGATGCTGTTCTACCCGCTGGCGCGGATTTCCCCCCGCATTATGCTGTTGCAGCTTAAACCGCTGCTGTGGGTGCTGGCGCTGCTGTTTGCCGTTCAGTGGTGGATGGTGAGCTGGCAGTCCGGCGTGCTGGTGATTGCCCGGCTGGCGGCGCTGCTGCTGATGGCGGCGCTGGTGACGCTGACCACCCGCACCACGGAGATGATCGACGCGCTGGAAAGAGGGCTGTTCTGGCTGCGTTATTTACGCATCAATCCGGCCAAAGTCAGCCTGGCGCTGTCGCTGGCGATGCGCTTTATTCCGGTGCTGGCGGCGATTGTGGCGGAAGTCCGCGAAGCGCAGAAAGCCAGGGGACTGGATCGCAGCGTGATTGCCATCGCTATTCCGGTGATCGTGCGTACCCTGAAAATGGCCGACGATATTGCCGCGGCGCTGGAAGCCCGTGCCTATGACCCCCGACTGCGCCCTGAGCGCTCTGATGCCGAGAAAGTGAGAGGATCTTAATGTCCACCCGAGATATTGTTTACATTGCGCTGTTCGCGGCGATCACCGCCGCGCTGGGGCTGTTTCCCGCGTTCAGCCTGCCGGTGATTGCGGTACCGATCACCGCGCAGACTCTGGGTCCGATGCTGGCAGGGGCGATTGCCGGGGCGAAACGCGGCGCACTGGCGCTGGTGCTGTTTGTGGTGCTGGTGGCGATTGGCCTGCCGCTGCTGGCCGGGGGCCGCGGGGGCCTGGGGATTTTCTTTGGCCCCAGCGGGGGCTTCATTCTGGCGTGGCCGCTGGCCGCGTTGCTGATTGGCTGGCTTTACCAGCGCAACCTTCGCTCGCTGACGCTGGTGAAAGAGGTGCTGATTCTGGCGCTGGGGGGCGTCGTGTTGATCTACTCAGCCGGTATTCCGTGGATCGCCGCCGTTGCCGGGCTTTCTCTGAAGCAGGCTGCGCTGGGGTCCCTTGGGTTCCTGCCGGGGGATGGGGTTAAAGTGGTGCTGGCGGTTATTATCGTGCGAGCGGTGCGCCGGGCGTATCCGACGCTGGAATAATCCCGGGACCTGCGCAGGGGCCGACCCTCTTTTTCGGTCGGCCCGTTTGTGACGCGGATCATCGGTTACATGCGCAATAAAATCTTACCCTGCAACGCTCCTGACTGCACCGCTTTTACTGCCCGATCTATCTCTTCCAGCGCAAACTCTGCCGCAATCTCGGTGGCGATCACCCCGTCGCGGATCAGCGCCATCACCTCATTGATTCTGCGCTGCACCAGCGCTTTTTCATGGTGATGTACCCACTGACGCAGATGGAAGTGAGAGAAGCGGATATCCGGGCGGCTGCGCCAGAACGTCGCCGGGATCGGCTGGCCCGACAGCAGGCCGTAATGGATAAACTGCCCGCCCGGCATCAGCGCCGGGGCCAGCTTCAGCGACTCTTCACCACCAACGCAGTCGAAAATGGCAGCCACGCCACCCGCGCGGGCCAGGTCGGCCAGCGCCTGCGGATAATTCTCTGCGCTGCTGTTCAGCACCTGTTCAGTGTCGTAAGCGCTAAACAGAGTGAGATTCTCTGCTTTGCGCACAATGGCAATCGGCGTCAGCCCCAGATGGCTGGCGATGCGGATCAGCATTTTACCGATGGCCGAATTCGCGGCATTAATAATAATGCGCATCCCCGGCGTGGCTGCTAACGCTTCCGTCAGCATCAGCAGCGCCGTCATGGGGTTAACGTAGCTGGTCGCAGCCTGCTGGTCAGTGACGAAATCAGGCAGGGTAAAACACCACTGCGGATCGCTGTCCTTGTAATGTTGCCACGCCCCCATGCTACCCACCGGCAGGACGCGCTGGCCGACCGCCATATCGGCGGATTTACTCTGGCTGACTCTGCCCATCCCTTCGAATCCCGCGACAAAGGGCAGGGCAATGCGTGAGCGGTAGGCACCGGAAATGGTAATAATATCAGAGGGGTTTATCGTGGCGAACGCCATTTTAACCCGCACCTGACCGGCAGCTAATTCCGTCAGCTCGCTCTGTTCAAGCCGCATAACCTCACTGATATTGCCGAACTCCCGGACCACTGCTCTGGTGAATAAAGTCTCTTTCATGGTATATTTTCTTCAGTGTCGTCCGGTTTACAGGTTAATGATTTTTATGCAGGAACAGTATAATAGCGAAGCATTTCGCGTATCAATGCGCGATATAGATTTAAACGGTCACGTCCACAATTCCGTCTATTTAGATTATTGTGAAGATGCCGTAGTCAATGCGTTTCGCCGCGCTGATATTCTGCCATTATTTCGCCCGCATACTGCAGGCGTTGCCTATCATGTGAAAAAATGCGAAGCCACGTTCTTTCATCCTCTTTCCGTTGACGATGTCGTGTTGCCGCAGGTATTGATTGAGAAAATCGGTAACAGCAGTTTAATTTTCACTATTCGCTTAATGCTGGGCGATAACACCACGCTGAGCGCTGAAGGTAAATTAGTCTGGGTCTGCGTGGGCCTGTCGGATAATAAACCCTGCCCGATACCGGATGATGCACGCCGGGCGCTGACGCGCCACTTTTCGTTTGCCGGAGCCTGAGCGTTATGCCGGTTCACGACAGAGTCAAACGTCACGCGCAAAACCACCCTGCGCAGACCGCCGTCGATATAGCAGGGAAAACCCTGAGCTGGCAGCAGCTGTGGCAACGTTCACAGGCGCTGTATCGTACCCTTTGTCAGTCATCGCTGGCTGACGGTAACCCCGTCGTGGCCATTGCCACCGGCAACGACATTACCTTTCCCGTTGCCTGGCTGGCCGCCACCGCACAGCCCTTTACCGCCGCGATTATCGACCCGCAGGCCCCAGCAGAACAGCTGAACGATACGCTGCACCGGCTGAGCCCGAACCTGCTGCTGCTTAAAGCCGGGGACAGGGCGCTGATTGACCTGGCTGAACGGCTGGCAATCCGCTGGCGGGCGATCGATGACGCACCGGCCACAGACGACCTGCCGGACGACCCGGCGTTCACCGCCGGAGTGCAGGCTGACACGCCGTTTTTAATCAACTTTACCTCTGGCACTACCAGCCTGCCGAAGGCCTTTATCCGGTCGCGGCGCTCCTGGCGCGCCAGCTTTGAAAACGGTGAGGCGATCTTTGGCTTAGAGGATGCCCCTTCGACGCTGTTTCCCGGTCCTTTGTCGAACGGGATCGGCCTTTACTGCCTGAATGAAACGCTGTACGCGGGCGGGACGTTCTACAGCCCCGGTCAGTGGCAACCTGAAGTCACGCTGGCGCTGATAGCACAGCAGCAGATCCAGCGGCTGGTGGTCGTGCCTACCATGATTGCCGGATTTGCCCGTGCGCGGGATGCGTCGCAATATCCCGGCGTGCGCAGCCTGTTAAGCGCCGGGGCCAAGCTGGAGCTGAATCATTACCGCCAGGCGCGGGCACTGTTTCCCGCCGCGCGCGTGCAGGAGTATTACGGGGCATCAGAACTGGGTTTTGTTGCCGTCTCCAGCCTGGAGGATGCGCACGTCAGTTCCCAGCTGGCCACGGTCGGGCACGCTTTTCCCGGCGTGACGATCAGCATCCGTGACGACGACGGTGAACTGCTGCCGCTGAATCAGCCGGGCACTATCTTTATCGCCAGTGAACAGATTATCGACCGCTATTTATGGGGCGATGACGGCAGCGCGTTCGTTAAATCATCCAACGGAGCCACGGTGGCCGATATCGGTTATCTGGACGATGATCGGCGGCTGCATGTGATTGGCCGCCGGGGAAATATGATCCTCAGCGGCGGGAATAATATCTATCTCTCCGAAATTGAGTCAGCGATCAAATCCCTGCCGGGCGTTATTGAAGCCGTGGTGATTGCCATTGATGATGACTATTCAGGCAAAAAGATGGTAGCGATTGTTGAAGCGGCGCCGGAAGACCTGAAACAGCTACCACAGCGCTGCCGTGAACGGCTGGCGAAATACAAACTCCCCCGCCAGTTTTATCAGATTACGCGCTGGCCACTGACGCCGGGCGGTAAAATAAAACGTACCGAGCTGGAAAAAAGGATCGCACAACATGACAGCGGCTCAGACCTTACTGAATTATCAGCCTGACGATGACGTGCAGCCGGTGATCGTTGCGGCCCGGCGCACTGCCGTTGGTCGCGCTTACGGTGTGTTTGCCGGCGTTCCGATGGAAGCGCTGCTGGCCCCTCTGTTTCAGCAGCTCGTCGCTGCTCTTCCGCAGGGGTTTAGCGCTATTGATGAAGCGATCGTCGGTAATGCGACCGGTGGCGGAGGCAATATTGCACGGCTGGCGGCGCTGACCGCCGGTCTGCCGTTCTCCGTGCCGGCCGTCACGGTCGATCGCCAGTGTGGTTCCGGGCTGGAAGCGGTGATCCAGGCCTGCCGTCTGGTGCAGGCCAGGGCCGGAGAGTGTTATCTGGCGGGCGGCGTTGAAAGCGTCAGCACTGCGCCGTGGCGGGTGGAAAAACCCGGTTCGCTAAAACAGATGCCGCGTTTTTATGGGCGGGCGCAGTTTTCACCCGATGACATCGGTGACCCCGAAATGGGCATTGCGGCCGAAAATGTGGCGCGCCAGTGTGGTATCCGTCGTGAACGCCAGGACCAGTTCGCCCTGCGCAGCCATCAGCGCGCGCTGGCGGCACAGCAGCAGGGGGCTTTCCGCCAGGAGATTGTCCCGGTCAGTGTGAAAGGGCAGTGGGTGACGCAGGATGAGTGCCCGCGTGCCGACACGTCGCTGGAAAAACTGGCGGCGCTGCCGCCCGCGTTTAGCGCCGATGGCACGGTGACGGCGGGTAACTGCTGCCCGCTGAATGACGGTGCGTCGCTGTTGCTGATCATGAGCCGCCGCAAAGCGCGTGAGTGTGGTTTTACGCAGGGGCTGCTGTTTGCCGATGCCTGTAGCGCCGGCGTCGATCCTAATCTTCTTGGCCTCGGCCCGGTGCCCGCCACGCAAAAATTGCTGTCGCGCCAGCCCGGCCTGACGCTCAATAGCATCGACGTGATTGAATTTAATGAAGCCTTTGCCGCCCAGGTGCTGGGGTCTGTTGACGCGCTGGGCATTGATGAACAGCGGATTAATTTGCAGGGCGGGGCGATTGCGCTGGGCCACCCTTATGGCGCTTCCGGTGCGATAATGGTGACCCGCCTGTTCGGTCAGCTGCTGAGCCAGCCGCACGGCAACGGCTATGGTCTGGCGATGCTCGGCATCGCCGGTGGGCTGGGATTAAGCGCGCTGTTTAAAGCGGTTCAGCTGTAGCGGGGGATTATTTTCCCTGCCAGTTCGGTCTGCGCTGTTCTGCAAAGGCGCGCAGGCTTTCCTGATAGTCTTCGCTTTGTTGCAGTTTCTCCAACTCCGCGGCGCTCTGCTGGCGGAGATCGGCCATCAGCGCCTGTTTTAGCAGAGTATTGCAGGCCTGCACGGCCAGCGGGGCGTTACGGTTAAGGCGTGCCGCCAGCGCCAGTGCGCTTTCCAGCAGATCTTCTGCTGTCGTCACCTGACAGAACAGACCGAGCGCCAGCGCGCGCGCGGCCTCCATCGTTTCGCCAGTCAGTAACATTTCGCGGGCAACGCTGACAGGCAGCCGGCTCGCCAGCTGGCTGATGGCTCCACCAAGCGGTAGCAGGCCGTGTTTCACTTCCGGCAGTGCGATTTTTACCTGCTCAGCCGCAACGATAAAATCACACTCCAGCGCCAGCTCAAGACCGCCGCCAAAGGCGTGACCGTTAAGCACCGCAATCCAGATTTTGCGTCGTGGCAGATGCTGCAGCGGGTTATAGCCGCCGTGGGAGTTAATCAATCCTTTCCCGCCGTCGGTAAAGGCCTCCTGCAAATCTGCGCCACCGCAAAATACCGTGCCGCTGCCGGTGAGGAGCACGGTTCGGATATCCGGCTGCTGTTCGCACCAGTTCAGGCACTGTTCCAGCTCGGCAATCATCACGGCGTTGTAGGCATTACTTGCGCCCGGACGGTGCAGCGTCAGGCGTGCCATGTGCATCGTCGGGCGGTCGCAGCGGATCAGTTGCGTATTCGGTTGTGGGTTATTCATGGTGGCTCACTGCGTCTCAGAAGGGGAGGTGGAGTGTATCACGCCGCGATTCGCCTGCTGTCACTCGTCGATGGAGTGGCACGGAGCAGTGATAGTGACCGGGGGTAATAAAATGTTGGGCTGCCCGAACGTCTGTTTGCGGCGGAGAATATTATCGGTGAACGTTGCACTGTGCGGGAATTTTCACGGGTGGAGCGTGATTATGCCTGAATCCTGAACGGATAAGTCTCTGCAGCAGAATAAACGCGGTCATTGAGTGGGTTTATTTTCCTGGTGACAGCAATCTGGCATGAATATTGATTTTTTGATGCTTTTTCGTCATTTAAGGTAATTTTGTCGCTGATATTTACTGATAATTGGCGTTAATATCACCATATCTTCCCGTATCACGCCATCTCAGAAGGTAAATACTGATAATAATCACATGGTATTAAAACCAGTATTGACTCTGTTTTTTAAAGCAGTAGATTAGAACCCACAGCAGGCAAATATTACGCTGCTGTGAAGCACTAAGAAGTAAGAGTTATATTTGCGATGAAGGTCACGAAGTATTGTTGTATGGGATGTCGTAGCAGGAGTTTCAGTTAATTCAACTTGCTTCGACGATGCTTTAAAGGCCACGCAGTTAGTTGCAGAATCGCAGGGTGGGAACGTTAGCGCGACGACATAAGGCTATGATTTATCGATGTAAGTGAGTCTGAGTGTTGTGATGTCTTGTTAGTGAATCACAATGGAAGTCAGGCCACGTATCAAAGAGTCTACGTCGCGATGGGTGTGTACTTGTTTAATCCGCCATGTCTGTTGACCGGCATGATGATGTTAACTGTCATTTATGGAGGTAAGCTAGAATTTTAGTCACTAATACTGTCCGTAATAAACACGTACATTTGACGAAGTATTAATAGCAGTAAAACTTGTTAAGTTCGTTAATGTTAAAATTTGAGTTAGCAGTACCTTAAAAGCCCTGGCAATCTGTGTCAGGGCTTTTATCATTTACAGGCACTATCCATTCTTCATTACCCCGGCACTTGCCGCCTCTCAGCGGGCACCGTTTTGCAGACAGGCATTGAGCAATAAAGTTCAAAAAATATAAGTGAAATGAATCCTTGCTTGTTCAGTCGTATCCGGTCTACTATGTTTGCATCGGTTTGGAATACAGACCTTATGAAAGCAGTTTTAGTAAAGCAGTCCTCAGTACAAGTGTTATCACAGATATCCCTTCATCGAGAGCCTCCTCCTAAGTGCCCATAAGTTAAAATCTGATGAACAGGCCATGTTCGCCATGTTAAGTGGCTCAAAAATGAATAGGAAATATTATGTCTAACAAAATGACTGGTTTAGTAAAATGGTTTAACGCTGATAAAGGCTTCGGTTTCATCACTCCAGCAGACGGCAGCAAAGATGTATTCGTACATTTCTCTGCTATCCAGAGCAGCGATTTCAAAACCTTAGATGAAGGCCAGAAAGTGGAGTTCTCTATCGAGAACGGCGCTAAAGGTCCATCAGCAGTAAACGTTGTCGCGCTGTAATTCGCGATAACCTCGCTACCACAGACGACAGCGATGATGGCAAAATAGCCTGAGCAGTGCAGTGTTAGTGATAAAAAAGCCGCCTTGTGCGGCTTTTTTTGTTTTTGCCCTCAGCCAGAGTCCCCCCTCTTTCTCCTCAGTGCTCCGCAGTTCTCTCCCGCTGATAAGTTATTAAAAGGCTATTTAAAATAAGCTGCATTTATTTCCACAGGCTCAGACGGGAGATTGCGTTACAGAAGATACAGGGTTTTTTGGCCGCAGATGAAGAATAAGCGGCAGAATTATTACGGGTAAGCAGTGAAAGCCGCTGGAAAGTCGGTTTTTAGCCCATGATAACTGTCAGGCTATTGATGTTGCTTTTTTGTAAACGGATTAACACGCAACCGAAATCCTGCTATGCTGGCCCTCGCGAAACCGGGCACCTTACCCTACTCATGGATGATTTTCACCTTACGGTGATTCAGGTAGTCCGGGATGCCAAATACAATGAGAGTGAGGAGAACGTCGTGCTAGAAGAATACCGTAAGCACGTTGCCGAGCGTGCTGCCCAGGGGATTGTTCCAAAACCGTTAGATGCTTCCCAAATGGCCGCGCTGGTTGAACTGCTAAAAGCCCCTCCAGCGGGTGAAGAAGAATTTCTGTCCGATCTGTTAATCAATCGAGTACCACCAGGTGTTGATGAAGCGGCCTATGTTAAAGCCGGTTTCCTGGCGGCCGTCGCCAAAGGCGAGGCAACGTCTCCTCTGGTTACCCCTGAACTGGCCATTAAGCTGCTGGGTACCATGCAGGGTGGCTACAACATCCATGCGCTGATTGACGCGCTTGACGATGAAAAGCTGGCTCCGATTGCCGCTGAAGCGCTGTCCCACACGCTGCTGATGTTCGATAATTTCTACGACGTCGAAGAAAAATCCAAAGCGGGTAACCCGCACGCGAAGAAAATTATTCAGTCCTGGGCTGACGCGGAGTGGTTCCTTAAGCGCCCTAAACTGGCAGAAAAAATCACCGTAACCGTGTTCAAAGTGACCGGCGAAACCAACACCGACGACCTTTCTCCGGCGCCGGATGCCTGGTCTCGCCCGGATATTCCACTGCACGCGCTGGCAATGCTGAAAAACGCCCGTGAAGGTATTGAACCTGACGAAGCGGGTAACGTCGGTCCGATCAAACAGATCGAAGCCTTACAGGCTAAAGGTTTCCCGCTGACCTACGTCGGTGACGTGGTCGGAACCGGTTCTTCGCGTAAATCTGCCACCAACTCGGTGCTGTGGTTTATGGGCGATGACATCCCTTACGTACCAAACAAGAAGGGCGGTGGCGTCTGCCTCGGCGGTAAAATCGCCCCTATCTTCTTCAATACCATGGAAGATGCCGGTGCGCTGCCGATTGAAGTAGACGTTGACCGTCTGAATATGGGCGATGTCATCGATATCTACCCTTATAAAGGTGAAGTGCGTAATCACGACACCGACGAAGTGCTGGCTAACTTTGAGCTGAAAACCAACGTGCTGTTGGATGAAGTGCGTGCCGGTGGCCGTATCCCACTGATTATCGGCCGTGGCCTGACGACCAAAGCCCGTGAGTCTCTCGGTCTTCCGCACAGCAATGTGTTTGAGCAGGCGAAAGATGTAGCGGTCAGCACTCGTGGTTTCTCACTGGCGCAGAAGATGGTTGGCCGTGCCTGTGGCGTTGACGGCGTGCGTCCTGGCGCTTACTGCGAACCGAAAATGACCTCGGTAGGGTCGCAGGACACCACCGGTCCGATGACCCGTGATGAACTGAAAGATCTCGCCTGCCTCGGCTTCTCAGCGGACCTGGTGATGCAGTCCTTCTGCCATACCGCCGCCTATCCGAAGCCGGTTGACGTGACGACGCACCATACGCTGCCTGACTTCATCATGAACCGCGGCGGCGTGTCGCTGCGTCCGGGTGACGGTATTATCCACAGCTGGCTGAACCGTATGCTGCTGCCGGATACTGTCGGTACCGGTGGTGACTCGCACACCCGTTTCCCGATTGGTATCTCTTTCCCGGCGGGTTCTGGTCTGGTTGCCTTTGCCGCTGCGACCGGCGTTATGCCGCTGGATATGCCTGAATCTGTGCTGGTGCGCTTTAAAGGGAAAATGCAGCCGGGGATCACCCTGCGCGATCTGGTGCATGCGATCCCACTGTATGCCATCAAAGCGGGTCTGCTGACCGTTGAGAAAAAAGGGAAGAAAAACATCTTCTCTGGCCGCATCCTGGAAATTGAAGGTCTGCCAGACCTGAAAGTTGAGCAGGCCTTTGAACTGTCAGATGCATCAGCTGAACGCTCTGCCGCCGGTTGTTCTATCAAACTGAGCAAAGATCCGATCATTGAGTATCTGAATTCTAACATCGTGCTGCTGAAGTGGATGATCTCTGAAGGTTACGGCGATCGTCGTACTATCGAGCGCCGTATTCAGGGCATGGAAAAATGGCTGGCCGATCCGCAGCTGCTGGAAGGCGATGCGGATGCAGAATACGCGGCGGTGATCGAGATCGATCTGGCCGATATCAAAGAGCCCATCCTGTGTGCGCCAAATGACCCGGATGATGCCCGCCTGCTGTCTGACGTGCAGGGCACAAAAATCGATGAAGTCTTCATCGGTTCCTGCATGACTAACATCGGTCACTTCCGTGCCGCCGGTAAACTGCTGGATGCGCACAAAGGCCAGCTGCCAACCCGTCTGTGGGTGGCTCCGCCAACCAAGATGGATGCGGCGCAGCTGACCGAAGAGGGTTACTACAGCGTGTTCGGTAAGAGCGGTGCGCGTATTGAGATCCCTGGCTGTTCACTGTGCATGGGTAACCAGGCGCGTGTGGCAGATGGCGCAACGGTGGTATCGACCTCAACGCGTAACTTCCCGAACCGTCTGGGTACCGGGGCGAACGTGTTCCTGGCCTCGGCCGAGCTGTCAGCGGTCGCATCGCTGTTAGGTAAACTGCCCACGCCGGAAGAGTATCTGACGTTTATGGACCAGGTGGATAAAACGGCCGTGGATACCTATCGTTATCTGAACTTTGACCAGCTGAGTCAGTACACGGATAAAGCCGACGGCGTGATTTTCCAGACTGCGGTTTAACCCTCAGTCAGCGCTGAAAAACCGGGCCATGTGCCCGGTTTTTTTATGCCTGATATAAAACGCTGTTTTTCCCGCGCCGGGCTGCGATAATGCGCGCCAGAGCTCAGTATTGTCGCGGCAGGCGCGCAGAATGTTTTTGAGCTGGCTGGCCGGGAGGAAAGCGCGATGGAATATGAATTTTTAAGAGATATCACCGGTGGGGTGAAGGTTCGCATGACCATGGGCCATGAGGCCGTTGGCCACTGGTTTAATGATGAAGTGAACGAAAATCTGGCGCTGCTGGATGAAGTTGAAGCCGCGGCCGCAGAGGTGAAAGGCAGCGTGCGTCAGTGGCAGCGCGTGGGCAGCGAGTACACGCTGTTACTGGACGAAGAAGAAGTGATGATCCGCTCCAACCAGCTGAGCTTTGAAGGCGACGAGATGGAAGAGGGCATGAACTACTACGATGAAGAGAGCCTGGCGTTCTGCGGCGTGGAAGATTTTCTCGCTGTCATTGCCGCCTACCGCGCCTTTTTACAGGGGCGGTAGGGGCCGATCAACGATCGACCCGCATAATCCCACCCCTGCGAAAAACAGGATTAGAGCCGTTACTGCGTTTTTAATCCTACGGAGGGAATATTGCGGCCGTAGTAAATTTCACGCATCTCTTTCCACAGCAGGTCGGTAATACGTTTATGCTCCTGCGCGCTGAGATCGGCGGGATCGGTATTAAACAGATAGTGTTTAAGATCGAACTCCTTCAGCAGCATTTTCGTGTGGAAGATATTCTCCTGATACACATTCACATCCATCATGTCGTACATCGACTTCATATCATCGGACATGAAATTCTGGATGGAGTTGATCTCATGATCGATAAAGTGTTTCACCCCGTTCACGTCGCGGGTAAAACCGCGCACGCGATAATCGATGGTGACGATATCGGATTCCAGCTGGTGGATTAAATAGTTCAGCGCTTTCAACGGTGAAATCACCCCGCAGGTCGATACTTCAATATCAGCGCGGAACGTACACAAGCCGCCTTCAGGATGGCTTTCCGGATAGGTATGCACACAGATATGGCTCTTATCCAGATGTGCTACCACGGAGTTTGGCAGTGGGCCAGGGTGCTCTGAGGTATCGATATCGCGCGGATCGATGGGCTCTTCGCTGACCAGAATCGTCACGCTGGCACCCTGAGGTTCATAGTCCTGGCGCGCAATATTCAGCACGTTTGCACCGATAATGGAGCAGGTTTCACTCAGAATTTCAGTCAGACGGTTAGCGTTATACTGCTCATCAATGTATGCAATATATCCGTCGCGCTCGGCATCCGTGTTCGCGTAACAGATATCATAGATACAAAAACTCAGGCTTTTCGTCAGGTTGTTGAAGCCATGTAGTTTCAGCTTTTGCAATTTCGTTTACCCCTAAGAATACCCGGCTAGTCAGCCAGTGCATTCAACAGATATTGCGGCAGGGCAAAGCTGCCAGTGTGGATCGCCGGATTATAATAACGACAGGTCAGGCCCGCTTGCGCAAATCGTGAAGCAAGAGTCGCACTGTCGAGCTGGCGCAGCGCCGGATTATCGCTGGCCCAGGCAAAGGTCATAATACCGCCGTAATAGGTCGGGATCGCCGCCTGATAGAAGCTGACATCGCTAAAGTAGTGGCCGAGTTTACGATGGCTGTTGACGGCTTCTTCCTGCTGCAGGAAGCAAACACCATTCTGCGCCACAAAAATACCGTTAGGGTTCAGGCAGCGGTGGCAGCCCTCGTAAAAGTCCGACGTAAACAGGCTTTCACCCGGCCCAATCGGGTCGGTACAGTCAGAAATAATCACATCGAATTTTTCGCTGGTCTGCTTAACGAAGTTTACGCCATCATCAATCACCAGGTTAAAACGCGGGTCATCGTAAGCGCCCTGGCTGTGGTTAGGCAGATACTCTTTGCAGAACGTGACTACTCCGGCATCGATTTCGACCATAGTGATCTTTTCGATATTTTTGTGACGGCTGACTTCACGCAGCATTGCGCCATCGCCACCGCCGATAATCAGCACTCGCTTTGGTGCACCGTGGGCCAGCAGCGGCACATGGGTCATCATCTCATGATAGATGAACTCGTCGCGCTCGGTGGTTTGCACCACACCGTCCAGCGCCATAACGCGACCCAGCGCGGAGTTTTCAAAAATTACCAGATCCTGATGCCCGGTCTGTTCGCGGTACAGGACTTTATCGACAGAAAAATACTGTCCGAATCCGGCATGAAGCGTTTCATACCACATTTCTTTATCGGTCATGGTGGGGATTCCTCCTGACGAAAAATGGGCCAATATCATAGCCATTTATGACCATGGTTGCACGGTCAAATGCTCAGCAGGAGGAAGGATAACAGCGGATTATTTCACGTAGGCGAGCAGGCTCAGCGAGTCACGTGCCAGAGATTTGCATTTGGTGTCATTAGGAACGGCAATCCCGCTCAGATCGCGGTAGCTGTCTTCCCCCAGCGCTTTCATATTAAAACTGTTGTAATTGGTTAGATCCCAACGGTTTTGCTGCGCGAAAAACACCAGCGCACGGCGAATTTGCCCGTCTGGTAAATCCTGATAGCCACAGTCATTTTTCAAATAGACAAATACGGCGGTTAAATCTGCCAAATCTTCTGCTTCCGATTCGCTCAGGGCGAAGCTGGTGGAGGAGAAGCCAAACAGCCCTAACAGCAACAGAGCCTTGATGCTTTTCTTCATGGTTTTTCTCATACGTGTGCAATAACCTGACGTTAGCACAGTTCGCGCCGGGTGCCAGCCACTTTTACGGCAGAAAAGTCCTGGAGCGTTAATTCCGCATCTTTTAATAGGCTTGACCTTCCCGCTGGGGCAGGGTTTATGCTGCGGATCACTCTCCCCTGGGTCACTTGCCGTGCGACGGGGATATCGCTATCTGACGTAAGGAATGGACGATGCAACGTCGTGATTTTATAAAATTCAGCGCCGCGTTAGGCGCAGCCAGTGCATTGCCTCTGTGGAGCCGTTCACTTATGGCCGCTGAACAGCGCCCGCTGCTGCCGATCCCTGTGCTACTGACCGCCGATGCGCGCAGCGAAATCACCCTGACCGCTCAGACGGGCAGCAGCCTGTGGCGTGGCAAAAAAGTCCCCAGCTGGGGCTATAACGGCAGCCTGCTTGGCCCGGCTATTCAGCTGGAGCGCGGTAAAGAGGTCAATATCACCGTTTATAACCGTCTGCCGGAAGCCACCACCGTTCACTGGCACGGCCTTGAGCTGCCGGGTAACGTTGATGGCGGACCGCAGGCGCGCATTGAGCCGAAACAGAGCCGTCGTGTGACGTTCACTCCCGATCAACCCGCTGCGACCTGCTGGTTCCACCCGCATCAGCACGGCCGTACTGGCTACCAGGTGGCGCAGGGGCTGGCCGGGCTGGTGCTGATTAACGATCCAGAGAGCGGCAAGCTGCTGCTGCCGCAGCAGTGGGGCGTTGATGATATTCCCGTAATTTTGCAGGATAAGCGCCTGAGCGCTGACGGCAGCCAGATTGACTATCAGCTGGATATCATGAGCGCGGCGGTAGGCTGGTTTGGCGATACGATGCTGACCAACGGCGCCATCTATCCACAGACTGGCGTGCCGCGCGGCTGGCTGCGTTTGCGTCTGCTCAACGGCTGCAATGCGCGCTCGCTGAATATGACTACCAGCGATAAGCGCCCAATGTATGTGATTGCCAGCGATGGCGGGCTGTTGGGCGAACCGGTAAAGGTCAGCGAGCTGCCGATGATGCCGGGCGAACGTTTCGAGGTGCTGGTCGATACCACCGACGGCAAGCCGTTTGACCTGCAAACTCTGCCGGTACGTCAGATGGGCATGACTCTGTCGCCGTTTGACCAGCCGCTGCCGGTGCTGTCAATTAACCCGCTGCGGATACTGGCGAGCGGAACGCTGCCGGACAAGTTAGTCGATGTGCCTGCCATCCCGTCTGCTGACGGGCTGAAAACCCGCTGGCTGCAGCTGATGATGGACCCTGAACTTGACCGTCGCGGCATGAAAGCACTGATGGAAAGATATGGACATGCATCGATGGCGGGTATGACGATGAAGGGTCATGACGCCCCTGAACCAGCCGGTAAAAGTGAGTCCGGAATGGCGGGGATGGATCACGGCAGTATGGCGGGCATGGATCACGGCACACCTGCGAAAGGGTATGATTTCCATCAGGGGAATCAGATTAACGGTGTGGCCTTTAACATGGATAAGCCGTCGTTTGAGGTGAAGCAGGGGGCTTATGAGAAGTGGACTATCTCCGGTGAGGGTGACGAGATGCTGCATCCGTTCCATATCCACGGCACCCAGTTCCGTATTCTGTCTGAAAACGGTAAGCCTCCGGCAGCGCATCGCAGCGGCTGGAAGGACACGGTGCGGGTAGAGGGCTGGCGCAGCGAGGTGCTGGTGCGCTTCAACCATCAGGCCGATGCAGCGAATGCCTATATGGCGCACTGCCATCTGCTGGAACATGAAGACACCGGCATGATGCTCGGTTTTACCGTGGCGTAAAAGGCACGGTCTGTCAGACCCTTTTTTTCAGCGGTTTTTTATCTATCTGATTAATATGAGTATTTTAAGGTGGTCAAAAAAAAGGGTCTGCGGCGCGAAAAGTGATAAAAAGAGAGAGAAGTAAACAGGTTAGCGTTGTAAAGTAACGGTTCACTGCCGTACAGGCAGCGCATCCAGGGCGGACCGAAAAAGAAGATCCGCCCTGGATATTCGCAGAAGTGCAGACAACCGGTTCACTGTCAGGGAATTTGTAGGGGTCGATCAACGATCGACCCGCCGCTAGCCCAGCGACAGACGGACGTCCTCGATCAAATCATCCTTATTCTCAATCCCAATCGACAGGCGAATGGTGGAGGAGGTGATGCCAAAGCGGTTGCGCACCTCCAGCGGCACGCCGGAATGGGTGGTGCTGGCGGGGTGGCTGGCGAGAGATTCGGTGCCGCCCAGGCTGACCGCCAGCTTAAACAGCTGCAACGTATTGAGGAAACGGAACGCCGCCGCCTCGCCGCCGCGAATATCAAACGAGAAGGTGGAACCGGCCCCGCTGCACTGGGTGGTAAACACCTTGCCAGCGGCGGAGGCCGGGTCGAGGTACGGCAGATAATGCACCTTTTCCACCTGCGGATGACTCTGCAGGAAGGCGGCGACCGCTGCGGCGTTATCGTTGGCGCGCTCCATGCGCAGCGCCAGCGTCTCCAGCGAGCGGCCAATCATCCAACTGGAGTGCGGATCCAACTGGGTGCCGATGGCGCTGCGCAGGGCTTTCACCTGGCGGATTAACGCCTTGCTGCCCATTGCCGCTCCGGCAATCAGGTCCGAGTGGCCGCCCACATATTTAGTCAGCGAATAGAGCGAGATATCGGCCCCGTGTTCGGTCGGGCGCGAGAACACCGGGCCAAGCAGCGTGTTGTCACAGGCGATAATCGGGCGATGCTGCTGCTGACGCTCAATCTGGTCGGCCACGCGTCCGATCAGCGCGATGTCCACCAGGCTGTTGGTCGGGTTCGCCGGGGATTCAATCAGGATCACCGACACCCGTCCCAGCTTCATCGCCTCTGCCGCTGCGGCCTGTACCACCTCTTCGTTCACCCCGTCGGCAAAACCGAGCGTAGCCACGCCCAGATTGCGGAAGGTTTTACTCAGCAATGTCTCGGTGCCACCGTACAGCGGCTGGGAGTGCAGAATGGTATCGCCAGGTTTAACAAAGGTCAGCAGGGTGGTGGAGATGGCCGACATGCCGGAAGAGAACAGCGCCGCACTGTCGGTGCGCTCATAAATTGCCAGGCGGTCTTCCACAATCTCGCTGTTAGGATGGTTAAAGCGCGAGTAGACCAGCCCGTTCCCTTCACCGGCAGGCGGTTCGCGGCGCCCGGAAACGTAGTCGAAAAAGTCCCGCCCCTCTTCCGCGCTGTTGAACACGAAAGTGGAGGTGAGAAACACCGGCGGTTTGACCGCGCCTTCTGACAGTGACGGGTCATAGCCATAGTTGAGCATCTGGGTTTCAGGATGCAGCTCGCGGTCACCGATATGGGTTTTTTTAGAATGTGAAGAAGGCATGAAAACTCCGGCCGTCAGGCATAGGATCTATTATTGTTGCGCATAAACTAGCATGAGGCAGGACGTCGGCATAAATGCCTAAACGCTCTATGGTTAAATCAAAATGCCATATGAAATCCGGCTATCTGAACGTATAGCAGTCTATATGTCTGTTTTGTCTGGCAGGGAAATCCGTTGCGCACTGTGAGCGACGCCACGCTGAAGTGTGATAAACTTCACCGCTTTCCCTGAGCAATCGACGAACCACTATCTATGAAACACACCGTTGAAGTGATGATCTCCGAAGCTGAGATCAAATCCCGCGTTGCCGAACTCGGCAAGCAGATCAGTGACCACTACCGTGACAGCGGCAGCGACATGGTGCTGGTGGGCCTGCTGCGCGGCTCCTTTATGTTTATGGCCGACCTGTGCCGCACCATTGACGTTTCGCATGAAGTCGACTTTATGACGGCCTCCAGCTACGGCAATGGCACCTCAAGTACCCGTGATGTCAAAATCCTGAAAGATCTGGATGAAGATATCCGCGGTAAAGACGTGTTGATCGTCGAAGATATTATCGATTCAGGTAATACTCTGAGCAAAGTGCGTGAGATTTTCAGCCTGCGTGGGCCGAAGTCACTGGCGATCTGTACCCTGCTGGATAAACCGTCGCGTCGTGAAGTGGATGTGCCGGTGGAGTACGTGGGCTTTGCCATTCCTGATGAGTTCGTGGTGGGCTACGGTATTGACTACGCTCAGCGCTATCGCCACCTGCCGTATGTGGGTAAAGTGGTGATGCTTGACGAATAGTGCCTCACAGCACAATCGACTAAGGCCGGATTTTCCGGCCTGTAATAACATACTGCGCTTGCCCGGCATTCTTCATCCAGCGTGAATGATTAAGAGCAAGAGTATCAAGGTGGATTACGGATTGAGATCCGGGTCGTTCAGCAGGTTTGCAATACCGTGGCGGTAGCGCTGTTCAAGGATTTCGCGGCTGGCTGCACTGACGCCGAGATCGCGCAGATAGCCGTCCTGGATACCGTAGACCCAGCCATGAATATTGACCTTCTGCCCGCGTTTCCAGGCTGACTGCATCACGGTAGAGTGACCCAGGTTATACACCTGTTCAATCACGTTGATTTCACACAGTTTATCGAAACGTTTTTCAGGCGGCAGTTCGCCCAGTAACGAACTATGCTTGTACCACAAATCGCGAATATGCAGCAGCCAGTTATCGATCAGGCCCAGCTCCGGGTTTTCGACGGCGGCCTGAACGCCTCCGCAGCCGTAGTGGCCACAAATGATGACGTGCTCGACTTCCAGCACCTCTACCGCGTACTGCACCACTGACAGGCAGTTTAAATCGGTGTGGATAACCAGGTTGGCGACATTGCGGTGAACGAACAGTTCACCCGGCTCCAGCCCGGTCAGGCGCTCGGCTGGTACGCGGCTGTCAGAACAGCCAATCCAGAGAAAACGGGGTTTTTGCGCCAGAGAAAGGCGCTCAAAGAAACCGGGATCTTCCTCTTTCAGCAACCGGGACCACTGGCGATTGTTGCTGATAAGGGTATCAATATCTTTCATGATGGTGTCGGCCAATTGCTCAAAATGCGATGAAGTAATATAGGGCAATGCGTCACGATTGAAAATCACAAACAAGAAACCTTAACAAAACAGGGCACTCTTTAACCTATGACTTATGCACTGGAGCTTGAAAAGCTGACCAAAACCTACTCAGGTGGGGTTCAGGCGCTAAAAGGGATCGACCTTACGGTAGAAGCCGGTGACTTCTATGCGCTGCTGGGGCCAAACGGTGCCGGTAAGTCCACCACTATCGGCATTATCAGTTCACTGGTGAATAAAACCGCCGGTAAGGTGCGGGTGTTTGGTTACGACCTGCAGCAGGATGTGGTTAACGCCAAGCGCCAGCTGGGGCTGGTGCCGCAGGAATTTAACTTTAATCAGTTTGAAACCGTGCTGCAGATTGTGGTCAGCCAGGCCGGACTGTACGGCGTGGAAAAACCTGAAGCGCAAAAACGCGCGGAGAAGTACCTTAAACAGCTCGATCTGTGGGAAAAACGCAACGAACGTGCGCGCATGCTCTCCGGTGGCATGAAGCGCCGCCTGATGATTGCCCGTGCGCTGATGCACGAGCCTAAGCTGCTGATCCTCGATGAACCGACCGCCGGAGTGGATATTGAGCTGCGCCGCTCAATGTGGACCTTCCTGCAGGAGCTGAACGCGCAGGGCACCACCATCATCCTGACCACGCACTATCTGGAAGAAGCCGAGATGCTGTGCCGCAATATCGGCATTATTCAGCGCGGTGAGCTGGTAGAAAACACCTCAATGAAAGGCCTGCTTTCCAAGCTGAAGTCGGAGACCTTTATCCTCGACCTCGCGCCGAAAAGCCCGCTGCCGAAGCTGGAAGGGTTCCAGTATCGCCTGGCGGATACCTCGACGCTGGAAGTCGAAGTATTGCGCGAGCAGGGGCTGAACAGCGTGTTCAGCCAGCTCAGCCATCAGGGCGTGCAGGTGCTCAGTATGCGCAACAAAGCGAACCGTCTTGAGGAGCTGTTTGTGGACCTGGTCAACGGCCGCAATGGAGATAAAGCATGACACATTTGTATTGGGTGGCCCTGAAAAGCATCTGGGGTAAGGAAGTTAACCGCTTCGCGCGTATCTGGATCCAGACGCTGGTGCCGCCAGTGATCACCATGACGCTCTATTTTATTATTTTCGGCAATCTGATTGGCTCGCGCATCGGTGAAATGCACGGCTTCAGCTACATGCAGTTTATCGTGCCTGGCCTGATTATGATGGCGGTGATCACCAACGCCTATGCTAACGTCGCGTCGTCGTTCTTCAGCGCCAAGTTCCAGCGCAATATTGAAGAGCTGCTGGTGGCGCCGGTGCCGACGCACGTGATCATCGCGGGCTACGTCGGCGGTGGCGTGGCGCGCGGTATCTGCGTGGGGGTGCTGGTAACGGCCATTTCACTGTTCTTCGTGCCGTTCCAGGTTCACTCCTGGCTGATGGTGGCGGTAACGCTGCTGCTGACGGCGGTGCTGTTCTCGCTGGCCGGGCTGCTGAACGCCGTGTTTGCACGTACCTTCGATGATATCAGTCTGATCCCGACCTTCGTGCTGACGCCGTTGACCTATTTAGGGGGCGTGTTCTACTCGCTGACGCTGCTGCCGCCGGTGTGGCAGATGGTGTCGAAGCTGAACCCGATCGTCTATATGATCAGTGGCTTCCGCTACGGTTTCCTGGGCATTAACGATGTGCCGCTGGTGTTTACGCTGGGCGTACTGGTGGCGTTTATCGTGGTGTTTTATGCGCTGGTGTGGGTACTGATTCAACGCGGGCGTGGATTACGGACCTGATATAAAACATTTTTATCGGGTTGAGCGGGAAAGAAGGTCAACCCGACAGGTGTTAACGGGGCCGGTCGCAAATGCGATCGGCCCCGTTGATTTACGCGACCTGAACCGGTACGGCTTTCGCCACGCGCTTCATCTGATTATCACCTTCAAAATAGGCCACTTTAGGCTGCCACTCCCGCGCTTCGGCGTCTGACATTTCCACGTAAGAACAGATAATCAGCAGGTCACCTTCGCAGGCACAGCGTGCAGCGGCCCCGTTGACAGAGATGATCTTCGAGCCGCGTTCGGCGGCAATCGCATAGGTGGAAAAGCGCTGGCCGTTGTTGACGTTATAGATGTCGATCGCCTCGTACTGCAGAATGCCGGAAGCGTCGAGGAAATCCTGGTCGATAGCACAGGAACCTTCGTAATTCAGGTCCGCCTGAGTCACGGTGACCCGGTGAAGTTTGCCCTGCAACATAGTACGGTTCATAGATAATCACTCTGCAATCAATTCAAAAAAACGGCCGTCAGTATTGCCTGAGCGGGCGCGGCTGTCTACTGCGTCAGATCAACCTGCTGGTTATCTATCAGACGTGCCTTACCCAGCCAGGCGGCCATCAGGATCACCGCGCGCTGGCTGTCGACGTTTAGCGGCAGGAGCGTACCGGCATCGACAATCGCCAGCCCGTCAGCCTGCAAGCCCTGTTCACTGAGCGCGGCTTCCGCGTCGGCGATCAGGGTTTCGACGTGACGTTCGCCCTGGCTTAACTTATCAGCGATGCTTTTCATCACTTTACTGACCACGGGGGCGATCTTACGCTCGTCTGCCGTGAGGTAACCGTTGCGTGAACTGAGCGCCAGGCCATCTTTAGCACGCACGGTCGGCACGCCGACGATCTCAATATCGTAGCCCATATCGGCCACCATTTTGCGGATCAGCGCCAGCTGCTGATAATCTTTTTCGCCAAAGCAGGCGAGGTCAGGCTTCACCAGGTTAAACAGCTTGCTGACAATCGTCGCGACGCCGCGGAAATGTCCCGGACGGCTGGCGCCTTCCAGCAGCGTGGAGAGCCCCGGAACATCAACGAAGGTCTGCTCGCCCAGGCCTTGCGGGTAAACGTCACTCGCCGCCGGGGAGAACACCAGGTCAACGCCGCGGCGATTCAGTTTCTCGCAGTCTTCCTGCAGCGTGCGCGGATAGCGCGCCAGGTCGTCGGCACGTTCAAACTGCATCGGGTTAACAAAAATCGACACCACGACGATATCGGCGCGCTCGCGCGCTTCGTCAACCAGTGTCATATGCCCGTCGTGCAGGTTGCCCATTGTCGGTACCAGCGCGATGCGTTTGCCATCCTGGCGCCAGCGCCGCACTTCACGGCGCAGCATTGGCAGCGTTTCAATAATCAGCACGTCTGTACTCCTCGGTTACTGGAAACTGTGTTGTTCTGCCGGATAGCGACCGGCTGCCACTTCTGCCACATACTGGCGAACCGCAGCGCGGATATCCCCGGCTTCAGTGAGGAAGTTTTTAGCGAATTTTGGAATGTGGCCGCCGGTAATGCCGAACGCGTCGTGCATCACCAGGATTTGGCCGTCGGTAACATTACCGGCCCCGATGCCGATGGTCGGGATGGTCAGCGCCTCAGTAATGCGTTGCGCCAGCGCTACCGGCACGCACTCCAGCACCAGCAGCTGTATACCGGCGGCTTCCAGCGCCAGCGCATCGTCCAGCAGGCGGTCTGCGTCGGCGCTGTCCCGCCCCTGAACCTTATAGCCGCCGAAGATGTTCACCGACTGCGGCGTCAGGCCCAGGTGACCGCACACCGGCACGGCCCGCTCGGTTAACTGTTGTACCGTGCCTGCCAGCCATTTTCCGCCTTCCAGCTTAACCATATTAGCCCCCGCGCGCATCAGCTGCGCCGCGTTGTCAAACGTCTGCTCAGGGGTGGCGTAACTCATAAACGGCAGGTCAGCCAGCAACAGGGCCGTGGCGCTGCCGCGACGAACCGCCTGAGTATGATAGACGATATCGGCAACGGTCACCGGCAGCGTTGAATCATGACCCTGGACCACCATGCCCAGCGAATCGCCGACTAGCATCACCTCAATACCTTCATCAGCAAACAGTTTAGCGAAACTGAAATCATAGGCGGTGATCGAGGCAAATTTTCGCCCCTGTTGTTTCCACTGATGCAGGGTCGAGACTGTTGTCGGTTTCATCATGTCACCTTAATAAATCGGAGTTGCGCGTATCTTAATGGAAGGAGAGGGTGGTGCAAAGAGGGGATGATGTCTGAGCTTACCAGCGTGAGATGGCACGGGTATCAAGGTGGGCCAGAACATCCGCCAGCTTTGTGCCATCGGGCAGGCACAGTCCGGGAGCGATCTCCAGCAGGGGCAGCAGCATAAAGGCACGGTTGTGCATATCGTAATGCGGCACCGTCAGGCGCGGCGTGTTCAGCGTCTGGCTGCCAAACAGCATAATATCGAGATCGAGAGTTCGTGGCCCCCAGCGGTGGGCTTTACGCACGCGTCCCTGTTCCAGCTCGATGCGCTGGGTATGGTCAAGCAGGGCTTCCGCATTCAGAGCAGTATCCAGCGCAACGGCAGCGTTGAGAAAATCAGGCTGATCCGGCGGGCCGTAAGGGGGGGTGCGGTAAAGGGAAGAGGTGGTCACCAGCGTGGTATCCGGGATGGCCGCCAGCGCATTCAGTGCAGACTGCACCTGATGCAACGGGTCGGCCAGATTACTGCCCAGCGCCAGATAAACGCGGATCATGCGTCGTTGTTATTATCGCGGCGTGGAGCACCCGGTACGCGTTTGCGCGGGCGGCGGGTGCGGCGGCGCGGAACCGGATCGTCACCCAGGGTGTTGAGCATGGTTTTCTGCTGCGGTGGCGCAGAGACCTGGAACTCGCTCCACCAGGTGGTGAGACGCTGCAGCTCGTGGTTATTTTCCACTTCGGCGCGCAGCGCCAGCAGGTCGTAAGCCGCACGGAATTTAGGATGCTCCATCAGCTTCCATGCGCGCTTGCCGTGACGGCGTGACAGGCGAAGCTGCAACGTCCAGATGTCACGCACCAGCGTGGTAATGCGTTTCGGGATAGCCAGCGAACGGCAGGCTTCATCCAGCACGTCGTTCATCGACAGTGCAAAGGCATCGTAATAGGCCAGGCCGCTTTCCTGGGCAATTTTCTGCGCGGCTTCAAGCTGCGGATACCAGAACATGGCTGCAAACAGGAAAGCCGGATTGACGCGCATCTGGTTGTGGATGCGGTTATCGGTGTTTTTCAGCACCTGCAGGATCATGCGTTCCATATTACTGTCACTCTGCTCGGTGAAGTAACGCGTCAGGATCGGGAACAGGGGCTGGAACAGCTGATATTCACGCAGTTTCAGGTAGGTATTGTAGCCATAACCGGCCTGCAGCAGTTTGAGGGTTTCCTCAAACAGACGCGCTGGCGGGATATCGTTCAGCAGGGTCGCCAGACGCGGGATCGGTTCGCCGGTCTCGGCCGCAACGCTCATATTCAGCTTGGCGGCGAAGCGCACCACGCGCAGCATTCGCACCGGATCTTCGCGATAGCGCGTTTCCGGGTCGCCGATCATACGGATAATACCCTGCTGCAGGTCGCTCAGACCGCCGACGTAATCGCGCACGGTAAAATCGGCCACGCTGTAATACAGGCTGTTAATGGTCAGATCGCGACGCTGGGCGTCATCTTCAATCGAACCGAAAATATTGTCGCGCAGCAGCATGCCATTCTGGCCGCGCTGCGAGCTGTTGCGGTCTTCGGCAACCTGCTGTTCGGCTTCGTGGTGGCCACGGAAGGTGGCGACCTCGATAATTTCCGGGCCAAACATCACGTGTGCCAGACGGAAACGGCGGCCAACCAGGCGACAGTTGCGGAACAGCTTGCGCATCTGGTCCGGCGTGGCATTGGTGGTCACATCGAAGTCTTTCGGTTTTTTACCCAGTAGCAAATCGCGCACGCCGCCGCCTACCAGGTAGGCTTCATATCCGGCTTTATTCAGGCGATACAGCACCTTGAGGGCATTTTCACTGATGTCCTTGCGTGAGATATTATGGGCGTCACGCGGAACGACGGCCATCTGACGCACTTCCTCGATTACGGCAGGCGCCACCTCATCACGGCTGAGGACTTTACGGCAAAAATTAGCAACTCGGGTAAAAATGGGACACCTCGATAGTGACATTGAAATCTGGTCGGTAAAAACAGCGGCTAATCATAGCTCAGAGTGAACCGTTTGAGAATGCCGAAGTCGCCGTATGCGCCAGCTTGGTATCGTTAATTGGGATTTTTGCGCACTCCCAGCGTCCAATGGCCTGCTGTAAGAGCTGTTCAAGCGTCAGATCCTGCCAGTCTTCAGACACCGACTGGCCGAGAAAACGCAGTGCCTCCACCAGTACCGGACGGGCATCGCCTGCGGGCAGCGCCGGGGCATGATTTTGTTTCGACAGTTTATTACCGTCGTGATTCAGCGCCAGCGGCAGATGCAGATGGCGGGGGGCGACCCAGCCAGACTGTTGATACAGCGCAATCTGACGCACCGTCGGCTCGATCAGATCCGCACCGCGCACCACCTCGGTGATGCCCTGAAAGTGGTCATCCACCACCACGGCCAGGTTATAGGCGAACAGGCCGTCGCGGCGGTGAATAATAAAATCTTCGCGGGCGAGCCCGGCATCAGCCTGCACAACACCGCGCCGTTCATCGTAAAACTCAACCACCGGGTGTACGACGCGTAAACGAAGCGCGGCCCGATCGGGACCGTGACCCAGCGTACGGCAGTGGCCGTCATACAGACCGCCGATCTGCTGAATACGGCTGCGGGTACAGGTGCAATAATAGCTGTGCCCCTGCTGTTGCAGGTCGTCGAGCGCGGCGCGATAGACCTCATGGCGCTGTGACTGCCACAGAACGTCGCCGTCCCATTCCAGTCCGTAATCTTCCAGCTGATGCAGAATGCGCGAGGCGGCACCGGGGACTTCACGGGGAGGGTCGATATCTTCGATGCGTACCCGCCAGAGGCCTTTGTGAGCGCGAGCCTGTAGGTAACTGCCTAGAGCCGCTATCAAAGAACCAAAATGCAGGTCGCCGGACGGGGAAGGGGCGAAGCGCCCAATATACGATGATGGCATAGATGATGGCATAAAAGAGAAAGATCGGCAGTGAAGCGGAAGCGGTCGTCGTTTCCTGCTTCACTGCACAATCAATGAGCCGTTAACCGGCCATTTGTTTCTCGCGGATTTCCGCCAGCGTTTTACAGTCAATGCAAAGATCGGCGGTAGGACGCGCTTCAAGGCGACGAATACCGATTTCAACGCCACAGGATTCACAGTAGCCAAAATCGTCATCCAGCACTTTCTTCAGCGTCTTCTCGATCTTTTTGATCAGTTTGCGCTCACGGTCGCGGTTACGCAGTTCAAGACTAAACTCTTCTTCCTGAGTGGCACGGTCAGCCGGATCAGGGAAGTTAGCGGCTTCATCTTGCATGTGCGAAACAGTGCGATCCACTTCATCCCGAAGCTGGTTACGCCAGGCTTCAAGAATTTTCTTGAAGTGCTCCAGCTGGGCTTCGTTCATATACTCTTCGCCTGGCTTCTCTTGGTACGGCTCCACCCCAGCGATGGCGAGAATACTCAGGGACGATGTTTTACGGTTTTGCCCTTCTTGCATGTTGTTTCTCCTGGATAACACGCACTATACCCTTGAATTTTTCCAGACCTTTACTGCTCCGGCCGGACAATTAAGGAATATCTATCCCCGTTGGGGAAAAAAACAGGCCGCTATAAATAACAGAAGCGATTAAGGTTAGCAATTATTCCTGATCGTGCCTTGACAAGCCTGTGAGGAAAAGCGTATTCGGTGCCAAAACTCACACGCCTTAAAACAGCCACTCAACGTCTGACCAGTCTGTATTGCGGCGTATCAAAGCAAATTGCATCAGGTTTTACAACTCCACCGTGAGGGCATTTTGTAGCACAATCCCCTGCGGTGATAACTGTGCCTTATAGCAGAGGATTTCTACACCACTCTGCTGTGCCTGTGCCAGTAGTTCCGCGTAGCGTGCATCGATGTGACGCGCGGGGGAAACGTCCTCAATCCCCGAATGCAGAACGGCGAAGAACAGTACCGCCCGCTGGCCAGATTGCGCAATCTGCATCAGTTCGCGCAAATGCTTCTGACCCCGCGTGGTCACCGCATCCGGAAAATACCCTTTACCCTGCTGTAACAGCGTCACGGATTTGACTTCAATATAGCAGTTACTGCGATTATCTGCCTGTAACAGGAAATCAATCCGGCTGTTTTCACTGCCATATTTCACTTCAGGCAGCAGCGTATCGTAACCGCAGAGCTCGGGAATAAGAGCGGCGGTTAGTGCTTCACGCACAAGACCGTTTGCGCGTAACGTATTCACGCAAATCCAGTGCCCCTGCTGAGTTTCGGTTAACTCCCAGCTGTGCGGGTATTTCCGCGTCAGGCTGGCAGAGGTCGAATACCAGACCGTATCGCCTGGCGTTGCACAGCCGGTCATTGCGCCGGTATTGGCGCAGTGAATGGTCAGGGCTTCCCCTTGCGGCGTCACAACGTCGGCGAGAAAACGCTTATAACGTTTTATCAGCCGCGCCGGCTGTAAAGCGGGAAAAAATTCCATAGGAATTCCTTATCGTAGTGTCCAGCCCGCTATCTCCTGATAGCGGGTACGCCCGCGGGCAAAGTGAGACTGAAACAGCACAAAGCGCCCGACGGGTAGCGACCAGTGAAAATTGCGCGGCGGCAGCGATAGCGGCGTCAAAGCGTTACGCAGTAATGTGACATGCGGATGAAACGGCTGCGCACTTTGAAAGCATCCGCTGCGCGCTGCCTGCGAACGTAATAATTCCGCCAGCTGCAACAGCCCGCGCGCCGCCTGGCGTGGACCGAGCCACACCACGCCGGAGCGCGGCCAGTGGCCGGCATCATCCAGCGTCAGCGTAAACGGCGGCTGCCGGATGCGACCGGCCAGCTGCATCAGCGCCTGCTGTTTAGCCGCGCTGACCTCACCGAGGTACGCCAGCGTCAGATGCAGGCTGTCAGCGCCCACCGGTCGCCCGGCATCGGCGGGAAAGGTCTGCGCACGCCACTGGATAATCTGTTGTTTGCATTCATCCGGCAGCTCAAGGCCGAAAAACAGCCGTTTTTGTTCGCCCATGGCGTCCTCCGGTAAATCAACAGCGGGAATGCTACAATGCCCGCCCCTTTAAGACCATGCTGTTATGGAGCATAACGTGAGTTCATTACCGGTCAGTGCCGTGCTACCCGAGCTGTTAACGGCGTTGCAGACTTCATCCCAGGTGCTGCTGGCGGCTCCCACCGGGGCCGGGAAATCCACCTGGCTGCCGTTACAGATCCTGCAGCAGGCCGGGTTCAGCGGGCGTATTCTGCTGCTGGAGCCGCGCAGGCTGGCGGCGCGAAACGTGGCGCAGCGGCTGGCTGAACTGCTGGGCGAAGAACCCGGTGCGACCGTCGGTTACCGCATGCGCGGCGAGAGCCGCACGGGCAAGGGAACCCGGCTGGAAGTGGTCACCGAGGGCATTCTGACGCGCATGCTGCAACAGGATCCGATGCTGGAAGGGGTTTCGCTGGTGATCCTTGATGAATTCCACGAGCGCAGCCTGCAGGGCGACCTGGCGCTGGCGCTGCTGCTCGACGTGCAGGGCGGCCTGCGCGATGACCTCAGGGTGCTGATTATGTCCGCCACGCTGGACAATGCCCGGCTGCGCGAATGGCTGCCGCAGGCACCGCTCATCAGCTCGGAAGGGCGTTCATTCCCGGTCGAACGCCGCTATCAGCCGCTGCCCGCACAGCTGCGTTTTGACGAGGCGGTGGCCCGCCAGGCCAGCCAGCTGCTGCGTGAGGAGTCCGGCTCAATGCTGCTGTTCCTGCCCGGCGTGGCTGAGATTCAGCGCGTGCAAACCCAGCTGGCGCAAAGCGTCGCCAGCGACGTTGACCTCTGCCCGCTTTACGGTGCGCTGTCGCTGGCGGAGCAGCGCCGGGCGATCCTGCCCTCCCCGGCAGGGCGGCGTAAAGTGGTGCTGGCGACCAATATCGCAGAGACCAGTCTGACCATCGAGGGCATCCGCCTGGTGGTGGACAGTGCGCTGGAACGCAGCGCGCAGTTTGACGTGCGCAGCGGAGTGACCGGCCTGCAAACGCAGCGCGTCAGCCAGGCGTCGATGACCCAGCGCGCCGGGCGTGCGGGGCGACTCGAACCCGGTATCTGTCTGCATCTGATGGCGAAAGATCAGGCCGAGCGCGCCGCAGCGCACAGCGACCCGGAGATCCTCACCAGCGACCTCGCCGCGCTGTGGCTCGATCTGTTGCAGTGGGGCTGCCAGGATGTCAGCCAGCTGAAGTGGCTGGATGTTCCTCCGGCCGCCGGGATGGCGGCGGCGCGTCAACTGCTGCACCAGCTGGGCGCGACGGACGACGCCGGCAGACTGACGGCTGACGGGCGTAAAATGGCGTCGCTGGGCAGTGAACCCCGCTTTGCTGCGCTGCTGATAGCCGCCGGGAATGATGCCGATGCGGTGGCGACGGCGGCGGAGCTGGTCGCGATGCTGGAAGAGCCGGTACGCGGCAGCGCCGACCTGCGCGACAGTTTCCAGCGTCGTCTGCCACAGTGGCAGCGCCGCGCACGGCAGCTGCAGCAGCGGCTGAATATCAGCGGAGGACGCGTGAACGACGATCTTATCGCCCCTCTGCTGGCAGCGGCGTTTCCCGACCGGGTGGCGCGGCGGCGCGGCATGGATGGCCGTTACCAGCTCGCCAACGGCAGCGGCGCGGCGCTGGACCGAGAAGACGGTTTAACGCGCTATGAATGGCTCATCGCCCCTGCTCTGTTGCAGGGTAACGGCCAGCCCGATGCGCGCATTTTGCAGGCGCTGCCGCTGGATATTGACCGCCTGATTGGCCAGCGTCCGTCGCTGGTACAACAGCAGACCGAAGTGGAATGGGACGAGGACAAAGGCACGCTGCGCGCCTGGCGTCGTGAGCAGATTGGTCAGCTGGTGCTGAAATCGCAGCCGCTGGCAAAGCCCGAAGAGGGCGAGCTGCACGCCGCCATGCTGCGCTGGGTGCGCAGTAAAGGGCTGTCGGTGCTTAACTGGACACCGCAGGCCGAACAGCTGCGCCTGCGGCTGGTCTGCGCCGCGCAGTGGCTGCCGGAAGCCGGCTGGCCCGATGCGCAGGAACCTGCCCTGCTGGACGCGCTGGAACAGTGGCTGCTGCCCGCCATGCGCGGCGTGCGCGATGCCAAAGGCCTGCGTCAGGTGGATATCGTCAGTGCTTTACTCTCGCCGCTGAGCTGGGCGCAGCGTCAGCAGCTGGATTCGGCACTGCCGACGCACTATGTGGTGCCGACCGGCAGCCGGTTACCGATCCATTACCATCAGGATAAACCCCCGGCGCTGGCGGTGCGGCTGCAGGAGATGTACGGTGAGGCGCAAAACCCCAGCGTCGCGCACGGCCGCGTGCCGCTGGTGCTGGAGCTGCTATCCCCGGCCCAGCGTCCGCTGCAGATCACCCGCGATCTCGCGGGGTTCTGGTCAGGCGCATACCGGGAAGTGCAGAAAGAGATGAAGGGGCGCTATCCCAAACATCTGTGGCCTGACGATCCGGCAAACACCCTGCCGACCAGCCGGGTGAAACGCTTTTCGCCCGCGGCCGGTAAAAAGTGATCCCTGCCGCCGGGGCAGGCGGCTGGCTCAGGTTCGGATCCTGAGCGCCGCCTCCAGCCTGTCAGCGACTTTGGTGATGACCCAGGCAATGGTCATATAGAACACCACCGCCACAAGGAACGCTTCGAGATAGTAGTAGTTCAGCGCGGCCGTCAGCTGCGCCTGAGCAAAGATATCCACCACTTCAATAGCAAAGGCGAGAGAAAGCGCCTTCATGATCACCATGAAGGAGTTTGCCAGGTCGGGGATGGCCGCAATGATCACCTGGGGAAACAGCACCCGGCGGAACAGCTGGAAGTTGGAATAGCCCAACGACTGCGCCGCCTCTGACTGACCGTGATCAAAGGAGTTCAGTGCCCCTTTGATCACCTCGGCCTGGAACGCCGCCACGCAGGCCGTCAGGGCGACGATGACGATCACCCAGTTCGGCATTGAATGACCGTTATAGTCAATGCCAATCAGGGAGGCGCTGAAATGCAGTGCCGGGGGCAGACCGTAGTAGGCGAGGAAAATCATCACCACCATCGGCACGCCCTTAAAGGCCACCTTATAGACGATCACCAGAGGGTGCAGCAGCGGAATGCGGCGATATTCCACCAGCGCAAACAGGCCACCCACCAGCGTGGAGAAGAGAAAAATCGTTACGGCCATCATCAGTGTTAACGGCACAGCGTCGAGGATGCTGAGGAAATCCGGCAGCAGCACATCTAAATCAAACATAGTTATTCCCTTCTCTTATCAGAGACTCGCCGTGAGCTTTATTCTGGACGGAGCGGTTTTCGACGTGTACCGGGCGAGACGGCGTTCAAAGAAGCGCACAATCAGCCAGGAAATCAGGCACAGCAGCGAATAGATCACGCCCAGCACCAGGTAGGTGCCAAACTGGTACTGGTTGTAGTCACGCTCCATTACCAGATGCGCCGTCGCCATGATATCGGCCGCGCCGATATACATCACCAGCGCCACGTTGTGGATCATGTAGATCACGGCATTGCCGTAGCCGGGCAGGGCGATATGCAGCGCCTGCGGTCCCGCCACGCGGGTGAGTTTCTGCCAGAAGCTGTAACCCAGGCTGTCTGCCGCATCGTGCTGCCCACGTTCAACCGCCAGCCAGGCCGGGCGGATCACCTCTGACAGATAGCCGCCGTGATACAGGCTCAGCCCGACCATCGACGCCAGCGTCGGGGTGACAAAATCTTTCATCCCAAACACGGCGACAAACACCGGCAGCCCGTAGAAGGCGACGAACAGTTGCAGCACCACGGGCACACTGCGGGCGTAGGAAACATAAAGGTCCGCCAGCTGGCTTAGCACCGGTATTCTGCGAACCCGGAACGTTGTGGCAATCAACGCCAGCACAAAGCCGACGATCAGCGCCACAAACATAATCGCGAGCGTCAGCGGCAGGGCCGAGAGTAGCTCTGGGATCATGGTGGTGAGATCCATAGTGAAACACTCCTGATAATGAGTTCAGCATTGACCGCTGACCCGGCAGAGTACCGGGCCAGCGTCAGGGTTATTTCATATATTTAACAACATCTTCGCCAAACCACTTCTGCGAAAGCTTGTCCAGCGTGCCGTCGGCTTTCAGCGTTTTCAGCGTTTCGTTGATGTCATCCGCCAGCTTTTGATTGTCGTCGGAGCGGTGGATCAGCACATAAGTATTGTTGATTGAGACCGGCTCGCTCGCTTTGATGTCGAGTTTCTGATTGTCGATCACCGTCTGCTCGCCGAGGTTTGACGGCAGGATCAGCGCATCATATTTGCCGCGCTGCACCTCTTTCAGGCGGTCCGGGTAGGGGATACCCGCGCTGGAAGCAGAGATTTTCACCGCAGAGTCCGGGTTCTCCTGCTGCCACTGGGTGACAAATTTATACACGCCTCCACCTGCGGTGACCGGCACAATCTTCTTACCCACCAGATCTTTCATCGTATTGATGTTGCTGTCTTTACGGCTGTAGATCTTCATCAGGCTGGCCCCCATCGGGGTGGCCGGGATCAGGAACTGTTTGCTGCGCGCCGGGGCGGTGTAGAAGCCGCCGGTGGCCATATCATATTTGCCGGTGGC
The DNA here is from genome assembly GCF_039675725.1 of Erwinia sp. Eh17-17. Classification (NCBI taxonomy): domain Bacteria; kingdom Pseudomonadati; phylum Pseudomonadota; class Gammaproteobacteria; order Enterobacterales; family Erwiniaceae; genus Erwinia; species Erwinia sp. Eh17-17. The sequence continues at coordinate 65,699 of NZ_JBDFQT010000003.1, read as the reverse complement.
AAGGCCGGTTTCCTGAGCAATATCGGCGGCCCCCTCCAGCACAAAGCGGTATTGCGGCAGCTTAGCGTTGATCGCTCTGAGCAGATCCGGCTCGTAGCCCTGTGGCTCATGGCCGATGGCTCCCCAGGAGAGCGGCTTGGACTCTGCCGCCGTGGCGACTTTAATGGTGCGGACCGGCGTCTGGGCAGAGACGGAACTGATGCCTGATGCCGCGAAGGCGACACCGCCCAGTAACGCGAGGGTCAGGCGACGACGGAAGGTAGACGTGTTTGCAGGCATTTTTATTATCCTTATTAGTAAAGTGAGTGTTCGGATTGCAGGAACTGCGCGAGCCGTGGACTGGCGGGCGTGTCGAAAATCTCTGCCGGGCTTCCTTCGGCCGCAACGACGCCCTGATCCATAAAGACAATGCGGTTAGAGACATTTTTAGCAAACTGCATCTCATGGGTGACCAGCAGCGAGGTGATGCCGGATGACGTCACGTCTTTGATCACTTTCAGCACTTCGCCTACCAGCTCCGGATCCAGGGAGGAGGTCGGTTCATCAAACAGGATCACATCCGGCCGGACCGCCAGCGCCCGCGCGATGCCGGTTCTCTGGAGCTGCCCGCCGGAAAGCTGCGACGGATAGCGATCGTGCTTGTCAGACAGCCCGACGCGGTCCAGCTCCTCCAGTGCAATTCTGCGCGCCTCGTCAGCCGATTTGCGCTGGACGACGATCAACGGGTCCATGACGTTCTGCAGCACCGTCATGTTTTTGAACACGTTAAACTGCTGGAATACCATCGCCGTACGCAGACGGATCGCCTGTACGGCGGCTTTGTCCACCGCCTGATAATCCATGCGGATCTGGTCGAAGGTAATGTGCCCGGAGGCGGGTTTCGCCAGCGAGTTAATGCAGCGCAGCAGCGTGGTTTTTCCCGTGCCGCTGGGGCCAATAATCGACAGCACATCCCCGCGTTTTACCGAGAGATTGACGCCTTTCAGAATCGGCGTGTTGCCATAGGCGAGCTTAATATTTTCAAGTTCAAGCATGGTGATCGATTTCCTTGCGCAGCGCTGGCGTTACGTTACTTCAACCCGCTATCGGCATGGCCGAGAACGTGCATCAGGCGGTTTGCCCAGCCGAAAATGGAGATGGCGTGAATCAGGTCGACGATATCAACGTCGTTCATGCCCGTGGCCCGCAACCCGGCGATATCCTCTGCCGTGGCCTGCGACGGTACCGCCGACAGACGACGGGCAAAGCGGTAGATGGCCGCATCGCGTGGGCCAAGTTGCTCTGGCTGGTCGAAATAGAGGGCGCTGACCACGTCGTTGCTTTGGGTCAGATGCGCGTGGCGACGGGCATGGACCACGGCGCAGAACTTACAGCCATTGACGATGGAAGCACCCAGCGCACCCAGTTCGCGGTCGGGGTGCGGCAGACCGCCGTCCACATACATAATGGCGTTGAACAGCACGGTGCGGGCGACATAGCTTTCCGGGTCGTGTGCCAGCGTGCGCACATACGGCGAAATCTTCTTGTTGGACGGCGTGACCTTCATCGCCTCAATCTGCGCCGGCGTGGCTTCTGCAACCTCAACCGGGGCGATGTACGGATGCCAGGTCAGTGGCTTCAGGGTGACGGAAGGGATCATGGCAACCTCATCAGGCGCAGCCCGCTGGCCACTCTGGTCTGGAAGTTGACGAAGGCGATCAGCTCGGAGAGTGCGACGATTTGGGGGTTATTCCATCCGGCACTGGCCAGCCGGGTAATGGTTTCCGCTTCGGCTTTACCCGGCGTCAGCGTGACCAGATCAACGTGGCGCGCCAGGGTTGCCAGCGGCTCGCTGCTGACGCTGGCGCCACGGGCAAAGGCCAGCAGTGCGTCATCCGGCGTCAGCGCCGCCAGCTGCGACGCATAGTCTGCCATCAGCGGCGCATCGGCGTTCAGCGTCGCGATGCGCAGGGCGACGGCCAGCCGCCAGTCTGTAGACAGCCCCTGATCGTTTTCCGGCTGTAATACGGAGAGGCGACACAGTTCGGCCCCCCCGACGAATTCCGGGCGAAAGCGCCGGGTCTGATACAGCGCATCATCCGCCGTCAGGCCCGCAGCCTGGTCGATAGCATCAGTCACAGTGCGTTGTCCTTATCAAGTTGGGGAGTGGAGTCAGTCCATTCATCCCCCTGAAGTTCAGGGATGTCGTAAGCCTGGAGGCTGGCAAAGTGCGCCTCAACGTCTTCAGCAAATAACGCGGCGCTGATACCGCGCACCAGCCGGTCGGCTCCGGCGCTGACCGCCGGGATATCGCCGGACACCTTGCCGTGCGTCAGCATCGCAGCGTCGTTGAAGCAGTGAATACGCGCCAGCATCGGGCAGGCACCGGGCACGCGTTCGCGGAATTCAAACGCCGGGCCGAGATCCGGTGATGCCAGCATTTCCGGGCGCGCTGTACCCATCTCTGCGCGGTAACGGCCATCCGACCAGGTGCGGATATGCGGCGCCAGCGCGGCAAACTCCGGTCGTCCGCTAAAGTCGTTGGAAAAACCGGTGGCGGCAATCAGGAAGTCGTAGCGCAGCGTTCCGTGAGGCGTGTCAATCAGCAGCGCTTCCCCTTCCTGCCTGACGGACCTGATAGCGCAGTCGAGCAGGAAGCGGGCATTGGTATGACGGGATACGCGCAGCGTTGAGGAGCGCGGAGGCGGCGTCTGGGTCGTGGCGGTGTAATCAACAAATTTCCACTTCCAGCCATCGGGCAGCAGATGCATGCCGTGGACCACGCCCTGACTGCCGATGCCGGTCATCTTGTTGATACGCGGCATCGCCTGACGGCGGATCAGCAGGTCAACCGAATCGGCACCCGATTCCAGCGCCGTAGCGGCATTATCCATGGATGAGGCACCGGCCCCGATCACGGCCAGACGCTTGCCCCGCAGCGCGGCAAAATCGATATCAGCAGCAGAGTGCGCCCACAGGTGGCGGTCAATCCCCTGCAGAAAATCAGGAACGGCAACGCCGCCGAGACCTGAGCGACCGGTCGCCAGCACCAGATGGCGGGTGAGTACCCGGCCGGTTTCCGCCCCGGCAAGATCGAGAGCGATAAGATCGTCAGCGGCGCTGATGGCGGTGATGCGCACGTTATTGCGCACCGGCAGCGCCAGCACCTGGCGATACCAGATCAAATATTCCATCCACTGATCTTTCGGGATCTTATCCAGCGCTTCCCAGGCCGCTGCTCCCCACTGTGCCGTAAACCAGGCGCGGAAGGTCAGCTGCGGCAGGCCGAGGGCCGGACCGTGCAGCGTTTTCGGCGAGCGCAGCGTTTCCATGCGCGCAAACGTCACCCAGGGGCCCTCCCGCCCGGCGGGTGCGGCATCATAGGCAACGATATTACTGATGCCGCCGAGGATCAGTTTTGCGCTGGCGGCAAGGCCACACATCCCGGCACCGATCACCACCACGTCACGCACGGGGGTTCCGTGATGCTCGCGGGCGGGCACCCAGGGTTTGGCGGGCAGTTCCAGCAAAGACAAATCCTCAGCCAGACGCTGTTCAAGCGCGTCTAAACCAGTTTTGTTAGTCACCTCTGCGGACATGATCTGGCCCCTGTTTGTCGGTGTTTAAGTGAGAAAAAAAGGAATGACTAATTATATGAAAAATGCATTATGAATGAGTTTGTATGTGCTTTCTTAATACTAATTAATAATTAGCTTATTCGAAAATTGCACATGATAATTGTTGCTGCTGAAAATTAAGGATACCCGGATGCAGAACATGGCTTCACTCAACGATCTTGATCTTCGCCAGTTACAGGCTTTCTCGGCGGTCATTTCGTCTGGCAGTGTGACGGCGGCAGCGAAAGTTTTGCAGCGCTCTCAGCCGGCAGTCACGCGGCTGATTCAGGATCTGGAAACCACACTCGGTTACCCACTGTTCTTACGCAACGGGCCACGTATCTATCCGACCGAGCAGGCGCTGCGTCTGCACGAATATGTGGAAACGGCGCTGACCTCTCTGCAGCAGATCCGTCTGCGTGCCAATGAAATCTGGAAAGAAGAGAAAACCCCGCTGCTGATTGCCGCCACGCCATCAATGTCTTCCGGGCTGCTGCCGCTGGCGCTGGCGCAGGTGAAGCTGGATGATGCGGTACAGATCCTTAGTGATTCCGCTGAGCAGACGGCGCACGCCATTATTACCGGTCAGGCGGAGCTGGGGATCAGCAGCCTGCCGCTGGAGCATCAGGGAGCGCAGGTTCACTGGATTGGGCAGTCGCGCTGTGTGATTGCGCTACGGGAAGACGACCCGCTGGCAGAGAACAGCCAGGTACGGCTGAGCGATCTGGCGTCGCGCAAGCTGATCACCCCCTATAATCCTTACCGCCTGCGCCGCCGCTTTGAGCAGGTGTTACGCCGGGCGAAGGTGAAACCAGCAGGCGTGATTGAAACTAACTCGTCGGTGAATATCCTCTCGTGTATTCGTTCAGGGTTAGGGGTGGCCATTCTTGAACCGGTGACCGCCTTTGGCCTGCCCGTGACGGGCGTGGCGATACGGCAGCTGGACGTGGACATCCCTTACTACTTTGGCGTGACCACTCCGCAGTCCAGACCGCCACGCCCCAGCGTGCTGGCGTTAATTGATGCGCTGCAACAGGCCGCTGCCAGCCTGCTGCCGGAGTTTGTCTGCCTGGAGGCGAGTGAACATGCGCGGGTCATTCAGTCATTACACCAGGATAAATAATTTTTTGTGCAAACCACGCAATAGATGTAAACAATTCAGGATTAAGCCCGTCAGTAATAAATGGTATTCTGTCGCGCTTGCGTGCGGGGCTAACCCCTTTCAGAAGGTTCTGGTTCCGCAATTGCCGTTGTACGACGAGAGTAGTCGGCCTGGCCGATGCCTGCCCCTGGAGAAATGAAAGACATGTCTGACGATCGCGAACCTATCGGGCGTAAAGGAAAACAGCCCCAGCCTGCGCGTAATAAAGCGGGGCGTGGTCGCCGCAGGGAAGAAGAAGAGTACGATGACTATGACAATCAGGACGATGACGATCTGGATGAGGAAGAGGTAACCCCAATGCCACGTAAAGGAAAAGGACGCGCACCGCGTAAAAGAAGAGGCTGGATTGGCCTGCTGTTTAAGCTGTTCCTGATTTTCGCCGTGGTGATGGCCATTTATGGTTTCTATCTTGATTCGCAGATCCGCAGCCGTATTGATGGCAAAGTCTGGCAGCTTCCGGCCACGGTGTATGGCCGCATGGTCAGCCTTGAGCCAGGCATGTCGTACAACAAAAAAGAGATGATTGCGCTGCTGGAAGGGACGCAGTACCGCGAAGTGACGCGCATGACGCGTCCCGGCGAGTTTACCGTCCAGGCCAACAGCATTGAGATGATCCGCCGTCCGTTTGACTTCCCGGACAGCAAAGAAGGGCAGATCCGCGCGCGCCTGAGCTTTAATGGCGATCAGCTGAGCGACATCAAGAACCTTGATAACGGGCGCAGCTTCGGCTTCTTCCGCCTCGACCCGCGCCTGATCACCATGTTGCAGTCACCGAACGGTGAACAGCGCCTGTTTGTGCCACGCGCCGGGTTCCCGGACCTGCTGGTGGATACGCTGGTGGCAACGGAAGACCGCCACTTCTATCAGCATGACGGCATCAGCCTTTATTCGATTGGCCGTGCTTTCCTCGCCAACATTACCGCCGGGCGCGCGGTGCAGGGGGGCAGTACGCTGACCCAGCAGCTGGTGAAGAACCTGTTCCTGACCAATGAGCGTTCGCTGTGGCGTAAAGCCAATGAAGCCTATATGGCGCTGATCATGGATGCGCGCTACAGCAAAGACCGCATTCTTGAGCTGTACCTCAATGAGGTGTATCTCGGTCAAGCCGGCAACGATCAGATCCGTGGCTTCCCGCTGGCGAGCCTGTACTACTTTGGTCGTCCGGTGGATGAGCTGAGCCTTGACCAGCAGGCGCTGCTGGTGGGCATGGTGAAAGGAGCCTCGCTGTATAACCCGTGGCGTAATCCTAAGCTGTCGCTGGAGCGCCGTAACCTGGTGCTGCGTCTGCTGCAACAGCAGAAGGTGATCGACCAGGAGCTTTACGACATGCTCAGTGCCCGCCCGCTTGGCGTGCAGCCGAAAGGGGGGGTGATTACCCCGCAGCCGGCGTTTATGCAGATGGTGCGTAACGAGCTGCAGGCGAAACTCGGTGACAAAGTGAAGGATCTTTCCGGCGTGAAAATTTTCACCACGCTGGATTCGGTCTCCCAGGATGCCGCCGAGAAGTCGGTGGAAGACGGCATACCGGCACTGCGTAAGCAGCGCGGCGTCAACGATCTGGAAACCGCGATGGTGGTGGTTGACCGCTTCAGCGGCGAAGTTCGCGCCATGGTTGGCGGTGCCGACCCGCAGTTCGCGGGCTATAACCGTGCCCTGCAGGCGCGCCGTTCTATCGGGTCACTGGCTAAACCGGCGACCTATCTGACGGCGCTGAGCCAGCCGGATAGCTACCGCCTGAATACCTGGATTGCCGATAACCCGATTGCGCTGAAACAGCCGAACGGACAGCTGTGGAAGCCACAGAACGATGACCATCGTTTCAGCGGCCAGGTGATGCTGGTGGACGCGCTGACCAACTCCATGAACGTGCCAACGGTGAACCTGGGTATGACGCTGGGCCTGCCGCAGGTGGTGGATACCTGGACGAAGCTGGGCGTACCGAAAGATCAGCTGCAACCCGTTCCGGCGATGCTGCTGGGCGCGCTGAACCTGACGCCTGTTGAAGTTGCTCAGGCCTTCCAGACGATTGCCAGCGGCGGCAGCCGGGCACCGCTGTCGGCGCTGCGCTCCGTGATTGCAGAAGATGGCACCGTGCTCTATCAAAGCTTCCCGCAGGCGGAGCGCGCGGTTCCGGCGCAGGCGGCTTACCTGACGCTGTACACCATGCAGCAGGTGGCTGACCACGGTACGGCGCGTGCGCTGGGTGCGAAGTTCCCGAAAGCGATGCTGGCTGGTAAAACGGGCACCACCAATAATCTGGTCGATAGCTGGTTTGCCGGGATTGATGGTAAAGAAGTGGCGATTACCTGGATTGGTCGTGATAACAACCAGCCGACCAAACTTTACGGGGCCAGCGGTGCGATGCAGCTTTATCGTCGCTATCTGGAAAACCAGGCACCGATGCCGTTAAACCTGACGCCGCCGGAAGATATTGCGCGTATGAACGTTGATTCAGCGGGTAACTTCGTCTGTGGCAGTGCCAGCAGCAGCTGGCGCAGCCTGCCGGTCTGGACCACCGACGCTAATGCGCTTTGCCAGCAACAGCAGCAGCAGATTCAGCAGCAGCAGCAGATGTTACAGCAGCAAAATAATCAGCAGCCGCAGCAGGGTCAGCCGCAGCAGCAAAATGAGCAGAAAGACGGCGACGGCGTAGCGGGCTGGATTAAAGATATGTTCGGTAAGTAACGCCTGTTATTGATTGACCTAAAAAGCCGGGAAACCGGCTTTTTTTATGTCTGTTATCTGATGCATGTGGAAAGTGATTTATATTCAATTAATTGAATAAGTTACAGTTTTTGATTTTAAGTGCCAAAAGTATCCAAATAGATCCCATTAAAAGATAATTGAGATCCGGATATCATTATTAGCGTTGCCTTTCAGTGAGGATAAGCCTGCTTTTACTCATATAAAGGGAACTTCAATGAAACCATACTTCTTATTCTCTGGCCTGATGGTGGGCGGTGCTTTACTGACAGTGGCCTCTGTACAGGCTTCAGCTTCTGCGCCGGAAATGACGCCTTTCCATACCCAGGCACAGGCGGTAGACAGCCATTACTATCTGCCGCCGCCGCCCAAAGACGGCAGCCCGGCCTTGACCTACGATAAAGCCGCCTATCAGGAAGGCTATGCGATGAAGGGGACGCCGCGCTGGCAGCAGGCAACGCAGGACGCCAATCTGCATGTCGATAATATGGCGAAAATCTTTTCTCCGGTGCTGGGGGTGACGATCAGCGCCAGCAAAACGCCGGCCACGTGGAGCATGTTGCAGAATCTGCTGATCATGGGCGGAGATTATGCCCCCGACGCCGCGAAAAAATTCTACATGCGTACCCGTCCTTTCGTGGTGTTCCACCATCACACCTGCCAGCCTGCTGATGAAGCCGTACTGCGTAAAAACGGTTCTTATCCGTCCGGCCACACCAGCTACGGCACCCTGCTGGCGCTGGTGCTGTCTGAGGCAAAACCTGAGCGGGCTAAGGAGCTGGCTAAACGCGGCTATGAGTTTGGTCAGAGCCGGGTGATCTGTGGCGCGCACTGGCAGAGCGATGTGAATGCCGGGCGCTATGTGGGCGCGATGGAGTATGCACGTCTGCAAACGGTCACCGCATTTATCGAACAGGCAAAACAGGTTAAGGCTGAGTTAAATTCAGCTGCCGCTGAATAATACCCCCGCACTTACTCTCCAATTGTCCTTAGCGGAAGCGGCCGAAAATGGCCGCTTTATTTATCAATGTATTGTCATCTTTTGCTGCAGCTGGCCGCAAACTGTTTTTCCTTTGGTGGCACGACACTCATTCCCAGCGCGATAGCCGATGATGAGCTACAGCCTGGCGGGGTGCTGCACGATCTTCCGCTATGAATCAATTTCTGATCTCGCACAAAATCGTGGATGTGGCTGACAGGTAAACTCTGCCCGCAGCCGCGCCCGGCGTGGCTTTTCCCTTGCGGAACGGGCTTTGTTTCGCATATTATCCGAGCGTTATAATAATAATTATCGTTTCGTTTCACATTCAACAAACTTTGTTCAGAGAAATGCTAAATGGCTAACACCCGCAATTTACCCATTGATTTCAACACGGTGAGGACGGCGAAATGCCAGCTCGCGGTGTTTGTTGCCCTGTCCCTGACCAGCGGGGCGGCTTTTGCCGCCGCAGAGCAGACGATCAACGTCACCGCCACGGCGGGCAGTGAGCCACAGGAAAGCGCCTGGGGCCCGGCCCCGACCATTGCGGCAAAGCACAGCGCCACCGGCACGAAAACCGATACGCCTATCGAAAAGAATCCGCAGTCGGTATCGATTGTCACCAGCCAGGAGATGCAGACGCATCAGCCCCTGTCGGTGAAAGAAGCCCTCGGCTACACCACCGGCGTGATGGTCGGGAACCGCGGTGCCTCAAACGTGATCGACGCGCTGTCCATCCGTGGTTTCAGCGAAACTAATACCAATCAGTATCTTAACGGCCTGAAATTGCAGGGTGACAACTACTCAGAGTTCGCGGTAGATCCCTATTTCCTCGAGCGCGTTGAACTGATGCGCGGACCCACGTCAGTCCTGTACGGAAAAAGCAATCCCGGCGGGATTGTGGCGATGGTCAGCAAGCGCCCAACCAGCGAAACGCTGCGCGAGGTTCAGTTCCAGATGGGCACCGATAACCTGTTCTCAACCGGTTTTGACTTCGGCGGCGCGCTGGATGACAACGAGGAGTTTTCTTACCGCCTGACCGGACTGGCGCGCAGCGCAGAGGCGCAGCAGCAGATGAACAAAGAGAAGCGCTACACCATCGCGCCCTCTTTTAGCTGGCAGCCGGATGAGAAGACCCACTTTACCTTCCTCAGCTACTTCCAGAATGAACCGGAAACCGGTTATTACGGCTGGCTGCCGCGTGAAGGGACGGTGGTGCCCATCACCGACGCTAACGGCAACCAGCACAAGCTGCCGTCAGATTTTGATGAAGGCGAAGACAGCAATAAGATCTCGCGCAACACCAAAATGGTGGGTTACAGCTTCGACCACGCGTTCAATGACACCTGGACCGTGCGTCAGAACCTGCGTTACGCGCAGATGCGCACCGACTATCTGAGCATCTACGGCAACGGACTGAATACAGCCAACAACACCATTGATCGCGGTTACGCGCACTCGAAGGAAAAACTGAATCAGTTCGCGGTGGATACCCAGGCACAGGCGAAGTTTGCCACCGGCCAGCTCGATCACACGCTGCTGATGGGCGTGGATTATCAGCGCTCACGCAATGATATCGATGCGATCTTTGGCACTGCTGCGCCGCTGGATGCGTTAAACCCGGTGTATGGTGACGATCAAATGGTTAAGGATTCAGGATTCGCGTATCAGTATCTGAATAAGCAGGAACAGACCGGTCTGTACGCCCAGGATCAGATGGAGTGGGACCGCTGGGTGCTGACGCTGGGCGGTCGCTATGATTACCTCACCATGTCGGCGTTTAACCGCAACGGCAGTGAAGATAAAACGCACGACCAGGCCTTTACCTGGCGCGGTGGGCTGAACTATGTCTTTGATAACGGCATTGCTCCTTATTTCAGCTACAGCGAGTCGTTTATCCCCAACACCGGTACCACCCTCGGCGGTGAGACATTCACCCCTTCCCGCGCTAAGCAATATGAAGCGGGCGTGAAATACGTGCCGAAAGATCGTCCGATCGTGCTGACCGGGGCGATTTATCAGCTGACGAAAAACAATAATCTGATGGGTGACCCGACGGCTCCGCTGTTCAGCGTACAGGGCGGTGAAATTCGTTCACGCGGTTTCGAGTTTGAAGCCAAAGCCGCCGTTAATGCCAACATCAACGTCACGGCGTCCTACAGCTATACCGATGCGGAATACACCGAAGATAACTATCTGCGCGGCAAGACCCCGGTACAGGTGCCGAAGCATATGGCATCTCTGTGGGGGGATTACACCTTCCACGAAACCGCCCTGTCCGGCCTGACGCTGGGCACCGGTCTGCGTTATGTCGGTGAAAGCAAGGGCCTGTATCGTCATCAGGACAGTAACGGGGCGAATCAGGATCAGAACTTCGACGTTGCGGGCTATACGCTGGTGGATGCGGTGGTGAAATACGATCTGGCGCGCTTTGGCCTGCCTGGCTCGTCCATTGGCGTGAATGTGAATAACCTGTTCGATCGCCAGTATGTGGCCAGCTGCTATCGTGAACATGCCTGCTACTGGGGCGCGGAACGTCAGATTGTTGGTACGGCTACCTTCCGTTTCTAAATGTCTATCCGGGCGCGGTTCGCCGCGCCCGCCAATCAGAAGATCACCATGCAACAACAGCACACCACAGAATCGACCTTCACCCTGGATAATGTCAGCTTCAGCGTTCCGGGCCGGACACTGCTACAGACGCTGTCGCTGGCGTTTCCCGCCGGGAAAGTCTGTGGCCTGATCGGTCACAACGGCTCTGGTAAATCAACGCTGCTGAAGATGCTGGGACGCCATCATGCGGCATCGACGGGGCAGGTATTGCTGAATGCGCAGCCGGTTGCCCGCTGGCAGAGCAAGGCTTTCGCGCGCGAAGTGGCCTATCTGCCCCAGCAGCTGCCGTCAGCAGAGGGCATGACGGTGCGTGAGCTGGTCGCCATTGGCCGCTACCCGTGGCACGGTGCGCTGGGGCGCTATGGGGTGGAAGATCGTGAACGCGTTGACGAAGCCATTGCCCTTGTCGGGCTGAAGCCGTTTTCTCAGCGTCTGGTCGACAGCCTGTCCGGCGGTGAGCGCCAGCGTGCCTGGATTGCCATGCTGGTGGCTCAGAACAGCCGCTGCCTGCTGCTGGATGAACCGACATCAGCGCTGGATATTGCCCACCAGGTTGATGTGCTGGCGCTGATCCAGCGTCTCAGCCGCGAGCGCGGTCTGACGGTGATTGCCGTGCTGCACGATATCAATATGGCGGCGCGCTACTGCGATCATCTGGTGGCGCTGCGCCGTGGCGAAATGATTGCCCAGGGCGGCCCTGAAGTGATTATGACCGGGGACGTGCTGGAACAAATTTATGGTATTCCGATGGGGATTTTACCGCATCCGCAGGGTGGGGCGCCGGTGAGTTTTGTCTATTAAAAGTGGGATGTTGTCATGCCGGATATTTTGCGTCGCCGTTTGTTAACGGCACTGGCCTTTTCCCCGCTGCTGGCCCAGTTCCCATTCGCTGCACACGCCTCCGGCGAGCAGCGTATTATCGCCCTGGAGTGGCTACCGCTGGAGCTGCTGATGGCGCTGGGCGTCATGCCGGTCGGGGCCGCCGATCTGTATGCCTATCGTCAGTGGGTGGGGGAGCCGCAGCTGCCTGCCTCCGTAGTGGATGTCGGGCTGCGCACCGAACCCAATCTTGAACTGATTACCCAGATGAAGCCTACTCTGATCCTCTATTCACAGGGTTATGGTCCCGATCCGGCGCGCTTTATGCGTATTGCTCCGGGGCTGGGCTTTACCTTTAACGAGGGCGGAACCGGCAAACCGCTGACCAGCGCCCGTCATTCCCTGATGGTGCTGGCAAAGCGTATCGACCGTATCCCACAGGCGGTGGCCCATCTGGCCGACCTGGACCGCCAGATCGCCCGCCTGAAAAGTAAACTGACCGCTCGTCCGAAGCGTCCGCTGCTGCTGCTGTCGATTGTTGATGCGCGCCATGTGATTGTTTTCACCGCTAACGGCCTGTTCCAGGAGGTGCTGGACGAGGTCGGGCTGGAAAATGCCTGGAAAGCAGAAAGTACCTTCTGGGGTAGCGTGATTGTGGGGATTGAACGTCTGGCCGACCTGGGCGACGTTGATGCCATCGGCTTTGAACATGACAATCAGGCGATTGTTGACCAGGTGACCTCGGCGCCGCTGTGGCAGTCGCTGCCGTTTGTGCGCAGTGGCCGTTTCAGGGAGATGCCCCGCGTGTGGTTCTACGGGGCCACGTTATCCGCGATGCAGCTAATCGCCAGCCTCGACCATGCGCTGGAGGTGAAATGATGCGTCACTATCGTTTGCCGCTGCTGCTGCTGAGCGCACTGTTTATTGCCGCGCTGGCCCTGACGCTGATTAACCTGCAACAGCGACTGCCCGCTGACCAGTGGCTGAGCGCGCTGCTGGCACCGGATACCCTGCGCATTGAGCAGATGGTGTTTCATTACAGCCTGATGCCGCGTCTGACGCTGTCGCTGCTGGTGGGTGGCGGGCTGGGGCTGGTCGGCCTGCTGTTCCAGCAGGTGCTGCGCAATCCGCTGGCAGAACCGGCAACCCTCGGCGTGGCCAGCGGTGCCCAGCTGGGGCTGACCGTGGTCACGCTGTGGGGCGTGGCGGGGGGTATGGTCACACAGCAGCTGGCGGCAATGACGGGTGCCGTGCTGGTGGGGCTGATTGTGTTTGGTGTCGCCTGGGGCAAACGTATGTCCCCGGTAACGCTGATCCTGGCCGGGCTGGTGGTGTCGCTTTACTGCGGGGCGGTGAACCAGATTTTTGCCATCTTCAATCATGACCAGCTGCAAAATATGTTTTTGTGGAGCAGCGGTTCACTGAACCAGATGGACTGGAGCAACGTTGCGTTTCTGTGGCCGCGTTTACTCGGCGGGCTGTTACTGACGCTGCTGCTGCTGCGTCCGATGACGCTGATGGGGCTGGATGATGGCGTGGCGAAAAACCTCGGCCTCGCGATCTCACTGGCGCGTTTTGGCGTGCTGGCACTGGCCATTTTGATCAGCGCCGCGCTGGTCAATGCGGCCGGGATTATCGGCTTTATCGGCCTGTTTTCTCCGCTGCTGGCCAAGATGCTCGGCTTTCGCCGTTTAATCAGCCGCCTGCTGCTGGCTCCGCTTATCGGTGCGCTGCTGCTGTGGCTGGCCGATCAGTCAGTGCTGTGGCTGACCCCCCATCTGGGGGAGATCTCCACCGGAACCGTGACCGCCGTGATCGGCGCTCCGCTGCTGCTGTGGCTGCTGCCGCGCCTGCGTACCGGCTCGGTGCCGCCGGCGATGGATCAGGGCGACAATGTGCCGGCAGAGCGCCAGCGGGTGCTGTGGTGGGCGCTAATCGGTGGCGGTATTCTACTGTTGCTGATGGCGGTGGCGCTAAGCTTCGGGCGCGACGCCGACGGCTGGGTATGGGCGACGGGGGAGTTGTGGCAGCAGCTTCTGCCGTGGCGCTGGCCGCGCGCGGTGGCGGCGATGGCGACCGGGATGATGCTGGGCGTGGCGGGCTGCGTGGTGCAGCGCCTGACCGGCAACCCGATGGCCAGCCCGGAAGTGCTCGGCATCAGCTCCGGCGCGGCATTTGGCGTGGTCGTCATGCTGTTTATCGTGCCGGGTGATGCCTTTGGCTGGCTGCTGCCGGCGGGGAGCATCGGTGCTGCACTGACATTGCTGGCGATCTCGATTGCCGCCGGCCGCGGCGGGTTCTCACCGGAACGTATGCTGCTGGCCGGTATGGCGCTGAGTACCGCCTTTACCACGCTGATGATGCTGCTGCTGGCCAGCGGCGACCCGCGGATGGCGACCCTGCTGACGTGGATCTCCGGTTCCACCTATAACATCAACGCCCTGCAGGCGAAGCGTACGCTAATCGTGATGCTGGTCCTGCTGGCGCTGGTGCCGCTGTGCCGCCGCTGGCTGACGATACTGCCCCTCGGTGGCGCTACCGCTCGTGCGGTGGGGATGGCGCTGACGCCGTCGCGCCTGACGCTGCTGCTGCTGGCGGCGGTGCTGACGGCGGCGGCTACGCTGACCATAGGACCATTAAGCTTTGTCGGGCTGATGGCCCCACATATTGCGCGTATGCTCGGTTTCCGTCGGGCGTTACCGCAGCAGGTGATGGCGGCGCTGTTGGGGGGAGGGGTGATGGTGGCGGCAGACTGGGGCGGGCGGATGCTCTCCTTCCCGGATCAGATCCCGGCAGGGTTGCTGGCGACCTTTATCGGCGCGCCGTATTTTATCTATCTGCTGCGCAAGGTCTGAATGAAATAAGGGGCGACCAGAAAAAAAGGTCGCCCCGCAGGTCAGGGTCTGGCGTAGGGGCCGATCGTCTTTTTCGGTCGGCCCTTTCAGGATTTAGCGTAGGGGCCGATCTTCTTTTTCGATCGGCCCTTTCAGGGTTTAGCGTAGGGGCCGATCTTCTTTTCGATCGGCCCTTTTTATTCCGATCTACAGTTTCGCGAAGCTGCGGCGTGCGGCATCAACCGTACGCTGAATATCTTCCGGGCTGTGGGCCAGCGACATAAATCCGGCTTCGAAGGCTGACGGTGCCAGATAGACGCCTTCTTCCAGCATCAGATGGAAGAAACGTTTGAAGCGCTCTACGTCGCACTTCGTCACGTCCGCATAGCTGGTGACGCTCTCTGCATCGGTAAAGAACAGCCCGAACATGCCGCCCACGTGGTTGACCACCAGAGGAATATTTTCTGCTTTTGCCGCCGCCAGCAGGCCGTCTGCCAGTTGAGTGGTCAGGCGGGTCAGTGTCTCATGGGTACCGGGACGGGATACTTCAGTCAGGCAGGCAAAGCCCGCCGCCATGGCAATCGGATTTCCGGACAGCGTACCGGCCTGATAAACCGGGCCGTTAGGGGCCAGCGCATCCATCACTTCACGACGTCCGCCGAAGGCACCCACTGGCATACCGCCGCCGATGATCTTGCCGAGGCAGGTCAGATCGGGCCTGACGCCATAATGTGCCTGGGCACCCGCCAGCGCCACGCGGAAGCCGGTCATGACTTCATCGATAATCAGCAGCGCACCAAACTCGTCGCACAGCGCACGCAGGCCCGGCAGGAACTCTGGCAGCGGCGGAATGCAGTTCATGTTACCGGCGACCGGTTCGACGATAATGCAGGCGATCTCCTGGGGGTACTGCTCGAAGGCGGCGCGTACCGTCGTCAGATCGTTAAAGGTGCAGGTGAGGGTGTGTTTCGCAAAGTCGGCCGGCACGCCCGGTGAGTTAGGCTGGCCCAGCGTCAGCGCACCGGAACCTGCTTTCACCAGCAGGCAGTCGGCGTGGCCGTGGTAGCAGCCTTCAAACTTGATGATTTTGTCGCGATGAGTGAAACCCCGCGCCAGACGAATGGCGCTCATGGTGGCTTCCGTCCCGGAGTTGACCATGCGCACCATGTCCATGGTGGGTACCAGGCGGGTGACCAGCTCGGCCATTTTCACTTCCATCTCGGTCGGTGCGCCGAAGCTCAGGCCGCGTTCAGCGGCTTCAATCACCGCGTGACGGATGGCAGGGTGGTTATGACCGAGCACCATCGGGCCCCAGGATCCAACATAGTCGATGTAGGCTTTGCCGTCAGCATCGTACAGCAGGGCACCGTCAGCTCGTTCGATAAACAGCGGCACGCCGCCTACGCCGTTAAAGGCCCGCACCGGTGAGTTGACGCCACCGGGAATTAACTGCTGCGCCTGAGCGTACAGGTTTTCAGACTTACTCATGGAACCGCTCCTGATCATTCATGTAAAAACCCGCCCATTCTAAGGGAACTTGGCGGAGCAGCCAAAGGCTGATGCTGTTTCTGACACGATTAGAGAGAAATTAAGCGCAGGCATTGGTGGCGGGAACAGGTACTATATTGACTTATCTTTACAGTGAAATGAACGGCCTATGAATCAGCAATCGACTTCAACCGACGAGCTTAACGTGGTGCCTGTGCGCCGGGGTGACTTCCTGCGTCTACTGCTGCGGCGTGACAAAACCCCGCTGGCAATACTGGTGATGGCCGGGATTGTCGGAACACTGACCGGCCTGGTGGGGGTGGCTTTCGAAAAAGCGGTGAACGGAATTATTAATCTGCGCACCAGCGGGCTGCTGACGCTGGGAAATCATCCGCTGGTGATGGGCGTACTCGCTTTTCTTGCCTCCGCTCTGCTGGCCGCGGTGGGCTATTATCTGGTGCGGCGCTTCGCGCCGGAGGCGGCAGGCTCGGGTATTCCGGAAATCGAAGGCGCGCTGGAAGAGCTGCGCCCGGTGCGCTGGTGGCGGGTGATCCCGGTGAAATTTGTCGGGGGTATGGGGACGCTGGGCGCCGGGATGGTGCTGGGGCGTGAAGGGCCGACGGTGCAGCTGGGGGGCAATATTGGCCGCATGCTGCTGGATATCTTTCGCATGAAAAGTACCGAAGCCCGTCACACCCTGCTGGCGACCGGTGCGGCTGCTGGTCTGGCGGCGGCGTTTAATGCGCCACTCGCCGGTATCCTGTTTATTATTGAAGAGATGCGCCTGCAGTTCCGCTATAGCCTGATCTCCATTAAAGCCGTGTTCGTCGGCGTGATTATGTCGAGTGTGGTGTTCCGTATTTTTAACGGTGAACATGCGGTGATCGAAATTGGTCGCCTGGCCGATGCCCCGGTCAATACGCTGTGGCTGTATCTGCTACTGGGCATGGTGTTTGGCGTGGTGGGCGTGATGTTCAATCAGCTTATTTTCCGCATTCAGGATCTGTTTCAGCGCCTGCACGGCGGCAAAATGAGTCAGGTGCTGCTGGTGGGTGCTCTGCTGGGCGGCCTGTGCGGCGTGCTGGGGTTGTTGCTGCCGGCCGCAGCGGGGGGCGGTTCCAGTCTGATCCCGCTGGCGGCGGCGGGGCATTTCTCTGTCGGGATGCTGCTGTTCCTGTTTATTGTGCGCCTGGCGACCACGTTATTGTGTTTCTGTTCCGGCGCTCCCGGCGGCATCTTCGCACCAATGCTGGCACTCGGCACGCTGCTTGGTACGGCGTTTGGTCTGGGGGCGGCTCACTGGCTGCCGGAGTATCACCTGCAGGCGGCGACGTTTGCCATCGCCGGTATGGGCGCACTGTTTGCCGCCTCCGTGCGTGCGCCGCTCACCGGCATTGTGCTGGTGCTGGAGATGACCGACAACTATCAGCTGATTTTACCGATGATCATCACCTGCCTGGGCGCGACGCTGCTGGCACAGTTTCTTGGTGGTCAGCCCTTGTATTCATCACTGCTTGCCCGCACTCTGGCGAAACAACAGCGACAGGATACAGAAGCCGCTACCGCACAGGGTGGTACAGCCTTAACTTGATTGCTATACCAGTGTGTTAGATAATGACGACAATTATGGTCGATTTGTGACCTGTCAGGCATCCGCCTGTACGTATACCGGAGTGACCTATGAGCGACGATGTAGTACTGCCCCTGCAATTTACTGAAGCCGCGGCCAGTAAAGTCAAAAACCTGATTTCCGATGAAGACAACCCGGATCTGAAACTGCGCGTGTATATCACCGGTGGGGGTTGCAGCGGTTTCCAGTACGGTTTTACCTTCGATGATAAAATCAATGACGGGGATATGACCATTGAGAAATCGGGCGTGGCGCTGGTGGTGGACCCGATGAGCCTGCAATATCTTGTGGGTGGCGCAGTGGATTATACCGAAGGGCTGGAAGGGTCGCGTTTTATCGTGACTAATCCGAATGCCAAGACCACCTGTGGATGTGGTTCCTCCTTCAGTATCTGATTTACCCTTCATACCTGAAGCCGCAGCTGCGTGCCTTCCCCCCTGTGCCTTACTGAGGTAAGGCACAGAGATTCCAGTAACAGTGATGTCAGGTAAACAGATACTGTTTAGTCAGAACTTACCATTCGACGGTCACTAACCTTGCTTCCTGCCGCGTTACCGCATCACGCGTTATTACGCTTTGCGTGATTTTCGGCTGTGCATCAGGTTGCGCTCCACACGCAGTGACGGGCAGGCGGACAGCAGAAAGACTGCTCCCCTCAATGCTGCACTGTGAGTAGATAGTTAATTTCACCCCAATGCTGCCGGTCATCGAAGCAGCAAAGGCGTGGCCCGTCATCATCAGCCCGAGGGCCAGATAAACGGTTTTCATGTTGCAATTTCCTGGTATCAATCAGGGTAAATTACCCTGAATAAAAAACGGACGGAAAATCGCCCGTTACTCTTGGTTAACGGCATTTTTTGCCGGATCTTTACTCACCTTTTGCGGTGATTATTGCTGTTCCGGCTGGCCGACCTGCTGTAGCTCACTGCACAATTTTTGTGCGGCAAGCAGTATACGCGGCCCGGCCCGGCTAATCCAGTCGTCATTCACCGCAATCACCGGGACGCTGAGCTGGGGCTGCCAGAACTGCGCGACCTGCTGCGCATGGGCGTCGTCGCCGGGCGTCACCACCGCTGACGGCCTGCGCAGTAACACCTGCTCGCGGCTGACCTGAGGCCAGGGGACGCGTGCATCGGCAAAGATATTGTCCCCGCCGCACAGGTTCAGCACTTCATCCTGCAGGGTATGGCCCGATGCGGTAAACAGCGGCTTAAGGCCAAACTGTAAAAATACGCGCTTAACGGGAGTTGACCGGTAGCGCTGGCGCAGGGCGGCAAACTGCTGTTGCAGGCTCACGGCGGCCTGCTCTGCCTGCTGTGGCTGTGGGCTGTAGGCCGCCAGTTCCCGCAGGCTGCCCACCAGCTGGGCGATGGAGTCCGGCGCCAGCCAGATGACGTGGACGCCTAACGCTTCAAGCTGATCGACCTGGCGCTGCGGTGTGCCCCCTCGCCAGGCGATGACGACATCAGGCTTCAGGCTGAGCAGCTTTTCGCTGTTAATCCCCTGCCAGTTAGCCACCTGTTCAATCTGCTGCGCAGCAGGCGGATAGTCGGAGTAAGCGCTGACGCCAACCGGGGTGATCCCGGCGGCAAAAGCCAGTTCGGTGAGATTAGGTGCCAGAGTCACCACGCGGGGAGTGGCCTGAACTGTGGCGGCAAACGCCAGCCACAGGAGCGTCAGGCACAGGAGGGATTTAGCCACGGGCCAGGTGAGTCAGTAACGTTTCGACCATCAGGGAAGACTGCTTTGCAGCCACCGCCAGGAATTCGTCAAAGCTGAGGTGGGATTCCTGGTCCGCGACGTCGGAAATGGCGCGCACCACAACAAACGGCGTGCCAAACTGGTGGCAGACGTGGCCGATAGCGGTCGCTTCCATCTCAACGGCAACCGCCTGCGGGAAGGTGCCGCGAATACGTGCCAGCGGGGCGGCACCGTTGATAAAGGCGTCACCGCTGACCACCAGGCCACGCACCGCATTGAGGTTAAGCTGACCGATGCACTGTTCAGCCGCGGCAATCAGTTTCTCATCGGCTTTAAAGGCCGCCGGGCAACCCGCCATCTGGCCGGGCTCATAGCCGAAGGCCGTCACGTCTGCATCGTGATAGCGCACTTCGTCAGAGACTACGATATCGCCCACCTTCAGCGTTGGGGCCAGCCCACCGGCGGAACCAGTGTTGATTACCACATCCGGTTTGCACAGCTCCAGCAGCAGGGTTGTGCCCAGGGCCGCAGACACTTTACCGATACCGGATTTGAGCAGAGCAACCTCCACGCCATTCAGCGTGCCGGTGTAAATTTCACAGCCCGCCAGCGTCAGGGTCTGACGGTTTTCAATTTTGTCACGCAGCAGCGTAACTTCCTGTTCCATTGCACCAATAATGCCTGCTTTCATAGGGATACCCGCTAAAATTGTAGAATTTGTCATTGATTTCAGCGCATAGTCTATCATGGCAGCATTACAGTGATAATCCGTCTGACGGTGATGCTTACCGTTAACCCGAGGGAGCAGGTATGAGCGCGATCGACTTTCGCACAAAAATTAACTGGCAGCGCCGTTATCGCCCCTATCAGGGCCCGAAGGATGAACATGAAATCCTGCGTATTTTCGAAAGCGATCGCGGGCGGATTATCAATTCAGCGGCGATCCGTCGTCTCCAGCAGAAAACTCAGGTGTTCCCGCTGGAGCGTAATGCGGCGGTCCGCACCCGTCTGACCCATTCGCTGGAGGTGCAGCAGGTCGGGCGCTATATCGCCAAAGAGATCCTGACGCGGCTGAAAGAGTCACAGCAGCTGGAATCGTTAGGGCTGGCAAATCTGACCGGTCCGTTTGAGAGCATCGTCGAGATGGCCTGCCTGATGCATGACATCGGCAACCCGCCGTTTGGCCATTTCGGAGAGTCGGCGATCAATGACTGGTTCCGTCAGCAGCTGGATGCGGCCTGGGTGCCGGAGAGCGGGCGTGAAGATCGCTGTGTGCCTGCGGTACTGCATCAGTGCGATGACGGTCTCGATGAGCTGCGCGCCAGAGTGCGTCAGGATCTCTGCCATTTTGAAGGCAATGC
This sequence comes from Erwinia sp. Eh17-17, assembly GCF_039675725.1. NCBI lineage: Bacteria > Pseudomonadati > Pseudomonadota > Gammaproteobacteria > Enterobacterales > Erwiniaceae > Erwinia > Erwinia sp. Eh17-17. The sequence goes on along the minus strand of NZ_JBDFQT010000003.1, from coordinate 44,813 downwards.
GCAGGCGATCCGCATGGTGCACACGCTGATGAAGATGAATCTTACCTGGGCTCAGGTTGGCTGTATTTTGAAATACACCCGCCCCGCCTGGCATAACGGCGCTGTTCCGGCCAGCCACAGCTATTTAATGAAAAAGCCGGGATACTATCTGGCGGAAGAAGAATATATCTCGCGTCTGCGCCAGCAGCTGGATCTTCAGCCGCACTGTCGTTTCCCGCTGACCTATATTATGGAAGCCGCTGACGACATTTCTTACTGCGTGGCCGACCTGGAAGATGCCGTAGAAAAGAATATCTTTACCGTTGAGCAGCTTTATCAGCATTTATTTCAACTCTGGCCGGATCACCAGGCAAAAGATCTGTTTGCTACGGTGGTAACCAGTGCGCTGGAAAAGTCGCGTAATCACCGCACCAATCTTTGCAGTGAAGATCAGTTTTTCATGTATTTACGCGTCAATACCGTGGCCGAACTGGTGCCCCATGCGGCCAGCCGCTTTATTGACCATCTGCCAGTGGTTTATCACGGTGCCTTTAACGAGGCGTTGCTGGAAGACGGCAGCCCACACAGTTTGCTGTTGGATATTTTTAAAAAAGTCGCCTTCCGCCATGTGTTTAATCATCCTGAGGTTGAACAGCTGGAGCTGCAGGGTTATCGGGTGATCAGCGGGCTGCTGGAGATATATCGTCCGCTGTTGTTACTGTCGCAGGAAGAATTTAGTGAGCTCACAGAGAAAGATTATTTAAAAGGTTATCCGATTGAAACGCGCCTGTTCCATAAATTGTCTACGCGTTTTCGCCTCGCCTACACGGAAGCGGTTGAGTCGCTGGATAAACCCCCGGAAGAGAGTGCTGTCTGGGAATACTATTATCGCGTGAGGCTGTTACAGGATTACATCAGTGGGATGACCGATCAGTATGCCTGGGATGAGTACCGACGGCTGATGGCGGTAGAATAAGGCGATAATGCGCTAAGATTTGTAAAGAGTGACAATAATTTTTTACTTTTCCCCAATATTTAAACATGAACTTAGCGCTAAAAAATTAATCTCAACTTCACAACCGCAGCAATGGTTACTTCACTGAATCACTTGAGAATCCGACTAATGAAAAAAACTACCTTAGTATTGAGTGCGCTGGCTCTGAGTCTGGGGCTGGCATTAAATCCGTTAGCGGCCAGCGCAGCGGAGACCGCGTCGTCGTCTTCCACCCAGCCGTTGCCAAGCCTGGCCCCGATGCTGGAAACCGTGATGCCTTCGGTCGTCAGTATTAATGTTGAGGGCAGCACCACGGTTCGTACCCCACGTATGCCGCAGCAGTTCCAGCAGTTCTTTGGCGGTAACTCGCCGTTCTGTCAGGATGGATCCCCGTTCCAGGGCTCGCCAATGTGTCAGGAAGGCGGGCCGGAAGGCAATGGTAACGGCGGCGCTGAAAGCCAGCAGCAGAAATTCCGTGCGCTGGGTTCCGGCGTGGTGATTGATGCCGCGAAAGGCTATGTGGTGACCAACAACCACGTAGTGGACAACGCGACTAAAATTCAGGTTCAGCTCAGTGATGGCCGTAAATACGATGCGAAAGTGATCGGTAAAGATCCGCGCTCTGATATTGCGCTGATCCAGCTGAAAGATGCGAAGAACCTGACGGCGATTAAGATGGCGGACTCCGATAATCTGCGCGTCGGTGATTATACGGTGGCGATTGGTAACCCCTATGGTCTGGGCGAAACTGTGACTTCCGGTATTGTTTCCGCTCTCGGCCGCAGCGGCCTGAACGTGGAAAACTACGAAAACTTTATCCAGACCGATGCCGCCATTAACCGCGGTAACTCCGGCGGGGCGCTGGTAAACCTCAATGGTGAACTGATCGGGATTAACACTGCGATTCTGGCCCCGGACGGCGGTAACATCGGCATCGGCTTTGCTATCCCAAGTAATATGGTAAAAAACCTCACCTCGCAGATGGTGGAATTCGGCCAGGTGAAGCGTGGTGAACTGGGCATTATGGGTACCGAGCTGAACTCTGAGCTGGCCAAGGCGATGAAAGTCGATGCCCAGCGCGGTGCGTTCGTCAGCCAGGTGCTGCCGAAGTCTTCCGCCGCGCAGGCAGGAATTAAAGCCGGGGATGTGATTGTCTCGATCAATAACAAACCGATCTCCAGCTTTGCGGCACTGCGCGCGGAAGTCGGTTCCCTGCCGGTAGGGACGAAAATGGAGCTGGGCCTGATCCGCGACGGTAAGCCAATGAAAGTGAACCTGGCGTTGCAGCAGAGTACCGCAGCGAAAGTCGATTCCGGCACCATCTATAACGGTATCGAAGGCGCTGACTTCAGCAACTATGATGCGAAAGGCGTCAAGGGTGTGAAAGTGGACAGCGTGAAACCGGGTTCTGCGGCAGCGCGCATTGGCCTGAAAAAAGATGATGTGATTTTAGGCGTGAATCAGCAGGCTATCGCTAATCTGGGTGAATTGCGCAAAATCCTCGACACGAAACCGTCGGTGCTGGCGCTGAATATTCAGCGCGGTGACGCCAGCATTTATCTGCTGATGCAGTAAAAGATGTGAAAAGGGCGGACCTAAAAATAAGGTCCGCCCCGCAGCAGGATTTTATATCCAGGGGGTGACCTTATTCCGGTCGCCCCTTTTTTATTTTAACGACCGTTGCGGGTCAGTTTATCCAGGTCAGATTCAATTTCAGCAATCTTATTAGAAACAACGCTTTCCAGATGACGCAGGTCATCAAGGATTTTACGTTTCAGATCGACTTCAACCTGGTCACGCTGACAAATCTGGTCAAGCTCATCAATGACATAACGCAGATTCGGGCTGATTTCCTGCACTTCTTTGTAACCCTGGCTGGCGTTATCGGCCACCACGGTTTTGCGCTGGCGCGGATATTTGAATTTTACGCTTTTCGCGAAAAACTCGCCTTTATCTTTGCGGAAATAGATTTTCAGGATGTCGTTATTCGCTTCCTGACGCAGGCTGTAGCGGTCGATATCTTCCGGCGTAGCGATGCCCAAACCTTTGAGATTGTCGTACATAGTATTTTCCTTTAAGAGACTATCGATCCAGATGCGATCAGAGTAGTCGCTATCCGTGAAACGGAAAAGGATCGTTTAATTTAAATACAGGATTTTTCTGGCGCGGATTATGGCGCAGATTGTGCACAATAGCATCACTTGTTTCGCGCAGTGAAAGAGGTTGTCGCTGAAGAGAATGGCAATAATTGTTTACGGGCCACTGGCGTGGCCCGTACGACGATTAGTCGATAGTACGCAGCAGTTCGTTGATGCCGGTTTTGCCGAGCGTTTTGGCATCGACTTTTTTCACGATAACGGCACAGTACAGGCTGTAAGTCCCGTCTTTCGACGGCAGGTTACCTGAAACCACGACGGAACCCGCCGGAACGCGGCCGTAATGGACTTCACCGGTTTCGCGGTCAAAGATTTTGGTGCTCTGGCCGATGTAGACGCCCATTGAGATCACTGAACCTTCTTCTACAATCACGCCTTCCACGATTTCTGAACGCGCACCGATAAAGCAGTTATCTTCGATGATAGTCGGGTTTGCCTGCAGGGGTTCCAGTACGCCACCGATGCCAACGCCGCCAGACAGGTGAACGTTTTTACCGATCTGCGCACAGGAGCCTACGGTGGCCCAGGTATCGACCATCGAGCCTTCATCAACGTAAGCGCCGATGTTGACATAAGACGGCATCAGCACGGTGTTACGCGCGATGAAAGCGCCCTGGCGTACGGCCGCCGGTGGCACCACGCGGAAGCCTTCTTTTTTGAAGCGCGCGTCATCGTAGTCAGCGAATTTCATCGGAACTTTGTCGTAATAACGGCTTTCTGCGCCGTCAATGACCTGATTGTCATTGATGCGGAATGACAGCAGAACGGCTTTTTTCAGCCACTGATGAGTGACCCACTCGCCGTCGATTTTCTCTGCCACACGCAGGGCGCCGCTATCCAGCAGGGCGATCGTCTGGTTGACGGCGTCACGGGTCGCGCTGTCAGCATTGGCTGGGGTAATATCCGCACGGCGCTCGAAGGCCGCTTCAATAATGCTCTGTAATTGTTGCATAAATCATCTCTTCCTGGTTTTGCCCCGCGCTTCACAACGAAAACGATTCCGCTGCAGCAGAATCCAGCGCTGGCAGAGTTAAAAGTCAATCCGGGTCACACTTTATCGTTTGGATTAAGGGCCTCTGTCAACCGTTGTTGCAGCCGTTCGCGCAAATCGGCATCTAATGCACGGCGATCGCTGTTGGCAAGAATAAACAAGTCCTCGACGCGTTCTCCGATGGTGCTGATGCGCGCGCCGTGCAGCGACACGTTCAGGTCAGCAAATACCTCGCCTACGCGCGCCAGTAAACCGGGCTGATCGAGCGCCACTAATTCCAGATAAGTTCGCCTGTCAGTGTGTGTGGGTAAGAAATTCACCGCAGTATCCACATTAAAATGCTTCAGACGGGCCGACTGACGGCGGGTACGCGGCGGGTGCCAGCTTGTCTGGCATATCGCCTGTTCCAGCGCCTGGCGCGTCATTTCGTGGCGATCGGTCGCCAGCGGGCTGCCGTCCGGCTCCAGCACGATAAAGGTGTCCATCGCCATGCCGTCACGGCTGGTAAAGATCTGCGCGTCGTGCACGCTCAGGTTGCGACGGTCCAGTTCGCCAGCCACGGCGGCGAACAGATAGGGGCGGTCCGGGCTCCAGATAAAGATCTCCGTGCCCCCGCGTGTCGCCTGCGGGCTGACGAGGATCAGCGGCGTGGTGAGGTCGTGATTCATCAGGTGACGCGCATGCCACGCCAGCTGATTAGGCGTGTGGCGCAGGAAGTAGTCGGCGCGGCAGCGGCTCCAGATGCTGTGCAGCGCCTCCTCGTCAATATTGTCCATCCGCAGCAGCGCCAGCGCCTGCAGGCGGTGATGACGCACGCGCTCACGCAGGTCCGGGCTGTTTTCCATGCCCCGGCGCAGCTGCTTCTCGGTGGCGAAGAACAGCTCGCGTAACAGGCTCTGTTTCCAGCTGTTCCACAGGGTTTCATTGGTGGCGCAGATATCGGCGACCGTCAGGCAGACGAGGTAACGCAGGCGGTTCTCGTTCTGCATGACTTCTGCAAACTGCTGGATCTCCGTCGGATCCTGGATGTCGCGGCGCTGAGCCGTGACCGACATCAGCAGGTGGTGGCGCACCAGCCAGGCAACCAGCTGGGTTTCGCGCGAGTTCAGGCCGTGCATCTCAGCAAATTCCAGCGCATCCTGGGCACCAAGAATCGAATGGTCGCCGCCGCGTCCTTTGGCGATGTCGTGGAACAGGGCCGCCATCAGCAGCAGCTCCAGCTGTGGCAGGCGCGGCCACAGTTCAACGCACAGCGGGTGGCGCGGGCGGGTGCGTTCGTCGGCAAAGCTTTCCAGTTTCTGTAATACCCGGATGGTGTGCTCATCGACGGTGTAGGCATGGAACAGGTCAAACTGCATCTGGCCGACGATATTGCTCCACTGCGGCATATAGGCCCACAGTACGCTGTGACGGTGCATCGGTACTAATGCCCGGCTGACGGCACCCGGATGGCGCAGGATGGACAGAAACAGCTCCCGCGCCTCCGGAATGGTACACAGCGGCTGGCTGAGATTACGTCGGGCGTGGCGCAGGTGGCGCAGAGTGGTGGAGTAGATGCCGGTGATTTTTGGCGTGCGCACCATCGCCCAGAACATGCGCATGATAGCTTCCGGCTGACGTGCAAACAGCGTTTCGTCACGCAGGTCGATCAGCGTACCGCGCAGCTGGAACTCGTCGTCCATCGGGCGCGGTTTTTCGTCGGTGCCGAGCGCAAGAATAGCCTCATCAAACAGCTGAAGCAGCATCTGATTCAGCTCGCTGACGCGACGCGTGACGCGGAAGAAATCTTTCATCATGCGTTCGACCGGCTCGTTGCCTTCACCCTGATAGTTCAGGCGCTGGGCGACATTCAGCTGACGGTCGAACAGCAGACGGTTGTCATAGCGGGGCAGGGTGAGGTGCAGGGCGAAGCGAATGCGCCACAGCATACTCTGGCACTCGTTCAGTTCGTTACGTTCGGCCTCGGTGAGGAAGCCAAAGCCAACCATTTCATCCAGAGAGGTCGCGCCGAAGTGGCGGCGCGCAACCCACAGCAGCGTGTGGATATCGCGCAGGCCGCCGGGGCTGCTTTTGATATCCGGTTCCAGGTTATAGCTGGTGCCGTGATAGCGCTGGTGGCGCTCCTGCTGCTCTTCAATCTTCGCCGCGAAGAAGCGGTCCGAAGGCCAGAAGCCGTCGCTGAAGATGTTCTTCTGTAATTCGAGAAACAGCGCCAGGTCGCCGGTCAGCATGCGCGATTCAATCAGGTTGGTGGAAACGGTCAGGTCAGATAACCCCTCCAGCAGGCACTCTTCCAGCGTGCGCACGCTGTGGCCGACTTCCAGCTTCAGATCCCACATCAGCGTCAGCAGTGCGCTGGTGCGCTGGGCGTCTTCCTCTGACAGCGGGGTGCGGCTGAGGATCAGCACATCAATATCTGACAGCGGGTGCAGTTCACCCCGGCCATAGCCACCCACGGCGACCAGGGCCACGCCCTCTTTTTCCGGGAAGCCAAAGAACCGCCACAGGCGACGCAGCAGACGGTCAATAAACAGGGTGCGGGCGTCAATCAGGCTCTCTGCATCCTGTCCTGCGTCAAAGGCGGCCGCCAGATGCTGCTGGAACACATCCAGATGATGCCGGAGCGTATCGCGGTTCAGCTCGCCATCTTCCCAGCGGCGTGGCGCTTTGGTGAGTTTTTTCAGGATGCTGGCTTCAGTCACGTCTTTATTCATTTCACCGCTCCGCAGACATAAAAAAACCGGCTTGCGCCGGCTTGATATTTTGATCGCGGGCTGACCGGAAAAGAAGGTCAGCCCCTACAGCGAAAAAGAAGGTCAGCCTTTACAGCGAAAAGAAGAAGGTCAGCCCCTACAGCGAAAAAGAGGGCCAGCCCCTGGGACTATTCTGCGACCAGAATCGCCGGAATGGTGTCATCTTTACGCAGCGTCATAATTTCGCAGCCGTTTTCGGTTACCACAATAGTGTGTTCATACTGTGCGGACAAGCTGCGATCTTTGGTTTTTACGGTCCAGCCATCTTTCATGCTGCGGATGCGGTAATCACCGGCATTGACCATGGGTTCGATGGTGAAAGCCATACCGGCCTGTAACACCACGCCGCCGTCATCGGCATCGTAGTGCAGCACCTGCGGCTCTTCGTGGAAGCCTTTACCGATGCCGTGACCGCAGTATTCACGCACGACGGAGAAATCCTGCGCTTCAACAAACTTCTGGATCTCACGACCGATAGTGCGCAGGCGGATGCCCGGCTTCACCAGACGCAGGGCCAGGTAAAGGCTCTCCTGCGTGACGCGGCACAGGCGCTCTCCCTGGATCGTCGGTTTACCGACGATAAACATGGTGGAGGTATCGCCGTGATATTCATCTTTAATTACGGTGACGTCGATATTGACAATATCGCCGTCCTTGAGGATTTTGTCATCGCTGGGAATGCCGTGGCACACCACTTCATTGACGGAGATACACACCGATTTAGGGAAACCGTGGTAACCCAGGCTGGCAGAAACCGCGTGTTGTTTATTGACGATGTGATCGTTGCAGATACGGTCCAGCTCGCCGGTGCTGATGCCGGGCTTGACGTGCTCTTCAATCATCTCAAGCACCTCAGCGGCCAGACGGCCCGCCACGCGCATTTTTTCGATTTCTTCAGGGGTTTTAATAGAGATAGCCATTCATCAGGTCCACATTTGTCGTCATGTTCGACAATAATAAAGAAAGTGGTGCAATGGTATCAGCCTGCCCGGATGCTGCCAATTGCAGTTTGTGGCTTCAGGGGCGTTCAGGCGATAGTCAGAATGTCAGTTCAGGCGAAAAAGGTAACAATTGTTGGCTACCGTTGCCGGTTTATGGTATAAAGCGCGCCGACGATTCTCTGTTCGGTGAGTTTACTTGCCAGGCATTGAGCCGCATAAATCTCACTATGTGTAAATAACACACACGTATCGACACCTACGCCGGGGTGCCTTGCTGGTTCGAAAGAGCCGATGGGTCGGTTGTATGGGATACGTGGAGGCTTAACCCCAAACTATATCTATAGAGGTAATCATGGCAACTGTTTCCATGCGCGACATGCTCAAGGCCGGTGTACACTTCGGTCACCAGACCCGTTACTGGAACCCGAAAATGAAGCCATTCATCTTCGGCGCTCGTAACAAGGTTCACATCATCAACCTTGAGAAAACTGTACCAATGTTCAACGAAGCCCTGGCTGAGCTGAGCAAGATCTCTTCCCGTAAAGGTAAGATCCTGTTTGTTGGTACTAAGCGCGCTGCAAGCGAAGCGGTAAAAGAGCACGCTCTGAGCTGCGACCAGTTCTTCGTTAATCACCGCTGGTTGGGTGGTATGCTGACTAACTGGAAAACTGTTCGTCAGTCAATCAAACGTCTGAAAGACCTGGAAATCCAGTCTCAGGACGGCACTTTCGACAAACTGACCAAGAAAGAAGCTCTGATGCGCGCTCGTGAACTGGCCAAGCTGGAAAACAGCCTGGGCGGGATCAAAGACATGGGCGGCCTGCCAGACGCGCTGTTTGTTGTTGATGCAGATCACGAACACATCGCTATCAAAGAAGCAAACAACCTGGGCATCCCAGTGTTTTCTATCGTTGATACCAACTCTGATCCAGACGGCGTTGACTTCATTATCCCTGGTAATGACGATGCAATCCGTGCTGTTAGCCTGTACCTGACTGCAGTGGCTACCACTGTACGTGAAGGTCGCTCTCAGGACCTGGCTCAGCAGGCAGAAGAAACCTTCGCCGAAGCTGAGTAATAAGGTTTGCTCTTTAGAGAGCCCTTGTACATCAGATGTGAATCTGTAAGGAAGGGGCCTTGATTGGCCCCTTTATTTTTTCGACTTCGCTTTGCTGAATGTCATATTTATCCGATAGATTTCAAGTTGCAGGACAAATCTGCGGCCTGAAAGATGAAGGAAAATTCGGCGGGGCAGAATGTTTTTCCCGAGACCAGGCATTTGAAGCAAACGCCGTCATGGCATAGCTGACAGATGCCAGCTAACCGAGGATTAGAGAATGGCTGATATTACCGCTGCTCTGGTAAAAGAACTGCGCGAGCGCACTGGCGCTGGCATGATGGATTGTAAGAAAGCTCTGACTGAAGCCAATGGCGACATCGAGCTGGCCATCGAGAACATGCGTAAATCTGGCGCGATCAAAGCCGCTAAGAAAGCAGGCAACGTTGCTGCTGATGGCGTGATCAAAACTAAGATCGACGGCAACTACGCGGTGATTCTGGAAGTTAACTGCCAGACTGACTTCGTCGCTAAAGATGCGGGCTTCCAGGCTTTCGCTGACAAAGTGCTGGATGCTGCAGTTGCTGGCAAAATCACTGATGTTGACGTGCTGAAAGCTCAGTTCGAAGAAGAGCGTGTTGCACTGGTTGCTAAAATCGGCGAAAACATCAATATCCGTCGTGTGTCTTCTCTGGAAGGCGACGTGCTGGGTTCATACCTGCACGGTGCACGTATCGGTGTTCTGATCGCGGCTAAAAGCGCTGATGAAGAGCTGGTTAAGCAGCTGGCAATGCACGTTGCAGCCAGCAAGCCAGAATTCGTTAAGCCTGAAGATGTGTCTGCTGAAGTGGTAGAGAAAGAGTACCAGGTTCAGCTGGACATCGCCATGCAGTCTGGCAAGCCAAAAGAAATCGCAGAGAAAATGGTTGAAGGCCGCATGAAGAAATTCACCGGCGAAGTTTCTCTGACCGGCCAGCCTTTCGTCATCGACCCAGCTAAAACTGTGGGCCAGCTGCTGAAAGAGAAAAATGCAGACGTGACCAACTTCATCCGCTTTGAAGTGGGCGAAGGCATTGAGAAAGCTGAGACAGATTTCGCGGCAGAAGTCGCGGCGATGTCCAAGCAGTCTTAATCGTCCGATAAGAACCGCCAGATGGCGGTTCTTTTTTGCCTGTCTTTCGGCAGCGCATTTTCAGTCTCATCCCAATAGCATTTCTCTGATGCATTTAGGATGATACCGCACACAGTTAACACCCCTTTTCGACGATATCTTCCAGGAAAATAACCATGGCGACCAATGCAAAACCCGTATATCAACGTATCCTGCTAAAACTGAGTGGCGAAGCACTGCAAGGTGCTGAAGGCTTCGGTATCGATGCCAGCGTGCTGGATCGTATGGCTCAGGAAGTGAAAGAGCTGGTAGAGCTGGGCATTCAGGTAGGTGTGGTAATCGGTGGTGGTAATCTGTTCCGTGGCGCAGGTCTGGCCCAGGCAGGAATGAATCGTGTTGTTGGCGACCATATGGGCATGCTGGCAACCGTGATGAATGGCCTGGCGATGCGCGATGCGCTGCACCGTGCCTATGTCAACGCCCGTCTGATGTCGGCTATTCCACTGAACGGCGTGTGTGACAACTACAGCTGGGCAGAGGCGATCAGCCTGCTGCGCAACAACCGCGTGGTCATTTTCTCCGCCGGTACCGGTAACCCGTTCTTTACCACTGACTCGGCAGCCTGCCTGCGCGGTATCGAAATCGAAGCCGACGTGGTTCTGAAGGCCACCAAAGTAGACGGTGTTTACTCTTCCGACCCGGTGAAAAACCCGGATGCTGTCCTGCACGATCAGCTGACCTACACTGAAGTGCTGGATAAAGAACTGAAAGTGATGGATCTGGCGGCCTTTACGCTGGCGCGTGACCATTCACTGCCGATCCGCGTGTTCAACATGAACAAGCCTGGCGCACTGCGCCGCGTGGTGATGGGCGAAAAAGAAGGCACGCTGATTACGCATTAATATCAGTCTGCGGTGAAAATGGTTAAAATAAGGTATATTCTGCCTGTCAGGATTATCTTTAATACTCTAAATAATTCGAGTTGCAGGAAGACGGCAAGGCCGGGAGTCCCCTGAACATAGATAACTATGTGACTGGGGTGAGCGGGTGCAGCCAACGCATCTGCAGCTTAAAGTATGACGAGTATACATGCATTTGAACGGCTTTCGGCACGACAGGAAGCTGGTGGATCAAACAGAATCCAAGGGTTTTAACGTGATTAACGACATCAAGAAAGATGCAGAAGTACGCATGGATAAGTGCGTAGAAGCATTCAAAAACCATATCAGCAAAATCCGTACTGGCCGCGCGTCACCGAGCATTCTCGACGGCATCATGGTGGATTACTACGGGGCAGCGACGCCACTGCGTCAGCTGGCGAGCGTAACGGTAGAAGATTCCCGCACGCTGAAAATCAACGTGTTTGACCGTTCTATCAGTGCCGCTGTCGAAAAAGCGATTATGGCTTCTGACCTCGGTCTGAACCCAATGTCAGCGGGTACTGATATTCGTGTGCCACTGCCAGCACTGACTGAAGAGCGTCGTAAAGACCTGATCAAAATTGTGCGCGGTGAAGCTGAACAGGGCCGTGTCTCTGTGCGTAACGTGCGTCGTGATGCTAACGACAAAGTGAAAGCGCTGCTGAAAGACAAAGAAATCAGCGAAGACGACGACCGTCGTTCACAGGAAGACGTGCAGAAACTGACCGACGTGTTTATCAAGAAAATTGATACCTCGCTGGCAGAGAAAGAAGCGGAGCTGATGGACTTCTGATTCCATCATCACCCAATGAAACGCCGCACAGATTGCCGTTCACACGAAGGGCCAGTCTGGCGGCGTTTTGCGTTTGTTAACTTTCCCGGCAGAGGGCTATTCTTCTCCTGAGCGGGTTTACACAGAGCAACCTCATGAAGCAATTGACCATCCTCGGTTCGACCGGATCCATCGGCACCAGCACCCTGGGCGTGGTGCGCGCTAATCCCCATCTGTTCGCCATTAAAGCACTGGTTGCCGGGCGTAACGTCGAACTGATGGTTGAGCAGTGTCTCGAATTTCGCCCGGCCTACGCCGCAATGTCCGATGTTCAGGCTGCTGATGCGCTACGACTTCGTCTGAAAGATCTCAATCTGACCACTGAAGTGCTGAGCGGCGACCAGGCTGCCTGCGAGCTGGCCGCGCTGAGCGATGTTGACCAGGTTATGGCCGCCATCGTTGGTGCCGCAGGATTATTACCTACCCTGGCCGCAATTCGCGCCGGAAAACAGGTGCTTCTGGCGAATAAAGAGTCGCTTGTCACCTGCGGCCGACTATTTCTGGAGGCGGTGAGCGCCTCTGGTGCCCAGCTGTTGCCCATCGACAGCGAGCACAACGCCATTTTTCAGAGTTTGCCTGCTTCCCTCCAGCAGCAGTTAGGGTACGCTTCTCTGGAAGATAATGGCATTGATAGCATTATCCTCACGGGGTCAGGTGGCCCGTTCCGTGAGACGCCTTTGGCAGAGTTACGTCATATGACGCCGGACCAGGCGTGTGCGCATCCGAACTGGTCGATGGGGCGAAAGATCTCCGTCGATTCGGCCACCATGATGAATAAAGGCCTGGAATATATCGAAGCCCGCTGGCTGTTTAACGCGACCGATGCGCAGATGGAAGTGGTTCTGCATCCGCAGTCCGTTATTCATTCGATGGTGCGTTACCGGGATGGCAGTGTCATTGCCCAGCTCGGTTCGCCCGACATGCGTACGCCAATCGCTCACGCTATGGCCTGGCCGCAGCGCGTGACGTCAGGTGCCCAACCGCTTGATTTCACCCGGATGTCGGCCCTGACTTTCGCTGAGCCTGACTATGCGCGTTATCCCTGTCTGAAGCTGGCGATTGATGCCAGCATCACCGGGCAGGCGGCGACCACCACGTTGAATGCGGCGAACGAAGTTGCGGTAGCCGCCTTCCTCGCGTCTGAAATCCGCTTTACTGATATTGCCGCGTTAAATGTGGCGGTACTGGAGACACTCTGTTGCCAGGAGCCGCAGAGCGTCGATGCCGTGATCGCGATTGACCATGAGGCTCGTGCAGTGGCGAACGCCTTGTTGCCCCGTTTTTCGGCAGGTCGTATCAGCGCGATTTAACACGTCGCTATTTGTGAGCGCTGGGCGGAGGTGATATAGTCTTGCCCCACCGTCCTGAGCCAGCGACGTGATTAAGCGGATAAGCGAGCCGGATTTTTAGGGTTCAATTGTGCCGGGCGGGTGAGATATTTCAGAAGCCAATGCATACCCAATTTAACCGGGTATATTTCTGAATAAGGAAAGAGTTACGCGTTATGTCGTCCGAAAATCAATTACAAACCGATGACCAGCAGGGGGCAGGCCCCCGTCATGTGGCCATCATTATGGATGGCAACGGTCGCTGGGCTAAAAACCAGGGCAAGCTGCGTATTTCTGGTCATAAAGCGGGAGTGAAATCCGTGCGTCGCGCAGTGAGTTTTGCGGTCAGCAATAAGCTGGATGCGCTCACGCTTTATGCCTTCAGCAGTGAAAACTGGAACCGTCCTCAGCAGGAAGTCCTGGCGCTGATGGAATTGTTCGTCTGGGCACTCGACAGCGAAGTAAAAAGTCTGCACAAGCATAACGTCCGGTTGAAAATTATCGGTGATATCAGTCGGTTTAACTCCCGCTTACAAGAGCGTATTCGCCGTGCTGAAGAACTTACTCAACAAAATAATGGACTAACACTCAACATTGCCGCGAATTATGGCGGACGTTGGGATATTATCCACGGAGTCAGAAAAATAGCAGAGCAGGTACAGGAAGGACTTCTTCGTCCGGATCAGATTGAAGAAGAGACGCTTCATCCGTACCTTTGTCTGAATGAACTGGCACCTGTGGATCTGGTAATAAGGACCGGGGGAGAGCATCGGATTAGTAACTTCCTGCTGTGGCAAGTTGCCTACGCAGAGTTTTGGTTTACCGATACTCTTTGGCCTGATTTTGATGAACAAGTTTTTGAAGGTGCACTGAATGCGTTTGCACAACGAGAGCGTCGGTTTGGCGGCGCAGCACCCAGCGGCGCCTGAGCGCACTGGGGGTAATCTTTGTTAAAATCTCGCCTGATTACCGCGTTTATTTTGATCCCTGTCGTCATTGCAGCGCTGTTTTTGCTGCCGCCGTTGGGGTTTGCCATCACAATTTTAGCGATTTGCATGCTGGCCGCATGGGAATGGGGCCAGTTTGCGGGTTTTGCTTCCCGTTCACAGCGTATCTGGCTGGCCCTGCTGTGTGGTCTGCTGCTGGCCTTTATGCTGTTTACGCTGCCTGCTTATCAGCATTCCGTGCATCTGCCGCAGATCGGCGGCGCCCTGTGGGTGTCGCTTGGATGGTGGGTCGTGGCACTCCTGCTGGTGCTCTCCTATCCGGGCTCCGCTGCTTTCTGGCGTCACTCACGTCCGCTGCGTCTGATCTTTGGCCTGTTGACCATTGTGCCGTTTTTCTGGGGCATGCTGGCACTGCGTCAGTATCATTACGAAGCCGATCACTATGCCGGTGCATGGTGGCTGCTGTATGTGATGTTCCTCGTCTGGGGAGCTGACTCCGGCGCCTATATGTTTGGCAAGCTGTTTGGCAAACATAAGCTGGCACCCAAAGTTTCACCGGGTAAGACCTGGGAAGGCTTCTTCGGTGGTCTGCTCACCTCTGCGTTACTCTCCTGGTTATTCAGCGTGTTTGCTCCGCTAACCGTACCGCTTTCGACGTTACTGATTTGTTCGATTGTGGCTGCACTGGCGTCTGTTCTCGGTGATTTAACCGAGAGTATGTTTAAACGCGAGGCCGGTATTAAAGACAGTGGCAGTTTGATCCCCGGTCATGGCGGTATTCTTGACCGTATCGACAGCCTCACCGCTGCCGTACCGGTCTTTGCCTGCCTGTTACTGCTGGTCTTCGGGACGCTGTAGGGAAACATTATGCTGAGCATACTCTGGAGTTTTGCTGCTTTTATCGTTGCACTGGGGATTTTAATCACCGTGCATGAGTTCGGCCATTTCTGGGTCGCTCGCCGCTGTGGCGTAAAAGTTGAGCGTTTCTCTATTGGCTTTGGCAAGGCGCTGTGGCGACGCCGGGACAAGCAGGGCACCGAGTATGTTATTGCACTGATCCCGCTGGGCGGTTATGTCAAGATGCTTGATGAGCGCGTCGAGAGCGTGCCGCCCGAACTGCGTCATCGGTCCTTCAACAACAAAACGATTCTGCAACGTACCGCGATTATCAGCGCCGGCCCAATCGCCAATTTCATCTTTGCGATTTTCGCTTACTGGCTGGTGTTTATCATCGGCGTTCCCGGTGTTCGCCCCGTGATTGGCGAAATAATGAGCGGATCGCCCGCTGCTGAAGCGCAAATTACCCCTGGTACGGAACTTAAAGCCGTAGATGGTATCGAAACGCCTGATTGGGATGCCGTGCGTATGGCTCTGGTGGCGAAGATTGGTGACGAAAGTACCACCTTCACCGTCGCCCCTTTTGGCAGCGAAAATACCAGTGACAAGAGGGTAAACCTGAAAGACTGGCAGTTTGAGCCAGATAAGCAGGATCCGGTTACGTCTCTGGGGATACAACCGCGTGGACCACAGATTGAATCGGTGCTGGCACAGGTGCAGAACGACTCCGCTGCAAGTCGGGCGGGTTTGCAAGCTGGGGACAGGATCGTTAAAGTCGATGGTCAGCCTTTGGACCAGTGGCAGAATTTTGTCGCCACAGTACGCGACAATCCGGGTAAAGAGATTGCAATTGAGGTGGAGCGCCAGGGTAGCACCGTCGATCTGACGCTGACCCCGGACGTTAATCCTCACAACAAGGCGCAAGGCTTTGCCGGTGTCATACCGCGCATTATCCCGCTGCCTGAAGAGTACAGAACGGTGCGTCAGTATGGCCCGTTTGCTGCAATTGGTGAGGCCAGCGCGAAAACGTGGCAACTGATGAAGCTGACGGTCAGTATGCTGGGCAAGTTGATTGTCGGCGAAGTGAAGTTGAACAATCTCAGCGGGCCGATTTCGATCGCCCAGGGTGCTGGGATGTCAGCGGAATATGGTTTGATTTACTACCTGATGTTTCTCGCTCTGATTAGCGTGAATCTTGGGATTATCAATCTGTTCCCTCTGCCGGTGTTAGATGGTGGCCATTTGTTATTCCTGTTGATTGAAAAGATCAAGGGAGGGCAGGTGTCCGAGCGAGTTCAGGACTTCAGTTATCGTATCGGCTCTATTGTGCTGGTGCTGTTAATGGGGCTTGCGCTATTCAATGATTTCTCGCGCCTTTAGGCTGTCAACAGGCAGACGATTCGCGAGAACCTGTTAGGAAGAATGCATAAAAACGATGGCGATGAAAAAGTTGCTCATAGCGTCGCTGCTGCTTAGCAGCGCTACCGTATACGGTGCAGACGGATTCGTAGTGAATGACATTCACTTTGAAGGCCTGCAGCGAGTCGCCGTCGGTGCGGCATTGCTCAGTATGCCAGTCCGCGTTGGGGATACTGTCTCTGACGAAGATCTCAGTAACACCATCCGTGCCCTGTTTGCGACCGGTAATTTTGAAGATGTTCAGGTCCTGCGCGACGGCAATACGCTGATCGTCCAGGTGAAAGAGCGTCCGACCATTGCCAGCATCACTTTCTCCGGTAACAAAGCGGTGAAAGAGGACATGCTCAAGCAGAACCTTGAAGCATCAGGGGTACGCGTTGGTGAAGCGCTGGATCGTACGACCATCTCCTCGATTGAGAAGGGACTGGAAGACTTCTATTACAGCGTCGGTAAATACAGCGCCAGCGTGAAAGCGGTGGTAACGCCGCTGCCACGTAACCGTGTTGACCTGAAACTGGTCTTTACTGAAGGTGTTTCCGCTCAGATCCAGCAGATCAACATCGTCGGTAACAAAGCCTACAGCTCGGATGAACTGATCTCGCGCTTTGCGCTGCGTGATGAAGTGCCGTGGTGGAACGTGGTCGGTGACCGTAAGTACCAGAAGCAGAAACTGGCCGGTGACCTTGAGACGCTGCGCAGCTTCTATCTGGACCGTGGTTATGCCCGCTTCAATATCGATTCCACTCAGGTCAGCCTGACGCCGGACAAAAAAGGCATCTACATCACGGTCAACATCAATGAAGGCGAGCAGTATAAGCTTTCCGGTGTGTCAGTCAGCGGCAATCTGGCAGGCCACTCAGCGGAAATTGAAACGCTGAGCAAGGTCACGCCGGGCGAACTGTATAACGGTTCGAAAGTGACGCGCATTGAAGACGATATCAAGAAACTGTTGGGCCGTTATGGTTACGCTTATCCGCGCGTGCAGACCCAGCCAGAAATCGATGATGCCAACAAAACCGTGAAGCTGCGGATTAATGTGGATGCGGGCAACCGTTTCTACGTGCGTAAAGTGCGCTTCGAAGGGAACGACACTTCGAAAGATTCCGTTCTGCGCCGCGAAATGCGCCAGATGGAAGGGGCATGGTTGGGTAGCGACCTGGTAGAGCAGGGCAAAGAGCGCCTTAACCGTCTGGGTTACTTCGAAACCGTTGATACCGATACGCAGCGTGTACCCGGTTCACCCGATCAGGTTGACGTGGTGTACAAGGTGAAAGAACGTAACACCGGTACGCTGAACTTCGGCGTCGGTTACGGTACTGAAAGCGGTGTCAGCTTCCAGGTTGGCGTGACCCAGGATAACTGGCTGGGTACCGGTAATACCGTTGGCATCAGCGGTACCAAGAATGACTACCAGACCTATGCTGAATTCTCACTGACCGATCCGTACTTCACGGTCGACGGTGTCAGCCTGGGCGGTCGTGTGTTCTACAACGACTTTAAAGCGGATGATGCTGATCTGTCTGACTATACCAACAAGAGTTATGGTGTAGACGGCACGCTGGGCTTCCCGGTCAATGAAAATAACACCCTGCGTGTGGGCCTGGGCTATGTGCACAACAGCCTGTCCAACATGCAGCCGCAGATCGCGATGTGGCGTTATCTGCGTTCTGTCGGGCAAAATCCATCGCTGTCAGGTGATGAAGATTACTCGGCAGATGACTTCACCTTTAACTATGGCTGGACGTACAACACCCTTGACCGTGGGTTCTTCCCAACGGCGGGTAACCGTACCAACCTGAACGGTAAAGTGACGATCCCTGGCTCAGATAACGCCTTCTACAAGGCCACGCTGGATACGCAGCAGTATCTGCCGCTGAATCAGGATCGTACCTGGGTCCTTTTAGGTCGCGGACGTGTGGGCTACGGCGGTGGACTGGACGGTAAAGAGATGCCGTTCTACGAGAACTTCTACGCCGGTGGTTCAAGCTCGGTACGTGGTTTCCGTTCTAACAACATCGGTCCTAAAGCGGCTTACCTGAACAACGGTTCTTCCGACTGTTCCGGCAGCAGCACTGTCTGTAATTCTGATGATGCGATCGGCGGTAACGCCATGGCTGTTGCCAGCGCAGAGCTGATTACACCAACACCGTTCCTGAGTGAGAAGTACGCTAACTCAGTGCGAACGTCGCTGTTTGTTGATGCGGGTACAGTATGGGACACCAAATGGGAGAATACGGCGGCCACGCGTGCAGCCGGTATCCCTGACTATAGCGATCCTTCCAACATCCGCATGTCAGCCGGTCTGGCACTGCAATGGATGTCGCCGCTGGGGCCGCTGGTGTTCTCTTACGCCCAGCCGTTCAAAAAGTATGATGGAGACAAGGCCGAACAGTTCCAATTTAACATTGGTAAAACCTGGTAATTCGGACTTGCAGGGAAGCACTGCTAGAGAGTATCGCGCTTACTCTGTTTTGTAATACAAACACCGTAAGCGCAACACATGTGTCCGTGACACAAACGTTGATGGTAAGGAGTTTTATAGTGAAAAAGTTGTTGTGTGCCGCAGGTCTGGGTATTGCTCTGGCGGTTTCCGCTGGTGCTCAGGCTGCTGATAAAATTGCAGTGGTGAACGTTTCCAGCATTTTCCAACAGTTACCAGCGCGTGCGACCGTTGCGAAACAACTGGAGAACGAGTTCAAAGGCCGTGCAACTGAGTTGCAGGGTATGGAACGCGATCTGCAAACCAAAATGCAGCGTCTGCAGCGTGATGGCTCAACCATGAAAGCTACCGAGCGTAGCCGCATGGAAAAAGACGTTATGGCTCAGCGTGAAGCCTTCTCAACGAAAGCTCAGGCATTCGAACAGGATAACCGCCGTCGTCAGATGGAAGAGCGTAACAAAATCCTGAGCCGTATCCAGGATGCCGTGCAGAAAGTGGCTGATAGCGAAGGTTACGACGTCGTTATCGATCAGAATGCGGTTGCCTACGCTGCTAAATCTAAAGACATCACTGCTGATGTTCTGAAACAGGTTAAATAATTCATGTTTTCAATTCGACTGGCTGATTTAGCCCAGCAGTTGGATGCAGAATTGCACGGAGATGGCGATATCGTCATCTCCGGCGTTGCTTCTATGCAATCCGCCCAATCCGGTCAGATCACGTTTCTTTCAAACAGCCGTTACCGCGAGCAGCTCGCAGCCTGTCAGGCTTCAGCCGTGGTGCTCACTGAAGCGGATCTGGAATTTTTCCCTGGCGCTGCGCTGGTGGTTAAAAACCCGTATCTGACCTACGCCCGTATGGCCCAGTTGTTAGACACAACACCGCAACCGGCCAAAGATATCGCTCCCAGTGCCGCGATCGATGCGACGGCAAAGCTGGGCAACAATGTTTCAATTGGCGCGAATGCGGTGATCGAATCTGACGTTGTTCTCGGCGATAATGTGGTTATCGGCCCTGGTTGCTTTGTCGGTAAAAAGACCCGCATTGGTGACGGTAGTCGTCTGTGGGCAAATGTCTCTGTCTATCATGAGATCGAAATTGGCCAAAACTGTCTGATTCAGTCTGGCACTGTCATCGGCGCTGATGGCTTCGGTTATGCCAACGATCGCGGAAATTGGGTGAAGATCCCTCAATTGGGTACCGTGATTATTGGTGATAATGTCGAAATTGGTGCCTGTACCACCATCGATCGCGGCGCTCTTGATAACACCCAAATCGGGAATGGTGTTATCATAGATAACCAGTGCCAGATTGCACACAACGTAGTGATTGGCGACAATACTGCGGTGGCTGGTGGGGTTATCATGGCTGGCAGCCTGAAAATTGGCCGCTATTGTATGATTGGCGGGGCCAGCGTGATTAATGGTCATATGGAAATTTGTGACAAAGTTACCGTCACAGGGATGGGAATGGTGATGAGGCCGATCACTGAACCTGGAGTATACTCCTCCGGGATTCCGCTGCAGCCCAACAAAATCTGGCGCAAAACTGCAGCGCTGGTGATGAACATCGATGAGATAAGCAAACGCTTAAAAACCGTCGAACGCAAGGTCAACAAAGACTGAGCGGTTAACACCATGCAGCACGGCTTTCATAAATAAAATATGCGAAAGCGTTGCGTACAGATATAATTTGCGGCCTGCAGACGATTGGATGATCGTTGCAGGCCGTGTTATTGATGCCATCAGAATTTTAGGACAGGAAGAGTATTTTGACTACTGAAACTCATACTCTGAAGATTGAAGAGATTATTGAACTTTTACCGCACCGTTACCCGTTTTTGCTGGTTGACCGTGTTCTTGAGTTCCAGGAAAACACATTTCTGCGTGCGGTAAAAAACGTCTCGGTCAACGAACCGTTTTTCCAGGGCCACTTCCCTGGTAAACCGATTTTCCCAGGCGTGCTGATTCTGGAAGCAATGGCACAGGCCACGGGCATCCTGGCGTTTAAAAGCGTAGGGAAACTGGAACCGGGCGAACTGTATTACTTTGCCGGTATCGACGACGCGCGCTTCAAGCGCCCGGTGGTGCCTGGCGACCAAATGATTATGGAAGTCACCTTCGAGAAAACCCGCCGTGGGGTGACGCGCTTCAAAGGCGTGGCCACCGTTGACGGTAAAATTGTCTGCGAAGCAACGATGATGTGTGCCCGCAGCCGGGAGGCTTAATTCGTGATTGATAGCACCGCCGTAATTCACCCCAGCTCGATCGTTGAAGATGGCGCCATTATTGGTGCTGGTGTCCAGATTGGTCCGTTTTGCACCGTGGGTGCCAACGTTTCGATCGGCGAAGGCACGGTTCTGAAATCTCACGTAGTGGTCAATGGTCATACCGTTATTGGTCAGGACAATACCATCTACCAGTTTGCTTCGATCGGTGAAGCAAATCAGGATCTGAAATACGCCGGTGAACCGACACGAGTTGTGATTGGCGACCGTAACCGTATTCGTGAAAGCGTGACTATCCATCGTGGTACCGCGCAATCCGATGGGGTGACGAAAGTCGGCAATGACAATCTGCTGATGGTGAATGCGCACGTGGCGCACGACTGCGTTGTCGGAAGCCACTGCATTCTGGCGAACAACGCGACGCTGGCGGGTCATGTTACCGTTGACGATCACGCCATTATCGGCGGGATGACGGCGGTGCATCAGTTCTGCATTATTGGTGCTCACGTAATGGTAGGCGGCTGCTCCGGTGTGGCGCAGGACGTTCCCCCTTATGTCATTGCCCAGGGGAACCATGCCACTCCATTTGGTATTAACCTGGTGGGCCTGAAGCGCCGTGGTTTCAGCAAAGATGCGTTGCATGCCATTACTGCTGCCTACAAACTGCTGTACCGCAGTGGTAAGACGCTGGACGAAGTGAAGCCTGAGATTGCTGAGATCGCGCAAGCGCATCCGGAAGTTCAGCCGTTTTATGACTTCTTTGCCCGTTCTACAAGGGGTTTGATTCGTTAACTCATGCCAAAGCATCCCTTAACGATTGCCCTTGTCGCCGGAGAAACCTCCGGCGATATTCTTGGTGCCGGTCTGATCCGTGCGCTGAAAGAAAAGCATCCTGACGCCCGGTTTGTCGGTGTGGCTGGCCCGCTGATGCAGGCCGAAGGCTGTGAAGCCTGGTATGAAATGGAAGAGCTGGCGGTCATGGGCATCGTTGAGGTGCTGGGCCGGCTGCGTCGTCTGTTGCATATCCGCCGTGATTTGATCCGCCGTTTCACCGCGCTCAAACCTGATGTTTTTGTCGGCATTGATGCCCCTGATTTTAACATCACGCTGGAAGGCAAGCTGAAGCAGCAGGGGATCCGCACGATCCATTATGTCAGCCCCTCCGTCTGGGCGTGGCGTCAAAAACGGGTGTTCAAGATTGGCCGCTCCACTGACCTGGTGCTGGCCTTTCTGCCGTTTGAAAAAGCCTTTTATGACCGTTTCAATGTACCTTGCCGCTTTATCGGCCATACCATGGCCGATGCGATGCCGATTGAACCGGATAAGCAGGCAGCCCGGCGTAAACTGGGCATTGCTGAGGATGCGCTTTGCCTGGCGCTGTTACCCGGCAGTCGCGGTGCGGAAGTTGAAATGTTAAGCGGCGATTTCCTGCGAACCGCGATGCTGCTGCGTGACAAGTATCCGGCGCTCGAAATCGTGGTGCCGCTGGTTAATCAGCGTCGCCGTGAGCAGTTTGAGGCTATCAAAGCAGAAGTCGCACCGGACCTGACCATGCACCTGCTGGATGGTAAAGGGCGTGAAGCCATGGTCGCCAGCGATGCCGCACTGCTGGCATCGGGAACGGCCGCGCTGGAGTGTATGCTGGCGAAATGTCCGATGGTGGTAGGGTATCGTATGAAGCCTTTCACCTTCTGGCTGGCAAAGCGCCTGGTGAAAACTGATTATGTTTCATTGCCTAACCTGCTGGCAGGCCGTGAGCTGGTAAAAGAGTTGCTCCAGGACGAGTGTCAGCCTTCGCTGCTGGCGGCAGCGTTAGAGCCGTTGCTGGCGCAGGGGGAAACCCGTGATACGCTGCTGGCGACCTTTGCTGAGCTGCACCACCAGATCCGCTGGAATGCCGATGAGCAGGCGGCGGCGGCAGTACTGGAGCTGTGTCCATGAGTGAATTTATCTACCCCCATGCCGCGCTGATTGCCGGTGTGGATGAAGTCGGCCGTGGCCCGCTGGTAGGGGCCGTGGTGACGGCTGCCGTGATCCTCGATCCGGCGCAGCCGATTACCGGTCTGGCCGATTCGAAAAAACTATCGGAAAAACGTCGTCTGGCGCTGTACGATGAGATCGTCGAAAAAGCATTAAGCTGGAGTCTGGGCCGGGCTGAACCGGACGAGATTGATCGGCTGAATATCCTGCACGCTACCATGCTGGCGATGCAGCGCGCCGTGGCGGGTCTGCATCTGACGCCGGACTTCGTGCTGATTGACGGCAACCGCTGCCCGGCGCTGGCGATGCCCAGCCAGGCCGTGGTGAAAGGCGACAGTCTGGTGCGTGAAATCAGCGCTGCGTCGATCATCGCCAAAGTCACGCGCGATCGTGAAATGGCTGAACTGGATCTGCTCTACCCGGAATATGGCTTTGCTCAGCACAAAGGCTACCCGACGGCTCTGCATATGGAAAAGCTGTCCCGGTATGGCGTGACGCCACAGCATCGCCGGAGCTTTGCTCCGGTACGTAATGCGCTGCTTGATGCTGAAGTCAGTGCGATGGCTGCCCGTACGCTGTAATTTTCATCCTTAGTTTTAACGGAATCTCAGATGGCCGAACCTCGTTTTATTCATTTACGCGTCCACAGCGACTACTCCATGATCGATGGGCTAGCCAAGACTGGCCCGTTGGTGAAGAACGCGGCAAAAATGGGGATGCCGGCCATCGGCATTACTGATTTCACCAACCTGTGCGGGCTGGTAAAGTTTTACGGCACCGCTCACGGTCAGGGTATTAAGCCGATCATTGGCGCAGATTTTAACGTCAACAGTGACGCGATGGGGGATGAGCTGTCGCAGATCACGGTGCTGGCAGCGAATAACGAAGGCTACCAGAATCTGACGCTGCTGATCTCCCGCGCCTACCAGCGGGGGTATGGCCCGGCGGGCCCGACCATCGATCGTGACTGGCTGGTTGAACATCAGCAGGGGATTATCCTGCTGTCCGGTGGGCGACGTGGCGATGTCGGCAAAATGCTGTTGCGTGGCAATCATGCGCAGGTTGCTGAGTGCCTGGCGTTTTATCAGCACCATTTTCCCGATCGCTACTACCTTGAACTGATCCGCACTGGCCGCCAGGATGAAGAGACGTATCTGCACGCGGCGGTGGAGCTGGCGATTGCTCAGGGTGTGCCTGTCGTGGCGACCAACGAAGTCTGCTTCCTGACGGAAAACGAATTTGACGCGCATGAAATTCGCGTCGCCATCCACGATGGTTTCACCCTCGACGACCCAAAACGCCCGCGCAATTACAGCCCTCAGCAGTACATGCGCAGTGAGGAGGAGATGTGCGAGCTGTTCTCGGACATCCCGGAAGCGCTGGAAAACAGCGTGGAAATTGCCCGCCGCTGTAATGTCACGATTCGCCTGGGTGAATACTTCCTGCCTCAGTTCCCGACCGGTGAGATGACCACCGAAGATTTCCTGGTGGCGAAATCGAAAGAGGGGCTTGAGGAACGCCTGGCGTTTCTGTTCCCGGACGAACAGGTGCGCGCTGAACGCCGCCCTGAGTATGATGAACGTCTGGACATCGAGTTAACGGTGATCAACCAGATGGGCTTCCCTGGTTACTTCCTGATCGTGATGGAGTTCATCCAGTGGTCGAAGGATAACGATGTCCCGGTCGGACCCGGGCGCGGATCGGGCGCCGGTTCACTGGTGGCCTATGCGCTGAAAATCACCGACCTTGACCCGCTGGAATTTGACCTGCTGTTCGAACGTTTCCTTAACCCGGAACGTGTCTCAATGCCCGATTTCGACGTCGATTTCTGCATGGAAAAACGCGATCTGGTGATCGAGCACGTGGCCGATATGTATGGGCGCCAGGCGGTTTCGCAGATCATTACTTTCGGTACGATGGCCGCGAAAGCGGTTATCCGCGACGTGGGCCGCGTGCTGGGCCATCCGTACGGCTTTGTCGATCGCATCTCTAAACTGGTGCCGCCCGATCCTGGCATGACGCTGGAAAAAGCCTTCGCAGCAGAGCCGCAGCTGCCTGAGATTTACGAGGCAGATGAAGAGGTTAAAGCGCTTATCGATATGGCGCGCATCCTTGAAGGGGTGACGCGTAACGCCGGTAAACACGCCGGGGGCGTGGTGATTGCGCCGACCAAAATTACCGACTTCGCCCCGCTTTACTGCGACGAAAACGGCAACCATCCGGTCACCCAGTTTGATAAGAATGACGTGGAATATGCCGGGCTGGTGAAGTTCGACTTCCTCGGCCTGCGTACGCTGACGATCATCGACTGGGCGCTGGCGATGATCAACGCCAGGCGTGAAAAACAGGGCGAGCCGCCGATTGATATCGCGGCGATTCCGCTTGAAGATAAAAAAAGTTTCGATATGCTGCAACGCTCGGAAACCACCGCGGTCTTCCAGCTTGAATCACGCGGCATGAAAGATCTGATTAAGCGCCTGAAGCCCGACTGCTTCGAGGATATGATCGCGCTGGTGGCTCTGTTCCGCCCTGGTCCGTTACAGTCAGGCATGGTGGACAACTTCATTGACCGTAAACACGGACGTGAAGAGATCTCCTACCCGGATATTCAGTGGCAGCATGAGTCACTGAAGCCCGTGCTTGAGCCGACCTATGGCATCATCCTCTACCAGGAACAGGTGATGCAGATCGCCCAGGTGCTGGCCGGATACAGCCTGGGCGGTGCCGACATGCTGCGCCGCGCAATGGGTAAAAAGAACCCGGTCGAAATGGCCAAACAGCGCGGCGGCTTTGAAGACGGCGCCAAATCTCGCGGCATTGACGGCGAGCTGGCGATTAAAATTTTCGACCTGGTGGAGAAGTTCGCCGGTTACGGCTTTAACAAATCGCACTCGGCTGCCTATGCGCTGGTTTCCTACCAGACGCTGTGGCTGAAAGCGCACTATCCGGCTGAGTTTATGGCGGCAGTGATGACCGCCGATATGGATAATACCGAGAAGGTCGTGGGCCTGGTCGATGAGTGCTGGCGTATGGGGCTGAAGGTCCTGCCGCCGGATATTAACTCCGGCCAGTACCAGTTCCACGTCAATGAAAACGGTGAAATTGTTTACGGTATCGGCGCGATAAAAGGTGTCGGTGAAGGCCCGATTGAAGCGATAATCGAAGCGCGTAACGAAGGCGGCTACTTCCGCGAGCTGTTTGACCTCTGTGCGCGGACTGACACCAAAAAGCTGAATAAGCGCGTACTGGAAAAACTGATTATGTCCGGTGCGTTTGACCGCCTGGGTCCGCACCGTGCGGCGCTGATGAGCGCGTTACCGGATGCATTAAAGGCGGCCGATCAGCACGCAAAAGCAGAAGCTATCGGCCAGGCCGACATGTTCGGCGTGCTGGCAGAAGCCCCGGAGCAGGTTGAGAAGTCCTATTCGGACGTCACTCCGTGGCCGGAACAGATTCAACTGGATGGGGAAAGGGAGACCTTAGGCCTGTACTTAACCGGTCACCCGATCAACCAGTACCTGAAAGAAATTGAGCGTTATGTCGGTGGACTGCGCCTGAAAGACATGCACCCGACCGAGCGTGGTAAGATGACCACGGCAGCCGGTCTGGTGGTGGCGGCCCGCGTCATGGTAACAAAGCGCGGCAACCGTATTGGCATCTGCACGCTGGATGACCGTTCTGGTCGTCTGGAAGTGATGTTGTTTACAGATGCGTTAGACAAGTTCCAGCATATGCTGGAGAAAGACCGTATCCTGATCGTCAGTGGGCAGGTCAGCTTTGATGACTTCAACGGCGGGCTTAAAATGATGGCCCGCGATATGATGGACATTGATGAAGC
Source organism: Erwinia sp. Eh17-17 (assembly GCF_039675725.1). Classification (NCBI taxonomy): domain Bacteria; kingdom Pseudomonadati; phylum Pseudomonadota; class Gammaproteobacteria; order Enterobacterales; family Erwiniaceae; genus Erwinia; species Erwinia sp. Eh17-17. The sequence goes on along the minus strand of NZ_JBDFQT010000003.1, from coordinate 18,063 downwards.
ACGTGAAAAATATGCACGTGGGCTTGCTATCTCGCTGACGGACAGGCAAATTGATGACCAGCTTTTGAACCGTCTCCGTCAATCCCTGGAACCCCATCGTTCGGGGACCATTCCGGTACATCTCTACTATCAGAGAGAGGATGCACGGGCGAAGTTGCGCTTCGGTGCAACCTGGCGCGTGTCGCCGAGCGATCGTTTGCTGAACGATCTGCGATCGTTGATAGGATCGGAGCAGGTGGAACTGGAGTTTGACTAAAACAGGATTATTATGAGTCTTAATTACCTGGATTTCGAACAGCCAATCGCTGAGCTTGAAGCGAAAATTGATTCGCTCAAGTCGGTTGGCCGTCAGGATGAAAAACTGGATATTAATCTGGATGAAGAGATTCAGCGTCTGCGCGATAAAAGCGTTGAGCTGACGCGTAAAATCTTCTCAGATTTAGGTGCCTGGCAGATCGCGCAGCTTGCGCGTCATCCGCTGCGCCCGTATACGCTGGATTATGTTCGCAACGTTTTCACTGACTTTGATGAACTGGCCGGTGACCGTGCTTACGCCGATGATAAAGCTATCGTTGGTGGAACTGCGCGCCTTGACGGCCGTCCGGTGATGATTATTGGTCATCAGAAAGGACGTGAAACCAAAGAAAAAATCCGTCGTAACTTTGGTATGCCAGCGCCAGAAGGCTACCGTAAAGCGTTACGTCTGATGGAGATGGCCGAGCGTTTTAACATGCCGATCATCACCTTCATCGACACCCCAGGTGCTTATCCTGGCGTCGGGGCAGAAGAGCGCGGTCAGTCAGAAGCTATCGCCCGCAACCTGCGTGAGATGTCAGGACTGACGGTCCCGGTCATCTGTACCGTGATTGGTGAAGGCGGTTCCGGTGGCGCACTGGCTATCGGCGTGGGCGACAAAGTCAACATGCTGCAGTACAGCACCTACTCGGTGATTTCACCGGAAGGCTGTGCATCCATTCTGTGGAAAAGCGCCGACAAAGCGCCGCTGGCCGCAGAAGCGATGGGAATTGTTGCACCGCGTCTGAAAGAGCTGAAGCTGATCGATACGGTGATCCCTGAACCACTGGGCGGTGCACACCGCAACCCGCTGGCGATTGGCGAATCAATGAAAGCCCAGCTGCTGGCCGATCTGGCCGATCTGGACACACTTTCTAAAGAAGAGCTGCTGGATCGTCGCTATCAGCGTCTGATGAGCTACGGTTACGCTTGATTTTATGGGGCGCGGCGTGTCGCGCCCCTGCTTTACGTTGTGCCATCCCCTGGCGCGTGGTTGCCTGCCTGTCATTCCATTAGTCTTAGGTTTCCTCTCAACCACAGGAAGAAACATAAGATGGAAAATCAAACCGATATTACCCGTTGTCTCCCCCATGTCAGCACTTTTCAACGTGCGGCAATCAATAAACTGTCGGCGGAGCTGTGCGATCACCGTACCGCTGAAACCCTCGCGCCGTTTATCACCGACGCTGGTTTTAATATGACCCCGCCATCAGGATTTATTCATGAGGCCAGCCTGCTGATTGCTTTTGCTTTTGGCAATCGCCCTAATGCCGAGCATGACCCTGACAAGCTGGCGTTACCGGGGCCGATGAATCTCGAACTGGCGCACTGCTGTGCTGCCGTCTGGCGCAAAAAACATATGCCAATGTACGTGCAGTGGGAAATTGCACGCTGTCTGCATGAACCTGAATTTGCACAGATCCCACGTAAAGACATTATCTCGATCGAGCCGTACTGGGATGAGACCGGCAAGCTGATCTATCTCAGCACTGATGGCGTGGTGCAGGAGATCGTCGAGAAGTATTACCATAACGATCCGGCCTCAATGGGCAAGGCCGCAGTGATCGGTCATCGTGACCATGTAAAACGCTGCATTCTGACCTGTGCCGCGCGCAAGGTGAAAGGTTTTGCGCCGAAAGGGATTGGTCTGCCGGTATGGTATGACATGCAGTCTGACCAGCCGTGGACGCGCCACCGTGACCTCTATGTGCTGCAGGATGTTGCCGGACAGATGATGATGGCTGCACAGGCGAACATTTCTCAGGCTTACCCGCAGGGCTAAATCCGCTATGATTATGCCTTGATTGTGTATCGGGCGAGGCGTGCCTCGCCCTTACAGCTGGAGGCAAGCGTGAATATTATCGCGATCATGGGACCGCATAACGCATTCTATAAAGATGAACCCATCCGTGAGCTGGACACCACGTTAAAGAGCCAGGGTTTTCAGACCATCTACCCGCACGACGCCGGCGACCTGCTGAAACTGATAGAACACAACCCGCGCATCTACGGCGTGGTGTTCGACTGGGATGAATACAGTCTCGATCTCTGTAGTGAGATCAATCAGTTAAATGAGTACCTTCCACTCTATGCCTTTATCAACACCCATTCGACGATGGATGTCAGCATTAACCAAATGCGCATGACCATCTGGTTCTTCGAATACGCCCTCAATGCCGCGGATGAAATTGCTCAGCGCATCCGCCACTACACCGACGAATACATCGATACCATCACGCCGCCGCTGACCAAAGCGCTGTTTACCTACGTGAAGGAGGGGAAATATACCTTCTGTACGCCAGGGCACATGGCGGGCACCGCCTTCCAGAAAAGCCCGGTGGGTAGCCTGTTTTATGATTTCTTCGGGGCCAATACTTTAAAAGCGGATATCTCGATTTCCGTTACCGAACTGGGTTCACTGCTCGACCATACCGGCCCCCATCTGGAAGCCGAAGAGTATGTGGCGCGCACCTTTGGCGCCGAGCAAAGCTATATGGTGACCAACGGAACGTCCACCTCGAATAAAATCGTCGGTATGTATGCCGCACCTGCAGGCAGCACGATGCTGGTGGACCGTAACTGCCACAAGTCGTTAACGCACCTGCTGATGATGAGCGATATCATTCCGATCTGGCTCAAACCCACGCGTAATGCGCTGGGCATCCTGGGCGGCATCCCGAAACGCGAATTCACGAAAGAGAGTATTGCCCTGAAAGTGGCGCAGACGCCGCGCGCCAGCTGGCCGGTCCATGCGGTGATCACCAACTCGACCTACGACGGGCTGCTGTACAACACGCAATACATCAAAGAGACGCTGGACGTGCCGTCCATTCACTTTGATTCTGCCTGGGTGCCCTATACCAATTTTCATCCCATCTATCAGGGGCTGAGCGGCATGAGCGGCGAGCGTACGCCGGGCAAGGTGATTTACGAAACTCAGTCAACGCACAAGCTGCTGGCGGCGTTTTCTCAGGCTTCGCTCATCCACATTAAAGGCGAGTACGACGAGCAGACCTTTAACGAAGCCTACATGATGCATACCACGACCTCGCCCAACTATGCCATTGTCGCTTCGATCGAAACGGCGGCGGCGATGCTGCGCGGCAATCCCGGAAAGCGTCTGATCAACCGCTCGGTCGAGCGCGCCCTGCATTTTCGCCGTGAGGTGCAGCGCCTGCGTGAGGAGTCCGACGGCTGGTTCTTCGATATCTGGCAGCCGGAAGGCGTGGATGAGCCGGAATGCTGGCCGATCCAGCCCGGCGAGGAAGACTGGCACGGTTTCCGCGATGCTGACGCCGATCATATGTACCTCGATCCGATCAAAGTCACCATCCTTACTCCCGGTATGAGCGAACTGGGCGAAATGGCCGAAGAAGGGATCCCGGCGGCACTGGTGGCGAAGTTCCTTGATGAACGCGGTGTGGTGGTGGAAAAAACCGGGCCTTACAACCTGCTGTTCCTGTTCAGCATTGGTATCGATAAGACCAAGGCCATGAGCGTGCTGCGCGGGCTGACCGAGTTCAAGCGCGCTTACGATCTCAATTTGCGGGTGAAGAACATGCTGCCGGATCTGTATGCAGAAGATCCCGACTTCTATCGCAACACGCGCATTCAGGATCTGGCCCAGGGGATCCATACGCTGATCCGCCAGCACGATCTGCCGCGTCTGATGCTACAGGCTTTCGCAACGCTGCCGGAGATGAAGATGACGCCGCACCAGGCGTTTCAGCAGCAGGTGAAGGGCAACGTTGAAACGGTCGATATCAGCGCGCTGGCAGGCAGGATCTCCGCCAATATGATTCTGCCTTATCCTCCGGGCGTGCCGGTGGTGATGCCCGGTGAGATGATCACTGAACAGAGCCGCGCCGTGCTCGATTTCCTGCTGATGCTGTGCGCTATTGGTAAGCACTATCCGGGGTTTGAAACTGACATTCACGGCGCAACGCTGACGGATGAAGGACAATATCGGGTGCGCGTGCTGAAACACGATGCAGAGAGTTAACCGCAGATCCAGAATCATACCCTTGTCGCCGCTATGCCTGGCGGATTAAGGTCGTCATGCATGAACAAACAGGAGCAGGCATGTCAGGATTAAGATTAAAAAAGGTTCATCACGTGGCGATCATCGCCCGCGACTACGAGCTGAGTAAGGCGTTTTACTGCAACATTCTCGGTTTTGGCCTGATGGGGGAAGTGTACCGTGAGGCGCGCGACTCGTGGAAAGGCGATCTGACCCTGAACGGCGAGTATCTTATTGAGCTGTTCTCCTTCCCGCAGCCCCCGGCTCGCCCGACGCAGCCGGAAGCCTGTGGTCTGCGCCATCTGGCGTTCAGCGTGGACGATGTTGAAGCCGCCAGGACGCATCTGGAAACGCACGGCGTGCGGTGTGAAGACGTGCGGATTGACCCTCTGACCGGCAAGCGCTTTACTTTCTTTAATGACCCGGACGGTTTGCCCTTAGAGCTGTATCAGGATTAAAATACCCCTCTGCTAAACCCGGCTTTGTGCCGGGTTCTTCTTTCAGGAACGCCATGTCAGCCATTGCCCATCTTGAACGCGCGCTGGCGTCAGAACATGCCGCGCTGCTGGCCTACAGCGGCGGGCTGGATTCCAGCGTATTACTGCACCAGCTGGTGCTGCTGAGACGCCTGCGTCCGGAACTGCAGCTGCGGGCGGTACACATCCATCACGGCCTCAGCCCGCTGGCGGACAGTTGGGCAGAGCACTGCCAGCAGCAGTGCGCGCAGTGGCATGTGCCGCTGGAGGTCATTCGCGTTAAGGTTGAAGCGCGTCACGGTGGCATTGAAGCGGCTGCGCGTACTGCACGTTATCAGGCATTTGCTCACAGGCTGCTGCCGGGTGAAGCGCTGTTAACCGCGCAGCATCAGGACGACCAGAGTGAAACGCTGCTGCTTGCGCTGAAGCGCGGCAGTGGCCCGGCGGGACTGGCGGCGATGCCACAGCAGCAGTGGCGGGGGGCACATCGCCATCTGCGGCCGCTGCTGGCACACAGCCGTCAGCAGATTGAAGCCTGGGCGCACCAGCATCAGCTGACGTGGATTGAAGATGAGAGTAACGGCGATCCCCGCTATGATCGTAATTTCCTGCGCCTTGAGGTAATGCCGCTGCTGAATGCCCGCTGGCCACATTTTTCGCGCGCGGTGGCACGCAGCGCCGCGCTGTGTGGTGAACAGGAGCAGCTGCTGGATGAACTGCTGGCCGAGTCGCTGAGTACGCTGGTGGACGACAGCGGAGCGCTGTCTGTTACGCCGCTGCGGGATATCAGTGAGGCCCGACGTGCGGCGCTGCTGCGGCGCTGGATAGCAGGGCAGCAGGGCAGCATGCCATCTCGTGATGCGCTACTTCGCCTGTGGCAGGAGGTGGCCTGTAGCCGTGAGGACGCAGAGCCGCGACTACGGTTAGGGGGTAATGAAGTGCGCCGCTATCGTGACCGTCTGTACTGGCTGCCGCTGATGTCGTCACTGGCCCGGTGTTCGCTGGCCTGGACGGATCTGTCACAGCCGCTGCTGTTGCCCGACGGGCTGGGCCAGCTGCAACCGCATCACTGCGGGATAGCGCTGCGCTGCCCGCAGCCCGGTGAAGCGGTCAGCGTCCGTTTTCAGGCGCAGGGATCGTTTTCTATTGTTGGCCGCGCAGGGAGCCGCCCGCTAAAAAAACTGTGGCAGGAGCAGGGGATCCCGCCGTGGCAGCGCGAGCGTACACCGCTGATTTTTTATGGCGACCGTCTGATTGCCGCCGCCGGGGTGTTTGTTACCCGCGACGGTGCCCCGGAGGGCGATGGGGCCAGCTGGTTTATTGACTGGCGTCGATAAAATAATCAAAGGGAGAGAAGTGATGAATATCAGACTGATTGCGGTGTTGCTGCTGAGTGGCAGTTTTCCCGCTCTGGCAACAGGAAACAGCAGCGCCGGACAGGAAAAATCCGCACGCTGCGTGGCCTGCCACGGTGTGCAAGGACAAGCGGCGGCACCGATCTACCCGAATCTCGCGGGGCAGCATGCACCTTATCTTGCTCAGGCGTTACAGGCGTATAAAAGCGGCGCACGCAGCGGTGGTCAGGCCGAAGTGATGAAAGCGTTTGTTGCCGGACTGAGCGATGAGGATATTGATGATTTAGCGGCGTACTATGCGGGGCTGAAACCCTGAAAGGGGAGGCGGATCGACGATCCGCCCGTGAGGAAATGATTAATCTGATTCGCTGACCACGACCGTACCGAGATCGGGATGGCTGAAGCTGGCAATATGATCGAGACGCAGATTGCGTTCTTCTCCGGCGATCTCGATGCTCAGATACTCCACCTTTTTACTCAGGAACATATCTACCGCCTTCGCCTTAAGCTGCTCGCCGTCTTTTAACGCCAGCGTCAGCAGCCAGTTATTCTGGCAGGCGAGCTCCAGGTTGTCGTAGTCATCGCAGTTTATCGGTCTGTAGGCTTCATCTTTCGTCAACATAGTCGCTCACCAATAAGTTTGCGGCAGCAAAGGCTGCCTTTTCCCTGATGGAAGAGTGTAGCTCAGGATTGCCCGCTACCTCATCAAGAGCTTTCAACACGCACGCTAACGCGTCGGGCACGTATCCCAGATCGCCGCTGCCAATCTCAGCATATTTCCGGCGAACTAATTCACAATACTTTTGCACCTGCACCTCCTTCAGAGTTCTCTCTGGCGATTATCCGACTATAGCACAGGCATTTGCGGTAAATCAGCCTGTGAGCGGGTGATTTACCGCGCCATCAGGTTACAATAGCGGGTAACTGAGATAAGGATCCCTATGGCACTGAAAGCAACAATTTATAAAGCCACGGTTAACGTCGCTGACATGGACCGCAACGTGTTTATTGATCAGACGCTGACGCTGGCCCGCCACCCTTCAGAAACCGAAGAGCGGCTGATGCTGCGTCTGCTGGCCTGGCTGGTTCATGCCAATGAGCGGCTGACCTTTACCCGTGGGCTGAGTGCGGAAGATGAACCTGAACTCTGGCAGCTGAATGACCACAGCGGCATTGATGTGTGGGTCGATCTGGGCCTGCCGGATGAGCGTAGAATTAAAAAAGCCTGTAGCCGTTCTCAGCACGTCTGGCTGTATACCTACAACTGGCGTGCCGCACAGCCCTGGTGGCAGCAGCAGCAAAATAAGCTGTCCCAGCATGACAATCTGACAATACGCTATATCAGTGATGAGCAGCTGGCAGCATTAATTACGCTGGCTTCACGCTCAATGACCCTGCAGGCGACCATCCAGGATGGAACGATCTGGCTTTCGGATGACAGCCATCACCTTGAGATTCAATTCGAGCAGTGGCTGGAGGCCGGAAAAAGGGTATGATTGTATTGTCACGTAGCGTCACTATTCCTGATGCCGAAATCGAGATTACCGCGATCAGAGCGCAGGGCAACGGTGGTCAGAACGTGAATAAAAGTTCGACGGCCATTCACCTGCGTTTTGATATTCGTGCCTCCAGTCTGCCGCTTTTCTATCAGGAGCGTATGATGGCGGCGAGCCACCACCTGATCACCCCGGATGGCATCGTGATTATTAAAGCGCAGGAGTATCGCAGTCAGGAGATGAATCGTGAAGCCGCGTTAAAACGGCTGGAGAATCTGATCCAGGAGTTAACCGTGGTGGAAAAAACCCGCCGCGCCACGCGCCCGACGATGGCGTCAAAAAAACGTCGGCTGGAAGGTAAAGCGCGTAAAGCCTCTACCAAATCGCTTCGGGGTAAAGTCCGCGGCGACTGATTTTTTACAGGAGCGACCATGAAAGCTGTTGTTCTCACCCTGTTTGCCACGCTGGCACTGGGCTCGTTACTGGGCTGCCATAATCGACAGATCGCACAGCAGCCATCGCCGCTGGAGCCCATGAAGCAGAGCTACAGCGGTCTGCTGCCCTGCGGTCCAGCCTGCCAGGACAGTGAGTCATCCCTGTTTCTTGCCACTGATGGCAGCTATGTGCTGGAGCAGCGCACGGGAGGGGAGAGTGCGCTGCGTAGCGCTCAGTATGGTCAATGGGCGCGCACGGCGGATACGCTGACGCTGGTGGCGATGAACGGCGAGAAGCAACGTTTTCGCCCCACTGAAAATGGGCTTGAAGCGATTGCCTGGCGTGGAATGCCAATTACTAACCCGCACCTCTACCATCTGACGGCGAATAACGGCAAGACATTGTGAAACCCGAAAAATTAACCAGGAATAATAAATCGGGTTAATTTAAAGTTTTATTTCGGAATTAAGTCAAATTAATGAACCCGTTGCAGAATATGTTCTTCTCTGCAACGGAAAAAAAAGAATGCGCCAGGTAAATAATCCTAAAAAACGCCAGGCCTCTTGTCCATCTTGTTGAAATATCGTCTCATAGCACCGTTATAGCACCTCTATTGATAATATAGCTGAAGCAAACCAGAGAAGGATCTCACGTCATTTCCCTTAATGTCAGAAGATCACTCTTTCGGTATGGCCTGATATAAGCAGCTTTGTCTTTTCACATACTGTTTGCGAGTTTATTATTTTGAACGAATTAATGGCATTGAAAAAAGGATATGCGAAAGTATTCCTCTGGTTATTAGTCACGCTTTTCCTGATCCCGGCGATTACGCTGGTATTTGCTGAATACGGTACTCGTCAGCTCGATCAGGAATACAGCCAAATCTTTATTGATGATGCACGTACCCAGGCTCAGGACGTCAATAAACTTACGGCTTTCCTGCAGCAAACCCCCCCTTCCAGCGTCTGTGGCACCGTGCCTGACGAGCTGCTTGACTATCAGAATGCCGTCTGCGCACAGGAATCAGAGCTGTGGCAGTTCTGGATGATGGATAAAGTCGCTTTCTGGACGTTGATCGGCGGTGGCGTCATTGTGCTGATGATTGTGCTGTTCGGCGCGCTGGCGTTTAAAGATCGCCAGGGACAGTTGCAGAGCCTGAAACTGGCCCGTCCCTTCCTGATGCTGGCAAGTGCACTTGCGGTGCTGGTCCAGGGCGGAATGCTGGTGTGGCTCTCCTTCTGGGGAACCGCGTTCTTTACCCAAACCTATTATCCGAAGCTGGTGATGGCGATGGGCCTGCTGGTGCTGGCCGCAATGTTCTACATGATCAAGGGCATCTTTAAAAAGCTGCCGCCGGAAGAGGATGTTGAAGGTGATGTAGTGACGCGTGAGGCAGCACCGGCGCTGTGGTCGCGTATTGATGCACTGGCTGCACGGGTTGGAACGGCACCGCCGGATCATATTATTGCCGGTATCGATACCAACTTTTACGTTACCGAAGCCCCGTTAAGCGTCAATCAGAAGGGACTCGACGGCCGCAAGCTTTACGTCAGTATTCCGCTGCTGCGTCAGCTCACCACCGCTCAGGCTGATGGCGTGATGGTGCATGAGTTAACCCACCTGCATGAGGGCGATACCGCTTCGGGGGCGTTGCTGGGGCCGAAACTGCATCGCTTCGATCAGTACATCTACCTGATGAGAAAAGATATCTCAACGGTGATGGTTTACTATCCGCTTTGCCTGTATCGCATGCTGTTTGAACTGGCGTGGCAGCGTAACAGCCGTGAGCGTGAATTTGTCGCTGACCGGAATGCTGCAACCCTGATTGCGCCAGCGGCAATTGTCGAGTCGCTGATCAAGATTTCCGCCTATGCCAGCTATCGCAGTGAAGTTGAGCAAACGCTGTTTGATAATAAAACGCTGCATGAAAATGAGCTGGGAATTAGCAAAGCCATTGCTCAGGGTCTGCCACAGCATGTCAGTTCTCCCGACTTTATCGGCATGATGCGCGAATCGAACGTCCCGCACCCCTTCGATTCACACCCACCTCTGACGGAGCGCATGCGCAATGTGGGATACACGGTGGAAGAAACAGGCTATGCGGCAATCGCCTCTGAATTGCCGGCAGAGAGCTGGGTGGATCTGATGCCAGTGGCAGCGGAGATTGAACAGCATCTGTGGCAGAAATATGAGCGTGATTTCTCTTCGGCACATGAAGAGAGCCTGGCCTGGCGCTATCTGCCTGAAGGAGAAGAAGAGACGGCGCTGGTGCTGAAGTTCTTCCCGCCAGTCGTCTGGACGCTGAAAGACGGCAGTTCAATCGAGCTGACGTATCAGGGCATTGTTAAACCGCAGAGCGCGGAACTGCTGCCGTGGGATAATATTAAAAACATTAACGTTATCAAACGGTTTACTAAGGAAGTGCTGTATCTGCAACACGTTCAGCCCAATGCACAGGGCAAGAAACGCAGTGAGATCCCTCTGCCTGGCCTGAATAAGGAAATTGAAGGGTTCAAATATACCCTGGGTTACTACTGGCAGCGGCACCAGACGGTGCAGGCGCTGCAGCAGCAAGAGCAGGTCAACGCAGTCCAGAACTAAAATAAAAAAGCCACCGCATGCGGTGGCTTTTTTTATCAACGGAATGAGAACCGGACAGTCGGCTTCTCCCTTCAGGAAGAAGGACTAAACCGCCAGCTCGCTCACCAGGAAATCGACGATTTCACTGGTTTTGATCATACGTTTCTCACCGGCACGACGCGCTTTGTATTCCACTTCTTCGCTGTCGAGGTTACGATCGCCGATGACGATTGTGTGCGGCACGCCAATCAGTTCCATATCGGCAAACATCACGCCCGGACGCTCTTTACGATCGTCAAGAATAACGTCAATGCCTTTAGCGCGCAGCGTGGCATACAGCTCTTCCGCCAGCTCTTTTACGCGGAATGACTTCTGCATGTTCATCGGCAGGATGGCGACCTGGAAAGGTGCCAGCGCCGGTGACCAGATAATACCGCGATCGTCATGGTTCTGTTCAATAGCCGCCGCCACGATACGCGTGATACCAATACCGTAGCAGCCCATGGTCATAATCTGGTTACGGCCATCTTCGCCCTGCACGGAGGCTTTCATCGCTTCTGAGTACTTGGTGCCGAGCTGGAAGATATGACCCACCTCGATACCGCGTTTAATCAGCAGCGTCCCTTTCCCATCCGGGCTGGCATCCCCTTCAACCACGTTACGAATATCCGCGACGTGAGGCAGCGGCAGATCGCGCTCCCAGTTAATACCTTTCAGGTGCTGCCCGTCGATGTTAGCACCGGCGCTGAAGTCGCTCATTGCCGCAACGGTACGGTCGGCAATGATTGGCATGTTCAGACCCACCGGGCCGAGTGAGCCAGGACCGGCGTTCACCTGTGCACGGATCTCTTCTTCGGTTGCAAAGGTCAGCGGTGAGGCAACAATATCAATGTGTTCTGCTTTGATTTCGTTCAGCTCGTGATCGCCACGGACCAGCAAGGCAACCAGCGTATGACCGCTCTCTTTGGTCGCCTGCACCATCAGGGTTTTCACCGTTTTTTCGACGGGCAGCCCAAACTGCTCCACCAGTTCAGCGATAGTTTTCGCCTCTGGGGTGGCGAACTGCACCATCGGCTGTGTCGCGGCGGCGCGGCCACCGGCAGGCGCAACGGCCTCTGCTTTTTCTATGTTGGCGGCGTAGTCAGATTCGGTAGAGAACACCACATCATCTTCACCGCTCTGCGCCAGAACCTGGAACTCGTGTGAGGCGCTGCCGCCAATCGATCCGGTGTCGGCATCGACAGCGCGGAAGTCGAGCCCCATACGGGTGAAGCTCTGACTGTAGGCGCGGTACATTGCATCGTAGGTTTCCTGCAAGGATTCCTGCGTGGTATGGAATGAATAAGCATCTTTCATAATAAACTCACGTGAGCGCATCACGCCAAAGCGCGGGCGCACTTCATCACGGAATTTGGTCTGGATCTGGAACAGATTCAACGGCAGCTGCTTATAAGAGCTGAGCTCGTTGCGGATCAGATCGGTAATCACTTCTTCATGCGTCGGGCCGAGAACAAACGGGCGCTCACCGCGGTCAACAAAACGCAGCAGCTCCGGGCCGTACTGTTCCCAACGCCCACTCTCCTGCCACAGGTCTGCTGGCTGAACAACTGGCATGGAGATCTCAATTGCACCGGCGTTGTTCATCTCTTCGCGCACGATGTTTTCAACTTTTTTGAGCACGCGCAGGCCAGTCGGCAGCCAGGTATACAGGCCCGATGCCAGTTTACGGATCATGCCGGCACGCAGCATCAGCTGGTGGCTGATCACTTCAGCATCGGCAGGTGTCTCCTTCAGAGTGGAGAGCAAATATTGAGTAGTACGCATGAGTTACGATTCCATTTGAACGCATAGAGCCAAAAAATGATGGACGCTAGTGTATCAGTGTGACAGGAGAGTCAAAAGATGCCGGGAAAAATTAACGCGGGTCGATAGCGATAACTTCGGTGCCTGAAAGAGTTACCCGCCAGCGGACGTTGAAATCCAGCAGCCAGGCAGCGTATTCACGCGCGGGCTCTTCGCCTTTACGATACGCGGGTCGCGGGTCCTGAGCCAGAACCTGATGGATAAAACGCTCAAGATGCGGAAATTGCTGCTGGTGCTGCGTTAACTGCTGCTGCGCCTGCCTGCTGAAACTGACCGGCATATCCGCTAACGGAGCCTGTTGGGCAAAACCGGCACGGGCATCGGGTAACGCTTCGGCAAACGGCAGATAGGGTTTGATATCGACAACCGGGGTCCCGTCGACCAGGTCAAGGCTGCCTAACTCCAGGATCACCTGCTGCTGTTCACAGCGGATGCCCTTCAGTTCAACCAGCGACATGCCAATCGGATTGGGGCGGAAGGTCGAGCGGGTGGCAAAAACGCCCATACGTGCGTTGCCGCCTAAACGGGGAGGCCGCACGGTCGGGCGCCAGCCGCCTTCCATCGTCTGATGAAAGACAAACAGCAGCCACAGATGGCTGAAGGCTTCCAGGCCGCGCACGGCTTCGGGCTGGTTATATGGGGCCTGCAAATGCAACTCACCGCCGCCATCCTGGATTAAACCAGGCTGGCGGGGAACAGCGAACTTTTCCTTCCAAGGGGAATGAATCGTACCAATTTTCTGGAAGGAAAATGTCGTCATTATTGGGCAACTCTCAGGGCAGACCCCTTACACAGAGTCTGGCGGTAGCAGCCCTGTATTTGGGTGTTGATGACACAATTGTTCAGCAAAACAGCATTGGCATGCAAGGGAACCGCATTGACCTGCAGCTGACGGCGCACGGTGCTCATATCGGTCGGGAAATCCTGTGCTCTGTCCTGGCAGGAATACCCTGAAACGGTGCCTAAGGCCAGGAACGACTTGCCAGTGAGCTCGTCAGCACTGCTAATCAGCTGAATTGAAGAGGGAGATTTCAGCAACGACACGGAACGAGGAGCCTCAGTTTTTGCTTTGACTGGTGTCTGAACGGTTTGCTGTGCGTTGTGCGCGCAGCCGGTAAGGGCTAATGATACCAAAACGAAGACTAATTTACGCATTATACAATTCCTTTGTATTGGGTTATCCGAAACGATAACCTAGCAGTATGGTGTTTTAATATCAATTAACATGCTGAATTTGCTGGTGAAAATACGTATTTTCCTAATGGTTTTAGCTATAGATTAGGTCAGGGAGGAAATTAAAAAATGCGCACTTATTCAGGACCAGGGGGGATAAAGCCCCCGGTCGGAATGAAGAGAGTTACTGATTAGAGACTTTTAACGCGGAGCCCTGGCAAATCGCCTGACGATAACAACCCTGCGCACCGGTGACGATCTCACATTTATGCACCAGCACGGCGTTGGCTTTCATACCGGATGCCCGCACCTGCATACGTTTACGCGCAGTGGCGAGATTAGGCGGTGAGTCCTGTGAGCTGCTCTGACAATCGTCGCCATACACTTCACCCAGGTCACGGAAAGGCCTACTCACCAGATCAGCAGCATCGGTATACAGTTTTACCGGGGCAGGGCGTGCGGCAGGTTTCGACTGGGAAGCATCAGTCTGCGTTGACTGCGGAAAAGGTTTAACAGGCTCATAGGGTTTAGGGAACAACGAACACCCTGTCAGCGTCAGCGCTAACAAACAGAGCGGTAAAAAACGCATGGGAAAATCCTCATGATCAATAAAGTGGCGTTATTGAAGCAAGCTGGAACAGAAATAACAAGCGGAGAGCGTCAGGCAGGCACATCTGGCAATATCTATTGAGCTGCGGGCAGCTGGCGCTACCCGCATGCGGCCGATTACCAGCCTTTTACTGCGCCACCGTTGAACACTTTGTTCGCGGCGTCATTCACTTCATCAGACTGATAGGCCTGAACGAATTTCTTCACGTTTTCCGCGTCTTTGTTATCTTCACGGGCTGCAATCAGGTTCACGTACGGCGAGTCTTTGTCTTCGACGAAGATGCCGTCTTTCGCCGGAGTCAGGTTAATCTGGCTGGCGTAAGTGGTGTTGATCACGGCCAGCGCAATCTGCTGGTCATCCAGAGAGCGTGGCAGCTGTGGTGCTTCCAGCTCAACCAGCTTCAGATTTTTAGGGTTCTCAACCACATCCAGTGAGGTTGGCAGCAGGCCAACGCCATCTTTCAATTTGATCAGGCCCACTTTCTGCAGCAGCAGCAGGGAGCGGCCAAGGTTGGTCGGATCGTTAGGGATAGCAACCTGAGCGCCGTTCTGCAGTTCGTCCAGAGATTTAATCTTTTTGGAGTAACCGGCAATCGGATAAACAAAGGTATTGCCGACGGAAACCAGCTTATAACCACGATCTTTGATCTGCTGGTCCAGGTAAGGTTTGTGCTGGAAGGCGTTAACGTCAATATCGCCTTTGCTCAACGCTTCATTCGGCAGCACATAGTCGTTGAACGTCACCAGCTCAACATCCAGACCGTATTTGTCCTTCGCCACTTTGGCGGCCACTTCAGCCACCTGCTGTTCACTACCGACGATCACACCCACCTTGATGTGATTTGGATCTTTCTCTTTCTGATCGCAGCCAGCCAGTGCCAGAGTACCGATAAGCGCGCCGACAGCGGCAAGCGTTTTTACATTAAAAGACATATCCCTTCCTTAAATAGAGAGAAATTACTGTTGTGTTTACTTGTGGCTGACCGCACGAACGATGCGATCGCCACAGAACTGAATCAAATACACCAAAACAACCAGCAGGATTAATACCGTATTCATGACCGTTGCGTTGTATCCGATATAACCATACTGATAGCCAATCTGGCCCAGACCGCCAGCGCCGACGGCGCCACCCATGGCGGAGTAGCCGACCAGGGTAATCAGAGTAATAGTAGCGGCATTCACCAGACCTGGTAGCGCTTCCGGTAACA
This sequence comes from Erwinia sp. Eh17-17, assembly GCF_039675725.1. Taxonomy (NCBI): domain Bacteria; kingdom Pseudomonadati; phylum Pseudomonadota; class Gammaproteobacteria; order Enterobacterales; family Erwiniaceae; genus Erwinia; species Erwinia sp. Eh17-17. The sequence continues at coordinate 2,550 of NZ_JBDFQT010000003.1, read as the reverse complement.
GAACCTTGCGAATAATCTGCAACGGCGTGGCACCCATGGCGCGTGATGCTTCAATCAGGCCGGTGGGAAGCTCAAGCAGGGCATTCTCCACCATACGCGCAATAAAAGGTGCGGCGCCAACGGTAAGAGGAACAATCGCCGCCTGCAGACCAATCGAGGTGCCGACGATAATCCGGGTAAACGGGATCATCCAGACCAGCAGGATGATGAAAGGAATCGAACGGAAGATATTCACCGCCGCCGACAGCACCCGATAAAGTTTGGCATTCGCCACGATCTGCCCCGGACGGGTCACATAAAGAAGCACACCGACCGGCAGGCCGAGCACAAAACCGAAAAAGCCGGAGACAAAGGTCATCATCAGGGTTTCCCAGATGCCGCGGCCCATTAACCACATCATCGCCTCAGACATAACCTAATACCTCTATCTTTACATGGTGCTCTTGCAGGAACGCGATGGCAGCCTGAGTATCGGCGGCGTCGCCGTGGATTTCAGCCAGCATGATGCCGAACTTCACGCCCCCGGCGTAGTCCATCTGCGCACTGATAATGTTGTTGTTGACGTTGAAACGACGCGCTGACTCGGAAAGCAGTGGGGCATCTACCGACTGGCCGGTGAACTCCAGGCGCAGTAGCGGAACCGTTGTGGCGCTGGCTTGCGGCGTCAGACGCTTGAGATAATCTTCCGGGATATCAAGATGCAGCGTGGACTGAATAAACTGCTGGGCCAGCGGCGTTTTCGGATGAGAGAACACTTCACTCACCGTATCCTGCTCGATAAGCTGCCCATTGCTGATGACGGCAACACAGTCGCAGATACGCTTCACCACATCCATCTCATGGGTGATCAACAGGATCGTGATACCCAGACGGCGGTTGATATCCTTGAGCAGTTCAAGGATTGAACGGGTGGTGGCCGGGTCCAGTGCGCTGGTGGCTTCATCACACAGCAGGACTTTCGGGTTGCTGGCCAGCGCACGGGCAATCGCCACACGCTGTTTCTGCCCGCCGGAGAGGTTGGCAGGCCAGGCATCATGCTTGTCCGCCAGCCCGACCAGATCCAGCAGTTCGCTGACGCGTGTCTTGATCTCTGCGTTCGACAGATTGCCGAGCTCCAGCGGCAGGGCCACATTACCGGCAACGGTGCGCGAGTTAAGCAGGTTGAAGTGCTGGAAAATCATGCCGATCTGACGGCGAGCCAGTGTGAGCTGACCCTCAGACAGCGTGGTCAGATTCTGACCATCAACCAGCACGCTACCGGACGTTGGGCGTTCCAGTAAATTGACGCAGCGGATCAGGGTGCTTTTACCTGCACCGGAAGCGCCAATCACGCCATAAATTTGTCCGGCAGGCACGTGCAGGCTGACATCAGACAGCGCTGTAATGGTGCGTGAACCTTGCTGGAACACTTTGGTGATATTTGAAAGTTTAATCATTGATTTATTTATTATCGTGATGGGAGTTATCCGTGGCGTTCAATAAAACAGCATCCCGTATTGCGGGGACTGAATGGATGGTAGGGCATCCAGACGTCTAAATCAATCGAAGTCATTCAAACGGGCATTCTCTCTTTTATAGCAATGATGCGATACACTACGGCAAATTTTGATGCAGGAGTTACTACGTGGCTGAGAAAGTCCCCGCAATTTTCCTCGATCGTGATGGCACCATTAATGTTGACCACGGTTATGTTTTTGAAAGCGACAACTTTGAGTTTATCGATGGTGTGATTGATGCCATGCGTGAGCTTAAAGAAATGGGTTTCGCGCTGGTGCTGGTAACAAACCAGTCCGGGATAGCGCGCGGCATGTTTACGGAACAGCAGTTTATGCATCTGACAGAGTGGATGGACTGGTCGCTGGCAGATCGCGAGGTGGATCTGGATGGTATCTATTTCTGTCCACATCACCCGGAAGCAATAGTAGAAGAGTTACGTCAGACCTGTGACTGCCGTAAGCCACAGCCGGGGATGCTCCTGACCGCACAGCAGGAGTTGAACATCGATATGGCCGCTTCTTATATGGTTGGCGATAAGATTGAGGACATGCAGGCAGCAAAAGCTGCCGGAGTGGGCAAAAAAGTGCTGGTTCGTAGTGGAAAGCCTGTTACTGCTGAAGGCGAGAGTGCAGCGGATTGGGTGCTTAATAGCCTGAAAGAGCTGCCAGCACGTATCAAACAGGGCTAAAAAGCAGCGTTTCGGCTGAACTTTCAGCAAGTGGTAAAAAAGTTGATATTACTGCTTGCGTTCCCGAAGCGCCTGTCTATAATGCGCAACCACTGAGACGGCACAGCGGCTTACAGGCCAGCGGCTCAGGAGGTTCAGGAAGTATCTGAACCGCCGGAAAAACTTCTCAAAAAGAAGTTGACTCCGAAGGAGGAAAGCGTAATATACGCCACCTCGCGACAGGAAGCTCCGGCACTGCTCGCAACGCTCTTTAACAATTTATCAGACAATCTGTGTGGGCACTCGCAGGATTGATATCAGTCACCTCCGGGTGACAAAAAATATCAAGTCTTAAGAGTGAACACATAATGAAATTCATTATGACG